>JAPWHF010000010.1 GCA_027214125.1 Zoogloeaceae bacterium G21618-S1
AGCGCTTCCATGTTCAGGCGGGCGTAGCGCTCGGCCTCGCGGGTGTCGGCAAAGGCGTACTGGCCCGCGTCGTCGTAAAGCTCCAGCGCCGGGGCGCGCTCGCCGCCGAGCGCCAGCACGGTGGGCACGCGGGTGGTGACCGAGCGTTTGGCTTTGTAGTCGTAGCTGAGCACCGTCGTCATGCCGGCACCGAAGCGGCGGTGCGCGCCAAAGGCGACGATGGCGTCCTGGTCTTCTTGCGAATCGGCACGATGAAAGCGGATGCCCCGCCCGCCGTTGGCGTGCTCGGAGGACACATCCTCGGGCCAGCGCGGGCTGTCGGCAAACAGGCGCATGCGGTGCCCGGCCGGAGCGCCGGTGTCGTCTTCGATGCACCAGCCGATGCCCTCTTCGGCCAGCAGGCGCGAGACGAAGGTGTAGTCGCTTTCCATGTATTGCACGCAGTAGCTGCGCGGGCGGGCATCGGCGAGAAACTCGGCCACCTCCTCGCTCCAGTGCCAGGCGGCATGCTCGGCGTAGTCGGCAAACACCGCGTCGACGATATCGACCACGGACTTGTCCTGAAAGATGCGGTTGTGCCGCCCCCGCGAGAGCAGCCAGGCCCACGGCACCAGCGTGATGCGGTAGCGACAAAAGCCGCCGTCGGCGCCGAGCTTGAGCGCCGCGCGCACCAGGGCCGAGCGCGAACTTCGGCTGCCGTCGGACAGCGTGCTGTGCAACGTCACCGCCTGACCGAGCAAGGCCTTGAGTTCGACGAAGGCGTCGGTGGAGAGCAGATCGACACATAGCTCAAAGCCCGCCGACACCGCCTCGGTGCCCCACCAGGCTTCGACGGGCAAGTCGAAAGCGGCGTCGCGCCAGCTGAGCGCGAACAGGCGGGTGTCGGAGGTGAAGTGCGAAAACATGCGAGCGCCCTGAGATCAGCGGGCACTCATTTTACATAAAATATGACGTATGGAATTATCCGCAGACGCCCATTGTTTATCGTCGCTTCTTCGGCTTTCGGTTGCGCAGGGCGCAGTCGATGGCCAGGCGGGCCCAAGGGGCCATGGCGGCGGGGCTGTCGAGGGCTTCGTCGGGGGCGGTCCAGTAGCCCATCGAGAAGGTTTTGCCGTCAGGTTGTGTGTAGATGAAGCGCTGGCTGCCGGCGTCGGCGAAGGCTTGTTCGCTTTGCGTGTCGGCCTTCAGGTAGAGGGTGTCCCAGGCTTCGAGGGCGAAGAACAGATCGTCGAGATAAAAGCCCCAGCCGCCGAACATGGGTTTAACCCGGATCGTGCCCAGCGGCGCGAACAGCTCTTGCGCGTGGGTGACGATCTCGGGGGGCGGCTTGCGGGGCATTTTTCTGGACGGCTCAGGCTTTCAGGCCGAGGCGCTCGACGATGGTGCTGGTCGGGCCGGCCATGTTCATGCAGTAGAAGTGCAGGCCGGGCGCGCCTTCTTCGATGAGGCGGGCCGAGAGGTCGGTGACCACATCGAGGCCGAAGGCTTTGATCGAGTCGGTGTCGTCGCCGTAGCTCTCGAACTTGCGGCGCATCCAGCGCGGGATCTCGGCGCCGCAGGCGTCGGAGAAGCGGGCCAGCTTGGAGAAGCTGACGATGGGCATGATGCCGGGCACGATGGGGATCTCAATGCCCATGGCGACGCATTCGTCACGAAAGTGCAGGTAGGCGTCGAGGTTGTAGAAGTACTGGGTGATGGCCGAGTTGGCGCCGGCGTCGACCTTGCGTTTGAAGGCGGCGAGGTCGGACTGGGCGGTGCGCGCCTGGGGGTGGTATTCGGGGTAGGCGGCCACTTCGATGCTGAACCAGTCGCCGGTTTCGCGGCGGATGAATTCGACCAGTTCGTTGGCGTAGCGCAACTCGCCGGCTTCGACCGCGCCGGAGGGCAGGTCGCCGCGCAGGGCGACGATGCGCCGGATGCCCTTGTCCTGATAGCGCTTGAGAATGTCGCGGATGCTGTCACCGGTGGCGCCGACGCAGGACAGGTGCGGTGCGGCGGCGAGGCCCTCGGCCTGGATCTCGAACACGGTTTCGAAGGTGCGCTCTTGCGTCGAGCCGCCCGCCCCGTAGGTGACGGAGAAGAACTCCGGCTGCAGCTGGGCGAGTTGGGCGCGGGTGCCGCGCAGTTTGTCGACGCCGGCCGGGGTTTGCGGCGGGAAGAATTCGATGGAGAAAGGTGTCGGGTTCATGCGTCGTCTGTCAGTTCGTTGAGATGGGCGGCGAGGAAGAATTCGCGGTTGCCGTCGCCGCCGGTGATCGGGCTGTCGAAGTAGTCATCGACGGTGAGGCCGGCGGCTACGGCGGCGGCGCGGATGCGGGCTTCGACGCCGGTATACAGGCTGTGGTCGCGCACGATGCCGCCTTTGGCGAGGCCCTCGCGGCCGACTTCGAATTGCGGCTTGACCAGCGCCAGCACCCGGCCGCCGGGGCGCAGCAGGGCGGGCCAGCGCGGCATCAGCAGGGTGAGCGAGATGAAGCTGGCGTCGCACACCAGCAGGTCGAAGCCGCCGTCGGGCCAGGCGTCACCGAGGGCCTCGGGGGTGAGGTCGCGGGCGTTAAGGCCTTCGAGGCAATCGATGCGCGGGTGTTCGTGCAGCGAGGAGTGCAGCTGGTCGTGGCCGACTTCGACGCCGACCACGCGGGTGGCGCCGGATTGCAGCAGGCAGTCGGTGAAACCGCCGGTGGACTGGCCGACGTCGAGCACGGTGAGGCCGTGGGCCGACCCGTGGCAGTGCGCCATGGCGCCAGCGAGTTTCAGCCCGCCGCGCGAGACGTAGCGGTCTTCGGGGTCGGGGACAACCAGCAGCGGTGCGTCTTCATCGAGCGCGAGCGAGGCCTTGGTGATGGTTTGATCGCCGAGGCGCACCCGGCCGGCGGCGATCATGCGCTGTGCGGTGGTGCGTGACGGCGCGAGGCCGCGGGCGACGAGCAGGCTGTCAACCCGTTGCAACCCGTGCCGGTCGACCGCGGGCGCGGCGTCGACGCTGGGGGTCGGCGCCGGGCGGGCGGTGCGGCGGTGGAAGGACTTCACGGGCGCGCCCGGCGTGCTGTCATTACTTGACCTTGATGACTTCGACCGGGTGCTCGTAGACATCCTTGCGTTTGTCGTAGAGCGGGATGGTGGTGCCGCTGAGGCGGTTGCTTTCGAGGTCGGCGAGGTCGACATCGGCAACCACGATCTGCTCGATGTTGGCCGTGCCTTCGGCGGCGATGCCGTCGCGGGCAAAGGCGAAGTCGGACGGCGTGATGATGCTGGCCTGGCCGTAGTGCAGGCCGAGGCCTTCGACGGCGAGGTTGCCGACGGTGCTGGTCATGACCACAAAGACCTGGTTTTCGATGGCGCGGGCGTGGCAGCAGTAGCGTACGCGCAGGAAGCCCTGGCGGTCATCGGTGCACGAGGGCACGAAGAGGATGTCGGCGCCGGCTTCGCAGACCATGCGGGCGAGTTCGGGAAACTCGATGTCGTAGCAGATCAGGATGGCGATCTTGCCGAAGGGAGTGTCGAACAGGCGCAGTTGGTCGCCGGCGTCGGTGTTCCACTTCTCGCGCTCCCAGCGGGTGCGGTGGATCTTGTCCTGCTCGTAGATTTCGCCCGTGGGGGTGAAGTAGTAGGCGGTGTTGAGCAGGCGGCCGTCTTCGGTCAGCGTGGGGTGGCTGCCGCCGATGAGGTGCACGTTCCACTGTGCCGCCAGTTCCTGCATCAGATCCTTGTAGCGCTTGGTGTAGTCGTTCATGTTGCGCACGGCGTCACGCACATCGGTGGTGTCCATGAAGGACAGCAGCTGGGTGGTGAAGATCTCGGGCAGTAGCACGAACTGCGGTTTATAGTCGCCGGCGGCTTTCATGATGAAGCGCACCTGGTTTTCGAAGCCCGACCAGTCATGGATCTGACGCAGCAGGTATTGGACAGCAGCAATGCGGACTATCACAGGGCGATCTCCTCGGGGATGACGGTGGGGCTCGTCGGATCGTAGTCCGGATTGAGCCAGGCGATGACCGAGGCGCAGCCGCGAGACTGTTCGTCCTCGGGGATGTAGCCTTCAATGACCCCGCAATAGCTGAAGCCTTCCTTGAGCTGGAAGCTCAGCACCTGATCGCGCAAATCGCCCCAGACAACCTTTTGCGCGTAGTACTCGACGTCCATCTCATCCGCGTAGCGGTGGTAGCCGGGCAGGCGGCCGCAGGCGATGATGCGTTTGAGGTTCATGGCGCGGCACAGCGTGCGCCGCGCTTCGTACAGCAAATGGCCGATGCCGCTGCCCTGCATCTCCGGGGCCACGAACACTTCGGCGCCGTACAGCGTTTTACCGTCGGGGTCGTGGTGTTCAAACGTGCCTGCACCGGTAATTTCTTTCCAGGTGTGCGATTCGGACCAATCGTCCCACAGCACGATCATGGCGCTGGCGCAGCCAACCACGCCATCTTCGGTCTCGGCCACGACCTGGCCCTGCGGGAACACCTCAAGCTGCTCGCGCAGCTTGCGGCGACTCCAGGGGGGAATCGAGGGATACACGCGCGCTTGCAGCTCGATCAGCGCCGGGATGTCTTCCTTGCGTGTCTGGCGCACCCAGGGACGTTTCATACACAACTCCTGATGGCTCGGAGAGCCGGGCCGCCGCCCGGTGCTGTGGCGGCGGCCCGGCCTGCGGGTTGGATCAATAACGATAGTGTTCCGGCTTGTACGGGCCGGCCTTGGGCACGCCGATGTAGTTGGCCTGTTCGTCGGTCAGCTCGGTGAGCGTGACGGCCAGCTTCTTGAGCTGCAGACGGGCGACCTTCTCATCGAGGTGCTTGGGCAGCGTGTACACGCCCACAGGATACTCTGCCGTGCGGGTGTAGAGCTCGATCTGGGCGATGGTCTGGTTGGCGAAGGACGAGCTCATCACATAGCTCGGGTGGCCCGTGCCGCAACCCAGGTTCACCAGTCGGCCCTTGGCCAGCAGGATGATGCGCTTGCCGTCCGGGAAGATCACGTGATCGACCTGCGGCTTGATCTCTTCCCACTCGTATTTTTCGAGTGCGGCAACTTCGATCTCGTTGTCGAAGTGGCCGATGTTGCAGACGATGGCCTGGTCTTTCATGGCGGCCATGTGGTCGTGGGTGATTACGTGGAAGTTGCCGGTGGTGGTGACGAAGATGTCGCCATGGCTGGCGGCGTAGTCCATGGTGACCACGCGGTAGCCTTCCATCGCGGCTTGCAGCGCGCAGATCGGGTCGATTTCGGTGATCCACACCTGTGCCGACAGCGCACGCAGGGCCTGGGCCGAGCCCTTGCCCACGTCGCCATAGCCGGCGACCACGGCGATCTTGCCAGCGATCATCACGTCGGTGGCACGCTTGATGCCATCGACCAGCGACTCGCGGCAGCCATACAGGTTGTCGAACTTGCTCTTGGTGACCGAGTCATTCACGTTGATGGCCGGGAACTTGAGCTCGCCGCGCTGGTGCATCTGGTACAGGCGATGCACGCCGGTGGTGGTCTCTTCGGTCACGCCCTTGATCTGCGCCAGGCGGGTGGAGTACCAGCTCGGGTCGGTGGCCAGCTTGGCCTTGATGGACGCGAACAGCAGGGTTTCTTCCTCGCTGGTCGGCTTGCCGACGACCGAGATGTCTTTCTCGGCCCGTGCGCCCAGGTGCAGCAGCAGCGTGGCATCGCCGCCGTCGTCGAGGATCATGTTCGAGTAGCCGCCATCGGCCCACTCAAAGATGCGGTGGGTGTAGTCCCAGTAGTCCTTGAGCGACTCGCCCTTGACGGCAAACACCGGCACGCCCGAGGCGGCGATGGCCGCCGCGGCGTGGTCTTGTGTCGAGAAGATGTTGCACGAGGCCCAGCGCACTTCGGCGCCCAGCGCGGTCAGGGTTTCGATCAGCACCGCGGTCTGGATGGTCATGTGCAGCGAGCCGGTAATGCGCGCGCCCTTGAGCGGCTGGGTCTTGGCGAATTCCTCGCGGATCGCCATCAGGCCCGGCATTTCGGTTTCAGCAATATTCATCTCGCGGCGACCAAAGGCGGCCTGGGAGATGTCGGCAATTACGTAGTCGTTAAAGTCAGTCACAGCGTTCATGGGTTGCTCCATGCTATGACCGGGGGGAGGGGGATCGGCATGCGGGCCTTCTCACGCACCTCCCGTGCCCGGCACGGGTTGAGGTCGTGAGCGCCGTTGATTCTCACCGCGTGGTGCTGCGGCTTCCGAGCCTGGGGCGTCGGTCAGGGCAACCTGACGACCTCGCAGCGCTCCTCGGAAAAGGCAGCCAGTATACGACAAGGCGCTGAAAAAACTGAAATCCGGGCCGACGAGCGAGGCTCAGGTACTGCCTGGACGGCAGGCTTTGAGTACCGCTGCATCGTCTTCTTCGGCCCAGCCCAGATTGCAGGTTCGCTGCAAGATGGTTTGCGCCGCCACGCCCAGCGTCGCCGCTTGATCGACCGCGCGGGCGCAGTCCAGCGCCAGGCCGATGTCCTTGGTCAGAATGCGGGTGTGGGCGCGTGGGGCAAAGTCGCCATCGAGTGCACGCGGGATACGGTCGGCCGCTATCCAAGACTGCCCCGAGCTGGCGCAGACCACGTCGAGGACGGTTTTCGGGTTCAACCCCAGTTGCTCGGCCAGCGCAAAGGCTTCGCCGGCCGCGGTGAGGTGGATCGCCGCGAGCAGGTTGTTCACCAGCTTGGCCTTGGCGCCGTCACCGGGTTGGGGGCCGATCACGAAGCGCGGTTTGGCGAGCACGGCCAGCAGCGGTTCGAGCGCGCTAACAAGTGCCGGTTCGCCGCCGAGCATCATGCTCATGCTGCCGGCACGGGCGCGTGCCGGGCCACCGGAGATGGGTGCGTCCAGAGTTTTCCAGCCGGCGCGGGACAGATGCTCGGCGCAGTGCGCCACATCGTCCGGCGCGATGGTGCTGCAGATCAGTACCGCACGGCCGTTGCCGTCGATGGTGGCCACGCCATCGGCGCCCAGCAAGACCTCGCGGGTCTCCTCGCCGGTGCCCACCACGGTGATGACCACGTCCACCGATTCAGCCAGGGCCGCGGGGCTGGCGGCGATGACGGCGCCCGCGGTGTGGGCGATGGTCTCCGGTCCGCTGCGCAGGTCGCGCACCGTCAGCGCAATGCCGCGCTCACGCAGGTTGAGGGCCATGGCCAGGCCCATGTTGCCAATGCCGATGATGCCGACACGCATGCCGTGCTCCCGAAAGTCCGCGCCCGCAGGCGTATCGCCCGACTGTACCGCCGTCGCGCCGGATCCGCTATGCGCCCTTGCCGGTGGCGCTGCGGCGATGCCGCCACAGGCTGACCACCAGCGTCAGCACCGTCAGCGGAATGACGAAGCTCAGCATCGCCGAGGAGAGCATCGGCGCGGCGGCGTGGTGCTGCGCGGAGAGCACCAGAAACACGGTGTAGATCGCGTAGTAGCCCAAAAACACCACACCCTCCCAGCGCGCAATCTCGCGGCCGGTAATGAACACCGGCAGGCAGGCAAAGGCCACCGCCAGCATCACCCACATGTCGAAGCTGCGCGCCGCCTCCGACACCGGCAAACCGTTGGCCGACACCAGCCCGGCTGCGCCGAGGCAGCCCAGGATGTTGAACAGATTGCTGCCCACCACGTTGCCCACGGCAATGTCACGCTCGCCACGCAGGGCGGCCATGATCGAGGTGGCGATCTCGGGCATGGAGGTGCCGATGGCGACAACGGTGAGCCCGATCACCAGATCGCTGACGCCGAAGGCCCGCGCAAAATGTGTGGCCGCGCCCACCAGCCAGTCCGCACCCAGCACCAGCAAGCCCAGTCCGCCGAGCACCAGCAGGATCTGCGCGGGGCGCGAGGCGTCCCAGCTCGCCGCTTCGGGCAGCTCGTGCAGCGCTTCTTCGTTTGCCTTGGCCGAGCCACGCCGCGCCTGAACGATCAAAAATACGGTGTACACCACCGCCAGCGACAGCAGCACGCCGGCCTCGATGCGGCTGATCGCGCCATCGGCCGACAGGCCCACCAGCAGCGCCGAGACACCGATCAGGATCGGCACCTCCTGGCGGATGATCTGCTCCGATACTGCCAGCGGCACGATCAGCGCCGAGATGCCCAGAATCAGCAAGATATTGGCGATGTTGCTGCCCAGCACGTTGCCGATGGCCAGGTCCGGGTTGCCATCGAGCACGGCGCCGACTGACACCGCCACTTCCGGCGCGCTGGTGCCAAAAGCCACCACGGTCAGACCAATCACCAGCGGCGAGATGCCCCACGACAGCGCCATGCGCGAAGCGCCTCGCACCAGCGCGTCGGCGCCGGCAATCAGGGCGATGAGGCCGAGAACGAACAGACCCAATTGAGCAAACATGAGGAGCGCGCGCTAGAGAGAATGGTGGCGCCTTTGAGTGTTATTTGAATGCCAAGTTCCGCGTACCGCCTGTCGTCGCCAGGGCGTCGGAGCGCTCATTCCAACGGTATACTTCGGCTTCAGCCCCGACTCTGTTCGTTTTATGACCGACTCCGACACGCTTACTCATACCCTGGCCGTCAGCACCACCGTTGAACAACGCATGGTGGGCGTGCGCGCAGTCACCCAGCGGGTGCAGCGTGGGGGCGGTGGCGGAACATGGCGCCGCTTGGCGTTCGTGCTGGTGTTCTGGATGGTTGTTGGTGCGCTGGTGGGCTGGTTTGGCAATGCCGTGGATGCTGTGCCCGGTGGCCAGTGGCTCCCGGTCGGCTTGCTGGTATTGGTGCTGATCATCGTCATGCAGCGCGCCCAGGGCAAAGTGCTGCGGCGGGTGTCGGCCCAGCAGCCTGGCGAGTATCAGCTCACGCTCGCCGACGAAGCGCTGGTGGTCGCGCACGCCGGCGCCGCCACGCGCCTGCAGTGGCAGAGCGTTGCCGCGCTTGAGCGCATTGGCGATTTGCTGCTGATTCATCTGAACACCTGCGATGTGCTGACCGTGCCGCTCGCGTGTGTTGAACCAGACGCCAACGCCTGGCTGGCCCGCCTCGAATCGCTCAGCGGCTGCCGTGTCACCGTCGGCGCGGTCCCGCCGCCCGAGCCGGACGCCGCCGATCAGACGCGTCCCTGGCGCGATCTGGCCAGCAACCTCGCCGCCGGGATGAGCCTGCTGCTGGTGCGCGCCAAAGCCACCGCCCGCCTCAAAGTGTCGGCGGCGCAACTGGTCTGGCTGTTGCTGGCCGATCTGCTGCTCACCGCTTTCGGTACCTGGTTGATGGTGGGCACCGACAGTAGCTTCAACCGCTACGGCATGGCCTCGGCGGTATTCTGGGTGCCCTTGATTCTCTTCACCGCCTGGGCCTCGGCCCGTGCTGCCGACGACGACCGCAAAACGCTGCCCGGTGCCGTGGCGCTGGTGGCTATCGGCATTGTCGGCACCGTCATCCAATACGGCATGATTCTCGGCTTGCCGCGCCTCGGCGATGATTTCGCCGAGGCCAGCGCCTACCTGTACTGGGGCTTCTTCGTCTGGTGGGTCATTGCCTCCATCGTCGCCCTCGCGCGGGCGCAGCAGTTGTTGCCCGAGCAGCGCATGGGCGCCGTGCTGGCCGTGCTCGGCCTGCTCATTGCGCCGCAGTGGCTATTCAAGGACAACAGCAGCCTGTGGATTCCGCACTACGACGAAGCCGCGGCCGCCGCCGAGAGCGATGCCGAGCAGGCGCGCTACGCCGCCGTCACCCACGAAACCATGCTTTACACGCAGCCCGCGTTGCTCGACGACGCCCTCGCACACATCGCCCCCGGCCGCCCGGGCGTGCCCGAACTGTTCGTCCTGTCGGTTGGCGGCCATGGCAATCAGGACGTGTTTCTGCGCGAAGTGCGGGCCGTCGATACGCTGTTCCGCGAGCGCTTCGACGCCGAGGGCCGCTCGCTGGTGCTGGTCAACAACCCCGCCACCGTCAACACCCTGCCCATTGCCAGCGTCACTGCGCTGGCCCGCAGCCTCAAGGTGTTTGGCCAGCGCATGAACGCCGATGAAGATGTGCTGGTGGTCTTTCTCACCTCCCACGGCTCTGAAGAACACCGCTTCGACCTCAGCCTGTGGCCTTACCGGTTTGATGAACTCACCCCAGAGGTGCTGCGCCGCGAGCTCGACGCGGCCGGCATCCGTTACCGCGCGCTGATCGTTTCGGCCTGCTTTTCCGGCGGCTTCGTGCCGCCACTGGCCGAACCCAACACCCTGGTCATGACCGCCTCCCGCGCCGACCGCAACTCCCACGGTTGCAGCCACAGCGCCGACTGGACCTTCTTCGGCCGCGCCCTGTTCAACGAAGCCCTGCGCGACACCTACTCGTTCGAAACCGCCTTTACCCAGGCCAGCGCAGCCGTCGCGGAGCGCGAGGCGGCCGAAGACTACACGCCCTCCGAGCCGCAGATCGCCCTGGGCGAGGCCGTGGCGCCGGTGCTGACGGCCATCGAACGACGCTTGCAGGTGAATGCCATGGGGCAAGGGCAGATGGCGGAGGTAGATGCTGCAAATGCGCCGCTGCAAGGGCGCTAGCCGGCAGTCATGGCCGGCGCACAGGCTTTCAGTCTATGCCAACGTCGTTTATGGTTTGCCCCTCGCGCAACCGGATTGAGTTTGCAAGATGCGACGTCACATCAACACGCTGAACGGGCTGATCACCCTGATCAATGACGATCCCTTGGCCCCGTCGCCGGATCTGCCCGTGTCGTCTGTCCTCGCGCAGATGATCGAGACCGTGGTCAAGACGACGAATCTGTCGATCAATATCAACAGCACCACCGGCGGCGTCCATTCGCCGCGCAGTTTCCACTACCATGGGCAGGCGCTGGACATTAACCGGCTCGATGGCAAACGGATCGACGATGTGAGCAACGGGGCGGCGGTTCAGGTGTTTCAGCAAGCGGTTGCGGCGCATGTCGATGTGGCAGAGTGCTTTGGCCCGTTCATCAATATTCGCAAGCGCGGCGCGCAGGTCGAGCAACGGCCCGATTTGCGCATTCGCCATGTGAACCATCTTCATATTTCGTCACAGACATGATGCGCAAACGACTGCTGGCCGCACTGTTGGCACTCACCGTGACGGCCTGTGTCCATGCGCCGTCGCTGGTGCAGTTTGCCAACAACGCCGAGCTGATCGTGCAAAGCCCGTCGCCCATGGCGCCGCTTTTTGTGCGCCTGTTCCGGCTTCAGGGAGTGGGGGAATGCGATGGCCCGCGCTGCCCCGAAGTCTCGATGCAGATTGCGGTGTCGGAATCGGGCGAATACCCGCGGCAAGCGCTCTTCGCCACACCGCCCGCCGACGACTGGCAGTTCGTCGAGTGGGGCGAGTCGCCGCGAGACGAAGGTGACATCGGCCCGGTTGTCTTCACCTTGAAAACAACCCGCCACGGCGTGTCGCGCCTGCTGCGCTTTGCGGTGACGCTCGACGGCTTGCGCCCCCTGGATTGATTCGGCAACGCCCGGACGCCGCACCGGCGCTGGGCGAAGGCCGTCTGCTCAGTCCTTCTCGGTGCCCAGCGCCCGCGCCACAAAATCCAGCCGGTCCTGCCCCCAGAACACTTCTGTGCCCACCACACAACTCGGCACGCCAAACACATTGGCGCGGATCGCGTCTTCGGTATTGGCCGCCAGCGTGTCGGCGTGGCCCGGCGCGCGCGCCTTGTCCAATAGCTCGGGCGGCAGCAGCGTTGCGACGAGGGCGTCGCGCACCACCGCCTCGTCGGCGAGGTTGCGGTTGTCGGTCCACAGCGCTTTGCCTAGGGCGACGGTGAGCGGTAGCGCGTTGAATCCGGCATCGATGGCGGCGAGTACCGCGCCGATCGCGAGGCTTTCATCGACCGGAAAGTGAGTTGGTTGAAGGTGCATTGGCACGCCCAGCCACTGGCTCCATCGCGCCAGCTCCTGTAGCCGATAGGCTTGCCGGGCCGGCGGGCGGTCACGCAAGAGCTGACTGCCGGTGGCGGCGAACAAGGTCGGCAGTTGCACCGGCTTGAGCCGCAGCTCGGCACCCGTGCGTTCGACAATGCCGCCAAGCTGGCGGGCGGCGAGGTAACTCCAGGGGGAGTTGAGGACGAAGTAGTAGTCGATGTGTTGGGGCATGGCAGGGCGTCCTGTGAGGCCTTTGGATGATGTCATCGTGGGTGGGCAATGTGATGCGCGCCGACAAGAGAGTGTTTCTGAATGTAACCGATCGAAGGTACTATGGCACCGGGGTATGCCTTCTGGGCGGCGTTTGCCCCTTGTCAAGTCCGGTGTCGAATACGATGGCGGACCCTATCAATGATCTGATCGCTGCTACCGGCAGTTGCCAGTTGCCAGTTGCTGCGAACACTTTTTGAAGAAAAATGATCATGAAAAATATGCGCGTTTTGCTCGCACTTGTATCGGTAGCACTTCTGTCGGGTTGTGCCGGCTCGAACTTCAAGCGGCCTGAGCCGCAATCGTTGATGGTCGGTAGTTCGACTACGGCAGATGTGACCAGGGTGATGGGTAACCCATTGCAGACTGGCGAGCTGCTGAAGAACGAAGAGAAAGTTAAAATCACTCGCTATGCGTATGCAGAGGGTGCTGGTTCCGGCCGTTACCCGGGGGTTGTTCCAGCGCGTGCGATGGTGTTTTCGACCTTCAATGACAAGCTGGTGGGGCAGGAGTTTGTGAGCTCCTTCCCCGAAGATGCGACAGAGTTTGACGAAACCAAAGTGCAGCAAATCGTCAAGGGCAAGTCCACTCGCGATGAGGTAGTGGCGTTGCTCGGCAAGCCGAATGGTGAGGCCATCTACCCGTTGATCAAAAGTAAAACTGAAGCGGGCGTCATCTATAGCTACAGCCATGCCAAGGGCAACGTTTTCAATATGAAGTTCTATAGCAAGGTACTGACGGTGTCTTTTGATGCGAAGAACGTCGTAACGGACGTGGTGTATGAGTCCAGCGGCGAGAAGTAACGTGGGCATGTCGTTTTTGCACGAGGCACGATAGTGGCTGACTTACCGCCCATCATCGCGCCATGCAGCCAAATGTGGCATCTCAAGACCTGACGCCCCAGCGCCCCCGCTTTGTGATTCCCCCGGCTTCGTGCCGGGGCGTCGGTTCTGTTGCCTTCGTTGGAGTGCGTTAGCCGGGCAGGCGTTCACCCCGGAATAAGCGCCACCCCGATTAGCCAGCCATGCAGGCCGAACACAAAGGCCACATAGATCGCCAGCCCGCCCACAACCGCGATCACATCATTGGCCTTGCCCGCCGGTAAGGCCGGCAACGCGCGCGGCGCACGGCGCTTGAGCGAAATGCGATCCGCCACCGCCCAGGCCAGAAAGCCCCCGAACAACAGCACATCGGCCAGCGTGCCATTGGCCAGCAAGTGGGCCAGCGCCCACAGCTTGGTAGCGACCAACGTCGGATGCCGCGCGATGCGTTGAACGCGGCCCGGCAGATAAGTGGCGAGGAACAGCGGAAACACCGGCACGAGCAGCAGCAAGGCAAGGTGACGCAAGCCCATCGGCGGCGTGTAGAGCACCACCGGGTCCATTCGCGCCGCGCCGTAGCCGTAGATGATGAGCACGAAGCCGGCGAGCGACACCAGCGAGTACACCCCCTTCCACCCCGCCTCTCCCAAGCGGGCGTGCATCCGGTCGCGCCACGGCGCGTTGACGATGGATACCGAGTGCACACCGAGAAATAGGAGCAGGCCAAGGATGAGCAGGGTCATTGTCGGATCTCCGGAAGCGGTTGGGCTCGACTGTGCCGGTCGGTTGTTGCACGGTCAAGACGGAAACTTTGTCGCCGTGAGCATGGCACCAAAGCGCTGGATTTTAAGAGCTGACGGCCGAGCCCGATGGGCTGGGACCAAACACGACGCGACCCTCGGGGTGAAACGACACTAAGAACCGATACCGAGATTTCTTCTGAGTGTTGAAAGCAAGAATACAAGAGCTGAGCTGATCGCGACGCAGCCAATGAATAAGCCAATAAAGAAAATGGAGCTATGGAGCCATAACCCAATCAATGAGTTCGCCATTGCGTTTGCGGCAATCCCGGCTTTGCTAAACCGGTAGGCATTGACAAAGTCTGTATTTATGTAGAAAAACAGAAAAACTGTAGTTCCGACAAAAACTGTCCCGTTGGCAAGTAGAATATATGGCTTAATTCTATGGGTGTTGTCGGTTGTCTTTGAAAGCATGCAATTGTTATTTTTCCAATCTGTTTTAATAAAGAAAAACAGCATTGAAAAAAACAGCGCGCTAAGAATGGCGGTCGGTGACATCAACACAAGATCTGGGTTGTTCGAGATCAGTGAAATCTGTTTGTATAGTGAAGGCTGCCAGAATGACTTCACAGCAAGCATAGTTTCGTGAAGAACAGGTTCTGTGCTGACGTAACGAAAAAGAATGAGCTGGATAAAAATCAGGCATGATCCATACGCCATTCCGAGCAGCGTTGGGTTGTGGCGTTGATTGTTGGATTTCAAGACTTGACCTTCGATGGTTATTGCACCCTACATCCTGTGCGCCATGAGGGCTGCGACGGGGTAAGAAGCTGCGCTAACAAGGATGCAGGTGATACCTTGCTTCTGAGTGAGCCAGCCTCGCGAAGCGACCGCAAACCGAAACCACCCCCAGACGCCACCGACTAGGACCACGGCGCCAGCAAGCGCCGACTGGAACGACGTAGAACTCATTACGCCCCACACGGCGCCAAAAATGGCGGCGGAAAGAACCGCGACGACAGTGCTGGTTGGCGGTGCATTGACAGCAGAGGTGGACGACGGATGTGCCGTCTCCTCCCACACGATGCCCGCGAGCATCCCGAGTGCTGCGAAGGCGATACCCTGTAGGCCGGAGAGCCAGGGGAACGCCTGAACCAGAAGAAAAGCGGTGACGCTGCTGACGACGAGGCACACGGTGACTCGCCAGTACAGCAGCAGATTGATAACACCCAATATGGCGTCAAGATTCATTGTGTGTGCGGTGACATTGTGTGTGTCAGTCGGGTACACCATGCGGCGGAAGGCGCTTCGCTTTTCCGCCCTACGCGGGCTCCGGAAGCGGTTGCGTTCGACTGTGCCGCCCGACTGTTGCTCGGTCAAGACGGAACCCCTGTTGCTGCCGGAGCAAGGCACTAAAATGTTTGATTTCAAGACTTGACCCCCGGGGCACTGATGGTTGGGTCTCCGGATGCGGTTGAGTTCGACTGTGCCGGTCGAGTGTTATCCGGTCAAGACGGAACGTTTGTCGTCGGGGGCATGGCAATGAAATGTTGGATTTCAAGACTTGACTCCCGAGCTTCGATGGCGCGCTGGCACCTGGGGTGTCGATAACTACGGCTTGACATGCTTGAAGGCTGCATCCCGAGTGTCTTGAATTTTTTGGATGATGGCCTTTCTTACCTGACTCTTGCTTCCTTCCTCCAGGCGCGGGAGTCGTTCAACGCTGAAATCGAAGGCCGTTTTAGAATAATCATCATCCCTTGATGTCTTGCCAGAGAAAGCAAATTCAACAGCGCACTCGCCAGCGCTTGCACCAAATTTGAAGGCATAAATGGCTGTCATTTTCACTAGGTAGTAGTATTGATAGTAGGCTGGTTCTTCGAGAAGGAATATCTTTCCTAAATCCTTGCCTTTTATTTGTATTTTATTAACGTGCCCCTCCATCCACTCTATTCTCTGCTCCTTCGGCAGCGCTCCGGCTTCTTGGTCGCGGATAATCTCAAAGTTCCCGATTTCCTTGAAAGAAAACTCTGGAGTTTTCACGGATGTCAATTGAAGGAAGAAGCGGATGCGCTCACTGTTCGTGAAATCATCAAAAAGAATGGACTCTGGCTTTTCATGTGTTGTCACGCCTTTTGATTTGTAGAATTTTCCAATGGCGCCTGTAACGGCGTCATTGAATTTGTTGGTGTCTTTTGAAGTCCTGATTTTATTGACCTCAATTTCCATGCTGCCACCAGATTGTTTTAGAAGTACTTCGCCAGGGTAAACGATTTCCTGTTCTATAAAATCTGCACTAAAATCAAGTATTCTTAGCGCGTATGTAATACTTACATCTCCGTTAGAGTCAGCTGATATGGCTGGTTCGGAAGCGAATTGGCGACCATCTTCCAGTTTGATGCCCTCAATCACTGAGTCGAAGTTATTCAGTAGTTCGGTCTTCCAGTCGGCTTTCATGGATGTAAGCTTGAATTTGTCGGATGAATATTTCTTGCCAGATTCGCGAATGAATGACTTCTCAACTAGACGCTTGAATTCGTTGGGAGTAAGCAGGCAGGCACTTAGTAGTGGCACTGTGTCCGATTTGTCGGTGCTTCCGATGAATATTCCCTTTTCTTTTAGGGTCTCTACTATTTCGCCCCGGCTAATGTGATCGCTATTTAGTAGTATGCGTAGGCGGTCTCCCCACAACATGGCGCGTTCGTAATCAAATTGCTTGGCGGCTGTTTCCATGATCAGCACTCCAGAAGATCGAGGATAGACTCTTTGTAGCAAAACACTTTGATGTTCGCCTTTCTTTCCTGGTAGGCCATCAGGACGGCATCTTTTGTCTGCTTGTCATCTGCAGGGTGGTAGCTTTCCAGGCCAATAAAAATGTCCTCCACCCAGCCATCCGCAAAATCGAAAGCCAAGCTGCAAAGCTTTTTCAGGGAGTCCTCCGAAAAGGCTTGCTTGGCGTATAAGCAGAGGGACGGCTTTTCGCCCAGCATGAATCTGATAGGGATAAGATCGGAGGCTATGATTTCGATCGGCAGTAGATCGCCATAGCGCTCATCAGCAGAAGCGATGACATTCCCAAGCTTGGGGTAGTAGAAGTGGTACTCCTTGCCCTGCTCGAGTGCTCTGAAATGGCTGATGGCCTCTTTGATGAAAGAAGCGCGCGACATATCTACGAGATAAATCGGGCAGTTCGATGACAAATCCAGCTGGATATGACTCAGTGAGGGCTTGATATCTTTGTCCAGGCTTTTCCTGTCCCCGTGAAGCCACACAAGCAGCCCCACATGTTTTTTTTGCCTGCGGCCTTGGAAAGTCTGTAATTTTTTTGAAATCTCAGCGCTGATTTTTGAGCAGGAGACTATCTCGTCAAGCTCAGACAAGTGTTTTTTGAATGCAGTTCTGACGCCCTGATCTCCTTTGGGGTAGCCATTTTTAGAATTTTTGGATGAGACATATATAACATCAGTCCGGCTGTCATGTAGAGGGTTGTCATAGATGAAAAAGAAGTCATTCCCGTGAGTTTTCTCTCGATTATGAGACTTGTTATTGCATGGAACACTGACGCCCTTCAGAGGATTGCTCCAGCCAATCATCCTCAAAAGCTCTTCTGTGATTTTTTCTCCGTTCTCGCCGGAGGTTTTTGATGACTCACCCATTGTTGTCCTCTAGCATCACGTCTATTTGTAGTGTTCGACCATTGATCTTGAAATCCACATTTTTGAATGAAAGATTATTGGGAATAGTCAAGACTATGTCTTGGCCTAGGTCAATACGGCTCAATGCCTTCTTAAGCTTTGCTCCAAGACTTTTGGCCGACACGCTCATCTCTTTGGGATTTACCAGTCCTTTTCGTTCAACGATTCGATTCAGTTCAGTATCCCATACATCGGGTGAGACATAATTATTTGAGACCTCCTTGATGTCATTGCTCAGAACTTCATCTCTATCTGCACATAAAGCGGCTACTTCACGGCCGAATTCCTGCCGTGCAATGGGGCTTTCAATGCTTTCTCGAACCTTTTCTATTAGTCCAATGGTAAGGGCAGACTTTGTACTTTCATTGGGAAGTTGTTTTGCTTTCAGGAAGTCGTCAATCCAGTATTTTGTGCGACTACTCAAGCGGTCAATTGCGAAAATGGTTTCAGATCCGTCAACAATCAGAACCCCTTTGTCGATGAGGTCGGGGTTAATGCCGCTGGAGACTTCAAGTTGCCCAGTTTCGCCGTCTGTATGGGCTGATATGTACTGTTGTTTTGATTCTGACTTGTAGATACCTATTGCAGAACTGTACTTGCCATCCACCTTAATTCGGTCAAACAGAATGACAAATAGATCGCCTGCTGCGATGTTGGGATGATGTGCGGAGGTGTACAAGTGGGTGGCCAAATTTTTCGAAAGCTCCAGGAAGGAGATTTTCTGAGAGAAAAAGGCAGATGTATGATGCGCCACGTCGTTGAGTGCTATGTCGCTTTCATGGGTGAGCACATACTGGTTCTTGCCACTAACAATGCCACGCAAATAGCCGCCGAGTATTAGGTTTGAGATGCTGTCCGTCAGGGTGAAGCATTGACCCGCCAAGACCAACGGCTCCTCTCTCAGGCGGTTTCCAACCTGGTGCAAGATGACCGATTGGACAACAGATTCACCAATCTCCATTGACTCCTCCTTTATTTCATTGCGGGTTGTGGTCTGGCTGATTGTGTCAAATCTCTCTCAGATTCCGGTCAATTCAAGGCAATGTGCTCATGCCAAGCTTCCCGTTTCCAGCTTCATGGCGAATGTACCTATTCGGCATACTCGAGGGGCTTCCAACACAGAAGACTTGTGCGGGGGATCAGGGGGCTGGTCGTGAAATTTAACATTTGAGCGGGTCAGATCGTTTCGGATCACGAAGGTGCTCAACCGATCCGAGTCAATCACTATCGACGTGGCGCGATCCATGACGAAGAAGTATATGCCTGAAGAATCGCCAATGCACCTATCTAGTGGGGCAAGACCGACCCGCCCTCTGCCGTGCCAACCGGAGGATGCGCCGGGCGGAAAGAGGGGCTTCGCTGTTTGAGCCCGTAGGGCGAGTTTGCGAAGCACCCCGCCCGGCGTGTCCGGAGGGCGGGGACCCCGCAGGGGCGCGAAAGTGGGCCGTGCTTCTTTGCCTAGCTTTCTTGCACGAGCAAGAAAGTAGGTCGCCCGCCGGGGCGAAACCCGGGCAACGAACCTCTGATATGCGCAACGTGTTGCCGCACTGAACCACGCTTGGGTGCGCCGGAAATTGGACCAAAGGCGCCTACAGTTGTTTGTCGTGCAGTGCGTGCCGACAAAGTCGGAATGGTGGGCGGTGAAGCTGACCACCCTACGCACCACCTTCCTAGTCTCGGCATCGAATCATGATGCTTTTAGTGCTGAAGGCTCCACCGTAGACAAAACTCTGTCCCTGAAATCCTTGGGCAGTCCCTCCGAAACTCGAACTGCCAACCGCCATAGGCACTACGAGTCCTTCGCGATTCAGCAGGTCGTAACCTCGGGCGCCACACAACTCACCGGCCTTTTCAAAGCACACGTTGATTCCGACGGCGGCTCCATCGCAACTAACGCTGTAGCCCTTTGCACCATTCGGCAAATAAATTTCCTTCGAAATCGCGCAGCCTTGCAACGTTATGGCGTTCAACAGAAATAGCGTGATAACGGTACATGACCTCGGTTGCACAAAAACCCACTCCCTAGTTCAACGCAATATTCAAAGACACATGCGCTCTTGGCCGCTTGTCATGCAACTCCGCCGGGTTGCCACGAATCGGCTGACCAATGACGATGCGCCCGGTCACCTTTTCGGAGAAGTCGAACAGCACCCCGACCCCGACGCTGGTGAGGTAATCGTCATGCGTGCTCTCCTTCAGGTTGCCCGGCCGGTAAGGCAGCGCACCGCCGTGGTCGATGAAGACGATGCCGTGCAGGGTCGGGCCGTCGGGGTCGGCGGCCTGGTATTCCTCGAGGGTGCGGCCGATGCGTAGTTCGGCGGAAACGAAGTAGCCGTTGCGGCCCGAGAGCAGGCCTTCGGAGAAGCCGCGCACGGTGTAGGCGCCGCCGATCTGGAACAGTTCGCTGGCGGGCAGGAAGCGGGTGTCGGACAGTTGCAGGCCGCCGCGCAGCAGGAGCTGGAAGCGTTCGGAGAGGCGGTCGAAACGGGTGGCGCTGCCGCGGTAGTAGAGGAAGCCTTGCTCGCCGCCCAGCGCAGTGATGCCGGAGGCAAGCGAGTGGTCGACATACCAGGCGGTGTCGTCGCTCTGGTGTTCGCCGGAGATGCCGGCGGTGAACACGCGCAGGTTGAGTTTTTCTTGCTCCAGGCCGCCGAAGGCGCTGGACGATTCGCGGGCCGAGAGGCGGCCGTAGACCGACCACATGTCTTCGAGCGTGACGATGAGCGGGTAGGTGAGCCCGGCGGTGAAGTCGCTGGAACTGCCGGTGATGTCGAGCGGTTCGAAGGGGCCGTCGACGATGCTGATGTTGCCCTTGCTGGCCGAGAGGTCGAGGCGCAGGTCGTGCCAGTCGAGGGGCAGCGAGTAGGACAGCGCGTAGTTTTCGGAGCCCTCGGTGCGGGTGGCGAGGAACTGCAGGGTGTCGCTGCGGCCCATCAGGTTGGCGAAGCGGGCGTTGAAGCCGCCCCGGGTTTCGCCCACGGTGTCGCGCCCGGCGTTGTCGAAGAACACCGAGAACTTGGTGCGCGGGGGCTCGACGGCGGTGATTTCGACATCGGTGGTGCCGAACTTGCTGCCGGCCACCACGCCGGCGCGCAGCTGGGTGCTGTGCAGGCGGTTGAAGCGCACCAGCGCGGATTCGAGCACGGGCACGGAGAGTAGTTCGTCGGCTTCGAGCGCGACGCGGTCGGTGATGAAGGCGGGGTCGATGGCCTCGGCGCCGTTGACGCGCACTTCGCCCACACGGGCTTCGACCAGGCGGAAGCGCACCAGACCGTCCTTGATGGTTTGCGGCGGCAGGATGGCGCGCGCGGTGGCCTGGCCGGCGGCGGTGTAGAGCGCGTTGAGCGCGTCGATGGCCTGCTGCAGGTCGGCGAGGCTGACCGTCTGCCCTTCGAGTGGGTCGATGATGGCGTCGATCTGTGCCTGGGTGAGGATCTCGGAGCGGTCGATGAGGATCTGCTCGACGCGGATGGTCTTGGCCGTGCTGGCCGGTGCTGCCGGACCGCCTTGCGGCACCGAGATTTCGGGGGCCACGGGGCGTTGCTGGATGCGTTCGTCACGCAGTCGCCGCTCGAGCTCCTGTTGCTGTTGCTGCTGGATGGCGCCCGGCGATTCTGCCGTGCCGGGGGTCTGCGCCATGACCAGCGAAGTGGCCATCATCAGCCCCAGTCCTGCGGCTTGCCGCGTGATCGTTCCCTGCATTGATTGTCTCCCCTTCCTCATAGGTCTTCGCAGGCGTTCGGCTCGCCCGGCTTGCCGCAGTCGAACAGGTCCGGATCGACGAATACCAGGCCACCCGAGGCGGTGGCGTAGTTTTCGGCAGCGCCGGCGGCAACGCGGTTGCTCTTGTCGTTCTTCGATTGATGATCCAGCGCGTTGAGCTGGCCGCGGCTGCGCAGGTCGGCCACGCCGCCCGGATTGCTGAACACCACCTTACGCGGATTCTTGGTGATGATGTAGGCGCCGATGAGGGCCGACTCGGGCGTGACGACCATGTCGTAGAGCCCGCTCAGCGTAAAGGCGCGCACATCGAAGCCGGGCTGGAAGGCGCGGTTCTGGTGGTCGACCCGGATCGCGAAGGCCGGTGTGTAGAAGGCCGCGTAGTCGCCCAGCTGGCCGTCGAGCACCGTGAACAAGGGCGTGGTGGCGGTGACGTTGCTGGTGGTGGCCTTGAGCGTGTCGATGGTGATGGCGGTGCCGCTGTCGAGCACCAGTTTGACGTCGCTGGCCGGCAGGCCGCGGTAGCCGAAGGCGCTGACGGTCAAGGGTGTGCTGGCGTCGGGGGCCGAGGCGGTTACGTCGATCTGGTCGGCGGACACGATGAGCTGCGGCGTGGTGACCGAGATCGGGGTCGGCCCGCCCACGCTGTCGGGCGCGGTCATGACGACCGAGGTGCCGGCCGAGATGGCCGGGGTGACGGTGGATTCGGACAGCACGCTGCCGGAGCCGTCGCTGCCGGCGTCGATGCGTACCGTGGTGGCGGCGGCAATGCTGGCGGCCGCGCCCAGGGTGACATCATCGTCGGCGCCGAGCGTGACCGAGCCGGCCTTGACCGTGCCTTCAACATCCAGACTGCCGGCGTTGGCAAAGAAGGCGAAGGGGCCGTTGGTGGTGATGTCGCCGATGCGGCCCGGCACGCCGACGCTGGCCAGATAGATGCCCAGCGGGGCCATGGCGTTGAGCACGCCGTCGCGGGCGACATTGACCTCCAGCGCGCCGTTGGCGTCGGCCGGGATGCCGATGGTGGTGCCGGCGGACAGATTGACGTTGTGCCCCTGGATGTTGAGCTTGGTGTCGTGCCCGGCATCGAGGATGGCCCCCGGCGCGGACAGGGTGACGTCCTGCTGGCTATACACGGTGCCGACGTCCATGTCGCCGCTCAGCTCGGTGATGAAGATGTCACCGCGCGCGCGGGCATCGAACAAGGCGCCGTCGGCCAGATCGACCACGATTGGCGCCAGTGCGCTGCCGATGCCGCCCTGACCGCCCTCGAGAACCATGTCGGTGGCGACGATCGCCGCCGTGCCGGCCGGCGCGATGCTGCTGATGCCGTCGGACGACTTGATGCGCACATCGCCCGGCGAGCGCACCTGCGAGATGACCACCGGCGCTTCGCTGCCGAGCAGGATCTTGTCGCCGGCGATGGCGGTCAGGCCGGTGCTGGCGGTGATGTCGACATCGTCCTGGCGGCGGATGCGGATCTCGCTGTCGGTGAGCGTGAAGTCGCGCGCCTCGGCGGTGAGCAGGGCGAGCTTCTCTTCATCGGTCAGCGTGTCCGGGTTGGTGCCGCGGGCAATGACGAAGTCGCCGACGCTTTGACCAATGCTGCCGGCCACGTTGAGCGCCACGTTACGGCCGATCACGTTGGCTTGCTCGATCGTGATTTCGGTGTCGGTCACCGGGCGGAACAGGCCGGCGCTGAGGGCCGTCTTCAGTTGCTGGTCGGTCCACACCGCACCGTCGCGCAGGTCCGATTCTTCAGTGGTGCTGGCGGTGTAGGTGAAGCCCGGGTTGAACGGGCTGCCGCCAAAGCGGGCATGGCTGTCATGGTAGAAGGCGGTCTGCTCGGCTTCGTAAGTACGGATGTCGGCGTCGTTCCAGCCGTTGGCGGTCTTAAGTGCGCTGGCGGTGCTGGTGTCGAGTTTGAAGGTGAAGCCGGGGTTGTAGGCGTCAGCCACCCATGTGCCGTTCTCGTCGTGGACCTTGCGCATGTCCCAATAGGCGCGGTAGTCGTTCTTGACGCCGGCTTCGAAGTTGGCCACGGTCTCGTCGGCCGCGGCCTTGGCCGGGTCGCCACGCAGACGCATGCTGTCCCACAGCGAGAGCAGTTCGGCGGCGGTCTTGTCGTCCGCCTGTTCGATGGTGTTGGCGTCGACCAGGTTGCCGGTCGGCACATCCAGCGTCACGTCACCGGTTTGCGATTCGATCTTGCCGGCGCGCAGGTCGCCGGCCGTCTCGACCAGCACGATGTCGCCGTTGGCCAGCGCGGAGACCACGCCGTCACCGAGGTTGTCGATGCGGATCGGTGCGCCGCCGTTGGCGATGTCGCCGCTTTCGCTGACCAGATTGACGCCGTAGCCGCTGATGGTCACCGTCGGTGTGGTGGTCAGCAGGTGGCGGTCGGCGGACAGCGAGACGGCGCCGGTGGCCGAGCTGGCCGCGGCCACGCGCAGGTCGCCGCCGATTTCCATCACGTTGGCGCCGCTGTGGCCGTTGATCCAGATCTGGCCGTCGGTGCCGCCGAGCGCGGCGTCGGTGAGGTCGACCCGCACCGGCTGGGCAGCGGTGCCGACCGCGCCGTTGGCGCTGTTGAGGATGACGTTGCTGCCGACGATGTAGCCCGCGTCAGAGAGGCTGGCCATGCCGCCACCGGCGTTGATCAGCGTATCGCCGGCCACGCTGCGCACCAGGCCGTTGAACAGCACCTGCCCGGTGGTCGAATTGACCGTGACGTTGGAGGTGTCGTAGCCGGTGAAGTTGATGTCGATGCGGTTCGACGCGTTGAGGCTGTGGTTGAAGTACTCGTACACCGTCCACTTGTAGGTGGTGGTGAGGGTCACCTGCTCGTAGATGGCCACGTCGCAGAAGCCGATGCACACCCGGTTGCTTTCGGTCGGGCCGGCGGTCTTGACCTTGCCGGTGGTCGATTGGGTGTAGTTCATCTTGTACTGGTCGGAGCCACCGCCAATCGACAGCCAGTCGCCGGTCAGGCGGTCGGTATAGACGGGCGTCCCCGGGGTGATCTTGTCCGGGTCGTCGGTGTCGGCCCAGGCCCAGTCGGCACCGAGCAGGATCTTCTTGGTGTAGATCCGGTCTTCGGTCCATTGTTGCTTGCGGCCGTTGATCCAGTTGAAGCGGCGGTTGGCCACCGGGTCGTAGTAGCCGCTGCGGCCGGTGGTGCTCGACACCTGGTAGGTCGGGTTGCCGTCGGCATCGGTGGTTCGGCTGTCCTTGACCACCACGGCATCGCCGAGGCGGCTGATCAGGGTCACCAGTGGCACGCCGGCGTTGGTGGTGCCGCTCATGTCGGCGCTGCCCGGGATGATCACCCGCTTGGCCAGGTCGGTGATCTTGATCGTGCCTTCGACGCCGGGGCCGGTGTCGAGGCGGTTGAGCACCACGTCGTAGTTGCTGGTGTTGTTGACCGTGATGCGGCCGTAGCCGTCGAGCACCTTCAACTGCCCGTTGCCGGTGGAGAAGATGTTGCCGAACAGCTCCATGTGGCCGCCGCCCATGCGCACGTTGTTCAGTTCGAGGCGGTCGTTGGCCAGGTCGTAGCGCACCTTGATGTCGCTGCTCGCCGGGTCCGGGGCGTTGAGGTCGAGATACTGCGGCGCCGTGTCCGGGTTGGCCAGATACGCGGCCTTGGCGGTGGCGATGGCGCCGGCCTTGGCGCTGACCAGGCCGTTGGTGATGTTGATGCCGCGATCGGGCAGGCCGGCCTGGATCAGGCCGTTGATGTTGAGCTTCTCGCCGCTGATGTACACATTGTTGCCGGCGATCGTGGTGCTGCACCGGTCGCCGGTGCAAAGATGCGGCGTGCTGTTGGTGCTGTAGTCGCCGGCGGCGCTGTCGGCGCTGTCCGAGCCGCCCAGGGCGATGGCGGCGTTCTCTCGGTTGTCCGGCAGGGTGCCCAGCTGGCTGATCGGGTTGCCGCCCTGGTGGGTGAAGCCCGGCGTGTAGGTCTGGATGAAGTCGCCGCCGGTGGCGATGTCCACCGTTTCGGCGTTGATCTTGGCCGAGGAGCGAATGGTGCCGTGGCTCTTGGCCTGGGCCAGCCCGCGCAGGTTGGTGATGTCGCCAAAGATCCACAGCTGGGCGGCGCCGTTCGGCGTCACGTCGGTGTCATTGGTGTTCTCGATCCGGATCACCGGCTTGGCGGTGTTGAGCGCGCTGGTGACCGCCACGCCGGTGGTCTTGCCCAGTGCGTTGCGGGCGTTGATGTCAGTGGCCGAGGACACGCTGCGGCCATTGAACAAGACCTTGCCGCCATCGTCGTCCGGAATGGTCAGGGCGCTGGTGGTCATGAAGCGCGTCGACCGGTTTTCGACGTCGATGCGTACGTCGCCCGGCGCGGTCAGACTGCCGCCGCCGGTCATCGCGTCGCCGGTGACAGCCACATTGCCGGTGGTGGCGAGGATGGGATTGACGTCCAGGAAGCCGACCCGCGTGTTTGCCCCCAGCGCGGCCAGCTGCGCCTCGAGGATGTCGGCGTCGTTGTCGAGCGCCAGCGCGTAATCGGCGGCGCTGACTTCGCCTTCGTAGTCGGTGGCTGCATTGCGCACCGCAATGGCGCGGTTGCGCAGCGCGGTGATCTCGGCCGACAGCAGATCCGACAGCAGCACGTTGTCGCGCAGGGTGTAGCTCACCTGCTCGGAGGTCACGGCCGTGTCGTCGGCATTGAAGGTGAGGAACTGGTGATGCCAGATGCCCGCCTCGACCACGCCATCGACATTCACCGCCGAGCCCGGGTTGAACGGATTGTTGCTGTTGTCGGCGGTGGTGCCGGCGCGGATCTTGAGCGAGGAGGTATCGGCGCCAAAGAACTCGCCGATGGCCGACAAGACCTCGCGGTAGGCGTCGGTGCCTTCACCAAAACCGCGAACGGTGTGGGTGCCTTCGCTGGCGGTCAGATGCACGCTGCGCACCGAGCGCACCTTGGCGCCGGTGGCGACATTGATGCTGTTGTGCTGGTTGATCTCGCCATGCGCCTGCGGGTCGTTTTCGATCGGCAGCGCGGTGCGGTTCCACAGGCGGGTGTCGGCATCGGCGTTGAGCTGGTTGCCGGTGCTGCGGTCGGTGCCGGCCATCAGGTGCACATCGTGCTCGGCCTGGATGTTGGCGCCGGTGGCGACATTGACCGTGTTGTCGGCCTTCACATAGGCGCGGCTGCGTCCCTCGGCGGCGCCGGCGACACCGTAGGTCTTGGAGCGGGTTTCGGCATTCACGTCGGCGTCGGTGCGGGCTGACACGTTGATCTCGCCGTCGCTCACAATCGTCGCGCTGCCGATGCGGACGGTGCCGTCGTTGAGCTCGTTGTTGATCGTCGACTCGCTGCGGGCGATGGCGATGGCACCGCCCGAGTCGAGGCGGACGGAGTCGTGCGCATTGACCGTGTTGAGCGCCGCCACATTGAGCACGCCGCCGGTGTCGGTGCCGTTTTCGATGGTGATCGTGGCGCCGTCGCTGATATCGACGCTGGCCCGGTTGCGGAGGGTGCTGCGGCTGCTGGCCGCCGAGCCGTTGAGCAGTCCGCCCGCACCGGCATCGACCTGATAGCCCGCGCTGGGCTTGGTGATGGTGTTGCTGGCGGTGACGCGCAGCGCCTCGGTCTGCACGTTGAGGTTGCGGCCGATGGTGGCGTTGGTGTGGGTGTCTGCCGTGTTGGTCGCTTTCGCGCCCGAGTAGCCGACCGCCGAGGCGTTGGTGGAGTCGGCCTCGGCATCGATCCGGGCTGCCTGGGTGGCGCTCACGTCGACACGCGTGGCCTTGATCTGGCCCGTGCCGCCCGCGGCCGTGCCAAGTGCTGCCGTGGTGTGAGTCGTGGTGTCGGTGGTGGCGTTGGCGGCCACCAGCGAACCCAGACCGCCGCTGCCGGCGACCGTGCTGGCGCGGTTGTCGTCGTTGCCGTTGGCGGTGACGTCGACGGCATCTGCGGCGGCACCAGCGTGCGAGATGCTCACGCTGTCACCCACGATGGCGCGGGTGGTGTTGTTCGAGTGGGCCCAGGACGCTGTTCCGCCGGCAGCAATTGCCCCGCCGGTGATGCCGGTGGTGTCGGCGCGCTGGCGGGTTGATTGCGTGGCGCCGACATGCACGGTGTCGGCGATGTCGAGGGTGCTGCCGTCGCCGACCTGCGCGGTGGTGGTGCCGAGCGACTCGGCCTCGGCCTTGGTGACGGAGCCGGCAAACAGCAGGCCGCCCGCGGCGCCGGTGGCGTAGGCGGTGGTCCCCGGCCCCGAGGTGTTGCGCGTGGCGTCGAGACTCAGCGCGCGGGCGGTGATGACCGAGTTCGCGCCGACCAGGCTGGTCACATCGGAGTGGGTGGTGGCGGTGGCGAGGGAGGCGCCGATGCCGACGCCAGCCGACACGTTGACCCCGATCGCGTTGGCGTCGGTGCGGGTCGTGCCGGTGGCGCCGACGGTCACCGTGTCGGCCACGGTAATCCGGCCGTTGGTGCCCAGCGTCGCGCTGACGCTCGGCAGGTTGTTTGCCGTGGCCACCGAGCCGCTGGCCGCCAGGCCGATGCCGGCCTTGCCGGCGATGGTCTTGGCTTTCGCGGTGGTACTCGAATTGGCGGTGATGCTCAGGCTGTCGACCGTGCCGACCGACTGGCCGACCTGCAGGTTGTTGCCCGCACTGGCGGTGGTTGCGCCGTTGATGGTGGCGGTAGCGACCGAAGCGCCGACCGCAGCGGCGCCGCCGACGCTCACGCCGACCGCTTCGCTCTCGGCGCTGCGATCGTCGCTGGCCGAGACGCTGACGCCAGTGGCGTCCACAATCTGCACGCCGTCGCCAATGGCGGCGCGGGTGGTGCTGTTGTCGGTCACGAAGGCCAGTGCCGCATCGACGGCGAGGCCGCCGTAGCTGCCGGCAAAGCCGGTCAGGTCGCTCACCGTCTTGGTGTGTGCTGTGAGCGAGACTGCGCCGCCCGCGTCGAGCATGGCCTGCGCGGCCACATCGGCCGCCGTGCCGGCATTGACCGCCACCACGCCGACGCCGACGCCCAGGCCGACGCCGCCGACCGACGCACCGCCGGCCAGCTCCTTGATGTTCACATCCTGACGCGCATCGACATCGATGGCGCCGCCGGTGGTGACGCTGGCGCTGCCGATGGTGGCGGTGGTGCCGTCCGTGTTGGCACCGGCCAGATCGCCGGAGATGCTGACGCCGGCGCGCGCGGCCTGCGATTGCGTGCCGGCGTCGCGGATGCGCGCATCGTCCGAGCCGGCCAGCAGGCTGTTGATGCTGCCGTCGCTGGCCTGGTCATCGGCGTAGCTGTTCACATCGCCAAAGTCGCCGCTGTCGGACTTGAGCTTCTTGCGCCCTTCGGCGTCGAGACCGCTGCCCACGCTATACACCGAGACGCCACCGGCAATCGCGCCGATGCCGCCCGAGGCGCTGACCGTGATCGAGTCGATGTCGGCGCTGGTGAGCGCATTGACGTCAACATCGCGCTTGGCCGAGACCTGCGCGTTGTTGTCGATCAGGGCGGTGGTGTCGTTCTTGACGGTGCCCACATCCACGCCGCCGGCCGCGCCGACGGCGCCGCCTGCGATCGAGCCGGTGTAGGCGTCGAGTTTGGCGTGGTTTTTGGCGCTGACGTTCACATCCTGCGTGCTGCTTCCGTTGGTCACGCCCTGGTTGATGAGTGCGCCGTTGCCGATGACAGCGGTGGTGTCCGAATCGACGCTGGTGACGGTGACCGCGCCCGATACGCCGGCGTAGAAGCCGCCCGTGCCGCTGGCCGCGACCGAGAACAGGTCTTCGGAGGAGTTGGCCTCGACCATCAGGCCGGTGATGGCGTCGCGGTCGCTCAGGTCATTGCCCGACAGCGCCTGCATGCTGGCGGTGTTGTTGCCGCGCGCATTGACCGTGGCGCCTGCGCCGACACCGGCGGTGGTGTCTTTCTCGATACGGGTGACGCCCACCGCGCCGCCCACGCCGGCCGCGCCGAGGCCGACCGCGAGGGTGCCGTCGACCACATCGGTTTCGGTGTCGTCGGTGGCGATGATGCGCACATTGCCGTCGGCATCGACGACCGAACCGGTGCCGGTGGTGGCGGAGGTAACGTTGGTCAGCGACAGCACCGAGGTGGAGCCGGCCACGCCGACCGTGCCGCCCACGCCGAGGCCGGCGGCGATGGAGAGGATCTCTTCCTGGCCGTGGGCTTCGATGGACACGTCCTTGCGGGCACGGATATCGGCCGAGTCGCCCACTTTGGCCGTGGTGGTGTGCTTGGCCACCAGCACGTCGGCGGCGGCACCGATGCCGACCGCGCCGGCGCCCGAGGCCGAACCGGCGATGCCCATCTGGTAGTGGTCGTTGCCGGCGCCAACGAGCACCGACTGGCCGGCGGCGGCGCCGGTGTTCTGGTTGATCTGCGCGTTGTTGGCGATCTCGGCGGTGGTGGTCGTGGTGATCACATTCACATCGCCGGCCAGGGTGATCGCGGCGGAGCCGGCAGCGGCGCCGGTGGCGGAGATGGTTTCGACGTCGTCCTTGTTGGTGGCGGTCACCGCCAAGCCCTGGAAGCCGGTGGTGGTGCCGCGGCTGGCGACGCGCTGGCCGGTGAGGGCGGCGCTGTCGCTGCCGTCGGGGTTGTTGCCGGCCGGGGCGCTGATCTCGCCCTCGTCGGTGCCGTTGGCGGTGTAGGTGGCGGCGTTGAAGCTGCCGTTGGCGATGGTCACGCCGGCCTTGGTGCCCAGCGCATCGACCGTGGCGCCGGTGCCCACGCGCGCGGTGACGGTCTTGGTGAGCACCGCGACCGCGGCCGACGCACCCACGCCGGCGCTGCCGCCGAAGGCGCCGTTGCCGGCGATCATGTCGATCTCGTTGTCGTCATCGGCCGAGACGACGACGTTGCCATCGCTGTGCACTATGGCGCCGTCGGCGATCTCGCTCTTGGTGGTGACGTCGACCACATAGACCGAGGCCGAACCGGCGATGCCGGCCGAGCCGCCGGCCGACAGCGAGGCGGCGACCGAGGTGATGTCCTCTTCGCTGCGCGCCTCGACGGTGACGGTGTCGTTGGCTTTCACGTTGCCGGCCACGCTGGCGGTGGTGGTCTTGTCGATCAGGCCCACGTCGGCGCCCGCGCCCACGCCGCCGCTGCCGCCAAAGGCCACCGCGCCGGCCACGCCGAGCAGGGTGGTTTCGTCGGAGGCGCGCACGGTCACGTCCTGCGTGCTGCTGCCGTCGTCGAGCGGGTTGATGGTGGCGCCGCTGCCGATGGCGGCGGTGGTGGTTTCGGTCAGGTCGGTGACGGTGGCCGAGCCGGCCACGCCAGCGCTGCCGCCGCCCGAGCCGCCGGCGGCGATGGTTTCAATGTCTTCATGCGAGGTGGCGGTGACCGCCACGCCGCGGGTGGATTCGGTCAGCAGCGCGCCGGTGCTGTTCTTGTCGCCGGTGGGCACATCGATGGCGGCGCGCTTGCCGCGACCGGTGGCGCTGCCGTCGATGCGTGCCTCAACCGTGTTGTCGGTGATCAGCACCGAGGCCGAGGCGCCGATGCCGGCCTTGCCGCCGCCGGCCACGTTGCCGGCGAGGCTGAAGAGGTCGACATCATCCGAGGCGCCGACGTGGATGTTGCCATCGGCAATCGCCGTCGAGCCGGCGTCGATGCTGGCTTTGACGGTGTTCTTCGCTTGCACCACCGTGCCCGCGCCGGCCACGCCGGCCTTGCCGGACACCCCGCCTGCGGCAGAGATGCCCTCGATGTGGGTGCTCGAATCGGCCTTGACGGTGATGTCGCCGGCCGTCGATTCAGCGTTGGCGTTGTTCTTGAGGCGGGCGTCGACAATGTTGTCGACATCGTTCCAGGCAAAGGTCACGCCCACGCCGGCCGAGCCGGTGGTGGCGCCGAGCGCGCCGGCCAGGCCGAAGATGCGCGAGCTGTCGGTCGATTGCAGCGCGATGTTGGCGGCGCTATCGACGCCGTCGCCGCCGCGGATGCCGGCGATCCAGGTCTTGGTGCTGTTGTCGATGGTGTTGATGGTCACCGCCGCGGCGCCGGCCATGGGGCCCTTGCTGGCGCCGATGGCGGCGGAGATGGTGTCGATGCTGTTGTCGGTGGTGGCGGCGACCGAGACCAGCCCGGTGGCGTCCACATCGCTGTTGGCGATCCAGCTCTCGGTGTCGTTGTCGAGCTGGTTCCAGCTGAAGGACAGGCCGATGCCGGCCTTGCCGCCGAAGGCGATGGCGCCGGCGATGGCGCGGATGGTCGAGTCATCCAGCGCGGTGAGGCCGACCGTGCTCACGCCGGTGAGCAGCACATTGCTGAGGTAAGTCTTGGTGCTGTTGTCGATGGCGTTGATCGACACCGAGCCGGCCACGCCGACCTTGCCCTTGGTGCCGGCGATCGAGGCGGAGAGCGTCTCGATGGTGCCGGTGGTCTTGGCGTCGGCGGTGAGCGGGCCGCTGAGCGTGAGCGTGGCGTCGTCGGCATAGGCGGCGGTGGTGCCGGCCAGCGAGTTCTGCGCATAGGAGCCGGCCAGCGCGTTGCCGCTTTGCTGTGTCGAGATGGTGACCGCGCCGGACAGGGCCGACAGGGCGAGGGTGTTGGTGGCGTCGAGGTCGAGCGCGGTGGCGGCCGAGATGGTGGCGCCATCGGACACATAGGCCTGGGTGTCGGCCGTCACGTCGTTGATCGACACGTCGGCCGAGACCGCCACGCCGAACTTGCCCTTGCCCGCCTTGCTGGCCGTGCCGCTGCCGCCGCCGTCCTGCGTATCGCTGGCGCCGGCGGGCATGTCGGTCTGGGCCTTGCTGTTGGTGGCCAGCGCGCCGGCCACCGAGTAGGCGCCTTGCGAGACTTCAGACGCCGCGACCAGATTGACCTTGCCGGTGGTGCTGATGTTGCCCAGCGCCGGCACCAGGTCGAGGCCGAGCGGGTCGAAGTTGCCGATGTAGGCGGCGACGTCGGAGACGATGGTGTTCACCGATACCGAGAAGCCGATGCCGACCTGGCCCTTGGTGGCGACCACGCCGCCGGCGACCGAGATGTTTTCCAGATCGCCCTTGGCGGTGAGGGTGATGTCGTCGCCGGCATCCACCGTGGCGTCGTCGTCGATGGCGGCCGTGGAAGTGTTGGTGAGGGTGTTGATCGACACCGCGCCTTCCACACCGACCGCGTCGGAGCTGCCGCCGGCCTCGGTGACGGTGACCACGCGCTGGATGTTCAGCGCTTCGACATCGACCGTCTTGGCGCTATTCACCGTGGCATTGCCGCGGATGGTGGCGCTGGCGTTGGTGTCGATGCTGATCAGCCCGGCCGAGCCGCCGATGGCCGCCTTGCCGCCGCTGGTGCCGAAGAATTTCTTGGACAGGATGCCGACCGCGCCGGTGAGGCTGATGTCGTTCTTGGCGCTGACCTTGACTGACTGCGTGGCCAGGCCGGGGATGGCGGTGTAGCGGGTGTTGATCTGCGCGCCTTCATCAATATAGGCGGTGGCGTTGTTGTCGAGGTCGAACAGGTTCACGCCCACGGCCAGGCCGATGCCGCTCTTGCCCTTGGCCGAGTTGATCGAATAGGTGGTGAGGAACATGTCCAGCACGCCACCTTGCAGGAAGCTCAGGATCTCGTCCGGGTCTTCCCAGTCGATCTGCCACGGGTAGGGCACATGGGTTTGCGCGTCGACCAGCAGCGCGCCCTTGGCGTCGACCGTGGCGCCCTTGCCGATGAAGGCATTGGCGGTGTTCACGAAGCTGCCGTAGGCCACCGAGCCGCCCACGGCCGAGCCGGTGGAGCTGGTTTTGGCGCCGGCGCTGGAGCTGGGGTCGTCGGTGATCTTGGCGGTGACCGAGATGCCGCCCGCGGCTTTGACGTCCGCCAGCGGCGCGATCGAGGCGGTGGCGGTGTTGTTGCCGGTGCTCCACGCCACCGCGCCGGCGGCGTTGAACTTGCCTTCCTTGATGCCCGGGAAGAGGAAGCTGGTGAGGCGGTCGGCGGTGGTCGGGTTGATCTTGCCGGTGGCCTTGAGAATGCCGCCCACCACGTTGCGCTGGATGCCGGCCTTGAAGTTTGTGATCTTGGCCGAGATGGACGACGGATTGCCCAGCGTGGCGGCGTTGGCCGAGTTGCCCTCTTCGATGTCGGCATTGGCGGTGACGGTGATATCGCCCGTGGTGGCTTCGGCCGTGCCGCCGAGCGTGGCGGTGGTGGTCGAGGTGGTCTCGCTGATCGCCAGCGACAGGCCCACGCCGCTGCCGCCGGTGTTCTTGGCGTCGGCGGCGGCGTTGATCTCGGCCTCGGTCTGCGCGTCGACGCTGATCGAGCCGCCGGTGGTCGTGGTGGTGTCGCCGACCTCGGCGATCGTGGTGATATTGGTATTGGCGCGCACAAAGGTGGCGTCGACCGGCTTGTTGATCGAATTGACCGTGGCGGTCACGTCGATCTCGGTGTTGGTGTGGGCCTGCACCGTCAGTGCGTTGGTGGCGGTGACGTTGGCCGTGCCGACCACGCGGGCACGCGCTTCGGCGGTGGATTCACCCCACGCCGCCGAGAACAGGAAGGGGCTGCTGAAGGTCGGCTTGGCGGCCGAGTCGGCGTCGGCGCCGATGGTGACCGTGTCGGTGCCGATGATCAACGACGCGCCGTCGATCAGCGTGGTGGCCTTGGCGGTGGACAGCGCCACCAGCGGGACGGAATTGAAGTCGAAGAGGTTGTCGTCCAGCGCGCTGATCAGCGGACCGTCGGGGTCGGGCAGCCAGCTCTGGTCGAGCAGTTTGGTGACCGTGCCGAGGATCTTGTAGGACAGCGAGGTGGTAGCGGTCGAGGTGATGTCGATCGTGTTGCCACGGATCTCGCTCTTGATGGCGCCGCTGTCGCCGATGGTGGTGGTGGCGGTAGCGATTTTCTCGAAGCCCGAGCGGGCGCCGGCGTGGCTGCTGATGCTCACCTTGCCGCTGCCGGTGACTTTGCTGCCGAGCACCGTGGTGGTGGCGGTGGCTTTGGTGGTGACGCTGAGGAAGGCGCCGCCGATGCCGTCGATCGGGTCGTCCAGCTCCTGGTCGATCTGGCGCTGGGCGTCGGCCACGGTCAGCGCCGGGTTGTTCTCGAGCAGCTCGTTCACCAGCGAGGTCTCGGCGGACGAGCGGATGGTGATGTCCTTGCCGGTGACGGTCGCTTCGGTCAGCGACACGCTGGCGGTGACGTCGCGGTTGGCGCCGATGGCGTCCAGCGTGCGGCCTTCGACTTTGACGTCGCCGCCGGTGTGGCCCGGTGTGGCATGGGCGAGCAGACGGCTGCCGGATTTCAGTTCGATGTTCGAGGCGCGCAGCGTGAGATCGCCCGAGTCGCCTTGCGAGGCATCGGTGGCGTGGTTGCCAGTGGTGGGGTTGGCGATGTCGCGGGTGGAGATGGTGATGTTGTTTTCGACGGTGATCTTGTCGTTGGCGATCAGCGTGAAGTCGGCGCCGTCGGTGTAGGTGTTGGCGGTGACCGCTTCGATGTTGTTGGGGTCGATCAGCACCGAGCCGCGCTGGCCGTTGGTGGCGTTGGCCTTGAGCGCGCCGCCTTCGAGGCGGACTTTTTCGGTGGCCGAGAATTCGATGTGGCCGCCGTCGCCGGAGATCTCGCCGCCGCGGGCCGACAGTTCGCCCTGGGTGGCCAGCGTGGCGGTGTCTTCGGCCCAGACGCGGATCGTGCCGCCGTCAGAATTGGCGCCATGGCCATCGGCGGACACTCGGCCGCCGTCGGCCACGGTGATGTCGCCACCGGCGTCGATGCGTACCCGGCCGGCGGCTTCGCCCGTCGCGCCATCGGCCGAGACCAGGCCGGCGATGTTCACGGCATCGGCCGCGACGATGCGCACGGTGTCGCCGTCCTGCAGCATCTGCGCGCCGGCTTCGAGGCCGTCGATATTGACCAGTGCGCCAAAGCCGGCATGGGCTGCCGCGCCGGCTTCGATGCGGGCGCCGCCGTCGATGCTGACATTGGCGGCGGCCAGCTGCACCGCACGGGCGGCCTTGACCGAGCCCTTGACCGTGATCAGACCGGATTCGGACAGCGGAATTTCGCCACGCAAGGCCTGGTCGACCGCGGCGTCGTCAATCGCCCCGCCGGGGCCGATCAGCCGTTCCATGTAGGCCGGTGTCGGTGTGGCGACGGTGAGGCTGCCCACGTTGATCTGGCCTTGTGCGCCCACGACCATGCCGTGCGGGTTGAAGAAGAAGACATTGCCGCCGATGCGCCCGTCTTTGTAGGCGTTCATCACCCCGTCAATGTGGCTGCGCTCGTTGCGCACCAGGTTGAGCAGGTTGGCGGTTTGCTGGGGCAGGTGCAGATTGACCGTCTGCCCCGAGCCGATGTTGAAGCGCGAGAAGGAGTTGAAGGCGTTGTTGCCCCTGACCGTCGCGGTGGTGATGTCCGTGACCGCCCCTGCCTGGGTCAGTGTGGTCGCGGTGCGCCCGTCGGTGACGATGCCGGGTTGCCCCGCCATGGCCATCGGGGCCGCGAGCAATAGCCAGCTCGAAAAGGCATTGAGGAAGGCACAGCGGCGCAATACGCAAAGATATTGGCGACGCAGATAGGTCAGGGCCCCTTGGCTCACGGTACTTCTCCCGGTTGGTGCATCGCGGGGGCCTGGATGCTGGCGCATCGCCGGTGAGACAGGATGTGGTGTTCAGCCCGCCGCGAAGTGAAAAGCAGAGGCAGTGCCGGTGGGCGCAGTGAAGGTGCGCGTCGGGCCATCGGTCATTGCCGCGGTCCCCGCCCGGTTCTTGAGTGCCGGGGTCGGGGGAGTTCGAATGCAGTGTTCTTCAGGCTTGGCAGACGGGGGTGTGTCGGCCAATTAGACACATGTCGATGGGGGTGGGGTCATGAAGCAAGACATGTACCGCATGTTGCAAACGATTGTTACACAAACGATTGCGCTGATCTGCGACATACGCCACAGGCATGTTGTGTAAAATTTCTCGACAGTTTTGGGCCTGGGCCACCCGGACGCGGCCGAGGCGATCTCAGGGGGCGGCGGGGGCGTCGAGCCGCGAGGCCAGCACCTGGTCGACCCGGTTCTTGTCGACGTCCATGACTTCAAAGGCCCAGTCGTCGCAGGTGAAGCGTTCGGACTTTTTGGGGATGCGGCCGAGGATGGCGAGCACGAAGCCGCCGACGGTGTGATAGTTGCCCAGCGACTCGTCGGGCAGGTGACGGATGCCGAGTTTTTCCTTCATCTCGTCGAGCGGTAGCAGGCCGTCGAGCAGCCAGGAGCCGTCGGGCCGGCGTACGGCGAGGGCTTCATCGGGATCGTCGGCGGTCGGGCTCATGTCGCCGACCACGGTCTGCAACAGGTCGTAGAGGGTGACGATGCCTTCGGTCTGGCCGAATTCGTTGACCACAAAGGCGAAGGAGCTGCGGTGCGTGCGGAACTGGCGTAGCAGGTCGATCAGGGTCAGCACGCTGGGCACGAACAGCGGCGGGGTCATGGGCATTTCGCCGAAGTCGATGTCGCCGCTCAGTGCGGCCTCGAGCAGGTCCCGGCTTTCGGCGACGCCAATCACGTTCTGCAGCCCGCCCTTGCAGACCGGAAAGCGCGACAGGTGGCGCTCACGCAGGCAGCGCAGGTTGTCTTCGCGGGGTGACTGCAAGTCGAGGATGGTGACATCGGCCGCGGGGGTCATGACGGCGCCAACGCGACGGTCATCGAGTCGGAACACGTTGCCCAGCATATGGCTTTCTTCGGGGCCGATGGCGCCGGAGCGCTCGCTCTCGTCCACATAGGCGAGGATGTCTTCCACGCCGGGCAGCGCGGGGGCTGCGCGAAACGGCAGGATGCGTAGCACCAGGTCGGCCGACCAGGACAGGAAGCGGATGGCGGGCGACATGATGCGGATGAACAGGTGCATGAAGGGCGCGGTGAGCACCGCCACCCGTTCGGGGTCGGCAATGGCGATGCGCTTGGGCACGATCTCGCCGAACACGATGGAGGCCGCGGTGACGATGACGATGGTGGTGGCCAGGGCGATCTGCCCGGCCCAGGCGGCGGCCCAGGGCGCGAGGCTGACGACGGCCGCTTCGAGGCCGGTCTTCATGGCCGATTCGCCGAAAATGCCGGCCATCAGCGAGGCGGCGGTGATACCGGTCTGGGTGGCGGCGAGGAAGTGGCTGGGCGTCTCCTTGATCGCCAGGGCGAGCCCGGCACGGGCGTCACCCGCTTCGCGCAGCTGGTGCAGCCGCGCCTTGCGCGCCGAGGCCAGCGCCATTTCGGTGAGCGAGAACAGACTCGATATGCCAATCAATAACAGCAGGATCCACAAGGCATCCATGGTGCAACTCCGAAGCAGGCCGCAGTGGCGGCGCCGATAGTCTACCCGTCGTGGACTATCCGCGGGGCCGGCGGTTGCGCCGCTGGCGGAGCGTAATCGCCACCAGGGTGACCAGTGACAAGGGGATGACGAAGCCGAGCATGGCAGTGGTGAAGGTCTTCAGCGCGCCGCTGCCGGTGGCATCGAGCACCAGGTAAATGACGTAGGCGATGTAGTAGGTGATGAACACGACACCTTCCCAGCGGGCGATTTCGCGGCGCACGAGAAACACCGGCAGGCAGGCCACGGCAACCGCCAGCATGACCCACAGGTCGAAGTCGATCGCGGCGGCGGGCACGGGCAACCCGGTTGGCGCGACCATGCCGGCCAGCCCCAGGCAGCCGAGCAGATTGAACACATTGCTGCCCACGGCGTTGCCGATGGCCATGTCGCGCTCGCCACGGATGGCGGCCATGACCGAGGTGGCAACCTCCGGCAGCGAGGTGCCGATGGCGACCACGGTGAGGCCGATCACCAGGTCGTCCACGCCCAGCCAGCGGGCAAAGAACACCGCCGCCTCGACCAGCCAGTCGGCGCCAAGCACCAGCAACCCCAGACCCGCGGCGACCTTGAGCGCGTCCAGACTCCAGTGACCACCGGCACCCGGCGCGGCCAGATCGCCAAAGTTGGCCTGCTCGGCCTGCGAGGCGCGGCGCGACTGGCGCACCAGGAAAACCAGATAGGTGATCAGCAGCGCCGACAGCAAGGCGCCTTCGCCCGGACTGATCTGGCCATTGGCGGCGAGGCCGACGACCAGCGCCGAGGCGCCGATCATGACGGGCACTTCCTGCCGGATCACCTGGCCGGCGATCGACAGCGGCGTGACCAGCGCGCCGATGCCGAGAATCAGCAAGAGGTTGCAGATGTTGCTGCCGACCACGTTGCCGATGGTCAGCGCCGATTGGCCCGCGATGGCGGCGTTGACGGCCACGGCAATCTCCGGTGCGCTGGTGCCGAAGGCGACGATGGTGAGGCCGACCACCAGCGGCGACAGGCCGAAGGACAGCGCCAGTCGTGAGGCGCCGCGCACCAGTACATCGGCCCCGATGGTGAGGGCGATCAGGCCGGCAATGAAAAAGAAGAATTGCGTCATGGATCTGGCGTGAAATGCCTCGACGAAAAAAGCCCGCCATCGCGGTGGCGGGCCTTTTCGATCATTGCAGCATGATCAGTTCAGGGTGGCCCACTTGCCGTCCTTGAACTGGAACAGCGTGGTGCCGCCGGACTTGATGTCGCCGAACTTGTCGAAGGCGATCTGGCCGGTCACGCCTTCATACGAAATGCTCTGCAGCGCCGGCAGATACTTGGCCGGTGCGGTCGAGCCAGCGACCTTCATGGCTTCGATCATCGCCATGGCGGCGTCGTAGCTGTAGGGGGCGTAGAGCTGCACGTCGGTGTTGAAGCGCTTTTTGAAGCGGGCCTTGAAGTCGGCGCCCTTGGGCATTTTCTCCATCGGGATGCCGGCTTGCGAGCAGTAGGTGTCTTCCTTGAGGGCCTCGCCGCCGAGCTTGAGCATTTCGCCGGTGCACACGCCGTCGCCGCCAAGGAACTTGCCGGCGTAGCCGAGCTGGCGCATCTGGCGCAGCATCGGTGCGGCCTGGGCGTCCATGCCGCCGTAGAAGATGGCGTCGGGCTGCTGGCCCTTGATCTTGGTGAGGATGGCCATGAAGTCGGTGGCCTTGTCGTTGGTGAATTCGCGGCCCACCACTTGCACGCCATAGCCCTTGAGGGCGTCGGAGAAGGCGTCGGCCAGGCCCTGACCGTAGGCGGTGCGGTCGTCGATGATGGCGACCTTCTTGAGCTTGAGCGATTCGGCGGCGTACTTGGCCATCGCGGCGCCCTGCTGCAGGTCGTTGGCGATGACGCGGAAGGTGACCTTGTAGCCCTGGCGGGTGAGTTTGGGGTTGGTGGCCGAGGGCGTGATGACCGGAATGCCGGCCTGCTCATACACGCGCGAGGCGGGGATCGAGGCGCCGGAGGTGACATGGCCGACCACGCCGACGACTTCGGCATCGGCCAGGCGCTGGGCGGCGGTGGTGGCCATGCGCGGGTCGGCCTGATCGTCCTCACCCATCAGCTCGAAGGTGACCTTCTTGCCGGCAATCATGACGCCGGCGGCGTTGGCGTCTTCGACCGCCAGACGGGCGCCGTTCTCGCCGTCCTTGCCAATGTGGGCGATCGGGCCGGTCAGCGGGCCGGCGTGGCCGATTTTGACGGCGTCCGCGTGGGCAACACCGAGGCCGAGGCCGAACAGGGCCAGTGCGAGTACTGTTTTTTGCATTTTGCTAGCTCTCCTGGAAGCTATCGAGTGTCAAAATGGGATCAACGCTGGCCGGTGTGGTGCGAAAAAAGTGCTCGCGCATCCCGCCGACATCGCGAAAACGCTGCGTCAAACCCCCGATATTCTAGCGCCGGGGGCCGTGCGGCGCACGGATCGGCCCATTTTCGACGGAGGCCTCATGAAGAAGTTGCTGTCCTTGCTGTGTGGTGTGCTGAGCCTGTTCGGGCTCAGCGCGTGTGATCAGTTCGTCATCGAAGACCTCAAACCGGGGGTGTCGACCGGCTTCGAGGTGCGCGACAAGCTCGGCCCGCCGGGGATCGAGTGGCGCAACGATGATGGCTCGGTGACCTGGGAGTACACCCAGCAGCCGCAGGGCATCACCTGTTATCTGATCACGCTCGACAGCAGCAACGTGGTGCAGAAGGTCGAGCAGGTGCTGACCGAGGCGCAGTTCGCCCGCATTCAGCCCGGTCTGAACCAGGATCAGGTGCGCCGCCTGCTCGGCAAGCCGGCCAAGACCCAGTTCTTTCAGCTCAAGAACGAGACGGTGTGGGATTGGTTGATCGATAACAGCAATGCGGCCGAACCGACTTATTTCAATGTCTATTTCAACCCTCAGGGCCAGGTGGTGCGCACGGGCCGTGACATCGAATACAAGGGGCGCTGATCATGAAAGCCTGGTGGGTGGTGATGTTGGTGTTGGGAGTGTCCGCCTGCGCGACGCGGCCACCGATCATGCCGGGCCAGACGGCGGTGCAGGTGCGCACAGAGCGCGGTGCGCCGACCCGGATCATCGCGCAGCCCGATGGTGGCGAGTTATGGCAATACGCCACGCAGCCTTTCGGCACCACCTGTGTGCAGGTGAGGTTCGATACGACGGGGCAGGTGGTGGAGACCTGGGATGGCCTCGCCGCCGACCGTCTGGCGCGCATCCGGCCGGGCATGACGGTGGCGCAGGTGATCGATCAACTCGGTCCGCAGCGCAGCGTCGAGCGGTTTTCGCTGTCGGGTGAGACGGTGTATGACTGGAACATCAGCAATAGCGGCAACCCTGGCACGGCCACGTACTTCAATGTGCATTTCCGCGATGAGGTGGTGCTGCGTACCTCGACCACTTACGAGTACCCGCGCGACGGGCTGTTCTTTGGCGGCTTCGGCATTGGGGTGGGTAGTGGTTCCGGCGTGGGTGTCGGCATCAATATTGGTATCGGATCGCACTAAGCCTCGCGAGCGGGGTGGAGCGCATCAAGTGCCGCGACGGCCTCCGGGTAGTTGAAGCGATTCACCTGCGAGATGAGGCCTTGGCCCGCCGGGCCGAAGCAGGCCTTGATCAGCGCGGCGTTGGATTGCAGTAGGGTGTTGGCGCGCATGTCGCTGGCGATCAGCAAGGGGCGTAGCTCGGCCAGCACGTGTGCCGCCGCCACCGGGTCGGCGGGGGTCGGGTCGGGCGTGTTCGCGGGGATATCTGAGGGCGACCTGGCGTCGGTGGGCAGCCAGCGCGCCAGGGCTTCGTAGAGTTGGGCCGGCTCGACCGGTTTGGGAATGAAGTCGTTCATGCCGGCGGCGAGGCAGGCGTCCTGGTCTTGCGAGAACACGTTGGCGCTCATCGCCAGGATCGGGGTGGCGGCGTAGCCCGGCAGTGCGCGGATGGCACGTGTTGCGTCGAGCCCGTCCATGATCGGCATCTGCACATCCATGAGCACCAGCGCGTAGGGCTGGGCGCGCGCCATGCGGACCGCAACATCGCCATTCTCGGCGCTGTCGACTTGCCAGCCCTGGGCATCAAGCAGGGCGAGCGCGACTTCGCGATTGACCTCGCTGTCTTCGGCCAGCAGCAGGCGGTGGGTGTTCGGGGTGTCGTGTGTTGCGTGCGCTGGCGGGGTCGACCTGGGCGCCGGGGTGCATCGTGCCTGGCCGCGCGGCAGGCACACGGAAATCCAGAAGGTGCTGCCCACGCCGGGGATGCTGTCCACGCCAACGCGGCCATCCATCAGCTCGGCCAGGCGACGGGTGATGGCCAGGCCGAGGCCGGTACCGCCATATTTGCGGGTGGTGGAGGCGTCGGCCTGCTCGAACGCATTGAACAGTTGGCGGCGGGCTTCCGGGGGGATGCCGATGCCGGTGTCACTCACCTCGAAGCGGAGCGTCAGGTGCGTCGGGGTTTCGTCTTTGACACGGGCCCGCAGGGTGATCTGTCCGGCGTCGGTGAATTTGATGGCGTTGCCTGCGTAGTTGAGCAGCGCCTGGCGCAGGCGGGTGGGGTCGCCGCGCACCCAGGTGGGTTGGCCGATGCCGTCGATTTCAATGCGCAGTGATTTGTCCTGCGCCTGGGTCGCAATCAGGGAGTGCACCTGGTCGAGCACCATGTCGATGGAGAAGTCGAGCTGTTCGAGTTGTAGCTTGCCGGCTTCGATCTTGGAGAGATCGAGAATGTCATTGAGCAAAGTGAGCAGGTGGCGGGCCGAGACTTCGACCTTGGCCAGGCGCTCGGCTTGCTTGGGCGTCGGGTGGTCGCGGCTGAGCAGATGCGACAGGCCGACGATGGCGTTCATCGGTGTGCGGATTTCGTGACTCATGTTGGCCAGGAAGGCGCTCTTTGCCCGGTTGGCCGATTCGGCTTCAAGCTGCGCCTCGACCAGTTGGGCGGTGCGCGCCTCGACCAGCTCTTCGAGGTTGTGCCGATGGCGGGTCAGCTCGTCGGCAACGCGTTTCTTTTCTGTGATGTCTTCCTTGATCGCCAGATAGTGGGTGATGCGCCCGTCGGGCTGGCGGATCGGGCTGACGATGGCAAACTCGGTGTACTCGCTGCCATCCTTGCGTTTGTTGAACAACTGGCCGCGCCAGACCTCGCCCCGTCCGAGGCACACCCACATGTCGCGATGCACCTCGGGCGGAGTCTTGCCAGAGTGCAGAATGCGCGGGTTCTGGCCGAGCACTTCATCGGCGGTATAGCCGCTGATCTGGGTAAAGGCATCGTTTACATATTCGATCCTGGCATCCAGATCGGTGATGACGATGCTCTCCGGACTTTGCGCGACGGCCAGGGACAGCTTGCGGATCTCGGCCTCTTCTCGGCTGCGGGCAATGGCGATGGCCGCCACATGGGTGGCATGGTCGATCAGCTCCAGATGCCAGCGCGAGGGTGCGGTCGGCTCGGTGTAGTACACCGCAAAGGTGCCCAGCACGGTGTTGTCTGGCGCGAGAATTGGTGTTGACCAGCATGCGGCCAAGCCATGTTGCGCCGCGAGGTCTTTGTAGTCGGCCCACAGTGGGTCGGTGGCGATGTCCTCGACGACCACCTGGCTGCCGCGAAAGGCCGCGGTGCCGCAGGAGCCGACGCCTTCGCCAATGCTGACGCCGTCAATCGCGTTCACATAGTCGAGTGGCAGATTGGGGGAGGCGCCATTGAACAGGCGCCCCTGCGCCGCGTCGAGGAGCAGGATTGATGCCCGGATATTGTGCCCCTGTATTTCGATGGCGCGGGCCAGGGTGGCCAAGGTGTCGCTCAAGGGGGCGCCTTTGGCGACCAGCTCCAGTGTCTGGTTTTGGGTTGCCAGGGTTTTTTCGGCGTGACGCAGCGGGGTAATGTCGCGCGAGATGCCGAACATGCCAACGACCTGGTTCTCGGCGTTCCGCAAGGGGCCTTTGGTGGCCATGAATACCAGGTCACCATCGGCGGTGCTGATATGTTCGTCGAAGATCACGGTATCGTTGGAGGCCATGACATGGCGGTCATTGGCCATGAGTTGTGCGGCCTGATGAGGTGCGAAGATCGCGTAGTCGTCGTGGCCGAGCACGTCTTCGGCGTCGATGCCGGTGAGCCGCGCGGCTTCGCGGTTGAACAGCAGGTAGCGGCCTTCAGGGTCCTTGGCAAAAATGGCGTCTTTTGAGCCCGTGACCACGGCGTCAAGCAGGCTCAGCGCGTTCAGCCGTTCGGCCTGTGCGGTGTAGGCGTTCAGCGCGGAGCGTGTGAGCTGTTGGATGAGGCGGCTGACGAGGCTATAGAGCAACACGGTGGTGACGATGACAAAGGCAAGGCCTTTGAGCGTGTTGGCCATGGCCAGATGGACCGGGTCGGTCAGCAGATGCTCGACGATCCGGTCCGAAAAGACAATCCACAGACCGGCGAACAGCGCGTAGATCAGTGCGATGCGCAGCACGCGCCCGCGTTGCTGTTTGGCGAACTGTGGGCTGCTTGGCACGTCGTCCACCGGCGGCGGGTTCGGCGCGGGCGAGGCGGGCTTAGTGGATGTCATTGTAGCGTTCGGCAATCTCGACAAAGGCGGTGTAGTTGGCATTGAAACAGTCAACTACCGCCGGATCGAAGTGACTGCCACGACCGGCGACGATGATGTCGCGAGCCTCGTCGGGGGGCATGCCGGGTTTGTACGCGCGCGCGTGGACGAGTGCATCGAAGACGTCGGCCAGTGCCATCAGCCTCGCCGAGACCGGAATTGCTTCTCCCGCCAGTCCGTCCGGGTAGCCGGTGCCGTCCCAGTGTTCATGGTGGCTGCGGGCAATTTCCTTGGCCAGCGACAGAAACGGCAAGGCCTCGCTGACGTCGCGCTCGGCCTGTTCGATGGCGGTTGCGCCCAGGGCCGAGTGGGTCTGCATGATTTTCCATTCGTCGTCGTCGAGCTTGCCCGGCTTGAGCAGGATGCAATCAGGAATGCCGACCTTGCCGATGTCGTGCAAGGGCGCCGAGCGGGCCAGCAAGTCGATGTACTGTGGGGTCAGTGTGGCCGAAAATCGCGGGTGGGCGCTCAGGCAGGTGGCCAGCCGGTGAACGTAGGCCTGGGTGCGCAGCAGGTGGTTGCCGGTGTCGGTGTCGCGGATCTCGGCCAGATGGGCCAGCGCCCGGATACTGACCGCCTGAATGTGTTCGTTGTCGGACATGCGTCGGGCGATTTCGGTCTCGAGAAACGCGTTGTGATCGCGCAGTACGTCGCGCGTGCGTTTGGCTTCGAGTTGGGTGCGCACGCGTGCCAGCAGCAGCGCTGGCCGAATGGGCTTGGCGATGTAGTCGACCGCGCCCAGCGCCAGGCCGTGCTCTTCATCCTGCGTGTCGGTGAGCGCCGTGAGGAACACCACCGGAATGTCGCGGGTGGCCGGGTTCTGGCGCAGCCGGCCGAGGACGGCGTAGCCGTCCATGCCCGGCATCATGATGTCGAGCAGAATCAGGTCGGGCGGGGGCAGCGCGGCGGCAATGGCCAGTGCGCGCTCGCCCGAGGTGGTGGCCTGAACGGTGTAGTCGGGTTGCAGCACATCGCCGAGCACCGCCAGATTTTCGGGGGTGTCATCGACGATCAGGATGCGGGCATTGGTGTTAATCGGGGACATGCATTCTCCACCCACGCGTTGCGGCACACCGCCAGTGTGTCGCCAGTGTAGCCATCAATGACTGTTACGGCACGCTTGGCCGAGGCTTGTGCGATTTTTCGCCCGCGCGGGTCGGTGCCTGTGCGGATATCCGCACAGTGCAGTGCGAGAGCTGGCCTGTGGCTGGCCGCTAAACGATTGATTCTGCGCGAGAACTATCGCCGTCGGCACAGTTGGCCCGGCTCTTGCAACGGGGCGTCAGGTCGGGCGCGACCGGCGGTGAGCTTCCCTCCCTGTTCTTGCTGCCGCGTCGTTTGCCCGCCGACATAACCATCCATGGAGGAGACCACCATGAAATTCATCCGTACCCTGGGGTTCGCTGCGGCAGCCCTGATCGTGTCGACCGGCGTGCAAGCCGAACAGAAGTTCATCAACGTGCTGACCGGTGGCACCAGCGGCATCTACTACCCCCTGGGCGTGGCCCTGTCCCAGCAGATCGGCAAGGCGCTGCCCGACGCCAAGGTCAGCGTCCAGTCCACCAAGGCCAGTGCCGAAAACCTGAACCTGCTGCAGGCCGGTCGCGGTGAAATAGGCTTTGCGCTCGCCGATGCGGTGTCCGACGCCTGGAAGGGTGATGCGGAAGCGGGCTTCAAGCAGAAGCTGGACAAGCTGCGCGGCGTGGCGGCGATCTACCCCAACTACATCCAGATCGTGGCTTCCGAAGAGTCGGGCATCAAGACGCTGGCCGATCTCAAGGGCAAGCGGGTCTCCGTCGGTGCGCCCAAATCCGGTACCGAGCTGAATGCCCGCGCCGTGCTCAAGGCCGCCGGCATCGGTTACGAAGGCCTGTCGAAGGTGGAATACCTGCCCTTCGGCGAGTCGGTCGAGCTGATCAAGAACCGTCAGCTGGACGCCACCCTGCAGTCCGCCGGTCTGGGCGTGGCCTCGCTGCGCGACCTGGCCAGCACCATGAAGATCGTGGTGGTGCCGGTGCCGGCCGATGTGGTGCAGAAAATCGGTGACTCGGCCTATCAGCAGGGTGTGGTCCCGGCCAACACCTATGAGGGCCAGACCGCCGACGTGCCGACGGTGGCGATCCGCAACATCCTGGTGACCCACGAAGGGGTCGATGCCGATACCGTGTACGCGATGGTCAAGTCGATGTTCTCGAACATGGACGCCATGGTGGCCGCTCACTCCGCGGCCAAGGGGATTGTGCTGGAGAAAGCCTCGACCGGCCTGCCGGTGCCGTTGCATCCGGGTGCCGCGCGCTTCTATGCTGAAGCGAGCAAGGCCGCCAAGTAGTCAGCGACTTTGATGCCGCGGCCGTCCCGCCAGGGACGGCCGCCAGGATAATAATGAAAGACCGCACCGCCCGGTGCGAGGAGACCACACCATGTCTGAAAATGCCTCCGACGCGCACTTGTCTTACGGCTGGTCGCTGGGGCCCCAGGCACGCATGCTGTTTTTGATCGGCATCCTGTTTTCGGCGTTCCAGATCATCACCGCGTCCTTCAGCCCCTTGTCGTCCACCATCGTGCGGGCGGTCCACGTGGGCTTCCTGATGCTGATGACCTTTGGCATCGCCGCTGCGGTACGACCACGCTTCGACGCGCTCGCCGGGCTGTTCTGGCTGATCGGCGTGGCCGGCTTTTGCATCGCGTTCTATCACTGGGTCTTCGAAGGCGACTTGATCCAGCGGGCAGGCGATCCGACCGACCTCGACCTGGTGGTCGGTGCGGTCACCATCGTCATGGTGTTCGAGGCGGCCCGACGCGTCATGGGTTTCGCCTTGCCACTCATCTGCCTGGGCTTTCTCGGCTACACCCTGTTCGGACAATATCTTCCCGGTGATCTGGCGCACCGCGGCTACGCGTTGTCGCAGGTGATCGACCAGCTCGGCTTCGGCACCGAAGGCATCTACGGCATCCCGACCTATGTGTCGTCGAGCTACATCTTCCTGTTCATCCTGTTCGGCACCTTTCTCGAACAGGCCGGCATGATCCGTTTGTTTACCGATTTCGCGCTCGGCACCGTGGGCCATACCCACGGCGGGCCGGCCAAGGTGTCGGTGGTGTCGTCAGGCCTGATGGGCACCATCAGCGGCTCGGGCGTGGCCAACGTCGTCACCACCGGGCAATTCACCATTCCGCTGATGAAGAAATTCGGCTACAGCAGCGAATTTGCCGGCGGCGTCGAGGCGACCAGCTCCATGGGCGGGCAGATCATGCCGCCGGTGATGGGCGCGGTGGCCTTCATCATGGCCGAGACCATCGGCGTGCCCTATCTCGAGATTTGTCTGGCTGCGGCGATTCCGGCCGCCCTGTATTTCTTTACCGCCTTCCTGATGGTGCACCTCGAGGCCGGCCGCAAGAATCTGGTCGGCCTGCCCAAGAGCGAGTGCCCGGACCCGATCGCGGCGCTCAAGCGCGACTGGTATCTACTGGTGCCGCTGGGCGTGCTGGTGTGGCTGCTGTTCTCCGGCTTCACCCCCTTGTTTTCCGGCACGGTCGGCCTGGCCCTGACCGCGATGCTGATCTTCGGCACGGCGGTGGCCCTGCGCCTCAAGGGCACGGCCCTGCGGGTGGCCTTCTGGGTGGCGCTGGCACTGGCCTGCTCGGCCTTCGTCAAGCTTGGCATCGGCGTCTTCTTTGCCATCATCGCGCTGCTGGTGGTGGCCTGCTTCGTGGTACAGGGTGGCCGCGATACGCTCAAGGTGGCGGTCACCGCCCTGGCCGAAGGCGCCCGTCACGCCTTGCCGGTGGGGGTGGCCTGCGCCCTGGTGGGTGTGATCATCGGCTGCCTCACCTTGACCGGTGCGGCGACCATGTTCGCCAACACCATCATCGCGCTGGGCAAGGACAGCCTGATCCTCTCGCTGGTGCTGACCATGCTGGTGTGCCTGCTGCTGGGCATGGGCATCCCGACCATCCCCAACTACATCATCACCTCGTCGCTGGCGGCGCCGGCCCTGCTCGAACTGGGCGTGCCGCTGGTGGTCAGCCACATGTTTGTTTTCTACTTCGGCATCATGGCCGACCTGACCCCGCCGGTCGCGCTGGCGGCCTTTGCGGCGGCGCCGATCGCCCGAACCTCGGGCATGAAGATCGGCATGCAGGCACTGCGCATCGCCATCGCCGGCTTTGTCATTCCCTACATGGCGGTGTATGCGCCGGAGCTGATGCTGCAGGGAGACTGGACGGTGATCGCGGTGCTGTACATCGTCTTCAAGGCGGTGATGGCGATCATCCTGTGGGGTGCGGCGAGTATCGGCTATCTCGGCGCGAAGCTGGGTTGGCCGACCCGCGTGTTCGCAGGTGTCGGCGCGGTGCTGCTGGTGACCGCGCAACCGATCTCCGATGAGGCCGGTCTGGCGGTGGCGGCGGTGGTGCTTGGCACCGCCTGGTGGCGCCGGCGCAAACTGGCCGCGGCCTGAGGCCACGCGGGGCGCAGCATCTTGGCTGGTCGCGTGCAAGGCCGTATGCTCGGTGCTGCCGCCCCCTGCCACCCCAGGATCTCATGCCGCTGACCCGCGCCGTCTCCCGTTTTTTGCAGCCGCTGCTGGCGCTCGGTGTGCTGGCAGTGGTGGTCGGCCTGGGCAGCTATCAGGCCTTCCTCCGCCGGGAAGTGGCGCAGGTGGCCGAATTCAGCCAACTGCGGCTGGAATTTTACCGGCGCACGCTGGCACAGACGCTGGAGGAATTCCGTCTGCTGCCCAATGTGCTCGGTCTCGACGGACGGGTGCGCGGCCTGCTGGCCAATGGGCGGGACGGCGAGCGGGTGGCGGCGGTCAATCGCTATCTGGAAGAGGTCAGCCAGGACCCGGTGATCCATGTGACCTATCTGCTCGACGCCGGCGGTAAGGTGCTCGCGGCGAGCAACTGGCGTGAGGCGACCTCCTTCGTCGGCAAAAATTACAGCTTCCGCCCCTATTTTCATGACGCCATGAGCGGCCGGCCGGGGCGGTTTTTCGGCGTTGGCGTGACCACCCTGGAGGCCGGCTACTTCCTCTCCGCCCCGGTGTACGTGGACGGCGTGATCACCGGTGTGGCGGTGGTCAAGATCCGCCTCGATGCGCTCGAAGACGCCTGGCGCCGCTCCGGCGACCTGCTCCTGGTGGCCGACCGGCTCGGCGTGGTAGTGCTGGCCTCCTCGCCGAGCTGGAAGTTCCGCAGCCTGTTCCCACTGGCGGGTGCCGACCGCGACGCGCTGGCGCGTACCCGCCAATACCTCGACGCTGATCTGCCCCTGTTGCTGGCGACTGACGGCGAACCCATCCTCCGGCCCGACGGCAGTGGCCGGCGCCTGGCGCTGGCTGGCCGTGCCTTGCCCTTCGTGGCCGCCGACGGGCAGGCCCAGGCGCTGTTGTCCGAATCCATTGAGCTGCCCGACTACGACTGGCGCCTGATCATCCTCTCCGACCTCACCGACGCGCGCAAACTGGCGACGGTCATGGCCGCCGCGCTGACGCTGGCGCTGCTCTTGCTGGGTATGGCGATCGGCCTGTGGCATACGCGCCGTCGCCGCACCCAGGAGCGCCGTGCGGCGCGTGCGGCGCTCGAGCAGGTACAGGCCGACCTCGAGGCGCGTATCGCCGAGCGGACCGCCGAGCTGGTGACCGCCAACCGCACGCTCGAAGAGCGTGTTGGCGCGCTCAAGGATGCCGAGCAAATTCTCACCCGTACCCGCGACACTGCCGTGCAGGCCGGCAAGCTGGCGGTGCTCGGGCAAATGGCCGCCGGCGTGACGCATGAGCTCAACCAGCCGCTGGCGGCGCTGACCACGCTGGCCGACAATGCGCGCCGCTTCATCGAGCGCGACAAACCCGAGGCCGCGGCCGAAAACCTCGGCCACATCGCCCGCGTGGCCCAGCGCATGGGGCGTATCGTGGCGCAGCTCAAAACCTTCTCGCGCAAGAGCGGCGACGTGCTGGCCCCGGTGGACGTGGCCGACGCCATCGACAACGCCTTGCTGCTGGTCGAGTCGCGACGTCAGGGGGCCGATGTGAGCGTCACCGTGCGCCATGCAACCCCAGGCCTCACGGTGAAGGCCGACATTACCCGCCTGGAGCAGGTTGTGGTCAACCTCGCCGTCAATGCGATGGACGCCATGGCCGGCGCGTCAGTGCGCGAGCTGTCGATTGAAACCCGCAGCGACGGCGGCGAGGGCATCATTCGGCTGCGCGACACCGGCGGCGGCATCGACCCGCAAGTGTGGCCGCATCTGTTTGAACCGTTTTTCACCACCAAGCCGATCGGCAAGGGCCTGGGGCTGGGGCTGGCGATTTCACGATTGATCGCCGAGAGCCTGCACGGCTCGCTGAGCGCGGCCAATGACGATGGCGGCGGGGCGTGTTTCGAGTTGCGCCTGCCGCTGGCGCGAGGGGGGTATTAAGCGCATGGCCGAGCAACGACCGTATGTGATCGTGATCGAAGATGACCCGCAGGTGCGTCTCGGCATCGAGCAGGCGCTCGAGCTCGACGACCTGCCGGTGCGCGGCTTCGACGCCGCCGAACCGGCGCTGGCACGCATCGGGCCCGATTTCGCCGGCACCGTGGTGTGCGATGTGCGCCTGCCGGGCATGGACGGCCTCACCCTGCTGCGTGCAGTGATGGCCATCGACCGCGAGATTCCGGTGGTGCTGATCACCGGCCATGGTGGCATCACCATGGCTGTGGCCGCCATGCGCGAGGGCGCCTACGACTTCATCGAAAAACCCTTTTCCTCCGATCGGCTGGTGGAGGTGGTGCGCCGCGCCCATGACCGCCGCGCGCTGGTCATCGAAAACCGCCGCCTCAAGGCCAGCCTGTCGGCCCGCGAGGCGGTGCCGCTGATCGGCGACGCGCCGCCCATGCAGCGGGTGCGCCACACCATCGCCGCCATCGGCCCGACCGAGGCCGACGTGCTCATCTACGGCGAAACCGGCACCGGCAAGGAGGTGGCTGCGCGTGCCATCCATGCCGCCAGCGGACGCAGCGGCGAGTTCGTGGCGATCAACTGCGGGGCGCTGCCCGAGACGGTGTTTGAAAGCGAGATTTTCGGGCACGAAGCCGGTGCCTTCACCGGCGCGCTCAAGCGGCGCATCGGCAAGATCGAACACGCGCGGGGCGGTACGCTGTTTCTCGACGAGATCGAGACCATGCCTGCCATCTTGCAGGTCAAGCTACTGCGGGTGCTGCAGGAGCGGGTAGTTGAACGCCTTGGCAGCAATGCCGCCATCCCGGTCGACTGCCGCCTCATCGCCGCCAGCAAGGCGGATCTGAAAGCGCTGTCCGACGCCGGGCAGTTCCGCAGCGATCTGTACTACCGGCTTAATGTGGTTGGCCTCGAGTTACCGCCGCTGCGCGAGCGCAAGGCCGACATCCCCTTGCTGGCTGGCCACTTCCTGCGCGAAGCCGCCGCGCGCTATCGCTGCGACCCGCCGATGTGGGGCGAGGACGACATGGCCGCCTGGATGGCGCAGGACTGGCCCGGCAACGTGCGAGAACTGCGCAACGCAGTCGATCGTTTCTGCCTCGGCGTGACCGTGCGTCGCCCGGCCGCCGACACTGGCGGCGGCTCGCTGGCGCGGCAAGTCGAAGGCTTCGAACGCCAGGTCATCGAGGCCGCGCTACGCCAGACCCGCGGCAGCGTCAGCGCCGCCGCCGAACTGCTCGACACGCCGCGCAAGACGCTCTATGACAAGCTCAACCGGCATCACTTGTTCCCCGAGGATTTTCGGGGGGAGTAGGGCAGGAGTCATCCGGCCTGCGGTGATGGCGAGGCTTTGGTGGGATGACTCCTGCCCTACGCCACGGCGCGAGGGCCGTAGATTGGGTTGAGCAACGCGAAGCCCAACATGCGATGTGCCAAGACGCACCGATTGCGTTGGGCTTCGCGTTGCTCAACCCAACCTACGCGTAGCGCGTAGGACGGAGAAGTGCAGTGCATCCACCGCCGCCGAAACCGGGGGCTTAATGCCCCTTCAGCGCGTAGATCCCCGGCGCGTTGCGCCAGTAACCCTTGTAGTCCATGCCACAGCCGAACAGGAAGCGGTCGGGGATGTCCAGGCCGGTGAAGTCGGCGCGCATGCCCGGGGTGGCCTTGCGGTCGTGGTCTTTGTGCACCAGCACGGCGGTGTGCACCGCCACGGCGCCTTCGGCCTGCATGTGGTCGACGATGGCGGCCAGGGTGTGGCCTTCGTCGAGGATGTCGTCGAGCACCAGCACGGTGCGCCCGCGCAGGTCTTGGGTGGGGCGGACGCGCCAGTCGAGCAGGTTGCCTTGCAGCGCGTGGCCGTAGCGGGTGGCGTGCAGGTAGGCGACTTCGAGCGGGAAGTTGAGGCGTGGCAGCAGGCGGCCGGCGAGGATCAGCCCGCCGTTCATGACCACGAACACCAGCGGGTTGGTGTTGCGCAGCGGCTCGGTGATGTCAGCGGCCATGCGGTCCAGCGCGGCCTCGACGGCGGCGTTGTCGGCGAGGCAGTCGGCCTCGTCCATGGCGCGGCGGATTTCTTTCATATCTACAGACATGTCGTTTCCAGATTCAGTGTTCAGTGGCCGGCGTAGTCGACCAGGGTGAAAAGTTCGAGGCCGGCGGCGCGCAGCAGGGCGGAGCCGCCGAGTTCGGGCAGATCGACGATGGCCGCGCCTTCGACGATGGTGCCGCCGAGGCGTTCGATGAGTTTTTTGGCGGCCATCATGGTGCCGCCGGTGGCGATCAGGTCGTCGATGAGCAGCACCCGGTCGCCGGGTTTGACGGCGTCGGTGTGCAGCTCGACGGTGGCCGAGCCGTATTCGAGTTCGTATTCTTCCGACACCGTAGTGAAGGGCAGCTTGCCTTTCTTGCGCACCGGCACGAAGCCGATGTTGAGCTCATGCGCGACCACTGCGCCGAGGATGAAGCCGCGCGCGTCGATGCCGGCAACCACGTCGATGTGCTGCGGCATGTAGCGCACCACCAGGGTCTGAACCATCAGCCGGAAGCTGACCGGATCTTGCAGCACCGGGGTGATGTCACGGAACTGCACGCCCGCCTGCGGCCAGTCGGCCACGGTGCGGATGCGCTGGCGGAGGATGTCGGCGGCGCTTTGCATGGGCTCGCTCACAGGAAGATGAACTTGACGAGGAACACGCCGGCGATGACGACTACCGCCATCGACAGATCACGCGCGCGGCCGGCCAGCAGCTTGATCACCACATAGCTGAGGAAGCCAAAGGCGATACCGTGGGCCACCGAAAAGGTGAAGGGCATGGTGATGGCGGTGATGACCGCTGGGGCGGTTTCGGTCATGTCGTCCCAGTCGATCTCGGCCAGGCCGCGGGTCATCAGGATGGCGACATAGATGAGCGCCGGGGCGGTGGCAAAGGCAGGTACGCTGCCAGCCAGCGGGGCGAGCACCAGCGCGGCCAGGAAGCACAGCGCGACGACCACAGCGGTGAGGCCGGTGCGCCCGCCCACGGCGGTGCCGGCGGCCGATTCGATATAGGCGGTGGTGGACGAGGTGCCCATCACGGCACCGGCAGCAATGGCGGTGGAGTCGGACAGCAGAGCGCGCGACAGGCGCGGCAGTTTGCCGTCCTTGTCGAGCAGGCCGGCGCGGTGCGCCACGCCGATGAGCGTGCCCGAGGCGTCGAACAACTCGACCAGGAAGAAGGTCATGATGACGGTGAGCAGGCCGGCGTTGAGCGCCCCGGCGATGTCCATCTGCATCAGGGTCGGCATCAGCGAGGGCGGTGCGGCAAACACCCCGCCGAAGGTGCTCTGACCGGTGAGGATGCCGGCGACGGTGACCACCAGGATGCCGATGATGATTGCGCCCGGCACCTTGCGGTAGGCCAGGGCGGCGATGATCACGAAGCCGATGGCGGCAAAGATCGGGCCGGGCGCATGCAGATCGCCGAGCGTGACCAGCGTGGCCGGGTGGCCGGTGATGATGCCGGCGTTCTTGAGGCCGATGATGGCCAGAAACAGGCCGATACCAGCCGAGATCGACAGTTTGAGCGAATGCGGAATGGCGTTGACGATCCATTCACGGATGCGGAACAGACTGATGATGATGAACAGGCAGCCCGAGATGAACACCGCGCCCAGTGCGGCCTGCCAGGTAAAGCCCATGCCTTGCACCACTGCGAAGGCGAAGTAGGCGTTGAGCCCCATGCCCGGCGCCAGCGCGATCGGATAGTTGGCCCACAGGCCCATGATCAGCGAGCCGAGCGCGGCAGCCAGGCAGGTGGCCACGAACACCGCGTCTTTCGGCATGCCCGCGGCCGACAGGATGTCGGGGTTCACGAAGATGATGTAGGCCATGGTCAGGAAGGTGGTCAGACCGGCCAGCACCTCGGTGCGCACGGTGGTGCCGTGGGCCCGGAGTTGGAAGAACTTATCGAGCATGGTGGGATGGCTTGCGCGAGAAAACACCGGATTCTATTGGAAGCACGACCGTTCGCCCACCGGTGAGATCAAGTGCGGGACGGACGGCGTCGGGCAGAGTAAACTACTGCGATTTGCCGCGACGGACCCCCGTGCCCGGCTGCCACTGCGATTATTCCGCCGCCATGTCCATTACCGAAATCTCCCACCCGCTCGTCAAGCACAAGATCGGCCTGATGCGCGAAGCCGATATCAGCACCAAGAAATTTCGTGAACTGACGTCCGAAATCGCGCGATTGCTAGCTTACGAGGCCTGTCAGGATTTTCCGCTAGAGACCGTGACGATTGCCGGCTGGGCGGGGCCGGTCGAGGTCGAACAGATCAAGGGCAAGAAAGTGACGGTGGTACCGATTCTGCGCGCCGGTCTGGGCATGCTCGACGGTGTGCTCGACATGATTCCCAGTGCCAAGGTCAGCGTGGCGGGCATCGCGCGCAACGAAGAGACGTTGCGCCCGGAGCCTTACTTTGAGAAGTTTGTCGGCCATCTGGCCGAGCGCATGGCGATCATCATCGACCCGATGCTGGCCACCGGCGGCTCGCTGGCGGCGACGGTCGAGATGCTCAAGCGCAAGGGCTGCACCCACATCAAGGCGCTGGTGCTGGTGGCCGCGCCGGAGGGCATCGCGTTGATGGCCGAGCAGCACCCGGATGTGGATATCTACACCGCCAGCATCGACAGCCACCTCAACGAAATCGGCTACATCATCCCCGGTCTGGGCGACGCGGGTGACAAGATTTTTGGGACCAAGCACGGCTGAGGCTGGCGCGTGCGGAATCGACTGGGGTTGATGCTGGTGGTCGCGTATTTGGCGCATGCCATCGCGAGCGTGGTCCACACGGCAACCATGCCGGACCCCAAGAGTCAGGCGGTCTGGCTTCTGATGCCGTTGATATTGACGCCGGACTGGCTATTCGACTGGCTGCCACCGATTGCGGCGGCCGCATCTGGCGAACACTTTCTTTTCCAGACCGTGATCCGGTATCCGGTTGGCATCGCCTTTTCCATCACCGTGCTTTATGCGCTGGGGGGGATCCTCGAGCGGATCTGGCTGGCGACGTTCTGGTCGGGGGTGCTGGTGAGCGTGTTGCTTGGTCTGGCTTTTGGCCTGCTCTGGTTCTGGGTGACGGGCGCCAACGCGTCAGGATGGATGGTGTCCGGCGTGCTTGCGGGGGGGCTGGCTTGCCTACTGCACCCCAGGCGTCCGTCGCGCGTCACCGTGTGACGTTGCCCGGATGACGCACTGGTCGTTCAGGACGAAAAACGCGCCCACAGGTGTTCAAAGCGTACGGTAAACGGCTTGCACATGGCCGGGTCATTGCTCAAGATCAGATTCTCTTCATTGGCCTGGCTTGCGCTGCGCGTCCAGTTGAAGCTGCCGTTGAGCAGCCATAGATCGTCGAAAATGGCGAACTTGTGGTGCATGTGGGCGTTGCCGCGGTCTTGCGCGACGGCGATGCCGGCGCCGCGCAGGCGCGCGATGTCGCTGCCGGCGTCGAAGCGTTTGTCGTTATCAGTGAGGATCCGGATTTCGACACCGCGTTGATGCGCGGCCAGGATGGCTTCGCTGATGCGGTCGTCGGCGATGGTGAACACGCAGATCCGCACGGTTTGCCGGGCCAGTCGGAATCGGGTGAGAACCATGTTCAGGCAGTCGTCGCCGGGGCTGAAGCCCACCTCGGTACGCCCTTCGATCAGCGGCGTCCGCGCCATGTCGAGCGCGCGCGCGACGCCGTCGAGCCAGCGTAGCAGATCCAGCTCCTCGCGCCCTTCGCCGAGCCGCGTGCGCACCAGATCGAAGGCTCGGTTGCGCACACGGCGCAGACCGTCCTCCGGCGTGACGGCGTCGCGGAGCAGGGTGGTCAGTGCGCGCCGTTCTTCATCGCTGAGGCGAACGTCCTCGATGGATGCGTTCAGGTGGGCCAAGACGTCGTAGATGGTGGGGGTGTCGTTTGGCATGGTGTTTCCCGGTCAGGCGCTTTGGCCGCCACGCGTGTCAGCGCTTGCGCTTGTGGTTGTCGGCAGGTTGGTCGGCCGCACTGGTGTCGGTGGCGCTTTTGTCTTGCAACTGCTCGATGAAACCCGAGATCCGTTTCACTTCGTCCCACATCGTGTGGTCCAGGCGCATTTTGAGATACGTGGCATTGACCAGGGGGAGCAGCACTTTCTCGTAGGCCTCGTTCATCGAACGGACCGCCTGCTCGACACCGGCAAGATCGGGGGCGCCGGCCTTGACGTTGATGCTTGGCTTCAGCGACTGAAGGCTCCGGGCAAGATCTCCGAGGCCGGCGCGCAGGGTGGCGTCCAGCGCTTCGCCCGGCCTGAGCCCATCGACGGCCCGGGCAACATCCAGCAGGCTGTTGGCGATGCGCATGCTGCCGTTGGTGTCGTCGCCGCCGAGCTTGCGTCGCCGCACGAATTCACTCTTGATTTCGCGCCAACGCTCGATTTCGGTCGGATTTTGACTGTCGAGCAGCTCAGTGAGCTTAAGCAGGTTCTCTTCGGCGCCGGTGGTGAGCGTCTGCGCTTCGCCGCGATAGTGATCGCGCAGCAGGGCGTCGAGCTCGGCGTCGCTAATCAGGGGCGTGATGCGGGCCGCGAGTTTGGCCATGTTGCGATAGCTGCCCTGCAGCTTGAACGGTGGCTCGGTGCGGTACGCGTCCTGCTGTGCGGCGGACTCGATATAGGCGAGATTGACCTTGAGCAGAAGATCGCGCGCGCGGAACAGGCGGCGCATCAGCGCGGTGAGTTCGTTGAGCTCGGCCGTGCTGTAGGCATGACTGAACGCACTGCCCGCGACCTCTTCGCCTTCGGCCATACGAACCAGCAAGTGCACATCCTTAGGGTCGCGCGAGGCCAGGGGTAGTAAGGTGGGATTGGCGGTCAGCGCGTTTTCGATGTACGACAGCGAGAACAGGGCTTCGCGGCCGGAGAGTACGTCGCCCAGATTGTAGATGTCGGCCCGGTTGGCCAGCATGTCGGGAATCTTGAAGACGTCGCCGGATTCAGTGTAGGGGTTGCCGGCCACGACCACGGCGAAGCGTTTGCCGCGCAGATCGCAGGTAAAGGGTTCGCCATCGCGCACCGCCTCGATCCGTCGCGTGCCATCGGCCAGTGCGATGAACTTCTGCAGGAACTCCGGATTGGTGTGCTGGATATCGTCCAGATAGAGCATGACGTTGTTGCCCATCGCCAGCCCCAGGTTGAGTTTCTCCAGCTCCTGTCGGGCGGCGCTGTGCGTGGCGCCGGCGGGGTCGAGCGCCGTGATGTCGTGGCCGAGCGCCGGGCAGTTGATGCGCACGAAGATCAGGCCGAGCCGGTCGGCAACATATTCCATCAGCGTGGTCTTGCCGTACCCCGGCGGGGAGATCAGCAGCAACAGACCCATGCGGTCGCTGCGATTGGCTTCGCCCGCCACGCCGATCTGCTTGGCGAGGTTGTCGCCAATGATCGGCAGATAGACTTCGTCGATCAGCCGGTTGCGGACAAAGGACGAGAGCGGCTTGGCCTGGAACTGATCGAGCCGCAGGCGCCGTTTCTCGCTGGCGACCAGATCCATGTGCAGCGCCTGCAGCGTTTCGAAGGCGGGTACCAAGACTTGTCGGTGGTGTAGCCAGCGCTGCCAGAAATCGTTCAGGTTCAGTGACAGCTGGCCATCGGTGACGCGCGGATGTTCGCCCAGCAAACCTGTGATCTGGCGATCGAGCGTTGCATTGATGCGTTCGCGTTCGACCGGTGTGGCGATCAGGGTGGCGGCGTCGTGCACCCAGGCGCGCGCATCGGCATGCGCCGCTTCGCCCGCGAGCGCGACGACCCACTCCAGCGCCATCCGCCAGCGCGCCTCGGGGGAGGCGTTGGCGAGATCAGCCTGCCAGGCTGTCAGCAGACCGGCCTGATCGAGCTGGCGTCGCAAGGCGTCGGCCAGATCGGCGCCGCGGCCCGAGACGACCCACTGCTCGCCGCCACGTGGCGCCGCCAGTTGCCGTACCAGATAGCGTGCGGCCTGATGGGAGAGGGCGTTGTCCTGTGCGTCGAAATCGAACCGGGGCGCGAAAGCCGACAGGGTGGTCGCCAGTTCGTTCTCCAGGCGGGCGATGCTGTCCTGGGCGCCAAACACCGTCATCATCTGCACGGCGGATCGCGCCATGCGCAGCAGCGCCTGACGCTCCGCGTCGAAGCCGCCGTGCAACCAGTAAAGCAGTGCCAGCGCACGGGCGTGCGGGCTGTCGGCAAGCAGGCCGGCATCTGCCTGCATGCTTACCGCTGCGGACAGAATGAGCGCGGCGTCGTGATCGTGCACCCCCTTCAGATAGCCTTCGTGATAGCGCGCCGCGCTGAACTGGCGCACCAGTTCCAGCAGGCGAGGCTGGGCCTCCGGGCCTTCGAGGCAAAGCGTTTGGAGTGCTTGCCAGGAGCACGTGGCTCGGCCGGCGAGTGCGCTGTCGAGCAGGGTGCCGGCGAGGTACTCCGCGCGGTAGAGTGCGGTGCTCTCCGAGATCAGGGCTTGATCCCAGTGGTTCTTGAGGGCGGAAAGCCGTGTATCCGCGACGTTACCGAAGTAGTCGGTGCCGTTCAGGTGAAAGGCCAGGTCGCCGTCCCGGGGCACCAGCGTGAGATCCAGCGGCTGTCGGTTGATGGTGAAGGCATGGCGGCCGAAACGCAGCGTGTTGCCATCGTCGGCGACCAGTTCGCGACGGTCGCGTACCGTGCGGATGGCTTGATCGCGCGCGGTCTTGAGGCGTGTCTCGACATCATCGGCGAGAACGGCGGCGCCCAGGGTGCGCAACTCGTCGATCTGCTTGCGTAACTTGGCGATCAACGCATCGGCGGCGAAGTAGGTGTGGACTTGCTCGACATCGGAGAGCTGGCCGACCCGGCGCGCAATGCCGTCGAGAATGCGTGCAGCCGCGTCGGCGAGGGCCTGGCTGCGGCGCTGTCCGGCTTCGAGCAGGGTTTGGCGGCGTGCCGAGAGGGCTTCGTAGACGGCTTCGCGTTTGGCCGCGATATCGCCGATGAAGGCCTCCTGATCGGCGAACCGTCCTTCGAGCTCTTCGAGCTGGGCCAGCAGGCGGGTGAGCGCGTCGTCGCATTTTTCGGGCGTATCCGCCAGTTCGAGCGCATTCTCCACCGCCTGGCCAAAGAGCTTGAATTGGGCGCCGAACTCTGCCGCGGCTTCGGTCGCGCCAAGCGATTTGCGCTGTTTGCGGGCCTTGGCGCGCAAGCGGTTGATGTCGGCGTAGATGGCCGAGATGTTGTCGAGGATGCGCGTACGCACCACAGCGTCGCCACCGGGCAGGTTGCCCAGTTGCTCGGTCAGCAGGTCGAGACCGGCCGCGCTGCTGTCCAGTTCGGCCAGTAGTGTGGCGATGTCCTCGCTGGTGGCGGCGTCGGGCAACTGCTTGCCGATGCGTTCGAGTGCGCTCCGGTGCGTGTCGAAAGCGCGTTCGTCGGCAAGAAAGCCGATCGCGCGCTCGCCGACCCGCTGTTGTTCCTCCACCAGAGCGGTGTCCATGGCGTCGATGCGCGGCAGATCGGTGTAGCGCAACTCCTTCAGCGTCTGTAGCCGGCCGCGTTGCTCGCGCACCCAGCCCAGCGCGCGAACGAAGTCGTCGGGGTTTTGCCACAGCATGCTGGCGATGTCGGTCATCAAGGCGCGCTGACGCCCTTCGGCCTCGGCGAGTGCGTGCGCGGTGTTGCGACGGATGCCTTCGACTTTCTCGAACTCGTCGAGCGTGGCGCGGGCGCCATCGGCGATGGCGCGAACGTCGGTCGCAAGGCTGCCAGCGGCGGCGTCGTCGAGCCAGAAATAGGCATCAAGGCTGCGCACGCACTGGCTGATCAGGGCGTCATAGGCGGTTCGAGTGGGCGCCTGCTCTTCGACCGCGCGGGCGATGCCGTTCAGCTCGGAGATGCCGCGGACCAGCTCGGCATTGCCGATGCGGCCAAAGAACCCCTGTGCCACCGGCGCCTGTGCCGCGTGCTCGTCGCTGACGAAGGGGGTTTGCCACAGTTGCATCGGATGGTTGCGGGTCGGTTCGATGCTTTCGGCCTGAAAGACCAGAATCCGGCCGTCGTCGAAGTGGGCATAGCCGTTGGAAATGATCGGCGTGCCCAGCGTCTTGTTGATCAGGTTGTAGGAGAACAGGGCGTAGTAGCCCTTGCCCGGCTGGTAGAACACGTAGAGCACGTCTTCACCGTTGGGCGAGCGCAGCATCCGCTTGAAGCGCAGCTGTGTGGCCAGGTCGTGCGGCAGATCGAAGCGCTTGTGGTCGCCCGACTGCAGGTAGTAACCGCCCGGAAAGATGATGCCGTGATCTTCGGGCAACTGGACGCAGGAGCGGCCGATGGCGTCGATGCGCAGCACCTTCCGGGTGCGTGTGTTGAAGACCAGGAAGCGCTCATCCTTTTCCCGGTAGGGGCGGATCTTGAGCAGGACGAGCGACCCGATGCGCGCGTAGGCAATCTCGGCGTCGGCAAGCGCCTGGTTGCGGTCTTCAACCGGTTCGCTATAGATGCCCAGCCCGGATTCGGTGTTGTTCTCCAGTTTGACCGTGAGGTCGCCACCCACGGTTTCGACAAAAAGCAGATCGAGGATGTTCACGTGGGGGTGTTTGCCGCCGACGTGGTTGTCTCGCGTAGCCAGCGTCCATTCAAAGTCGTGGGTCGGTGGCAGGGCGATGTCGCGTTCGCCGCGATTGTCGATATAGCGGAGTGCGCCTCCGGGTTCGATCGACCAGCGGAAAACACGCACATCGTGAAGCTGCTGGCCGATCTGGAATGCGGCCAGCAGCTTTTGTTGATTGATCCGTAGCTGAATCAGGCTGGCTTGCTTGTAGTAGGCGTAGAGCTCGCGGAAATCCGCGCAAAAACGGGGGTCGTCCAGAAACGTGTTGTCCAGGGGTACGGGCTCGAGCTCTTCGCTACCGTCGGCCGCGGCAAACCGGTATAGCGAAAACACGTCGGCCACCCGTGTCTCCTTGCGCAGGCCGATGAACACGTTGTAGCCCAGCAGGAGCAGATTGCCGATGCGGACGATGTCGCGGGCGGTGCAGTTGTTCTCGGTGCGGGCGCGGGTGCGCATGACCAGCGCACTGTCGGAGCGACCGAACTCCGCAATGCGCGCGTCGTTCAGTGCGCGGGTCTTTTCCTTCAGGCGAGCGCCCTGGTCGGCAAGGCGTTTCTTCAGCAACTCATAGCTGCCGCTGTCGGTCACCGTGGTGTCGAAGTCGTCAGCGACGGGCTCGGAGGGAGTGTCGGCCATCATGATTCCGTGTTTGCGTTCAGCAGTGGGCGGAGGTTCAGTCGGCGCTCAGCAGACCGATCAATTCCACACGATTGGGCTGCGTCGCCAGCCATTGGCGGATGCGTTGCAGTTCTTCATAGGTGTCGTCACCGAGGCGTTTGCGGATCTCGGCCTCGCGTCGCGCCCGGTTTTCCTGTGCGACCAGTGCCTGCTGCCATGCGTCGGTCAGGATGTGATCCAGTGCCTGGGCGAGCCGGGCGTGACTGAGCCGTGTCCACTCGCCGTCGTCACACCAGACCAGCTGGCACGGGCTACAGCGGTCGAGCCGAAAGTCGGGCGAGAGTCCGACGCGGTGACGGCTCATCGGCCGGCCGCAGGCCGGGCACGGTCGAGCGAACGCCGGTTCATTCGTTGCGGCGACCGTGGCGGTGGCCAGCAGCGCTGGCACATCGGGGTGGTGTTCGCGCCAGCGGCGGTAGTCGTCCAGCGCAATCAGCACGCCCTGGCAACCGGAGCATTGCAACGCGCTCAAGCCTTCGCTCAATGACGTTGATGCGAATCCGGTGCCCGTGCCGCACGGGCAGGCGAGGTGGCGTTGTCGCATCGGCCTAGATTCCGGTTTGGGCACGTACGGACTCGATCCGGGCAAGCATCTCCGGCGTCAGCTCGGCGGTCGTCAGACGACGCAGAATGCTGCGCAGGACGCGCTTCTCGTTGTCGTCGACGAGGCCATCGCGCAGAACGACATCGACGAGTTTCTGCAGTTCTCGGACATCGAGCTTGCCGTCGTTGGAAAAGCATTCGATCGAGCGGAAAGCGAGCTCAAGATAGTCTCGATTCTCTTGTATGTTCATGCGCCTCAGGTCTTGCGGAAAGTGTCCAGAAGCGATTTGAGCGCATCCTTCTGCTGCTCGTCGCCATCGCGCAGTACCCGCGTCAGCAGCGCGGCGACGCTGAGATTCTGCAGCTCGCCCGAGGCGCCGCCGAGTGCGCCGACCACATCGCGCACATCGCCGATCATGTCGCGCTCACCGCTCAGATGGTCCTTGAGTGCGACCTGCAGGGTATTGCTCTTGGCGATCGCGCCGTCCAGCCCCTTGCCGATCGACAGCGCATTGACGAAGCGGTCGAAGTAGTCGCCCTGGCCACCGACGATGTCGATCTTGGCGTTGGCCAGCGCGGTGCCGAGGACTTCCGCCTGCTCGCGGGCGATGCCGGTTTGCGCATCGATGGCCTTGAGCGTTTCGATGTGGGCATTCTCCAGCTGCATACGGAATTCCTCGTGTGCGCGGGTGTCGGCGGTCATGGCGCTCATGGCATCGAACTTTTCGCGCAAACCCTTGGCTTCGGCTTCGAAGCGCGCTTCGATGACCTTGGCGTCCGCCTGGCCTGTCAGCACCGTCGCCTCGGCATCGGCGGTGCGTACATGGACATCCGCCAGGCCGAGTTTCTCCCTGCCCTGTGCCTCGGCGTCCATGCGCGCGCGCAGTGCCTCGGCTTCCGCGAGGCCGTACTTTTCCACCGCTTCGGCTTCGGCAATCTTTACCTTCGCATCGGCCAGGCCCTGTTTCTCCTTGGCGTCGGCACTGACCATCATGACCCTGGCTTCGGCCAGACCCGGCGCGGCCGCCAGCGCTTCCATGCCTTCGGCCTCGCGTTTTTTCGCGTCGGCGTCTTTCTCCGCGACTTTCAGTTTGGCCTCGGCCAGGGTCAGCTCTTCGGCCGCCTTGTGGTGAGCGCGGCGCTCCTGTGCTTCGGCAGCCTTGACCTCCAGCACCAGCTTCTCTTCGGCCGACCCTTCGGCGATGATGATCGTCGACTTCTTGGTGCGGTCGGCCTCGGCCACCACGCGCAGTTCCTTGATGGCCTCTTCCTGCTCGGCGACCGTGCGTTCGACGACAATGCGCTCCCGGATCACGTCGGCGATGGCCTTCTTTTGCACCTCGACAGCCTTGTCCTTCTCGATGCGCTGCAGCGTGACTTCCTTTTCACGATCAACGATCTCGAGATCGCGGGCTCGGGTGACCTTTTCCTCTTCGATGGCGACCGCGCGCTTGCGGTTGTTCTCGGCAACCTCCTTTTCACGCAGAACGTTTTCCTGCTGAACGGTGATGGCCTGTTCGGCATCGAGGCGGGCGAGCTCGGCCTTGGCGCGTTCCTCGGCCTGGATGCGGGCGGTTTCGGCTTCCTCGCGTGCCCGAACCGAGGCAATCTCGCGCTGCTGACGCGCCTCGGCGTCGGTCTGCTGGCGCACCAGTTCGAGCAGGGTTTCCTGGGTTTCGACGTCCTTCTTCTTGATCTGCATTTCTTCATCGCGACGCAGATCGTTGGTGCGGACATGTTCGACCGCGGTCAGCTCGGTGATCTTCTTGATGCCCTGCGCATCCAGGATGTTGTTCGGATCGAGCTTGGAGAGCGGGGTTTGTTCGAGGTAGTCGATCGCGGCGTCTTCGAGCACATAGCCCGACAGGTCATCGCCGATCTGACGGATGATCTCGTCACGGAAACGGTCGCGAGCCTGGTACAGATCGACAAAGTCCATGGCCTTGCCGACGGTCTTGAGCGCCTCGGAGAACTTGGCGGAAAAGAGCTCTTCGAGTGTTTCATGGTTGGAGGCGCGGTCGCAGCCGATGCCCTGCGCAACCTTCAGAACGTCTTCGGCGGTCTTGTTAACTCGCACGAAAAACTTCACCTTGATGTCGGCGCGGATGTTGTCCTTGCAGATCAGGCCTTCATGTCCGGTGCGGTCGATCTCGATGGTCTTGAGAGCGATATCCATCAACTCGGCCTTGTGGATGATCGGATAGACCATCCGGCCGGTGAATGTGACATCGGGTTCGGCGCGTAAGGTGTTGACGATCATTGCATAGCCCTGCTCGACCTTGCGGTAGAACTTGGCGAACAGTGCGAACAAGACCAGCACCAGCAGGGCGACAATGCCCACGGCGACATAGATCGGCTCCATGAAATCCCCTTGTTGAACGTTTGATTGTGGTGAAAGTAGCTTGAGTCGGGCGCGCTCAGTGGCTCGCGTCTTCGACGATCTGATAGCGCTCGCCGGCCGGGTCGTAGTCGACGATGCGGGCAGTGGCGCCGCGGTGCAGCGTGTTCGGTTGCTCCGCCCAGACCTTGATGTTCAGGCTGGCGCCCCGGGTGTGGACCTCGGCCCGTCCGAAGTGCGCGTCAACGGTCTGGCTGAGTACCTTGCAGTGTTCTCCAACCAGCGCGGCGTTGGAGCGTGCCGAGTGCGTGACGAACAAGCCCCGCAGGGGGCGGAGCAACCATGCCGTGACGGGTAGTGACAGCGCAAAGCTCACGATGAGCGTGCCGATGCCCGCGAGTGCCCCCAGGGTTGCCGTTGGGAGCAATGGCAGAACCCACATACCGGCGAGGCAGCTGAGTGTCCAGGAGATCAGGATGATCAGACTGACGACGATCGAAAACGGCACCCCATTGAGGCCAAAGGCCACGAGGTAGCTGGCCACTACGCCGATGTCGTCGATGCCGCCATCCAGGCTGCCGGCGTCGAGATCGAACAGCCCGACCAGTGCCAGGAGCCAGTAGAAGATCACCACGCACAGGAGCGCCGTGAAGATCGCGGTCGGGAAACGGGTTGCGGCATCCAGGAACTCGATCATGGTGCGCGTGACACTCCTCGATTGAAATCAGGGCAAGACAATAGCATCAAGATTTATGCATTTGTGCGAACGTTACCAACTCCGACGTGACGCGCTCCTTGATGCCCAACCGGTCGTCGGCGGACAGGTCGTAGCGCGCACCCAGCTCCTCGTAGTCCGATGGTGATAGCGACACGGTGAGGCGGGGGCGTTTGGGTCGGCTGGAAATCGGCAGGCCCAGCAGATTGCGGATCTCGTCCGACGTGGAACGATTGTGCTCGAAGGCGGAGCGACGCACCGCTTCCAGCACTTCCTGTTCCACGTCGAACGCGACCTGGACGGCGCGAATGGCCTGATCCGAACTTTGCCAGCGAGTCGGTTTGCGCGGCGCGTTCATGCTGCGGGTTCATCTCCAGCCCGTGGCGTTGTCCCGCCTTCGGCGCGTGTGCGGATGCGTGCCATGATCTTGCGTTGGCGGTCGGCGTTATCGCCGATGCCGGCGGCGTTGAGCTTTTCTTCCAGCGCGCGGTGTCCGAACTCCTTGTCCAGACTGTCGGCCGCTGTCATGCGGTCGGCGAGATCCTCGTGGCGCTTCTTGATGCGCTCAAGCGACTCGCGCGCAGTGCTCAGGCGAGAGCCGGTGCTGGCGATATTGTCGGAAATCGAACTGGTCGCGCGATAGACGCTTTCGGTGGTGCGGGCGACTGAAATTTCGCGCTCGTGTTCGCGGATCTTGGCCTCGGCGTTCTTGATCAGCGCCTGCAGCTTGCCAACCTGAACGGCAAAGGCTGCGTGCGCGTTGGTTTGCTCGGTATGCTCCCGATCAAGTTCGGCGACCTTCCCGGCCACCTCCTCGGCCAGCGATTCTTGACCCTTGTTCAACGCCTCCACCGCCAGCGATTCGTAACGCAGGATCTCGGCCTGCAAGCGCTCCATTGCGCGTGCCGTCTGGATTTCCTTGGCCATGACGCCGGCCAGCTCGTGCTTAGCCTGATCGATACTGCTCTTGGCGTCCAGAATCTCTTGTTCGTAGATGCGCGTTGCATTGGCGTCGACGACACTTTCGCCGATTTCCCTGACCGAGCCACGCAGCAGACTTACCAGTTTTTTGATCACGGACATGTTCTGTCTCCTGTCAATTCAAGAATTCTGAAAGGGCATCCAGCGCGTCGAGCGCGTTGTCGCTCAGTGCCGCGACATCGGCCGCGATGTCTTCGACGCGCGAGTCCCTCGATAGCGCGCCGAAGAGGACGAAGCGATCGCCGACTCTGCCAAAGGATGACAAGGGGACCGATGGATTCAGGTCCAGCAGGGTCTCCAGAAGTCGGGTGCGGCCCTCCGGGCGGATCTCGGCTTCGGTCCAAAGGAAGCACATGCAGAGAATCTGGGCGTCGGAGCAGGTGATGAAGATCGGTAGCTCATCCCGCTCCGCGATGCTGACCTGCACGACGGGCACGTCGCCGGGAATGGGCTGGAGTTGAACGGCCAGGCCGCCAAGTGTGGAGGAAATGACGTGGTCGATCCCTCGGAGTTGCTGCTGCAGCGTTTTCATTGACGCTCCTTGACCGGATATGAACGCGGGATAAGTACCGTGAGCCTAGGCGCAGCGACATAAGATGTCAAGACATTTTATGTCGTGATGTAAAACTCATACCCAATGAAAGATGTGCATGCTTTCGCCGCCGCATAAACCCAAAAGGGGTCTGCCGCTGTAGGTAGAATGCGAGGTATTGTTCATCAAAGGCCCAATGTGGCGCCAAAGTACCTGGAGATCGTTGCTCCCATGGAAAATCCGATTGGCGAGAGCAGGGACCCCCTCTGGCGCCAGGCCATTGCGGGTGCGCAGATTTTGTTCGTGGCCTTTGGTGCGCTGGTGCTGGTGCCCTTGCTCACCGGCCTCAACCCCAGCCTGGCGCTGCTCGGCGCGGGTGTCGGCACGCTGCTGTTTCAGGCGGTGACCGGACGGCAGGTGCCGATTTTCCTCGGCTCCAGTTTTGCTTTCATCGCGCCGATCATCTACGCCACGCAAACCTGGGGCGTGTCGGCCACCATGGGCGCGCTGGCGTGCGTGAGTGGGGTGTATTTCCTGTTTGCTGTGCTGGTGCGCAAGCATGGTGCCGAGATCGTGCATCGTTTCATGCCGCCAGTGGTGATCGGTCCGATCATCATGATCATTGGCCTGTCGCTGGCGGCGGTGGCGGTGAACATGGCGATGGGCAAGAGCGGCGACGGCAAGATCGAGCTGGTGCCCTACGCCACGGCGATGGTGGTGGCGGCAGCGTCGCTGCTGACTACCGTGGTGGTGTCGATTTTTGCACGTGGCTTTCTGCGCCTGGTGCCGATTCTGTCCGGCGTGCTGGTCGGTTATGTACTGGGCGTGATGCTCGGGCTGGTGGACTTGAGCAAGATCGCCGATGCGCCGTGGTTTGCGATGCCGGCCTTCGTGACGCCGAGCTTCGAGTGGGCGGCGGTGCTCTTTATGTTGCCGGTGGCGCTGGCGCCGGCGATCGAACATGTGGGCGATGTGGTAGCCATTGGCGGCATCACCGGCAAGGACTACACCGAGACGCCCGGCCTGCATCGCACCCTGGCCGGTGACGGCCTGGCGGTGTTGTTTGCCGGCCTGATCGGCGGCCCGCCAGTGACCACCTATTCGGAAGTGACCGGCGCGGTGACGCTGACCCGCAACTTCAACCCGGCGGTGATGACCTGGGCAGCGGTGCTGGCCATCGTCATGGCCTTCTTTGGCAAGTTCAACGCCATCTTGCAGTCGGTGCCGGTGCCGGTGATGGGCGGCATCATGATGCTGTTGTTCGGCTCGGTGGCCAGCATTGGCTTGAAGACGCTGATCGCCGCGCGAGTGAACATGGATGAGCCGCGCAATCTGGTGATCGTGTCGACCGTGTTGGTGTGCGGTATCGGTGGGTTGGCGGTGAACCTCGACGGCTTCAGCCTGCAGGGGGTGAGCCTGTGCGGTGTGGCCGCGATCGGCCTGCATTTGCTGCTGCCGGAGCGCCGTCGCGCTTGAATGAACGAGATGGCAGGGATACTGTCATCTGTATGCACTGTTGCGACATGGCGCTCGCGACCCTCGACCGCTCCGGTGGCGAGACAATAAAAACGCCCCGCTAGGAGAGCATTGAATGACCGTTCGTTTTGTCGAAGCCTGCAAGCTGCCCAGTCGCTTCGGCGTTTTTACGCTGCATGGCTTCGAGGACACCGCCACCGGTATCGAGCATCTGGCCATCACCCATGGCGACATTTCCGACGGCACGCCGGTGCTGGCGCGCATCCACTCCGAGTGCCTGACCGGCGACAGCCTGTTCAGCGAGCGCTGTGACTGTGGCTACCAACTTGAAGCGGCGATGCGCCAGATTGTGGACGAGGGGCGGGGGGTGATTCTGTACCTGCGTCAGGAGGGCCGCGGCATTGGCCTGCTCAACAAGATCCGCGCCTACAAATTGCAGGACGAAGGCGCCGATACGGTCGAGGCCAACGAGCAACTCGGTTTTCCGGCCGACATGCGCGACTTCGGCATTTGCCAGCCGATGCTGGCCCATCTGGGGGTGAAGTCACTGCGTTTGATGACCAACAACCCGCGCAAGCTGGAGAGCATGCGTCAGCATGGCTTGATGGTGGTCGAGCGGGTGCCGCTGCAGGTCGGGCGCAATCCGCACAACACCGGCTACCTCGACACCAAGGAAAACAAGCTCGGACATCTGATGAAGCCCGCCGTAGCCTACCGCGCGCCCCACCGCAAAGCGGATGGTGGGGCGTCGGCGCCCGAACGGGAAACCGCCTGAGAACTCAGGCGGTGATGGGCGCCAGGTCGGGCAAGGCGATCTTGTTGTCCTTGCTGAACTGGTAGTCCTTGAACACGTGTTCGGCAGTGAGTAGCTGATAGCTGCCGTCTTCGTTCTGGCGTGTGGTGTCTTTCAGACGATAGGTGTAGTGCCCGCAGGTCCAGCACTCGAAGTTGCGCATGTGGGTGCACAGACAGGTCTTGTCCATCACCTTCACCCGCTTGGCCCCGGGGTGCAATGCCACCTCGCGGTTATAGGCTTCGATGTACTGGCAGTTGCCCTTCGCGTCGAGCAGGTAGCCGTAGGCTTCGCAGTTCGGGCGGATGCCGTCGCCAATGGCCGGGCTGCTCTTGAGCATGCGCATCGGATAGCCGGTTGGCGAGATCTGGTTCACCTCGATGCCGTCTTCTTCGGCCGTCAGATAGTGCTGCTGCACGTCTTCGGGCAAGCCGCATTCATGGGTGACCGTAAAACGTGTGGCGACCTGAACGGCGGCTGCGCCGGCTTCGAGGAAGTTCACCGCGTCGGTGCCGGTAAAGATGCCGCCGGCCGGAATCACCGGCAGGTCGAGCTGTTCGGCTTTCAGCCAGGCCTGGATTTCGTTGGTGATGGTGGCCAGGTCGTACTCGGCCCAGTCCATGCCAAAGCCGAGGTGACCCCCGGCCAGCGGGCCTTCGACCACCACGTAATCGGGCAGACGACCGGTGCGGGCGCTTTTCTTGAGAAACAACTGCAGTGCGCGCAGCGAGGAGACGATGATGCCCAGGTGCACGTCGCGGAAGCGCGGGTGATCTTCGATCAGCGCGAAAGAGCCCAGGTGCAGACCGGCGGCCAGGGTGATGCCTTCGATGCCGGCGTCCATGGCGGCCCGCAGACGAACGCGCAAGGTTTCCTTGGGCGCGTTCATGGTCAGCTTTTCCATGCAGTTGATGAAGATCAGCCCCGGGCCGCGTTTGGCCTCCATGGTGGCGGTGACGTGGCGAGCGGTCGCCTCGGCCAGCATGTCCATGTTGAACTGCACGACGGACTTGTCGGAGTTCGCGACGTTGAATTTGTACTGCTGGAGTTTGTCCTTGACGTACTTGGTCTTGAAGCGGCGGTCAGACACCGTTGGCACCATGGCATCGGAAATATGCCCGACACCGCCAAGACGCGCGGCTTCAAGGGATAGTTCGGCGGCGGAAATATCCACCCCCATGCCACCTACCATAATGGGCACGAGCTCGTGCTTGCCCAGTCGCAGGCGGAAATCATCTACGCATTTCATTCGGTCAGTGCCCCCCATGGCTGAGCCGCCATTATCGCGCACTCGCCTGATTTACGCAGGTTTTTGCCGGATGAACCGACAATGTCCGAGCGAAAATGACACTGTCACTCGCTGTGGCGCCCGAATCACCGACCGTCGGACCGGCCGTTCGGCGGCCGTAGATCAAAGGCCGATGTCGTAATCGACGGTCAAGGGTGCGTGATCGCTGAAGCGTTCGTCCTTGAAAACCGACGTTGCCTTGGCGGCAAGCGCGGTGCCGGGTGTGGCAATCTGGTAATCCAGCCGCCAGCCGACGTTCTTGGCCCAGGCCTGGCCCCGGTTGGACCACCAGGTGTAGCAAGTGTCGGTGGTGTCCGGGTGCAGGGTGCGATACACATCGACCCAGCCCACTTCGTCGAACAGGCGGGTCAGCCAGGCGCGCTCTTCGGGCAGGAAGCCGGAGTTCTTCTTGTTGGATTTCCAGTTGGTGAGGTCAGCCTCGCGGTGTGCGATGTTCCAGTCGCCGCAGATGATCACCTCGCGGCCGCTGGCGATCAGTTCGGCCATGTGCGGCAGGAAGATATCCATGAAGCGGTACTTGGCGGCCTGCCGCTCTTCGGAACTGGAGCCGGAGGGCAGGTAGAGCGAGACCACCGACAGCTTGCCGAAGTCGGCCTGGAGGTAGCGGCCCTCGGCATCGAATTCGGCATTGCCCAGACCTTCGATCACCCGGTCCGGTTCGCGTCGGCTGTAGATGCCGACACCGCTGTAGCCGCGTTTGTCGGCGCAGTGGAAAAACCCGTGGTAACCCGGCGGGGCGAGCATCTCCTCGGAGAGGTCGGGGCGCTGCGCCTTGAGCTCCTGCAGGCAGACGATGTCGGCGTTCTGGTTCGACATCCAGGCAAAAAAGCCCTTACGTTCTGCCGACCGGATGCCGTTGAGGTTGATAGTGATGACGCGTAACATTCGGTGTCTTGAGAATGATTCTGATTGGGGCCAACGTGGATTTTAGCCGGGATTTCATTGCACTGGCCTGTGACAAGGGCGTTTTGCGTTTTGGTGAGTTCGTGACCAAGGCGGGGCGCAAGTCGCCGTACTTCTTCAACGCCGGTTTGTTTGACGATGGGGCGTCCTTCGGCGCGCTGTGCAGCTTTTATGCGCGTGCCATTCTCGCCTCCGGCCTCGACGCCACGATGTTGTTCGGTCCGGCCTACAAGGGCATCCCTCTGGTGGCCGGCACGGCCATGCGTCTGGCCGAGCAGGGCGTGAATCTGCCCTATTGCTTCAACCGCAAGGAGGCCAAGGATCATGGCGAAGGCGGCACGCTGGTGGGTGCGCCGCTGGTTGGCCGGGTGCTGATTCTCGATGACGTCATCTCTGCTGGCACCTCGGTGCGCGAATCGGTTGAGATCATCCGCGCCAACGGTGCGACGCCGGCAGGCGTGGTGATCGCGCTCGATCGCATGGAGCGCGGGCAGGGCGCCTTGTCGGCCGTGCAGGAAGTGCAGGCGCAATTCGACATGCCGGTCATCGCCGTGGCGACGCTGGTCGATCTGATCGGCTATCTGGGCGACAGTCCCGATCTGGCCGCCAACCTGTCGGCCGTCAAGGCCTACCGCGACGCCTATGGCGTCGCATCGCAAGGGTAATGCTCATGATGATCCGCTGCCTGGCCGCGATCGGCCTGATGCTCGCCAGTGTGCTGAGTACGCCAGCGAGCGCCGCAGGCGCGATCCTGTGCTGCGAAAACGCCGAAGGCCGTCGTGTGTGTGGCGATGTGTTGCCGCAGGCCTGCTACGGACGGGCGTACCGGCGGGTGGCGTCGGATGGCACCGTCATTGAACGGATCGCCGCGCCAATGAGTGACGCCGAGCGCATCGCCGCCGAGCGGGAGGCGCGTTTGCGCGAGCTTGAAGAAGCGCGCCGCCGCAGCCAGCGCTTGCAGGACCGCGCTTTGCTCGATACCTATCGGAGTGCGGCCGATATCGATCAGCGCGAGAGCCGCGCCATTGGTGAAATCGAACGTGATCTGGCCAAAGCCAAAGAGCGTTTGGCCCAGCTGCAGCACGGTCACGAGCGACTGCAGGAAGAAGCCAAGCTGCATCCGGCGGGCGCGGTGCCGGAGGACCTGACTCAGGCCATTCGCGACAATCAGTCGGAGCTGGCTGCACAGGAAACCGTCATCGACGCCAAGCTCAAGAACATGGATGCGGTGCACGCCCGCTACGCGCGTGACCGCGAACGCTATCGGGCGCTGACCAGCACCGGCACGCGTTGATTGGTGTCGCCACCGTTCGGGAGATCTGATGACATCTGAACCCCGCATCGTCCACGCGGCCTGTCCGCATGACTGTCCCGACACCTGCGCCATGCACATCACTGTCGAGGACGGCCGGGCGACCAGGGTGCGCGGCGCCGAAGACCACCCGTTCACGCACGGCGCACTGTGCACCAAGGTGGCGCACTACCTCGACCGCGTCTATTCGCACGACCGCCTGACCCATCCGATGAAGCGTGTCGGCAAGAAAGGCGAGGGCCGCTTCGAGCGCATCAGCTGGGACGAAGCCCTCGACACCATCGCCACCCGCTTCGCCCAGATCGCTGCCGATGACCCGCGCGCCATCCTGCCCTACAGCTACGCCGGCACCATGGGCCTGGTGCAGTCCTCGGGCATGGACCGCCGCTTCTTCCACCGCCTCGGCGCCTCGCTGCTCGATCGCACCATTTGCGCCTCGGCCGGCAGCGCCGGCTGGAAGTCGGTCATCGGTGCCTCGGTCGGGACCGATCCCGAGGCCGTGGTTGACGCGAAGCTGATCCTCATCTGGGGCGCCAACCCGGTGGTCTCCAACCTGCACGGCTGGCGCTTCATGCAGCAGGCCAAGCGCAATGGCGCCCGGTTGGTGTGCATCGACCCGTGGCGTACGCAGACGGCCGACAAGTGCGATCTGCACCTCGCGCCACTGCCGGGTACTGACGGCGCCATCGCGTTGGCAATGATCCAGGTGCTGATCGCAGACGACCTCATCGACCACGACTACATTGCGCAGCACACCGTCGGCTTCGAGGCCCTGGCCGAGCGGGTGCGCAGTTGCACGCCCGAATGGGCCGCGCCGCTCACCGGCCTGCCGGCCGAGGCGATTCGTCAGCTCGCCCGCGACTACGGCGCCACCCGGCCGAGCGTGATCCGCCTCAATTACGGCCTCAATCGCTGCGCTGGCGGCGGCACGGCCGTGCGTAACATCGCTTGCCTGCCGGCGCTGGTTGGCGCCTGGCGCGAGGCGGCCGGCGGCGCGGTGCTGTCCACCTCGGGCAATTTCCCGGTCGACACCGCGGCGCTCGAGCGCCCCGATCTCTACCCGGATGCCGAGCGCTTCCCGCCACGCACCATCAACATGTCGCCCATCGGCGAGGCACTGCTCACCGCCAATGACCCGCCGATCCGCGCCATCTATGTGTACAACAGTAACCCGGTGGCGGTGGCGCCCGACAGCAACCGGGTGCGCGCCGGCTTCGCCCGTGAAGACCTGTTCTGCGTGGTGCACGAGCTGTTCCAGACCGATACCGCCGATTACGCCGACATCCTCCTGCCCGCCACCAGCCAGCTCGAACATGTCGATGTGCACAAGGCCTACGGCCATCTGTACGCCGTGGCCAACACGCCGGCCATTGATCCGGTGGGCGAGTCGCTGCCCAATAGCGAAGTCTTCCGTCGCCTTGCCGCGCGCCTGGGCTTTGACGACCCGGCGCTGTTCGAAGACGACGCCACCATTGCTGCCGCGGCCTTCAACACCCGTGATGCCCGCAGTCTGGGCTTTGCCGAGGGCTTGGCCAAGCAAGGCTGGGCGCGTCTCAATCTGCCCCGGCCTTTCGCGCCCTTCGCCCGGGGCGGTTTCCCGACGCCGTCAGGCCGCTGCGAGTTCTTTTCGCAGACGATGGCCGATCAGGGCTTTGACCCGCTGCCCGGCTGGGTGCCGCCGATCGAATCGCCCGTCAGCAACCCGGGGCAGGCCGCGCGCTATCCCTTGGCCATGATTTCGCCGCCGGCGCGCAACTTCCTCAACTCCAGCTTCGCTAACCTGCCTCGCTGGCGCGACAAGGAAGGCGCGCCGACACTGGAGCTGCATCCCGAGGACGCCGCTGCACGTGGTATTGCCGATGGCGCCCGCTTGCGCATCTTCAATGATCGCGGGGCGTTTCATGCCTTGGCGGTGGTCACCGACCGGGTGCGCCCCGGCGTGGTCGCCGCGCCGTCGGTGTGGTGGCAGAAGTTTTCCGGCGATGGCGAAAATGCCAATGCCGTTACGTCCTCGGCGCTCACCGACATGGGCGGCGGACCGGTGTTTTACGACTGCCTGGTCGAGGTTGCGCCAGCCTGAGCGCCCCCCCAGATCTGCCGTTTTGCGTCAGGCCCCCCGAGGGGGTCAGGGCAACTTGGGGCGGCCCGGCGTTTCCTTGAGCGCGGCCGGGTTCAGGCACAGCGCCAGCCAGGCGGTGAGGAGCAGCATCAGCGTCATGCGCGGCATGTCGAGCAGACTGTCGAATACGCCTACGGCCACGAAACCCGCCAGGCCGGCCAGCACCGGCGCCGCGAACGGATGCTCACGTGCCCGCCCCAGCCCCACGCGCCCGGCCGCCGCGAGCAGCATCAGGCCAAGCATTGCCAGCCCAAGTGCGCCTTGCTCGACCCACACGTGCAGGAACAGGCTCTTGGCATGCCAGGGCAGGTGGTGGCGGTCGGAGCTGAAGAACCAGCGATCCACCCCGGCCTGAAAGTCGCCATTGGCGACCAGCGAGCGCCCTGCACTGTCGATGACCTCAATGTCGTCCACATCTACCGGAGCCCGCCCGTCAGTGGCCAGCGACAGTACGCTGGGCCGGTAGTGTTGTCCGGCGTTGGCGGTGAGGCTGCCCGCTTCCATCGTGCCTTGCACTTCGGTCCAGGTCGGGCTGTCGATCTTGATGAGGGCAATGGCACACATCTGGGTGTATAGCAGGTGTTTTCGGCAGATTTCGAGATGCAGGCTGGATCGCGCCGGTGCGCGCAGTTTCATGCGGTAGTGGAAGGGGCCGGTGGTGTCGGCGGCGACCCGTTGCGACACCCGGAACAGTTCCCCGAAGCCCAGCACATGGCGCGCGGCGCCAATGCGGCTGAAGCGTTGACCGCTCTCATCAGGCAGCTCCCACGAGCCGGCATTGGCGGCCAGCGGGCCAGACCAGAAGTAGGCGTCCGGATAGCGACCCAGGCCGAGGCCCAGCCAATGATCGGCAGGCGTGCGCACCAGCGCGGCGCCTTCTTGCCAGTGCGCGATGCGACCTCCCAGATCCTCGCTGACGGTCGAAAAGCGTTCGCCCATGTAGTAACTGGTGGTGCCGGTGGCCAGCGCGCCGGCCACGCCGAGGATCAGCAACGCGTGCGCCAGGCCGTCGCCCGCCCGATGCCACAGCGGGCGCGGCAGCATGAGCTGCACCGTGAGGACCAGCAGGCCGGCGCCCGCGGCGGCAAAAATGCCTGCTTCGCCCACGCCTTCGCCCCAGTAGCGACCGACCACCGCGGCCGATACGGCGCAGGCACCTGTCAGCGCGAGTCCGACAACTGCCGGTGAGGCGGACCCGGGGCGACGCAGGCTGATTGCCGCAGCCGTCAGGGCCGACAGGCACAGCACGCCGAAGGCGAGATAGGGCCCTTTGTCGATCATCGGACTGAGCAGTGTGACGGCACCGAGCAGCACGCCCGCGCCGAGTGCCAGCATGCGTTGGCCGCGGCCCAGCCGGCGGGCGATATCCCCAAACAGATAGGCCGCCAGCGCGAAGCCGATCAGGGCCGCCAGGCCGCGATAGCCGCCGCCAGCGAAGGCGGCCATGGCCGAGCCGATCAGCACGGCGGCGGCCAGCCATGCGCCGCCGGGCAAGGGGCGTGGACAGTCGTCGACGACGGGCGTGGCGGTCGCGCTGGCCCGCCCGGCCAACAACAGCAACACCAGGCTGACCCCGACAGCGGCATACAGGCCGCGGGAGAAGGTGGTCAGGATCGCATAGCCGCCAATGGCGAGTACCGCCAGGAAAAGCAGCCGCCGCGTCAGGTCGCGACTGCGTAGAAAGCCTGCCAGCGCGAAGGGGAAGCTTAAGGCCAGCCAGGCATCAAGGGCGGCGCCGCCAACATGCATCTCCCAGAACAGGCCGGTGGTGCGGTAATCCGCCGAGAAATTGGTGAGGCCGGGGAAGGCGTCGCGCTCCCACACCGTCACCAGCGAGGCGGTAAGCAGACCGAGCGTCATGCCGAGCGTGAGCCGGCCGAAGGCGGCCGCGCCGCGCGCACGTCCGGCGGCGTGCAGGCAGGGCAAGAGCATCAGAAGGAGGACCGGCGCCTTGAGCAGGCGCAGGCCATTGAGAGGTGTTTTGTAGCCGGCGAACAGGCTGGCATCGAAGGGGGGGAGCGGAATCGGCGTGCGCCAGGCCGACACGCCGTAGCTGACAATCCATAGCAGGGCAATCAGCAGGGCGATTGGCGACAGCCGGAAGGCCGGCGCGGCGCGCACCGGCAGGGGCGGGGCCAAGGCCTCGCGCAGGCCGACGCCGGCGACCACCGCCAGCACCAGGGCGTCGCTTTCAGTGAAGTGGATCCAGCCGGTGAGCGGGGCGAGGTCGATGACCGGCCACAGCGCCGGCAGCACAACCAACCAGGCGGAGGGGCGCGCCAGAAAGGTCATCACGGCGAGGGCGGCCACCGCCGTGGCGGCGACCCGATCGAGGGGATGATGCCAGGCCCACAGGCCGAGCGAGGCGAGGGCGATCAGGGCGCTGACGGCGAACCACAGCCGGGCCAACGGGCCGGTTCGCTGCGCCTGCAGGGAGGGCATGGGTGCGTGCATGGAGGGGCGTCGAGTCGGCAACGGCACCATCGTAACCGAAGCCTATCGCGCCGTCTGCCTTGCGTGGGGTGTGCGCGCAAAAGCCGCTATCATCGCCGCCATGCCTGCCGCTACGCCGCCCCGCGCCTGGATCGCCCTGCATGTGGCGGTATTCCTCTTTGGCAGTGCCGGGCTGTTCGCCAAAGGCTTGCCACTGTCGGCCGAAGCGCTGGTGTTCGGGCGAACCGCCATCGCCGCGCTCGCCTTGTGGCTGTGGCTGCGTTGGCGGCCGGAGGCGGGACGCTTTCGGGGCTTGAGTCTGCTCGCCGGGCCGCTGCTGGCGGTGCACTGGTTGAGTTTTTTCGTCGCCATTCAGGTGTCGTCGGTGGCCATCGGCTTGATGGGCTACGCCAGCTACCCGATGTTCGCGGCCGTGCTGGCGGTGTTCGGCGGTGAGCGGCCGAAGCGCGCGGACTGGGTGTGCGCCGGGGTCGTCACGCTGGGTCTGGTGGTGTTGGTGCCGCACTGGCGCTTCGGTGACAGCACGCTTATCGGCCTGGCCTGGGGCGTGCTCTCGGGCTTCAGCTTTGCCGTGCTCGCCAGTATCAACCGGCGCATCAGCCGCAGCAGCGGGCCGGTGCGCCTGGCCATGGCGCAGAACGCCATCGCCGCCTTCTGTTTGATGCCGTTTGTTGATGGGGTGATGCCCGGCAGTGCCACCCAGTGGCTATGGCTGATCGCGCTGGGCGTGGTGTGGACGGCGCTGGCCCACACCTTGTTCATTGCCAGCCTGCGTCATGTGCCGCCGCAAACGGCGGCGGTGGTTGCGTCGCTGGAGCCGGTGTACGGCATTGCGCTGGCGGCGATGTTGTTTGCCGAGCTGCCCGGCATGCGCGAGTGGATTGGCGGCGTGCTGATCATCGGCGTCACGGTGTGGACGACGCTGCGGCGGCCTTCAGGGGCGTGACGATTTTGTGACCGGCGTATGATGACGCCTTCCCGTCCCGCATCCCGCCCGTCATGTCCGATACCGACACCCTCGCCGCCGTCACTGCGCTGGTCCGTCAGGCCAAACGTATCCTCTTCATTACCGGCGCGGGCCTGTCTGCGGATTCCGGTCTGCCGACCTACCGCGGCATTGGCGGTTTGTATGACGACAAGCTCACCGGCCATGGCATCCCGATCGAAAAGGCGCTTTCCGGCCAAATGATGGCCAACCGGCCGGAGGTGAGCTGGACCTACCTCGCCCAGATCGAAGCCAACTGCCGCGGCGCTCAACCCAACGCGGCGCATCATGCCATCGCCCGTCTGGTGGCCGAACGCCCCGGCTCGATGGTGTTTACGCAGAATGTGGATGGCTTTCACCGCGACGTGGGCACGGTAAATCTGGTCGAGATCCACGGCAACCTGCATCAGTTGCAATGCACCGAATGCGGCCGCGGTCGCCGCGTGCCAGACTACGCCGGCCTGCAGATACCGCCGGGCTGCCCCACCTGCGGCGGCGTGATGCGCCCCGACGTCGTGTTGTTTGGCGAAGACCTGCCGCGCGACGGCATCCTGCGCCTGGAACACATGCTGGTCGAAGGCGTCGATCTGGTCATGAGCATCGGCACCTCCAGCGCCTTCCCGTACATCGCCGGGCCCGTCATCTGGGCGGCCGAGGCGGGCGTGCCGACGGTGGAGATCAACCCTGGCGAAACGCGAGTGAGTGCGGTAGTGACGCATCGTGTGCAGATGGGCGCAGCGCACGCCCTGGGCGAGATTCTCGCGGCTCTTGATCGTTGAGTTTTTGCCACTTTTGATGAATTCAACGCCCTCACCTTTGCCGCCCGCCGACAGCCGAGGCACCCGTGCGGCGCTGATTTTTGCGCTCACCGCCGAGCGGCTTTCGTTGTGGTACGAGCACGGCCAGTGGCCGACCGAGGCGCAGGGCGCCACGCTCGCCGCCGACTGGCTGGCGCGCACCCGGCGGCGCCTGCCGCTCGCCGAGCGACGCCATCTGTCAGGTCTGAGCGACCAACTCGCCCGTACCATGGCCGCCTCGCTCTCGCTGGAGGCGGGGCTGTTCACGGTGCACGAGATGATGGAAGCGCTTGACCCCAACTACGAATCCGAACACGCACGCGCGCTGATGGCCGAGTGCGAGCGACTGCTCGATGACGCGGCGGATGCCGGCTAGGTCAGCTGTAGTCGGTGGACGACGACGATGCCGCGGTGTCGCGCAGAGGGGATTCGCCGTAGGCGCCCTCTGCGCAAGGCGGTATGCCGAAGGCGAGAGGCGCGGGCTCAAATCCCCCCGCCATCCTCCGACACCAGCACGCGCCGCACCGGCGTGTCGGTTGCCCGCACCACCATGTTCCGACCCCGGTCCTTGGCCTGGTACAGCGCGCGGTCGGCGCGGTTGATGAGGGCATGGGCGTCTTCGTGGTGGTTCCAGGTGGCGACGCCGAAGCTGGCGCTGACGGTGCCGACGACCTCGAAGGGCACATCGGCGATCTTGGCGCGCACCGCTTCGGCCACGGCCATGGCGGCGTCGATGGGGGTCTCGCGCAGCAAGATCATGAACTCCTCGCCACCGAAGCGGGCGGCGCAATCGGAGCTGCGCAGCAACTCGCGCACACGTACGGCAGTGTGCTTGAGCACCTTGTCGCCGCTGTCGTGGCCGAAGGTGTCGTTGATGCGTTTGAAGAAATCCAGGTCGAACATCACCACCGACAGGCTGGTGTTGTGGACGCGGGCCTCGGCCATTTCGGCAGCGAGTCGCTCGAAGAAGCGGCGGCGGTTGACCAGGTCGGTGAGGAAATCGGTGGTGGCGAGTGCTTCGAGCCGACGGTTGAGTCGCGCCATGGGCTCGATGACCATCGCCGATAACGCCAGGTTGAGGCCGAGGAACATCAGTCCGAAGATGACGACCAGCGAGATCATGAAGGTGTTGAAGGTGGTGCGCGCTTTTTCGAGCGGGTAGAGCATGGGCACCCGGACGATCTGCATACCGATGGTTTGGCCCAGTTTCCAGCCGTAGCCGCCTTGCGTGCCGTAGACCTTGACCATGCTCTCGGGTGCCAGTGCGGGATTGCCGTGGCATGTCAGGCAGCCCGGGTCGGTGAGGGTGATGGGGCGGGCAACGTAGAGCGTTCGGGCGATGCCCTTGCCGTGAACGCCCGATAGTTCGACCTCGTCGCGCGGCGATTTCTTGCGCGCCGCGGCGAGTTGTTCGATCAGCTCCGCTTCCCAGGCATTGGCGCGGTCGCGCGGGTTGGTGGCGTCGAGCGCCGCTTCGCGGTAGTCGTAGCCGGGGTAGCGACTGGCCAGACGGCGCAGGGTTTCGACCGCCGCGAAGGCGGGCACCGTTTGCGGCAGAAACTGGTCAGCGTTGAGCGGGTCGAGATGCGGCTTGATCTGGTCGGTGGTGTAGCTGCGGATGGCCAGCGCCGTTTCCATCATCACCTGTGAGTCGTGGCGCACATCGTCGAAGGCGCCTTGCTCGAGAAAGCGGTAGTAATACACGCCCGCGCCGATGAGGCTGAACACGAAGATGGCGATCAGGACGAGATTGAACTTGAGTCGCAGCAGAACGCCGCGGGCGGTGCGGGAGGATGACATGGGGCTTCTCTCTGTCCGACGCACCGTCTGGCGCGGTGTCAGTCAGCCGGGCATGGCCCGGGTAAAAAAGTGTGTCGCATTGTCGCACGCGATATCGCGCACGCCAATGTCGTAAGTGTTTTGCAGGGCGTGTGGCGTTGACCGGCGGAATCAGTGCGGACAGATCGCCCGAAATTTGATTCGCATCGTCTCTGGGCGGCGGGGTGGATCGTCCGTCATCATGATGGCATCGGTCATTTTGAGAGCCCGCATGTCCCACGTCACCACAGCGCCCAGCGCCGACGAAGAGAACGCCGTCGCACGGAGAAACGCGGTGTTATACGCTGCCTGTCAGGCTTTTGGCGGCGCGGCGGCACCGCTCAATTTTGCGCTGGGCGCTATCGCCGGCAGTTATCTGCTCGGGCCCGACAAGGCGCTGGCCACGGCGCCGGTCACTGGCTACACCCTCGGCGTGGCGCTCGGTGCCCTGCCGGCGGCGATGCTGATGCGGGCGGTCGGCCGCAAGCGCGGCTTCATGGCGGGCGCGCTGATCGGTATCAGCGGCCTGCTGTTCGCCACCTGGGCGCTCACGGTGCATTCGTTCTGGCTGTTCTGCATGGCGCTGATGGTCAATGGCTTCTCCGGCGCCTTCGTGCAGCAGTACCGATTCGCTGCGGCCGACCGCGGCACGGCGGACTTCAAGGCCAAGGCGATTTCCTGGGTGCTGGTTGGCGGCATTGCGGCGGCCGTGCTCGGACCGCAGACGGTGATCCTGACCAAGGACCTGCTGTTGCCCGTGCCCTTTGCCGGCGCCTTCCTGAGTGGGATCGGCTTGCTGGTGGCTTCGCTGATCGTGATGGCGTTTCTGGCGCCGTCGGTGCCGGTGCGGACGCCGACAGGCGTCGTGGCCGACACCGGCCGGCCGCTCGGCGAGATCCTGCGCCAGCCGCGCTTTGGCGTCGCGGTGCTGTGCGGCACGGCGGCCTACGCGCTGATGAGCCTGGTGATGACCGCCGCGCCGCTGGCGATGATCGGCTGCGGTTTCACCGCGGATGAATCGACTCTCGGCATCCAGTGGCATGTGCTGGCCATGTTCGGCCCGAGTTTTTTCACCGGCAGCCTGATCGCCCGCTTCGGCAAGCCGCGCATCGTCGCCACCGGCCTGCTCATCCTCATCGCCTGCGCCGTGGTCGCCCTGATGGGCGTGGCGCTGGCGCACTTCTGGGGCGCGCTGGTGTTGCTCGGCATCGGCTGGAACTTCGGCTTCATCGGCGCCACGGCGATGCTCACCGAGGCCTATCGGCCGGAAGAAAAAGGCAAGGCGCAGGGCGCCAACGACTTCATCCTGTTCGGCACCGTGGCCTTCGCCTCCTTTGCCTCCGGCCAGTTGCTCAACGCCTGGGGTTGGGGCACGGTCAATGCGATCGTCTTCCCGGTGGTGCTGGTCAGCCTGGGGGCGTTGGTGTGGTTGGCGCGGCTGGAGCGCCGTACGGCGGTGGCGCCGGGTTAGCCTGCCAGCTGGCGCATGGCCGCCTCGACCGGGCCACGCTTGAAAGCGCGTGACCAGCACCAGGCATAGACGAGGGCAGCGGCGCAAAACAGGCTGGCTGCAGCCACCGCCGCCGTGACCGTCTGGCCACCCAGCATGCCGAGTGTTTCGAGTGTGCCCATGCCGATCAGGATGTGGGCGAGATACAAGGTCAGGGTTTGCCGGCCAGCGGGGGTGACGATGCCGATCAGACCGGTCCGGCCCAGCCAGGCCGATCCGCGCAGGCACAGGCCGACGACCACCGAGGCGCTGCCGATACCGGCCAGCACATAAAGCGGCATGGGCGGGACGGGGCCTGTGGTGGCCAGGATCGCCAGCGCCGGATCGATCAGGGCGAGCTGTCTGGCGAGCAGCGCACTGGCCGCCTCCGCCGCTGCCACAGCCAGGGCGCCGAGCAGGATCAAGCGGTGCTGGGTGGTGCGATCCGGCAGCGTGAGCCGGCTCAGCACGATGCCGAACAGCAGGAAGCCGAGCCAGGGAACGACCGGGTGCCAGCCGTTGAAGAACAGGTTGCGCATGAAGCCGGTCGGGGTCCAGAAGCCGGCGTATGAATAGCTTGCCCAGTGCCAGCCGGTGTCGTAGTCGAAGACCAGGATCATCGCCACGAAGAGCAGATTCAGCAAAACGATGCCCAGCACCAGCCAGCGCGAGGCCAGCGGGACCAGCAGGACGCCGAAAAGGAAATAGAACGCGTAGTAGTGAAGGATGTCTGCATCGAAGACGAGGGTGTTGAGCAAGCCCAGCGCGAGCAGGAAAACCACGCGGCGCAAGGTGACCGAGAGGGTCTGGGCCAGCGTGCCCTGGGCGGCCGACAGGCCGAGCCCCACGCCGGCGAGCACCACGAAGGTGGCCGCCGCCTTGCCTTCGAGCACCCCCGTCAGCGTGTCGAGCAGACCGCCACCGGTGGCGCCCATGGCGATCTTGAAATTGACGATGACCATGCCCACGAAGGCGACGAAGCGGGCGATGTCGAGGCCGTCGAGGCGGTGCGGCGTCATGCTCTGTCGGCCCGCTCGGTGACGCGACGCAGCGCCTCGACATCGCCGGCGACGATCAGCGGCAGATGCGCGGTGATCGTCTCTACCGGCCAGTCCCACCACGCCAGCGACTCCAGCGTGGCGACCGCGTCGGGCGCGAAGCGCGACTTGATCACCCGCGCCGGATTGCCGCCGACGATGCTGTAGGGCGGCACATCGGCCGCCACCACCGCGCGTGAGGACACGATGGCGCCATTGCCGATCCTGACCCCTGGCATGATCAGCGCCTCGTAGCCGATCCACACATCGTTGCCGACAACCGTGTCGTCCTTGAACGGCAGATCGTTCGGCCCCGGCATGACCGTCTCCCAGCCGCTGCCGAAGATCTGGAAGGGATAGGTCGAAATGCCTGATAGCTTGTGGTTGGCGCCGTTCATGATGAATTTCGCGCCGCGCGCGATGGCGCAGAACTTGCCGATGACGAGTTTGTCGCCGATGAAGGGGAAGTGGTAGAGCACATTGCGCTCGAAGCCGGTCGGATCGTCCGGGTCGTCGTAATAGGTGTAGTCGCCGATGACGATGTTCGGATTGGTGACGCAGTTCCTGATGAAGCACACCTGCGGGAAGCCGGGCATGGGATGCGGATTGGTCGGATCGGGGCCGTTCACGATGATCTCCCTGGGTGAGTAATCGGTTGCGGCGCCACTTAGCGCCACAGGCGGCTGAGGTAGTCAAAAAACACGCAGTACGCGGCGATCGGCAGCGGCAGGCCGAGCAGGGTGCCGAGCACGTAGGGGCGGAATCCGACGCCCGACAAGGCCAGTGTGTAGTTGAGCGCCGGCAGCGTCTGGAACAGCGTTCTGAGCGCCACGATGACGCCCACCGGCCGCGCATGCAGATGTCCCAGCAGTCGTGTGGCGGTCGGGTTGTCGAGTTTCTGCAAAGCGTCACCCCCGATGGCACGAACGGCCACAAAGGTGACGATGCACGAGGCGCTGGCGGCGATATAGGTGGCGACGCCACCCCACAGTTTGCCCAGCGCGAGCACCGCCGAGGCCAGAAAAACCCAGCCCGGAATCTGAATCAGGTTGCCGAGTGCGAACAGCGCCATGAAGGCGAGTAGTCCGCCAAGCGGGTGCTGGGTGAGTTGGGCCTGCAGATAGGCGAGGCTAAGGTGATCGCGCAGCCCGAACCCTTCGGCGACGCCGAACAGAATAGCGAGAAACAGCACGACGGTGAGAAGCTGCCGATAGCGACGCATGGCGCTCCCGATGGGGTGGCGGTTGGTTGGGTTCATTTTTTTCCCGGAGGCATGATGCCGTATCGATGGTTTTGGCGCACGCTGCGACGGGTGGGCGTCGGTGCCTTGATTCGATTCGGTGTCATTCTTGGGGGTGTGGTCGGCGGCGTGCCGCCCACCATGCGCCGAGCCGGCACCCGCGGTCCCTCACTCCACGGGCGTGATCCGTAACTGACCCGGGGCGACCGCCCCGACGTTCATGATCACGATGTCTTCGCGTCCCAAGCGCTTCAGTTCGGCAACAAGCGCCGTGCGCAGTGCGTCGCCGACGGCCTCGTCGGCGGCTGAAACCGTCAGTGCCCACGCGCCAGCGGGCAGCGCAAGCAGGCGCGTGGCAAGCTCGGCGGGGGCGGTGTCCAGGGCTGCGCTGATGGTGCTTGGCGGGGCGATGGCTTCGTCGGCATCTGCACGCAGCGGTGCGCGCTTGGCGGGTGCGCTGCGCAGGGCTTTGGCCATCGTCGGTGCCGCGGCGGCCGGCGGCGCGGTCACGACTGGCGATGCCGGCGCGGCGTCGGCCATGATCTTGGCGGGTGGGGTCGCTTGCGGTGCGGTGCGTTTGGCTTCGCGCTCCCGGGATTCACTTGGGCGGGTGCGGGCGATCTTCGCGGGGGCGGCTTCGGCTTTGCCGAGGCGCTCGGCGACTTGCGGTTTGGGCGCGAAGGCGATGGTGTCCTTGGCGGAGCCAGTGGCGTTGGCTGCCGGTTCGGCTGCCACGTCGGCCGATGCCTCGGCGCGTGACTCGGCCGGCGCCGACATGCTCGTCTGCGCCGGCATCGGCGGTGGCATGGCGGGCTCTTGCACCATGCGCAGGGCGACGCTGACGGCCAGCGCGGCGGTGAGGGCGGTGCTGATGCCGGCGAGCCAGGGCCAGCGTCGGCGGCGCACGCGTGGCGCGGCGTCGGCCGTGGGCTGCTGTGCGGCGAGCCAGGCGGCGGTGGCGGGGCTGACCTCGGCGCCGAGGGCATCACTCGCCTTTTTGCCGGCGGCCAGTTCGGCGAGCAGCGCCTCGCGGCGGGGCGCCTGGGCGCCGTCGATGCGCTCGGCTTCGACCATGACGGCGTCGAACAGCCCGGCGGGCGCCTCAAAACCAGCGGGCGCGGGCGTGGCCTCCAGCGCGGTGAGGATGTGTTCAAGCAGGCGCGGCGGCGCCTCGAAGGCCGGCTGCGCGCGGATCAGCGCGGCGAGCGGGCCGTCGCCGGCAATGAAGCGGTCTTCGGCGGCGCTCATGTGGCGCGCTCCAGCTCGGTGCGCAGGTGGCGGAAGGCGTAACGCAGCCGGCTTTTGACGGTTTCGAAACCGACGCCGACGGTGGCGGCGATGTCGTCCACGCTCATGTCGGCAAAAAAGCGCAGGGCGATGGCGTCGCGCTGTTGGGCGGGCAGAGTGAGCAGGGCGGTGTGCACACGCTGGCTGTCTTGCTGCAGGGCGAGCACGGTGTCGGGCGACAGCTCGCCTTCGTCGCTGGCTTCGGGGGCGGTCTCTTCGGGCGCGCTGTGGCGCTGCCAGGCGCTGCCGCGCGCGTCGAGCCACAGGTTGCGGGCGATCTGGAACAGGAAGGTGCGAAAGGCCGCTGTCGGGGTGTAGTCGCCACAGCGCGAAAGCACCCGGATCCAGGTGCTTTGTGCGATGTCTTCGGCTTCGCCCAGATTGCCTTGCGCCAGCCAGGCGAGGTAGTTGAACAGGGCGCGGTTGTGGCGGTTGAACAATTCCGCCGCCGGCTCGCGCACGATGCCGCGGGCGACCAATAGCATCAGGTCTTCGTCGGGCAAAGTGGCGAGCGGCGGCGTGTTGGTCATTCGAGCGGGGCGGTGGCTTGGGGCGGCAACGGGCTGAGCGCGGCGGCCAGGTCCATCAGCCGCAGGGCTTCACCACGATACCCGAATTGATCGCTGCCGAGGGCGCCTGCGGCCAGTGCGCGGGCGTCGGCGATGGACCACTGGCCGGTGTAGCTGCCGCCGCGCAGGATCTGACCGAAGCCGGCAATCGCGCTGGCGAAGCGGAAGTTGTCGCTGGTGGCGCTGATCGGCCGCGTGGCTTCACGGCGCACCGGGTGCTCGATGATCTGGCTGGTGCTGGCGTGGGGCTGCTTGTAGCGCAGGCGCACATGGGCGAGTTCGGCGCTGCGGGCGACGGTGGCGGTGGCCGGGCGCGGGTCGCTGCCGTAGCGCAGCGGGTCGATCAGGCCGCGCTGACCGACCGGGGTGAGTTCGTACAGCGCGGTCACCGAGTGGCCGGCGCCGATTTCGCCCGCGTCGATCTTGTCGTTGTTGAAGTCTTCGCGGCGGAGCATGCGGTTTTCGTAGCCGATCAGGCGGTATTCGCTGACCGCGGCGGGGTTGAACTCGACCTGGATCTTCACGTCCTTGGCGATCGTCGCCAGGGTGCTGCTCATCTCGTTGACCAGCACTTTGTGACCTTCCATCAGGGTGTCGATGTAGGCGTAGGCACCGTTGCCGGCGTCGGCCATCTGCTCCATCAGCTGTTCGTTGTAGTTGCCGGTGCCAAAGCCGAGTGTGGTGAGCTGTACGCCGGTGGTGCGCAGTTGTTCGACGCGGGCCTTGAGCTGCTCGAAGTTGGTCTGGCCGACGTTGAAGTCGCCATCGGTGGCGAGCAGGATGCGGTTGATGCCGCCTTGCACGAAGCCGGCCTGCGCGGTCTGGTAGGCCAGCTCGATGCCGCTGGCGCCGGCCGTGCTGCCACCGGCGTTGAGGGCGTCGATGGCGGCGAGGATGGTGCCCTTTTCATTGCCCGGCGTGGCCGGCAGGGCCAGGCCCGAGGCGCCGGCATAGGTCACCAGCGAGATGCGGTCTTGCGGGCGCAACTGCTGCACCAGCAGCTTGAGCGAACTCTTGAGCAGGGGCAGCTTGTTGGCCGAGCGCATCGAGCCGGAGACATCGACCAGGAAGACGAGGTTGGCCGGCGGCAGCGTTTGCTTGCCGATGTCCTGCCCCTTGAGCGCGACGCGCATCAGCAGGCGCTCGGGGTTCCACGGCGATTGCGCCAGCTCGGTGTGCACGGCGAAGGGCGTGTTGCCGGTGGGCGGGGCGTCGTCGTAGGGGAAGTAGTTGATGCACTCCTCGACGCGCACCGCGTCGCTGGGCGGCAGGCGGCCTTCGTTGAGAAAGCGCCGCAGGTTGGACCAGCTGCCGGTGTCCACATCGATGCTGAAGGTCGACACCGGCGCGGTCGCCACCTGGTGCACCGGGTTGGTGGCTATGCCTTGATAGCGTTCGCGGTCCACCGGCTGCGGCGGGGCGATGCTCGGCATGGGGTGGGGCATGACGCGCATCAGCTTGGCTTCGCCTTTCATGGCCAGCGATTCCATGGCGCGTTCGCGCGGGGCGGCGGCCACGACAGGGGTGCTGGCCATGGGGGCGTCGTGTTCGGCGCGCGGTTCGCTGAGTGCATCGGCGGTGCGTGCGGCTTTGGCAGGGGTTTCGGGGGCGGCCGGCGGCGGCGCGGCCTGGCCGGTGGCGTCGGCCATCGGGGTGCGGCCGGCGGGAGCGCAGGCGCTCAGGATCAGGCAGAGGATGAGGGGGGTGGCGGTGCGTTGCATGGTCGGTGTCCTGTTGTGGGGGGTGATGTCCATGAAACGAAGTGGTACGGGTTTTGGGGTTAAACCGGGTGGTAAGCAAATGTGTCGGTCATGCCACGCGGAACTTGGCGGCGTGGGCGGCCTCTGAGTGAGTGTGCCGCGCCTTTATCTTTGACGGCGCCACCGGAGGACACGATGACCCGATGCGACACCGCAAGGATCTGGATGGCCCTGCGCCACATGCTGTTGATGTTGGCGCTGCTCGGCGTGATGCCGGCGCAGGCGGCGACCGTGCGGGTGCTGCAGGTAGAGGGCGTGATCGGCCCGGCCTCGGCGGACTTCATCGTGCGCGGGTTGAGCCCCGAGAAAGACCTCGAGGCGGTGGTCATCGCGCTCGACACCCCCGGCGGGCTGGACACGTCGATGCGCCAGATCATCAAGGCTATCCTCGCTTCGCCCGTGCCGGTCATCACCTATGTGAGTCCCGAAGGCGCACGCGCGGCCAGTGCCGGCACCTTCATTCTCTACGCCAGCCATCTGGCGGCAATGACGCCGGCAACCAATCTGGGCGCGGCCTCGCCGGTGGCCATTGGCATGCCGGGGAGTTCCAAGCCGACGCCCAAGCCCGGCGATGACCCGGCCGATCCGGCCAGCAAAGCCGACGCCATCACCCCCTCGCTGGGCGGTGACACGCTGGCGCGCAAAGCCACCAACGATGCCACCGCTTATATCCGCAGCCTGGCCGAGTTGCGTGGACGTGATGTCGAATTCGCTGAAAAAGCGGTGCGCGAGGCGGCCAGTCTGTCGGCCGAAGCGGCGCTGCGCGCGGGTGTGATCGACGTGATCGCGGCCGATGTGCCCGACCTGCTCAAACAGATCGACGGCCGCGAGGTGACGCTGCCCGCCGGCAAGCGCGCGCTGCAAACCGCCGGTGCCAGCATCGATACCCACCTGCCCGGCTGGCGGCACCAGGCGCTGGCCGTGTTGGCCAATCCGCAGCTCGCGCTGGTGCTGATGATGATCGGTTTCTACGGTCTGTTTGTTGAATTCACCAGCCCCGGCTTCGGCGTGCCCGGCGTGGCCGGCGCCATCTGCCTGCTGCTGGCCATGTACGCCTTCCAGATGCTGCCCATCAACTGGGCGGGTGTCGGCCTGGTGGTGCTCGGGCTGGTGCTGATCACGGCGGAGGTGTTTCTGCCCAGCTTCGGGGTGCTCGGCATTGGCGGCATTGCTGCGATGGTGCTTGGCGGCGTATTTCTGCTCGATCAGGAGGCGCCGGGCTTTGCCGTGCCGCTGCCCTTCATTGCCGGCACTGCCGTGGCGGCGGCCGGCTTGATCTTTCTGGCCGGCAACCTGTTTCTCAGGAGCCGCCAGCGACCGCTCGCCAGTGGTGTCGGGCAGTTGCTCGGCCGTGTCGGCGAAATCAGCGTGATTGACGGCCCCGATGCCTGGGCGCAAGTCGATGGCGAGCGCTGGCGGGTTCGCTGCAGTCAGCCCCTGAGCGCCGGCCAGCGCATTCGAATTACCGCCATTGACGGGCTGGTGCTGTCCGTCGAACCCATCGATTCAGGGAGCCCCTCATGAGTTTCGATACCTTTACCGGCGTCGCGCCGGTCCTCATCTTGCTGGTCGCGCTGGCCGCGGCATCGATCAAGATCCTGCGCGAATATGAGCGCGGCGTGGTGTTCACCCTCGGGCGCTTTACCAGCGTCAAGGGGCCGGGCCTGATCATCCTGATCCCCGGCATCCAGCAGATGGTGCGGGTCGATTTGCGCGTGGTGACCATGGACGTGCCCAGCCAGGACGTGATCTCGCGCGACAACGTGTCGGTCAAGGTCAATGCGGTGGTGTACTTCCGCGTGGTCGACCCGGAGAAAGCCATCATCGCGGTGGAAAACTACCTGATGGCCACCGGCCAGCTGGCGCAGACCACGCTGCGTGCCGTGCTCGGCAAGCACGAACTGGACGAGATGCTCACCGAGCGCGACCGGCTCAACCTCGATGTGCAGAAAATTCTCGACGCGCAGACCGACACCTGGGGTATCAAGGTGGCCAACGTCGAGATCAAGCATGTGGACATCGATGAATCGATGATCCGCGCCATCGCCCGTCAGGCCGAGGCCGAGCGAGAACGGCGCGCCAAGGTCATTCACGCCGAGGGCGAAAAGCAGGCCGCGGTGGCCTTGCTCGAAGCGGCGCAGATGCTCGCTGTCGAACCCGCCGCGATGCAGCTGCGCTATTTGCAGACGCTCACCCAGGTGGCGGGCGACCGCACCTCGACGGTGATCTTCCCGGTGCCGGGCAATTTGCTCGACGGGCTGTTCAAGCAGGCCGTGGCCGGCAAACCGCCGGCCGCCACGCCGTAGGGCGGATAAGCGCAGCGCATCCGCCGAACGACGCCCCGAAGTCGCACCGATGGCGGATGCGCCTGCGGCGTATCCGCCCTACGTGATTCGGGCCGTCGGGCGGGGCCACCCGCCATCACCGCTGGCCGGATGAATCCGGCCCTACTCGCTTTCTTGCTGACGCGCGACACCGCGCCCGCGGTGGCGTGAGATGCGGCTGTTTTCGTCCGGGCTGGCGTGGCGGCGGGCGGCCATGTCGGCCAGTGTCGCGGCCACCTTGTAGTTGATGCTGTTGCGCGGCATGGCGCCTTTGGTGTCGGGCGCGCCGGCGGTCATGCCGGTGAGAATCTGCATGGCTTCGTCGACCGTGGTCACCGCATGCACATGGAAGCGCCCTTCGTGGGCGGCGGCCACCACGTCTTCGCGCAGCATCAGGTGGCGCACGTTGGGCGCGGGAATCACCACGCCCTGGTCGCCGGTCAGGCCCTGCGCCAGGCACAGATCAAAATAGCCTTCGATTTTTTCGTTCACCCCGCCAATCGCCTGCACCTCGCCGAACTGGTTCACCGAGCCGGTGACCGCGAGATTCTGCCGGATGGGCACCTGCGCCAGCGCCGACAGCAGCGCGCACAGCTCGCCCAGCGAGGCCGAGTCGCCCTCGACCGGCGCGTAGGACTGCTCGAACACCAGGCTGGCAGTGAGCGACAGCGGCTGGTGGCGGGCGTAGCGGGCGGCCAGGAAGGCGGTGAGAATCAGCACGCCCTTGGAGTGGATCGCGCCGCCCAGATCGGTTTCGCGTTCGATGTCGACCACGTCGCCTTCGCCGACGCGGGCGGTGGCTGTGATGCGCACCGGGTGGCCAAAGTGCTGGCCGGCCAGCGAGACCACCACCAGACCATTGACCTGGCCGGCGCGCTCGCCGGAGGTGGAGATCAGCGTGGTGCCTTCGAGGATCGACTGGCGCACCTGGTCGGGGTAGCGCGCCATGCGTCGGGCACTGGCGGCCAGTGCGGTGTCGATGTGCGCGCGGCCAATCGTCGGCGCGCCACCACCGCGGGCAAAGTGATCGGCCTCGCGCATGATGTCGGAGAGCGAGCGGGTGTGCAGGGTCAGGCGGTCGGCCGCTTCGGCCAGGCGCGCGCCTTCTTCCACCAGCCGGGCCATCGCGCCGCGGTCCAGCGGCAGCAGCTTGGCATTGCGCGCCAGGGTGGTCAGCAGGCGGGCGTAGCGTTGTTCGTTGTCGGGCGTGCGCGGCAGGTCGTCGTCGAAATCGGCGGCCACCTTGAACAGCTCGGCAAACTCCGGGTCGTGGTCGGTGAGTAGATAGAAGGTTTCGCGGTCGCCGATCATCACCACCTTGAGCGCACAGGGCGCCGGTTCGGGCTCCAGGCTCAGTGAGCCCGACCAGCTTTGCGCCTCGGCCGGTGGCTCGATGCGGATCTCGCCACTGCGCAGTGCGCGCTTGAGCCCTTCCCAGGCATAGGGCTGGGCAAACATGCGGTCGGCGTCGAGGATCAGGTAGCCGCCGCTGGCGCGGTGCAGCGCGCCGGCGCGGATCAGGTTGTAGTGGGTGACCACGTTACCCATCTGGGTGACATGCTCGATGCGACCAATCAGGTTGCCAAAGCCGGCATTGGTTTCGTGCACCACTGGCGCGCCCTCGGTGGCGGCGTGGTCAACCAGCAGCTTGATCTGGTAGCGGTGGAAGCGGCTGCCGTCCTCGGCCGGGGTGTCTTCCTCTTCCTCGCCGGGGCTGATCCAGTTGGCGCCCGAGTCGAGCAAGTCCTTGCGGATCGCATCGAAGAAAGCCAATACCTGCGGCAGGTCGGCGTATTTCTCGCGCAGCGGGCGCAGCAGCAGCGCCACGGCCGGGCCGAGCACCTCACGTTCGGCGCGGTCGATGGCGTCGCGCAACTCCTGGCGCCAGCTGGGGAATTCGTCGAGCAGGTCGGCCAGGCGGTCGCTCCATTCGCCGACCTTTTTCTCGACCGCGGCCTGGGCGTCCTTGGGCTGGGCTTCGAAAAGCTCCGGCGTCATCGGCTCGCCATCGACGGTCGGCGCAAACACAAAGCCTTCGGCCGTGCGCAGAAAGGCCAGCCCATCGCCATGGCATTGCTCGCCCAGCTCGCGCAGCGCGCCTTCTTCGCGCGCCTTGTGCGCCTCTTGCAGGGCCGAGACACGGCCCTCGTGGGTCTCGCTGTCGAGCGCGTCGTCAATGGCCGGGCCGAGTTCGCGGATCAGGGTCTGCATGTCGGTGCGCAGTTGTGCGCCGCGACCGGCGGGCAGGCTGAGCAGTTGGGGCCGCTGCGGGTCGTCGAAGTTGTGCAGGTAGCACAGGTCGGGCGGCACGGCGCGGGTGGCGGCGTGCTCCTTGAGCAGGCGATTGACGATGGCGTGGCGGCCGCTGCCGTGCGCGCCGAGCACGAACACGTGGTAGCCGGGCTGGTGCATGGCCAGCGCAAAACGCAGCGCCTCTTCGGCGCGGCCCTGGCCGAGCGACACGGTGGCGTCAGGCAGGCCGGTGATTTGCTCGGTGGTGTCGAAAGGGAAGGTGGTCGGGTCGCAGAGGGTGCGTAGGCGGTGGTCGGGCAGGGCGGACGGGCCGGCCATGGGAGCGTGCTCCGGATAAGAGGCGATGCGCAATGTTAACCGAAGCCGGACCGGGCCGGTGTCTGCGCTGTGGCGCGCGTCGGTAGATCACGTGTCTGGCGCCACAGAAAAATAATTTCTAAAGCGGCGTAAGAAAAGGGTTCTTTCGTTTGTCTGTTATTCCGAGCGCTGCACAAAACAGGCGCTTTAATTTAAAACACATGGAGAATCGTCATGAATACCAAAAACGTCGTTTCAAGTATTGTCGTCACCCTCGCATTGACTGCTGGTCTCGCCGGCCATGCCAGTGCCGAGGGCGAATACGGAATTGCTCACTACAATGCACCGAAAGCGATGCAGGCTCATGCCAAGGCAGACGGCATGATGCAGAAGGCGAAGGTGGATGGTGTTTTCAATACCTACATCAATGGTCGGTAATGAATGAATGTGTGCGCCGCAGGAAGTAATAATTTTATTGGCATGTAAGAAAAGCGGTGCACAAAACGTCACGACAGCAAGGTGCTGAAGTGAAAGAATCTTTAAATAAAATCGACGGAGAAACAGATATGAATACCAAAACTATCATCGCAGGCATCGTCGCTACCCTCGCACTGGCAGGTTTTGCGGGTACGGCCAGTGCCGACGGCGAATACGGCATCAAGCACTTCGCCACGCCGAATGCCGACATGGTCCAGGCCGCTGCGGCACAGCGCGCCGAGCCGAGCATGGTAGAGCTGAACAGCAGCCACGGCAGCTATTTGCCCGGTCGATAAGACCATGCGCACAGACCGACGCCGGCCTGGTAAAACGGGCCGGCGTTGTGTCCTTGACAGCGCAGTTCAGGGCACCGCTCAGGTGCTGTGATGCAATGCCCGCTGAGCCAGACGCAGCTTGCCGGCGCGCTCCAGCTGGTCGACAAAGCTCGGTAGATCGAGCTGACAGCGGTCCTGCCATTGCACGGCCAGTTTGCGCAGGCGGCGCCAGTCGGGGCGGAACGCCCGGTCATTGAACGCGAACAGCAGGTGGTTGCCGTCTTCGTGGATTGGCAAAACGATCACCCGGTCATCAAAGACATCGAGCGCATTACCGATCAGCCCGCCGTATAGCGATGTGTCGCCGGCCAGGTTGATCACCAGCATGCCGCGCGCCGACAGTTTTTCGGCCGCGTGCTCGAAGAAATCCGTATTGCCGAGTGTGGGTGCGTAGCCGGTGGCATTGAAGGCATCGACCATCAGCACATCAATGCCCGCCTCGGCATTGGCCAGATAGTCGGCGCCGTCCGTCTGGATGACCTGCAGATGGGTGTCGTCTGGCGGCACGCGAAAGGTGTCGCGCAGGGCAATCACGTCCGGGTCGAGTTCAATGGCAGTGAAGTGCGCGGTGGGCAGGTGCTGGCGGCAGAACTTGACGATCGAGCCGCCGCCCAGACCAATCAGTGCAATGCGTTGCGGCCGCGGCATGAACACCATGAACAGCATCATCTGCTGGGTGTAGCGCAGGGCCAGCGTGTTGGGCGAGCGCGTACGCATCGCGCTCTGGATCAGGCGCAGCGTGAAATACAGGGTGAGATGCTCGCCGTCGTCGACGACGAAGGGCCGTGTGTAGCGGTCGTCGAGCAACTGGGCGCTGAGCGTGTCGGCGTCGGCGCTTGGTGGCTCGAGCAGCAACACGCGCCCAGGTTCGGTCATGAAGGGGCTGGGGATCTCGAACAGCGGCAGGCTGGGCGGCATCAGCGCAAAACCATCAGAAACGGGATGCGTCGATTATAGGGCGTGTTGCCGGCACGTGCTGCGCACCGCCTGGCGTCTGGATGTCACGGTCGGCCTAAACTCGTGGCGCCGTGCGGACGTTATCCATACAGGTGTCACGGAAGCCGTCGTGTGTTTGAGGTAGTTTGTTTTCTATGGTCCTTGCAACGCTGAATCTTCGTGCGCTGTTGTGTGCGGTGTTGGCCACGGTGCTGATGCCGCTGGCGGCGCGCGCCGAGGGCGGCAGCCTTTTCCCCGACGAGGCCCCGGTCATCGCGCGACTGCTCGACGACGGCATTGCCGCCGAAGCGGTGGGTTTTGACGCGGGCGCCGAGGCTCGGTATTGCTGGGCGGCGCGGCTCGGCAGCGTCGAGGGGCAATACCGGCTCGGCAAGTTCTATCTGGCTCACCGCCGACCAGGGATTGGCCCCACGGTGGCCACCACCTTGTTGTCGTTTGCCGCGCAGCGCGGTCATCTTGAGGCGCAAAAACTCCTCGCCGGCCGCGCCCCAGGCCGCATCGATACCCCGGCCTGCTTCGAGCAGGCGATCGATCTTGCGGTCATCAAAACCCTGGGCCGCGTCATCTCGCGTCAGGAAGTGCAGCGCTATGTGGCGGCGCTGCCGGCCGCCCGGCGGCCGCATGCGCAAATGGTGCAGCGCCTGGCGCCGCAGTTTGGCGTCGACCCGCGCTTTGCGCTCGCCATCGTGCGCAATGAATCCGGCTTTGATCCGAAGGCGCTTTCCTCCAAGAACGCCATGGGCCTGATGCAACTCATTCCCGAGACTGCCGAGCGCTTCAATGTGGTCGATGCCTTCCAGCCCGAGCAAAACGTGCGCGGCGGCCTGGCCTATCTGCGCTGGCTGCTCGACCGGTTCGACGGCGACATCGCCCTCACCGCGGCCGCCTATAACGCCGGTGAAGGCGCGGTGATGCGCTACGATGGCGTGCCGCCCTACCCCGAAACCCGCGAGTACGTGGCGCGGGTGCTGGGTTTCTACCGTGCCAGCCAGCATGTGACACCGGGGCGTGGCGGAGGCTAGATTTCGCGTCGTCGAAGGTTTTGGCCGGATGAATCCGGTCCGGCGCGGTGCGTCCGGTGCCGCAAGGTGCAGCCAGGACCCTTTGCCGGCGGGTTCGATACGGCGCGCCGGTGTCGTCGGCCCGACGTGTCACAATGTCGTGCTGCGCCATCCCGGCGTAATGGACGACACTAGCGAATAACAGGCGACGGGTATGACCGATCAGGCGATGGACAGCGTGCGTACGGAGATCGCCCAGATCATCGATGCGCTCGAGACGGGCAAGTACAAACGGGTGCGCAAGCGCCTGCGGCACATGCATCCGGCGAAGATCGCCAGCCTGATCGAAACCCTCGACGACGAGCTCCGCCTGTCGGTGTGGCAGCAGGTCGACGCCACGCACGAGGGGCGGATTCTCGCGCACCTGACGCCAGAGCTGGCGCGCCAACTGCATAGCGAATCCGGCGAGTCGATATCTACCGAAGAGGAAGCGGCCGCGGCCAGCGAAGCGCATCACGCCAGCACCCAGATGCGCGAGGTGCGTGAAGCGCTGGCACTGGGCAAGCTCAAGCGGGTCGGCAAGATTCTGCATGCCATGCATCCGGCCAAGGTCGCCGGGCTGCTTGAATCCTTGCCACCCAAAGAGCGGGTCGACGCCTGGAGCATGGTCGAGACCGACCGCGCAGGCAAAGTCCTGAGCTACCTGCATGACGAAAGCTGTGCGTCGCTGGCGATGGAGATGGACCCCGAAGATCTGGTGATCGCGGTGCGTCGGCTCGATCTCGACGACCTGGTCGACTTGATTCAGGCCCTGCCTGAAGAGGTGGGCCGGCAGGTGCTGCAGGCCACCGATGAGCGCCACCGTGAAAAGCTGGTGTCGATGCTCTCCTACCCGGAGGACTCCGCCGGCGGCTTGATGAACACCGACCACATCTCGGTGCGCCCCGATGTCAAGGTGCAAACGGTGCTCGGCTACCTGCGCCTGCTCAAGACCCTGCCGGTGCAGACCGACAAGCTGATGGTGGCCGACCGCAAAGGCGTCTATCAGGGCGCGCTGCGCCTCAGTACCTTGGTCACCGTGCAGCCCGAGCGGCGGGTGGCCGACATCATGGATACCGAGATCCCGGCCATTCCGGTCGACATGCCCGACGACGAAGTCGCCCGTCTGTTCCAGGACCTCGATTTGCTTTCCGCACCGGTGGTCGACGCGCAGAACAATCTGATCGGGCGGATCACCGTCGATGACGTGGTCGACCAGATCCGCGAAAGCTCCGAGCGCGCCATGATGAACATGGCCGGTCTCGACCAGGAAGCCGACATCTTCGCCCCCGTGCTCACCAGTTCGCGGCGGCGCGCGGTGTGGCTAGGCATCAACCTCGTCACCGCCTTTCTCGCCGCCTGGGTCATCGGCCTGTTCCAGACCACGCTGGAGCGTGTTGTCGCCCTCGCCGTGCTCATGCCCATCGTCGCCAGTATGGGCGGCATCGCCGGCAGCCAGACGCTCACGCTGGTGATCCGCGGCATGGCACTCGGTCAGGTGGCGGGCGGCAACGCGCGCGCGCTGCTGAGCAAGGAGATGGGCATTGCCGCGCTCAACGGCGTGGTGTGGGCCGCGGTGGTCGCCGCGTTGGCGGTGGTGTGGTTTGGCGATTGGCAGATCGGCGGCGTCATCGGCGCCGCCATCCTCATCAACCTGCTGTTCGCCGCCCTCGCCGGGCTGATCGTGCCGCTGGTGCTCGACCGCATGGGCATCGACCCTGCGCTGGCCGGTGGCGTCATTCTCACCACGGTGACCGATGTGATCGGGTTTTTTGCCTTTCTCGGATTGGCCTCGGTGGTGTTGTAGCTGCGTAGTGCCTCAAGCCTTTGGTCGCCTGCGCAACAAGCCGACCAGCAACACCGCCACAAAGATCCCCAGCAAGGGCAGCAGCACCCGGTCCGCCTGACCGAGCACGGCCGACAGCCCCAGCGCCGCCGCCAGCCACTCCAGCACCGGCGTGAAGCAGCACAGCGCCGTGATGAGGCTGCCGATGCCGCCGATCTTCACCAGGCGCCGGTTTACAGGGTGTCCGTCGGGCAGCACGCTGCGCTGGCCTGAACCGGCGGGCAGGGCACGTCGCCGTAGGAGCAGAACACGCAGCAATCGCCCTTGAGCGGTTTCAGAATGCTGCGGCAGCCCTTGCATTCGTAAAAATACTGGCACGCCGCGGTGGGCATGGTTTCAGTCTCGACATGGCCGCAGTGCGGGCAGGTGAGGGTGGATTCGAGAATCGGGGATGGCATCGGGTCGGCTCCGGCAGTGGACGGGCGGACGCTTTCGGCGCGCCATGACCCGACGCCCCGCACATATCCGCCTCACCCCTCAGACCCCGCGTCGCCGCGGCGGTTCGGTGCCGGTCGGCATCCGTACGGGCTTACGTCATCTCCCCGCACAGCGGCCGGCCGAGCTGGGCGCGCACGGCCGCCGCGTCACCGCCCTCGGCCAGCAGCACATGCAGCTTGGCAAAGGCGGCCTCGGGCGTCATGTCGCCGCCGGAGACCACGCCGATGCGGTTGAGCACCGCGCCGGTGGCGTAGGCGCCCTGAGCCACCGGGCCGACCGGGCATTGGCTGGTGTTGAGCACCACCACGCCGCGGTCCACGGCGCGGGCCAGGGTGTCGATCAGCGCGGCGTCGGCGTCGGGCACGTTGCCCACGCCGTAGCTGGCGAGGATCAGGCCGCGCACGGCGGGGGATTCGAGCAGGGCGTCCACCACCCGCGCCGGCAGCCCCGGCCAGATCGGCAGCACCGCCACCGCTTCGGCATCGAACGCCGGCAGTGTGAAGCGGCGTTCGGTCGGCGCCAGCAGGCGCTCGCGGTGGACGGTGATGTCGATGCCGATGTCGGCCAGCGGTAGGCAGTTGGGCGAGTCGAAGGCGTCGAAGGCGACGCTCTTGAGCTTGCGGCTGCGGTTGCCGCGCAGCAGGCGCTGGCCGAACAGCAGGCCGACTTCGCGCACCGTGCCGGCGGCGGCGATCTCCAGCGCGGCGCGCAGGTTGTCGGCCGCGTCGCTGCGCGGCAGCAATAGCGGAATCTGCGCGCCGGTGAAGATCACCGGCTTGTCGGCACCGCGCAGCATGAAAGACAGCGCCGACGCGCTCCAAGCCATGGTGTCGGTGCCATGCAGCACCACGAAACCGGCGTAATCGTCCCAGCGGCTGACAAGCGCCTCGGCAATGCGGCGCCAGTGCGCCGGCTGCAGGTTGGCGCTGTCGATCAGCGGCGCCAGCTCGACGATGTCGCAGGCCGGCGCGCCCACTGCCTGTAGCTGTGCGCCGAGCACCTCGCCAAAACCGGCCATCGGCCGCAGGCCGTCGGGCGAACCGGTCATGCCGATGGTGCCCCCGGTGTGGAGGACCAGCACGCGGGCGTTCATCAGGCGGCGCGCTGCGGGGCGAGCATCGATTGCGGGCTGAGCAGCAGGTCGAGCTGCGCGGCGCTGAGCAAGCCTTCGCCGATCACCAGCTCGCGCACCGTGGCACCGCTGTGGAGCGCCTGCGCGGCGATGCGCGAGGCGTTGGCATAGCCGATGTGCGGGACCAGCGCGGTGATCACGCCGATGCTGCGGTCCACATGCGCCTGGCACTGTTCGCGGTCGGCGCGAATGCCGCGGATGCAGCGCGTCTCGAACATGTCGCAGGCGGCGCCGAGCATCTTCAGCGAGTTGAGCAGGTTGTAGACGATCAGCGGCTCCATGGCGTTGAGCTGCAGCTGGCCGGCCTCGGCCGCCATGGTGACGGCCAGGTCGTTGCCGATGACCTGGTAAGCCACCTGATTGACCGCCTCGGGGATCACCGGATTGACCTTGCCCGGCATGATCGACGAGCCCGGCTGCATCGGCGGCAAGTGGATCTCGCCCAGGCCGGTGCGCGGGCCGCTGGAGAGCAGGCGCAGATCGTTGGCAATCTTCGACAGCTTCACCGCCAGGCGCTTGAGCACGCCGGAGAACAACACAAAGGCGCCCATGTCGGAGGTGGCCTCGACCAGGTTGGCGGCCGGCACGATCGGCTTGCCGGAGATCTCGGCCAGGTAGCGCACCGCCAGCGTGGCGTAGTCGGGGTGGGTGTTGATGCCGGTGCCGATGGCCGTGCCGCCGAGGTTCACCTCGCACAGCAGGCGGCATACATCGTTGAGCCGCTCGATGTCTTCGCCGAGGGTGACCGCAAAGGCGTCGAACTCTTGGCCCAGCGTCATCGGCACGGCGTCTTGCAGCTGGGTGCGGCCCATCTTCAGCACGTCGGCAAACTCGCGCCCCTTGGCCTCCAGCGCGGCCTTGAGGCTGGCGATGGACGCGATCAGCGGTTCGGTGGCCAGTTGCAGGCCGACGCATACCGCGGTGGGGTAGGCGTCGTTGGTCGACTGCGACTTGTTCACATCGTCGTTGGGGTGCAGGTACTCGTAGGCGCCCTTGGGGTGGCCGAGTTGCTCCAGCGCGAGGTTGGCGATCACCTCGTTGGCATTCATGTTGGTCGATGTGCCGGCGCCGCCCTGGATCAGGTCAACCACAAAAGCGGCGTGCAGTCGGCCGTCGGTGATCTCTTCGCAGGCCGAGAGGATGGCGGCCGCCTTGTGCGGGGCGAGCAGCCCGAGATCGCGATTGGCGCTGGCGGCAGCGGCCTTGACCATCGCCAAGGCGTTGATGAAGTGCGGAAAGTGGCTGATTGGCACGCCGGTGAGGGCGAAGTTATCGACTGCGCGCTGGGTCTGCACGCCATACCAGGTGTCGGCCGGCAGGCTCATGTCGCCAAGCAGGTCGTGTTCGATGCGGGTTGTCATGGGGGTGTCGATCCGTGAGGTCGGAGAGCGCCCGGAGCCGACGTGGCCCCGGGCAAAAGGGAAAAACTCAGGCAGTCTGCAGGCGGGGCTTGACGCTGCGCTCGACGTCTTCGGGCTCGATCTCCCAGGCCTCGGGGTCGATGTCCAGATCGGCGAAGCGCTTGGCGTCGAACACCGGTTCTTCGATACCCGCGGCGATCTGCTCGTCGTAGTCGCGCATGATGCGCAGCCCCGGCTTGAACAGCATCGCCAGCGCCAGCAGGTTGGCCAGGGCGAGGAAGCCCATGGTCACGTCGGCAAAGGCAAACACCGTACCCAGGTCGGTGGTGGCACCCCAGCCGCACAGGCCGATGGCTACCACGCGATAGGCCGTGGTCAGCGGGCGGTTCTGGTCGCTGAAGTAGCTCAGGCTGTTCTCGCCCAGGTAGCAGTTGTAGATGATGGTGGTGAAGCCGAACAGCATCAGCGCAATGCTCACGAAGATGCGCCCCCACTCGCCCACATGGCTGGCCAGCGAGGCCTGCGTCAGCGCCACGCCGCCGATGTCGGTGGCCACGCCCGGCTGGTACACCGTGCCCAGCAGGATGATGAAGGCGGTGCAGGAGCACAGGATCAGCGTGTCGATGAACACCGAAAATGCTTGCACGATGCCTTGGTTGGCCGGGTGCGGCACATAGGCCACGGCCGCCACGTTGGGCGCGCTGCCCAGGCCGGCCTCGTTGGAGAACAGGCCGCGCTTCACCCCCATCAGGATCGCCGCGCCAATGCCGCCGCCGATCGCCGGCTCCAGGCCGAAGGCGCTCTTCACGATGAGCGCGATCACGCCCGGGATCTGCTCGATGTTGAGCACGATCACCGCCACCGCGATCAGCAGGTAGCCCACCGCCATCACCGGCACCAACACCTCGGCCACCTTGGCAATACGCTTGACGCCGCCGAACAGGATCACCCCGATAACCACTGCCAGCACCGCACCGGTGGCCAGCACCGGAATGCCGAAAGCGTCTTCGAACGAGGTCGCCACCGCATACGACTGCAGCGCCGTGAAGCCGAAACCGAAGGTCAACAGCAGCAGCACCGAATACACCGCCGCCAGCCAGCCCCACTTGGCGCCCATGCCGCGGGCGATATAGTGCGCCGGGCCGCCGCGGTAGGTGCCGTCGGGCTCGGCCTTCTTGTAGGCCTGCGCCAGCGTGCATTCAAAGTAGCTGGTGGCCATGCCGATCAGGCCCACCACCCACATCCAGAAGATCGCGCCTGGCCCGCCGAGCGTAATCGCTACCGCCACGCCGGCAATGTTGCCACCGCCCACGCGGCCGGCCACCGACAGCATCAGCGCCTGGAACGAGCTCAGGTGGCCGTGCTGGTCTTTCGAAAAAGCCTGGTTGGCGCCGAGGATGCGGAACATGCGGCCGAAATAGCGGAACTGCACAAAGCGCGAACCGATGGTGAACCACAGGCCGAGGCCGATCAGCACCACGATCAGCACTTTGCCCCACAGCAGGTCGTTGAGTAATTCAAGCATGACGCAGTCCTCCGCAAGCACTCAGCCGGCGGGTGGCCGCGCAGGGGGAAGAAAACAGGATTGTGTGCATGGTTGGTCTCCATCTGCGGCTGCAGCCGCTGTTGTGTTTTTCATGCCGGACGGCAAGCCCATTTCAACAAGCGATGGGCCACACGACAATTTGACGGAGTGGGTCAAAACGTTGCGCATTGGCGCGCAAACTGCGCCATACTGCGCCAGATGCAGTCGATGACGGGCAAGTAATCGCCGGGAGCCCCCCAATGCACGAAGATTTCGCACGCAACCTGCGCTTGCTGTGCAGCTACTACAAATCCATTGCCGAAGTGTGCCGGCGGCTCAATGTGAACCGCCCCCAGTTCAACCGCTACCTCAGCGGCCGCTACCGCCCCTCGGCCAACACCCTGCGGCGCTTTTGCGAATTCTTCGGCGTCGAAGAACACGAAATCCTGCTGCCCAGCGCCCAGTTCGAACGCCTGGTGCAGGTGCGCCCGCGCCACACCCCGGCAGCCGAGCCCACCGCGCCCGAAGCCCCGCACCTCGCCCAGCTCAAGGCCATCGGCACCGCCGGACTCGACAAATACCTCGGCTACTACTTCGAGACCTACCGCTCGATGGCCTGCCCCGGCAAGATCCTGCGCACCCTGGTGTGCCTGGAGCAACATGGCGGCCGCGTCTACTACCAGCGCACCGAACGCCTCGTCGAGCACCCGCACGAAAAGGCCTACCACGGCATCTACCTCGGCATGGCCCACTTCCTCACCGATCGCATCTTCCTGGCCGACTACGAATCGCTCACCGGCCTGGAAATGACGCAGACCATCCTCTTCCCCTCCTTCAAGAACCGCGTCACCCGCCTCACCGGCCTCAAGCTCGGCGTTTCCGGCAGCGGCGAACGCATGCCCTGCTGCGCGCGGGTGGTGTACGAGTTTCTCGGGCAGACGATTGATGTGCGGCGTGCGCTACGCCTGTGCGGCTTGTATGACGCGGATGATGAACGGGTGGATGCCGCGACGCGGGCGGCGGTGGTGAATGACGTGGCGCCGGGGGAGTGGCATTTTCGCGGGCGGTTTTGAGGGGGCGGAGATGCTTAAGCGAAATTCGTGATAAGTAGTGCGGTGTTGAAATACGATATTCACGCGCAATCGCTGACAGGTGGCTGGCGCGCGGCGCTGTCGTTGGCCGGGCATGGATGCAGGGCGCGGCGCAGGCTAAAAAACGCCTTGTTGCAATAGTGACGCTACCGGGTGGGCCCGGTGGTTGCCGGCTTCCACGTGCGTTTGATCCTGAGCTTGTGTTGCACTCCCAACACAAGAACTGCGCTTGCGAGCAGCAGTAACGTTGCCGGTTCTGGGACCGAGACCATGTAATGCATGCCAATCATCATCCGGTCAGTCGCGGAGAGTGGTCGAATACCTTCCATGACATCGAAGCCGGTTTCGGTCAGCACGCCGTCGTCGCCCATGTTGTGGTCGAGGCCGAGTGCGTGCAGAAACTCGTGAGCAGCAACATTGGCGATGTAGTCGCCGTTCGGGACATCCAGTGTGTTGGCGTAGAGGTCGATAAACCCGCGTTCGATCTCGCCATGGGTCTCGCCTTCGATGAAAATTGCGCCGTCGGGTGAGACGCCGCCGTTACCACCGACCTTGGTCCCCGGAGGCGGAATAATGCTCACGTCGATAATGCCGCTTGTGACATCGGCGGGAGGCTCACCATCCACATACATGACCTGGAGTTTGGGTATGCGGATCAGAATCTGACTAATGCCGTTCTCGAAGTTTTCACGGTCCGAGTCCTTGAGTTCTGCCGGGATGTAGATCTTGATCGTGCTGGGCTCCTTCCAGCTCGCAGTGCCCAAGGTTCCCAGCGTGAGAAAGCCGGCGTTTGCCTCGCAGGCGAAGAGCCCGGCAATGAACGCGATAGAGAGGTTGGCGCTCAGTCTGGCCAGGCGGGATATCGGATTCTCCAGTGAGGGCCTGTTTAGCACACGCTTGTGATCAATACCGCGCTGGCGCCTACCTATTCTCCCGCTCAAAACCAATCCACCCAATCCTATGCCCAACAGAAGCAAACTGGTCGGCTCGGGAACAAACTGTACGCGCCCGGAAATTTGGCCGCCGACCTGATCGAATGTGCCGGCCAGGAAAACCCGATCCTGAGTCAAGGAGACTGTCACCGTCGCCCGCCCGGTGCCATCGCTTGGACCGATGCTGTCGTCTGTCTGATCGACAACGTCGCCATACGTGATTCCAAAGAGCGTTTTTCTATATTGTCCCTGCGAGATAGTGTGTCGAGTGATGCCGTCGTCAAACGTGTGCTCGATTTTCGGTGCAATTGTGTGCCGATCTGTAATCAAGTCCACAACACCATCGATGAACGCTTCCGAGTCGAAATTGAGCCCGTCAATTGCTGCAGCCAAGTCGACGTAACTCCATGAACCCGTTCCGTCCCAAGTGTCCGCTCCAACACTACCCACGCTGGTGTAGCCCCCTGTGTTTGTCGTGAGATCGAATAGTCCGGTGAAGGTCATCGAGACTGGATTCCCGGCGTAGGTTCCGGTCAGGTCGAACATCCAGCCGCTCGCCGACAAATCGCTTGAGTTGAAGCTCATGGTATCGCTGGACAAGCCATAAACGTCTTGCATCATTGATACCGTCATGGCCACCGTCTCGCCAACGACAAAAGCGTTTTTTTCGACCGCCGTCAACAACCCTGCCCGAACCGGATTTGCGAGAGGGCCGCATAACACCACCATCAATAAGGCGCGGCTAAGCCACTTGATCGGCAACGGCAGCATACTTCGACGTTGAATGCACATGGCGTCACCTCACAAACCAAGTTGAAAAGAAAATCCGTTACGTAAAGTCCAGAAACAAAGCAAAAATCATCAAAAGACCATGCGCCCTTTCTTCGCCACGGCTGACCTGTCAATTGACCCTAGAAGCAAAATGTCTCCTCATCAAGTGACATCTGTTGCAAACGTCTTTATCGCGCCGTCCGCCTGACGAACGGGCAGTCATTGGTTATGTATTGGTCGAATTTCCACGGACACCACGACAGGTGGAATATGCGAGCGTCACAGACGATGCCGTCGGGGTCGCTGCCGACAGGTCTAGAAATCCAACATCCGAAGTGTGTCGTGCAAGCCTCTCCGAACTGTTTTGCCAAAAGTTCGGACAGACTGAGCCTGTCGCAGTACGTGATGGCGTGATCTACTTGCCGCATCCCCGGATGCGCCAGGCATTGACTGCGTGTGGCAACAGGCCGGGTTGTCGAACAGCCCGGAGGCTCGGGCGCACCAAGAGACCTTTCATGCCGTCTTTCAACACCGCCCCAGCCGACGCGTTCGGGCAGCGCTTTTGTGATCCGACGCTGGCGATGCCGTCGTCGATGCATGTCGTTGCAGTGCGCGCGGTTCAGCACACCGCAGGTGCCAACGCTCACGACACGGTGCGCCAGCCATGACAGACGCTTCGCAAACAGCAGCACACGCGTCCAAAAATAGCGTCGGCACTTCGGCCGACGACCCCGCCGTGAGCGCCGCCGATGCCTGGAAGGGCGTGGCCGCGGCGGCGGTGGTGGTGTTGTGCTGGTCGGGGTTCAACATCGTGTCGCGCTTCGGCAGTACGGGCGCGTTTACGCCGTACGACATGGCGGCCTTGCGCTACGCCGTGTCGGCCACGCTGGCGCTGCCGTTCTTCATCCGCGACATTCCGGTGGCGCATTATCCGCGCTACTTCACGCTGGCGCTGTTCGGTGGCCTGGGCTACGCGCTGTTCGCCTACTCGGGCTTTGCGCTCGCGCCGAGCACGCATGCGGGGGTATTCGTCAATGGCGGTATTCCGTTCTGGACGGCGGTGTTGCTGGCGCTGACCACCGGGCTGCAGCGCTCGCGCAAGATCGTGGTGTCGCTGTTGCTGACGACCGCGGGGCTGGTGCTGATCAGCGCCGAGAGCCTGTTTGCGCCGCTGGCGCGCGGGCAGTGGCTGGGCGATGTGCTGTTTTTGTGTGCGGCGGCATCGTGGGCGATCTTCGGCCTGCTGGTGCGGCGCTGGCAGCCGGGCGCACGCAATGCGGTGGTCGGCATCGCCGGGTTTTCGAGCGTGATCTACCTGCCGATCTATGTGCTCTGGCTGCCCAAGACGATCCAGTCGGCCGGCTGGGGGGACCTCGTGCTGCAAGGCGTCTACCAGGGCATCGTGGCGGCGCTGCTGGCGGCTGGCATGTATGCCTATGCCACCGCGCGGATCGGCGCCAGCCGCGCCTCGATGGCGTTGGCACTGGTGCCGGCGGTGTCGGCCGTCGGCGCCTATGCGCTGCTGGACGAGCCGATCTCGCTGCTGGCCGGTGTCGGTATTCTGGTGGTGTCGATTGGTGCGGGTCTGGGGGCGTGGGCGCCACGGCGCAATACACCGGTTTGAATTGGACGGGTGGCCGTTTGGCACGTGACATTTTCTCAACGCGAGGCGGCGAGCGCGCAATGGCAATGAAGATCGCAACCGCCCTGGCGGTCGCTCTGCTGACGGTCGCTTGTGCCAGCATGTCGGCGCCGCTCGATACGACCCGCCTGTCGGCGGTGTATGTGCAGGACTTCACCTCCTCCGAGCCGACGGCCTGCACCACTGCCGATGTCGACCTGACCCACGCCGAGGCGCAGGCGTTTTTCAAACGCGCACGCCAGCTCGATGCGCGCACGCTGAACGACAACTACCCGGTCGCACCGTGCCAGATCGAGGGCACCTTGAAGGCGGGCAAACACCTGTGCGACTGGCAGATCAGCGCGGCGGCCACCGGGGTGATCCGTTGTGAGGGTGATGCGTGGTTTTTTGCGTGTGATGATTGTGGGGATCTGTTCACCCCGATGGCGGGCCCGCCTGCCAAAAAGCCCTGAGCGCTGACGTTCTTCGGTGGTTTGGGCTACGCGCGTTCGTGTATTCGGGTGTTACCCTGACGCCAACACGCATGCAGGGGTGTTCGTCAATGGCGGCATTCCGTTCTGGACGGCGAGGCGGGTGCTGATCAGCGCCGAAAAGCCTTTTCGCGCCGCTGGCGCGCGGGCAGTGGCTGGGCGCGTTCAGTAGGTGCCAGAAACGCTGCAGTCCATGTGCATGAGAATGGACTTGGCAAAAGACTTGGCCCTCGATTTCATGACCAGGAATCGCGAGTCCGTTTCAACATAAACCACCGTTCCGCCATCTGACGCCTTGAATTCGGCGTAGAGAATCCCGTTGTAGCGAATGCCGGGTGCCGGGTCGGCGTGCTTCCCGGTCTTTCCTTCCAGAACGCCGCCACTATCAATGCGTCGGTAGTCCGTGCCAGTCAATACCTGTTTGTATTGGATGCTACTGTCGGGGCGTTTTTCTATATTGGTGATGGGGTCGTTTCTGTAGATATGTCTTTCATACAGTTCGTTGGGGCGGGGTGCGTGATAGGTCTTCTCGTTGCCCCATGCCAGTGATGAAATAGTGTTTGGCATGTTTTCGCTGAACGTAAATCCCAGCGGCGTGGCGCTGTTGACGAACAGCGCTTTGGCGCGTGAAACGGGGACAGGGAAAAAGGCTTTGTAGACGCCGCCTTCATCGAAAAAGTACTGACAACGATTCTTCGCGCTTTGCGCTGTGAGTGAATTGTTCACAAAAACATATTCGTAAAAGTCGAAGGTGTAGACCGCCCGTGTTCCCTGATTCTGTTCGAGCAATTGTCGCCATGGCTTGACGAAATTTAATTCAGTAAATTCTTCCCGGTTCATTCCTGCGCGTAGTCGAGGCCAGTTGTCTGGAAACACGACCGCCGTCGCAGAGGCGATATCGATCGCTTTGGGCGGTGGCGTTGCAGTGGCCAGGTTGGTAATGCCAGAGCAGGAGGTGCACGCGATCAACACAAGGCATGTACTCATTGCCAGGTTCAGGTGATGCGAGGGCGAGTCCTTTTTCATTTTGAATCCTGTGTGTCGCGAGGCTTGAATGCCTGGACGAAGTCGCCATTCTCGGCAAACCGCTGCGTTGCCTCGCCCAGCGCCGCCGCCATGGCCGGTGCAAACGGGCTGTGACCGCAGCCGCCGACCAGTTGCAGCGTGCTCCCGGCGCAAGCGGCGTGCACTGCGCGGGCGTTGTCGGGGTGGCAGATGCGGTCTTGTGTGCCGTGCAGGATCGCCACCGGCAGGCCGGTCATCGCGGCGGCGGCGTCACGCCACCAGTCGTTTTCCAGAAAGCAGTTGTGATGCAGGTAGTGCGCCTGCACGCGGTATTTGTCGATGGCGGCGGCGAGTGCGTCGCCGCTTGGCGGGCTGAAGTGGGCGGCGGGGCCGTTGTCGAGGGCGTTTTCCCAGGCCATCCAGGCGACAGTCAGCGCCGCCTGCTCGTTCGGATTGGCGGCGAGGAGGGCGGCGGGGAGCCAGTTGGCGAGTTTGGATCGTGCGCCCGGTGGGGCGAGGGCGGCGAGGCGGGCGTGGATGGCGGGGGCGTGAGGGTGGCTGTCATCGAAGAAGCGGCGCAGGTCGTCGCCCGAGGCGAGAAACACGCCGCGCAAAATGGCGCCGAGGCAGGCGCTGTGGTGGGCAGCGAGGTAGGCAATGGCCAGCGTGGCGCCCCAGGAGCCGCCAAAGACCAGCCAGCGATCGATGCCCAGGTGCTGGCGAATGCGTTCGATGTCGGCGACTAGATGCGCGGTGGTGTTGTGCTCGAGGTCGCCGCGTGGGGTGCTGCGGCCGCAGCCGCGCTGGTCGAACTGGATGATGTGGTAGCGCGTGGTGTCGAAGAACTGCCGGTGGCCGGCGCTCATGCCGCTGCCCGGCCCGCCGTGCAGGCAGATCACCGGCTGGCCATCGGGTGCACCGCTTTGTTCGACATGCAGCTGGTGTCCGTCGCCGACGTCGAGCGAGAAGACGGACCAGGGGGCGGGTGGGGTAGGCATGGCGTTCATGCTAGTGCGTGGTGGCCGGATTGTCTGCATTGGCGTGGGTTGGTGCTGGCGTTCTGTGGGCATTCACCGTTGTTGGCCGGATGAATCCGGCCCTACGGAGCGACGCCGCTGGTGCGTAGGGCGGGTCTTAACCCGCCATCGGTGTGGCGAGGGGCGAAGCGGCCTCATGAAAATCTGTAGGCGTGAGTCCACATTCCACGGATGTGTCGCTTGCCGTGCGCCGGCATGCTGGGCTCACGTGGCGCGAAGTCGCCGCGACTCACCCACAAACACCGGAGACACACTATGAAATGGGAAACCCCGACCGCCGCCGATTTTCGTTTCGGCTTTGAAATCACCATGTACATCGCTTCGCGCTAAGCCCTGCGAGGTCCGCGGGCGTCGCTCGCGGACCGCTCGGTGACAGATCATGAAAATACGCGTACTCGGCGCCGGTGCCGGCGGTGGCTTTCCGCAGTGGAACTGCAACTGTCCCAACTGCGCGGGCCTGCGCAGCGGCACCATCCGCGCCACGGCGCGCACCCAGTCGTCGATTATTGTCAGTGGCGACGACGAACACTGGGCGCTGTTCAACGCCTCGCCCGACATTCTCACGCAGATCCAGCGTTGCCCGGTGTTGCAACCGGGGCGGGCGCTGCGCGACACCGGCATTGCCGCCATCGTGCTGATCGACGCGCAGATCGACCACACCACAGGCCTCTACATGCTGCGCGAACACCGCGAGCCGCATGCGCTGTGGTGCACCCGCCCGGTGCGCGACGACCTCAGTACCGGCAACCCGCTGTTTGGCGTGCTTGAACACTATTGCGGCATCGACTGGCACGAGATCGCCCTCGGGCAGGACTTCGCCATCGATGCCATCGCCGGCCTGCGCTTCACCGCGCTGCCGCTGACCAGCAACGCGCCGCCTTATTCGCCCCGGCGTGACCGCCCCGAGCCAGGCGATAACATCGGCGTGACGATTACCGATGCCCGCAGCGGCCGCCGGCTGTTTTACGCGCCCGGCCTCGGGCAGATGGAAGACGCGGTGTGGGCGGCCATGCAGGCGGCCGACGTGGTGCTGGTGGACGGCACCTTGTGGACCGATGACGAGATGATCCGCCTCGGCGCCTCGGGCAAGACCTCGCGCGCCATGGGCCACATGCCGCAGTCCGGGCCGGACGGCATGATCGAGTGGCTCGACCGCCTGCCGGCCACCACCCGCAAGATCCTCATCCATATCAACAACACCAACCCCATCCTCAACGAAGACAGCGCCGAGCGCGCCGAACTGGCCCGCCATGGCATCGAGGTGGCTTTTGACGGCATGGAGATTGTGTTGTGAAAGGCGCGGCCGCGCTGTGTCTGGCGATGGTCTGCCTGCCGGTGGCGGCTGCGCTTGATGAGGACACGCTGGCCGACATTGTCAGCAAGCCGAGCACCGGCCTCTACAAGGGCTACGCAGAATTCAAGATGGCGCATTACGCCGAGGCCCGCCAGATCTGGACGGCGCTGGCCGAGCGCGGCGTGGCCGAGGCGTGGTTCAACCTCGGCTTGCTCGCTGAAGACGGATTGGGCGAGGCGCAGGATGCGGTGCGCGCGCTCATGTGCTACACCCGCGGCGCCGAGGGCGGCTCCAGCAAAGCGCAGTACCGGCTCGCCCAGTTGTATCTGGAAGGGCGCCTCGTCGCCGCCGATCCGGCCCGTGCAGAACACTGGCTGGCCCGCGCCGCCGCGCAGGGTGACGATGGCGCGGCCGAGCAATTGGCGGCCCTGCGCAGTGGCGCATCGGACGACCCCTACCTGAGCGCGCGTCAGCTCGAATCAAACGGCCATGCCAGCACGGCCGCGCAGCAATACACGCGCTTGTCCGACGCGGGCCACTTGCGTGCCCGAACCCGTCTGGCCTGGCTCTACGAGGCTGGTCGTGGTGTGCCGCGTGATCTGGCGCGCGCGGCCGATTTGTTTGAATCTGCCGCCGCCGGTGGTGAGGCGGAGGCGCAGTTTGCCTTGTCGGTGATGCTGCGTACCGGCGTCGGCCGCGGGCAAGACGACGCGGCTGCCGACATCTGGCTGAACAAAGCGGCCGCGGCGGGTTACCCCGAAGCGGTCGAGGCGCTGCGTGAGCACGCGGGCCGTTAAACCGAGGACTCTGAATGAAAACCGACGACATCCCCACCCCGCACCTGGCCGCCATCGCGGGCGAGGCACCGTGGAGCACGCAGGATTTCGAAGCCCGGCTGCGCGAGAAGGGCACCAGCTACCACATCTACCACCCCTTCCACGTGATGATGGCCGAGGGCAAGTTGACCCAGACGCAGCTGCAGCGCTGGGTGGCCAACCGGTATTTGTATCAGGTGGCGATCCCGGTGAAAGACGCCAACATCCTCGCCAACTGCCCCGACCGCGACATCCGCCGCGAGTGGATTCAGCGCATTCTCGACCACGACGGCTATGCCATCGGCGGGGTGCAGGACGACGGCGGCATCGAGGCGTGGATCCGCCTCGGCGAGGCGGTTGGCCTGAGCCGCGACGACGTGGTGTCCGAGCGGCTGGTGTCACCGGCGGCGCGTTTCGCGGTCGACGCCTATGTGACATTCGCCCGTCAGCGGCCATGGCAGGATGCCGTGGCCTCCAGTCTCACCGAGCTGTTCGCCCCGCACATCCACCAGCAGCGCCTCGACACCTGGCCCGACAAGTATCCGTGGATCGAAACCGACGGCCTGCAGTACTTCCGCAACCGCCTCACCCAGGCGCGGCGCGACGTGGCCCACGGCCTGCGCTTCACGCTCGACTATTTTGGCCAGAACCGCGCCCTGCAGCAGCGTGCGCTCGACATCCTGCAGTTCAAGCTCGACGTGTTGTGGTCGCTGGCCGATGCGATCATGCTGCAAAGCTGCGAGATCGAGATCGGGGGGCCGAAAGCATGAGTATCGATACGCCCGCGCTGGCCTCGCGCTTTCGGATGCAATGGGAAGAAGCCCAGCAGGCCTGGGTGCTGCTCTACCCCGAAGGCATGGTCAAGCTGAATGCCAGCGCGGCGGAGATCCTCAAGCGTTGCGATGGCTCGCGGGACGTGCCTGCGCTGGTCGCCGATCTCGAAACCGCGTTTGACGCCACCGGGCTGGAGCCCGACGTACGCGCCTTTCTCGACATGGCGCGACAGCAGCAGTGGGTGGCGTGATGCTTGCGCGAATCGACCAGGGGATGGCGGATGCGCTGCGCTTATCCGCCCTACGGCGGCGATTGGGCAGGGCGGATAAGCGCAGCGCATCCGCCGTTATCCGCCAAGGAGGCTGACATCATGACCCTCACCGACCGCCCCGGCCCGCCGCTATGGCTGCTTGCCGAGCTCACCTACCGCTGTCCGCTGCACTGCGCCTTCTGCTACAACCCGGTGGATTTCGCGCGCACCACCGCCGACGACGAACTCGACACCGAAGCCTGGCTGCGCGTATTGAACGAAGCGCGCGCGCTGGGCAGCGTGCAGTGCGGCTTCTCGGGCGGCGAGCCGCTGGTGCGCGACGACCTCGAAGTGCTGGTGGCCGAAGCGCATCGCCTCGGTTACTACACCAACCTGCTCACCTCCGGCGTTGGTTTGACCGAAGACCGCGCCGAGGCGCTCAAGCGCGCCGGGCTGGACCATATCCAGCTCTCGTTTCAGGACACCACAAAAGAGCTGAATGATTTTCTCTCGCACACCCGCACCTTCGATCTCAAGCAGAAGGTGGCGCAGACCATCAAGGCCAATGGCTGGCCGATGGTGATGAACTGCGTCATCCACCGGCTCAACATCGACCACATCGGCCAGATCATCGAGATGGCGGTGGCGCTCGGCGCCGAGTATCTGGAGCTGGCCAACAATCAGTATTACTCGTGGGCGCTGCTCAACCGCGATCAGCTGCTGCCCTCGCGCGAGCAGATCGAGCGCGCCGAACGCATCACCAACGAGTATCGCGCCAAGCTCGGCGACAAGATTCGCATCTTCTTCGTGGTGCCCGACTACTACGAAACGCGCCCCAAGAAGTGCATGAACGGCTGGGGCAACGTCTTTCTCACCGTCACGCCCGATGGCACCGCGCTGCCTTGTCACACCGCCAAAATGCTGCCGGGGCTGAGCTTTCCGAATGTGCGCGAGATGAGCGTGGGCGAGATCTGGTACGACTCTGATGGCTTCAATCGCTACCGTGGCGACGGCTGGATGAGTGATACCTGCAAGACTTGCCCGGACAAGGAAAAGGACCTCGGCGGCTGCCGTTGTCAGGCCTTCATGCTGGCCGGCGACGCCACCGCGCCCGACCCGGTGTGCGACAAGTCGCCAGCGCACCACGTGGTGCTCGACGCCGTTGCCCGCGCCCAGCAACCGGGCGCCGTCACCACTGCGCCGCTGGTATTTCGCGACCCGAAAGCCTCGCGCCAGATTGCGCCGTAGGGCGGGTTTCAACCCGCCAAGCACTGCCGCAGCGGGTTGAAATCCGCCCTACGGCGTGCGCATTGCGACAATGCGCATACGCACCTTCACCGCATCGGCCACCTGCAAGGCGCCGCCGAAGACGGACATTGGGGTGATGCCGAAATCCGTCTGGCGGATCTCGAAGTCGGCGGTGGCGATCAGTTCGTGGTCATTCTGGATGACGCTCACTGGCACACGCACATCGCGTGACACCCCGCGCAGCGTGAGGCGAACCGTGGTGTCAAGCGTGGGTAGCGTGCCGTGCAAGGCCACCGCATCAATGTTTACCGTCGGGTGATTCTCGGCGTCGAGCACCCGCGTACCGAGCATGTTGCGGCGGGTGCCGGCCATGGCGTCCTTGGAGGGCTGCACTTCGAAGCCGTCGCCTTCGTCGCGGCGTGCGTCGACCGGGTCGACCTCGAACTGCGCCACCGGCAGGCGCAGTGAAAAGCTCGACCGCGACAGGGTCGGCACCAGCGCAATATGCCCGCGCACCTCTGCGGCGCGGATGACATGGTTATGCCCCAGTGCGGCCAGCCGCCCTGCGCGATAGACCACAAAGCGAATGTCCGAGCGCTCGGACACGACGGTGTAACGCTGCGCATTCGCAGCCGCCTGCAACAGGGGTGGGCGGGGTGTGTCGGCTGGCGCCAGTGGGGCCACCGCGGGGGTGCCGCAGGCGCTGAGCGCGAGGGCGAGAAGCAGGATGGACAGGGTGCGCATGGGCCGTATCGTCGGCCATGGCGCGGCGCCGGGCAAGCGGATACGCCGCTTGCCCGGCCTCGAGGTGCTGCGCGGGGCGAGCGGAGGCGTTTGACTGCGTCGCCAAGCGCTCGCCGGTGTTGGCTTACTGCGTGGCGGGCGGTTTGGGCAGCGGGTGGGGGTACATGCCGCCTTCGATCTTCTTGAGTTCCGCGATGCGGTCCATGCGCCCCGGCTTGATCAGCGGGCCGAGTGAGTCGAGGTAGGGGTGGGTCTGGTCGCGCCAGTAGATGCTGAAGTCGCCCATGTGGTCACGGAAGCTCTTGAGCGGCTGGCCGAGGCGCAGCGTGCCCAGCTCGCGGCTGCGGCGCACACGGTCGATATCCAGCTCGATCGGGATGATCTCTTCGTTGTTCTGCGCCTGATACTGCACCCGGCCATCCGGCCCGGTGATGATCGAGCGGCCGCTGCCGCCGGCGTCGAGGCCGTTCACATCGAACAGGTAGCACTGGTTGATGGTGCTCATGGCCTGCGCGATGGCCAGCTCGTTGTCGCGGTCGATGGTGCCGGTGAGCGTCGGGTGGAGAATCACCTCGGCGCCCATCACCGCCAGCGTGCGGATGGTCTCGGGGAACCACATGTCGTAGCAGATCGACACGCCGAAACGGCCCACATCGGGCACATCGAACACGCAGTAGTCCAGCCCCGGCGTCACGCCTTCTTCATAGGGGTAGAAGGGGAACATCTTGCGGTAGCGCGCGATGACCTCGCCCTGCGGGTTGATGACCGAGGCGGTGTTGTAGATCTTGTCGCCGCTCTTTTCAAAGATGGACCCCGGCAGCAGCCAGATGCCGTACTTGCGGGCCATCTCCTGCATCTCGGCTTCGAAGTCGCACGGAAACTCGCGTGCCGCGTAGGTCAGCGGGCCAAAGGCGCACAGCTCGCTGAACATCACCATCTGCACCCACGGGTACAGGTTCATGGTGATGTCGAGCTTGAGTTTCATGCGCTCGACGTTTGACTCGATGGCCGAGACATTCATCTGGATGCCGGCAATGGCAAAAGGCTTCACGTGTGATCTCCTGAAATCGGGTGGCTCGCGCCTGGTGTGGCGGCCTGACGGGTGCGGCGTCGGTGGACGTCGAACCGATGGCGAGGCAGGGCGGTGTGGGTGACTGCGCGGGAGATTCCCTCGCCGCGTGCCGTTTTTTCTATGCCCGCCACGTAAAGAACCTGGCGAATGAGTCTAGCAGAGCGCTTTGGGTAAATTGGTGTCCGAAAATTGATCGGGCGCTGACTACGCTCTACGGAAGCACGCCGCCATTGCCGCCGCCACCAAAGCCCCGGACAATGCCGGCATGGACCCAATCGTATTGCTTGTCATGGCCGGCCTCGCCGCCTACGCCCTCAAAACCCAGGACCAGCGCCGGCGCATCGCCCTGCTGGGCAACCACCTTCAGAACTACAGCCTCGAAAAGCACATGGAAACCCTCACCGAGGGCTATCTGCGCGCGCTGGGCGAAGACGATGCCGAGCGTCGCGAACAGATCTGGGGCCTCATGCGTGCCAACGAAACCGCACTGAGTGAGCAGCTCGGCCGGCTCGCCAATGACCTGAGTCGGGTCGATGCCGACGCCGTGCGCATCAGCAAGCTTGCCTGGGCGATTCCCTTTGCCGATCGTCTGTTCCCGACGGCCACCTTCGATCTGCGCAAGGCCGTCAGCATTCACGCGCAAGGCGTCGCCAAGGCGATAGAAGACTTTCCGGCGCGCAGCGACAAGGACAAAGCCTTTACGGTGATGGCCGAGATGTATCTGTTTCAGCACACCTGCCATTGGTATTGCCGCTCGAAAACCGTCGCCAGCGCCCGGCTCATGGCGCGCCATCAAACCGCTTACGCCCAGGTGCTGGCCGCCGTGTCGCCCGACACCCGGCGGGCGTACACGAATCTGATCGAAGGCTGACGCCCGTCATCGACGGCGATACCACGTCGTAGGGAGGGCGGCTCGCCGCCCACCAAGGCCGCATCACCCGAGTGCCAGCACTACGGCGGCCACCGCTACCAGTACCGGATACACCAGCAGCGATACCCACAGCCCGGCGCGGATCATCACCCGCTGGGGCACATGGCCGCTGCCGAACACGATTGCGTTGGGCGGCGTGGCCACCGGGAGCAAGAAGGCGCAGGAGGTACCCACCGCCACCATTACTGCCAGCGGGGTCGAGTCGATCTGTGGCGCCAGACCAATGAACAGCGGGATCAGCAGCGCCGCGCTGGCGGTGTTGCTGGTGACCTCGGTGATCAGCAACGCGAACAGAATCATCAGCGCCAGGCAGACGAAGGCCGGCAGGGTGTCGAGCGGGCCGCCCAGTTGCGCCGCCAGCCAGGCCGCCGCGCCGCTTTCGGCCAGCGCGCGGCTCAGGGTGAGGCCGCCGCCGAAGAGCAGCAGCACGCCCCAGTCGGTGCTGCGCTCGACGGCCTTCCATTCGGTCAGGCGCAGGGCGTGCAGCATTACCAGCGCAAATACGGCCACGGCCGCATCGTAGCCGCGTCCCATCTCCAGCCAGACATTCAGCGGCGCGCCAAATACCCACAGCAGCACGGTGGCGCCGAACAGCGCCAGCATCTGCTTTTGCGGCCGGGTCCACGCGGCTTGCGGCGGCGGCAGTTCGACCTCGGCGCTCAGATCGGGCTTTAGCGCAAAGCGCAGTGCGACTTCCATCAAAGGCATCAGCACCAGCACCAGCGGCAGCCCCCACATCAACCAGGCGGCGAAGCCCAGCCCCACTTGCGCGGCGGCGATGGCATTGGGCGGGCTGCCCACCAGCGTTCCGATGCCGCCGATATTGGCCGAAAAGGCGACACCCAGCAGCACATACATATAGCTTGAGCGATAGCGTTCGATCGGCAGCGAGGCCAGCAAACCCAGCGCCAGCGGAAGCATCATTGCCGCCGTGGCGGTGTTGCTGATCCACATCGACAGAAAGGCGGTGAGGCCGAACAGCCAGCGTGCGGCGTGGTCCAGCCGGTTGCCCGCGTGGCGGATCACCTGCGCGGCCATCCAGCGATCCAGCCCCTGCCGCTGCAGCCCGGCGGCCAGGGCGAAGCCGCCGAGGAACAGGAAAATGACCGGATCGGCGAACTGCCGGAGCGCGCCGTCGAAGGGCAGCACGCCGCTGATCGCCGCCAGCAGGGGTACCAGCACCGCAGTGACGCTCACATGCAGCGCCTCGGTGGTCCACAGCCAGGCGATGGTCGCCATCAGGGCCAGCCCACCGCCGGTGGGTCCGAGCGAGGGCGTGAGTGCGAGATTCAGGCCGACAAACAGTCCGACTGCGATACCAAGGTTGAACGTGCGCACGGGTGAGTCCGGAGAACATCGGGTGGGCACAGTCTACGCGAAGGCAATGTTGGCTTCAGGTCAATGTTCTGGTGCGGCAAGCGATATAGAATATAAGAGAAGTGCGATAAACCTTGCCGTCGGACGATGGCGGGGATGCCTCGTCGCGGGCAGGTTCAGGAGGACGATCATGCATGCACAGACCCAAGCCGAGGCGCGATTGACGCACTGGACGCTGATCGTGGCGATGGCCTGTGCGCTGTGGGTGCTGGCCTACAGTCAGCTGATGCCCTTCGCCGACGCCATGCTGGCACTGTTCGGGCTGACACGGCAGACCCGGTTTGGCGAGGCGGTGCATTTCTTCCTCTACGACACACCCAAAGTCCTGTTGCTGCTGACTGGTGTGGTGTTCGTGATGGGTATCGTTCAGACCTTTTTTGCCCCGGAGCGTACTCGCGCGCTGCTCGCCGGCAAGCGCGTCGGCGTGGGCAATGTGCTGGCGGCCACGCTCGGTATCGTTACGCCGTTTTGTTCCTGCTCCGCCGTGCCGCTGTTCATCGGTTTCGTTTCCGCGGGCGTGCCGCTCGGCGTCACCTTCTCTTTTCTGGTATCGGCGCCGATGGTCAACGAGGTTGCCCTGGTCCTGTTGTTTGGGATGTTTGGCTGGGAGGTGGCCGCGCTCTATCTCGGACTCGGGCTGCTGGTGGCGATATTCTCCGGTCTGGTGATCGGGCATCTGGGCATGGAGAAGTATCTCGAAGATTGGGTGCAGAAGCTGCAGAACGGCCAGACGGCGAGTTATGCAGGCGAGTCGATGGGCTGGGTGGAGCGCTTCGAGGCCGGGCGCGACCATGTCCGTAATATTGTCGGCAAGGTGTGGCCCTATATTCTGGCTGGCATCGCGCTTGGCGCGGGTATTCACGGTTATGTGCCCGAAGACTTCATGGCCTCCTTCATGGGCAAAGACGCTTGGTGGGCCGTGCCAGCCGCGGTGGTGCTCGGCGTGCCGATGTACACCAACGCTGCCGGCATCATCCCCATCGTCGAGGCGTTGATTGGCAAAGGCGCAGCGCTGGGTACCGTGCTGGCCTTCATGATGAGCGTCATCGCCTTGTCGGCGCCGGAGATGATCATTTTGCGCAAGGCGCTAAAGCCCCGACTCATCGCCACCTTCATCGGCGTAGTGGCCACCGGTATCCTGCTCGTCGGCTATGTCTTCAACTGGGTATTGTGAATACGCCCCAAAAAGGAGCTTGCAATGAAAAACGTCAAAGTCCTCGGCACCGGCTGTGCCAACTGCAAAAACACGGTCGCGCTGATTGAATCCGTGGCCAAGGCGCGTGGCGTCGAGATCGCGCTTGAAAAGGTCGAAGATCTGCCGTCGATCATGGGGTACGGCGTCATGTCCACGCCCGGTGTGGTGATTGACGGGCAGGTCGTTCACGCCGGCGGCGTGCCCGGTCGTGACAAGGTCGAAGGGTGGTTCTAGGCGCACGTCCGGAGGCCGTTCGTCGGCCGATCCCCCCCCCAACTGAACCGTCCGGCGGCGTTCTTGACCGGCTGCATTGACCGTCTCGTGCCTGCATGAGAGCCTGCCACCCTAAAAGTCGTAAGCGACGTTCAGGGAGCGCATGTGATCCGTTGTTCTGCGCGCGATGGTTTTTATCCTCGCGTGTTTCTTGCATTTGGACTGACCTTGTTGTGGCCCGCGACGGGTGCCGTTGCCAGCGCAATCGATGCTTTTTTCGAAGATATCCCGCTGGTGCTGACAGCCTCGCGGCTGGCGCAGTCGCCCATGCTGGCGCCAGCGCCAGTCACGCTGATCGACCGCGAAATGATCGAGGCCTCGGGCTTTACCGAGATCCACGACTTGCTGCGTCTGGTGCCCGGTTTCCAGGTGGCCGACTGGCCGGGGGGCTCGCCAACCGTCGCCAACCATGGCATTGGTGATGCCTACGATCGGCGCATCAAGGTGCTGGTCGATGGGCGGACGGTCAATAACCCGATCTGGGGCGACACCCAGTGGGACAACCTCGCCATTCGCGTCGACGACATCGAGCGCATCGAGGTCGTGCGCTCGGCCAACGGCGGCGCCTACGGCGCCAACGCGTTCCAGGGCGTGGTCAACATCATCACCCGCTCGCCGGTCACCGAAGACGGCTACAGCGTGATCTCCCGCTTCGGCGTGGACGGCTTCTACGACCATGGCGTGCGCGTCAATGGGCCGGAGGATTCGCCCGTGGCATGGCGGCTGTCGGCATCGACCCGCAGCGCGGCGACCTTCGAGTCCTTTGTCCGGAGCAATGGCGAAAACGAGATGCAGGAAGCGTTCTCGCGCGAAGTCCTCAATCTCCAGCTGGTCAGCCAGATCAACCCGCAGGACCGACTCAGCCTGCATTTTGGCGTCAGCCAGGGGGTGGACAATCGGGGCTACCCGGAGATGGGTACGCGACTGCGTAACTTTCAGCTCGACCCGGTGCAGGATGGCGTTATCCGCAACCAGACGGTGCACGCCGCCTGGACGCGCAGCTACAGCACCACCTCCGAACTGTCGCTGCAGTACTTCTACCAAGGCCAGCAGGCCCGTCGGGCGTGGGAGATTGACGTGCGCAAGGTCGGAGAGGCGCGAGACGGCACCATCTTTGCCGACCGCGACATCGACGTCAGCGTCAACAACCTCGAAGTCCAGTTGAGTGGCCAGATTCTGCCGTCCGTGGAGGCCCTGATCGGTGCCGGCGCGCGTCACGAGCGGGTGCGCTCGGCGGCCTATTTCGACACCGATGCGGCACTCACTGCCACTTACTGGCAGACCTTCGGCAACCTCACCTGGCAGGCAACCGATGCCATGGCGCTGAACCTCGGCGGCACCTACGAGCACCATGACTACAGCGGAAAGTTGTTTTCCCCGCGTGTGGCCATCAACTACGCCCTCACGCCGACCGCCGGGCTGCGCGTGTCCGCCGGCAAAGCCTACCGGGCGCCGTCCTTGATCGAAGCGCACGGCCTCGAGACCCTGCGCGAGGACGGCTCAATCGTGAATATCGGCTACAACGCCGCGCAGCCGGTCGACCCGGAAGAGATGCGCTTCTTCGAGATCGGTCTCGTGGCCCGGCCGATGAAAGGCCTGTCGGTCGATGTGCGCGTGTTCCGCGAAGCCTATTCGGGCTATCTCGACAGCCAGAGCTGCCGGCTGCCGACGGCCGCGGTGCCGGTGCCGTCCAAAGAGCGCTGCAGCGATGTCGGTGTCTTCCCGCCGGCCGACTGGTCGGCCGCCAACGCGCTGACCTACCAGAGCGCCAAGACCAAGCGATTTCTCAACCTGGGCAATTTCGTCGCCAAGGGCGGCGAATACACCGTCGACTGGCGCCGGAAAGGCTGGGGCCGGGTGGTGTTCTCGCAGGCCTACATCACGCTCAACGCCAGCGACGACCTGGTCGATCGCGACATCGAACTGAGCGCGCCACAGGTCACCACCTCGCTGCTGTTCATGAAAGACCTGCCCGAGCGCTGGCGCGCCAGCCTCGGCTACTACCACAACGACGATATGTACTGGCTCAACCAGGGCGACCGCGTGCCCAATCGCGACCGCATTGACCTGCGCCTCGCCAAACGCTTCGGCCCGCCGGGGGCCGAGAACGAATTCGCCCTGGTGATGCAGAACCTGGGTGAGATCGCGACCGAGTTCCACGAAGGGCGCTACCGCCACGAACCGTTGATCTACGCCAGCCTGCGGCTGGTGTGGTGAGGGCGTTGGCGCGCCGGCCGCCGGGTCGGCGCACGCCACGCTCAGCCGCGGAACACCGACACCCCGCCATCCACAACCATCGCCGAGCCGGTGACGAAGGCCGCCGCGTCGGAGGCCAGATACAGCGCCGCTGAGGCGATCTCCTCCGGTTGCGCCAGCCGGCCCAGCGCATGCAGGCCGGTCACATGGGCCAGCGCCTCGGGCGAATTGGCCACCGTTCGCCCCATCGGCGTGTCCGTGCCGCCGGGCAGGATCGCGTTGGCGCGGATGGCATCGGCACCACATTCCGCCGCCAGCGCCTTCACCAGGCCCACCAGCCCGGCCTTGCTCGCCGCATACGCCGCCATGCCGGCGAACGCGGTCGTGCTGCCCGCCACCGATGAGGTAAAGATCAGCGCGCCACCCCCACGCCGCCGCATCGCCGGGATCTGCGCCCGCGCTGCGTAGAAGGCGCTCGACAGGTTCACCGCCAGCGTCTCGTGCCAGCCGGCCAGCGGCACTTCCGGCGTCGGCCCCATGGCGCCCAGCGTGCCCGCGTTGTTGAAGGCGATGTCCAGCCCGCCGAAGCGGTCCACCGAGGCATCCACCAGCTGCTGCGCAAACGCCGCATCCGCCGCCTCGCCGGCCAGCGCATACGCCGTACCGCCGGCCGCGCCGATCTCGTCCGCCAGCGCATCCAGCGCATCGATCCGCCGCGCCGTCACCACCACCCGCGCCCCGGCCCCGGCAAACGCCAGCGCCGCCGCCCGGCCAATGCCCGAGCTGGCGCCCGTCACAATCGCGATCTTGTCCTGTAGCGAAAACATGATGTGTCCCTGCTGTGTTGAGGAAGCATCAGTCTGCGGCGCTGGCCGGCGGGAGGTACGCGCTTGGCGGACGTGGAATTGGGCGATGCTGTAAGGTCGGCACAGGCCAGACGGTCTCATAGGTCAAGGAGAACGCCCATGTCGAAACCCCGTACCCAAACGCGCCGTCTGGCCCTCGGCCTGACCCTCGCCCTCGGCCTTTCCGCCGCCGCCCACGCCCGCGACATCCAGTCCATGGTGGTGGCCGGTGGCTGCTTCTGGTGTGTCGAATCCGACTTCGAGTCCGTCCCCGGCGTGCTCGAGGCCGTGTCCGGCTACGCCGGTGGCCATACCGAGAACCCCACCTACAAACAAGTCACCACCGGCACCACCGGCCACTACGAAGCGGTCAAGATCAGCTACGACGCCGACGTGGTCGGCTACCAGCGCCTCATTCACCTGTTCTTCCGCTCCATCGACCCCACGGACCCCGGCGGCCAGTTCTGCGACCGCGGCAGCAGCTACCGCACTGCCATCTTCGTCGCCAACGACGAACAGCGCGCCATCGCCCAGGGCGAACTCGATGCCGCCCAGAAAGCACTCGGTAAGCCCATCGTCACCCCCATCCTCGACGCCGCGCTCTTCACCGTCGCCGAGGACTACCACCAGGACTACTACAAGGGCGGCGGCTGGACCCTCACCCGCCGCGGCCCGAAGTCACAGGTGGACGCCTACAACTTCTACCGCCAAAGCTGCGGTCGCGATGCCCGAGTCTCGGACTTGTGGGGCGCCGATGCGCCGTTCGTGCATCACGGGAAGTAGGGGTCGTCAGACGTAGCCCGGACGCCGCGCAGCGGAATTCGTGTTGCATCGGAGGAATACCCACAGCCCCGCAACTCGAGAAATATTGTTTGTCCATGTACGCCGTGCCTGCGCCACGGGCAAACCCGGATTCCGCTGCGCTCCATTCGCGCACGCACGCTGTTTGGCAAGGATCTACGTTCCACGGGTATCTTCACCAGAGTCCGTCAGCACTTCGTACTCTTCGTGCACTGTCGCGTCCAGATGTTCCAGGATTGAACGCCCGAACCTAAAACACTCCACTGTCTCTTCAATGGGAAGCTCGTCCGGTCCGCCATGTGCAAAACTATTTCTGGCATTTACAAGCCGGGAAAGTGCGCCTTTCAATGACGGCTTGTCAGATAGCGCGATCTTCTCCTCGAATCTAGCTTGCCACCGCGAGTCAAAATCAGCCAGCATACTAACAATCATGTCTAGCTTCGGGTTGCAGCTGGAATTTCGAATTTTCTTTTTTACGAAATTTTTTAACTGCGCATGGCTGTCTTTGTCAACCCTGTCTGCGATTATTTTTTTAAATCCAGACTCGATGGCGCCTGTTGCCCGAATAACCGCATATTTCTTTACGTAAGGTGTCGGTTTTGCCCCATCCCCTATTCCCAAAATGAGCGCAACAATAGCATTCAGTTCGGCTTCGCATTCATCAAGCAGCTGCTTGACTTGATTGTTGTTCATGCCAGGGCCTCTTTGAAAGCATCGGCCATTTCAAATACTCTGCGTCGAATATTTTCGCTTCGCATTGTTTCTTCTGACAGTATTTTTTGATAATCAGTATCTTGCAGAACATGCCTTTTTGCCCGAATCAAGGCGTTTGTATTTTTGTTAGCAAGACCGGATTCTATGATAAACCACGAGGCAATCATGACTGCGTCGAAAACCGTTGAGCTAAGGCGTGGAATGAATTTGTCTGGATTGCTTGGCGATAGATTATGGAAAGCCTCTTCTCCAAAGACATTGCACACAAAGCGCACCGTTTTAGAGAATTTCTCTCTCAGAATAGAGATTCTTTCTTCATCAATGCTTTTTCCCATGTACTCGTTTAGATATTGTTTTAATGAGACGTTGTATGGGGCCGAGTCAGAATAGAGGATATAATCATCTGAAAGCGCAAAAAATCTTAGGATGAGCTCCAAGTCCCTCATTCGGTTGTCGCGCACCTCTGATCCCCATATAACTCTCCATTCCTTTGTGTCATTCAGATCAAAAAGAAGAGTATTTAACAAGCCTTGATAAACGCAGTTTCTTATCTCTTGGGGGAGTAGAGTCTTTCCGCTTGTGTTAATTCTTTCGAAAATTTGATAGAGGCTGGTATTTCCTGATGTGGGATGTTGTTGCGCGAATATGATTGCATGGATTGTTGTGTTTCTAATTTTTCTTTTCTCATCTTCCTCTAGCTGGGCAAATGACTTTCCGCGCCATCTTTCGTGTATTTTTTTGCTGTTTGAAAGAGTAAATGAAGTGTTGTCCTCTGAAAAAACGCCCTTTACAAAATCGCGAACAGTCATTAATCGTTGATAGCCGTCTATTATTAGAAGTTTTTCATCCTCTGTCTTTGCAAGGAAAATACTCGGAACTGGAAGTCCTAACAATACTGAGTCAATAAATCTAGAGGCCTCGACGCGATCCCATACATAGTGCCTTTGGAGCTCCGGCTTTACTAATTCATCGTCGTCATATCGCGCAATTAATTCTCTAAACGAAAGATCTGCACCCCAAGACGATATTTTAAATAGACCGTCGTCTGTATAGGCGTCCTCCGCTTCCTCTTTGGGCCGGTCGATTACATCGTTACGTTCTTGTTCCATGTTTAGTTAATTCCATTAAAGAATGCCTCGTTACTTGGTTTCTGTCCTCACCCCTTCACACAAACCACCTGCCGCAACCGATACACCACCTCCACCAACCCAGCCTGTGCTTCCATCACGGCGTCGATATCCTTATACGCCATGGGAATTTCGTCAATCACTTCCGCATCCTTTCGGCATTCGACGCCGGCCGTCGCGCGCACCTGATCGTCGACGGTGAATTGTTTGCGCGCGGCCGTTCGGCTCATCACGCGCCCTGCGCCGTGGCTGCATGAGCAGAAGCTCTCCGGGTTGCCCTTGCCGCGCACGATGTAGCTGGCGGCGCCCATGGAGCCGGGGATGATGCCGAGCTGGCCGGCCTGGGCGGAGACGGCGCCTTTGCGGGTGATGAAAACCTCGCGGCCGAAGTGGGTCTCTTTTTGCACGTAGTTGTGGTGGCAGTTAACCGCCTGCTGGTCGGCGGTGAAGGGTTTTTTGATGACGTGGCGGGCGGCGTCGATGAGGTGGGCCATCATCAGTTCGCGGTTGGTTCGGGCGAAGTCCTGCGCCCAGTCGACGGCTTCGACATAGTCGTCGAAGTGCTGGGCGCCTTCGGTGAAGTAGGCCAGATCGCGGTCGGGCAGGTTGGCCAGATGCTGGCGCATGTCGGTCTGGGCCAGTTCGATGTAGTGGCGGCCGATCGCGTTGCCGACGCCGCGCGAGCCGGAGTGGAGCATGAACCACACGCGGCCGGCTTCATCCAGACAGACCTCGATGAAGTGGTTGCCGGTGCCGAGCGTGCCGAGGTGGCTGTGGTTGTTGGTCTTTTCCAGGCGGGGCGCCCGCTCGACAAGGCGGCGGAAGCCGGGTTGCAGGCGTTTCCAGGCGGCGTCCACGCTGGCGGGCGGTTTGCCCCAGCTGCCGTGGTCGCGCTTGCCGCGGGTCATGTCGCGGCCGTGGGGCACGGCTTTTTCGATGGCGCTGCGCAGGCCGTGCAGCTTGTCGGGCAGGTCGGCGGCGTCGAGCGTGGTGCGCACGGCCATCATGCCGCAGCCGATGTCCACGCCCACGGCGGCGGGGATGATGGCGCCAAGGGTGGGGATCACGCTGCCGATGGTCGAGCCCTTGCCCAGGTGCACATCGGGCATCACCGCCAGGTGCTTGTAGATGATGGGCAGGCGGGCGGTGTGGATGAGCTGCGTGCGGGCGGCGTCTTCGACCGGCACGCCGTGGGTCCACAGCTTGATCGGGGCGGCGCCGGGCAGGGTGAGGGTGTCGTGGTCGGCGGGGTGGGGCATGGCCATTCCGGTGTATGGGTTGGGTCTACGTTAGTGGCGCGGGCGCGGCGGGCGTTCAGCCGCCGCACTGGGCGCGGATCATCTCGCCCAGCGTGGCCACGGCGCGTTCGGCGGCCTCTGACCACGGGTGGCCGGTGTTGAGGCGGATGCACTGATTGAAGCCGCGCGTGGCCGAGAAGATCGGGCCGGGGGCGATGCTGATGCCGCGCGCTAGCGCCTGGCGGTGCAGGGCGAGGGCGTCGGCGCCAGGGGGCAGGGCGATCCACACGAAGTAGCCGCCGCGCGGGCTGGCCAGCTGCACGCCGGGCGGAAAATGCCGCTCGATGGCGGTAATGGCCCGCGCGGTCTGGCTGGCCAGGGCCTGGCGCAGGCGGCGCAGGTGGTGGTCGTAGCCGCCGTGGTGCAGGTAGTCGGCCAGCGCGGCCTGCATGGGCACGGCGGTGCCGAGGCTGGTCGACAGCTTGAGCCGCTGCACCGCGCGCGCATGCCGCCCGGCAGCCACCCAGCCGACGCGGTAGCCCGGCGCCAGGCATTTGGCGAAAGACGACACATGCAGCACCTGCCCGGCGCTGTCGAGCGACTTGGCCGGCAGCGGGCGCGGTTCGCCAAAGTGCAGCTCGGCATACACGTCGTCTTCGATCAGCGGCACGTCGTGGCGCGCCAGCAGGCTCACCAGTTCGCGCCGGCGATCGTCTGGCACGCAGGCGCCGAGCGGGTTCTGGTGGTTGAGCATGAACAGGCAGGCGCGGATCGGATGGCGGTCCAAGGCCTCAGCCAGTGCGCCCACGTCCACACCTTCGCGCGGGTGGGTGGGGATCTCGATCACGCGCAGGCCGAGCCGTTCGATGGCCTGCAGGCCGCCGTAGAAGGCGGGGGACTCGATGGCCACCAGGTCGCCCGGGCGGGTGACCGCCTGCAGGCACAGGTTGATCGCCTCCATGGCGCCGGAGGTGATGACGATCTCCTCCGGCGACAGCGACACGCCGGCCGACAGGTAACGCAGCGCGATCTGGCGGCGCAGCTCGTCGTTGCCCGGCGCCAGGTCGGTGACGCTGCGCCACGGGTCGAGCCGCCGCGCGCTCACCGCCAGCGCGCGCGCCAGGCGGTCGAGCGGAAACAGCTCGGGGCTGGGAAAGCCCGAGCCGAGCGGCACCACCTCGCGGTCGCGGGCGGAGTCGAGAATGTCGAAGATGAAGTCGCTCACCGTCAGCGCGGTGGCGTCGGTGCCCGGCCGACTGACCGGCGGCTCGGCCAGCGTTTGGCCTAGGCGGGCGCGCACGTAGTAGCCCGAGCGCGGGCGTGCCTCGATGAGGCCGCGGCTCTCGAGCAGGGCGTAGGCCTGCAGCACGGTGGACGGGCTGGCGTTCTGGCTGCGGCAGGCATGGCGTACCGACGGTATCCGTTCGCCGGGGCGCAGGGTACCTTCGGCAATGCGTCGGGCCATGTCGTCGGCCAGTTGCTGGTAACGGTTCATCGTCCCTCTGTCGTGTGGGTACGCGACACCATGATACGCATCAAGCGCGAACCCAATTTCTGTATTGCCGGGCGGTCGGACAAACTGTCCCTGCCCGTGGCGAATGCGCTGTGCGCTAATGGTAGCCGTGTTCTTCCCGCCAGGCCGATGCCATGCAACTGACGCTCGACGCCATACCCCATTCGCCACCCGCACGCAGTCCGGTCCCCGGCAATCGCGGCATCTGGGTGGGCATTTTCTGCGAGCTGACCGAGTTCGCCTTGATGTTCCTCGCCTATGCCTATTTCCGACTCACTTTTCCGGAAGACTTCCATCGCGGTCCAGGCATGCTCAATACCGCGGCGGGTGTCACCAATACGCTGGTGATGCTTACCAGCAGCTACTGCGCCATGCGCGCCATGATCGCCATCCGGCGCAACCAGGCGCGGGTTTGTCTGCGCTGGCTGGTGGCCACGCTTTGCCTTGGCATCGTGTTTTTGCTGGTGAAGGCCTGGGAGTTCAACTGGAATCTGGATCATGGCGTGATCGGCACCGGCAACAGCTTCATCGCCATGTACTACTACCTCACGCTCAACCATCTGGTGCATGTGGTGTGGGGCTGCCTCGGGCTGATCTGGGCGCTGCTGCGCACCTGGGGCGGGGCCTACAGCCCGGCCGACCACGAAGGTGTTGAGGCGGCCACGTTGTACTGGCACGCCACCGATCTGGCGTGGATCGTGATTTTCCCGCTCATGTACGTGCTGCATTGAAGGAGGCCACATCATGTCTGCCGAAACCTTTGCTACCCGCATCTGGCTCCTCCTTGTGGGGCTGACCTTGCTCAGCGCCGCGCTGGCCGACGGTGCCGCGCCCGGTGTGCTGACTGCCCTGATCGCACTGGGCGTGGCCGGCGTCAAAGGCGCGCTGGTGATCCGCCATTTCATGGAACTGGACGGCCGGTTTCCGCGCCTGCGTCGGCTCATGAATGGCTACATCGTGCTGGTGCCGACGCTGCTCTTTGTGCTGGGCAGCGTGTTCGCGCAGTAGGGCCGGCTTTGGCCGGCCTTGGCGGGTTGAAACCCGCCCTACGACACTGCCGGCCCGCGCGGTGCAATCTGTAACCCCTGAAAATCGTGTTCTCTGGAACTGTACCGTAATTCGTGGCACTGGTTTACTCGCCTCACCCCGTCGGTGCCGCGCCGTGGTGCCGGGGGCGTTCGAGGACCGTCATGACCGTCGCCACCATTACCTTTCACCGCCACCCCCCGCAACAGATTCACCCGCGCGAGACTGCCGGCCGCTACAACCGCCTGCGCTGGGCCATGGTGTGGTTCAGTCAGGTGATTTTCTACGGCACCTGCTGGCTGCGCTGGGATGACCGCCAGGCGGTGCTGTTCGACATCGCCGGGCGCAAGGCCTACCTGTTTGGCCTGGTGCTGTGGCCGCAGGATGCGCTGTTGCTGGCCTGGCTGCTGGTGCTGGCGGCGACGGCGCTGTTCTTCGTCACTGCGCTGGCGGGGCGGGTGTTTTGCGGCTTTGCCTGTCCGCAGACGGTGTATACCGCCATCTTCCGCTGGATTGAGGCGCGTATCGAGGGCGATCACCTGGCGCGGGCGCGGCGCGATGCGGCGCCCTGGGGCCCGGCCAAGCTGGCCCGGCGCGGCAGCAAGTTTGCGCTGTGGGCACTGGTGGCCGGGTGGACCGGCATCACCTTTGTTGGCTACTTCACACCGATGCAGCCCTTGCTGGCCGACCTGGCGGCGGGCACGCCGGGGCCGTGGGCCGGCACGTGGATCGTCGGCTACGCGGCCTTCACCTTTGTGCTGGCGGGCTTCGCGCGCGAGATGGTGTGCCTGCACATGTGCCCGTACGCGCGCTTCCAGGGCGTGATGTTTGACGCCGACACGCTGACCATCGGCTATGACCAGCCCCGCGGCGAACCGCGCCGGCCGCGCGGGGCGCGCCAGGCCGAGCCGGCCGGTGACTGCGTGGCCTGTAATCAATGTGTGCAGGTGTGCCCGACCGGCATCGACATCCGCGACGGTCTGCAATATCAGTGCATCAACTGCGGCCTGTGTGCCGATGCCTGCGACACGGTGATGACCCATGTCGGCGCGCCCACCGGGCTGATCCGCATGATGTCGGCGCAGCCGGGTGGCTATGCCGCCCACGGCTACTGGCGCGAAATCGCCCGGCGTCTGCGCACGCCGCGCGCACTGGCCTACCTGGTGGTGATGGCGGCGGTGAGTCTGGCCATGGTCTGGCAACTGGCCACGCGGGTGCCACTACAGCTCGACGTGCTGCGCGACCGTCAGTCGCTGGCGCGCGAGGGGGCCGACGGCCGCATCGAAAACAGCTACACCCTGCGCTTGCTGAACATGCGCGAAGCCGCGCGGAGCGTGGCCATCGAGGTGCGCGACCTGCCCGGCGGCGCGCTGATCGGCCCGGCCGTGCATGCCGTCGAGGCCGGCCGGGTGAGCACGGTGTCGATCACCGTGGCGGCGCCGCCGGGTGAACGCCGCCAGCAGCCGCTGCGGCTGCAGCTGCAGGCGCTGGATGGCTCGGGCGATCGCGCCGAGGCGGCCAGCGTTTTCTTCAACCCGCGGTGAGCGCGCTCACAGGCCGAAGGCGAAAATGACGATCAGCCCGCCCAGCAGCCACGCGGCGCGCAAGGCGCCGGCCTCGCGGTGGATCAGACCGCGGCTGATCATCCACACGCCCAGGCCAATCTTCACGCACGCCGCCAGGGCCAGCCACGGTGTGCTGCCCAGCGCGGTGAGCGCGGGGTTGGCGATAAAGGCCAGTGGCACGATGTACAGTCCGATGCCCAGGCTCATCGCATGGCCGGCCACCTTCAACCACGGTGCGCCCGCCATGCCGGCGGCGATGAACACCGCGCCGCACACCGGCGGGGTGATGGTCGACAGCAGCGCGAACCAGAAGATGAACAGGTGCGCATGCAGCGGCTCGACGCCAATCTCGATCAGTGCCGGGCCGGCGACCGCTACGCAGATGACATAGGCGGCGGTGGTCGGCACTTCCATGCCCAAAATCAGGCAGGCCAGGCCGGTGAGCAGCAGCGCGCCCCACAGGTTGCCGCCCGACAGACCGAGAATCAGCGAGGTGATCTTGACGCCCAGCCCGGTGATGTTGAGCACGCCGATGATCAGCCCCGCGCAGAAGATGATGGCCGCGATGGTGGCGATCTGGCGGGCGGCGCTGACCGCCGCGTCGACCAGCCGGGCACCCCAGCGCGACAGCGAGGGGCGCAGGCGCTCGTCAAACAGCAGCAGCGCCGCGGCTGCGCCAGCCGCAGCGGCACCGGCGTATTGCGGCGTGTTGCCCGACAGAAACAGGATGCCGAGCAACAGCCCGAACGGAATCGCAAAAAACAGCACCAGCCGCGCCACCTTGGCAAAGGGCGGGATATCTTCGCCGCGCATCGGCTCCAGCCCGTAGCGCCGGCCGTACAGATCGCAGCCTGCCCACACGCCCCAGAAAAACAGCACCGCCGGCAGCAGCGCGGCCATCAGCACTTCGTTGTAAGTGGTGCGCAGCAGCTCGACCATGATGAAGGCGCCCGCGCCCATCACCGGCGGCATGATCTGCCCGCCTGACGAGGCCACCGCCTCCACCGCCGCCGCCAGCGCGGGCGGATAGCCGAGGCGCTTCATGGTGGGCAAGGTGATGGCGCCGGTGGAGGCGACGTTGGCCGAGGCCGAGCCGGAGATCGACCCGAACAGCGCCGAGGACAGCACCGACACTTTTGCCGCGCCGGCCCGCAATCGCCCGGCCACCGCCACCGATGCGGCCATGAAACCTTGCCCGCCTTCTCCCGCGCTGACGACGGCGCCGAGAATCACGAAAACCGCCACCACTTCGGCCGAGACCCCGGTCAGGCTGCCCCACAGGCCGCCCTCGGTGATGGTCAGCGTGCCGAGAAAGCTCGCCAGCGGAATGCCGGCATGGCCGAGCTCACCAGGCAGGTGCTGGCCAAACAGGCCATAGAGCAGGGCCAGCGCGGCGGTGATGGGCATGGCCCATTTCACTTGTCGGCGGGCCATCTCCAGCGCCAGCAGAATCAGCCCCCAGGCGACCACGAACTGCGTGGTGCTGCGCAGCCGGCCGTACTGGTTGTCGAGCATTTCATGCTGCACCAGCACATAGATGCAGGCGGCCAGCCCCAGCGCGCACAGCAGCACGTCGACCGCGCGGCGCCAACCGGTGGCGCGCTGCGCGGTGAAAATGAACACGAAGGGAATGGTGGCAATGATGTGCAGCGGGCGGCTGATGAGGTGGGGGATCAGCCCCGCCATGACCAGCCACAGGTGATAGCCCACCGAGGTGATGGCGAGCGCCACCATGACGGTGTGCAGCGAAAAGAGGCGATTGGCGGGGGCGGGGGTGTCGGTCATGGGGGGCGTGGCACATTGCCCGCGTGGTCGCAGGTCTGGTTGTGGGCAAAAGCAACGCGGCGTCCGAAGACGCCGCGCAGGCTTGGCTGGCTGATTACTTCAGCCGATCCGGCACCGAGATGCCGGCCTCGGCGTAGTACTTGAGTGCGCCCGGATGCAGCTTGACGCCGATGTTGTCGAGAAGCGAGGCATCGATGCTCTTCCACCACGGGTTGGACTTGGCCATCTCGGCCAGGCCCTCCCAATAACTGCGGGTGAGCTGATAAGCGGTCGCTTCGTCCATGTCGGTGAGCGCGTAGGCGATGACCGGCAGCGAGGTGGTGACCACGTCGGTGTCCACGCCCGGGTAAGTACCTTTCGGAATCACCAGACGAGTGCGGCCGGTGGCCTTGACCTGCTCTTCGGTCATCGACAGCAAGGTCACCGGCGAGCTGGCCGCCACTTCTACGACGTTGGGCGCAGGCCATGAACCGGCAGTGGCGAAACCGTCGACCTGGCGGTTCTTCATTGCCGCGCCGGCCCCGGAGAGCTCGATGTCGATCACCTCGACCTTGTCTTCGATGCCGAACAGTTTGAAGTTCTTCACCGCCTCGGTGGCGCCGAAGGACCCCTTGCCGGTCACGAAGCGCTTGCCGGCCAGATCAGCAAAGCTGTTGATGCCCGCGTCGGCGCGCACCACGTAGTGCATGGTCAGCGACGGAATCGGGAACATGGCGCGGATCTTCTTGAAGGCGGCGTCGGCCGGCTCGAAGGGCTTCTCGCCCGCGACAGCCTTCTCGACCAGCGCCGGTGGCGAGGTGAACATGTAGTTGGCGTCGCGACCGGCGGCCTCCATCACGTTCTGCACCGAGCCCTGGCTCTCTTCGACCGTGACGATAATGACGCTGGCACTGGCCTTCTTCACGTTCTCGCCGATCTGCACCGCCATCTGGTAATACGAGGTACCCGCCTTCGCCGCCTTGAGGGTGACACGGGTTTCGGCGGTCGCCAGGGTAGAGCTCAGCGCCAGCGTGAGCGCCGCGCCCAAGGTTGCCATACGTCCAAGCTTCATAATCATCTCCATCGAATCGCGTTTCCGTGGAGGGGAAACGGGTCAGGCTGGGCCTGACGAATGTGCTGGTTGTTGTTGTTTTACGAATCGTCGCAACACCCGTCTTGGATGCAGCGAAAGTACTATGGCACAAAGCCTTGCTGGTGATGGTGGTTTTATTGTTGTCGGGTTATATCCGGTGTTACGTCTGGTCGTGCCCTACGTAGAAAGTATCAGGCCTGCCGGGCCGACTGCCCCAGCCGCTGCGAGATCTCGCGGGCGCTTGCCATCAGGCGGGTGGCGATGGGGCCGTCCCAGGCGGGGTCGAAGCTGTTGGCGGGGCCCATGGCGGTGAGCGCCAGGGTGAGGTGGTTGCCGCTGTCGAAAACCGGGGCGGAGAAGGCGTTGATGCCGGGGATGGGGTTGCCCAGTGCGCGGGCGAGGCCGTGCTGGCGGATTTCGGCGATGGTTTCTTCCACATGCCGGCGGGATTGGCGCAGGGCGGGCTGGTCGGCGCTGCCGAGCTGGGCCAGTTCGCTGTCGACCAGCGGGCGGGTGATGCGTTCGGGCAGAAAGGCGGCGAACAGGCGGCCGGTGGCCGAGGCCATGAGCGGTGTCATGACCGTGCCGGGGCGCATGTTGACGTGGATGGGGCGGTTGCATTCTTCAATGCGCACGATGGTCGGGCCACGGTTGCCCCAGACGGCGATGGCGATATTGAGCTGGAGGTCGTCGGCCAGTTGCGCCACGGCTGGCGTGGCGGCGCGGATCGGCTCGACTTGTTCCAGTGCACACAAACCGACTTGCAGCGAGAAGGCGCCCAGGCCGTAGCGGCCGGTGGCGGCGTCCTGCTCAATGAGGCCGAGTTTGCAGAAGCTGACCAGATAGGGGTGGGCCTTGGCCGGCGGCATGCCGGCTTCGCGCGCCAGATCACGCAGCATCATGGGCGCGCCGTGGCGCACCAGCGCTTGTAGCAGCGTGCCGCCGACTTCGATCGACTGGATGCCTCGGCGATCACGTTCCATGGTGTGGATGTCTTCCTTGTTTTTCGCGGCATCTTAGCAGTTTTCCGGTGTCCTATCGGAGCCTCGTCAGTGAATTAAAATTCGTTATTAACAAAATCATTGACTAATGACGAATCAAAAACTAGCATGAGGATGTCGCGGTTGCCTGGATGTGCGCATCCGATTCGAGCGACCCAGCCCCACACCCAGATCATGGAGCACCTTATGAACACCAAAGTCTTTGCCTCCCAGGCCGACCTGGAAGTGAAAAAAACCACCTTCGAGCAACTCTCCGCCCACTGCTGGGCCTACACCGCCGAGGGCGATCCCAACACCGGCGTGATCATCACCGACGAAGCCGTGCTGATCTGCGACACGCTGGCCACGCCGCTGATGGCGCAGAACCTGATCGCCGAGATCCGCAAGGTCAGCCAGGCGCCGATCAAGTATGTGGTGCTGTCGCACTATCACGCGGTGCGTGTGCTGGGCGCGTCGGGCTACAAGGCCGAGGGCATGGAGCAGATCATCGCCAGCCAGGGCACCTATGAAATGATCGTCGAGCGCGGCGAGCAGGACATGAAGAGCGAGTACGAGCGCTTTCCGCGCCTGTTCCAGAACTTTGACTCCGTGCCGGGCCTGACCTGGCCGACCCTGGTGTTCAAGGACGAGCTGACCCTGTACATGGGCGGCCTGGAAGTGAAGGTGATGCACCTGGGCCCCGGCCACACCAAGGGCGATACCGTGGTGTGGGTGCCGAGTGAGCAGGTGCTGTTCTCGGGTGACCTGGTCGAGTGCGATGCCGCCTGCTACACCGGCGACGCGCAATTGGAAGAGTGGCCCGCCACGCTGGATGCGATCTCCGCGCTCAATCCGCAGGCCGTGGTGCCGGGCCGTGGCCCCGCGCTGACCACGCCGCAGAAAGTGGCCGAAGGCCTGGCCTATACCCGCGACTTCGTCACCACCTTGTTCAGCTCGGCCAAAGAGGCTGCGGCCCAGGGCCTGGACCTGAAAGCGGCAATGGCGCTGGTGCGCAAGAACATGGATCCGAAGTTCGGCCAGGTGTTCATCTATGAGCACTGCCTGCCCTTCGACGTGACCCGCGCGGTGGATGAAGCCAGCGGCATCAAGCATCCGCGGATCTGGACGGCCGAACGCGACCAGGAAATGTGGCACGCGCTGCAGGCCGATTGAAACCCCGTAGGGCGGATAAGCGCAGCGCATCCGCCGAACGATGGGGCAAGAACAACCCCCGGTGGCCCACGGGCCGCCAGATCCTCAACCCGGCGAGACATCACGAGACCGGGCGAGATCCTAAAAATTGTCCAAAGGAGGACGCGACGTGCTGAGTACCTATCAGTATCCCAAGTACGAATATCGCAAGCCGGTTGAACTGGCGGCGGGCGAGAATGGCGCGCCGGGGCGTTACCCGGTGGTGGTGGTCGGGGCAGGCCCGGTGGGCTTGTCGGCGGCCATCGATTTGGCGATTCAGGGCCAGAAAGTGGTGGTGCTCGACAATGACGACACCGTGTCCATCGGCTCGCGTGGCGTCTGCTACGCCAAACGCGCGCTGGAGGTGCTTGACCGCCTCGGTTGTGGCGACGAGATGGTGAACAAGGGCGTGTCGTGGAACGTCGGCCGCACCTTTTTCCGCGAAGAAGAAGTGTTCAACTTCAACCTTTGCCCCGAGCCGGATCATCACCGCCCCGGCATGATCAACCTCCAGCAGTACTACCTGGAGGAGTATCTGGTAAAGCGCGCGGTCGAAGTCGGTGTGGACCTTCGCTGGAAGAGCACCGTGATCGCGGTGAACCCCGGCGAAGAGACCACCGGCCTGCGTGTCGAGACGCCCGATGGCGTCTATAACATCGAGGCCGACTGGCTGGTGGTTGGCGATGGCGCCCGCTCGAGCATTCGCACCATGATGGGCCTCGATATCGACGGCAAGATCTTCATGGATCGCTTTCTCATTGCCGACGTGGTAATGAAGGCCGACTTCCCGACCGAGCGCTGGTTCTGGTTCGACCCGCCCTTCCACCGCAACCAGTCGGTGCTGCTGCATCGTCAGTCGGATAACGTTTTCCGCATTGACTTCCAGCTCGGCTGGAATGCCGACCCGGCGGAAGAGAAAAAGCCCGAGAACGTGATCCCGCGCATCAAGGCGATGCTCGCAGCAAACGGAACTGAGGACCGCGAATTCGACCTCGAATGGGTCAGCGTCTATACCTTCCAGTGCCGCCGCATGAACAGCTTCCGCCATGGGCGCGTGCTGTTCGTCGGCGATGCCGCGCACCAGGTCTCGCCCTTTGGCGCGCGCGGTGCCAACTCCGGCATCCAGGACACCGACAACCTCGCCTGGAAACTCAAGCTGGTGATGGACGGCAAAGCCCCGTCCACGCTGCTCGACACCTACTCCGAAGAGCGCGTGTTCGCGGCCGACGAAAACCTGATGAATTCGACGCGTTCCACCGATTTCATCACCCCCAAGAGCACCACCAGCAAAACCTTCCGTAACGCCGTGTTGGGCCTCGCCGAGCACTACCCGTTTGCCCGCGCGCTGGTGAATTCTGGCCGCCTCTCGGTGCCTGCCTATCTCACCGAGTCGCGACTCAACACCGCCGACACCGACACGTTTGCCGGCAAGATGGTGCCGGGCGCACCGATGGACGACGCGCCCATCGAAACCGACAGCGGCGAGCCGTGGCTGCTGCAAGTGCTGGGCAACCGCTTCCAGTTGCTGGTGTTTGCCGATGACGCGAGCCAGGTGGCCGACGCCGCCGCGCTGGCCGAACTGGCCAACAACGCGGTGCCGGTGCAGGCCATCGTCGTGGCAAAAACTGGCGTCGCGCCGGCCGGCCTGAAGACCGTCATCGACACCCGCGGCCGCATCGCCGAACGCTATGACGCCCAGCCCGGCACCTGCTATCTGGCCCGCCCGGATCAGCATGTCGCCGCCCGCTGGCGCGCCTTCGACGCCGCCGCCGTCAAGAAAGCCGTGGCCGTGGCCACCTGCAACGCCTGAGGAGACCGACCATGTCCCTGATCACCACCAGCAATTTCGCCGAACCGGGCAAGCGCTACTTCCAGACCTTCAGCCCGGGTGACGACTTTTACGAAGCATTGATCGACATGCACCGCGACCTGACCGATGAGCAGTCGGCCATGGTCAACGCGCGGCTGATTCTGTTGTTGTCGAACCATATTGGCGATATCAGCGTGTTGCGCGAGGCGATGGACAAGGCCCGCGAAGGGGTTTGATGCGCGCGTGTCGCAGTGAAGAAAACGGCGGGCCGCGGCTCGCCGTTTGTCGTTGACCGTGCCGTAGGGCGGATAAGCGCAGCGCATCCGCCGAACAACGTCCCGATGCGGCACCGATGGCGGATGCGCCTGCGGCTTATCCGCCCTACGGCGCTGAGAGGCTCTGCAAGGCCGCGGCGCCCACGCGGTTCCGCGCCCGATGTTGGACCTTGATTACCCTGCTGGATTCGACCATCCGTTGGCCGGGTCTCGCCCCGGCGGGCGACTTACTTTCTTGCTTGTGCAAGAAAGCTAAGCAAAGAAGCACACTCCGCCGCCGTGGCCCTTCGGGCTTCCCTCCCTCCGCAAGCACGGGGCGGGCCGCTTCGCAAACTCGCCCTGCGGGCGGAAACAGCGAAGCCGCTGTTTCCGCCCCGCACTTGCTGCGCTCGGCGCGACAGAGGGGGAGGTGGGCGCCCGCCTGCGCGGCCGGGCTCGCTCCGGGAGGTCGTCTCGGAAGTAGGGGGCGATAACCGAAGGGCATTGCACCGTTCAACGGCTGCGTGGTGCAATGCCCTTCGGTTATTGCACCCTACCGGACTGACTAAGTACGTACGCCAACGCCTGAGGCTTCGGCCGCCGTACGAAGCGGACCGTCCTTTGTGGCAATCGGGATTTGCAGGCGCAGTGCCAACTCCAGATAAGCCGCATCGTAGCTGCTCAGATCGTAGCGGAGCGCCAAGGCCAGCAGTTCGCTGGGGCGCGGGGTGGCGGATTCAATGTCGATGGGAAGCTCGCAAATCTGCTCGATGATCTGTTGCGCCTTTTCAGCTGTGAGCCGTTTTCGCCGGCATGCCGTGCGCAGTACGTTGGCAAATTCGAGTTGCCACAGGGCCGGAACGACCGCTCGATCTTCTTCCAGCCGCAGCGCAATTGCTTCGGTGTAGGGCGTTGCCTGGTCTTCGAGAAACCAGCCGGCGACCACCGAGTTGTCCAGTACGAAGGGCATCAGTCGCGCCCTTCTTCGATGGCCTCCCGGACATCCATGCCGAGGCTGACGCCTTTGCGAAGTTCGCGCAGACGGGCGAAGGTGCCGGACACCTGTCGGCGTTGGGTCTCTGCAGATACTTCGACATCGACCGCCGAGATGATGCGCGCAATCGCACGGCCACGGCGGGTGATGGTCACTTGCTCGCCGTGTTCGACGGCGACGAGAAGTTCGGAGAACTTGGTTTTGGCCTCATAGACGGGAACGGTCTTCATGATCGGGCCTCTTGATTGAGTTGGTTAGCCCGATTATAGGCGCGAACCTGCGCGTACGTCCTGAGGGCCGGGCGATGGTGGGCGAAAGCGGTTGCGCGAGGAAGTCCTACTTCGCATACCCCTCATGTTCCCCGATATACCGAAACAGAAAATCCTGAAAACTCTGAGACGCCGGCGTGAGTGAGCGCCCGTTGCGGCTGAAGGTGTAGAAGCGGCGCGTAACAACCGGATCAACCAGCGGCCGCATCTCCAGCCCGTAGAGCCGCACGAGCGAGGCGGCGTAGGGGATGCAGACGGTGATGCCGAGCCCTGAGCTGACCATGCTGAGTGCCGTGGACATGAAGGCGACGGTGGTGTTGGGGTCGAGGGATTTTTCGCGCATGGCGGTGTGCAGGTCGACCGAGAGGCGTTCGGTGAACTGGCCTTGCAGAGCGATGAGGGGCCAGGCTTCGAGGTCGGTCCAGCCGACGGTTTTCTGGGCGGCGAGGGCGTGGCCTGGGGGGAAGACGGCGACGAAGGGGAGCTCGAAGAGCGTGGTGGCGTCGATGTCGGAGTTGGGGTCGCGCTCGGGGCCGACGCCGAAGTCGACTTCGCCGGAGAACACGCGCGAGACCACGCTTTCGACGGCGCAGTCGACCAGCCGGATGCGGATGTCGGGGTGTTCGGCGCTGTAGGCGGCGATGACTTCGGGCAACAATGTGCAGGCCATCAGCTGTGGGGCGGCGACGCGTACGGTGCCTTTCTTCAGGGCTTTCAGGTTGGCGACTTCGTCGAGGACGGTGTCGAGGTCGTTGAGAATTTTTCCGACCAGCGGGTAGAGCTCGCGGCCGGTGTCGGAGAGCTGGATGCGGCGGGTACTGCGGTCGACCAGACGCAGGCCGAGCGAGCTCTCGAGCTCCTTGATCAGCCCGGATAGCGCGGACTGCGTGACAAACAGGCTCTCGGCGGCGAGGGTGAAGCTGCCGGTACGGGCGACGGCGATGAAGGCGCGCAGCTGGCGCAGGGTGATATTCATAAGATCATCCGATAAATTGATCTGAAAAAGCTGTTTGTATGATAGATCGTTCTGAGCTGTAATGGACACATCGGCCAGTGGCATCGGCCCGAATCGCGCAGAGACCGGTCAGGTCCGCATAAAGGAGACAGCAAAATGAGCTTGGTCCAGAAAATCCATCACGTAGCCTACCGTTGCAATGACGCGCTGGAGACGGCGCGCTGGTACGAAAAGCACCTCGACATGAAGCTGGTGCTGTCGATCGCCGAGGACGCCGTGCCCTCGACCGGCGCGCCTGACCCCTACATGCACATCTTCATGGACGCCGGCATGGGCAACGTGCTGGCCTTCTTCGAGCTGCCCACCTGCGCGCCGATGGGCCGCGACGAAAACACGCCGAACTGGACCCAGCATCTGGCGATGGAAGTTGATTCGGTCGACACGATGATGGCTGCCAAGGCGCGGCTCGAGGCCGCCGGCATCGAGGTGGTGGGGCCGACCGACCATGCGCTGTTCAAGTCGATCTACTTCTATGACCCGAATGGTCACCGGCTCGAGTTGGCCGCCAATACAACGCGTCCGGGTATGCTCGAAGCGCTCGACAAGGTGAAGTGGGACATGCTCGAGGAGTGGTCTAAAACCAAGAAAGCACCCAAGCACGCCGCCTGGATGCACGACGGCAGTTATGTGGAGATGTTCAAGTGAAACTTGCAACCCTCAAGGCCGGCGGGCGCGACGGCACGCTGGTGGTGGTCAATCGTGACCTCACCCGTTGTCAGCGCGTGCCCGATGTGGCCGCCACGCTGCAGCAGGCGCTGGACAACTGGGTAGACACCGCGCCGCAACTGGCGGCGGTGTACGAGGTGCTCAACAATGGCGCGGCGCGTCATGCCGAGCCGTTTGATGCCGCCGCCTGCCATTCGCCGCTGCCGCGTGCCTATCAGTGGGCGGATGGCTCGGCCTACATCAACCATGTGGAGTTGGTGCGCAAGGCGCGCGGGGCGGAGCTGCCCGAGTCCTTCTACACCGATCCGCTGATGTATCAGGGGGGTTCCGACAGCTTCATCGGCCCGCGCGACACGGTCGTGGCCGACCCGGCCTGGGGCATCGACTTCGAGGCCGAAGTCACCGTGGTGACCGGCGACGTGCCGATGGGCGCCACGCCGGCCCAGGCCGCCGAGGCGATCCGGCTGGTGATGCTGGTCAATGACGTGAGCCTGCGCAACCTGATCCCCAACGAGCTGGCCAAGGGCTTCGGCTTCTTTCAGTCCAAGCCGGCGTCGGCCTTCAGCCCGGTGGCGGTCACGCCCGACGAGCTGGGCGATGCCTGGCAGGGTGCGAAAGTGCATCTGCCGCTGCTGGTCGAGCTCAACGGCAAGCCTTTCGGCAAGCCCAACGCCGGTGTCGACATGACCTTCAACTTCGGTCAGCTCGTCGCGCATGTGGCCAAGACGCGTGAGCTGGAAGCGGGCTCCATCATCGGCTCGGGCACGATCTCCAACAAGCAGGGCGACCTGTGGGGCTCGAGTATCGATCACGGCGGCGTGGGCTACTGCTGCCTGGCCGAAGTGCGGATGTACGAGACCATCGAGCAAGGCAAGCCGGTGACACCCTTCATGCAGCCCGGTGACCGGGTACGCATCGAGATGAAGGACGCCGCCGGGAACAGTATTTTTGGCACCATCGATAACACCGTGGTGACGCCCAGCGCGTCGTAACACTGCAGCAACCCAATATAAAAAAGGTGGACGAGACATGAAAAAGACCCTGATCACCGCAGCCGTCGCGCTGCTTGGCAGCACCGCTGTGATGGCCGACGAGCCGATCATCCTCAAGGTGGCGCACTTCTGGCCGCCCACGGCGATGAGCCAGCAGAAGGTGCTCGAGCCGTGGTGTGCCAAGATCGAGCAGGAATCGGCCGGCCGCATGAAGTGCCAGATTTACCCGGCCATGCAGCTCGGCGGCACGCCGCCGCAATTGATCCAGCAGGTGCAGGACGGCGTGGCCGACATCGTGTGGACGCTGCCCGGCTACACCGCCGGTCGCTACCCGTCGATGGAAGTCTTCGAGCTGCCCTTTATGACCAACCGCGCCGAGCCGGCCAGCCGTGCCGCGTGGCAGTACTACGAGCAATTCGGTCTGGAAGACTTTGCCAAGGTCAAGCCGCTGGCCTTTCATGTGCATGACGAAGGTTATGTGCACAACAACAAGCATCCGATCACCAAGCTGTCGGACTTCCGCGGCCTCAAGATGCGCGCGCCGACCCGCCTGACCAACAAGATGATCGCGTCCTTTGGTGCCACCCCGGTGGCCATGCCGCTGCCGGCCGTGGCCGAGGCCGTGTCCAAGGGCGTGGTCGATGGCTATGTGCTGCCGTGGGAAGTGATCCCGGCGGTGAAGCTGCACGAGATGACCAAGTTCCACTCCGAGACCGACAAGTCGATGCCCTCGCTGTACACCGCGCTGTTCATCGTGGCCATGAACCCGGCCAAGTACGACAGCCTGCCGGCCGACCTGAAGAAGGTCATCGACGCCAACTCGGGCGCCGATTTCTCGGCCTCGATCGGCAAGGCCTGGGACGTCTCCGCCCCGCCGGCGCGTGAAAAGGCGGTCGAGCACGGCAATGCGTTCGCCATGATTTCGGCCGACGAACTGACCAAGTGGCGCAAGGTCACCGACAAGCTCGCCGCGAGCTGGGTCAAGGAAATGGATGGCAAGGGCTACAAGGGCCAGGCCATGCTCGATGGCGCCAAGGCGCTGATCCAGAAAGCCAACGCACAATAAGACGACGGCGCCGGGGCAGCCATGACGCGCCCCGGCCGCCGAACGCCTGCGCGTCTGCGGGCGCGCTACTGACCGAGAGACCTCCCATGGCTGAAGCAATTCCCCGGTCCGGCGACGCGCCGGATCCGCGTCCGCGCGACCCGATCGGACGCTTTCTCTACGGCTGGTCGATGCTCTCCGCCATCGGCGGCAGCCTGACGCTGTTCGCGATCTGCGGCGTGTCGGTGTACAGCGTGGTCGGCCGCTGGCTGACCGACGAGCCGGTGCTCGGCGATGTCGAGCTGGTGCAGATGGGGTGCGCGCTGGCGGTGGCCGCTTTCCTGCCCTGGGCGCAGATGAAGAACGCCCACGTGATCGTCGACTTCTTCACCCACACCGCCTCGCCCGGCGTGCGCCGGGTGCTTGATCGCATTGCCGCGGTCATCCTGACGGTGCTGGCCTTCGTCATTTCGTGGCGCAGTTTCGTCGGCGCTTGGGAAGCGTACGAGACCGGCGAGACCACCATGCTGCTGGGCTGGCCGCTGTGGTGGTCGTACACCACGCTCGGCCCGGGCTTCTTCCTGCTCGGCCTGACCGCCGCCTACACCGCCTGGAAAGGCACGCTGCACAGTGAAGGGGGCATGGAATGAGTTCCGTCGAAATCGGATTCGCCATCGGCGCCTTGACGCTGGTGATGCTTGCCTTCCGGGTGCATATCGGCATGGCCATGCTGCTCGGTGGCTCCATCGGCTATACCCTGGTGTCCGGTTGGGAACCGCTGATGAGCTACTTCAAGCACCTCGCCTACGGTCGCTTCTCGGTCTACGACCTGTCGGTGGTGCCGCTGTTTTTGCTGATGGGCAATGTCGCCTCCAAGGGCGGCCTGTCGCGTCGGCTGTTCGAGGCCACCAACGCCTTCCTCGGCCACTACCCCGGCGGCGTGGCGATGAGCGCCATTGGCGCCTGCGCCGGCTTCGGTGCCATCTGCGGTTCCTCGCTGGCCACTGCGGCCACCATGGGCCAGGTCGCGCTGCCCGAGCTGCGTCGCTGCAACTACTCGCCTTCGCTGGCTACGGGGGCACTGGCCGCCGGCGGCACGCTGGGCATCTTGATTCCGCCCTCCGTGGTGCTGGTGATCTACGCCATTCTGGCCGAGCAGAACGTGGCCGCGCTGTTCATGGCCGCGCTCATTCCCGGTCTGATCGCCATGTTTGGATACATGCTGGTGGTGAGTCTGTATGCCCGATTCGTGCCCGGCAGCGGCCCGGCCTCGGCGCCCCTGCCGTGGCGGCAGCGCCTGCAGGCGGTGGGCCGGGTGTGGCCGATCCTGGCGGTGTTCATCACCGTGATTGGCGGTATCTACGGTGGCATCTTCACCCCGACCGAAGCGGCGGCCGTGGGCACCTTTGCCACCACCGCGCTGGCTGTAGCCTCGCGCGAGATGCGCTGGCGCGAATTCATGGCGGCGGTGCTCGGTGCGGCCGAGGCGACCGCGATGATCTTTCTGATCCTGCTCGGCGCCGACGTGCTCAACGCCTTCCTGGCGCTGTCGCAGATGCCGGTGGCGATTGCCGACTGGGTGCTGGCCAGCGGCTACCCGCCGATGGTGGTGTTGTTTGCCATGATCCTCGCCTATCTGGTGCTCGGCTGCGTGATGGATAGCCTGTCGATGATCCTGCTGACCATTCCGGTCTTCCTGCCCATCATCATGGGGTTGGACTACTGGGGTCTGGGCTATAGCGACAAGGCGATCTGGTTTGGCATTCTGGCCCTGATGGTGGTCGAGATCGGCCTGATCACGCCGCCGGTGGGCATGAACGTGTTCATCATCAATTCGCTCGCCAAGGATGTGCCGATGAAGGAAACCTTCCGCGGCGTGCTGCCTTTTCTCGCCTCGGACCTGCTGCGCATTGTGCTGATTGCCTTCTTCCCGGGCGTGGCGCTGTGGCTGGTGCATGTGCTCGGCGGCTGATGGCTGGCACAGGAGACTGACATGAAGCTCTACACGTATTTTCGCTCCTCGGCGGCCTACCGCGTCCGCATCGCGCTCAACCTCAAGGGCTTGCCCTGGGAGGCCGCGGCGGTGCATCTGGCACGTGATGGCGGCGAGCAGCATTCGGATGCCTACCGCGCGGTGAACCCGGCCGCGCTGGTGCCCACGCTCGAAGACCGCGGCGCCACGCTGACCCAGTCGCTGGCGATCATCGAGTATCTTGAAGAACTCCGCCCGCAGCCCGCGCTGCTGCCGAGCAACCTGATTGCGCGGGCCCGGGTGCGGGCGATTGCGCAAGCGATTGCCTGTGATATTCACCCGATCAATAACCTGCGGGTGCTCCAATACCTGACTGGAGAAATGGGCCTGAGCGAAGCGCAGAAGATGCAGTGGTATCGGCATTGGGTCGATACCGGTCTGGCGGCGGTCGAGGCCATGCTGGCCGAGCACCCCGACACCGGCGTGTTCTGCCATGGCGACAACCCGGGCCTGGCCGATTGCTGTCTGGTGCCGCAGGTGTATAACGCGCGGCGCTTCAACTGCCGGCTCGACAATGTGCCGACCGTGATGCGCATTGTCGAGGCTTGTGAGGGCTTGCCGGCCTTCCAGGTGGCATCGCCCGGCGCACAGGCGGATGCCGAGTAAGCCCGACGCACCGGCGGTGCCCGGGTTGGGCATCGCCATCTTGCTGACCACGCTGGTGGCGCTGGGCCCATTGTCGACAGATTTCTACCTGCCCTCGCTGCCGGCCATGACCGCCGCGCTGGGCACCGACGTGGCAAGCACTCAGCTCACGCTGTCGATCTTTCTCGGCGGTTTCGCCATCGGTCAGCTGTTCTACGGGCCGTTGTCCGACCGCTTCGGTCGCCGCCCGCTGATGCTCGCCGGGCTGATCATATTTCTTGTCGCCAGCATTGCCTGCGCGCTCGCGCCCAATATCGAGACCTTGATCGCCGCGCGCTTTGTGCAGGCCATCGGCGCCTGTGCCGGGCCGGTGCTGGGGCGCACGGTGGTGCGTGACCTCTACGGCCCGAAAGACTCGGCGCGCATGCTGTCGTACATCTCGGCCGCCATGGCGCTGGCACCGCTGCTCGGGCCGGTGTTCGGCGGCTGGCTGTCGGTGGTCTTCAGCTGGCGGGCGACCTTTGTGTTTCTGGTCATCTACTCGGCGCTGCAAACCGCGGCCACCTGGCAGTTGCTCGCCGAGAGCAACCGCCAGCCCGATCCCACGGCCATCCAGCCGCGGCGCATCGTTGCCAACTACGGCCGGCTGCTCGGCGACACCACCTACCGTGGCGTGCTGCTGTGCAACGGCCTGGCCTATGCCGGCATGTTCGCCTTCATCTCGGGCGCGCCCTTCGTCTTCATCAACCTGTTCGGCTTCAGCCCGCAAACCATGGGCCTGGCCTTCGGGCTGATGGTGTCGGGTTTCATCACCGGCACCATGTCCTCCGGCCGGTTGGCCTCGCGCTACGGGCCTGACAGCATTCTCACCGCCGGCGTGGTGATTGGCAGCCTGGGTGGCGCGGTAATGTTGGCGTTCGCGATCAGTGGCTGGCAGCACCCGGTGGCGATCATGGTGCCCATGTGGCTGGTGACATGCGGCATCGGCTTCATCATGCCCAACGCCACGGCCATCGCGCTGGCGCCGTGGCCGACCATGGCCGGTGCCGCCGCCTCGTTGATGGGCTTCTCGCAAATGGCACTGGCCGCGGCCTTTGGTATCTTTGTGGGTCACAGCTTCACGGATTCCACCGTGCCCATGGCGGCGGCCATCTCGGTCGGCATGGGCGGCTCGCTGCTCAGCTACTTGTTGTGGGTACGGCCGGGTACGCGTCGGCCGGCGGGATGAGCGCGGCCTGGCCCAGCACGATCTGTCGGGGATGAAAGCGTCGCAGGCTGCTGCGGTGACCGACGCTGATGACGGCGGTATCGGGCAGGCGGGTGTCGAGCAGGTGGTAGAGCCGGGTCTCGGTGGCCTCGTCTAGCGCCGAGGTCGCTTCATCAAGAAACAACCAGCGCGGGCGCCTCAAGAGCACTCGGGTAAAGGCCAGGCGTTGCTGCTCGCCGGGCGACAAAGCCTTGTCCCAGTCGCGCGCCTCGTTAAGCGCTGCACCCAGCGCACCCAGATTGACCGCCAGTAGCGCCTCGCGCATGGCCGCCTCATCGACCGTGTCGTCGTCCATGCGTAGCCAGTCGTGGAGTGCGCCGACGGGCAGGTAGGGTTGCTGTGGCAAAAACATCAGCGGCCCCGCTGCCGGCATGTGAATGATGCCGTCGCCATGCGGCCACAGCCCGGCCAGCGCGCGCAGCAAGGTGCTCTTGCCGGCGCCGGACGGGCCCGACACCAGCACGCGTTCGCCTGGTGCGATGCTCATCGCCGCCAGATCGGACAGCGGGACGCCGTCGGGCCGGCGGGTGGACAGGTGGTCGATGTGCAGCATGTCGGCGTCGGCGTGCTGAACGATGGTGCTGTGTGCCATGTCCTCGCGTGCCGTCGCCAGCGCCTGCTCGAAACCGGCCAGGCGGTCGATGGTGGCGAACCACTCGGCCAGCTCGGTGTAGGCCGACACAAACCAGCTGCAGGCACCTTGCACCTGATCGAAGGCCTGCGCAGTCTGCATCAGCCCGCCGAGCGCGATGCCGCCCGAGAAGTAGCGCGGCGCCGCGGCGAGGAAGGGGAAAATGATGGCCAGCTGCCCGTAACCCGACGAGAACCATGTCAGCCGCTTGATGCGGCCGATCAGGCGCATCCAGTTGTCTTGCACCCGCTCGAACGCGGTGTCGAGACGACGGCGTTCGGCGGCCTCGTCGCGCCCCAGGGCGATGGCTTCGGCATGCTCGCGGGCGCGCACCAGGCCAAAGCGGAAGTCGGCCTCACGTCGCTGTTGCTCGGCATTGAGCGGCGTCAGGCTGCGCCCCAGACGATGGGTCACCCATGCGCCCGCGGCGGAATAGATCAGCGCGGCCCAGAGCATGAAGCCGGGCACCACAATGCCGCCGGGCAGGGTGGCATCGCCCGACAGCACCCACAGGATGCCGGCGAAGGAGGCCAGCGTGACGATGGCGTTGAGCAGGCCGACGCCGAGACTGAGCGTGGTGTCGACAAACAGCCGCAGGTCGTCGGCGATGCGTTGGTCCGGGTTGTCGATACCGGTGGTGTCGGCCAGCAGTTGCAGGCGGTATTGAATGCCCTTGTCGAGCCAGCGGCTCAGCAGTTGATGGCTCATCCATGCGCGCCAGCGGATCTGCAGGCGCTGGTTGAGGTAGCGCTGGTAGACCGTGACGGCGATGAAGGAGACTGCCAGCAGCGAGAAGCGCAGCAGCTGGTGGGCGAAGGCGTCGCCGTCGCGCGCCTGCAAGGCGGTGTAAAAATCGTTGTTCCAGGCATTGAAGCGGACGTTCAGCCAAACGCTGCCCAGACTCAGCCCGAGCACGGCGATCAGCAGGGCCCAAGCGGGGCGTGCCGCGCGTGTGCGCCAGAACGGCGCGCTCAGGCGCCAGGCGAGGCGCAGTCTTGAGGGGGTGTCGGATGGCATGTGAGTGTGGCGAGCGTCAGAACAGAACGACGTGCGCCGCGCCGTTGGCATCGAGGCGCTGGCGGTAGATCACGCCATGTCGCGTGACCCATAGCAGGTAGGGTCCGCCGGCGGGTGGGAGTAGCGAAAACGGGCCGTCGGCGTGCAGGCGCAGCACGGTCTCGCCGGAGGGGGAGACCAGGGTGACCTTGATGCCGGTGGTGAGCGCCTGGCCGGAGGCGGTCGTCTGTTTGCTGCGGCTGACGGCCCCTTGCGGGTCAGCGGTTTCGGTGGCCATCGCGTCGTTGCCGAGCGCGAAGGCGATGGCGGCGGCACGCAGGAAAGCGCGCAGAACGGTGTTGTCGAAGGGCATGGCGTACCTCGGCACGAGACAATCAGTCGGTGACGTAAATGCGAACGCTCGTGCGTCGTTCCTCACGCCATGGTGAATGATGTGACGGGCGGTGGGCCCGCGCGCCCGATGTCAGGCACGCGAGCCTCGGTTGCCGGCCGTTTCAACCCAGTTCGACCGGGACGAACAGCCGGGCGTCCTGGCGCTGGATGAGCAGCGCGACATGGTGGTCGGCACCGCCGATCAAGCGCTGCAAGGCGGCCGGGTCGGCCACCGGCTGACCATTGACCGACAGCACCACGTCACCCGGCTGGATGCCGGCCCGTTTGGCAGCACCGGCTACCTGCAACACCAGCACACCGCCTTTGCTCTTGAGCTGCGCCGCTTCTTCGGCATTGAGCCCGCGCACGGCGACGCCAAGCCGGCCGCGGTCCGCCGCGGGGCTGTCGGCGCTGGCGATGTCCTCGGACTTGACCGAGCCGAGGGTGACGGCGATGTCGCGGGTATCGCCTTTGCGCCACACCTGCAGTGCGATCTTGCTGCCCGGCGCCATCGCCGCGACCTTGGGTGGTAGTTCATTCGACTCGGTGATCGTCTCGCCGTTGAGCTTGAGGATCACGTCGCCTGGTTGCAGCCCGGCTTTCTCGGCCGGGCTGCCCGGCTCGACCTGGCTGATCAGTGCGCCGCGGGCGGACTTGAGGCCGAAGGATTCGGACAGTGCCTGGTTCATTTCCTGGATGCCTACGCCGATGCGGCCACGGGTCACCTTGCCGGTGGCGAGCAGCTGGTCCTTGACCTGATTGGCCACTTCGATCGGGATGGCGAAGGACAGGCCCTGATAGCCGCCGGAGCGCGAATAGATTTGCGAGTTGATACCCACGACTTCTCCTTGCAGATTGAGCAACGGGCCGCCGGAGTTGCCCGGGTTGATCGCCACATCGGTTTGCAGGAAGGGCACGTAGCCCTCGTCGGGTAGTGAGCGTGACTTGGCCGACACGATGCCGGCGGTCACGCTGTTCTCGAAGCCGAAGGGCGATCCGATAGCCAGCACCCATTGGCCGACGCGCGTGCTGTCGGGGGCTGCCAGCGGCAGGGTGGGCAGGTTTTTGGCGTCGATCTTGAGCACCGCCAGATCGGAGGTCTTGTCGACGCCGACCACTTTGGCCACGAACTCGCGCTTGTCGGTGAGTTTGACGGTCACGGTGTCGGCGTCGGTCACCACATGGGCGTTGGTCAGGATCACGCCATCGGGCGAGACGATGAAACCCGAACCCTCGCCGCGCACCACCCGCTCGCCGCCGGGCGCTTGCATGCCCGGGCCGAAGCGACGGAAAAATTCGGAGAAGGGGTCGTTCGGATCAATCTGGCCGAAGGGCGAGACGACGGTGTTGCGGGTCTTGACCATCCCTTCGACGCTGATGTTGACCACGGCAGGGCCGCTGCGCGCGACGATGGCGGAGAAATCCGGTGTGGCGATGGTGGTGGCGGGGGCCAGGGGCGCGCTCATGGCAGGCGTGGCCTCGGCGTGCACGTTGGTGATGCCGTGACGGGCCGTCACATAGCCGGTGCCGGCGGCGATGGCCAGGGTCATTGCGGCGGCGAGGGCCGAACGTTTGAACGTCTTGGTTTGCATGGTGGGCTCCTTGCGTTGCGATGCGAGCCTGTGCTCGCGATGGAGACCACCTTAGGCCGGGTCGACTTAACGCAAACTTAAGAGGCGCAGGCCCAAAACGTAAGACGATGTGACAGTCGCCCGGTCGGGTGGCCGCACCGCGGGGTCAGACCGTCTGACCGGTCGCTGTGGCCGGCGCAAAGCCGAGGCCTACCCGCAAGCCGCCGCCGTCGGCGGTATCGAGCACCAGCGCCGCGCCGTCGCGTTCGGCAATGGCCTTGACGATGGCCAGCCCCAGGCCGCTGCCGTCGGCGGGTTCGCCGCCCTGGCGGTAGAAGCGGTCGAGCACCCGGGCGCGTTCGGCCGGGGCAATACCCGGGCCGGTGTCGCTGACTTCGAGCCACAGGCGACCGTCGGCGCGGCGCACCGCCAGATCGACCCGGCCGCCTGCGGGGGTGTAACGGATGGCGTTGTCGATCAGGTTGTCCAGCGCGGTGCGCAGCGCGGCCGGGTCGGCGAGGATGTCGGCATCGTTGGCCAGTTCGGTGGCGCCCAGGTCGATGTGTTGGGCTTCGGCCAGCGGCGCCAGGGCGGTCAGCGCGCTGCGCGCGAGTGCGGCCAGATCGACCAGCGTGCGGGGCGCGGGGGGGTTGGCATCGGGTGACTGGCGGGCCAGCGTCAGCAATTGCTCGACCAGCCGGATGGCCCGCGCCAGGCCACCGCGCAATTCGCTCAGTGCGGCCTGGCGCTCGGCCGCGGTGTCGGCGCGCTCAGTCAGTTGTAGTTGCAATTGCAGTGCGGTCAGCGGTGTGCGCAAGGCGTGGGCTGCATCGGCGACAAAGGCGCGTTGCGATGCCAAGGCCTGCGACAGACGACCGAGCAGACCGTTGAGCGCGCTGACCAGCGGCAGCGCTTCGTCGGGCACGTCGGTCGCCGATAGCGGCGACAGCGCATCGGCCCGGCGGGCGGTCACGCCGCGGGCGAGTGCGTCGAGCGGGCGCAGACCACGGCCGATCAGATACCAGATGATGGCGCCCAGCAAGGGCACCAGCACCAGCAAGGGTACCAGCGTGCGCAGTGCGGCCCTGGCCGCCATGGCGCGGCGCACGCGCATCGGCTGGGCGACCTGGATGACCCGGTCGCGCAGCGGAATCGAATACACCCGCCAGTCGTCCTCACCCGCCTTCACCGTGGCATAGCCGAACTGCGCCAGATCGGGCAGGACGCTGTGCGGGTGCGACAGGTAGAGTCGCAGGCCGCGTCCGTCCCAGATCTGGATGACGAAGTCGAAGGCTTCTTCCGGCGGGGCGATGGGGGCCGTCTGGCCGAAGCGCTGGTCGCGCAGCGACAGAGCGAGCTGGCGCAACTGGTAGTCCATGACCTCGTCGACTTCGTTGTGCGCCATTTGGTAAATGGCGACACCGGCAATCAGGAAGACCGTCACGATGGCGCCAAGGAGGGAAACCAGCAGGCGACGGCGCAAGGAGGTCATGTCGGCTCCGACAAGGTGTAGCCCACGCCGCGCAGGTTGCGGATCCAGCCGGCGCCGAGCTTTCGGCGCAAGGCATGGATATGCACCTCGATGGCATTGCTCTCGACTTCTTCGCCCCAGCCATAGACACGCTCTTCGAGCCGGGCGCGCGACAGCGGTTTGCCGTCGGCCTCTAACAAGGCTTCGAGCAGTGCGAATTCGCGCGCCGACAGTTTGACCGGCTGCGCATCCAGCGTGACGGCGTGGGCGGCCGGATCGAGGGCCAGCGCGCCAAGCTGCATCTGTGGCTCGGCGGCGCCGCGTTGGCGGCGCGCCAGTGCGCGCACACGGGCGGCCAGCTCGTCCAGATCGAAGGGCTTGACCAGGTAGTCGTCGGCGCCGGCGTCTAGCCCCCGGATGCGGTCGCTGACCGCGTCGCGGGCGGTGAGCACCAGTACCGGCAGCGCACTGCCCGAGGCGCGCAGATCGGTGAGTACCTGGATGCCGTCGCGCTTGGGCAGGCCCAGGTCCAGCAAGAGCAGGTCGTAAGGCGTGTCGTGCAGGGCCAGATCCGCGGCAACGCCGTCGCGGACCCAATCGACCGCATGCCCGCCCTGGCGCAGGCCGCGCTGCACGCTGGTGCCGATCATCGTGTCGTCCTCGACCAGCAGGATTCTCATCTCGCGCCTGTGTTCTGGGTTCATTCACCCGGCTCTGGTGCCGGAAGGATTGGGGAATATTGTAGCGGGTGAGGTGGTGGCGAGGTCGAGACCCCATCCATGGAAGATTGGGTGGACGGCAACGCAACGCATGAGGGGTGTTTGCGCATGTCCAAAAATTTTCTTCGGTGTTTGTGGCGCCACCGGTGTAAGGAATCGGAGAACACCTCGGTCTGTCAGGTAAGTCCGCTGTTTTGGCTGCGGACGAAAGCGGCATACACAAACCGCAAACCACAATTTTGAGACCTGGAGATTCACATGACCAAGAACCCGACCGCACGCAAGCTCGCCACCGCCTTTGTCGCCGCTGGACTGATGGCCGCTGGCAGCATGGCCTATGCCACCTGCGCACCGAAGAAAGGCGCGTGTTCGGCACAACATCCGTGCGCTGCCAAAAAGAACCCGTGCGCCGCCAACCCCTGCGCCGCTAAAAACCCCTGCGCGGCAAAGAACCCGTGCGCCGCCAAGAATCCTTGCGCGGCAAAAAACCCGTGCGCCGCCAAGAAAATGTAATTTGACGGACCGCTGGTGTCGCTGTCTTTTGCACGGCGACCATGCCCTTGACCCCGCATGTAAGAAAATGCGGGGTCAAGTTGTCTATTGACTGGCGCCTGTCGGCCGGGCCGGCATGTTTGGCGTCGCACGACGCAATGCAAGACAGAGAACGGGAGATTGCCATGGCACATGCATCGACACCCCATACCCTGGTCGCAGCCATGCTGACCGCGGGCTTGATGAGCGCAGGTGGTGCCGCCCTGGCAGCTGGGCCGTGCAGTCCATGCAGCGCCCGTGATCGCAAAGGCTGGTCGGTCAAGAATCCGTGTGCGGCCAATCCCTGCGCCGCAAAGAACCCGTGTGCCGCAAAGGCCCCCAACCCCTGTGCCGCCAAGGCGATCACGCGTCCGGCCGGTTATGTGCCGTTGAAGGGTGACGCCAAGCGTGGTGAAGCGCGCTTCAAGGACACCACGCTGTCGACCAACGGCCTGTCGTGCAATAGCTGCCATGCCGGCGGCGCAGCCTACAACGCCAGTTTTGCCCAGCCTTACCCGCACCCGGTACAAATGGCGACGGATTTCTACGCCATGAAGCAGATCCATCTCGATGAGATGGTGCAACTGTGCATGGTGCGTCCGATGGCGGCGCAACCGCTGGACTGGAAGTCGCGCGAGCTGGCCGATCTGGTGGCTTATGTCCACGTGGTGCAAAAAGCTCACACGCCCAATCCCTGTGCCGCTCGGAATCCCTGTGCCGCTAAAAACCCTTGCGCTGCGCGGAATCCGTGCGCCGCGAAGAGCCCCGGCAAAGCATACTGAGCTTGCTCCCACCCGCCGTGGCCGCTATTGTCGGTATGACGGCGAACTGAAAATCGGGCGTCTGAGGGCGCCCGAGGTTTGTCGCACCCACCGCTTGCGCCATCCTGTGGGATTCAGCGGCGTCCCGGTGTTACACGATCCGGTGCCTTGTCTGCACGCTTGCCCGAGGAGGGGCCGCCATGTCTTCGATGCTTCGACTGGATGATTACCTGCCGGATCTGGCAGGCATTCCGCGCGCCCGGCGCATGCAGATGCAGGCGGCCGCCCGTGACATCGAGGAGTGCTATCGGGTCTTGCGCAAGGGCGGTCTGAACGTGGTGGGCGAGGTTTTGCGCGGTGGTGGCGAGTTCGTCGAGTTGGAGCACTATCCGGCCGAGGATGTGTATGACCGCGACACTCACGGCCAGTACTACTACCATGCGCATCGCGGCGTCGACGCGGAGCACGGTCATTTCCACACTTTTGTTCGCTCGGGCGGTGTGCCGGACGGCCGGACGCCTTTGCTGGTGCCGCATGCCAGCGAGCCACGTCCAAGCGCTGATGACGCGATCTGCCATCTGGTCGCGGTGTCGATGGATGGCTGGGGCTATCCGTCGGGGCTGTTCACTACCAATCGTTGGGTGACCGATGAATCCTGGTATGCGGCCGACGACGCTATCGCCATCTTGCCGCACTTTGAAATCGACCACGCCTTTCCGTCCTGGCCGACCAACCGCTGGCTGACAGCCTTGCTGCATTTGTATGGCCCCCAGATCGAGGGCATGCTGCGCCACCGCGATGCGGTGATGGCCGATTGCCAGCGTGCTCGACCGGATGAGGATGTCTACGAGGACCGCAACATCGATGTGATTGGCTATTTGCCGATTGCGGTCGACACCTTTACCGAGGCGCTCACCGAGTCACTGCGCTGATTCTTGCGTGGTCAAATCAATAAAAAAACGGGCCGGTCGACGGCCCGTTTTTCTGCGCGTTGCCGAGGCGCCTAGCGCACCACGAGCTTGTAGTCGGGCGTGGGGTTCAGCGGGCAGGAGTAGACGTATTCACCCGCTTTCAGCTCGATTTCATAATCTTGCGTTTTGCCCGTGACCAGACCGCCGCCCGACACGCTGGGCAGCAAGGCTCGCGCCGCCAGGCCGTCGCCGCGCAGCCAGAAACCGAGTTCATACGGTACGTTCTCGTTGCTCACGCGGAAGACGTAGCGCCCCGGCTTGAGGGCCAGGACCTTGGCGTCATTCAGACGCTTTTCGCCGGTTTCGGCGTTGATCTTGCGGCAGTCGTCCGCCGTCTTCGGGGTATAGCCGCGATTGACGTCATTTTCGCTCTCCAGAAACTGGCAGCCGACCTGACTCAATGTGATGACGGTGGGCTCGGCGGCCGCCTGGGCGGCGCCCATGCCAAGTGCAAACAGGGCGGTGGCGATCGGAAGGCTGAGGTATTTCATGGTGGGGTCTCCTGGACATCGGGCAGAAGGGCTGCCGGGTGGTTGGCGCGTCCGTTCAGGACGCTGTCAGGGAGGTAGACCCCGCAGGGCGGCGAATGCTTACGGAGAACATGCAAAAACAGTCCCCCGACGCATGCCTTCAGCGATGAGCGACCATGGCTTCGTTCTCGCGCAGCATCAGCCAGTGCGTGGCTTTGTCGAGTGTGGTGAACAAGCGCATGTCGAAACCGGCGTTGCGGACGGTGGTTTCGAGAAAATCCTGCGAGCGGTCGTCCTGGTCGATCAGCACGGCGAAGCTGGCGGCCCGGTCGATGCCCATGGACGGCAGTTCTTCGTGCGCAAACTGGTAGTTGCGGAAGATTGATTCGACATTGCGGGTGCCGCGCGCATCGAACAAGAAGCGCTGCGTGTGGCAGCTGTCGCCGAGCGCGCAGGCCTGACGCGTTGCCTGGCGAATGACATCCAGCGTGACCGGTTCAGTCATCCGGCAAAGCACAAAGCGGCCGCAATCTGACAGGGATAGGGTAAAGCCCATGAGGTCTCCTGGTGTGCGTGCCGGGGGTGGTGCTTGGTCTGGGAGGTGTTTGGCTTGTGCGCACTTCATGATTTGACAGTAGCGCGTTCGAGCGGACCCGCATAGGGCACGACACAAGCTCTGACGAGTTGGCGCCAAACGGTCTGGCTGGGGCGGTGGGTATGCTGGGCGTGTTCAGTTTCCCGACGCGGTGGCCGTAAAGCCTGTAGTCACCACGTTAACGATGAGGGAAGGGGCATACCGTGGGCTGGATAAGTCGATTGCTGGGCGGCGCAGCGCCGGTGGCCAAGATGCGGGCCGCCGTGCTGGAGGAGCGGCAAGCTGCGTCAGATGTCGCACTGGCGGCGGCGCCAGCGCCAGCGCCCCATGCGCCGCCGGTTGAAGTGCCGACCGGCATGTCGCCCCAGACCGCCGGCGTGCTGGTGTGGGAAGCGGTGATCGGCGAGAAATCACAGCCGCTGGGCTATCGCTTCTTTCTGTCCGAAGCGGCCACTCTGCGTGTGCGCGGCGGCGCTCGGGTCAGGCGGTTTCTGGATGCGATGCTGGCCAGTCATGTCGCGACCATCTCGCCAACCTGGCGCAGCCATCGCCAGATCTTTTTGTGCCTGGATGCCGATGCGCTTGACCCGGCGGCGTTGGCGCAGCTCGGCGGCGAGGGCGTACACCTGATTCTGGACGCCGATGCACGCGGCGAGCCCGCTTCCGATGCGTGCATCGCGGCCGTTACGCGGTTGCGCGCGGCGGGCTTCCGGATCTTGCTGCTGGCCTGCGACGGCGCGCCCTGGCTGGCGTCGCTGGTGCCGCATGCGAGTGGTTTTGCGATCAGTCTGGGGGCCGAATCGCTCGATGGCGTGGAACAGTTTGTGGCGGGTTTGAAGGCGACCTATCCGGGCCTGCCGTGGTGTGCGCTTGATGTGCCCACCGTTGATGATCTGGCGCTGCCGCATCGACTCGGCTGCGCCGCCATCACCGGCCCCTTCGTGAGCGAACGGGCGCCCAATCTTGGTGGGCGCTTCTCGCCTGACGGGCTGCGCGTGGCGTCCTTGCTCAGCAAGTTGCGCCAGGGCGCCGAGATTCGCGAAATGGCCGGTGTGCTCAAGCAGGACGTGGCCTTGTCCTACCGCTTGCTGCGCTATGTGAATGCCGCGGCCTGGGGGCTGGTCAATCCGATCAGCTCCATCGAACAGGCCATGCTCATGCTCGGGCGCCGCCCGCTGTATCGCTGGCTGATGCTCTTGCTGCTCGCCGGTGCGCCCAGGGCCGAACTGACCGAGGTGCGCGGCGAAGCGACGCTGGTGCGTGCGCGTTTCATGGAGTTGCTCGGCGCGACGCTGAGCGTGCCGCAGCGCGACGAACTCTTTGTGCTCGGCATGTTGTCGCTACTGGACACCGTCTTGCAGGTGCCCGCCACTCGCGTGCTCGACACCCTGCCGATGAGTGACGCCATTCGCGCTGCCCTGGCCGGCACCGAGGTAGACAACCCCTATGGCCCGTATCTCGCGATGGCCCGCGCCTGGGATAGTGGCGACACGGTGGCCATCCATGCCGCCTGCGAACGGATCGGCATGTATCCGGAAGACGCCAGCCGCCTGCATCTGCAGGCCTTTGACTGGGTGCTCGAAAACGGCAAGTGAGCCTGGGCGCTCAGTCGCCGCTCAGCCGCCACTGAGCGCCTGTACGAAGAGCACCTCGTCGGCCTCGTCGAGCACATGCGCCAGCGAGAAGATCTGCACGCCGCCGATAAAGCAGCGCATGTGGCGCCGAATCTGCCCCTGCTCGTCGACCATGCGAAAGCGGATGCCTGGAAACTGTCGATCCAGGTCGTCCAGCAAGGCGCCCAGTGTGTCGCCGCTGGCTTCTACCCGTGACGTGTGGGTGTAGTCGTGCAGCGGCGAGGGGATGAGGACGCGCATTCAGGGGCTCGGGTAGCCGATCTCGACGGCGTAGATTTCGGGCAGATGGCGGGCGAGGCACTGCCAGCTGTCGCCTTCGTCGGCACTGGCCCAGACCTCGCCGCTGGTGGTGCCGAAGTAGAGCCCCAACGTGGCTTCGGTGTCGGCGCACATCGCCTGGCGTTTGACCGTCCACCACGCCTGCTCGGTGGGCAGACCGTGATCCTGCCGCTGCCAGCGATTGCCCCCATCACGGCTGCGATATGCCGCCGGCCGGCCGTCCGGGCTGGTGCGCGGCCACACGTCGTCGCCATTCATGGGGAAGACCCACAGGGTGTCCGGATTGCGTGGGTGCAGCACCAGCGGGAAGCCGATATCGCCGACGTCCTCGGGCATGCTGTCGCCGATGCGCTGCCAGGTGGTGGCCGGCCGGTCGAGCCGGTAGATGCCGCAATGGTTCTGCTGGTAGAGGCGGTCGGGCAGCGTGGGGCACAGGCGCACGCAGTGCGGATCGTGGAAGCTGGGTGAGCTTCGGTCGAAGCCCTCGACCACATCGAGGCCATCGATCAGTGGTGCAAAGCTGCGCCCGCCATCGGTGGATTCGTGCACCCCGCCGCCGGACATGGCGATGTACAGGTGTGACGGGTCACGCGGGTCGATCTGGATGGAGTGCAGCTTCGGCCCGTCTGGCGTGCCGTCCTGCTCGCCACCCATCCATTCGCGATACTGCGCATCGTCGTTGAGGCAAGAGAACGGTGCCCAGGTGCTGCCGCCGTCGGTCGAGCGGAACAGCCCTTGTGGCGAGGTGCCGGCGTACCACACCTCGGGCTCGCTGGCCGGGCCGGGCTCCAGCCAGAACGTATGCTTGACGCTGCGACCGCTGCCGTCGGCGGTGGGCGCAAAGGCCGGTGGCTGGGCGGCTTCTTGCCAGCTCGCGCCCAGATCGGTGGAGCGAAACAGGGTCGGGCCGAGGTGGCCGGTCGAGGCCGCTGCCAGCAGCGTACGACCGTCGCGCGGGTCGAGCACCAGATGGTTGATGATCTGGCCGAGAAAATGCGGGCCGTCGAGACGCCACTGCTGGCGCTCGGCATCACTGTGCAAGATCCACGCCCCCTTGCGGGTGGCGATGAGTAGAACGGGTTGGGCGGCAGCCATGGTGTCTCCTTGTCCGGTGGGTCTGCCGGCGCTGCGTGGCGCCGTCAACCGCTAGTCGCTGGCAGTCGGGACAATTCGACATCGGGCCGACGAGCGGCGTCGCGTTAGTGGTCTGCTTTGCAATTGTCGTCACCTCCGCAGGGGGGCAACCCGCCATGGTCGGCTGAAGCCGACCCTCCGCGGTATGAAGACTTCGCAAGCACTACATCAGCTCGGAATGCTGCGTTTGCTCTTGGCGGGGGCGCGTACGTCGGGGGCGTCCGACTGACGTGTCGCGTCGTGCAGGAAGCGGGCGGTGAAGGCGTCGGCGGGCAAGGGCTTGCTGATCAGGTAGCCCTGGATCAGGTCGCAGCCCATGGCTTGCAGCAAGTCGTGCTGCACTTGGGTTTCGACGCCTTCGGCCACCACTTCGAGGTCGAGGTTGTGCGCCAGCGCGATGATGCCACGTACGATGGCCACATCGGTGTTGACGTCTGCGCCGGTCGATGTGCCGGCCAGGTCGGTAACGAAGCTGCGGTCGACCTTGAGGATGTCGACCGGCATTCGCTTGAGGTAGCTGAGCGAGGAGTAGCCGGTGCCGAAATCGTCGATGGCCAGTCGCACGCCGAGGCGCTTGAGGCGGTAGAGATTGTCGATGGCCTCGCCCTGGCGCTCCATCCAGACGCTTTCGGTGAGCTCGACGATGAGATCGTCCGGCGTGACGCCGTACGCGTCGAGGACGCGCTCGACGGTGGTGGCGATCTGCTCATCCTGCAACTGCTGGCCGGAGAAATTCACCGCCACCCGCACACCGTGGCCGGCGGCACGCCAGGCCCTGAGTTGCTCACAGGCGGCGCTCAGCACCCATTCGCCAATGGGCAGGATGAGGCCGGTTTCTTCGGCGATGGGGATGAATTCGTTGGGGCCGAGCAGGCCGCGCGATGGATGCCGCCAGCGCACCAGGGCCTCGGCGGCGACCAGACGGCCGCTGCGGGCGTCGATCTCGGGCTGGTAGTGCAGTTCGAACTCGCGTCGCTCGACGGCGTGGCGCAGGTCACTCTCGAGGCGCAGGTGTTCGCTGGCGCTGGTCTCCATGGCGTCTTCGTAGAAAACGAAACTGTGCTTGGAGTGCTTGGCCCGGTACATCGCGGTGTCGGCGTGGCGCAGCAAGGTGCTCAGGTCAGTGCCGTCGCGTGGATACAGGGCGATGCCGATGCTGGCAGTGACGAAAATGTCGTGCCCGTCTACCACGTAGGGATCGGCCAGATCGGTGGCGATTTTTTTGGCGACCGCGGCGGCGACGGTGGTCGAGCTGAGGTTTTCCAGCACCACGGTGAATTCGTCGCCGCCCAGGCGGGCCACGCAATCGCCGGCGCGCACGCTGTGCGAGATGCGACGTCCGACGGTCTTCAGCAGGCGGTCGCCGATCTCGTGGCCGAGCGTGTCGTTGACGAACTTGAAGCGGTCCAGGTCGAGGAACAGCACGGCGAGGATTTTGTTGTGCTCGCCAGCGGCATCGAGTTGATGTTGCAGGTGTTCCTGGAATTGCGTGCGGTTGGGCAGGCCGGTGAGGGTGTCGGTGTAGGCCAGGTGACGCACATGGCGTTCGGAGCGGCTGGCGTCGATGGTACGGCGCACGCGCTGGACGACGACGTTGAGATGCAGCGGTTTGGTGATGTAGTCGCTGGCGCCGGCGGCGAAGGCGCGCTCGATGGAGTGGCGGTCGTCGAGCGAGGTGATCATCAGCACCGGGATGTCCTTGCCCTGTGGCAGCTCCTTGAGCCGGGTACAGGTGGCAAAACCGTCGGTGCCGGGCATGACGGCGTCGAGCAGGATCAGGTCCGGCGGGCGCCGCGCGACCAGATCGATGGCGGAGGCGCCGGCATCGGCTTCGTCCACTACGAAGCCATTCAGCTCGAGCGCGTAGCGCAGGGCGGAGCGGGTACTGCGGTCGTCGTCAACCACCAGCACGCGTGCTTCGGCATCGGCCGGGGCGGGTGCGGGGGCCAGCGGTTCGGGCAGGAAATCGCGCAGGGCGTGGGCGACGCGGCTGAACTCGGCGCTCAGATCGGCGGCAAGACCGACGGCGTCGAGTGCCGGGTCGTCCAGTTCAAGCTCCAGGGTTTCGGCCTTCTGCGCCAGGGTCCAGGCGCCGAGGTTGCCGGCGGCGCCCTTGATCTGGTGAGCGTTGGTCTTCAGTGCAGCCAGATCGCCCGCGGTGGCGGCCGTCTGCAGGTCGGCGAGGATCTGCGGCATGTCTTCGAGGAAGGGCTGAATGGCCTTGTCGATGGCGCCGCCGAGTGCATCGCGCAGGCGATCGAACACGGTGAGGTCGACGATGTGGCTGTGCGGGGCGTTCGTGGCGGCCTCCGGTGCGCGCAGCGCAAAGGGGCGGTCGAACCAGCGACGCAGCGTGGCGGATAGCGTGTCCAGGGTCAGCGGTTTGGCCAGATGGTCGTCCATGCCCGCTTCCATGCTGCATGCGATGTCGTTGGCTGCGGTGTCGGCCGTCATGGCGATGATCGGGGTATGGTGGCCAGTGATCTGCTCGCGCTCGCGGATGGCGCGGGTGGCTGCGTTGCCGTCCATGCCGGGCATGTGGCAGTCCATCAGGATCAGGTCCCAGCCGTCGCGGGCGTGGGCGGCGAGGGCGGCCATGCCGTCGCCGGCCAGCGCCACCGTCAGGCCGAGCATCTCAAGCATGCTGCGCACCACGACCTGGTTCGTGCGGTTGTCGTCCACCACCAAAACCTTGAAGCTGCCGACGGCGTCGGGCGCGGCCGCCGGCAGTTCGGCGGCGGGGTTGGCGAGCAGGCGCAGCACGCCAGACAGGCGGGAGCGCCGCAATGGCTTGGCCAGGGTGGTGCTCCAGTAGCGGTCGTCCTCGTCGCCGAAGCGGGCCAGCGGGGCCATGAGCACCCAGCGCGCCGAGGCACAGGCGGCGCTCTTGCGCAGTTTTTGCAGATCGGCGGCAGTGATGGCGCCGTCGACCAGCACCAGGTCGACGGCCGGCGCTTCGTCGTTTTGTGCAACGAGAGCCTGTTCGGCCAGTCGAGGGATGGGGCAGATCTCGGTGCGGGCGCCTTGCAGGGCCAGCTCGGTGTCGAGGTAGTCGCGGCAGATGGGGCTGTCTTCAATCACCAGGATGCGCATCCCGGCAGCGATGGGCGGGGGGGGCGCCGTCTGCGCTGGCGGGGCGACCTGCAACGGCAGGCAGACGATGAAGCGGCTGCCCTGGCCGGGGGCGCTGTCCAGCGTGATGCTGCCGCCCATCAGCTCGATCAACTGGCGGCTGATGGCCAGCCCCAGGCCGCTGCCCGGATGGCGCCGGGTGCTGGAGGCATCGCCTTGGGTAAAGGAGTTGAAGATGCGGCCCTGCAGGGCGGGGGCGATGCCCGGGCCGGTGTCGCATACCGTGAAGCGCAGGGCACTCGCCCCGGTGATGGGCATCTCGGTGCGGTCGATGCGCACCGAGGCTTCGCCCTGATCGGTGAACTTGATCGCGTTGCCCAGCAGGTTGGTGAGGATCTGGCGGAGGCGGTCGGCGTCGCCGATCCAGGTGGCAGGCAGATCCGGGGCGATGTGGTGGCCGAGCTCCAGGCCCTTTTCGTAGGCTTGCGGGCTGAGTGCGTCGATCAGGTCTTCGACCAGCTGACGCAGGTCGAGGGGTCGCGCGTCGAGCGCGATCTTGCCGGCTTCCAGGCGCGAGAAGTCGAGCACGCCGTTGACCATGTCGAGTAGATGTCGGGCCGAGTCCCAGGCCATCTCGGTGAGCAGCTGCACCTTGGCCGGCAGGCGGCTGGCGCGCAGCATGTTGAGGCTGCCGATCACGCCGTTGAGCGGGGTGCGGATTTCGTGGCTGACGGTGGCGGCAAACTGGCTCTTCAGCTCGGCGTAGGCGACGGCGCTGTCGCGTGCGGAGATGAGGTCGTGCTCGCGTTCTTCGAGCTCCTCCATCATGCGATTGAAGGCGTGCTCCATGTCGGCGATGTCGTGCGGACCGTCGAGCTTGGCCCGTACGCCGCGCTCGCCCGCCATGGCCGAGGACATGGCGCTGGACAGCTCGCGCAGCGGGCGGGTAAGGCGGCGAGAGAGCATCTCGACCACGGCCACGAAGAGGATCGCGAACAGTAGCGAGATGGCCAGATTGGAGAGAAACAGGTCGGTGCGCAGTGCGTTGATCACACTCTTGCTCTGCACTATGCGGACGATGCCCAGACGCTGGGGGCGCAGCGCCTCTTCCATGGAAAACGGCGAGTCGGTGTCGGGCGTGATCTGGACCGCGGCGGTGAAGCTCCAGATCGCGTCGTTCTCGAGTTCGACCGAGGCCTGGCCGGCGTTGGGGTCGCGCGGCACGTCCGGCAGCGCCAGCGTCGGTGCGCCGGCCTTGATCCGCGACAGCAACAGTTTGCCGTTGGCGTCGAACATCTGCACCGCCACCACGTCGGGGAAGGACAGCGTGGCGTCGATGGCGGCGGCGGCGTTCTCGGGTGCGGCAGACAACAGTGCCAGGCGGCTCTGGTCGGCCAGACTGGCGACCACGCTGGCCCCCTGGCGCAGTAGCGTCTCGCGGATCTGGCGGTCGCCACGCACCGAGCTGGCAACAGAGGCGACCACGGCCAGCAGAACCAGCCCGAAGGCGATGGTCATGCTTAGCTGGGCGCCGAAACTGGCGCGGCGCAGGCGGGCGGTCACGCTCGGCATTGAGTCGCGGCAGGGCTAGCGAACAGGAAAGAGCAGTGCCACATCTTTCAGTGAAGTCTCCAGGTTGATGCCGAGATGGCCGGCCGTTCGGGTGTTGAGGGCGAGGCGGACTTCGCGCAGCGGTTGTACCGTACGTGCCTGGCCGGGGGTGTTGTCGAGTTCGAGGGCCGCGGTGGCCAGTTGGCGCCCCATGTCGACATTGTCTGGATAGAGGGCGAACAGCGCCCCGCGCCGGACGTGGGCCAGCGTGCTGGAAAAGACTATCAACGACCGATCCCAGGCTTGCTGTAGGACAAATGGCAAAACGACCTGCTCGTCGAGCACCGCCGTGTCTTGCGGTAGCCAGATGGCATCGTTGCCGACCTCGGCGCTGTCGACGATCTCGCGGAAGCGTTGCAGCGCGACACGCAGGTCGTCTGTCTCGATCGATACCAGCTCAACTCCCTGCGCCTTGGCGGCCTTTTGGGCGAGGGCGATGAGCCAGTCGTTCTGCCGTGCCGAGTACACGACAAACACCCGGCGCACCGAGGGGGCGAGTTGTTTGAGGTGGCGGAACAGGAGCCGGGGGTCGGGGGTCAGGCTGACCAGGGTGGCGACGCCTGGCCCGTCATCCGGGGCGGCGAGTACTGCGCCGCCGACAACGGGGATGGTGGCCGGCAGGTTGCTGGCTGCCTTCAGCCCATGGCGGCCCAGTGCAATCACTACGGCGGCGCCCTTTTTCTGGAGCGTGTCGGTCAGTTGTTCGGGAGGTTCCGGACTGCTCAGGGCGATGCTGAACACCCGGTCCGGCGCGGTCAGCTCGATGCCCGACAGGATTTGCTGGAATACGCTGCGATAGGGTTCGCCCAGCTCCGGATAGATCACGGCGATACGTCCTGCATCGGCGCTGTGCCGAATCGTTTCGGTGTTGGCTGCCAGGGTGTAGAGGTAGTTCTGGAGTATCGGCGTGTCGGCGCGCACGCCATCGGCCCGCGCGGGCTCACTGGTGAACAGCAGCATGAGGACGGCCGACAGCAGGGGCACGGCGAGGGCGGCAAGCCTCAGCAGCGTGTGGCCGATGGCTCGCAGGGGGCGGACGAGCGTGCGCATGGGCGGCGATATCCCGCTCAAAAGTGCAGCGTCCCGACGATCAGTGCGGTGCGGCCCGGCAGCGGATAGTCGTCTTGCTGACCAGGCGATTGGCTGGGCTCATAGGCCTTGGCGTCGGCAACGTTGTTGACCGCCAAGGACAGATCCATATTTTTGAAGACGTTTTCGGCGCGTAGCGCGATGTCGAGGAGGACGTAGTCGGAGATCGGATCGCGTGTATCCGGCGTTTCGTTCGGACGGGCTGGTTCGCGGCTGCGGTCAGCGACCCAGCTCAGGCGCGGCGTGATCACGAGCTTGTCCGAGAGGCGCCAGTCGGCGCGCAGGTAGGCGGTTTGTCGTGGCGCATTGCCGGGCGACTTTCCGGTTTCGCGGTCGCGGCTGTACTGGTAGGCATAGTAGCCGCTGAACTTGAGTGTCGGGTTGGCCCGCCAACTGAATTCCAGCTCGAGGCCCTTGCCGTCCACTCGGCCGGTGTTCTGCGCCGTTGCGCCGGTGGTCGGGTCGGCATTGGGTGTCTGACGCAGCGTGTCGCGGATCGTGTAGTGGAACAGGTTGGCCGACAGCGTGGTGTCCTGGTCGGGCTGCCAGGTCATGGCCGCTTCCCAGGTCTCCATCTTTTCCGGATTGACATCCGGATTGCCCAATGCGACCGGGTTATTGACGTTGTATTGCTCGACGAAGGACGGGGCGCGGAAGGCGCGGCCGTAAAGCAGCTTGGCGCTGACCGTGTAGCCGGCGTCCCAGACCAGGGCCAGGCGCGGATTGGTGGTGTGGCCGAAATCGGAGTAAGCGTCGTGGCGCACGCCCGATGTCAGGGTCCAGTTGCGCGACAGGCTCCATTCGTCCTGGGCATAGAGGTAGCGGTTGTGGCGGGTGTGCGGGCGCATGAAGGCGTCCGCGGCGTCGACCTCGGTGAGGCCCGTGGGTAGCGGTGTCGGCACATAGCCCGTGCCGGGGACATAGGTGAATTGATAGTTCTTGGTTTCACGCACCTTGTACAGATCGAGTTTCTGGTAGCCGGCCCCGAAGCGCATGCGGTGGTCCGCCAGACCGGAATAGACGGCGGCGGCCGATAGCCCGCCGTGGCGCTCCCACTTGTCTGGCTGGCCCAGCATGCCCTGCGGGAAGGCGCCGCCAAAGGCGCCAGGCGGGAACAGCTGGATATCGGAGAAATCCTTCATGTGCAGGAAATTGGCCTGCACCGTGACGTCCCAGTCGGGCGCCAAATCCTGCGGATGCCAGGTCAGGTCGGTGGTCCAGCGCTGATTGCGCCCACGGCCGGCCGGATCCACTGCATTGGCCACACCGGCACCCATGCCCACGTCCTGGTAATCCTTCAAGGCGGCACGCAACTGCCAATCGCCCATGACCATGTCTACTGCCAGGTCGAGACCTTCGCGACCGCGGGAGAGTGGACCAGGGGCTAGCGAGGCATGGGTGTTGAGTTGGGTGTCGATGCCGGTCTGGGCATCGTAGGAGATTGTCTGGTCGTCGCCGTCGGTCTTTTGCCAGCCGACATAGAACCCGAGCTTGATCGGCCCGGCCGTGCCCGCGTGATTGAGCCAGACGTCACGCGTATTGAAGCTGCCGGTGCGCAGCCCCATGTCCGTTCCCTGCCAGTCGGTGGGACTGCGTGTAATGACGTTGATGACGCCGGTGAACGCATCGGCGCCGTAGAGTGCGCTGCCGGGGCCGCGGATGATCTCGATTCGCTCGATGTTGTCGACCGGCATGCCGCCCCAAACGCTGCCGCGGTCGCCGGCGAAGATACTGGTCATCGGGATGCCGTTGATCAGCAGCAGCACCTGCGGATTGTATTGAGAGAAGTTGCCGCGAAAGCTATAGATGGGGTTGAAGACCAGGCTGGAGCGGGCGACATGAAGCCCAGGCACGCCGGCGAGCGCTTCATCCAGATCCCGTGCGCCCAGCGCGACGATGTCTTCGCGTGTGACCACGCTGGCGACCGCAGGCGCGCGTCTGAGCGGCTGGCGGTTGCCCGTGGCAATGCTGACGAAGTCTTTGCCGCCATAGGCGGCGAGCAGATCCGGATCGGCAAAAGCGTTGTCAGCGGCAACGGTGCTGTCTGCCCAAACGATGGAGCACGCGACAATCAACGCGCGAACATTTTTCATGCAAACCCCGAAGCGGCACACGTAGCGAACGTTATATGTCTTTTTCATTCGCGAGCCAAGTCGGAATTACCGGAGAATTTCCTGTCAGTTCTCAGGATGTACGGATTCGCTCGGCCATGGGCGCGGAATTTGACCGTCATATTTTAGTGCGTTGACGGGAATCGGGAACAGTCCGCCTGCGGGTTCCTGATTGTGTTCCTTCCATACAGGTGGCATGCCGCCGAGAAAGATCGTGGCCAAAATGCACTCGTAGTCGTCGCGTGTCACGCCAATGTCGAGGTGGATGGCCGAGCACAGTGCGGCGTAGTTCATGCGCATGCGCCAGCGCCCTTCGGCGAGCAACGCTTCTAGGCGGAAAGCAGTACGCACATGCGGGCCGTCGGCGAGCCCCAGCGCCCGCGCCTTGGCCAGGGTGGGGGCAATGCGCTCGTCCTCGGCAACCACCGGTCGGCCGTAGCCGCCGAGACGCCGCTCGCGGCGCAGCTTGGTGGTCGCCGCCTGCAGAAGCGTCTCGTCCGTGTCGGCGACATGTTCCCCAATGAAGTCGAAGGCCGCCAGACATGGGCCCAGGCCGTAGATGTCCGCATCGGTCACAGCGATGGCGGCACCAATGCCGAGCGCTGCGGAAGCGCGGCTCGATCCGGCGAGTGCGGCGACACGGTTGTTCCAGATGCGCGGATCGGGGTAGCTGGTGTAAGTCCACAGCGCTTCGAGCAGGTCAACTTCGCGTTCGGCGAACTGGCGTCCAGTCAGCGAGAACAGGTAGAGATCGAACCAGCGTTTATCCACCGCGAATTCGTGCAGGTCGTGGCCGCGAACGCGCGCGCTGTGTCCCGGGAAAAAGCCGCCCAAGCGGGTCGTCACCTGGCCGATGCGGGCTTCATAGTCTTTCGGGTCGATGCGGCTCATGTGCCGTCACTCCTGGTGGTGTCATTGAGGGCGAAGAACGGAAACTGCTTGTGGCTTTTGCCCGATTGCTCCATGGCGTGGGCCAGCGTGCCCGGCAAGCGCAACAACAGGAACAGCGCCTCGCCCTGTTCGGGGCTCATGCCCAGGTCGGCGAGTGCGGCCGCCGCAACGCCCGTCAGGCTCAGGCCGCAGCCGGCCGCGTCGGAGAGCGACGATTCGCGTTGGTGCAACCAGGTGAGTCGTCGCGCCAGCGACGTACGGCCGAGCGAGGCGAGGCATTCGAGAACCGACTGGGCGGTATGGCGACTCAGTGGCGAAAAGCCAGGCCACATGCCGGTGTCGTCTGCATGCTCGGTGAGCGCATCGGTCACGCGATCGAGATCCTCGCCGGTGTTCTCCCAGGCGCTCATGGCGCGGTGCAGCTCGCCCGCGCCGCCGTGGTCGCCGCTGGCGACTGCCAACGCAGCGACCAGGCTGGCGGCGGGTGGCGACCCGCCAACACCACCACACATGGCGGCATGCACCGACGGGTCGCGCGGACCCGGGTTGGCCAGTGCGACGGCGAGGCGTTCGAGCAAGGTCGCCTGTTCCGTGCTTGGCGCTTCGCCGGTGAACAGCAGCCACAACATGTCGACCCAGCGGGCACGCGCCAGCAAATCGCCGTAGTAGTCGTAGCCGTAGAGGCGGACGTTCTGCCCGAGAAAGGGCGATCTCGGATCCGGTGTTTCGTCCCAGATGCGGGTGTGGATGAGCTCGCTCATTGCACTGTCCCCAGGGCTTCGAGGCGCATGCGGATGGGGGGCTCCTGCTCGGCGTCGATGCGTACGTCGAGCAGGGTGGGGCCGTTGTGTGAGAGCAGGCTGACCAGGTCGAGGGCGGCCAGTTCGGCTTCCGAGGTGACGGCGATGCCGTCGATGCCCAGTGCGCGGGCCTGAGCGGCGAAGTCGATGGTTGGCAGATGGAAGCCGATCGGTTCGGCCTTGGCCAGGCGCTGGCCGTGCTTGACCATGCCCAGCGAGGCGTCGTTGAGCACCACAAACAGCACCGGCAGGCGCTCGGTCTGGGCAACGGTGATTTCCTGGCCGCTCATCAGATAGCTGCCGTCGCCGGTGAGGCACACCACGGGCCGGCCGCGCCGGGCCAGTGCGACGCCGATGGAACAGCTGATCGCCCATGCCATCGGGGCGAAGTCCATCAGCACACGCAGCCAGCTGGCGGTCGGGTTGCGCTGGTAGTGCGCGCCTGCGGGTGCTTCGGTACTCGCCGGGCGGTGGCGGCGGCAGTTCAGCTCCAGATGGTGGATGGCCCAGGCCGTGCTGTTGCCGGGGTCGGCGACGAAATTGACGGTTGGCGGGCAACGCTCGGAGAGCACTTCCATCAACACCTGCGGACGCACGCCCGGCGCGATCTGGGCCGGCGTGGCCGGCAGGCGCGAGCTCATCACCGGCGCTGCCGGCAGTGGCGTACGGGCTTGTGCCGTGTCCATCGCCAGCAGGCGGCGGGCGACGCTGGCCGGATTGCCCGACACCTGCAGGCGCGCCATCGACGAGCGCTGCAGGTGCTCGGTGCGACCGTCGATGTGGATCAGGCGGTCGTTGAGCAGAACCTCGCTCCAGCCGGCGCTGGTCCATTCGCCCAGGCTCACGCCAACCGCGACGATCAGGTCGGGGTCGGCCGCCAGCAGTTCGCGGGCCTGGCGATGGCCGGCAAAGCCGAAGACGCCGTGATACAGCGGGTGGGCGGGGTTCACGAAGCCTTTGGCATCGGGCGTGGTGACAAAGGGCGCGCCATGGCGTTCGATGAGCTGCAGGAACAGGTCCACCGCGCCACCACTGCCGCTGCCGAGCAGGAACACCGGGCGCTGCGCCGTGTCGAGCGCCTCGAAGACGGACAGCACGGCGTCTTCGTCCACCAGCGCGGGGGCTTTCAGCATGCGCCTGAGCCCCTTGGCCGGCCCCTGCCATTCGACGGGGGCGGGAGTGCGCTGGATATCTACCGGAATGGTCAAATGGGCGGCGCCGCGGTTCTGAAAGGCGTAGGCCAGTGCGCTGACGATCTTCGGCTCAGCCTGTTCTGGGTGGGATAGCAGTGTGTTGTAGCCGGTGCAGTGGCGGAACATGCCCAGGGTGTTGACGCCGGTGCAGCCCGACTCCTGCAGCGCGCGTCGGCCGAAGGCGGTCAGCTTGGGCTGGCCAGTGATGGCCAGCAGTGGAATGCCGTTGTCGTGGGCGCAGGCAACGCCGGTGATCAGGTTGGTGGCGCCGGGGCCGGAGGTGGCGATGCACACGCCGAGTCGGCCGCTTTCGCGCGCGTAGCCTTCGGCCATGAAGGCGGCGCCGGATTCATGGCGTGTGGTGATGATGCGTGGGCCGTTGCGGCGGGCGCTGCGGGCCAGTGCGTTGTAGAGCGGTTCGATGGCGCCGCCGGGCACGCCGAACACATATTCGACGCCAATCTGCTCGAGATGGGCGACGATCAGGTCGGTGATGTCGGGTTGCCGGACATTATCTTCTGCGCGCATGAGCGCGGCGGGGGTGGGGCGATCCATGCTTCCATCCTTGTGACGTATCGATTCGAGGGTGGCTCCTGTTCCTAGCCAAACGTCGTATATCCACGTCATGGAAAGAGCCCTTGTTGTTTTGCCGCGCAAGTTAGTTCAAGCACGATTCAGCGACCGTGAGTTATTCAACAAACACAACTAAAGACATATTCCGTGAGGGCTGCGGTGTGATGTTTTTGGCATGCGGGCCGCTCGGGGGACATTCCGGACGGGATAAAAAAAGGGGCCGCGATCGCGGCCCCTGGCGGGATGAGGTTTGAAGCGGAGGGCGCTTCAGCGGCAGGCGCTCACAACAGCACCCGCTCGATGCCGCCGTGGTTGGCGCGGTCGACATACTCGGGTAGCCAGTTGTCGCCGAGCAGATGCTTGGCGATCTCGACCACGATGTAGTCGGCCTCGATGCCGCCACCGTCGTTGGCGTAGCGCGTCAGGCCTTGCAGGCAGCTGGGGCAGGAGGTGAGGATCTTCACCGGTGTGCTGGCGTCGCCTTCGCGCAGCGCCGCGGCGCCCTGTTCCATTTCTTCCTGCTTGCGGAAGCGCACCTGGGTGGAGATGTCCGGCCGGGCGACGGCCAGGGTGCCCGACTCGCCGCAGCAGCGGTCGTTGAGATCGACCCGCGTGCCCATCAGCTCGTTGGCCACCTTGATGCCCGAATGGATCTTCATCGGCGTGTGGCAGGGCTCGTGGTACATGTACTTCTGACCGGTGATGCCCTCCAGCTTGACGCCTTTTTCCATCAGGTATTCATGGATGTCGATCAGGCGGCAGCCGGGGAAGATCTTGTCGAACTGATATTTCATCAGCTGATCCATGCAGGTGCCGCAGGACACCACCACCGTCTTGATGTCGAGGTAGTTGAGCGTGTTGGCGACGCGGTGGAAGAGCACCCGGTTATCGGTGGTGATCTTCTGGCCCTTGTCTTCTTCGCCGGCCGCGGTCTGCGGATAGCCGCAGCACAGGTAGCCCGGCGGCAGCACGGTGGTGGCACCGACATGGTAGAGCATGGCCTGGGTGGCCAGGCCGACCTGGCTGAACAGGCGTTCGGAGCCGCAGCCGGGGAAGTAGAACACCGCCTCGGATTGATCGGCCTTGAGCTGCGGATTGCGGATGACGGGGATGACCTTGTCGTCCTCGATGTCCATCAGCGCGCGGCTGGTGCGTTTGGGCAGGTTGCCCGGCATGGGCTTGTTGATGAAGTGAATCACCTGCGCCTTGATCGGCGCCTTGCGCAGCGTGGCCGGCGGTTGCTTGACCTGCGACTGGATCAGGCCGAGCGACTTGGCGGTCTTGTGCGCCCAGCGCTGCGCCTTGTAGCCCCATTCGATCATGCCCTTGCGCATCAGCTTGATCGTAGCCGGGTCCTTGACGGTGAGGAAGGCCATGGCCGCGGCCTTGCCGGGGTTGAAGGATTTCTTGCCCTGGTTGCGCAGCAGGTTGCGCATCTTGATCGACACGTCGCCGAAGTCGATGTCGACCGGACAGGGGTTCTTGCACTTGTGGCAGATGGTGCAGTGATCGGCCACGTCTTCGAACTCGGCCCAGTGCGCCAGCGACACGCCGCGGCGGGTCTGCTCCTCGTACAGGAAGGCCTCGACCAGCAGCGAGGTGGACAGGATCTTGTTGCGCGGCGAGTACATCAGGTTGGCGCGTGGCACATGCGTGGAGCACACCGGCTTGCACTTGCCGCAGCGCAGGCAGTCCTTGATGTCGTGGGCGATCTCGCCAATCTCGGTCTGTTCCATGATCAGCGATTCGTGGCCCATCAGCCCGAAGCTGGGGGTGTAGGCGCGGTCGAGGTTGGCGCCGCGCTGCAGTTTGCCGCGGTTGAAGCGGCCCTCGGGGTCGACCTTTTGCTTGTAGGTCCAGTAGTTGGCCATCTCCGCGTCGGTGAGGAAGTCCAGCTTGGTGATGCCGATACCGTGCTCGCCGGAGATCACGCCGTCGAGCGCGCGGGCGATGGCCATGATGCGGTCCACCGTCTCGTTGGCGGTCTGCAGCATGGCGTAGTTGTCGGAGTTGACCGGGATGTTGGTGTGCACATTGCCGTCACCGGCGTGCATGTGCAGGGCCACGAACAGCCGGCCGCGCAGCACCTGGGCGTGGGTGGCGTCGACCTTCTCGCGTACCGGGCGGAACACGTCGCCTTCAAAAATCTTGATCAGGCGCGCGCGCAGCTCGGTCTTCCACGAGGTGCGCACCGAGTAGTCCTGCAGGCGGTGGAAGAGCACCGGATTGGCGGCGGTGTTGGTCAGCTCGCCGGCGTTAATGCCGAACTCGGCAAAGCGGGTTTCGGCCTCGGCCAGCGGGGTGTCGAGGTTGTCGAGCAGCCACTGCCAGCGCGCGCGGATGCGGGAGACGTAGTCGAGCGCGGCCTGGCGGCGATCGCCGATGATCTCGGCCGGGTCGATGTCGGCGTCCTGCGTGTGCAGCGGCAGCTCGCTCAGCAGCGTGTCGGTCAGCGCGTCGCACAGCTCGAGCTTGTTTTTGGTCGACAGCTCGATGTTGATGCGTTCGATGTGGTCGCAGTAGTCGCCCATGCGCGGCAGCGGGATGACCACGTCTTCGTTGATCTTGAAGGCGTTGGTGTGGCGCGAGATGGCCGCGGTGCGTGAGCGGTCGAGCCAGAACTTCTTGCGCTGCTCGTCGCTGACCGCGATGAAGCCCTCCGAGCCACGCGCGTTGGTCATGCGGACGACGGCCGAGGTGGCCGTCATCACGGCCTTTTCGTCCAGACCGACGATGTCGCCGACCAGGACCATCTTGGGCCGGCCGTGGCGCTTGGCCTTGGTGGTGTAGCCGACGGCCTTCACATAGCGCTCGTCGAGGTGCTCGAGGCCGGCCAGCTGCACGCCCAGGGCGTGGCCTTCGCCGCCCGGCTTGAAGTAATCGGTGATCTCGACGATGGCCGGTACCGCCTCGCGCACCTGGCCGAAGAATTCCAGACACACCGTGCGCGTGACCGGCGGCATCTTGTGCAGCACCCAGCGCGCCGCGACGATGATGCCGTCGGTGCCTTCTTTCTGCACGCCCGGCACGCCACCGAGGAACTTGTCCGTCACGTCCTTGCCCAGGCCGTCCTTGCGACAGGCCGCGCCGGGCATGGACAGCAGCTCTTCGCCCAGCGACTTGGTGCCCGAGGCGTCGAAGCGCTTGAGGCGGAAGTGCACCACGTCCTGCTCGTGGATCTTGCCGAAGTTGTGGTCGAGACGCTCGACCTCCAGCCAGTTGCCGTCCGGCGTGACCATTTTCCACCACGCCAGGTTGTCGAGCGCAGTACCCCACAGCACGGCTTTCTTGCCGCCGGCGTTCATGGCCACGTTGCCGCCAATACACGATGCGGAGGCGGAGGTCGGGTCGACCGCAAACACCCGGCCAGCCGCACTGGCCGCTTCGGCCACGCGCGCGGTGACCACGCCGGCGCTGGTGCGGATGGTGGCGTAGGGTTCGGCCATCGGGCCATCCAGGCCCGGCAGCACGGTCTCTTCGACCTTGCCGATGTCGATCAGCTTTTCGGTGTTGATGACCACCGAGCGCGCATCGAGCGGCACGGCGCCGCCGGTGTAGCCGGTGCCACCCCCACGCGGGATGATGGTCAGACCGAGTTCGATACAGTCACGCACCAGATGGCCGATTTCGGCCTCGGTGTCGGGGTAGAGCACCACGAAGGGGTACTCGACTCGCCAGTCGGTGGCGTCGGTCACATGCGAGACGCGCGCATGGCCGTCAAAGCAGATGTTGTCCTTGCGGGTGTGACGCGTCAGCACCCGGGTGGCCTGGCGGCGCAGGTCAATGGTTTCTTCGAACTGCAACTCAAACTGGGCGACCGCCTCGCGTGCCGCGCGCACCAGCAGTTCGACCTTCTCGCTGCGGTCTTGATCTTCGGACTGCGAATCGAGGCGTCGCTTGTCGATCTCGTTCAGGCGGTGACGCAGGGCCCCCACCAAGGCGCCGCGCCGGTCGCGGTTGCCGAGCAGGTCGTCCATCAGGTAGGGGTTGCGTTGCACCACCCAGATGTCGCCGAGTACCTCGTAGAGCATGCGGGCCGAGCGGCCGGTGACACGCTCGCTGCGCAGCGCGTCGAGCACCTGCCAGCTCTCTTCACCGAGCAGGCGGATCACGATCTCGCGGTCGGAGAACGAGGTGTAGTTATAGGGGATCTCTCGCAGGCGCTGGGTCATCGGCGTGTCTTGCGGTTGCGTTGGGGGAAACGATGCATTCTATCGAACTGCGGTGCACCATGCAGCCCCAATGAAAAACCCTGAGCGCAACAAGGCTTTGATTTTCGGCGCTTATCTGCCCGGCGATCATGGCCTGGCCTCCTGTTCCCGGCGGCGCGTGCGTGTTTAGCAAATTTTGAAGCTTTGCTGATGCAACTCTTAAGAGCGGCGCGCCGGGCGGCTTCGTAAGCTGGCCTCTCGAATCAATCGATGGAGTCCAGCATGAAACTGTTTGTGAAAGTGGTCCTTGCCGCGGCTGTCGGCGCCAGCCTGCCGGCCCTGGCCGCGCCGGCCGATCCGGTGGCGCGCGGGCGTTATCTTGTCGAGGTGGCCGACTGCAACGGCTGCCACACCGCCGGGTTTGCCGAGTCGGGCGGGGCGGTGCCCGAGGCCCAGCGGCTGACCGGCATGGCTGTCGGCTTCAGCGGCCCGTGGGGCGTGAGCTATCCGGCCAACCTGCGCCTGTCGGTCAGCCGCCAGAGCGCGGAGGAATGGCGGGTGCGTGCCCGTGCCGGCGGCCTGCCTCCGATGCCGTGGCCGGCCCTGAAGGCCATGACCGACGAGGATCTGAACGCCATCTACGCCTATCTGCGCGCGCTCGGCCCGGCCGGGTTGGCGGCGCCGCAGGCCGTGCTGCCGGGCGCGCCGATCCCGACCCCGCATTTCGTGTTCGTACCGCAGCCGCCGACGACGGTGGTGAGCGCTACGCGTTGAGTTGCGCACAGGAGAGAGGCAATGCACATGCGATTCCTACGGCCGACGACCGCCGAGCGCCATGATCTCTACGCCGGCATCCACAAGGGGCTGCGCCTGTTCATGGGTGAAGTGCTGACCGAACTCGGGCGTCTCGATACCGACGATGAGGCGGCGGTGGCCGAGGCGCTCGCCGCGCTGCAGGTGCTGATCGGCTTCTGTCGCGACCACCTGGCGCATGAGGACCGGGTGATTCACCCGACGCTCGAGGCCTTGCAGCCGGGCAGCGCCCGGCGGGCGGCCGACGCCCACGCCGAACACGAGGCGAGCCTGCGCTTGCTGGGGCATCTGGGCGATGAGGTGCGCAGCAGTACCGGGCCGGCGCGGGTCCACGCCGCGGCGCGGTTGTACCGGCAGTTGGCCGCCTTTGTCGGCGAGAGCCTGCTGCACATGTATGAGGAGGAAACCGAGCATAACGAGGTGCTGTGGGCGGGCCTGAGCGATGCGCAGATCGCCGCATTGCACGGGCGCATCCATGCCCGGCTGACGCCGGCGGACATGCGCCTGGCGCTGGCGTGGATGGTGCCGGCGATGCGCCCGGCCGAGCGCATCGCGCTGCTCGCCCCCTTGCGCAGCCGGCTGCCGCCGGCCGCTTTCGACGATCTGCTGGCGGCACTGCGGTTGCGCTTGGGGGACGCGGCGGCGGCGCGGCTGACGGCGGCGCTGCCTCAGGCGGCCTGAACGCCCCCGGCGATCAGGCTGACCGGCCGCGCCAGCGCCAGGCGGATGCGGCCGCGGCCGGCCTTCTCGATGCGCAGGTCGGCCTCGCGGTCGGCCAGCCGGCGGCTGAGCAGGATGAGCCGGGCGTCGAGGTTGTCGGCCACCTCGGGCAGGCGCAGGCGGGGGTCGAGGCGCAGCTCGCGCTTGGAGAACTCGCAGCGTCCGAGGGCTTCATGGTCTTGCAGCAGCGCCCACAGGATGCTGCCAGCCACGCCCTTGATCAGGTAGGTGTCGTCGAGAAAGATGCTGCCGTCCTGCGCGAAGTAGCGCACCCGCAGCGGCGGAGCGGCGGCGTCGGGCGGCGGGCGTGCCGGGGTGGCCGGCGTGCCGTCGTCGTCGAGGGCCTCGAATTGCAGCGCGCACATGCACGGCCCAAGCATGGCGCACAGGGCGACCAGCGCGTCTTCCATGTCGTAGTCGAAGCGGTATTGCTGGTCGCTCTCGACATACAGCACGGCCATCAGGCGGTCGCCGGCGCGCACCGGCACGGCGAGTTGGCTGGATGGGTCGGGCAGGCCGGGCAGGGGGATGCTCGCTTCGAGCCGGTCGGCCAGCTCGCCGCCTTCGAGCTGCTCGCGGATGGCGCGGCTGTAGGCGTATTCGGCGGCCGGGAAGATGATGCGGATGGGGGTTTGCTCGCGCGCCGCCACGCCGATCACGCCGACCCCGTAGGGGATCTCGGCGCCGGCGCCGGAGCTGGCGTAGCCGCGGCTGGCGACGATGTACAGGCGCTGACGGGTGGCGTCGGCCATCAGCAGCATCTGGTGCGTGATGCCGAAATGGCGCTCGAGGCACTGCGCCAGGGTGTCGATCAGGTGCTCCAGACTGCGGCAGCCGGCCAGCGCGTCGACACTGCGGCGCAGTGCCGGCAACAGCGGCGCGCGCGCGACTGGCGGTGGCAGGCTGTGGCCGGGCACGGCCTCGATCGCCAGTACCCGGTAAATATCGGCGCCACGCAGCCGGAACACGCCGGCCATGCCGGTGTGCGAGGCGATGCCGGCGAGCGTGGCCTTCATGCGCTCGAACAGCGGGCCGGCGGTTTCGGTGCGCAGGTAGCGGATGCTCAGCCGGTAGCGGGCAGCGGTGTCCGGGTCCATCATCAGCACGGTGGCGTGTGGATTGGCGAGGATGTTTTCGCGCGTCTTGTTGAAGAACTGGAAGGACAGCGCGACATGCTCCGGGTCGACATACATCAGTTGCGAGACATAGGTGACGTTGGGCGTGCCGTCGGGTGCGCAGGTGGCCAGCCCGGCCGGCAGGATGCCCTCGAGGCAGCTACGCAGGGAGTCGAGATTCAGCACGGTATTCATGGCAGGGCGCTGCCGGTGGCCAGACGCTGCCCGGCCTGGGGGCCGGGAGTCTGGCCGAAGACCTCATCCGGCGTGAAGCGGACAATGCAAAGCGCCTCGGTGGGGCAATGCAGCAGGGCGCGCACGAAGGCTTCGGGGGTGCCGACGGTGGCGAGGCGGCTGACCATGGTGTTGATGTAAGGCGCCAGTAGCGCGGTATCGTCGGGGTCGCGCTCAACCCGGTGGGCGTCATGCCCCTTGAGCTGGACGGTGCGGTGGCTTTCCGGTTCGCTGAACACGACGGCGATCCGGCCGTTGGTGGCCAGGGCGCGCAGCACCGGCTCGGCCTGTGGCGCGGCAACCAGCATTCGCAAGCGGCTGGCGGTCGTGGGGTCGCGACGGCAGCCCAGGCCGCGCACCAGCGTGGCAATGCCTCGATCGTCGCTGGCGGCGAGATGGATCGACAGGTGGCTGGTCACGAAGTCGGCCAGCGCGGGGGTGAGCACGGTCGGTGAAGTCATGTCGGGGCTCTGAGGTCCGGTGACCAATTTACTCCAAGCCGTGGCCGGTGTGCGCGGCTAACGCAGCATGAAGGTTTCGTACTCCAGCCGGTGCAGTTTGCGGTCGAGCGCGAACAGGCCGTAGAGCAGGGTCAGCAGCACGGCGGCGGCGTAGCCGTAGCCATAGAAGGCGGCGCCGAGCTGGAGCGACAGCGCAGTGAGGGTGAGGTTGCTGACGCACAGCAGCGCGCACAGGCGCAGCACCAGCGCGCGCTGGTCGAGGTAGAAGAACACGTTGAGCAGCGCCAGCAGGCCGACCTGCAAGCTGGCGCCGAGTGTCTGGATGTGGAACAGCGGCAGGTAGAGCGCCGAGATGCCCAGCGCCGCGAGCACCGTGGGGCCGACGATGATGGCGGCGAGCAGGGCGAGGGTCTGGATCTTGCCGATTTCGGCAAAGCCTTGGCGGATGGCGAGCACCATCTCGTCGCGCATCGACTCGATGGTCTCCAGGCTGCCGCCCTCGCGCACGGCGGTGTAGAAGCGCTCGTGGTAGTCCACGAAGTCGGTCTCGATGCGCACCAGAAACACCGCCATGCCGGGGATGATGAACAGGTAGGCCATGAACACCGGCAGGTCGTAAATGACCGAGGCGCGCAGCGGGCCGATGATGGCGGCCGAGGTGTCGGGGTAGAACCAGAACACCAGTTTGTCGGCCCACACCGCGAGGTTGTAGAGCACGCCGATGATCAGCAGGCTGGGGTAACGGTTTTGCGGTTTCAGAAAGTCGAAGCGCACCGCCTCGGTGGCGCTGAAGCTGCGCACCGTCAGCCACCACATGCCGCACAGGAGCGCGAAGTGGCCGAGCACGAAGCCGGCGAGCAAGCCTTCGAGTGCCCAGTTGCGCGCCAGCAGCGCGGCGCCCACGGTGATGCCGTAGCCGAGCGCGTACATCGCCAGAATGGCGCGGTAGCGCTTGAGCCCGGACAGAAAGATGGTCAGCACCCAGATGGCGCACAGCTGCGTGAAGCCGGCGATCATCAGCAAGCGGTAGAGCACGCTCTCGCCGGCGAGGGCGGTAAAAGCGAGCACCGTGGCCAGCGTGCCCGCTGCCATCAGCACCAGACACAGCACGCCGTGCAGATTGGGCAGCACGGTGTCGTGCTTGTGCTCGAACAAGCGGTCGGACACATAGCGCGTAAAGGCCAGCTGCACGCCGCCGGTGAGGATCAACGAACTGGCAATGAGCCAGGTGACCGACACCTGAAACTGCGTGACACCATGGGATGAGGCGCCCAGCGACGCGCTGAGCAGACCGATGGCCAGGATGCCGACAATCGACAGCACCCACGGCCCCGAACCGATCACCCCGGCATAGGCATAGGCCTGCACCAGCCCGAGCAGGCTGTCCTTGCGCAAGAGCTTGCGCAGCTCGAAACCGATCCCCGCCACGAATTACACCTCACCCATCATTGACGACACCCCGCTCGCCCGCCGGGCCGCCCCAAGGGCGAGCGCCGCCCCCTCGGGGGGCAGCGAACGATAGTGAGCGTGGGGGCTGTTCACTAGTCCACCGCGGCGGTCAGCGCGATCTCGACGCGCCAGCCAGCCTGCGCCAGCCCGGCCACCTGCACGCAAGCGCGGCAAGGGGCGGTCCCCTCGGCCAGCCAGGCGTCCCACACGGCGTTCATGCCGGTGTAGTCGTCCATGTCGACGAGGTAGATGGTGGCCATCAGGATGCGCGATTTGTCGCTGCCGGCCTGGGCCAGCAGGCGGTCGATGCTGCCGAGGATCTCGCTGGTCTGGGTTTCGATGTTGGTGTCGATGCTGGACGGCACTTCGACGGTGTATAGCGTCTGGTTGTGCACCACGATGTCGGAGTAGCGGGTGGTGGTGCCGTAACGGGTCAGGCTCATGATTGGGGCTCCTTGGCGAGAGAGGGGGCTAGCGCGCGGTCGTAGACGTCGCGGTAGCGCTGGAACATCAGGGCGTCACTGTAGCGCGCTTCGACGCGGCGGATGCCGGCGTCGCGGGCGGCGCGCCAGCGTTCGGGGTGGCCGAGCAGGTCGAGCGCGGCGTCGGCGAGGGCTTGCGGGTCGGCGATGCCGACCACGGCACCGGCGTGGCCAAAGGCGCGGTCCTCGGCGTCGCCACCTTCGATCAGTTGCCGGCAGGCGCCGACGTCGGTGCTGATGCAGGGCACGCCAGCGGCGAAGCCTTCGAGCACCACCAGCGGTAGCGCTTCGGAGATGGAACTGAGTACCACCAGGCCGATCCTGGGCAGCAGCGCGTCGATGCGCTGCATGCCGAGCAGGCGCACTTTGTCGCCCAGGTCGAGGCTGTCGATCAGTTGGCGGCACTCGGCCACATAGGCCGGGTCTTCGTCCAGCGGGCCGGCGATCCAGGCTTCGGCCCCGGGCAGGCGGGTGATGACCGTGCGCATGGCGCGGATGAAGTTCTTCACATCCTTGATCGGCACCACCCGGCCGATCAGGCACAGCACGGGCGGGATCTCTTCGACGCGTTGCGCGCGCAGCGGTGCCAGTCGGGCGATCGATACGCCGTTGGGGATCACCTGCGTGCGCTCGGCGGCCGCACCATCGGCGATTTGCCGGCGGCGGTTGGTTTCGTACAGCGAGATGATCGGATCGGCGGCGTCGTAGCTCAGCCGGCCCATCTGCTCGAAGAAACGGATCCACAGCTGGCGGAAGTAGGAAAGTTCGGTCGGGTCGCGCTGGAAGGCGTTGCGGTTATCGTGGATCCACTCGCTCTGGAACAGGTCGATCTTGCGTTCCTTGGTGTAGATGCCGTGCTCGGTGAGGATCAGCGGGCGCCCGGTGGCCTGGGCCAGTAGCGCGCCGAGAAAGCCGGCATAGCCGGTCGAGATGCTGTGGTAGGCCCGCACCGGGATGAGCTGGTCGGCAATGCGCGCGAGCTGCCACAGCGGCTGGTGCATGATGCGCACCGACCAGAAATAGTCGACAAAGCTGGGGTCGGAGCAGTGCTTGCGGTAGTGGTGGGTAATGCGCTGCCAGGCCGCCTCGGCGTGGCGGAAGTCGTGCTCCGGGATGGCGCCGCCTGGCTTGATGTGGGCGCAGGCGGCGTGCATCAGTTTGGGCGACACCGCCTCGCCGCCGCGAAAGGCCGTGTGCAGGGCGTCGATGTCGGCAAAGGCGGCGGCGTTGCCGGTGCGTGGGCGCGGCGCATTGGGTGCCTCGGCCAGGCTGTCGTGCAGGAAATGGGTTTCCAGATGCACCACATTGGCCGGCAACTCGTAGCGCATGGCCGGGTAGTCGTCGCGGCGGCTGCCGAGAAACACCAGCGCAAAGCGCACATCGGGATGGGCCAGCAGGATCTGATGCATCCACGAGGACACCCCGCCCGACACAAACGGGTAGGTGCCTTCGAGCAGCAGCGCCACATCGGCCTCGGCGGCGGTGGGGAAGGCGCTCATCGGGGGCTCCAGAATTGCGCGACCTTCTGCACGCCCATCATGCCGCGCCAGCTGGTCAGCGGCGCGAGCAGGCGCCGCACGGCGGCGAAATCGTGGCGCAAAAAGGCCAGTTCGGCCAGATGGGGCAGGACGCGGTGATCGGGCAGGCCGGCCGCGCGCGCCGCCTCAAAGGCCACCTCGGCCTCTGTCGTGTTGCCCAGCGCCAGCAAACATTGCCCACAGCGCAGGTAGAGCCCCGCGCCGCTCGGTCGCAGCGCGAGCGCTTCGCGGGCGTGATGCAGCCCCGCCTCGGCGGCATGGGTGCGCAGGTCGCCCTGTGCCAGTTGCTGGTAAATCAATTCCCAATACAAACCGGCCAGCCGGGTGTGGGCGAGCGCCAGGGCGATGGGGCTGCGCGCGCTGGCGAGCCGCTGGCGTTCAGCCTGGATCTGGGCGTTGAGTGTTTTCTCCTTGCGGTCGAGCATGCCGTAAGCGAGCAGACGCAGGTCTTCGCTGTCGTCGCCGAGCAGATCACGCAGTAGCGGGCTGGCGACGCGGCCGGGCACGTGCTGGAGTGCGACGAGCGCTTTGAGGCGTTGCGGCGTGGGCACCCGTGGGTTGCGCAAAAAGCCACTGACACCGGTCTGGTGAAAGCCGCTGCGCTCGCGTTGATGCGGATCGAGCGCGGGGAGCTCGAGTGTGCGCAACCCGCGCGGCCGGCGCATCGCCAGGCGATAGCGGCCGACCCACAAGCCGGCCACGATGCCGGCAAAACCCAAAAAGGGGATGAAGGCCGACAGGGCAAACATCAACAGTCCGCTGGCGCGCCCTGAGCGGGCGGTGAGCGCGGGCATGAGGGCCAGCGCGCTCAGCGCGAGCAGGGCGCTGGCAGTCAGGTGGGCGAGCAAAAAGACGGCCAGGGGTTGTGCGAGGTGCTCGGCGGTGCCGAGCAGCCACATCGCCAACCCTTCAAGCAGCAGTGCTGAAACGCCGCAGAGCAGGGCGAACATGGCAATCCTCAAGCAGGGTGGACAGCAACTCGGTGGCCGGCGAGGCGTCGAGCCGGTAGGCATGCAAGGCGATGCCAAACTCGCCCGGCGGCGCGCCCAGGTGCTGGGTGAGCCAGTCGTCGAGGCGGTCGAGATAGCCTTCGATGGCCGCGGGGCCAGCCAGCGGCATGAGCACCAGCAAGGCGTTGCGTTCATCCTCGCGGGTATGCCAGGTGACATCCAGCGTGCGTTGCAGGCGGTGCCATTGCAGGGGCAGGTCGTCGAGCACCGGGCGGCTGCCGTAGGTCAGCACCACCACAGCGCTGGGCAAGCCGCTGTCGCGGGTGACATGCCACATGCGTTTCAACTCGAGGGCGAAGTCGGGCGGGCAGGCCGGCGCGACGGCGAGCACCGGGCGGATGATGTCGCGGCTGGCGAGGCTGTCGGCGTAGTAGCCGACCAGCAGATTGATGATCTGCAAGGTGTCAGCATTCAGCGCGAAAAAGGGCATCGACTCGACGACCAGCACGCCGTGGTCTGTCCCGCGCAGATCGCGCAGGCGGCTGACCACCAGATACTGGCTGCCGTGGTGTTCGGGCAGCGCATCGCTGGCGACATGGCACAACCCATTTTCAGTGGCGGCGGCCAGCACCAGCGGGTCGTTCGGCGCGAAGGCGAAGGGTGCGCCGAGCTGGCCGGCGGGGGTGTCGGTGGCATCCATCGGATACAGCGCGGCGCGCTCGACCTGGCAGAACTGGGCCAGCAGCTTGAGCAGGGCGTCGGCGCCGGGCAGGGGGCCGGAGGTGTCGGTGCCGAGCAACTCACGCAGGCCGGTGAGTGCGTCGCGCATCGACACCGGCCGGCTGATCAGGTCTTGCTCCAGGCGGTCGTGCGAGACGCGCAGCAGGTAGTGTTGGCGGGTCAGGTGGTCGAGCCGTTCCTGCACATAGCGGGCATGGGTTTCGGCGCGGCGCACGCGAGTGCGCCAGATCGAGGCGAATTCGCCACAGACCATCACCAGCACCAGCGTGCCCAGAAAATACAGCTGCGGGGTGGCCGCGCTGACCTTGCCGGTGCCGGTCAGGCCCAGCCAGCCGACGAGCAGCACGATGCTGCCGATGACACCCAGCATCGGGCCGTAGCGCAGTGCCAGCAACATCGGGCCGAGCACCGGCCAGGGGAAGCTGGCCCAGGCAAACAGCGGGTCGGCCGGGTTGAGCCACCATGCCAGTGCGAGCAGCAGCAGGGGCAGGACGACGGCCTCTGCCAGGGCGGAGCTTGTTAACTGGCGGGGTGCGAGCAAGTGTCGGAAAGGCATGCGAAGGCTTAGCGGACGACGGGTGCGAGCAGTGACTTGATCAGGGTTTGTGCCACGGCGGCGAGCGAATCGCGGCCCCAGCCGGTGCGCGCGCCGACGCCGCTCCAGACGGTGCTGCCGTCTTCGACATCAATGATGTGCAGCGCCAGACCCACCGCCGGCTCGCCATCGACGCCGACCTTGTATTGCCATTCGTCCACCGTGCCGGTGAGCAGGTAGCGCACGCCGGCGCTGCGCGCCCAGGCGAGGGCCGCCTCGGTGTCGGCAGCCGGAGCCGGGTCGAACAAGGCGTCGCGCGCCGGTGCGGGCGGGCGCACCACGTCTTTGACGCCGAGGGTGTGCAGCAGGGCGCGGGCCACCGCTTCGGCGCGGGCGCCGGCCATGGGCGTGGTGGTGGCGTTTTCCAGTGTGAGCACGGCCCAGCGGGCGTCGGGCGTGGCGCTCCGATCGGGCACTCGGTCGGTCACGGCGCAGCCGCTGAGGACGGTGATGAGGCACATCAGGCGCAGGACAGGGTGGGCAAGCAAGGTTTTCATGTCGATCCCGTGGGCTCAGAAGAACAGTTGATAGTCGAGAAACAGGGCGGCGCTGCGGCCGGCATCGCCTTCGCCGCCCTTGTCGTGTTGCACGCCGAGAAGCAGCTGATCGGCGCCGAAGACCCGGCCGCTCAGGCCGAACTCCACCCCGTAGCCATAGCCGCGGCCGCTCACATGGTTGAGATCGAGCGTGGCGTAAGGCACCAGGACTCGCTGCAGGCCGTGGCGCTGGCGGTTGTTGACCGTCATTCGCGCGCCGCGAAACTGATAGCTGTCGGGCAGCAGCGGGGCGAGGCCGCCGGGCAGGATTGACGCCAGCGCCGCGCGGTCGCCGGTGTCGTTGCCGATGTCGGCGCGAAAGCGATAGCCGCCGACATACACGCCGGCTTCGATTTCGGGCCGGCCGCGGGTCAGGCGGTGGGTGTAGTCGAGTTGCCAGCGATCGGCGCGACCCAGCGCCAGCCCGTGCTGGCTGCTGTAGCGGCTGTGCGTCCACTGGGCGGCGATGCGCTCGCGCGAGCTGAGGCCGTAGGCGGCGCTGGCGAGCAGTTCGTCCTTCATGCCGGCCACGCGCAGCGCGGCGCTTTCGTTGGCGGGCAGTTGCGTGCCGGCCTTGAGCGCGAAGGCCCAGCGCTGGTCGAGGGTGAGGTCATGCCCCAGCCAGACGGGGGTGGTGTCGGTCAGGCCGCGGCGGCGGGCGACGCCAAGGCGGGTGAGGCCGGCGTCGGTGGTCCACGCCACTTCGACGCTGGCCTGGCGCTCGTTGGGCGCGGCGGCGAGTGCGCCGCTGCCATTGAGGCGACGCTGGATGCTGCCCAGGGTGAGGCTGAGCTTGAGCCGGGGGGCGAGGCGCAGGCGCAGTTCGGCGTGCTGGGCTCGCTCTTTGAAGGCGTCGAGTTTGTGCGCGGCGGCGTCCAGGCGCAGACGGTGGGCCTGGTCGAGCAGTACCTCGCTTAGTTGCAAATGCAGCGCGTCGTTGTGGCGCTGGTCGTTGGCGGCGGCATGGGTGACGCTGGCGGCCACCTCCGGCCGGCCGAGGCGTTCGGCGATTTCGCCGCGCTGGGCGGCGGGCAGGGCCGTGTCGCGGCGGGCGAGGATCTCGGCCAGCGTGGCGCGCTCGTCGCGGGCCAGCGCGATCGCGGCTTCGGCCCACAACGGGTGGGTGAGGGCGCGGGCGTAGCGCTCCCACAAAAAGCCGCGGGCGCCGTCGATGTCGCCCTGGTCGAGCAGCCAGCTCATGGCCACATCGCGCAGCAGCGGGGTGTCGAGCGGGTCGGCGTCGCCGTCCTGGCGCATCAGTGCGCGCAGCAGTTGGTCGCTGGCGTCGCCGGGGCGTTGCTGGCGGGCCAGGCGGACCTCGGCGGCGCGTCGGGCCAAGTCGGCGCTCTGGTTGGTCGGTGCAGTGCGCGGCCGTTGTTGCCACTGCTGTTCGCGCAGATGCCAGGCGCGGTCGATCTCGCCGGCCTGTTCCAGCGTGTCTGCCAGACCCATCATCCACAGGAAGTCGTCGCGATTGGCGCGGGCGCGCGGTAGCAGATAACGGTCGAGCGCGCGCTGTGGGCGAGACAGCAGGGCGTTGGCCGCGGCCAGGGCGTCATGCAGGTCGGTGTCGCGGGCCCAGCGGGTTTCGTGGCGGGCGAGCAGGGCGGTGAGGGTGTCGGCCTTGCCGCCGTCGATCAGCAGCCACAGCAGCGAGGCGCGGGCGGCGGTGTTGGCCGGGTCGTGGGCCAGCGCGGCTTCGAAGTCGTCGCGCGCGGCGTCGAATTCACCGAGGCCCTGATGCCATTGCCCGCGCAGACGCAGGAAGGTGGCGTTGCGCTCGAGCGCCGTGCGTGGCGCGTCGTCGAGGGCGCGGATGAGCGTGCCCATGGCGGCGTAGTTGCGAGTGGACAGGTGCAGATCGAGGCTGCGCAGCAGCCAGTCGGGCGTGCCGAGGCGCTCCCAGGCTTGGGCGGCCAGGCGGGCAGCCTGGTCGGGGTGGGTCGGGCGCAGGAGTTCGATCAGGTCGGCGAAGTCGTCGGGCCGGGCCGTGGGCTGGGGTACGAGCCGGCTCAGGGCGTCGCGCTGCGTGAGCCGGTCTTGCAGCAGGCCGGCGAGCGAAGCGCGCAGTTGCCAGTAGTCGGTCGCGGTGTCGGGCGCTGTGGCGTGGGTGGTGTCGAGCGCGGCCATGGCGGCTTCGAGCTGGCCGTGGACGATCAGCCCGGCGGCCCGGCGCAGGCTGAGGGCGGGGGAGGCGCCGGCGTGCTGCTCCCAGGCGACCAGTGCAGCGTCGGCGATGGCGCCTTGGCCGGCGCGCTCGGCGAGGGTGGCGAGCGCGTCGAAGGCAGCATCGGAGGGGTGGCGCGTGGTGTGCGCTTGCAGATAGGCGATGCCGGCGTCGGGCTCGCCGAGGCGTTCATACAGCGCGGCGATGTCGCGCAGTTGGGCGGTGTCTCGTGGGCGCTGGCGCAACTGGAATTGATGGGCGTCGAGCAGCATGCGGTGCTCGAACAGGCCAGGGGCGAGGCGAAGCACCTGGGCCCAGGCGTCGGTGTGGTCGTTGCGGGCGAGGTGATACCACTGGGCCAGCGCGTCGGCCGGCTTGCCATGCCATTCGGCTGCCTGGGCGAGGCGGCGGCGCCAGTCGGCGTTGTCGGGGGCCTGGCGCACGGCGGAGAGGCTGAGCACATAGGCGTCTTCGAGCGCACCGGCGCCGAGGAAGGTGTCGTAGGCGAGGCGGTAGCGGGCGTCGTCGAAGGGCAGGGCGGGGTCGGCATTGCTGCTCAGGGCGACGAGGCGGAAGCCGCCGTCGAGCTGCTCGCGCAGGCTGAGGCGGATCAGGCGACGGGCGTAGTCAGCGGCGCGGTCGGGCCGGTTGGCGGCGCGGGCGAGCCCGATGAGAAAGGTGAGCGTGGGGGCGTCGTCGGCGAGCGCGCCGAGTGTCTGGTCGGCGATGGCCAGTGCGGCCGGAAAGTCGCTGATGGCTTGCAGTGTGCGCAGGGCGGCGAGGAAGTATTGGCGTTGCGCGGCGAGCCCTTCGCTGCGGTCGCGGGCGAGCAGGTAGGCGCGGGCGGCCAGGTGCGGGTGGGCGTCGCGTCGCAGCGTGTCGGCGAGTGTCTGTGCGGCGTCGGCATCGATGTCGGCGTTGGCATGCAGGGCGTCGATGGCGTGGGTGGCGATCTCGGTCTGTGTGTGGCGGGCGGCGTAGGTGATCAGGCTGAGCCGGTCGGCGGTGGACAGGGCGGGATCGCCGGCGAGGGTGCGCAGGATGTGGCGTTGCTGGAGGTTGAGCGCGAGCGGCGTGGGCGTGTGCGGGGCGTCGTCGACGGTGAAGCGCCAGTCGAGCCACCGGGCGCGGCGGTCGATGGCCGGGTCGGGGTGGCCGAGTAGCGGTGCGATAGCCTGGCGGGCGGCGGGGTAGTCGCGGCGGGCGTCGTGTTGGGCGGCGAGGGCAAAGCGCATCTGCGCGTTGTCGGTTTCGGTGCGCAGCAGATTGTGCAGGTAGGCGGCGGCCAGCACGTCGCCCTGACGGGCGCCGAGTGAGGCCTTGACCAGGGTCTCATACGGAAACAGCAACACCATGCCGGCGACGGCCAGCGCGCCGAAGATCACCAGCGCGCGCAGCGACACGACACGGGGTCGTTCAGCGGGGGCAGCGGAGGGAGAGTGTGGCATCGGTGGTGTCGAGGCGATAGTGGTGTTCCAGCCCGCTGCGCCCGGAGGCGACGACAGGGCCTCGCCCCGTCTGCAGGCGGCAGTCGCTGGGGTGAGACAGCGTGAAGGACAGGGGGGTATATGCCTTCAAGGCAAAATCAATGCCTTTGGGGTGACCCTGCCAGTGGGTGAGGCGGCCGTTGGCGGAGACGAAACTGGGGATGTCGGCTGCGGTAGCGCCAGTGCGCAGGCTGGCGCGTGAGCTGGCCAGGGTGGCAAAGCGGCCGTCGGGCCCGCTGGTTGTGCCGGCCAGGCCGGGGCTGTTGGCCAGATCGATGGCGGCAAAATCGGGCGGCAGGCGCAGGTTGCGCAGCGCATCGGCGTTGCGGATGTGCAGAGTGTCGGGGTCGTCGAGTGCGCGGGCGAGGCTCAGGGTATTGAAGTTGTGCGCCATGGCGATGTAGTCGCTCGGAAACACCGGCTGCGTGGGCTGCGCGAGGGCCCAGTCGTAGACGGTGTGCAAGGCCTTGAGGGCGGCGACCTTGCTGGCGGAATAGGTGTGGTAGTAGATGTTGATCGGTTTGAGGCGGCGTGGCTCGCCGGTCATGCGGAAGGTGTCGATGACGTCGCGAAAGCCGTAGAAGGGGCCGGTCCAGTCATTGGTGTAGACGTTTTCGTTCATCACCGGGGCGTAGGGCTGAAAGTACGCACCTTGCTGCACGCCGATGGATGAGACGGCGGCGATGGTGGGCCGACGCAGGCTCATGGTGGTGTTGCCGCCGTTCATGTCGAGCAGACTGTGCTCGTCGATGAGTTTGAGTGTGTCGGCATCGGGCGCGGCGTTGCCGCTCCACAGCAGCAGGCGTACGGGTTTGCCAGGTGGTGCGAGGCGCGAGCGGATGTAGTCGATGGAGCCGAGGATTTCGCGCTCGGGGGTGGGCTCGTAGCCGGGGATGTCGAGGTGGTAACTGGCGTCGTTGTCGTCGTCGCTGAACACCTTGCGCCACTTGAAGGGGTGTGAGTAGGTGTGGCTGGCGATCTCGACATGCGGCAGGGCGAACATCTGCCGTGCGATGCCTTCGAGCTTGGTGGCCAGCGCCGGATAGAGCCCTTCGGGGCTGACTTCGGCTTCGATCACCGACATGGCATGCGGGATGCGATAGCGCTTGAGCACATCGTCGAGCAGCACCTGCGCGGCGAACGGCGAGCCGGGGAATTCGCCCAGCGAGGGGAAGCCGTCGCCGTCGATGTGTACCATCAGCAGACGGCGGCCGCTGGCGGTGCTCGGGTCGGGCGCCGGCCGCGGCGGTAGGCGCAAGGCGCGTTGCAGGAAAGTGAAGGGGTTGGCGCCCCAACGGCTCTGGCCTTCGACGCCGGGCAGCTCGACCACCGCAAAGGCGTCAAGCAGATAGCCGCCCCAGGGCATGATGGCGGCGGGGTGGTAAGTCTGGCCATTGGTGTCGGTCAGCGTGGCCAGCGGGACGCCGTCGGGGGCGGTGATGGCGATCGGCAGCAGGGTGCTGGCGCGGGGGCGCGGCGACATTTCAAAGCCGATGAGCGGGTCGCGCTGGCTGAGTGTGAGCGGGGCGGTCGGTGTTGGTGCGATGCTCAGCCCGAGCCGGGCCGCGGTGCTTTGCCCGAGCTCGAAGCCGAAGTCGTCGAGGATGGCGACCTTGGTGCCGGCGTCGATCTGCGCTTGCATCCAGCGGTGCAGGCGCTCGCCGTTTTTGATGCCGCCGGTCATCCAGGTGACGATGCCGGCATGGATGCGCGGGTCGAGCCGCTTGGGCAGTGTCTCGTCGGGTGTCACATAGTCGGCCACGTAACCGAGGTAGTTGAGCGGCATCTCGATGTAGCGGTGGGCGTTGGTGTAGTTGATGGCGCTGGCTTCGTTCGCGTCATACACCACCAGCACCCGGCGCGGCAGGGCCTCGTTGGCGCCAGTGCCCAGGGTGGTGAGCGAGGGCTCGGCAATCCACGGGATGATCTCCTCGGCCAGCATGCGCCGCGCCAGTGTGCGCGCTTCGTCGAGCGCGGAGGCGGGCAGGTAGTCGATGCCGATCACTGGCAGGCTGTAGCGCTGGCGGACCTCATCAAGGCGTGCGAGCAGCCAGCGGCGGTCGGCCTCGGGCACGGCCACATAGCGCGACTGGCCGGCATTCCAGCCGCGATGCACGGACTCGGCCGCCACGGCGAACACATCAGAATGCACCGCCGGCAGCAATTCGAAGCCGCGATTGAAGATCAGCCGGATGCCGGGGTAGCGCTTGGCCAGCGTCTGGATGAGCGCTTCCAGCCCGCGCTGGGCGGCGGCCGGGTCGACGTCATCGAGCAGGCGGTAGGCGTCGAGCGTGTCGAGGAAGAAGCCCCGATACCCACGCTGCCACAGCGGCCCGACGATGCGCTCTGCCATGAACTCGGCCCAGGCCGGCTGGCTGACATCGATAACCACGCTACCCCAGTCGGTGTTGATCTTGCGCTTGAGCGCGGCGGGCACCTCCGCCAGGTAGGCGCGCTGCGGATGGACTTCACCGACGCTCACATAGGCGAACAGGTCGGTGTCGGGGCCGAGCGCGCCGGGTTGGTGGCCGTGGTCGGGCTCGACCACCACGATGTCGTGCGCGCGCAAGCCGTCGGCGGGGAGGGTGCTGCCGTAGTGAAAGGCAATCGAAAACGGCGCGGCCTGCAGCTCGCCCAGGCCGAGAAGGCAGGGAAACAGGGCAATCAGGAAGGTGAGCGCGCGGGGCATCGTTTCGCTTTCAGGCAGATGGGCGGCCGAGTATACGGAGCGCACTAGGCTTGCCGCATGACCGATCGCACGGCGCGGCAGGAATTGCGAAAACAAGTGTTAATTCTTCCGGTTTGACGTCTTCAGGACAGTGCGGCGGCCTGAATCAACGCATAGCGCAGCAGTTTGCCGAGCGCCATCCACGCCGCGCAGGCGACTGGGGGCAGGCGCAACCAGCCAGCGGCGGCGCACAGGGCGTCGCCAACAACGGGCGCCCAGGCGAGGATCAACACTGGCGCACCGTGGCGCTCGATCCAGGCCGCGCGCGGCGGTGTGGCGCCGTGCGGAATGGCCCGCGCCATGGCGTAGGTCGTCATCCCGCCCAGGGTGTTGCCGAGGGTGGCCAGTGCCAGCGCCGGCCAGGCCAGCTCGGGATGCAATTGGAGAAAGCCGGCAAACACCAGCTCCGATCCGCCGGGCAGCAGGGTGGCCGCCAGAAAGCTGGCGACAAACACCGCACCGAGGCCGGCATCGGGGCCGGGGTCGAGCCAGGTGAGCACTTCCATGAGGACTCGCGGATCAAGGAGGAGGAGATTGTCTCCGATCTGGCGGCAGATTGTGTCTTGCCGCGCTGCGGCATGCCCTGCTACCGTGCACGTTTCCCTTGAAGTTACAGGCTTTTACGATGAGCACCGCGCACCCAGATTATCTTGAACGCATCCTCAACGCGCAGGTGTACGACGTCGCCATTGAAACGCCGCTCGATTTTGCCCCCAGCCTGTCGGCCCGGACCGGCAATCACATCTACTTCAAGCGCGAAGACCTGCAGCCGGTGTTCAGCTTCAAGCTGCGCGGCGCTTACAACAAACTCAGCAAACTGTCGCCCGAAGCCCTGGCGCGCGGGCTGGTGTGCGCCTCGGCCGGCAACCATGCCCAGGGGCTGGCGCTGTCGGCGCAGAAAAAGGGCGTGCGGGCGGTCATCGTCATGCCGACCACCACGCCGCTGATCAAGGTGGATGCGGTGCGTCGCCGCGGTGGCGAAGTGGTGCTGGCCGGCGAGAGTTTTTCCGAGGCCTACACGCACGCCAAAGAACTCGAAGCCGCCGAGGGGCTGACCTTTGTGCATCCCTTTGACGACCCCGAAGTGATCGCCGGTCAGGGCACGGTCGGCATGGAGATCCTGCGTCAGCACCCCAAGCCGATCGAGGCCATCTTCTGCTGCGTGGGCGGTGGTGGGCTGATCGCCGGCATTGCGGCCTATGTGAAGCGCGTCCGCCCCGAGATCAAGATCATCGGCGTGGAGGCGATCGACGCCGACGCCATGACCCAGTCGCTGGCGGCCGGTCATCGTGTCGTGCTCGACCAGGTCGGCCTGTTCGCCGACGGCGCGGCGGTCAAGGAAGTGGGCGAAGAAACCTTCCGCCTGTGTCAGTTGTATGTCGACGAGATGATCCGGGTCGATAACGACGCCATCTGCGCCGCCATCAAGGACGTGTTCGAAGACACCCGCTCCATCCTCGAGCCCGCCGGCGCGCTGGCCGTGGCCGGCGCCAAGGCCTACGCCGCGCGCGAAGGCCTGCGCGACGCTGCGCTGGTGGCAGTGGCCTCGGGCGCCAACATGAACTTCGACCGCCTGCGCTTTGTGGCCGAACGCGCCGAAGTCGGCGAGCAGCGCGAAGCCGTGCTGGCGGTGAGCATTCCCGAACAGCCCGGTTCCTTCAAGCGCTTCTGCAGCCTGCTGGGCAACCGCAACATCACCGAATTCAACTACCGCTACGCCGACAGCGCCGAGGCACACATCTTTGTCGGCGTGTCGGTGCACAACCGTGAGGAGTCCCGCGCGCTGGTCACCAGCCTGGTCGCCGAAGGCCTGCCCTGCATGGACCTGACCGACGACGAAATGGCCAAGAGCCATGTGCGCTACATGGTTGGCGGCCACGCCCCGCAGGCCGAGGACGAAGTCATCTACCGCTTCATCTTCCCCGAGCGCCCCGGCGCGCTGATGAATTTCCTCACCAACCTGCGCTCGGACTGGAATATTTCGCTCTTCCATTACCGCAACCACGGCTCCGACTCCGGTCGCGTGCTGGTCGGCATGCAGGTCCCCGCGGCTGACAAGGCCGCCTTCCAGACCTTTCTCGACCGGCTCGGCTACGAGTACGCCGACGAAACCGCCAATCCGGCCTACCGCATGTTCCTTGGCTGAGTGGCGACCATGAAAAAGCCCGGCACGACGCCGGGCTTTTTCGTTGGGGATGCGCGGCGCTCATACGGCGCCGAGCATCTCGTAGACATCGTGTGACATCACGGCCAGAAAGCTGACCAGGCCCAGGTAGATCAGGGCGTATTCGGCGCGGGTGCCGGCCGGGGTGGCGGCGTAGTAGTCGGCCGGCATCGCGTCCTCGCCCTTGAGGGCTTTCCACAGTTGGGGCGCGGCGAGCAGGGCGATGAGGATCAGTAGCGGGCTGGGGCGCCAGAAGAACAGGCCGATAAGCAGCGGGGCGCCGACCAGCCACAGCTTGCGCGAGATCACCGCCGTCATCCGGCCGCCGTCGAGCGGCGGCACCGGGATCAGGTTGAACAGATTGAGAAAGAAACCCGAGTACGCCACCGCCAGGAGTAGCTGGCTGCCTTCGTTGCGCGCCAGGAAATAGCAGGCCAGCGCCGCCACGGTGCCGGCCAGCGGGCCGGCCATGCCGATGTAGGCCTCGGTCTCGGCGTTCATCGGTTGTTCCTTGAGTTCGATCCAGGCGCCGACAAAGGGGATGAAGGTCGGTGCGCCGACATCGAGGCCGCGCTGGCGGGCCGCCACGTAGTGCCCCATCTCATGACACAGCAGCAGCGCGATGAAGCCGATGGCGTAGCGCCAGCCGTAGATGCCGGCATAGACGAACACCGACAGCAGCATGGTGCCGCCGGTGGTCAGCAACTTGCCGAACTTGAGCAGTTTGGCACCCCCCAGCAGGAGGGCAATCAGCGCCTTCATTCAGCTCGCCGATTTTTTGCCGAACAGTTTGCGCAGACTGGCGCCGAAACCAAACACGGCGATTGCGGCGATCTTCCAGAACTTGGCGAGGAACAAGCCGGCCGTGGCCAGCAGGCCGATTTTCTTGGCGGCAACACCGCCGATCAGCGCCGCCAGACCGTAGGCGGCGACACTGTCGGTGTCGGCGTTGAAGTCGGCATAGCGCTTGCCCTCGTTAAAGCTCAGGGCGTCGAGCATCTGCCCGGCGATCGGCTTCTGAGCCTCGACGTTGGCCAGGTCGGTGACCAGGTTCATCGAGATGTAGCCTTCGCGGCCGAGCTGGTAGGTGTTGTAGTTCACCCCCGGGCTTTCCTGTTCGGCCGGCGGTTGCTTGTCGCGCAGGCGGGCCGACCACACCAGGCGCTGGTGGGCGGCGTCGTAGCGCGGCACCTCGACCCAGCCGTCCACCGTGAATTCCGGAAAGCCTTGCTGGCGACGCCTCTCGTTGCCGGCCTCAGTGCCGTCCTTGAGGTTCTGCAGCAGGGCCTCGGCATCCCAGTCGCGCGCGTCGTCGTCCTTGATGTAGCCGGCCGCGTCGTAGCGCACGCTGATGAAGCCTGCCATCCGGTCGCCGATGATCAGGCCCATGAAGCCGTCGTCGGTCTGGTTGCCCATCGCGCGCATCAGGCGGGCGCCTTCGGCCGCCGGGATGAAGGCAAAGCCCTCGGGCAGCGCCAGCTGCGCTTGCTTGCCGAGCACGACTTGCTGCGGGCCGGCGATCTGCGCCGCCGTGGCGGCCATGGATGCGGCTTCGAGTTCGTTGGCCGTGTCGGCCTGGGCGAGGCCGGGGGTGACAAAGCCCAGGGCGAGGATCGCCAGCAGGGTGCGGAGGCGGTGGAGCAGCATGATGGAGCGTCCTGTCAGAGAAAAAAATGATTGGCGGATATTACCCATATTGCGTTGTGGAAATAAGGAAATATTCCTCCGGGGTTGGCGTGTGATTGGCCGGTGGCAATGGCGTGGTGTGCGCCGGCGAACACGAGCACGTCCGGTCTGGACAAGCTCTACGGATAAAATTATTGTTTTACGAAAATAAATGATTGATATACAGTATTTGTTCCGCGAGCCTTGGAGGCCTGTCATGAACCCGAACCCGTCTTCTGCCCCCACCGATGCCATGCGCCGCATCCGTCGCTACAGCCGGGGCCTGGCTGCTGCGTGTGTGGTGCTGATTGTCACTTTGCCGGCGCTCGTGCTGCTGTACTGGGCTCTGGCCGAACCGGCGGAGCTGGCGCGGCAGGTCAAGCTGTCGGCCGGCACCGTGATGACGCCGCTTGAGCCCTGGCAACGCGTGCTCGGCGGCGTGATTACCCTGTTGCCAGTCGCTTTTCTGGTGTCGGCGCTGATCCAGGCGCGCCGCTGTTTCGGCCTGTTTGCCGCGGGACGCGTGTTTGTGGTGGAGGCGACCAATTATCTGCGCCGCTTCGCCGGCCGGGTCGCCGCTTCGGTGGCGGTCGGCATGCTGTGCAGCACCGCCCTGTCGGTGGTGCTGACCCTCGGCAACCCGCCAGGGATGCGTCAGGTGGCGATTGGCGTGGGCTCCAACGAGGTGTTCATGCTGCTGTTTGCCGGCATGGTGTGGCTGATGGCGGCGGTCATTGGCCAGGGGCAGTCGCTGGCCGAAGAAAACGAATCCTTCGTCTGAACCGGGCGGAGCACGCCATGCCGATCGTGGTTCAACTCGACATCATGCTGGCCCGCCGCAAGGTCAAATCCAAGGATCTGGCCGAGCACGTGGGCATTACCGAAGCCAACCTCTCCTTGCTCAAGCAGGGCAAGGTGCGCGGGGTACGGTTTGAGACGCTGGGGAAAATCTGCCAGTTCCTGAACTGCCAGCCGGGCGACCTGCTGGCCTACCAATCCGACGAGGAAAACAGGTCATGAAATGCGTGCTTCCGCTTTGCGCCGTGCTACTGCTCGGCTGCGATACGCTCGATTTGCGCCATGCCGGTGCGGGCCTGGCCGCTTCGGCCTGCGATGCCTCTTCCGCGTGTCGCCGTCCGTGTCCGCAGGACCCGGCGCCGCCTCTGCCGGAGAACGCGCGCTGCCCGCCAGGCTCGACCCTGCAGTCGGCTGCGCGGTGAGGCAGGGTGCTTCGCGATTGACGGCATGCCGGCGCCGCTCTACGCTCAGCGTCCCAACCCCTGAAGAGTTCGCGCCATGAGAGCAAGTCAATTGCCGGCGGTCGCGAGTGCGCTGCGCCATGTATTGGCGTTGGCGGCATTCGTTGTTGCCGCGCCTGTGTCGGCTGATCCCCTGCACCCGTGGGTCACCGAGTCCCCCCGGCTGGAGAAGAACGCCTTTTTCTCCAACCTCAAGTCTGGTGACGTGGTCGACAGCCCCTTTGTTGTCAAATTCGGCCTCTCGGGCATCGGCATTGCGGCCGTCAGCAAGCCGGTGTCGCATACCGGCCACCACCACTTGATGATCGATCGCGAGCTGCCGCTCGACTTCACCCAGCCCTTGCCCTTCAACGATCAGTATGTGCACTTTGGCAAGGGCCAGATGGAGGCCGTGCTTGAACTGCCTGCCGGCAAGCATGCGCTTCGGTTGGTGTTTGCGGATGACAAGCACATCCCGAATTTTGTGTATAGCGACGTGCTGAACATCGAAGTGCGTGGCCCCAGCGGGCGCGACAAGGCGTCGTTGGCCGAAAAGTCGGTCGAGGTGCTGACGCCCAAGGATGGCGCGCGTGTCACTGCGCCGTTTCTGTTTGGCATGCACGCCTCCGGCTTCAATATCTCGCACACCGATATCAAGGACAACAACACCGGGCATTTCCGCATCAAATTGCAAACACCCGATGGCAAGACCGAGCTGATCGAACTGGATGACGGTCGGACGCAGATCTGGCTCAATCCGCCAGCCGGCGTGTATTCGGCGGTAGTCGAGCTGGTCAGCAATACCGCACCGTTCCCTGCGCTCGGCAGCTCCACCGGTCGGCGCTTTACCGTCACGGCGCGGTAAGTCCGCTCCGGCCGGCCGGCAGCAGCCGGTGTTCGCCGTGCGTATGCGCTATAACGCAGTGACCGAACACCGTTTCGATACCGGGGAGGACATCCGCATGAACGCCGAGCAGCGAGGGCTGTTTTCACCGATCCGCATCGGCACGCTTGAGCTGGCCGGCCGGCTGTTCAAGACCGCCACGGCCGAAACGCGGGCCACGCCCGAGGGCTTTGTCAGCGACGCGGTGCTCGATTTCTACCGCCCCATCGCCCGCGGCGGCACGCCGCTGATCATCACCGGCAACATCTACATCAGCCGTCAGGGCAAGTCCGCGCCCTTTCAGCTCGGCGCCGATGAGGACGACAAGATCCCCGGCCTGGCGCGCATGGTGGCCGAGGTGCACGCGCAGGGTGGCCGGATGTTTGCCCAGCTCAATCACTGCGGCCGCCAGGTGGTGCCCAACTTTGTGGGTGCGACCGAGGTGGTGTCCGCCTCCGCCACCAAAGACCTGCTCACCGGCACCCGCCCGCGCGAGATGAGCGTGGCCGAGATCCGCCAGATCGTGGCTGACTTCGCTGCCGCCGCCGAGCGCTGCCAGAAGGCCGGCTTTGACGGCGTGCAGATGCACTCGGCCAACGGCTACCTGCTCAGCCAGTTTCTGACCCCTTACACCAACCGCCGTCAGGACGAGTACGGCGGCAATCTAGAGCGCCGCACCCGCTTCGGCCGCGAGGTGCTGGCCGCCATCCGCGCGCGTGTCGGCGCCGACTACCCGGTCATAATCAAAATGAACGGCGCCGACAAGCTGCCGCTGCGCAATGGCCTGAAAACCCACGAGCTGGTGCAGATTGCCAAGATCATGGAGGCGGCGGGCGTGGACGCGGTCGAGATCTCCGTTGGTCACTACGAGTCGGGCTTTCCCATGGTGTGCGGCACGTTCGGCCGCTGCCTGCGCCACATGGTGCAGGGGAGCATGGCGCATCTGCCATGGCTGCGGCGCTGGGCCATGCGCGTGTTTCGCCCGCTGGTTGCGCTGGCCTCCAATGTGCTGTGGCCGGCGCGTGAAGGCTTCAACCTCGACTACACGCCCGACTTCAAGGCCGCGCTGAGCATTCCGGTGATCTGCGTCGGTGGCTTTCGCACCCGCGCCGCCATGGAAGAGGCGCTCCGGCACGGCCTGTGCGATGCAGTCTCCGCCGGTCGTCCTTTCATTGCCGACCCCTATTTCTACCGCCACCTGCACGACAACACGCCCGGCCCGCGCTGTGTGGATTGCAACGGCTGCGTCGGCCACCTCGGCGCCCAGCCCGCCGACTGCTACCACCCCACGGTGCGGGCAGAAAAGGACGCGATGCTGGCGGGGGAGTGAGGTCGCGGATGGGCGGTGACGGGCGGGGGCGTGTTTTCTGTCGTCCGAGGCCGGATGAATCCGGCCCGACGGCGTGGTGCGATTTTCAACGTTTGGGGCGCGTGTTCGGGGTGTGCCCGGCGTGGCTACAGCCGAAAGCCCTCGCCCTCGCGCCGCACCATGCCCAGCGCCTCCAGCGCGTCGAGCACCGCCAGCACCGCCGCCTCGGGTTTGCGTTTGAAGCCGGCCGCGATTGCTGCCACCGACTGCGGCTGGCTACCCAGCGCGGCGCGCACCGCCGCCACCTGGTCGCGCATCGCCTTCGGCCACACTGCCTTGCCGCGTAGGGCGGGTTTCAACCCGCCATCGGTCTCGGGCATGTCCAGATCGTCCTGGCGGGCGGTTGGGGTGTCAGTGGCCTGCGGGTTCTGATACGCCGGCCGCAGCCAGCGCACCAGGCCACGCGCCTCCTCAGCCGCGCGCTCGGCATTGAGCGCCACCAGCCGGGTCAGCAGTTCCTCCTCGGCGGCGGCCTGTTCGGCGCTCTTGTCGGGCAGCGGCGTGGTTGCGCCCGGTTGGCCGACCAGCGCCGGCGCCAGATCGGTCCAGCCGTAGGCATCGAACACCGCCGCATCCAACGCGTCATGTAGCTCACGCAGCACCGACACCAGCCCGTGTTCGTGGATGGTCTTCTCTTTGGCCGACAGCGGCGTGCCGACGCGCAGTTTTTCGAGCACGTTGTACATGCCGGTCAGCGTCAGATCGGCATGCGTCGCCTGCTGGCGCTTGCGATGCGCGTCGAGCTGCTCGGCCAGCTCGCCGATGCGGGTTTGCTGCTCGGGTGTGGCGTCGGGGAAGGGGAAGGTCTCGAAGCAGCGGGTCTTGTTGTAGCGCGGGTCGTTGCCGACGCCGAGGCGACCGCCAGTGCAAAGCGACCAGAGTACATGCGGTCGGCCTGACAGCACTCCAAGCGCGTAGGCGTCATCCATACCAAAAGTGACAAGTGTGCTGTCCGGTGAATCGATGCTGGGCACGAAGCAGAAATAGCGATGTTTTGCTGTTTCAATTGTCGCAATGAATCGTGCAAGTCCGCGGGTGAAGTTGCGGAAGACCGGGCGAGGGTGTCCGATTACCCACCAAGTGTCTCGAAAGATTCGGTTTCTGTTTTGATCTCTTTCCGGTTTAGCTCGATGAAGTAAGTACTGGTATGCAGCAGGGAATCGGGTTCGGATGTCGTGTATGTCTAGCCCAAAGAAGTCCAGCACGAACAAACCTCTCCGTTCGCCCGCAAGATCTTTACCGTTTAGGTAGGGCCTGATATGGCACTCAAGATCAGGTACGGTGCCGAGTCCGAGTGTCAGCGCCATTTCTCGTTGAACTTGAAATGCTTTGCCGATTGTCTTAAAGCCAACTGCACAAAGCGAGGTGTTACTGGCTAATGCCGTCGCTCGCGTAACGTCGGTGCCGACGCTTAGATCTGCATGAATTACGCCGCGTCGAATCCTTGATTTGGAAACGAGATCGTCGTCCGGAGAGGCTCCTCCGTCGTGTTCGGAGATAACCTCAAATATCTCTCCGTCTGTCGTTCCAGCAACTGCCGTCGCAATGCAAATTCGAACTGATGCTCCGTCTGCTGAATCAATCCAAGGATGGTCCGGTGTGGCGAACACGAATGATAAAGGGCCACCTTCGCTTCGAAGGAACGGTTCCATGACGCGGCGGTTGTATGTCTGCCGAATCGCGTTTGAAGCGATGAAACCAAAGGCGTTTGTTCTGCCTTTGGCTGTTTGAGTTGCCGCATGATGCCACCATCGGAGTACCAAATCGGACGCCTGTGGTATTTCAGGCCACGCGGCTTGGAGGGCATCAACATATCCATCGCCAAGTGCCTGGCGCATTAGCTTTGAGCCAATAAACGGCGGATTGCCGACGATGTAGTCGGCCTGCGGCCAGGCGGCTTTGGCGGGGTCGACGTAGCGGTATTGCTCGATCTGGGCGGCTTCGTCCGGCACCGGTTCGCCGGTGACGGGGCTGGCTTTGGTGGTGATGCCGTCCCAGCGCGTCACAGGCCGGCCGGCGGCGTCGGTGACGAGTACGCGGTCGGTGTAGGTGATGAGGGCGTCGCGGTTTTCGATGTTGCGGAAGTCGCGCAGCACGGGCTGCGGGGGCTGGACGCTGCCGTGGGTGCGGAAGTGCCATTGCAGGTAGCCGATCCACAAGACCATTTCGGCGATCCTGGCGGCGCGGGGGTTGATCTCGAGGCCGAGAAACTGGTGCGGGTCGACGGTGATGCCTTCGAGCTGGAGCAGGCCTTGCGACTCGCCGAGGTCGTGCAGGAGGTTGAGCACTTCGCCTTCGAGGCGCTTCATGTGTTCGAGCGTGACGTACAAAAAGTTGCCGCTGCCGCAGGCCGGGTCGAGCACGCGCAGGGCGCACAGGTGGCGGTGGAAGGCGCGAATCTCGGACACGGCCTCTTTGTGTTTGCCTTGTTGTTCGAAAGTGAGCGCGGCGACCTGCACCTCGCGCCATTCGGCGCGCAGCGGCTCGATGACGGTGGGCAGCACGAGGCGTTCGACGTAGGCGCGCGGGGTGTAGTGGGCGCCGAGCTTGTGGCGCTCGCGGGCGTCGAGGGCGCGTTCGAGCAGGGTGCCGAAGATGGCGGGCTCGACGTAGCGCCAGTCGGCGCCGGCGGCTTCGCGCAGCAGGCCGATCTGGTCGCGGTCGAGGGCGATGGCGGCGGGCTCGGCAAACAGGCCGCCGTTGAAGCGCAGCACGGTGCCACGCACGATGGGCGAGAAGCCGCCGCTGTTCATGGTCTTCCAGAGGTTTTCGACCATGGGGGCGAAGGTGGCGGGATCGTCGGCGAGGCTGTCGAGCAGTTCGGTGAAGGCGCGCTCGGGCAGCAGGCCGACGTCTTCGGCAAACATGGTGAACAGCGCACGCATGAGAAAGCCGGCGACATGCTGGGGGGCGTGGCCGGCGGCTTCGAGCGATTTGGCGAGGCGGGCGAGGCGGTCGGCGATGTCGCGCGTGACGCGGGCGGAGCGGCGCGCGGGGTCGAGGCTGAGCGGGTCGAGCCAGACGGCGCGCAGGCGTGCACGGACGTCGTCGCGGCGCAGGTCGGTGAGGCGGATGCGGTGGCTGCGCGGGTCGGGGTAGGGGGTGTAGGTGGCGCCGGAGCGGCTGAATTCGGCGTAGAGCTCGATGTTGCGGCCGACGTCGGTGACGACGATGAAGGGCGGCCGGCCTTCGATGGCGGGTAGCGCGCGGGCGTATTGGTCGGCCTGGTTGTGGGCGCGCAGCATGGCTTTGTCCCAGCCGGAGGTGTCGAGCGTTTTGCCGGTCTGTTTGGCTTCGCACACGAAGGCGCCGCGCCGGTAGAGGTCGATGTAGCCGCTGGTGACGGTGCCGTCGGGCAGGCGGATGTCGACCCGGCGCTCGAACACGTAGCCGTTGTCGCGCGCGTCGTCGCCGGCGGGGTCGGGGCGGGGGAGCTCGAGCACGGCGCACAACTCGGTGAGAAAGAGCTGGTAGTTGGCGCGCTCGGTGCCGCCGGCGGCGGCCCAGCGGGCGATGAAGGCGTTGATGTCGGCAGGGGTGGAGACGGTGTTGTCGGCAAGGCTCACGCGGGCACCCGAAGGAATCGCTGGGAAGTCTGGATTCTATCGGGTGAGCGGCGAAAGAAACATGCTTTTTGAATGTGCTCAGGCCGCTTGCGCGCGCAGTGTTATGGCTTCGCGGGCGCTTTGAGTTCGACCATGATGACGTGCGTTGGGGTGTCGCCGACGTTTTTGCCGATATGGGTTTGTGCCGGGGAGTAGATCACGTCGCCGGCCTTGAACTCGCGCTGGATGACTTTGCCGTCGGGCAGGGTGATGCTGCGCTTGAAGGGGCTGACGGCGTAGAGCACGAAGGCGGGGTGGTGGTGCTGTTGGGTTGAGTCACCGGGTTGGTCCTGGTGTTCGAGGACACGGACCTGATCATTTTCGAGGATGACTTTGTATTGGTTGCCGTCGGTGACAACGGGGTCTTGCGCCAGGGCGGTCAGGGAGGCCAGCGACAGCACGAGGAGTGCGGGACTTCGCAGCATGGGACACCTCAGAATCAGGACGCGGAATATTTCGGAGCCTGCCTGGCCCCGAAGCGCGCGGGCTGAGCAGGTGTCGCGTCGTGGCGAAGCGATGAGGCGCCTGCGAGACGTAGTTGCAGCATAGACCCGGTGGGTGCGTTGGCAAGCGGTGTTTTGGGCGGCGCCGGCAGACCGTTTGTCCTGCAAGGTGTTGTGGGCAAGGCTTTTGCCCGGCAAAGCATTACACTCTGCCTCTTCCGAGGGCTTTGCGGCGGTTTACAACGGTATTTTTTGCCGTGCGCCGGAGCGCTTCGATGTTCAATGCGCCGCGTTCGCGCAAACAAAGGTTTTTCAGATGCACATTTTTCGTGATGCGGATGCCCCGCTTTTACTGGCTACGCTGATGGCGTCCAAGCGCCGCGCGGCCGATCTGGTCGGTGTGATCGCAGCGCTGGATCTGATTCTCGAAGGCGCGATTCCGCCCTCGCCCAAGCTGATCGATTCTTTCGGACGCCTGTCCACGCATGGTCTGATCGCTGAGGTCGACGGTGGCTATGCGCTCACCGCCGAGGGCGAGAAGATGGTGGTCGGCCTGCCCAAGAAGGCCACATCGGACGAACGGGTCGACAGCATCCGCGAAGACCTCGCGGGGTATCCGCAAGCCGATGACCACCCCGCGGTGGAACTGACCGTCGAGGCCATCCATGCGGCCGTCCTTGCGCACAGGGCATCGAAATCCGGCACCGGCCGCAACATGCTGATGCCCAAAACCAAAGCCGCCGAAGCCGCCGCCAAACGCGCCGCACAGTGGCGCCACGCCGCCGCCGCGCGCCGGCGCAAGGCGCAGCGCTGACAGATTTGCGGAGATGACACACGCCGCGCGGTGCCGGGTGTGGACGGTCGGCGGATGTGATTGAGTCGCGGTCGCTTTTTGGCTTGTTCGGCCGTGCGCCCCGCCGTCTGGCGCGGCGCACAATTTTTTTTCGGCGTTGCCCCCGCGAGGCAGGATAATTCGGCCATGACCGATATTGTCCCGACCCCCGATACTGCCGCCGAGCCGCTTGCTGCGCCGGCCGCCTCGCCCGCCACGCCGTTTACCGAATTGCCCTTGTCGCCCGCCTTGCAGGCAACACTGGTGCAGCTCGGCTATCTCAACATGACGCCGATCCAGGCAGCCAGCCTGCCGGTGGCGCTGGCGGGGCACGACATCATTGCCCAGGCCAAGACCGGCAGCGGCAAGACTGCCGCGTTTGCGCTGCCGCTGCTGACCAAGCTGAATCCGCGCTGGTTTGCGGTGCAGGCGATGGTGCTGTGCCCGACGCGCGAGCTGGCCGACCAGGTGACGCAGGAGATCCGCCGCCTGGCCCGCGCCGAAGACAACATCAAGGTGCTGACGCTGTGCGGCGGCACGACGATGCGCCCGCAGCGCGACTCCCTGGCGCATGGCGCGCATGTCGTGGTCGGCACGCCGGGGCGGATCATGGATCACCTGGAGCGCGGCAGCCTCAATCTGGATGGGCTCAACACGCTGGTGCTGGACGAGGCCGATCGCATGCTCGACATGGGTTTCAATGATGACATCGTGTATGTGGCCAAGCATTGCCCGGCCGAGCGCCAGACGCTGCTGTTTTCGGCCACCTATCCGCCGGCGATTGCCGCGCTGGCGAGCCGCTTTCAGCGCAATCCGCAGGAAGTGAAGCTGCGCGAACAGCACGCCGACAGCAAGATCCGTCAGCGTTTTTACGAGATCAAGCACGACGAGCGTCTGCAGGCCGTGGGCGTGTTGCTCAAGCACTACCGGCCGGTCAGCACGCTGGCCTTCTGCAATACCAAACAGCAGTGCCGCGATCTGGTTGAGGTGCTGCAGGCGCAGGGCTTTCATGCGCTCACCCTCAATGGCGACATGGATCAGCGCGAGCGCGATCAGGTGCTGATTCAGTTTGCCAACCGCAGCTGCTCGGTGCTGGTAGCTACCGATGTAGCCGCGCGCGGGCTGGACATCGCGCGGCTGGAGGCGGTCATCAATGTGGACGTGACGCCCGACCCCGAGGTGCACATCCACCGCATCGGCCGCACCGGTCGCGGCGACGAAGACGGCTGGGCGCTGAGTCTGTGCAGCCCGGCCGACAAACGCCGGGTGGGCGCGCTGGCGCAGCAGATGGATACCGAGCCCGAGTGGCACACGCTGGGCTCGCTGCAAAGCGGCAACGATGAAGCCCTGGTGCCGCCGATGGTGACGCTGCAGATCCTTGGCGGGCGCAAGGAAAAGATCCGCCCCGGCGACGTGCTTGGCGCGCTCACCGGCGAAGCCGGTTTTACCCGCGAGCAGGTCGGCAAGATCACCGTGACCGATCAGAGCACCTATGTGGCCGTGGTGCGCGAGATTGCCGACGAAGCGGTGCGCCGGCTGGGGCGCGGCAAGGTCAAGGGCAAGACCGTGAAGGTGCGTGCGCTGAGCGATTGAGCGGGGGCCGAAAAGCCGCTTGAAGCGGCGTGCGGCGGCGTCTAGGCTGGGATCGAAACCCCGGCCGGATGCCGATGGAGCCCGTCATGCGCAAGTCCGCTTTTTTCATGATGCTGACACTGCTCACCGGCACGGGCGTGGCCGTCAGCGCACCGACCGGTTTATCGGCGGCCGAGCAAGCCGCCGCCTTCAAGGCCGCCGGCTTCACCCAGCGCGGTGGTCAGTGGCGCAGCGAGTGTGATGACCCCGGCACGCCCAGCTACAGCCCTGGCAAGATCGATCAGGTGCTCGACCTCAACGGCGACGGTCGGCCCGAAGCGGTGATCTCCGAGGGCGGCACCTATTGCTACGGCATGACCGGCAGCGGCTTCTGGATCGTCAGCCAGCAAGCGGCTGGTGGCTGGCAGAAGATCACGGCGTCGGTGGGCTTGCCGGGCTTTCTGGCCAGCCGGGGCGTGGGCGGCTGGCCCGACATCCAGATTGGCGGGCCGGGCTTCTGCTTTCCGGTCCATCGCTGGAATGGCAAGGCCTACGCGCTGCATCGCCACGAGTACGAGGGCAAGCGCTGCAAGCTGCGGCGATAGTGGCGCCCGGTTCGCCCCGATGGCATAAAAATCCTGTCATCTTCGGAACTTGTTAATCCGGTTATCATCTCAGTCATCCCCTGACCGGAGATGTGCTCGATGAGTGCCGATAGTTTCACGCGTGATATTGCCCGCGACCCCCACCTCCATGACGAGTTGCTCGACAGCTTTGATGAAGAGCTGGAGATGGAACTCGACGACTATCGCATGGAGGCCTTGCTCGATCACGACACGCGGGGCGCCGATAGCGCCGAACGCGACATGGATCGCCGGCTGTATTTTCAGGAACTGATCCGGCTACAGGGCGAACTGGTCAAGCTGCAGGACTGGGTGGTGCATCACAAGCTCAAGCTGGTGGTGCTGTTCGAGGGGCGCGACGCGGCCGGCAAGGGCGGTGCGATCAAGCGCATTACCCAGCGGCTCAATCCGCGGGTGTGCCGCGTGGCGGCATTGCCGGCGCCGAGCGAGCGCGAGCAGACGCAGTGGTATTTCCAGCGCTACGTAAACCATCTGCCCGCGGGCGGCGAGATCGTGCTGTTCGACCGCAGCTGGTACAACCGCGCCGGGGTGGAGCGGGTGATGGGCTTTTGTTCGGACGACGAGTACGAAGCCTTTTTCCGGGACGTGCCCGAGTTTGAAAAAATGCTCACCCGCTCGGGCATCATCCTCGTCAAGTACTGGTTCTCGGTCACCGACGACGAGCAGAACCGGCGCTTCCAGATGCGCATCCACGACCCGCTCAAGCAGTGGAAGCTCAGCCCCATGGACATGGAGTCGCGTCGTCGCTGGGAGCAATACACCATCGCCAAAGAGGTGATGCTCGAGCGCACGCATATCCCCGAGGCGCCGTGGTGGGTGATCCAGCCCGGCGGCAAGAAGCGCGCGCGGCTCAACTGCATTCACCACTTGCTCAGCCAGATTCCCTACCAGGAAATTCCGCATTCAACGGTCGAGCTGCCGGCGCGGGTGTACAACAGTAATTACATCCGGAATCCGGTGCCGGATGAGATGTTCGTGCCGGCGGTGTACTGAGGGCGGGGTGTTGGCGGGCGGCGATTCAGCCGTTTGCCGCGCCGGCAGCCGACCACAGCGGCGCGCCGCCAGTCGCCAGATAGGCCAGATAGGCGCGCAGGTCGAACTCCCACTGGTGATAGGCTGGCGCCATATGCCGGCACAGCTGGTAGAAGGCCTTGTCGTGCTCCCGCTCTTTCATGTGCGCCAGCTCGTGCACCACGATCATTTCCAGAAACGCCGGCGGCATCTCGCGAAACACCGTCGCCACGCGGATCTCCCGCTTGGCCTTGAGCTTGCCGCCTTGCACCCGGGAGATCGCGGTATGCGTGCCCAGCGCATGGGCGATCACCTGCAGCTTGCTGTCGTAGGCCACCTTGCTCAGCGGCCCGGCATTGCGCAGATGGGTGTTTTTGACGTCGAGCACATAGTCGTACAACGCCTTGTCGGTGCGCACCGCATGCGCTTCCGGGTACTTGCGTCGCAGCACCTCGCCCAACTGATCGGCGGCGATCAGGTCGGTGACTTGGGTGACCAGATGGGCGGGATAGCCGGCGAGGTAGTTGGGCGGGGGCTTCGGACGCATGGCGCGGTGTCGGGTGGGCGGTCGGCTCATTGTAGCGGCACTGCCGTGACGCGGTCGGCGTGAGCTCCGCGACCGGGTTGGCGTGTTGATAGCGATCAAAGCCTTTTGCGCAATACCAGAGTAAATTCATCAACTTTACATCGCGAGACTGATCACGCCGCGCAGCGATCCTGCCGGCGGAGAGGTATGCGACATGGCCAAGAAATTTCCCCTGCACCCCAAACGCCCCGAGCGCATCTGCTGGGGCTGTGACAAGTACTGCTCGGCCGACGCGCTGATGTGCGGCAATGGCGCGGGCCGCACGCTGCATCCGGCCGAGATGCTGGGCGACGATTGGTACGAGCACGGTGATTGGGGGCTCGATGTGGATACGCCCGTGAAGGACCCGTCGGATACGACCGAGTAGGGCGTTTTGGCCACTGCGCGCCGGCGCAATGCTCGGCGCGTGCGCCATGAGGCAGCCGACGTCTGTGCCCCGCAATGTGCCGATTCTCCTGGTCGCGTGGGTGCAAAAGGCTATGATGGTTGTCTTTACCGCTTCCGGCGCCCGCCATGACCTCCCCCCTGTCTGATCAACTCGCTGCCGCCTTGTCGGCCCGCGCACCGCTTTTCGAACGTCTGGCTGATGAGGGCACGGAGGCCTACCGGGTGTTCCATGGCAGCGCCGAGGGCGCGCTTGGATTGACGATTGATCGCTACGGAGATGCGTTGCTGGTGCAGACTTTTCACCAGGCGCTGAGTGCCGACGATCTGGCGGCGATTGAATCGTTCTACGCCAAGGCGCTGCCGGGTCTGCCGGTGATCTGGAATGACCGCAGCGCGGGCAATTCACGGGTCTCCAATACGCTTGACGCGGCGCAGTCCGAGGTGGCGACCCAGCCGCGCGAGTTCTCCGAATTGGGCGTCAAATACCGCTTTCAGGGCCGTCACGAGGGGCAAGACCCCTGGCTGTTTCTCGATCTGCGCGCGGCGCGTCGGCGCGTCATGGCGGAGGCCGCAGACAAGTCGGTGCTCAACCTGTTTGCCTATACCTGTGGCGTGGGTGTCGCGGCAGCCAAGGCCGGTGCCAAGCATGTGGTGAATGTGGATTTTTCCGCGTCCTACCTCGCGGTCGGCAAGGAAAATGCCCGTCTCAATGATCTGCCGATCCGGGTGCGTTTCGTGAAGAGCGATGTGTTTCCGGCGCTGCGCCAGTTGGCGGGGCAGGGGCAGTCCAAGGTGGTGCGCGGCAAGCGCATGCCGCCCTTCCCGCCGCTGGAGGGGCGACAGTTTGACCTGGTGTTTCTCGACCCGCCGCGCTACGCCAAGAGCCTGTTCGGCGTGGTGGACCTGGTCAATGACTATTCGGCGCTGTTCAATCTGGCGCTGCGCACCACGGCCGAGGGTGGCACGCTGATCTGTTGCAACAACGTGGCCCAGGTGGCGCGCGAGGATTGGCTGGATCAGCTTCAGCGCAGCGCAAAGAAGATTGGTCGTCCGGTGCACTCGCTGGAGTGGATTGAGCCGGAAGCCGACTTCCCGAGCCCGGATGGCAATCCGCCCTTGAAGGTCGTGCTGTTGCGGGTGTGATCAGTCGCCGGTGGGCGACTTGTGTTGCACCACCAGCTCCGGATAGCCGGTCGCCGCGTCCGTCTCTCGCGTGAAATGCCAGTCCGGCAGCAGCCCCAGCAAGACCTCGGCCGTGGTCCGCACGAGGCAGCCATAGGCCAGATGGCCACCGAGAACCGTGCCATCGTCGGTGGCCAGTGCGCCGTGCAGGTGGGCGCCGGTGGCCGCGATGCTGCCCGACAGGCTGAGCAATTCGAGCTTGCCGGTGAGGACAGTGGTGTTGGCCGCGCCGGCAAATCGAACCTGTGCTTCGGACAGGCTGCCGATGGCCGAGAGCACAAAGGCGGCACTGTGGCCGTGGGTCTGCACCGTCTCTTCAAGCGCGCGACGAAGGTCTTGGCCCGGCATCAGGCGCAGCGGGAGCATCAGCATGGCAATCTCCGGATAGGGGCGGTCATCAAGGTGCGCATGGCGCAGTACAGTACCAAGGCATTGTTCACATGCCAGCCAAAATGCGTGCCGAGTGGAAAGGCATCGCACACCGCCAGATCGATGCTTCGACACAGCATGGACACGCCAAACAGCGTGGCCGCGGCGACGAGCCAGCGACGGGCGCGCGGCGTGGGGCAGATCACGGCGAGCGCGATCAGCGCCAGCCAGGGGCCGATGTAGAGTTCCGATCCGTTGAGCGCCGGGAGCTTTACCGTGAGCGCGATGCCGGCGCTGGCGACGAGCATGCCGAGCACCGCGATATTGGCGCCCATGCTGCGCCAGCCAATGAGCCGCACCAAGGCGCGTTGCAGAAACACCACCACAAAAATCGCGATGAAGACCACATCGAGCACCGCCGCCCAGGTTTGCGCCACGGTGTGAAAAACCCCGCTGCCAACGCCAACCGCGCCGATCAGCCACGCCAGCGCGCGCAGGTCGGCAGGCGTGCGGCGATCCATCCGGCGCAACAGCCACACGGCGACAAGGATGAAGGCGAGATTGGTGAGCGCGTTGGCCGGCTCGGCCCACAGGCCGGCGTCGGTGCGCTCGCAATACACATCCAGCGGCGCGCGCCAGTTCATGCCGATTCGACGCGGTGGATGCCGGCTTCGGTGACCAGCCAGTGCATGGGGTGGTCGTGTGGCTGGGGGTGGATGGTGGCGACCCGCCCGAGCTCGAAGCCGACGCCGACGGTCTGCGGCGCCGGCGAGAGGGCGGCCAGGGTGCGGTCGAAGTAGCCGCCGCCGTAGCCCAGGCGATAGCCCGCCGCATCAAAGGCGTTGAGCGGTATCAGCAGCAGCTCGGGGTGCAGCGCGGCACCGTCGGCGGGCATGAGAATGCCATGGCGGTCGGGAACCATCTGGCTGGCCGGTGTCCATTGCCGGAAGCGCATGGGCTGACCGGGGGCAATGACGATGGGCAGGGCCGCCGAACGGGCCGCGTCGGCCGCCAGCCAGCGCTGCACGATGGGCCGCAGATCGGGCTCGCCGCGATACGGCCAGCAGAAGGCGAGGGTGGTCGGCGTGAGCTGCGCTAGCAGGGCCTCGACATGCGCTTGCAAGACCGTTTCCAGCGGTGCACGCGCCTCGGCACCGAGCGCTTCGCGGGCGCGGATGGCGGTGTCGCGCAGGTGTTTTCGGGCGATCTCCATAAAGCGATCCAGGGCAGGTTTTTGCGGCGCGGGCCGTGTAGAGTAAGCAGGTCGGCCCAGCGAGGCCGGGATCACATCAAACAGCCCCGGCAAGACATGGGCGCGAAGGAATAGTAAGCGATGAAGGCAGCAAAAGGCTGGGTCGTTCTGTGGCTCGGCGTGGTGTGCATGAGTTCGGTGTGGGCGCAAACGCCGACCGGCGATGAACGTATTCTGGCGGCGCGGGAGGCGCTGCGCACCGGAGACCAGGCAACGCTGGACCAGCTCGCCGCGGGGCGCTCGCCGCATTTGCTGGAGCGTTACGTCAAATACTGGCATCTGCAAAATGTGCTGGCGCGCACCGAGCCGCCCGACACCGCGCGCATCGAAGCCTTTCTGGCGCGTTACGCCGGCAGCGTGCTGGCCGACCGCCTGCGCGGCGCCTGGTTGAACCGGCTGGCCAAGGATGAAAACTGGATCGGCTTTATCGGTGCCTGGGGGGGGCTGGCCTCGCCGAGCGATGGCCAGCGTTGCCAGCACTGGCTGGCACGTGAGCGTATTGGTGATCGCAGCGCGCTGGATGAGGCGGCGGCGGTGTGGTCGGGGCTGAGCCTGCGCGCCGATGCCTGCGAAGCGCTGCTCGGCCAGTTGGCGGCCTCGGGCCGTTTGACGGCGGACGCCATCTGGGCGCGTTTTCGCGACGAGATGGAATCGCGCCGACCGAGCGATCTGGAGCTGATCGTCAGCGGTCTGCCGGCCAGCGAGGCGCCCAGCAGTGCCGAGTTGAAGGCGATGCGCAAGGATCCGGCGCGCTATCTCGACAACCTGCGCCCCGGTTTTGCGCGTCGCCGCGCCGATAGCGAATTGATGCTCGCCGCGCTGGGCCGGTTGGCCGTGGGCGACCCGAGAGCCGCCTACGCCCGCTTTGCCCGGCTCAACGATGCCTTGTCGGCCGAGGATCAGGCCTATGGCTACATGCTGCTGGGCTGGCGCGCTGCGCAAGACCACCTGCCCGAAGCGGTGCGCTGGTACCGCGCCGCCGGCAAGCTGCAAATGCCCGACGAGCAACGGGCCTGGCAGGTACGCGCGGCGCTGCGGCAGGAAGACTGGAAAGCGGTGCGCCAGGCGATTCTGGCCATGTCGCCCGAGCAACGAGCCGAGCGCGCCTGGATCTATTGGCTGGCCCGTGCCGAGCAGGCGCTGGGCGAGGCCGAGGGCGCCCGCCTGCTGCTCGAGCGCATCGCAGGCCATCCTGATTTTTACGGCATGCTGGCCGATGACCGCCTCGGCCGCAGCTTTACCCCACCGCCACCTGACCGACCGCAAGCCGCGGCGGTTCAGGCGGACGTGGCGACCGACCCGGACATCCGGCGTGCCCTGGCGCTGTATCGCCTCGAGCTGTATGCCGAAGGCACGCGCGAATGGCTCTGGCGTCTGCGCGATGCTGACGACAGCTTCCGCCTGGCCGCCGCACGGCTGGCGCTGGATGAAGGCATCTACGATCGCGCCATCAATACCGCCGAGGCCGTCGACCCGCAGGACAACTTCGGCCTGCGTTACCTCACGCCTTTTCGCGAGCTGATCGAGCCGCAGGCCCTGTCGCTGAATCTGGATCTGGCCTGGGTGTACGGTGTGTTGCGTCAGGAAAGCCGCTTTGTCACCCGCGCCGCCTCGCCGGTGGGCGCGCAAGGCCTGATGCAGGTGATGCCGGCGACCGGCAGCTGGGTGGCCAAGAAGATCGGCATGACCGATTACCGCCGCAGCCGTTTGCAGGAGCCCGACACCAACGTGCTGTTGGGCACCAGCTACATGCGCATCGTGCTCGACGATCTGGACGATCACCCGGTGCTCGCCGCCGCCGGCTACAACGCCGGGCCGGGCCGCGCCAAACGCTGGCGCGATGAACGCATGCTGGAAGGCGCAATCTATGTGGAAACCATTCCCTTCAATGAAACGCGCGACTATGTGAAGAAGGTGATGACCAATGCGGTGATTTACGCCGCCCTGATGGAGCGCAAGCCGCAGTCACTGACGGCGCGCCTGGGGCAGGTGGCACCGCGCTAACGAGGCTTGGGAGGCAGACGCATGGATCGATCGAAAGTCATTCTGGCGGTGGGGGGCAGTGGGTATGTCGGTCACTCCGTCGTCGCGCGGCTGGTGGCGGCGGGGTATCGGGTGCGTGTGCCGACGCGCCATCGTCACCGGGCGCGGCATTTGTTGTTGCTGCCGACCGTCGAGGTGATCGATGCCGATGTGTTTGACGACGGCGTACTCAGCGGCCTGATGGCCAACGTGGACGCGGTGATCAACCTGGTTGGCGTATTGCACTCGCGGCCGGGCACGCCTTACGGTCCGGCTTTTGAACGGGCGCATGTGCTGCTGCCTGCCCGGCTGGTGGCCGCTTGCCAGCGCCACGGCGTGCGGCGGCTGGTGCATGTCAGTGCGCTGGGCGCCGATGCTCAGGGGCCGTCGGAATACCAGCGCTCCAAGGCGGCGGGCGAGGCGGTGATCCGCAACGCCCAGCCGTCGCTGGACTGGACGATCCTGCGCCCGTCAGTGATCTTCGGGCAGGACGACAGCTTCCTCAACCTGTTTGCCGGACTGCTGCGCGTCGCGCCGGTGATGCCGCTGGGCGGCGCGGCCTGCCGCTTCCAGCCGGTGTGGGTCGAGGATGTGGCCAAGGTCGTCGTCGCTTGCCTGGAGCGCGCCGATGCGATTGGGCTCACCTGCGACCTGGCCGGGCCGGGCGTCTACACCCTGGCCGATCTGGTGCGCTACGTGGGTCAGCTGGTCGGGCACCGACCGCCGATCATCCCCATCCCCGAGGGCTTGGCCATGCTGCAGGCGCGCGTGCTGGAATTGGCGCCGAACCCGATGATGAGCCGCGACAACGTACGCTCGATGCGGGTCGACAACATTACCGCGGGCCCGCCGCTGCCCTTTGATCTGACGCCGACCGCGCTCGAAGCGGTCGCGCCGGGCTACCTTGGCCCGCATCCCGGCCGTCGGCGCTTTTTTGTCAATCAACGGCGCGCCGTGCGCTGAAGGCATCCGAGCGGCGATAATGCCGCTTTGCCAACGCTGACCGGGCGCATGATCCTAGAAACCGCAGTTGGCCGCTTGTGCTCATGAGCAAGGTATTGAACATGCGAACCTTTTCGGCTTCGAGGCCGATCACCCGGTGGGTGATCGCGCTACGCGCCCGATTGCGCGCCTGGCGGGCCGCCTTGCTGCGTTGCTCCTCCTTACAGCGTGCAGGCTGTGCGTCGTCGCGCCTTGCCAGACAGCCCGCCAGGCGCACACTCGGGCGCGTCCAACTACGGTTTCCAGGATGAAAACATACATCGTAGGCGGTGCCGTGCGCGATGAACTGCTCGGCCTGCCGGTGCAGGATCGGGACTGGGTGGTCGTCGGCGGCACGGTCGAGGCCATGCTGGCGCGCGGCTTTACGGCTGTCGGCAAGGACTTTCCGGTCTTTCTCCACCCGCACACCCATGAGGAATACGCTCTCGCGCGCACCGAACGCAAGAGCGGTCATGGCTACACCGGCTTCGTTGTGCATGCCGCGCCGGATGTGACGCTCGATGAGGATCTGCTGCGCCGCGACCTCACCATCAATGCCATGGCGCGCGGCGAGGACGGCACGCTGGTCGACCCCTACGGCGGGCAGCGCGATCTGGCGGCCAAGTGTTTGCGCCATGTCGGCCCCGCCTTTGCCGAAGACCCGGTGCGCATCCTGCGCGTGGCGCGTTTTGCGGCACGTTTCGACGGCTTCGAGCTTGCCGAAGAAACGCTGGCGCTGATGCGCCAGATGGTGGACAGCGGCGAAGCCGACCACCTGGTGCCCGAGCGCGTCTGGCAGGAAGTTTCACGCGGCCTGATGGCGCCCGCACCGATGCGCATGATCGAGGTGCTCGATGCCTGTGGTGCGCTGGCGCGTTGCCTGCCCGAGGTGGTGGCGCGTCGGCGGATCGACCCGCTGCTGCCGGGCGTGCTGCGCTGTGCTGTGGTTCGCGATCTGCCGCTGGCCCATCGCTGGGCGCTGCTGGTCGGCCACGAGGTGGCGGCCGCCGAATCGGCCAGTGCCCGGCTCAAGGTGCCGCTGCCCTGTCGCGATCAGGCGGTGATGCTCGCTCGCGATGGTGAAACCCTGTCCACCGCCAGTTCGGCCGTCGCCCGGCTCGAATTGCTCAGCCGCTGCGATGCCTTCCGCCGCCCCGAACGCCTCACCACACTGCTCGAAGCCGCCCCTTGCGCCCACCCGGTGCCCGCCGCGGCGGTCGCCCGCTGGCAGGCCACGCTGGCCGCCGCGCAGTCGGTCGACGGCGGCGCGGTGGCGCGCCAGTGCGCTGACAAATCGGCGATTCCTGTCGCCATTCGCGGCGCCCGGTTGGCGGCGATCGAGGCTGCCGACGCGGCCGCCGGCCGTGGCTGACACCTTTTCTCACACGATGCGGCGGGTTGGGCATGCCACACTTTCGGATATGAATCACTGGTGTCGAAACCTGTTGTACGCCTTGGTGTGCTTCGTCGCCGCCAGCGCGCCGGTGCAGGCCGATACGCAGTTGGTGCCCGAGTTTGCCGAGGTGCGTGCCGCGCATGTGAGCAGTGTCGCCCGGCTGGTCGACCGTCATGGCGAGCCGCTGGCCGAGCGCCAACTGCGCTTCGACGACGACCGCCTTGATTGGGTCGGGCTCGAGGCCTTGTCACCGGCCCTGCTCGAAGCCTTGCTCGAAGCCGAAGACCGGCGCTTCTATCAGCACGAAGGCGTTGATTGGCGCGCCGTGGCCGCCGCGGCGGTGCAGAACCTGTGGTTCGAGCACGCGCGGGGCGCCTCGACGCTGACCATGCAACTGGCCGGCTTGCTTGACCCCGCCTTGCAACCGGGCGGCCACGGCCAGCGGCGGCGCAGTTTCGAGCAGAAGTGGGATCAGGCCCTGGCTGCCCAGGCGCTTGAGACACGCTGGAGCAAGGCGCAGATTCTTGAGGCCTACCTTAATCTCGCGCCGTTTCGTGGGCGTCTGCGTGGCATCTCGGCGGCTGCCTGGGCCCTGACCGGCAAAACGGCTGACACGCTGGATCGTCCCGAAGCGGCAATCCTCGCGGCGCTGCTGCGTGGTCCGGGCGCCAGCCCCAAGGTGCTTTCTCGGCGGGCCTGCGCCCTGGTGGCGCGGATCGGCAGCCCCGCGGCATGCGACCGGGTGCAGGCGCTTGCCGCCGCACTGGACCCGGTGGTGCTCACCCCGCGCTGGACTCTGGCGCCGCATCTGGCCGCTCGGGTGTTGCGCGAGCCCGGCACGACGGTGAGCACTGTTCTGGACGCGCGCTGGCAGCAGCGCATGCTGGCTTCGCTGCGGGCGGCGTCGCCGGCGCGGGCGGCGGTGGTGGTGCTCGACAACGCCACCGGCGCGGTGCTGGCCGAAGTCGGCGGCTTGCGTGCCGAGCATGCCGACGCGACGGGTTTTACCTACCCCGCCGCCGCCATGCTGTGGCCGCTGCGCTGCGCTCGCGCGGTCGATAAGCGGGTGGTGACGGCAGCCAGCCTGCTCAACGCTGGCTCGGCCGACGCCCCGCGCTGGTTGAGCGTTCGCACCGCGATGGAGGACGGTGACGCGAACGCTTTTGCCGATCTGTCGCGGCGCCTGCCCGAAGGCGATGTGCCGGCCGCGCCGGTGTCGGCGCAAGCGCTCGACCTGCCTCATCTGGCGGCGTTGACCCGCATGCTGGCGGTCGATGGCCAATGGCGGGCGCCATACTGGCAAGCCGGCAGCGCCCGGGCTCCCGAGGCGGTAGTGTCGAGCGCGGCAGCTTTTATTGGCAGCGATTTCTTTCCGCCGGTGATGGCCGCCATGGTGACGCCCGGTCGTGCTGCCTGGGCGACGGGCGCCAATGGCCGCGTGACGATGGCGGTGTGGATGGAGACCGGGCCGACGGCGCTGATCGAAGTGCGCGCGTGGCTGACCGACCAGCTCGCCGCCGATGGCGAGTGGCCTGTCGAACGCGTGGTGCCGGCGGGCGTGCTGCGCCGCCCGGTCCGTTTCGATCCGCCGCTCGAGAACGCGCGGGACGAGTGGTTTCTGGCCGGCACAGCCTTGGCAGCGGTGTCGCCGCCGCAGTCGAGCGCGCAGATTGCGTCGCCGGCGGTGCGCGAGATTATCGACCTGCGTGAGCGTCCGCCGGGCCAGGGGGTGTTGCTGCGCGCCACGATCGACGATGCCCGTCTGCGCTGGCGTATGGACGGGCGAGAGGTTGGCACCGGAGGCACGGTGCTGGTGCACCCGGCGCCGGGCGTGCGGATCATCGAGTTGTTCGATGCGCGGGGAGAGCGTCTGGATCGGCTCAGTGTGGCGGTGCGTGGGCGCTGAGCGGGCCGTCGCCGCTTACAACCAGCGCAATACCAGCCAGGCCAGCAGCGACATCAGCACGGTGGTGGTGAAGGGCAGATGCCAGGTGCGGCCGTTGCGTATCATCGTGACATCGCCCGGCAGGCGCCCGAGCGGCAGGTAGCGCGCCAGCAGGGGTTGCACACCGCCGAGCAAGGCCACGACGATCACGATTGAAACCAGCCATTTGAGTAGCATGCCATCGTCCGTCCCATGGGAAGGACCGATTACAACGGATTGCGCACCCCTTGGCAATTACGCATGGTCGCGGCGCAGTGAATCCGTTACCGTGGTCCGGGTGTGTCGCGGAACGCCGCGATGGCGTAATCAGGAATCAACGTATGAACCGAAGTCGATTTGGCGATCTGGAAGTGTTGGCGTGTGCCCCCGAGGGCGCAGCGCATCCGGTGCCGCTGCTTTTTGTGCATGGCGCCTATACGGCCGCGTGGTGCTGGGAAGAACATTTCATGCCCTGGTTTGCCAAGGCCGGGTTTTCGACCTACGCGGTGTCCTTGTCGGGTCACGGCCAGAGCCGTCAGCGTAGCGCGCTCGATACGTACAGCATCAGCGACTACGTCGATGATGTGGCCGAAGTGGTGGCGGGCTTGTCGGCCGTGCCGGCGCTGATCGGCCATTCGATGGGCGGTATGGTGGTACAGAAATACCTCGAACAGGCTGACGCACCCGCCGCGGTGTTGATGGCTTCGGTGCCGCCGCAAGGTTTGTGGAGCTCGGCTGTGGGGCTGATGTTTCGCAAGCCGGCGCTGCTTTCCGACTTGAACCGCCTGCTCGAAGGCGGCCTGGCCAATGCGTCGACCCTGCACGACGCGCTGTTCCACAAGCCGGTTCCACCCGACGACATGCGGCGCTATCTGCGCGCGTCGCAGCCCGAGAGCCATCGCGCGATCTGGGACATGACGCTGTTCAACCTGCCAATGCGCTCGCGCATGGCGCCGACGCCGCTGCTGGTGCTTGGCGCGGAGCATGATCAGCTGATCCCGCCGACCGAGGTTCGCTCGACCGGGGCATCCTATAACGTCGGCGTCGAGATATTCCCGGACATGGGGCATGCGATGATGCTGGAGGAAGGCTGGGAGCCGGTTGCTGAGCGGATTCGCGACTGGCTTCAGAATAATTTGACCGACTGAGGCCGGCGAGTGTTCAGCTTGTTGTCGAATGTGCGTTATTGCCTCGCATAAGGCGTCGCCGCGCGCCAAGATAAGTTCGTTGTCAATGCGGCAGTACTCGCCCGGACAGGTGATGAAATGGACGTGATTCCCGCGCCGGGCGTACCCGGCCCCGACTACGAAGACGAAATTCTTGATGCCGGTTGGCTACCTCAGCCCGAGGCCGTCTCGCCCGAGCCCGACAGTCATCCGCCTGCGTCGCCCTCGGCGGCCCGTGAAGATGCTGACGCGTTCCTGCAAACGGTGTATCGCAACCAAAGTTGAGGCGGCGCGGCCTACAGGCCGTGCAGGCGATCGCCGCGGCGAAAACCGAGTAGCGGCTCGGCGAGGCCTTTGCCGATGGCGAGCACCTTGAACAATTCGCCCATCTCATGCGGTGCGGTCAGCCGCTGCACGGCACGCGCGGCGCGGATGTAGTCCGGTTTGCTCTGGTCGCCGCGCTCGGCAAGCAATTCCAATACCCCGCAGTTGTACAGAAAGCTCGCCTGGCTGGTGTAGCCATAAATGCTCAAGCCCGCCTCGAAAGCCGCTTCGGCCATGGCGGTGAAATCCACAAAAGCGGTGATGTCGTTCAGCCCCGGCCACAGAAACGGGTCGCCGTGGGCATGGTGCCGGTAGTAGCACAGCAGCGTGCCGTTGCTGCGGCTGGGCAGGTAGTACTCGGCGCGCGGGTAGCCGTAGTCGATGAGCAGCAGGGCGCCGGTGTCGAGGCGGGCGCTCCAGTCGGCCACCCATGCCGGCCCGGCCAGATTCAGCTCGCTCACGTATTCGCCTTCGGCCGGCGTGGGTGCATCCAAAGCCTCGCTGGCGACCCGCAAGTGTTCGCTGGCGGGCGTGTCCGCCCAGGCGAACCCACCGTCGGTCTTGACGGCCACACCACGCTCGAACATGGCGCCGTCGCGCCAGACGAGCACGTGCACCGGCATGACGTCGAGGACTTCGTTGGCCACCACCACGCCCGAGAAGTGCTCGGGGAGTGCGTCGATCCAGCGTACCCGGTCGGCCAGGGCCGGTGCCCGCTCGCGCAGGGTGTCGGCCTGGCGGCCGCGCAGTTCGCCGGAGACTTCGAGAATCGAATACTGCTCGGGCGCACAGCCGAGTCGATCGAGGGCCAGGAGCAGGTCGGCCGCAAGGTGCCCGGTGCCCGCGCCCACTTCGAGGACTTGGGGGGCGGACTGCGCGGTGATCTCGGCCACTTGCTGCGCCAAGGCCTGACCGAACAGTGGGGTGAGTTCCGGGGAGGTAATGAAGTCGCCTGCGGGGCCAAACTTGTGCGCCCCTCCGCTGTAGTAGCCCAGCCCGGGTGTGTAGAGCGCTTGATGCATGTAGTCGGCAAAACTGATCCATCCGCCCGCCTCGACGATGGACGTGCGCAGATGCGCGACAAGTGCGTCGCTTTGCGTGAGGGCTTCGTCCGACGGTTGGGGCAGGTTCATGGTGCGTCCGGGCAAAAGTGCAAAGTTTATATGGGCAGCCGGGGCTTGTCGTTAGCCGACTGGCCGGGTATGGGATACTGCACGCTATCGTCATTCCTTGGCCGTGGGAGTGTTGTGTGTCTGTTGCGGATGTAACCCCTGTTGTTCTGATCTCCGGCGCGGCGCGGCGCGTGGGTGCGCAGATCGCGCGCGCGGTGCATGCGGCCGGCGCGCGGGTGGCTGTGCATTACCGTCGCTCGGCCGAGGCGGCGGGTGTGCTGGCCGATGAACTCAACGGCCAGCGTCCGGGGTCGGCGGCGGTGTTTGCGGCCAATCTGGCCGACACGGCAAGCTTGCCGGCGCTGGTGTCGTCTGTGGTGGCGCATTTTGGTCGGCTCGATGGCCTGGTGAACAACGCCTCGAGTTTTTTCCCGACGCCGGTGGGACAGATTGATGAGACGGCCTGGGACGATTTGATTGGCTCGAATCTCAAGGCGCCGCTGTTTTTGATGCAGGCCGCGGCGCCCGCGTTGAAGGCCAGCCGGGGCGCCATTGTGAACATCGTGGACATTCACGCCGACCGCCCGCTGGCTGATTATCCGGTGTATTGCGCGGCAAAAGCCGGCCTGGCCGGGCTGACCCGCGCGATGGCGATCGAGCTGGCGCCAGCGGTTCGCGTCAATGGGGTCGCGCCCGGTGCGGTGCTGTGGCCTGACGACGGGCAGTTTGATCCCGTCGAGCGCGCCGGCATCGTCGAGCACACCTTGCTCAAGCGGGAAGGAACGCCTGCCGATATTGCTGCGACGGTCCGCTTTTTGTTATTTGATGCCGGCTATATGACCGGTCAGATTCTGGCAGTCGATGGTGGGCGAAGCGCGCATCTATAGGTATTCAAATAGAATGAACGATCGTTTTAATCGTGCGCTATCGTATTGATATCTCGGGTATCCGCATGCTATGCTGCGTCGCAACATAAGCATGATTTTACTGATTTTCTGACCAAGGCTCAAAGTGTCCATGTCGACTGCGCCGAGCGAAGCGCCCGAGGGGCGTCACTCCAATACCTTTCTCCGCCTCAAGAAGAAGCTTGAGCGTGCGGTAGGAGAGGCGATTGCCGACTTCAACATGATTGAGGATGGCGATACGGTCATGGTGTGTCTGTCGGGCGGCAAGGATTCCTACACCTTGCTGTCGGTATTGCTGGCCTTGCGTGAGCGCGCGCCGGTCGACTTCCGTCTGATCGCCATGAATCTCGACCAGAAGCAGCCGGGCTTCCCGGATCATGTGCTGCCCGCGTATTGCGAGTCGATCGGTGTCGACTACCGCATCGTGACCGAAGACACCTACTCCATCGTCAAGGACAAGATCCCGGAGGGGAAGACCACCTGTTCGCTGTGTTCCCGCCTGCGCCGTGGCATCATTTACCGCACGGCGCGTGAGCTGGGGGCGACCAAGATTGCGCTGGGCCATCATCGTGACGACATGATCGAAACCTTATTCCTCAACATGTTCTTCGGCGGGCGAATCAAGGCCATGCCGCCGAAGCTGGTGAGCGACGATGGCGAGCACATGGTGATCCGCCCGCTGGCCTACTGCGCGGAGTCCGATATTGTCCGCTTCGCGCGTGGCATGGACTACCCGATCATTCCGTGCAATTTGTGCGGTTCGCTCGAAAACGCACAACGCAAGCAGATCAAGGGCATGCTGCAAGGCTGGGCGCAGCAACATCCCGGCCGTATCGAGTCGCTGACGACCGCCATGCGCAATGTCGTGCCGTCGCATCTTTCCGATGCCGATCTGTTCGATTTCAAGGGGCTGACCCGTGACACCCCGGTCAGCGAGGGTGATCTGGCCTTTGATCCGCCCGAGCTTCCGCGCGCGATGGAAACGGTCGTCCCGCTGATGCCTTTGCCCCGCGAGAATTGACGCAATGCGCGCACTTGCACCGGGCATGGCATTGACCGATCATGAAGCTATAAGAGGAGCCTGCTGAGGCCTTCCGCTGCCGTATGCGGCAGGGGGCTTGAACGGGACGTGGAACGATCCATGGCACAACAACGTAATGCATGCATGATGTATGCCGAGCTGGTCGGCGGCGAGCGCCTTGCCGCGCTGCTGAGCGAGACCGAAGCCGGGCATGCCATCGAGCGCAGCATGAATCGCATTGAACGCGTCGTCGAAGGGCAGGGTGGCGAGATCATGCGTCGGGCGACCGACGAGATCTGTGCTGCCTTCGAGCGCTGCGATGGTGCCGTGCTGGCAGCCAGCGAGATGATTGACCGGGTGGCCAGTCTGCCACCGGTTCGCGGGGTCCGGCTTGGTATTCGGATTGGCCTGCACCATGGCCCCATTGACATGGAAGGCCCGCCCTCGGGCGAGGCGCTGTCGGTCGCGATGCGTCTGGCGGGGATGGCGCACGCCGGCCAGGCACTGGTCAGCGGCGCGACGGTATTGCTGCTGTCGCCGGCCTCCCGTCAGGTGATCCGCGAGCGTGACGAAGCCGGTCTGAAGGTCGAAGGTTTTGAATGGCCGGTGTTTGCGTTGTCGGGCCGCGCTGGTATGGCGACTTCGGTGCCACCGGCAACGCGTGTATCTCAGCGCTTGCGCCTGCGTCACCAGCAAGACGTCCATTTGATTGAAGAATTGCGTCCGATTTTGTTACTCGGCCGTGAGATGGGCAACGACGTGGTGGTGATCGATCCACGCACCTCCCGCCAGCACGCCCGGGTGGAGCGTCGTCGTGAAGGCTTTTTTCTGGTTGATCAGAGCACCAACGGCACCTTCGTGGCCAATGAGTCGGGCAGCGAGCAATGCATCCGAGGCGGTGAAGCCTTGCTGGCCGGGCAGGGGCGCATCGGCTGCGGCTTCTCGGCGCTGGAGGTGGAGCGCGATCTGGTGTTTTTCGAGATCGTTTAGCGTTTTACCCTCGCATGCCGCGATTCGAAAACGCCCCGGTCGGTTCGGGGCGTTTTTTTGTGGACACGATGCAATGCAACTACTTCTTGATCGGCTTGGCGGCGGCGAGCGGCGCTGTTGTCGTTGTCTTGCCGGAGAGACAGGTCTTCATGAAGGCCTTGCGTGGTTCGCCCTTGAGCGCTTTTTCTTTGGCCGTCTTGTTGCAGTTGCGCATCCTGTCGTGCTGGGGATTCGCCTGGCTGGCAAGCGGCTGGAGCAGGAGAACGGCGAGGCTGGTGACGAGCGCGATGTGTTTGGTGGTGATCATGTTCTTCCTCATATAGCTGAATGGCATAAATGAAGAATGAATATATCATGCTCGTGCGAATCCGAACACTATTGAGTGCGCAAGGGTATCTGATGGCGACTCAGTCGGGGTCGTTGGCGCTCAGGAGTTCTCGTTGGCGCGAGATGAATTCGTGGGTCGAGTCGATGCCGCGCAGCTGGAGGATGGTGTTGCGCACCGCCGCTTCGAGGAGGACGGCGATGTTGCGACCCGCCGCCACCGGCAGGATGATCTTGCGAATAGGGACGCCGAGAATGTCCTGCGCTTCGTGGGTGACTGGCAGGCGGGTCGGGTCGTCCTCGCCCGGGCGACGACGTTGCAGATAGACGATGAGCTTCAGCTGCATTTTTCGGCGGCAGGCCGTTTCACCGAAAATGGTTCGGATGTTGAGAATGCCGATGCCACGCACTTCGAGGAAGTTTTCAAGCAGCTCGGGACACCGTCCCTCCAGCGTATTTGGTGCAATTCGCGCGAAATCGACCATGTCGTCGGCAACCAGACCGTGACCACGCGAGATGAGTTCGAGTGCGAGCTCAGACTTGCCGGCGCCGGAGTCGCCGGTGATGAACACGCCCAGCCCGAGGACGTCCATGAACACGCCGTGCAAGGCGGTGCGCTCGGCCAGTTCGCGTGACAGATAGAGCCGCATCAGATCAATGACGCTGGCCGACGCCATGGCCGAGGTAAACAGCGCGACATCCATCTCTTCGCAACAGCGGCGGATAATGCCCGGCACCTCGCAATTGTCGGCCACGATGATGGCCGGTGGGCGGGCCGCGAGAATTTCGCGCACATGGTGCGCGACCTTGTCACCGGATTGCTTACGCGCCCAAGCCATCTCGGCGGCACCAAGAATCTGAAAGCGGTCGGGGTGAATCAGGTTGAGGTGGCCGACCAGGTCGGCCGGCCAGGTGTGCGCTTCGGTGACAGACAGCGCACGGTCGAGACGACCGCCAATATGGGTCAGTTGCAGGCGTTTGCCGAGCTTCTCAAAGAGCCGCGCGACGCTGGTCTGCCGCATGGGCAGTACCCCAGGTAGTAAACAGCGCATGCACAGCGGTGGCGTCGGTGGCTTCGGCAACTCGCTCGCGGAAGGCGCTGTCGCTGAACAGCTGCGCCAGCTCGGAGAGCAGTTGCAGGTGATGCTCGGTGGCTTGCTCGGGCACCAGCAGTACGAACAGCAGACTGACCGGTTTGCCATCTGGCGCATCGAAGGGAATCGGCGTGCTCAGGCGGATGACTGCGCCGGTCGCGTCCTTGAGGCCCTTGATACGACCGTGGGGAATGGCGACACCCTGACCGAGGCCAGTCGAGCCCAGGCGCTCGCGCGCAAACAGGCTGTCGAATACGACACTGCGTCCGATGCTCTGGTTGTTTTCGAAGATCAGGCCGGCTTGTTCGAAGACGCGCTTCTTGCTGCTGGCGTCGAGATCGACGAGCACATTGTCGGGGGAGAGGAGGGGGGCGATAAGATTCATGGAACGAACTAGGCGCCCTATGAGGTGGGCGAAAGAGACCCGGCGATGGAGGCGGGAGCGATCAAAGGGGTGAGACGCACCCATTATAAACGCAACCCACCGCCAGTACGCCGAGGGATTCGATCACGCTTCGGTGCTTTGATGCTTGAGTGCGTCGTGTGCGTGGTCTTGCAGCTTCTGTTTGTGCTTGATCACCTGACGGTCGAGCTTGTCTGCCATGGTGTCGATGGCGGCATACATGTCCTCGTCAGCGCTCTCGGCGAACAGGTCCTTGCCGCGAACATGCAGCGTAACCTCTGATTTCTGGACAAGCTTTTCCACCGACAGGATGACGTTCACGCTGGTGACATTGTCGAAATGCCGGATCACGCGATCCAGTTTGGCATTGACGTATTCACGGATGGCGGGGGTCACTTCTACATGATGTCCGGTGATATTGAGATTCATGATCGCTCCTGTTGTCAGATCGTCTTGCGCTTGCTGACCGGCGGGATGTTGAGCGACTCGCGGTATTTGGCAACCGTCCGTCTGGCCACAACCATGCCCTGCTGGCTGAGTAAATCGGCAATTTTTGCGTCGGAAAGAGGTTTTTTGCTGTCTTCCGCGTCCACCAGTTGACGAATCAACGCGCGGATCGCCGTCGAAGAGGCTGCCCCACCGGTGTCGGTGGAGACATGACTGCCGAAGAAATATTTGAACTCCAGTACGCCGCGCGGCGTGGACATGAACTTCTGAGTGGTGACGCGGGAAATGGTGGACTCGTGTAACTCCAGCTCTTCCGCGACCTCCCGCAGTGTCAGTGGGCGCATCGCCACCTCTCCATAATCGAAGAACTGACGCTGTTGGTCAACGATTGACTGTGCGACGCGCAAAATCGTGTCGAAACGCTGCTGGACGTTTTTGATGAGCCACTTCGCTTCTTGCAGTTGCCCGCCGAGGTCGCCGTTGTTGCCCCGGTTCTGCTGGAGTATCCGGGCGTACAAGGCATTGACCTTGAGCTTGGGCATGGCGTCGGCGTTGAGTACCGCCGCCCACCGGCCCTTGTGCTTGCGTACCACTACGTCGGGGATCACGTAACGGGTTTCGTTGGTGGCGAAGCGGGCGCAGGGGCGCGGGCTGAGGCTGCAGATCAGGTGATGGGCATCGCGCAGGGCATCTTCTGAGCACTGCAGCGCCCGGCGCAAGCGGTTGAAGTCGCGCTGGGCGAGTGTGTCGAGGTGTTCGGTGACGATGGCCAGTGCCAGTCGGCGGGTGTCGGTGTCAGGCAGCGCCCGCAATTGCAGCGCCAGACATTCGGCCGGGCCGCGACCGCCGACGCCCGCCGGGTCGAGGTGCTGAAGGTGCTGGAGGGCGATCTGCAGGTCGTCGAGCTCGATTTCACTGTCTTCGGACAGCAGCGTCAGTAGTTCTTCGAGGGGCTGGCTCAGATACCCGTCGTCGTCCAGCGCCTCGATCAGGAAACGCACCAGCGCCCGGTCACGATCGGACAAAGGTGTCAGTGCTACCTGCTGGTCGAGATGCTCGCGTAGCGATACTTCTGCGGCCTGGAAGGACTGGAAGTCGGAGTCGTCTTCGTCGTCGCGATGCGTGGTGCTGGTGGTGCCCACGCTCATCCAGTCGCTCATGTCGTCCAGCGGGGCCTCGGCCGCGGGCTCGTCGCGCTCGCTCGGACCCTCAGTGGGAGCTTCCGGTTTTGTCTCGTGCGTATCTTCGCCCGGCTCGTCATCGCGTTCGAGCAGGGGGTTGTCCAGCAAGGCCTGTTCGATTTCCTGATTGAGTTCGATCGTCGATAGTTGCAGCAGCTTGATCGACTGCTGCAACTGAGGCGTGAGCGTCAGGTGTTGCGAGAGTTTGAGCTGGAGGGTGGGTTTCATGATCGGCGTGGGCGGTCAGAGGCGGAAATGTTCGCCCAGATAGACGCGCCGTACCTGGTCATTAGTCACGATGTCGGTCGGCGTGCCGCTGGCGAGTACCTCGCCCGCGTTGATGATGAAGGCCCGCTCGCAGATGCCCAGGGTTTCGCGCACATTGTGATCGGTGATCAATACCCCGATGCCGCGCTCCTTGAGGTAGCGGATGATCTTCTGGATATCGAGCACGGCGATGGGATCGACGCCCGCAAAGGGCTCGTCGAGCAGAATCAGCCGGGGCGAGGTGGCCAGCGCGCGGGCGATTTCGCAGCGACGACGTTCGCCACCCGAGAGCGAGACAGAGGTGTTGTCGCTTAGGTGGGCGATGCCGAGTTCGTTGAGGAGTTCGTCGAGACGCTTGGCGACCAGGTCGGCGCTCAGCCCTTGCAGTTCGAGCACGGCCTGGATGTTTTCGGCCACCGTGAGCTTGCGAAACACGCTCATTTCCTGCGGCAGATAGGACAAACCAAGCCGGGCGCGGGCATGGATCGGCAGATGGGTGAGAACCTGATCGTCGAGCGTGATCTCGCCGCCATCGGCCGCGACCAGGCCAACGATCATGTAGAAGCAGGTGGTTTTGCCGGCGCCGTTGGGGCCCAGCAAACCGACGACCTCACCGCTGCCGACGTCAAAGGAGACGTCGTGCACCACGGTGCGTGCGCGGTACTTCTTCCGGAGGCCGGTGACCTTAAGCAGACTCATCGTCGCGGTCTTTCAATATCCTGTGAATCACATCGGCACCAAAGCCGCGTCCCTGAAGGAAGCGCGCCTGCCTTGCCCACTCGCGGGCATCGACCGGCGGGGTGCCAAACTTTTTTGCCCACACATCCCGAGCACGCACTTGATCGTCGCCTTCGCTGCCTTCATCCAGCGCGGCGGCGATCAAGTCATCGCTGACGCCACGTTGCTTCAAATCCAGCGCGATGCGCCGGCTGCCGTATCGCGCTTGCCGGCTGCGCACGTAGCTTTCGGCAAAGCGCGCGTCCGACTGCAAATCTACGTCTTCAAGCCGTTCGAGCAGCGCGGCAATCTCCTCGGGCGTGCCGTGGGGTGCCAGCTTGCGCGTCAGCTCAGCACGGCTGTGCTCGCGCTGCGACAGCAGCCGCAAGGCACGCGTCTTGAGCGACTCGCTCATACGTCAGATCAGGCTTCGCTGGGTTCCGGTGCGCTGGCTGCGATCTCCGGCATGGCCGGCAGATTGAAGTGCGCGCGCACCTTGTTTTCGATCTCGCGGCCCATGGCTGGGTTGTTGCGCAGGAATTCGCGCGTGTTGTCCTTGCCCTGGCCGATCTTGGTGCCGCTGTAGGAATACCAGGCGCCGGCCTTGTCGACGATATTGGCTTCGACACCCAGGTCGATGATCTCGCCTTCGCGGGAGATGCCTTCGCCGTAGAGGATGTCGAAGTTGGCCTGCTTGAACGGCGGGGCGACCTTGTTCTTGACCACTTTGCAGCGGGTTTCGGAGCCGATGACCTCGTCGCCTTTCTTGATCGCGCCGGTGCGGCGGATGTCGATGCGCACCGAGGCGTAGAACTTGAGCGCGTTGCCGCCGGTGGTGGTCTCGGGGCTGCCGAACATCACACCGATCTTCATGCGGATCTGGTTGATGAAGATCACCAGCGTGTTGCTGCGCTTGATGTTGGCGGTCAGTTTGCGCAGCGCCTGGCTCATCAGGCGGGCCTGCAGGCCGGGCAACTGGTCACCCATTTCGCCTTCGATTTCAGCCCGCGGCGTGAGGGCGGCGACCGAGTCGATCACCACCACGTCGACGCCGCTGGAGCGCACCAGCATGTCGGTAATTTCGAGCGCTTGCTCGCCGGTATCCGGCTGGGAGATCAGCAGGTCGGCGACTTTGACGCCGAGTTTTTCGGCGTAATTGACGTCGAGCGCGTGCTCGGCGTCGATGAAGGCGGCGGTGCCGCCGAGCTTTTGCATCTCGGCAATCACTTGCAGGGTCAGCGTGGTTTTGCCGGACGACTCGGGGCCGTAGATTTCAACGACCCGGCCGCGCGGCAGGCCACCCAGGCCGAGTGCGATGTCGAGGCCCACCGAACCGGTGGATACGGTCTGGATGTCCTTGGCGACATCACCGTCACCCATCCGCATGATCGAGCCTTTGCCGAACTGCTTTTCGATTTGCGCGAGCGCGGCGGCAAGGGCTTTGGCCTTGTTGTCGTCCATGGTGTGGTCCTCTAAAAACGTGCGTTGGATTATGGCACAGAGTTTGCTGGTGTGTCGGCCAGAAGCAGGCCCTCGAGAGCGTGAATCACGGCTTGTCGACGCACCTGCTCCCGGTCGCCAGTGAACTGAAAACGGAAAGTTCTGACCGACTCGTCGGGCCAGGCCCAGGCGATGCAGACGGTGCCCACCGGTTTGTCCGGGCTGCCGCCGCCCGGCCCGGCGACGCCAGACACCGCGATTGCGACCTGCGCGGCGCTGTGCGCCAGTGCGCCCTGCACCATGGCGGCGACCACCGGCTCGCTGACCGCACCGACGGTGTCCAGCAATGCGGCCGGGACATCGAGTTGGCGCATTTTGGCGGCGTTGGAGTAGGTCACCCAGCCGCTGTCGAACCAGTCCGAGCTGCCGGCAATGGCGGTGACGGTTTCGGCGATCCATCCGCCGGTGCACGATTCGGCCGTGGCCAGTCGCCAGCCGCGCTCGAGCAGCCAATGGCCGGTGCGTCGGGCGAGGGCGTCGAGTTCGGCGTCCATCACGGTGCCAGTGCGCGGGCGGCGAGGGCCAGCACCAGCAAGGTGTAACCGGCGGCGATGACGTCGTCAAGCATGACGCCGAAGCCGCCCTTGACCTTGCTGTCCGCCCATTTGATGGGCTGCGGCTTGACGATGTCGAAGAAGCGAAACAGCACGAAGGCGGCCCCCTGCCAGGCCAGCGTGTCGGGGGTGAAGTACAGCACCAGCCAGAAGGGCACCATCTCGTCCCACACGATGGCGCCGTGGTCGGACACGCCCAGTGCGCGCCCGGTGCGATCCGACACGATGACGCCCAGCACGAAGCCGCTGAGCACAAACACCAGAAATTCGGTGTTGCCAAGCGGCGCCAGCAGGTAGGGGAACAGCACCCACGCGGCCAGTGTGCCTGCGGTGCCGGGGGCTTTGGGCGACAGGCCCGAGCCGAAGCCGAGGGCGATGAAATGCGCCGGTTTGGCGAACAGGAAGCGGACGGTGGGGCGCATGGGGCGGGGTGGTGTGGAAAGGGCCGAGTATAGGCTCAGGCGCTGAAGTGGTCGAAGCCGCGTCGCGTAAGGGGCGTGCGCGTACCGTCGGCGGCGAGCAGTGTGAGACCGTCGCTGGGTGGTGTGAGCGAGCCAATGTGGTGTAGCGGCAAGGCGAGCGAGGCGCTCAGGCGGGCGATGGTGTTGCGCTGGGCGGCGGGGGCGGCAAACAGAAGCTCGTAGTCGTCGCCACCGGACAGGCAGGCCTGGCGGGCGCGTGCGGCGTCGCCGCAGGCGGTGATCAAGGCCGCTTCGGGCAGTTGCGTGGCCGAGATCCGCGCGCCGACGGCGCTGGCGTCGAGGAGGTGGCCGAGGTCGCCGAGCAGCCCGTCCGACACATCGAGCATCGCGCTGGCCACACCGCGCAGGGCGAGGCCGAGTGCGACGCGTGGTTGAGGACGGAGCAGCGCCGCGAGGCAGGTGTCACGATGCGCCGGATCGAGCGGCAACTGATCGCGCAGATGCCATAGCGCCAGCGCCGCGCGGCCGGGTTGGCCGGAGATCCACAGATCGTCGCCCGCGTGTGCGCCGTCGCGGCGAATGGCCGTGCCGGTGGGCACTTCGCCGCAAATCGTCACACTCAGATTGCGCGGGCCGCGGGTGGTGTCGCCGCCGACCAGGTCAACGTCAAAGGCCTCGGCGCAGGCATAGAAACCGTCGGCAAAGCCGGTCAGCCAGTCGGCGTCGGCGTCGGGCAGGGCCAGCGCCAACAGCGCCCAGCGGGGGGTGGCGCCCATGGCGGCGATGTCGGACACATTGACGGCAAGGCTCTTCCAGCCCAGGTCGGCCGGATCGGCGTCGGCGAAGAAATGTCGCCCCTCGACCAGCATGTCGGTGGACACCACCATCTGGTGGCCGGGCGTGGTCTGCCACAGCGCTGCATCGTCGCCACCCGCCAGATCGGTGTGTCGGGTCGGCCGCGTGAAGTGGCGGCGGATGAGATCGAATTCGGAGGTCATGGTCGTGCTAGGGGGTGAGGGCTGCAAGCATAGCGCGGCCAGCGGGCGTCCCCAAGTGGCAGTGGCTCCGTATTGGCCGATTGATCCATTTGGAATATGCGTTGCGTCTTGAAACCTTTGTGCAAAATAGTTTTGTTACAATGCAACATTCTTGAATCCTGATGCGCTCTTTGGCCGGCGCGGATCGGGAGGCGCGTGCAAAACGCTCAAGGTCATTTGACCACGGCCACGTGCAGCACGTGTGCGGCTGTCATGCGGTGTCGCCTTGCGGCTTTGCTGCGTTGTCCCTGTCGCTTCGCGCGGTATTGGCGGGTGAGTCAGAGCGTTTTGTGTGTCCCGGTGGGGGGTGTTGACTCCGCCGGCACGCGCGATGAACTCACGAGGACAAGGCATGTGTGGCATAGCAGGTGAAATACGGTTTGATGGGGCGCTGCCAGACGCGGCGGCGCTGGGGCGAATGGTGGCAGCGCAAGAGCGCCGCGGCCCCGATGGCGCGGGTCTGGAGATGCAGCTGGGGCGGGGCTTTGGGCACCGCCGGCTGAAGATCATGGATCTGACCGAAGCGGCGCAACAACCGATGTTCGACCCGGCGCTGGGCATGGGTATCGTCTTCAACGGCGCGGTCTACAACCACCCGGAGCTGCGCGCCGAGCTCGAAGGGCTGGGCTACGCGTTCTACTCTCACGGCGATACCGAGGTGCTGCTCAAGGCCTACCACGCCTGGGGGCTGGATTTCGTCCAGCGTCTCAATGGCATGTTCGCCTTCGCGATCTGGGAGCGCGACAGTGGCAAGGTGGTGTTCGGCCGCGATCGCCTCGGTATCAAACCTTTCTACTACAGTGAGGTGAAGGGCGCGCTGCGCTTCGCTTCGTCCTTGCCGGCGCTGCTCAAGGCGGGCGGGGTGGATACGGCGATCGATCCGGTCGCGCTCAACAGCTATCTGTCTTTTCATGCCGTGGTGCCGGCGCCCTACACCTTGCTCAAGGGCGTGCGCAAGCTCGCGCCGGGCACGCTGATGGTGGTGCACCCGGACGGCCGCCGTGAAGAGAAAACCTTCTGGGCCATGCAGGCGGTGCGTACTGCCGAGGATGAGGCGCGCAGCTTTGAGGAGTGGTGCGAGTTGCTGCTCGAACAGCTGCGGGCGGCGGTCAAGCGCCGCCTGGTGGCCGATGTGCCGGTCGGCGCGCTGCTCTCCGGCGGGGTGGATTCGAGCCTGATTGTCGGCCTGATGGCCGAAGCCGGCGTGCGCGACCTGCACACCTACAACGTCGGCTTTGCGGATGTGGGCGGCGAGAAGGGCAACGAGTTCGAATTTGCCCAGATCATCGCCGACCGCTTCGGCACGCGGCACGAGCGCATCTTCGTGCCCGAGGCGCAGTTGTTGCAGCGCCTGCCCGAGGCCATCGAAGCGATGAGCGAGCCGATGGTCAGCCATGACTGCATCGGCTTCTACCTGCTCTCGGAAGCCGTTTCGCGCCACACCAAGGTGGTGCAGAGCGGGCAGGGCGCAGATGAGGTGTTCGGCGGCTACCACTGGTATCCCAAGCTCGATGGCAGCACCGACGCAGTGGGCGATTACCTCGCCGCCTTCCGCGACCGCGACCACGCTGACTACCGCGATCTGGTGCAACCGCAGTATCACGCCGAGGACTTCAGCGGCCGTTTCGTCGCCGAGCATTTTGCCCGTGGGGGCGCCGATGACCCGGTCGACAAGGCCTTGCGCCTCGATACCTCGATCATGCTGGTCGATGACCCGGTCAAGCGGGTGGACAACATGACCATGGCCTTCGGTCTGGAGGCGCGCGTGCCCTTCCTTGACCACGAGCTGGTCGAGTTTGCCGGCCGCATCCCGGCGCGGCACAAGCTGGCCCACGGCGGCAAGGGCGTGCTCAAGGAAACGGCCCGGCAGGTCATTCCGTCGGCGGTGATCGATCGCCCCAAGGGCTACTTCCCGGTGCCCGGCCTCAAGTATCTGCAAGGCTCCACCCTCGACACCGTGCGCGATGCCCTGCACAGCCAGGCGGCCCGCGAGCGCGGCTTGTTCAATGCGGTGTATGTCGATCGTCTGCTCGCCAATCCGGGCGAGCACATCACGCCACTGCGCGGCTCCAAGCTCTGGCAGCTCGGCCTGCTGGAGTGGTGGCTGCAGACCCACCTTGCCTGACGGACAACGGTCATGATCCGAAAACACGTCACTCGCGCCCTGCGCCCCGGCAGCCAACCGCTGCATTTGTCCGAAGGTCAGCCCGACAAGCGCGACATGCCGGCCAATGTGGTGATCGAGTGCGGCTGGGGTCGCTGGCTGCCCGCCCAGACTTATACCGATGCCGGCACGTTGGCCGCCGCGTTGCTCGATGAGCGCCCCGGCCAGCGGGACATTGCCTACTACGTCGAGCGCCCGCATGTGGTGGTTGCCCAGGCGCCGCAGCAACTCTTTCTCGACCCGTCCGAAGCCTTTCGATTGGGTCTCGGCGGTTATCGTGCCCAGCGGGCCGGGCGGCGCAGCTTTACGCTGCGGCGCTTGCGCACCCGCAGCGACGTGGCCGCGATCAACGCGCTCTACAGCAGTCGCAAGATGGTACCGGTCGGGGCGCCCCAGGTCTGGGCACAGCGGGCCGATCGGCAGATCACCTGGGCGCTGGCCGAGGATCTGACGACCGGTGAGATCATCGGCGTGGCGATGGGGCTCGATCATGTCGAGGCTTTTTCCGACCCGCAGCAGGGCAGCAGCCTGTGGTCGCTGGCGGTGGCGCCGCAGGCCGCCCACCCTGGCGTGGGCGAGGCGCTGGTGCGCTATCTGGCCGAGCATTTCCATGCCCGCGGGCGCGCCTGGATGGATGTGTCGGTGATGCATGACAACGAACAGGCCATCGCGCTCTACGAGAAACTGGGTTTCCAGCGCATCGCGGTGTTTGCGGTCAAGCGGCGTAATGCGATCAACGAACCCTTCTATACCCAGCCGATCGACAACGAGGCTGAACTCAACCCTTATGCGCGGCTGATCACCGACGAAGCGCGCAAACGCGGTATCCACACCGAGGTGATCGATGCGGCCAATGGGTACTTCCGCCTTGAGTTGGGCGGGCGCAGCGTGGTGTGCCGGGAGTCGCTCACCGAGCTGACTTCGGCCATCGCCATGAGCCGCTGTCAGGATAAACGCGTGACGCTCAAGCTATTGGGCGAGGCCGGCCTCAAGGTGCCCGACCAGCGTCTGGCAGACGGCTCACATGCCGATCTGGCGTTTCTGGCCAAGTATGCGGCGGTGGTAGTCAAGCCGGTAGAGGGCGAGCAGGGCAAGGGGATCAGTGTTAATGTGACCCGGGCCGACGAGTTGCTCTCGGCCATTGAGCGTGCCCGCCAGTTCTGCGACCGGGTGCTGATCGAAACCTTCTGCCCCGGACAGGATTTGCGTGTGGTGGTGATCGACTACCGCGTGGTGGCGGCGGCGGTGCGTCGTCCGCCGGTCGTGGTGGGCGATGGCGCCAGCCCGATCCGCGCGCTGATCGACAAGCAGAGCCGTCGGCGTCAGGCGGCCACCGATGGTGAATCCCGGATTCCGATGGATGACGAAACCCGCCGCTGCGTGGCCCGTCAGGGCTATACGCTGGACGACATCCTGCCGGCGCAGGTGCCGCTGACGGTTCGCAACGCCGCCAACCTGCACACCGGCGGCACGATTCACGACGTGACCGACACCCTCCATCCGGTATTGCGTCGCGACGCCGAAGCGGCCGCGCGGGCGCTGGACATCCCGGTCACCGGGCTCGATTTCATGGTGCCCGATCCGGCCGCGCCCGAGTACGTGATCATCGAAGCCAACGAACGGCCCGGTCTGGCCAACCACGAGCCGCAACCGACGGCGGAGCGCTTTGTCGATCTGCTGTTTCCGCGCACTCGCGCGCAACCCCACAACGGAGACCGCTGATGGCCCAGAAGGACTATCCCCTCGACTACGACTACCTCGAAGAAACCCTGCTTCAGCTGCTGGCGATCCCCAGCCCCGTGGGCTACACCGATGCGGTCGCACGCTATACCGCCGGCCAGCTCGAAGCCATGGGCATCCCCTACGAGATGACCCGCCGCGGTGCCATCCGGGCCACGCTAAAGGGCGAGCAGCCGCGACCGGCGCGCGCCATCGTCGCGCATCTGGACACGCTGGGCGCGATGGTGCGCGAGATCAAATCCAATGGGCGCCTTGGCATCGTGCCGATCGGCCACTGGTCCTCGCGCTTCGCCGAAGGTGGACGGCTCACCGTGTTCACCGACAAAGGCCAGGTGCGCGGGACCTGCCTGCCGCTGAAAACCTCGGGCCACGCCTTCGGCCCCGAGATCGACACCCAGCCGAGCAGCTGGGACCATGTCGAAGTGCGGGTCGACGTGCCTGCCCGCAGCGCGATGGACCTCGAAGCGGCCGGCCTGCGCGTGGGCGACACCATGGCCTTCGATCCGCAACCGGAGATCTGCCAGAACGGTTACATCGTGTCGCGCTATCTCGATGACAAAGCCGCCGTCGCTGCCCTGCTCACCGCCTGCAAGGCGGTGCAAGACGGCAAGCTGGTGCCGCCGGTCGATGTGCACCCGCTGTTCACCATCACCGAAGAAGTTGGCTCCGGCGCCTCCGCCGCGTTGCACGGCGACATCGCCGAAATGCTCAGCCTCGACATCGCCATTGCCGCACCGGGGCAGAACACCGACGAGCATGCCGTCACCATCTGCATGCAGGACATGAGCGGCCCCTTCGACTACCACCTCACCCGCAAGCTGATCGGCATCGCCGAGAAGTACAACATCTCGCACCGCCGCGACGTGTTCCGCTTCTACCGCAGCGACAGCGCCGCCGCGGTCGAGGCCGGCAACGACATCCGCACCGCGCTGATCGGTTTCGGCGCCGACGCCTCGCATGCCTACGAGCGCACCCACCGCCGTGCGCTGGCGGCCCTCACGCGGCTCACCACCTACTACCTGATGAGCAAACCGGTGGCCCGCCGCGACGAACGCATGCTCGGCTCGCTCGACGGCTTCACCGAGCAGCTCAGCCCGGAGGACATGGTGGTGCCGAGCAACCCGCTGCCGCTACCGGGCGACTTCCTGACGCACGACCCCAAGGCCGGCGGCGAACCGGAGTAAGCGCCGCTCGCGCACAAAAAAAGGCCGCGACGATCGCGGCCTTTTTTGTCAGGCACCGGGCGGTGGGTCAGCCGCCCTTGCGCTCGGCCTCGCGGGCGGCGACTTCAAGTGGCCGCAGCTTGGCCGCGACCTTGTCCATCACACCATTCACGAAGCGGTGGCCGTCGGTGCCGCCGTAGGACTTGGCCAGTTCGATGGCCTCGTTGATCACCACTTTGTAGGGCACTTCGATGTGGCGCTCCAGCTCGTGCGTGGCCAGCAGCAGCACGGCGCGTTCGATGGGCGACAGCTCGGCCACCGTCCGGCCGATGAAGGGCGCGAACTCGGCCTCCAGCGCGCCGGTGTCGTTCAGCGTGCCGCGCAGCAAGGCGGTAAACAGATCGCCGTCGGCCTTGTCGAAACCGGGGGCGCTGCGCACCTGATCTTCAATCATGGCCAGGCTGTTGCCGGAGAGCAGGGCCTGGTAGATGCCTTGCAGGGCGAATTCGCGGGCGCGGCGACGGGCGGACTTGCTGCTCATGCCACCACCGCGCGCAGCAGATGCACCATCTCGACCGCCGTCTTGGCGCAGTCGCTACCTTTCTCGTGCATGCGGGCCAGGGCCTGGTCGTCGTCTTCGGTGGTGAGCACGCCGTTGGCGATCGGCATGCCGGTGTCCAGGCCGATGCGGTTGATGCCGGCGGCCATTTCGTTGGAGACGATCTCGAAGTGATAGGTCTCGCCGCGGATCACCGCGCCGAGGGCGATCAGCGCGTCGAACTGCTCCGAGTCGGCCATGGTCTGCAACACCAGCGGAATCTCCAGCGCGCCGGGCACGGTGGTGATGAGGATGTCTTCGTCGGCGACGCCGAGGTTCAACAGCTCGTCCACGGCGGCCGAGAGCAGGCCCTCGCACACGTCCTGGTTGAAGCGGCTCATGACAATGCCGATGCTCAGGCCGATGCCGTCGAGGTTCGGGGTGATTTCGGTGATGTTGTCAAAACGGGGCATGGATCAGGCCTCAGAAGAATCGTTGGAATCGGCGGCATCGCAGCCCGGGTAGTAGCCAGTCACTTCCAGCCCGAAGCCGGCCATGCTGGGGATCTTGCGTGGGCTGGCGAGCAGGCGCATCTTGCCCACGCCCAGGTCACGCAGGATCTGGGCGCCAACGCCGAACAGGCGCGGGTCCCACTTGACGGCGGCACGCGGCACGGCCGGGTCGTTGGTGAGCTGGGCGAGCAGGTCGCGGCCGGTTTGCGGGCGATACAGCATGATCAGCACGCCGCAGCCAGATTCGGCGATGGTTTTGAGCGCCGAGTCGACCGGGAAGCTGTGGCGGTCGCTGCTGGTGTCGAGAAAGTCGATCACCGAGATCGGCTCGTGCACCCGCACCAGCGCTTCGGTGTCGGCACTGATGGTGCCGCAGGCCATGGCCAGATGGATGTCGCCTGAGGTTTTGTCTTCGAAGGCGCACAGGCGGAAAGGGCCGTGGGCGGTATCGACGGTTTTTTCGGACACGCGCTCGACCAGGTGTTCGGTGGCGGCGCGGTATTCGATCAGGTCGCGGATCGCGCCGATCTTGAGCCCGTGTTGTTTGGCGAAGGGGATCAGGTCGGGCAGGCGGGCCATCGAGCCGTCGTCGTTCATGATCTCGCAGATCACCGAGGCCGGCTCCAGCCCGGCGATGGCGCCCAGATCGCAACCCGCTTCGGTATGGCCGGCGCGGATCAGCACGCCGCCGGGGCGCGCCATGATCGGGAAGATATGGCCGGGCTGCACGATGTCGGCCGGCTTGGCGTTGCGCGCCACGGCGCGCTGCACGGTGAGGGCGCGATCGGCAGCCGAGATGCCGGTGGTGACGCCCTCGGCCGCTTCGATCGACACCGTAAAGGCGGTGCCGTGCGAGCTCTTGTTGCTGCGTGCCATCTGGCCCAGGCCGAGTTGCGCACAGCGCGATTCGGTGAGGGTCAGGCAGATCAGGCCACGACCATACTTGGCCATGAAGTTGATCGCCTCGGGCGTGACATGCTCGGCCGCGATGACCAGGTCGCCCTCGTTTTCGCGGTCTTCTTCGTCCACCAGCACGACCATGCGGCCGGCGCGGATGTCTTCGATGATCTCGGTGATTGGCGCGAGTGCGCTCACGGTGTTCTCCTGTCGGGCCGGTGGCCGCGTTTCGGTGTTGTTTTTATTCGCCCTGACGCCAGGCGAGCATGCGCTCGACGTAGCGGGCAATGATGTCGATTTCGAGATTGACCCGCGCGCCCGGCGCCAGCTGCTTGAGCGTGGTGACCTCGACGGTGTGGGGAATCAGGTTGATCGAAAAATCGGTGCCGGTCACGGCGTTGACCGTGAGGCTCACGCCATTGACGGTGATCGAGCCCTTGCGCGCGATGTAGCCGGCCAGATCGTGCGGCGCGCGGATCACCAGCGCGTGGCTTTCGCCCACCGGCTCAAACGTGAGCACCTCGCCCACGCCGTCGACATGGCCGGTGACGATGTGCCCGCCCAGCCGGTCGTCGGCGCGCAGCGCCTTCTCCAGATTCACTTCCTGACCGGCGGTGTCGAGGCCAACGGTACAGTTGAGCGTCTCGCGCGAGACGTCGAATTGCGCGCGGCTGCCCTCCATCCCGACCACGGTCAGGCACACGCCATTGTTGGCAATGCTGTCGCCGATGGCTACGTCGTCGAGACCGAGCGCGCCGGTATCGACGCTGAGGCGCACGCCGTCTTCGAGGAGGGTGATCGACTGGATTCGGCCGGTTGCGGCCACGATGCCGGAGAACATGAGGTTTGCGCTGCGCTTAAAACGTTGCATTTTAACCTAGAAACGGCAGTTGACCGCTTGTGCTCCGGGGGTAACACCTTGCCTATGCGAGGGACTTACGGTATCGACAGCGATCACGAGGCCGACGAGAACGCTGCGCATCCGATTGCACGTCTGGCGGGCCGCCTGACTGCGTTGCTTCTCCTTGCAAGGTGCAGCTTGCGCGTCGTCGCGCCTTGCCAGACAACCCGCCAGACGCACACTCAGCTGCGCTCAGCCACCGTTTCCAGGTTTGCGATTCTGGCACCGCCGCGCCGGCGGCGTTGCCAAACGGCTGCGCGTGTCAGTTGGGCGAATGCAGCCCAACCCGGTTGCCCTCGCTGTCGATAAACAGCGCCATGTAGCCTATCTCCGGGGTGATCGGCGTCTTGGGCAGCGCGATGCTGCCGCCAGCGGCGCCTACCCGGTCGAGAATGGCGCTCAGATCGTCGCCGCCGTTCAGGTACACCACCGTGCCCTGTGCGGTCGGGGTCAGGTCGGCGTGCTTGAACAGGCTGCCGCCGACCGCGCCGTCGGCATACGGCAGCACGGCCACTTCACCGCCGCACATGGGCGAAGCGTTCAGGGGCGTGTCGAGGATGGCGCCGTAGAATTGGCAGGCGCGGGGCATGTCGGATACCGGGATTTCGAACCAGTTGATGGCGTTTTTCATGAGAATTCTCCGTGAGTTGAAAGTGCCCGGCCAGTATCGCGAGGCTCTCCTGACAGCCTGGTGTCAGGAGCCCTCCGGCACGATGGGGCACTTCAAAGGAGTGAGTTGATGCGACGTGCTGACCGACTGTTCCGGATCGTGACCCTGCTCGGCGGGGCGCGGGTGATGACTGCCCGCCAACTGGCCGAGCTGCTCGAAGTGTCGGAGCGCACCATCTACCGCGATGTGGCCGACCTGATCGGCTCGGGCACGCCCATTGATGGCGAGGCTGGCGTGGGCTATCGCCTGCGGCGTGAGTACCGATTGCCGCCGTTGCATTTCTCGGAAGACGAACTGTCGGCGCTGGCGGTCGGCCTGCGCATGGTTGGCGGCTGGGCCGACCCGGCGCTCGGCCGGGCGGCGGAACTGGCGCTGGCGCGCATCGACGCGGTCATGCCGGCGGCCCGGCGCAGCCTGCGCGATGCGCCGGTAATCGTGCCCGGCTTCCATGTCTCGCCCGCCATGGTCGCGCCGCTGGCAAGCTTGCGTCAGGCGATGGCCGGCGCGCAAAAAGTGCAGGTCGCCTATGTGCGCGCCGACGGCGAAGCCTCGCAGCGCGTGCTGTGGCCGCTCGGGCTGATCTTCTGGGGGAGTAGCTGGACGCTGGGTGCCTGGTGCGAGTTGCGCGACGACTTTCGCAGCTTCCGGCTCGATCGCATCGGCAGTATCGATATCCTCGCCGAGCGCTTCGATGCCTCGCGCGGGCGGCGCTTGCAAGACTATATTGACGCGGTGCGATGTGACTGAGGCATGCCGATGAGTCAAGACAGTGAAGCCGCGCCGCCGCCGGCGTGTGCCGGGCGCGCGGGCTTGGGCGGGACGCTGGAGTTGCGGGTGCGGCGCGAGCAGTACATTGCCGATGTGCCTTTCCCCGACCCGTGCGTGATCCTGGTCACCCGGGGTCACAAGACCCTGACGGTGGGCGATCAACAGCGCGGTGCCGGTCCTGGTGAATTGCTGTTCATCAACGCCGGGGTGACAGCCGAGATGCGCAATACGCCTGACGCCGATGGTATCTATGCGGCCACCTGTGTGGCCGTGGCGCCGGACCTGGTGCGTGCGCATGCCGCCGCGCGCAAAACATTGCCCGGATCGCCGTGGCAGGCGCTGGTGCATGCCGCTGCCCAATCGACGCTGGCCGACGTGGTGCGTCACGCGGCGGCCGGCATGCTGGGTGGGCCGACGGTGTCCGACCGGCTCATCCGCCACCGACTCGAAGAGCTGCTGATCGCACTCGATGATCTGGGCTGCTGGTGCCGGATCAGCACCGTGGCGACGGTGGCCGAGCGCGTGCGTGCCTTGCTTACCGGCGATCCGGCCGCCAACTGGACCGCCGCCGCGGTGGCGCAACGCCTGCACATGAGCGAGGCCAGCCTGCGACGGGCGTTGCGCAGCGAGGCCAGCGGGTTCCGCGCCATGCTTGACGATGTGCGCATGTCCACCGGACTGGCACTGATCCAGGGCAGCGCGATGAGTCTGCAACAGATCGCCAGTGAGTGCGGCTATGTCTCACCGTCGCGTTTCGCCGCGCGCTTTAGGCAGCGTTTCGGCGTGACCCCGTCGAGCCTGCGACGCTGATCGGTTCTGCACAGCATCTGGCGGTTTGCGCGCACCGGCGACCGTGGGTGTGCGCTAATCTGGCGTTGTTATTCACGCAATCCGGGAGACAAAGCATGTTGGCACGACTGTGCAAGACCACGCTCATCGGCGCCTGCGCCCTCGCCGCCGCTGCGGCCAGTGCGGCCGATGATTTCACCCTTGGCAGCCCTGATGTTGCCGACGGAAAGCGCATCGCCGAGCAGCACGTGTTCAAGGGCTTTGGCTGCGATGGCGGCAATGTGTCGCCGGCGCTGGCCTGGCGACATCCGCCGGCCGGGACGCAGAGCTACGCAGTGACGGTGTACGACCCCGACGCGCCCACCGGTAGCGGCTGGTGGCACTGGGTGGTGGTCAATCTGCCAGCGCAGACGACGGGCCTGGCCGCCGGTGCGGGTAACCCGCAAGGCACCTTGCCGGCGGGTGCGCGACAGATCGGCACCGATTTCGGCGCGCCGGGGTATGGCGGACCGTGCCCACCGCAAGGGCATGGCGAGCATCGCTACATCTTCACGGTGTATGCGCTGAAAACTCCGCATCTGGATCTGCCAGCCAATGCCACCGCGGCGCTCGCGGGGTTCATGATGCGCGCCAACAGCCTGGGTTCGGCGAGTCTGACGGCGACGTATTCGCGGTAGGGCCGGTTTCAGCCGGCCGCGGCGCGACGCGAACCTTATCGATTCAAGACCGCATCAAGCTGGCCGGTGAAATCGTCCGCCGGCATGAAGCCGACCACGCGCTGACCGGCAATCTCGCTGCCGCCGGGGGTGAAGAAGATCATCCCTGGCGGGCCGAACAGGCCGAAGCGCTTGAGCAGGGCCTGGTCGTCGGCGGTGTTGGCGGTGACGTCGGCCTTGAGCAACAGCATCTGGCTCATGCGTGTCTGCACGGTCGGGTCGCTGAACGTGAAGCGCTCCATCTCCTTGCATGAAACACACCAGTCAGCATAGAAGTCGAGCATCACCGGCCGGGTACTGGCGGCGATGCGCGCGTCCAGTTCGGCCACCGAGCGCACTTTTTCGAACTGTGGCGCGCTCGTGGCGGCGACGGCCTGGCCGCCGCGCAAGGCCGCCAGCGGCTGCAGCGGATCGCGCGAGCCGGCCAGCGCACCGATCAGCATCGCCGCGCCAGCGAGCAGGGCGATAACACCTACGCCTTTCCAGAAACGGCGCCAGCTGTGGGCGTTGGGCGGCAGCGGATCGAGCGCATGCAGGAAGATGCCGGAGAACACCAGCAGCGCGCCCCAGCCAAGCATGGGCACCACGGCCGGCACCACCGGCGAGATCATCCACACCGCCAGCGCCAGCAGCATCATGCCGAAGGCTTTCTTGACCCCTTCCATCCACGGTCCAGCCTTGGGCAGCACTGAGCGCGCGGCGACGCCGACTACGATCAGCGGCGCGCCCATGCCCAGCGCCATGACGAACAGCGCTACGCCGCCGAGCACCGCGTCGCCGGTCTGCGCGATGTAGAGCAGCGCGCCGGCCAGCGGCGCAGCCACGCAGGGGCCGACGATGAGCGCCGAGAGCACACCCATGATCACCACGCCACCGAGCGAGCCGCCTTTTTCGTGGCTGGCGGTGTTCGACAACCGGCTTTGCAGGGCGGTGGGCAGTTGCAGCTCGTAAAAGCCGAACATCGACAGCGACAACACCACGAAGACGAGCGCGAAGCTGCCGAGCACCCAGGCGTTCTGCAGCGCGGCCGAGAGCAGCGTGCCCGAGATGCCGGCAGCGACACCGGCGGCGGCATAGGTGACGGCCATACCCAGCACGTAGGCCAGCGAAAGCACCAGCGCGCGGGTCTTGGTGATCTTGTGGCCGTGGCCGACGATGATCCCCGACAGAATCGGGATCATCGGAAAGGTGCAGGGCGTGAAGGCCAGCAGCAGCCCGAAGCCGAAGAAGGAGACGAGAATCAGCGGCACGCTGGCGCCAGTGAGCAAACCAGCGATGCGGCCGGATTCGTCGCCACCGGTCGGCGCCGCGGTTTTTGCGGGGGCGGCGGTGGCTGGCGTGTCCATGGCCGGCGCGGGCGTTTTGCTGCCGATACCAAGTTTTTGCAGCCAACCGCCACTGGCCGTGGGGGCGACGGTTTTGGTGAGATCGACGGTCAGGGTCTGCGGCGTCGGTGGGTAGCACACGCCGATGTCGGCGCAGCCCTGGCTGATCACCGTGAGTTCGAAGTGGCGCACGTCGGCGGGGGCCTGCACCGGCAGGGTGAAGATCAGTTCGTCGCGATAGGTTTCCACTTCGCCGAAGAACTCGTCGTTTTTCTTCTTGCCCGGCGGCAGGGCCGGGGTGCCGACCACCACAGACTCGGGCTCGGTGCGGAACTGGAACTTGTCCTTGTACAGGTAGTAGCCATCGACGATTTCGAAGCGCACTTCGAGCTGGTCGGGTGCGAGCGTGCTGACGCTGGCGCGGTAGGCCTGTTCGGGGGGGAGGAGTTCTTGCGCCTGGGCGGGGCCGAGCAGACCGAGCAGCAGCAGGAGCGGGGCGAGGATGCGGATCATGTGAGGTTCAAGCGTCCGGGGTGGTTTCGGTGCGCACCCAGTCGAGGTAGCCGGGCAGGCCGTGCGTTACAGGGACTGCGACGATTTCAGGAAGTTCATACGGATGCTGCGCGCGGACCGCCGCTTCGAGCGCGTCGTAACGCCCGGCGGTGGTTTTGATGAGCAGCGGGACTTCTGTGGCGGTCTCGATGGCGCCGTCCCAGCGGTACACTGATGTCGCCGGTGCCAGCACGTTCACGCAGGCGGCCAGGCGGGTCTCGACGAGGTGGGCGGCCAGCGCGTGGGCGCTGTCGGCGTCGGGCAGATTGGTGAGCACCAGCACTACGTGAGCGGTCATGGCAGCCTCATTTGAGCAACCGGCGACGGGTGAGCGACACCGCTAGCCAGAAGCCGACGGCTGCGTAGGTGAGCATCACCGCCAGATGCAGAAGGAGGTTGGACGGCAGCTCGCCGAGCATCAGTGGTCGGGCGATGGCGATGGCGTGGGCCAGCGGCAGCAGCCGCGCGCCAATCTGCAGCGCGGCGGGGAGCTGGTCGAGCGGGAAGAACACGCCCGACAGCAGCGCCATCGGCGTGATGAACAGGGTGAAGTAGTACATGAAGAAGTCGTAGTTCGGTGCCAGCGCGGTGACCACCAGGCCCATGGCGGCGAAGGTCAGGCCGATCAGGAAGATCAGCGGCACTACGCCGAGCGTCAGCGCGCTGCTGGTGAAGCCGAACAGCGTTACCACCAGCAAAATGGCGGTGCCCGACAGCGCCGCCTTGCTGGCTGCCCACACCATTTCGGCCAGCACGATGTCGTCCAGCGCCAGCGGGGTGTTCATCAGTCCCTCCCAGGTGCGCTGCACATGCATGCGCGAGAAGGCGGAGTAGAGCGTTTCGAAACTGGCGGTGTTCATGCACGAAAAGCACACCATGCCGGCGGCCAGAAAGTGCACATAGGGCACGCCATCCACGGTTTTGACCAGTGCGCCGAGGCCGTAGCCCAGGCCGAGCAGGTAGATCATCGGGTCGGCCAGATTGCCCAGCAGCGACGGCAATGCGAGCTTGCGCCACACGCGAAAATTGCGCGACCACACCGACGCAAAGCGCCAGGACAGGCAAGGCAATCGGAAGTGGGCGGCAGGGGCAGACATGATCCGGCGGTCGGCGGGAGACGGGCTGATTATAATCGCCCTGTGTTGATTGCCCTTGAGATGGCTCAGACCTTGATGACTGATACGCCCAACTACCATGGCGCCGAAGCCTCCCCGCTCGGCCGCAGCACCGCCTATCGCAACACCTATTCGCCGGAGCTGCTGTTTCCGGTTGACCGCGCGCCCAAGCGGGCCGAGATCGGGGTGGGCGAGACGCTGCCGTTTTATGGTGAGGATTTGTGGAATGCCTATGAGCTGTCGTGGCTCAACGCGCGCGGCAAGCCGGTGGTGGCGATGGGCGAGTTCCGCGTGCCGGCGGTGTCGCCGCGCCTGATCGAATCCAAGTCGCTCAAGCTGTATCTGAACTCATTCAACGCCAGCCGTTTTGACGACATGGCCGAGGTCGAGGCGGTGATCGCGCGCGACCTCTCCGCCGCCGCCGGCGCGCCGGTGAGCGTGCAACTGCAGTCGCTGCATGTGGCCGCGCGTCACGTGGCCAGTCTGCCCGGTACGCTGATCGACGATCTGGACGTCGATATCGCCGACTACCATCCGGCGCCGGCGCTGCTTGGCGTCGATGCCGGTGCGGCGATGGTGTCCGAGACGCTGGTCTCGCATCTGCTCAAGTCCAACTGCCTGGTCACTGGTCAGCCGGACTGGGCGACGGTGTATGTGAATTACACTGGCGCGCCCATCGACCGCGCCGGCCTGCTGCGCTATATCGTGTCCTTCCGCGAGCACAACGAGTTCCATGAGCAGTGTGTCGAGCGCATCTTCTGCGACCTGGTGGCGCGCTGTGCGCCGAGTCGGCTGGAAGTGTGGGCGCGCTACACCCGCCGCGGCGGGCTGGACATCAACCCGTGGCGCAGCAGTGTGGCCGGCGCGCCGCCGCTGAATCAGGGCGATCCGCGCCAGTGAGGCGTCAACCGGCGCGCATGCCGCCCGTTAAGACATCTGACCCGCCCGGTTTCGGGTAATTGTCGAGGACGTCGCGCATGATGTACCCAACCTGCCACCGATTGGCCGCCATCATCGGCCTCAGTGCCGCGCTGGCGCTGCCCGCGCCGGTCATGGCCGATCCGCCCGGCCATGCGCCGGCCCATGGTTGGCGCAAGAAGCACGACCCGAACTATGTCGGCTACACCGGACGCAAGTGGGCGCGCGATTACGGCATTCTCGACGGCCACTGCAGCACCGAAGCGGTTGGCGCGGTGGTGGGCGGCGTGATCGGTGGCGCCATCGGCTCGACCGTTGGTCAGGGGGACGGGCGCCGCATCGCCGTCGTGCTGGGTACGGTGATCGGGTCCATTGTTGGCGCTGGCGCGGCGCGCGATCTGGGCGATCTGGATCGTGCCTGTCTTGGGCACGCGCTGGAACTCAGTGGCGACCGCCACCGGGTGAGTTGGCGCAACCCCGACACTGGCATCGACTATCTGCTCAGCCCGGTGCGCAGCGTCAAGCGTGATGGCTTGGTGTGCCGTGAATTCGATCTGACCGCGGCGGGCAAAAAACATCGCCGGCTGGCCTGCGCCGAGGGCAATGGGCGCTGGCAGATGCGTTAACGCCATTCGCCCGGCCCGTCTTGCCCTCGGCCTAGTCGCGCAGGTCGCGACCGGTCAGCTTGAGAAAGACATCTTCCAGATTGGCCGGCCGGTGCAGGTAGCGCAGTGTGCTTTGCTGCGCGAGCCGGGCGAGCAGCGGGCTGGCGTCATTGACATAGCAAAACGCGGTATCGCCGCTCAGTTCGCAGCGCACTGACAGGTGTTCGCCGTGCGCCTGCGCCCAGCCGGCCATCCCCTCGGGCCAGTCGCCGTACACCTCCACCACATGCGGTTCGATATGCGCAGCAATGACTTCGCGCGGGCTGCCCATGGCCAGGATGCGCCCGCCATCCATGATCGCCAGACGGTGCGCCAGGCGTTCGGCCTCGTCCATGAAATGGGTGGTCAGCAGCACACTGGTGCCCTCGGCCACCAGTTGTTTGAGCCGGCGCCAGATCAGGTGGCGGGCTTGCGGGTCCAGCCCGGTGCTGGGTTCGTCGAGGATCAGCAGGTCCGGGTGATTGACCAGCGCGCGGGCGAGAGTGAGGCGGCGCTTCATGCCACCGGACAGGTCCTGGATGCGTGCGTCGGCCTTGTTTTCTAGTCCGGCGAGGGTGAGCAGGGCGGGGGTGCGCTCACGCAGGGTGGTAGCGTCGAGACCGAAGTAGCGGCCAAAGACGCTGAGGTTTTCGGCGCAGGTGAAGTCGGGGTCGAGGTTGTCGAACTGCGGTACCACGCCGACGCGCATGCGCGCTTCGCGCGCGCGGGCAGGCACGGGTTCGCCGCACAGGGTGATCTGGCCGGCGTCGGGCGTGGTCAGCCCTAGGGCGCAGCGCAAGGTGGTGGTTTTGCCGGCGCCGTTGGGGCCGAGCAGGGCGAAGCATTCGCCCGGCGCGACGTTCAGCGATAGATCATCGACCACCGTCTGGTCGCCGTAGCGTTTGATCAGGCGCCTGATCTGCAGCGGCGAACCGGCGCCAGGGCGTGCTGCCGCCATGGTCGCGCTCAGCCGGGTGGGCGGGTGCTGACGAAGCTGTCGCGTTCGCTGATTTTTTCGTGGAAGGCCTTCAGGCGGGGGTAGTGTTCGCGCCAGTTGAGGCCGGCGGCGCGCAAGTCGAGATACTCCAGCGCGCAACCGACCGCCACATCGGCCAGGCTGATGCGGTCGTCATGGAAAAACTCGCCGCTCAACTGCCCCTCGAGTCGGCTCAGCGCACGGCCAATTTTTTCGAACTGGCGATCGATGTTGCTTTGCATGCGCGCCTCAACGGGGCGCAGGGTTTCCAGGTAGGCGAGCACGGTCGCGTCGAGAATGCCGTCGGCCAGCGCCTCGGTCTGGCGGACCCGGACCGCCGGCATGCCGTCCTGGGGGATGAAATGCGGCGGGATGTCGAGGGCTTCGAGGAAGCCGGCAATCACCGGCGAGTCAAAAAAGGCTTCGCCCTCGTCGGTTTCGAGCACCGGCACCTTGCCCAGCGGATTGAGCGCCGGCACCGAGGTGGCGGTTTCCCAGGGGGAGTCCACCACCAGATCGCAGGGGATGTGTTTTTCTGCCAGCAGGATGCGGATCTTGCGGGCGTAGGGGCTGGTGAGCGAGGCGGTCAGTTTCATGGCGGCGTCCGGTTACAGGGGAGCCCAGCGTTGATTGATGAGATCCCGGATGTGATGCAGCTTGCCGTGGAAGAAGTGGTCGGCGCCGGGCACCACGACGATCGGCAGCACCTGCGGCCGCGCCCAGTCAAGCACATTGGTGAGCGCCACGGTTTCGTCCTGCTCGCCATGGATGACCAGGGTGTCGGCCGGCACGGTTTCGGTAGTGTATTGGCGTGCGCCGGTGACTTCACCTGTGGCCAGACCGACCAGCACCATGCGCTTGATCGGCGTGACGCCCTCGGCGAGGCGTTTGGCCACGCGCGTCTGCACAAAGCCGCCAAACGAGAAACCGCCGAGCGCCAGCGGCAGCATGCCCCAGCGCGAATGCGCCCAGGCAATCACCGAGAGCATGTCTTCGGTTTCGGCCACGCCGTGGTCGTGCGTGCCTTCGCTCCTGCCAACGCCGCGGAAGTTGGGCCGCAGCGTGGCATAGCCCAGATCGCGCAGTGTGCGGGCCAGCGTGTGCGCCACCTTGTTGGTGTTGGCGCCGCCAAACAGCGGATGTGGATGCGCCACCAGCGCGATGCCGCGCACGTTGGCGGGGGCGTCGATCAGCACCTCGATGCTGCCGTCCGGCCCGTTGAGCAGGGCAGATTCCGTGGGTAGGGGTTTGCTCATGGCCTCACCTCAGATGCGCAGGCGCTCAACCACGCGCCCGCCGACCAGATGTTCGTTGACGATTTCGTCGATGTCTTCCTTGTCGACGTAGGTGTACCAGACCTCTTCGGGGTAGACGACCATCACCGGCCCCTCGTCGCAACGATCGAGACAGCCGGCCTTGTTGATACGCACCTTGCCCTTGCCTTTGAGGCCGAGCTTGGCGATGCGGTCTTTGGCGTAGGTTTGCAGCTCGCTGGCGCCATGGGCGTTGCAGCAGGTGTCGCCGGCTTCGCGCTGGTTGCAGCAGAAGAACACGTGATGTGAAAAATAGCTCATGGGGCGGGTCTCCGGTCAGTGCCGACCATTATAGCCATGCGTTGCGCCCGGTTTCAGTGGGGGCTACCCCGACGCAGATTGACCGCGCTCAGATAGGCCAGCGCCAGAAACGGCCACAGGCTGGCGACCAGATGCGTGAGTCCGTTGAAGTTCAGGAAGTGGCCCTGGTTGATCAGCGTCTGGTTGAAGCTCAGATAGGGGTTTTCGGGCGCCAGATTGACCAGCACCGTGCCGGCCAGCAAGGCGATCGCCGCCAGCATCTGGCGCAGGCCGTGGGGCAGCGCCAGGGTCGTGGCCAGCACCGGCAGGCCGGCGCCGAGGCCGGCAATGGCGCCGGGCGTCAGCCACAGCAGCGGGCGTGGCGGCAGGTAGAAACTGGTGGCGGCCAGCGTGCGTGCGCCCAGACCGAGGCAGATCAATACCACGATGGTGAGCGAGAAGCGTTGCAGGCTGGCGCGTGCGACCAGGCCGATCGCCACCAGATGGGTGGCGACGATCGCCGCCTCCAGACGCATGAAGCGCTCCGGGCTGAAGGGCAGCGGCGCGGGCAGGTCGAACAGCCGGCGCAGGTCGCCGACCGAAAACAGCAGGGTCTCGGGCGAGAGTTGGGCGAGCAGCCACAGCGCCAGCAGCACAACCCCCAGATCGCCGAGATGACCGTCGAGAATGCGTTTGTCGTGCCATTGGTGCAGCCAGCCTCGGGTGTCGAAAATCCGTTGGCCGAGCGCCATACCGATGAGTGCGCCGAGCAAGCCGCCGAGAATATTGGCGCCCAGGTCGACGTTGGAGGCGACGCGGGTGGGGAGGAAGTTCTGCGCCGTTTCGAGCGACAGGCTCAAGACGCCGCACACCAGCACGCTCAGCACCACCGCCCGCAGTCGCGACCAGCGCTCGGGCCAGGCTGCTGTCAGCACGAAGCCGAGCGGAATGAAGCCGAGCACGTTGAGGACGATGTCCTCAATCCGGTAGTACTTTGGCCAGGGCGCCTGGAGGAAGTCGAACAGCGGCAGCCCATGCGACTTCCACCCGGTGAAGGGGTGGAGGCAGGCATAGGCGATGAGCAGCCCGTAGGCCAGCGTCAGATAGCGGGGGAGCTGGGTGGATGCGCGCACTCGTCGGGCGGTCGGCGACCGGACAGCGAAGATGCGCCGATTGTACGCGCAGCGGCCCGCGGAGGCGGGCCGGCGGTGATTCAGGTGGCCGGCGTGCCGAGGCGGGGAGCCTTGAAACGGGCCAGCACGGTGGCCGGTTTGGCGGCGGCGATGAGTGCGTCCCAGTCCACCGCGTCGAGCGTGTTCTTGACCAGCAAGCCGATGTCAGTGTCGCCTTCCATGATCAGCCGGCGGCTGAAGAACAGGGTGTCGGCGTCTTCTTCGCGCAGGGCCAGGGCGAGGTAGTCGCGGGTGGCGGCGCGCAGGGTGAGATCGGCCTTTTGGCGGTCAAAGCGCGGACGGAAACCGCGTGCCGACAGGGTAAAGCGCAGGCTCAAGCCGACGTCGGTGACGTCGAGCTGCAGGCGCTTGCCAGTCAGCGGTTCGAGGTCATCCTTGGGCAGGATGCGGCCGAGCGCGAGATTCAGCGCACCGACCAGCGCCAGCGTGGGCGGCAGTTGCGGCAGGCGGGCGACCACACGGCCGACGGCGGGGGGCACACGAAAGGCGGGGATATTGGCCATGGAAATCTCCGTGAAGCCGCGCTCAGGCGGCGGCAACGTATTGTTCGAGGCCTGGCTTGCCATGCCAGAAGCCATTGCAGGGCGCCTCGGGCATGAGCGCCTGGGACTGCGCGAAGGCCTCGGCGGGCGCAATCTCGCCGTCGATGGCGCGGCGGAACAAGGCCAGCAGCTCGGCCATGTGTTCAGACTGCGGCAGCACGCGCAGCACATCGACGCCCGAGGCCTTGAGCGCCGGCAGATCGCCGAGCAGGTTATAGACCTTGGCCGATTGGGTCTGGATGCCGTTGAGCGTCAGGAAAGCTTCGCCCTCGCGGGTTTTGAGCGGCATGCCTTCGGCGTGCTGCAGGCAGCGGAACTCGCAGGTGTCTTTCTGCAGATTGAAGTGCCGGGCGGTAAAGCAGCGCGCCGAATAGGCCAGCGGCAGGCGGCCATAGGCGGTGACTTCGACCTCGGGGCGCACCGCGCAGCCGGCGAGCAGGCCATCCATGGCCTCGCGCGCCATCTCGGGCGGCACCGCCCAGCGCGTGGCGCCCTGTTCGGCGAATACGTTCATGGTCTCGGGGTTGAACACATTCAGTGTCGGCCCGGCAACCCAGTGCTTGTGGCCGGCACGCACCAGTGCCTGCACGGCGGCCATGTCATTGGCTTCGACCCGAAAGTCCGGTTGATTGACGAGCTTGCGCAGCACCTTGAGGTCGGATTCGGATTCGATCAGCACCAGCGAGGAAAACACCACTTCCTTGCCGGCCTCGGCCAGCACATGGGCAACGTCGAACCAGTCTTCGAGGCGCATCTCGTGGCGGCGTGAGCACACCGATTCGCCAACATAGACGATGTCGACCGGTGACTCGGCCACGTTGCCGTAGAAGTCCATCATGGCCTGGCGCGGCCAGTAGTATTGATGCGGTCCGAGGGCGAGTTTCATTTGGGTCATTGGTGATTTGTCATTGGCGATTGGTGGTGTGTGGCATCAGTGACTGACACTGCCAGCGCACGGGCGCGGCGTGTTTCTCAATCACCAATCCCCTGCTCCCAATTACTTCCACGGCCGATAGTAGGCGCCGAGCGTGTGGCTCTGGCCTTCGGAAACATTGTTGAGCGCGGCCATCCATTCAGGCTGAACGGCAAAGCGCTCGCCGTCGGCCTTGAGCCGGTCGATGGCGGCACGCCACACGCGAGTGACCTGCTGCACATAGGCGGGGCTGCGCTGGCGACCTTCGATCTTGATGGCGCGCACGCCGGCGCGGGCCAGGTCGGGCAGTAGCTCCAGCGTGTTCAGGCTGGTTGGCTCTTCGATGGCGTAGTAGGTGTCGTCACCGACCGCAAAGCGGCCCTTGCACAGGGTAGGGTAGCCGGCGCGCTCGTCGTCGGTGAAGCGGTCGATCAGAATGCCGTTGAGGCGGGTTTCCATGCCCTTGGCGGTCTGCTCCCAGCGCACATGCTTGCCCGGCGAGCAGGCGCCATTGCAGTTGGGCGATTCGCCCGTGGCGTAGGCCGACAGTGAGCAACGCCCCTCAACCATCACGCACAGCCCGCCGAAACCGAAGACTTCGATCTCGACCGGGGTCTTCTTGATCACATGCTCAACTTGTGGCAGCGACAGCACCCGCGGCAAGACCGCGCGCTGGACGCCGAAGTGCTCATGATAAAAATTGATGGCTTCGTAGCTGGTGGCCGAGCCCTGCACCGACAGGTGCAGGCGCAGCGCCGGATGGGTGCGGTTGGCGTAGCGCATCAGGCCCGGGTCGGCCAGGATCACCGCATCGACGCCCATGTCGGCGGCCGTGTCGATGGTTTTTGTCCACTCCGGCCAGTTGCCGGCTTGCGGATAGGTGTTCAGCGCCAGCAGCACCTTGCGGCCGCGATCATGCGCGTAGCGAATGCCCTCGCGCATGCTGGCGTCGGTAAAGTTCAGGCCGGTGAAGTTGCGCGCGTTGGTGGCGTTCTTGAAGCCGACGTAAACACAGTCGGCGCCGGCGTCGACGGCGGTCTTCAAAGCGGGCAGGCTGCCGGCGGGGCAGACGAGTTCGATCGGGTGGTTGGCAGTCATGGCGGCAGCAAGAAAAAGTGCCGCCAGAGTCTAGGGCCTGATAGAGAAATTAGGATTGATACGTGTCAATAGCGCCAGCGCGGTAGCACAGCGCGGGAAAGCACAAGGCCCACGCCGAAGCGCGGGCCTTGTGCAGAAGCCGTCAGATCGGCGCCAAACGTGCGCCGAGTGCCGGATTTACTGCTTGCGGCGGGACAGACCCAGGCCGACCAGTGCCAGACCGGCCAGCACCAGGGTGCCGGGTTCCGGTACCGGGTTGGTCACGGAGCCTTCCGGCACGGCCGAGAAGCGCAGCGTGCCGCCGGCCACCAGGAACTCACCGAAGCCGTCGCCGAAGAAGGTTACGGAGGTGAAGGTGCTGGTGTCGTCGATGGCGCCGATGAAGTTGGTGTAGCTCTGGGCGGCGGCGTAGCCAGGGTTGTCGTTGGCCGACAGGGCATTGGCGGTCAGGAAGGCCTGACCACCGTCGAAGGCGATCCACAGGCCGGAGCCGGTCGAGGGGGTGCCCACGGGGCGGGTGCCGGACATGCAGCAGGTGGCCCAATCACCGACTTCAAAGCCCAGCGCATTAACGGCCGAGGAGAACGTGAAGGTCACGCCCGAGTTGAAGCCCGGAATGGTCTCGCCACCGTTGCTCGGGTTGATGTTGATGACATCGCCGGTGGTCGTGATGCCGTTGCTGGTGTAAGCGCTGCCGAAAGCGACTGCACTGCCGTTCGGGCGGGAGATGGTCACCGTGGCCGGGTTGCCGCCGAGATCGGTGTAGTTGTAAACGCTGGTGCCGCTGACGATCTGGGCGGTTGCAACCGTCGAGCCGGCCAGTGCAACGGTCGAATCGAACTGGCTGATGCCGTTGGCGATGGTGTCATTGAAGACGTTCGGCAGGGCGAATGCCGAAGCAGAGGCAGTCATCGCGCCAATTACGAGAACGGACTTGAATGTGGTTTTGGACAACATGTTTGGGCTCCTTGCATGATTTTGTGGTGACGGCTACTTGAAAGCAAATTGCGCGCCAGTGTGTTTTTGTTTTTAGTTTCAATGCCTTGCGAAGTGTTTTCGCGAGAAAGTGCGCTTTTGTGTAAAAAAGGCCGACGCCCTTGTCGAGCGTCGGCCTCGTCGTAGAGGTTCGCCGGGGTCTCAGTACGCGGGTTGCTGTCGCCCGACCAATCCACCGATCAGCATGCCTACGGCGCTGACGCACAGACCGGCCAGTTGTGGCGGGATGATGCCTTCGGGCGAGATGAACTCGAGCGCGATCCAGGTGGTGAGGCCAAACACAATGGCCAGGGCGGCGCCCAGGTTGTTGGCGCGGCGCCAGTAGAGACCGGCGGCGAGCGGGACGAAGGCGGCGGCGAGGGTGACCTTGTAGGCGTTTTCGACCATTTCATGGATCGAGCTCTCGGTCTGCATGGCATAGCCGGTGACGATGAGGGCGAAGACCACCACGGTGACGCGGGTGAGTTGCAGGAAAGCGCGGTCGCTGAGCTTGGGCATGAAGCCGCGCAGCACGTTTTCGGAGAAGGTCACTGCCGGGGCGAGCAGGGTGCCCGAGGCGGTACTCATGATCACCGACAGAAGGGCGCCAAAGAAGATGACCTGGGCACCGAAGGGCAGGTGGTTGAGGATGAGGTTGGGCAGAATCAGCTGCGAATCCTCTTCCATGTAGCGCGCTACCAGCGAAGGGTCGATCTGGGTGGCGGAATAGGCCAGAAACAGCGGGATGGCGGCGAACAGGAAGTAGGCGACACCACCGAGTACAGTGCCGTGCACGGCGATGCGCTCGTTACGCGCGGAGTTGGCGCGCTGGAAAACGTCTTGCTGCGGAATCGAGCCGAAGGCCATGGTCAGCAGCGTGGCGATCCAGGCAATGATGGCGCCGATGTTGGCCTCGGGCAGCCATTCGAATTTGCCGGCCGCGGCCGCGTGGCTGACCACCGTGCCGACACCGCCGGCCAGGTCGGAGACTTCCCAGGCGATGTAGACCAGGCCCAGCACGATGACGATCATCTGCACGAAGGTGGTGATGGCCACCGACCACATGCCGCCAAACAGGGTGTACATCAGCACCACGCCGGCGCCGATCATCATGCCCTGATTCATGCTGATGCTGCCTTCGGTGAGCACGTTGAACACCAGCCCGAGGGCGGTGACCTGCGCCGACACCCAGCCCAGGTAGGATACGACGATGCACATCGACAGGATCAGCTCGGTGGTGCGGTTGTAGCGGCGACGGAAGAAGTCGCCCAGCGTGAGCAGGTTCTGGCGATACAGGCGGCGGGCGAAGAACAGGCCGAACAGGATCAGGCACAGCGAGGCGCCGAGCGGGTCGGAGATCAGTCCGTGAAAGCCTTCTTCGAGGAAGGTGGCCGAGATGCCGAGCACGGTTTCGGCGCCAAACCAGGTGGCAAACACCATGGCGACCACGATGTACATCGGCAGGTTGCGGCCCGCAACGATGTAGTCCTTTGCGCTATGCACCCGCATGGCGGCCACGAGGCCGATACCGATGGACAGGGCGAGATAGGCAGCGACAAGCCAGAGCAGCATGAGCGTGGGCTCCAGAGAAGATGCGGATAGGCGAGGCCGGTGTCTGCTGCGCTCGGCCCGATCTTTTTTCGGCGCGATTTTAGCAATGAAGCCTCGGCAGGGGGCGGTTTTTTTACCGCATCATGCCGGGATCGTTGGGGATCATGCCGCGATCATCAATGGCCGAAGAGGCGCCACAGCTCAAGCGCAAGCAATGCAGCCAGCAGTGTGCCGATCACGCTCAAGGCCCGGCTCTGTCGGCGCTGCGCCTGCGCCAGGCGCGCCATGTCGCGCTTGGCCGCCTCGATGCGATCCGGCGTGCTGAGCGCATGATGGATCAGGCGGGGCAGTTGCGGCAGGGCGGTGGCCCAGAAGGGCGCTTCTTCCTTGATGTGGCGCGCCAGTGCGCCAAAGCCGACCTGTTTGCCCATCCAGCGTTCAAGGAAGGGCTTGGCCGTGGTCCATAGGTCCAGCTCGGGGTCGAGCTGGCGGCCGAGGCCTTCAATATTGAGCAGGGTTTTTTGCAGCAGCACCAGTTGCGGCTGCACTTCCATCTCGAAGCGGCGCGCGGTCTGGAACAGACGCAGCAGGGTTTTGCCGAAGGAGATGTCTTTCAGCGGCTTGTCGAAGATCGGCTCGCACACCGCGCGAATGGCCGATTCGAACTCATCGACCCGGGTGTGCGCCGGCACCCAGCCGGCGTCGATGTGGGCTTGCGCGACGCGTTTGTAGTCGCGCTGGAAGAAGGCCAGGAAGTTTTGCGCCAGATAGTTTTTATCGACATCGGTGAGCGTGCCCATGATGCCGAAGTCGAGCGCGATATAGCGCCCGTCGGCGTGCACGAAGATGTTGCCCGGATGCATGTCGGCATGGAAGAAGCCGTCGCGGAAGACCTGGGTGAAGAAGATCTCGACCCCCGCGCGCGACAGGGCCGACAGGTCGGTGCCCTGCGCCTGCAGCGCCTGGGTGCGCGAGATGGGCACGCCATGCATGCGTTCCATCACCATCACCGATTTACCGCAGTAGTCCCAATACACCTCGGGCACCACCAGCAGTGTCGAGTCGGTGAAATTGCGGCGCAGCTGCGAGCAGTTGGCCGCTTCGCGCATCAGATCAAGCTCGTCGCGCAGGTGTTTGGCGAATTCGGCCACCACTTCACGCGGCTTGAGTCGGCGGCCTTCGGGCCACAGACGGTCGAGCAAGGTGGCGCCTGCGTCGAGCAGGGCCATGTCGTGGGCGATGACGCGTTCGATGCCGGGGCGCAGCACCTTGATCGCCACCTCGGTGCCGTCCTGCAGGCGGGCAAAGTGCACCTGCGCCACCGAGGCCGAGGCCACCGGCGTGCGTTCAAACTCGGCGAAAACGTCGTCGACCGGCCGGCCGTAGAGCTTTTCGATGACCGCGATGGCCTCTTCGCTGGGGAAGGGCGGTACGCGGTCCTGCAGTAGCGCCAGCTCTTCGGCGATGTCCAGCGGCAGCAGGTCGCGCCGGGTCGACAGCATCTGCCCAAACTTGACGAAGATCGGGCCGAGCGATTCGAGCGCCTTGCGCAAACGCACCGCACGCGGCTCGGAGAAGCGGCGCCAGAAAAAGACGATGCGCCACAGACGCACCAACTGACCGCTGCGGTCGGCAGTGAGGACCATGCGATCAAGCCCGAAGCGCAGGCTGACGATGACGATTTTGGCGAGACGCAACAGACGCACGGGCGGGGGCCAACAAAAGCAAAAGCGCAATTGTGCCCCAAACGCTCCTCCAGGGGCGCGCTGTGTCGGCGCTGCGGATGCTGAGATCGTGGCTTGATACAAAGTGTCGCCTTGCTCTGAGGGGCCTACATGCTTTAATCAGAAGAAGCCATCGTCATGACTGCGGCCGGCCTGTGCCTGCCCGATGACGCAGGAAGCGAGGTGCCACCATGAGTCAACGCGCATTAACCATCGGCATCAACGACTACCCCGGCACCGACGGGGACCTGTCGGGCTGCATCAACGACGCCCAGGACTGGGCCGCCGTGCTCGGTGGCAAGGGCTATGCCGTCACCAGCCTGCTCGATGAGGCGGCGACGCGCGATGCCATGGTCGAGAAAATCGGCGATCTGATCACCAGCGCGGTCAAGGGCGATTCGCTGATCATCACCTACTCCGGCCACGGCACCTGGGTGCCGGATCGATCAGGCGACGAGGCCGACGGACGCGACGAGGCGCTGTGTCCGCACGACATCGGCGACGGCAAGATCCTGCTCGACGACGATCTGCGCAACCTGTTCGATCTGCGTCCGGTGGGTGTCCGGGTGGTGCTCATCTCCGACAGCTGCCACTCCGGCTCGGTCACCCGCGGCGACGAGGCCGACCTCGACCCGGGCCTGCCGCGCGCCCGCTTTCTGCCACCTGCGAGCTGGATGAGCCTCAGCGCGCTGGCCGCCACCCGCAGCCGACCGGTTGCGTTGATGGGCGGCATGACGCGTGCCGGCGGTGACTTGCTGCTGGCTGGCTGCCGCGACACCGAGTTCAGCTGGGACACCCAGTTCCGCGGCCGTCCCAACGGCGCCTTCACCTACTACGCCATCAAGAGCCTCCACACCCTGCTGCCGGGGGCCAGCTACCAGCAGTGGTTCCGTGCCATCAGTCACTACCTGCCCTCGACCCGCCTGCCGCAGACGCCGCAGATTTTCGGCTCGCGTACCGCCCGTCATTTCGAACTCTTCTCCTGACCGCGCCCCGCCAAGGACTCCGCTCATGCCCATCGATTCGCGTTTCCGTTTCAGCGGCGCTGCCGCCACTGCCCGACAGCCCCGCACTGATCAGGTGAGTGTGACCTCGGCGCAGCGGATTGTGCCGGGGGTGGCGCGGGGTGGTGAGTCGACGACCGAGATTGACGCCGATGCCGTGCTGCGGGTCGAGCTCGAAAACGGCTTCGTGCTCTGGTCGCGCGCCGACGATCTGATGCACGAGCGCGGGCAGCGCAGCGTCGGGCGCGATGGCGATGCGCTGTGGCGACTCGATTTTGGTCCTCGGCCCGGCCACACGGCGGCCGGCACCTCGCGCGGCTGGCTCGGCCTCGGTGTACGTGTGCTCGAAGTCTTCGGTGTCGATCTCAAGAACATCGCTGCGGCCAAGCTCGGCAAGGCGCTCGAAGACCGCGCGCTGGGCGGTGCGCCGGGGCTGTATCGGGTGTCGCTCGACGGCGCCTCGCCCGATCTGCAAGCGGTCAGCGATAGCCTGCCCGGTGGAGCAACGCCGCAGCTGGTGTTCTTGCATGGCACAGCCTCAAGCACGACGGGCAGCTTCGGCGGCCTGTGGGAGAAGGACAACGCCGCCGGCGCCGCCCTGCGCACCCGGCTGGCCGAGCGCTACGGCGAGCGTGCCTACGCCCTGCAACACCGCACGCTGACTGAAAGCCCCATCGAAAACGCACTGGCGCTGGCGAAAGCGCTGCCGGCGGGCGCCGAGCTCCATCTGGTCAGCCATTCGCGCGGCGGCCTGGTTGGCGAATTGCTCTGCCTGGGTATGCGCGACGCCAACACCGACCCGCTCGACGGCAAGCTGATCGACACCTTGTTTGCTGCCGACCGCACCGTGGCCGAGCAGATCGGCCTGTCGCCGCTCGATACCGCCGCGGCTAAGGCGCGCGACGCCGCTTACGACGGCGACCGCAAGGCGCTCAAGGCGCTGATCGCCGAGCTCGACGCCAAGCAGTTTCGCATCACCCGCTTTGTGCGCGTGGCCTGTCCGGCGCGTGGCACCACGCTGGCCGCTGGCCGGCTCGACCGCTGGCTGTCGGTGCTGGATTTCATCTCCGGCGGCGGCCTGTTTGGCGAGGCGGTCGACTTCCTGCTGGCCGTGGTCAAGGCGCGCACCGACCCGCGCAGCCTGCCGGGTGTGGAGGCGATGATGCCCGGCTCGGCACTTACCCGGCTGCTGCAATCGCCCGATCTGACCGTCACCGCTGACCTTTCGGTGATCGCCGGCGACATCGAGGGCGATTCCTTGTGGCAGCAGATCAAGCTGCTGGCCACCGACTGGTTCTACGGTGCCGATCACGATCTGGTGGTCAACACTGGCTCCATGCTCGGTGGCCTGCGTCGCCCTGATGGCGCGGCGCGCTACCTGCGCGATGCGGGCGGTGAGGTCAATCACTTCCGCTATTTCAATAACGAAAAAACCGTCAAGTGGCTGGGCCACGGCCTGACCCGGCCCGACGGCAACGACGGCGGCTTTCTGCCGATTGCCAGCGCCCCCCACGAAGCCCCGCGCTGGCGCGAGGCCGTGCGCCGCAGCCGCTCTGGTGGCGCGCCCCGGCCGCTGGCGGTGGTGCTGCCCGGTACCATGGGCAGCGTGCTGCAGCAGCGCGGCGAAACCGTCTGGCTCGACTACTGGCGGCTGCTGCGCGGCCAGCTCAAGCGCCTGCGCATGGGTCAGCCCGACGTTGAGCCGATCGACCTGGTCGGTGATTTCTACGGCCCGATGGTCGAGTTTTTGGCGCGCAGCCACCGGGTCGAAATTTTCCCCTACGACTGGCGGCAGTCCGTCACCGCCGCCGCGGCGCGCCTGGCCGAATCGCTCACGCAATGGCTGCCCGAACTCGAAGCCAGCGGTCAGCCGGTGCACCTCGTGGCGCACTCGATGGGCGGTCTGGTGGTACGCGCAATGATCGCCGACGGCGGCGCCGGCACGGCTGCGTGGCAGCGCATCACCGCCTTGCCCAACAGTCGTTTCGTCATGCTGGGCACGCCCAACCTCGGCTCCCACGAGGCCGTGCGTTGGCTCACCTGCAACAACCCCACCCAGCAGAAGCTGGCGCTGCTCGATATCACCCAGACCACCGCCGGCGTGACCGATATCGTGCGCGAATACGCCGGCCTGCTCGAACTGCTGCCCTTCGACCCGACCGGCCCCGACTTTGCCGATGCCACGCGCTGGAAAGCGCTCAAGGCCGAGTTGTCGGCGGTGTGGCCACTGGCCGACGCCGCCGCCCTGCGCGAAGCGCGCAAGACCTGGCAGTGCCTGCTCAGCGCGCCGCCCGACCCGCGCCACATGATTTACCTGGCCGGCTGCCAACCGGCCACGGTGGTCGATTACGCCGTTGAGCCACACAACGCGTGGGACCCGGCCAGCGACCGCAAGCTGGTGTTTGAAGCCACCTCAGAGGGCGATGGCACCGTCACTTGGGCGTCGGGTCGCCTGCCGGGTGTACCGACCTGGTATGTCGAAGACACTGCGCATGATGCGCTGTGCACCCAGAAACGCGCCTTCCCCGGCTTGCTCGATTTGCTGATGACCGGCACCACTCAGCGTTTGCCGGCGACTCCGCCGCAGCGCACGCGGGCGGGCGTGACCGAGCCGACACGCTTCCCGATGCCGATTACGCCCTTCACCGACGATTTCCCCGACGAAGCGGCGGTGCGCGCATTGGGGTTCGGGCCGGGGCGCCCGGTGGCCGAGACGCAAAGCGCCGCCGCGCCCACGCTGGCGGTCAGCATTCGCCACGGCGATCTGGCCTATGCGCGCTACCCGGTGCTGGTGGGTCACTACGCCGGCGACACCATCGTCAGCGCTGAAGCGGCCGTCAATCAGCGCCTGAATGGCGCCTTGTCGCAGCGACTCAACCTAGGCGTGTATCCGGCTGCCAATGGCACGCATGCGCTGTTCTTCAACGAAGTACCGACGCATAAGCCCTCGGGCGCGATCGTGGTCGGCCTCGGTCTGGTCGGCGAGTTGTCGCCGGGGCTGCTCGAAGCCGGCGTGCGCGGCGCGCTGCTCGACTTCGCCTTGCAGGTGGCACAGTGGCCGGACGATGTGCGCTTTGGCCCGGCCTCGGCGCCACGCTCGGCGGCGGTCAGTTGCCTGCTGGTCGGTTCGGGCGCTGGCGGCATGCCGGTGGGTGCCTCGGTCGACGCGATCCTGCGGGGTGCGGTCTCGGCCAGCGCTGCCTTGGTCGAACAAGGGCTGGAGAACCGCGTCGTGATCGACGCGGTGGAGATCATCGAGATCTTCGAAGACGTGGCCATCTCTGCCGCCGAGGGGCTGGAGAACTGCCTGCGCGATGGCGATCTGGCCGGCAAGCTGCGCTGGGGCAGCCGCGACATCCAGTCCGGCGAAGGCCGTCGGCGGCGTGTGCGCTGCGACGAGATGCCCGACTGGTGGCATCGGCTGGAGATTGTCGAAGAGCCGGGGCGCGAGGCGTTACGCTTCATCTTCGCCACCGACCGCGCTCGCGCTGAAGAAACGCTCATGGCCGGGCAACTGGAGCTGGCCGACGCCTTCATCGCCCAGGCCTCGGCTTCGCCGGCGGCCAACAGCGAAATCGCCAAGACCCTGTTTGAAATGCTGTTGCCCAACAGTCTCAAGGAAATGGCGCCACGCCAGTCCAACATGGTGGTGATGGTCGATGACCGCTCGGCGCGCTATCCGTGGGAGCTGCTCGAAAACCGCTGGAGCGCGGGCGACCGCCCACCGGCCGTGGCGGCCGGGCTGGTGCGCCAGCTCAAGGCCAGCCAGTTCCGGCATCAGCCGGCCCATGCGCCGCATGCCAAGGCGCTGGTGGTGGGCAATCCCGACCTCGACGCCTGGGCCGGGTTCGCCGATCTGCCCGGTGCGCGCCAGGAGGCCGAGACCGTGGTCGCCATGTTGCGCAGTGGCGGCTTCGAGGTGCGCGAGAGCGTCGACGAGCGGGCCGATTCGATCCTCGCCGGCCTGCATCGCGACGCCTGGCGCATTCTGCATCTGGCCGGCCATGGCGTGCATGAAATGACGTCGGATCGCGGCCGGACGGTGTCGGGCATGGTGATTGGCCGGGATGCGGTACTCACGCCGGGGGATGTGGAGCAGATGCGCTGGGTGCCCGAGCTGGTGTTCATCAACTGCTGTCATCTGGGCAAGACCGCGCGCAGTGAGTCTGCCCGGTTTAATATCCTTGCCGCCAATCTGGCGGTGCAGTTCGTGAAGATGGGCGTGAAGGCCGTGGTGGCCGCTGGCTGGGCGGTAGACGACGCCGCCGCCAACGCTTTTGCCGCGAGTTTCTACAAGCATCTGCTGGCGGGCCAGCCCTTCGGTGAGGCGGTGCGTGCCGCGCGCGAAGAAGCCTGGACCAGCTTCCCCGGTATCAACACCTGGGGCGCGTACCAGTGCTACGGCGACCCGAGCTACCGCTTGCGCGGGCAGGCCGGGGTCAGCACGCCGCGCGCCCAGCGCCCGTTTTACGCGCCCTCCGAGTTGGTGGTGGCGCTGGAAAACCATGTGCAGTGGGTGCAGATGCAGGTGCAGCGCCATGGCGACGATGCCGAGGCGCTGGCCGGCATGCGCGACGGCATCGCCGCCATTCTCGGCCGGGTGCCGCAGAGCTTGTCCGAGCGCTGGCTGGCGCGGGCCGATGTGGCTGCCGCCATTGGTTTTGCCTGGGGCGAGACGGGTGCTTTTGCCGAGGCGGTCGATTGGCTGAATCGGGCGCTTGGCTACGATGTGGGCGATTGCCCGGTGCGCGCGGTGGAGCAGTGCGCCAACTTCAAGGTGCGTCTGGCGGGCCAGGCCTGGGCCGCGCTTCGGGCATCGTCGAGCGCCGACGAGGTGCGTCGGGCCGAACTGGTCACGCGTATCGAAGAGGCCATCTCCGAGCTGGACCTGATCTGCCGGCGCGCCCCGACCGAAGAGCGCTACACCTTGCTCGGCAGCGCCTGCAAGCGTCTGGCCTGGCTGCACGCGGCCGAGGGGCCGCGGCTCGAAGCGCTGATCAACATGGGCAATTACTACCGGTTGGCGATGGAGGCAGCCGGCAAGGGGCGGTCGATCTACGGCTTTACCAACTGGGCGCTGGCAGAGGTGCTGGCGATCACGCTGGGCGGTGCGGCCGGCGCCAGCGCGGCGGTGCTGCTCGAAGAGTGCGAGGCGATGATCGAAGTGGCGCGCGCCAACAATGCGGCCAACCCCAATTTCTGGGACGCGGCCAGCGAGGCCGACTGCGCGCTGGTGCGCCTGATCGCCCGTGCGCCCAGCGCCCGGGCAGCGCGCCGCGGCGCCGACGAAGTCGTGGAGCTCTACCGTTGCGCACTGGCCCGCGGGGCCAGCCCACGACAGCGCGCCACCTTGCATGAACATCTCGATTTCCTGGTGGCGCTGTGTGAAGGCGCCCGCAAGCCGTTGCGCGATGCGGTGACCACCATCCGTGCCGGACTATGACTCGGAGATGACCATGAAAACGACCGACCATAGCCAGACACTGATCGCAGATCTGCACATGGACTCACTCGCGCCGCGCGATCCTGTTTCGCCGAATTTTCGGTTCTATGAACTGACGCGCTCTGATCTGGCCGAGCGCCGTGGGATCGACAATGGCTTCGAGACCGAGGCCCAGTTGCAGGCCGCGGTGCATCTGGCGCGACAGGTGTTGCAGCCGGTGCGCGACAAATTCGGCTCGTTTTCGCCGAACAGCGTGTTTCGCTCGCAGGCGCTGGAGCGCGCGCTCAAACTGCGCCCGGCCAGCTGGATCAGTACCAGTCAGCACACCACCGGCTGTGCCTGCGATATCGAGGTCCCCGGTGTGGCCACGCTGGATCTGGCGCGCTGGGTGGTCAAGAACCTGACTGATTTCGATCAGGTGATTTGCGAGTGCTATGACCCGACCAAAGGCCCCAATTCCGGCTGGGTGCATGTGTCGCTCAAACCCCCCGGCCGGGGCGCCAATCGACGGGTGGAACTGAGCTATATCCGCGATGTGGAATCGGGGCGGATGATTTATGTGGAGGGGCTACGCGCCGCGGTGGCCTGATGCCAGCGGTCGGCCCACCGGAGGAAGGCCGCGCTTCTTGTATAATGCGCGGTTTTCCAGCCTGATTCGTGCCCATGAGCGCCGACCCGAAAACCCTTCTTGCCGACTTGCTGCGCCAGGCCCTCAACAGCGTGGCGCCTGACCATGTGGACACGCCCATTGTTCTGGAGCGTCCGAAGCAGGCCAGCCATGGCGATTTTTCGTCCAACCTTGCGCTTCAGCTGGCCAAGCCGATGCGCCGCAGCCCGCGTGATCTGGCTGCCTTGCTGATGGCCGAGTTGCCCGCATCACCGCAGGTGGCCAAGGTCGAGGTGGCGGGCGCCGGCTTCATCAACTTCACGCTGGTAGCCGATGCCAAGACCTCGGTGGTGAACGCGGTGTTGAGCCAGCGCGAGCGGTTTGGTCGCGGCGCGGCCACGGGCACCAAGGTGATGATCGAGTTCGTGTCGGCCAACCCGACCGGGCCGCTGCATGTCGGCCATGGTCGCGGTGCCGCGTACGGTGCCTCGCTGGCCTCGGTGATGGATTTTGCCGGACACACGGTGGCGCGCGAGTACTACGTGAATGATGCCGGCCGGCAGATGGACATCCTGGCTTTGTCGACCTGGTTGCGTTACCTGGCCAATTTCGACATCACCGTGCCTTTCCCGCCGAATGCCTATCAGGGCAGCTATGTGGTCGACATGGGTGGCGAGATTCGCAACGCCCACGGCGACCGCTTTGCCAAGGTGACGGCCGAGCAGGTGCTGGCCGGGGTGTGCTCGGTCGAGGACGACAAGGAAGACCACCTCGACGGCCTGATCGCCAACGCCAAGCGTCTGCTGGGCGAGGACTACGCCTGGATTCACGACTTCGCGTTGACCGAGCAGCTCGGCGACTGCCGCGAAGACCTCGAAGGTTTTGGCGTGCCCTTCGACAAGTGGTTCTCCGAAAAGAGTCTGTTCGACACCGGTCTGGTCGAGCGCGCGGTGACGGCGCTCGAGCAGCAAGGCCACATTTATGTGCAGGACGGCGCCAAGTGGTTCCGCTCCAGCACCTTTGGTGACGAGAAAGACCGTGTGGTGCAGCGTGAAAACGGGCTGTTCACCTACTTCGCCTCCGACATCGCCTACCACCTCAACAAGTACGAGCGCGGTTTCGATCGCATCATCGACATCTGGGGCGCCGACCACCACGGTTACATCCCGCGGGTGCGCGGTGCGATTGCCGCGCTTGGCCTGCCGACCGAGAAATTCGAAGTCGCGCTGGTGCAGTTTGCGGTGCTCTATCGCAACGGCCAGAAAGCGGCGATGTCGACCCGCTCGGGCGAGTTCGTCACCCTGCGCGAGCTGCGCAAGGACGTCGGCAACGACGCCTGCCGCTTCTTCTACGTGCTGCGCAAGAGTGATCAGCATCTGGATTTCGACCTCGACCTGGCCAAGAGTCAGAGCAACGAAAACCCGGTCTATTACATCCAGTACGCCCATGCGCGCATCTGCTCGGTGCTGGCGCAGTGGAATGGTGTGGAGCGTGATCTGCTCGACGCCGAACTGGCGCGGCTCGACGGTGAGCGCGAGTTGGCGCTGTGTGCGCGTCTGGCGGCCTTTGCCGAAGTGATTCAGTCGGCCGCGGCCGACTATGCACCGCATCAGGTGGCCTTCTATCTGAAAGATCTGGCGGGTGAATTCCACAGTTGGTACAACGCCGAACGCATGCTGGTCGACGATGAAGCCCTGATGATCGCGCGCCTGGCGCTGGCCGCCGCCGTGCGTCAGGTGCTGGTGTCCGGCCTGGCCCTGCTCGGCGTGTCTGCGCCGACCTCCATGTAACCCGCCCGAGGAGTCGATGGCGTGAGCGGTAATCGTAAAACCAGCAAGAAGGCGCCGGCACGGCGCAGCGGTGGCGGCGTTTTTGTCGGCATCGTCATCGGTCTGATGCTTGGCGCGGTGTTCGCCGCCGGCGTGGCCTGGTATCTCACCCGGTCCAACCCCTTTGCCGGACAAGGCACCCGCGCGCCCACCGAGGCCAGCAGCCCGCTGGCGCCGCGCGTATTGCCGGGCAAGCCGGGCGATCGACCGGTCGAGAAGCCGCAGTTCGACTTCTACAAGATTCTGCCCAAGGGTGATGGCGCGGTCGAAGTGCCGACCACGGTGGCGCCGGTCGAGGCAACGCGGCCAGCGGCCGAGCGTTTCTATCTGCAGGTCGGCGCATTCGAAGATCCGACCGAAGCCGACAATCTCAAGGCGCGTCTGGCGCTGATGGGTATCGAGGCCTCGGTGCAGCGCGGTGAGTCGGCCAACAAGGGCACGGTGCACCGGGTGCGGGTTGGCCCCTACAATCGGGTTGAAGACATGAACGCCGCGCGCGCCGAGCTGGCACGTGCGGGCATGGAAAGCTCCTTGGTCCGGGTCAAGCCCTGACCGGCCGGCGTCGGGCGCCGGGAACTCTGTTCCCACGTCCGCGTCTGAACCAGGCACTTAACTGATCAGGAAGACACAATGAATCGACGTCAGCTGTTGCTCCAGATGGCCGCCCTGGCCGGAACCACCGTCATCGGCACGCCGGCCTTTGCCCAGGGGGCAAGGTTTGCGCCGGTCAGCCCGACCCAGCCGACGGCCGACAAGACCAAGGTCGAGGTCATCGAGTTCTTCCATTACGGCTGCCCGCACTGCCGCGATTTTGACCCGCTGCTGGAGCACTGGCTCAAAAATGTGCCCGCCGACGTTGCTTTTCAGCGGGTGCCGGCCATCTGGGGCAACCCCCAGCTCAAGGCGCTGGCGCAGTTCTATTACGCGTCGGAAGTGACCGGCGATGTTGCCAAGATCCATCCAGCCGTTTTCGCTGCAGTCCAGGACGACAAGGCGCCATTGACCACCGAGGCCGGTGTGGCTGAGTGGGTGGCGAGCAAGGGCGTGGATGCCAAGCGCTTCATGGATGCCTACAAGTCCTTCAGCGTGCAGGGCAAGGTCCAGCGCGCCGACCAGATCGCGCGGGCCTACAAGATCAACGGTGTGCCGACCCTGGCCATTGATGGTCAATGGATCACCTCGGCTTCCATGGCCGGCAGCCATGAAGCCGCCTTGCAGGTGGCCGACGAGTTGATCGCCAAGGCGCGCAAGGCCAAGGCCTGAGTCGTCGCTCCGGGCCCGATCATGCGCCGTGATGCCGACCGCCGGCCACGGCGCATTTTTATTACGGGTGCCTCCAGTGGCATCGGCGCCGCGCTGGTGCGTTACTACGCACAAGGCGATGTGCTGTTGGGTGTGGTGGGGCGTCGACGCGAGACGCTTGAGGCGCTGGCCGCAGAGTGCGGCGGCAAGGCCCAGGTGTTTGTGGCCGACGTGACCGATGCCGTCGCCATGCGTGCGGCTGCCGCGCAGTTTGTCGCCACCATGGGTGTGCCGGACATCGTCATCGCCAGTGCCGGCGTGTCGGTGGGCACGCTCACGGAGTACGCCGAAGACACCGACGCGTTTGCGCGCGTGATGCAAACCAATGTGCTCGGCATGCTGCACACCTTTCAGCCCTTCGTCGCGCCGATGCGAGCATCCGGCGTCGGTACGCTGGTCGGCATCGCGTCGGTCGCCGGCGTGCGCGGGCTGCCCGGCGCCGGCGCCTACAGTGCCTCCAAAGCCGCGGTGCGCCGCTACCTGGAAAGTCTGCGCGTTGAGCTGCACGGCAGTGGCGTTCGCGTGGTGACGATCTCGCCGGGCTATATTGATACCCCGATGACCGCGATCAACACCTACCCCATGCCTTTTCTGTTGCCCGCCGATGTGGCCGCCAAACGCATGGCGCGCGCTATCGACGCCGGCCGTCGGCATGTGGTGATCCCCTGGCAAATGGGACTGGTGGCGCGGGTACTCGGTTGGCTGCCTGATCCGGTGTACGACCGGCTATTCGCCCGGGCCGGCCGCAAACCGCGCGGCCTGCCGCTGTAGTTCGAACTGCCGTTTCGCGTGCCACAAAAGATGAAGACGGTGAACAACATCTTTCCAGGCCCTTTGATCACACATGCCACACGCCTTGTCGTGCTGCGACGCGAATAGTGGAGCCCCTGTCATTGCCATGTGCCGATATGCGTGATCGCTGACGCCACGGGGCCGTCTGTCGTCAGTGCGTAATGGCACCATGCAGGTTGGGTTGAGCGCAGTGAAGCCCAACATTCAGTCGCGCAAACATGGCGCGCCGAGTGTTGGGCTTCGTTCGTCTGGCCAGCCTACGCTTGCTGCGAGGCTAACAGCGGCGGCCATTCGGGAATTTACGCTTTGGGCGCTATGTTCTGATTCTGCGAGAACAGGTTCGCCGGATCGTATTTGGCTTTCAATGCCGACAACCGCTCGAAGTTGGCGCCATAGGCGCCGGTCGCTACGCGCTGTGCTTCGTCCTCGGGCATGAAGTTGACATAGACGCCGCCAGTGGCGTGCGGCGTCAGCGCATCGAACAGGGCTCGCGCCCAGACGATGCATGTCTTGTCGTCGGCGGCCTCGTGCCAGCGTGTGTGTACGTTGACGACAAATTCGGCGTCACGGTGCGGGTAGGCGGTATCGGCTGTACCGATACGGTTCGTCGCGCCGCCCAAATGAGCAATGAAGACTTCGCACTCGTCGGTCGGTAGCGTGGCGGCCGCGTCGCACAGGATGCGCTCGACATCCACGGTCATGGCCTTGAAATCGTGCGACTTCCAGTAGTTGCGCGCGCCCGGCGCCAGTAACGGGTCGAAGGCGGTCTGCCAGTCGGCAAAGGCCATGGGCCCGGCGTGCGCGCCGTAGGGTTTGCCGAAGCCATGCAGCGGTTTCGTGACTTCTTCGCCCCTGCTCAGGTCGCCGATCCAGCAGAAGGCAACGACGACCACCTCCTTGCCATGTACCTCGACCGGCAGGAAGGGCAGCGGCGGTGCTTTGCGCATCACCAACCACGCGGTCATATCGTCGCCGGCTGTCGCAGTGAACTTGCGATACTCCTCGAACACCTGTTTGGCCTGGTCCAGCGGGTACACCACCAGCCCGGCCAGTACCTGTGGGCCCATCGGGTGCAGCCGGTATTCGAAGGAGGTGACGACACCGAAGTTGCCGCCGCCACCGCGCAGTGCCCAGAACAGCTCCGGATGCTGCGTGGCGCTTGTCTGCACAAACTCGCCCGAGGCGAGCACCACATCGGCAGCCACGAGATTGTCGATGGTCAGCCCGCGCTTTCGGCTCTGCCAGCCAAAACCGCCGCCGAGCGTGAGTCCGGACATGCCGGTGGTGGAATTGATGCCGGTGGGCGTGCTCAGGCCGAAGGCCTGCGTCTCGCGGTCGAAATCGCTCAGCAGTGCGCCGGGTTCGACCCGTGCCCGCTTGGTGGCCGGGTCGACACGCACCGACTTCATCGCCGACAGATCGAGCATCAGCCCGCCGTCGCAGGCGGCCTTGCCGGCGATGTTGTGACCACCGCCGCGCACCGCCAGCAGCAAGTTGTTGTCTCGCGAAAAATTGACCGCCTGCATCACGTCGCCGGCACCGGCGGCACGCACGATGGCCGCGGGGTGGCGGTCGACCATGCCATTCCACAGCGTGCGCGATATGTCGTAGCCGTCGTCCGCTGGCAGGAGTAGGCTGCCGCGCAGCGCGCAGCGCAGGGTCTCGAGTGTGTCGTTCTCGATGCGGGTATTGCCGCCTTGGGATGTCTTGAATTCAATCATGGGATTAATCTCCTATTGGGTGCGGTCGGAATTCTTTTTGTTGCATCGCACAGCGTCCGACCGCATTGACGATGTGACGCGACGCTGCCAAGTGGCGCGTGCAGATATCACTGGATAGACCCTTCGGCCTTGCCAGACTGGGTGGGGAACAACGCGCTACTGTGGGTGCCAGATGCCAGCGTGGCCTCTGGGTCAGCGCCCACGGGCGGCTGCGTTCTCCGACTCAGTTGACTGCGCGAACGCGCTGGCGCGTATGGGGTGTTTCAGGTGACCAGGCGTGACCGACGAAGGCGTTGTCGAGCGGAATGCCAATCACATTGCTGGCGAGATTGCTGAAGGTTTTGACGCAGACGCCAAGAATCACTTCGAGCACCTGCGCGCGCGAATAACCCGCGTCCAGGAATCGTTTCACGTCCTGTTCGCGGATCATGCCTCGCTCGCGCACGACGGCGCGGGTAAAGCGGTTCAGGGCTTCAAGCTTGTGATCGTCGATGGGGTGGTTGTTGCGCACCGCGTCGATCACTTCGCTGGGAACGGCCTGCATCCGCGCAAAAGCGGTGTGGCCGGCCACACAGTAGCCGCACTGGTTCTCCATGCTGGCGGCGATCTGGATCAACTCCCGGCCTGTGGCGTCGAAGGAGGATTCAGAGAAGCGGCCGTTGAGCGCCATGAATGCTTGCAGCGCCGGCGGGGATTCGGCGGCGGCCCCGAACACGTTGGGCACGAAACCCAGCGTGGTCCGGATGCCCGCCAGCAACTCGTCCGCGGGGGAATGGGCAGTCTCGGGGGAATAGATCTTGAATGGGGTCATGATGGCGCTCCTGTGTCGAGTGGATACCGCAACAGCGTGTGTGTTACGGTGCCTAAACGATAAAAAAAGCGCGTTTGGACGGATACTCACGAACCTGTAGCGATGCGCTACACATCTTGGAGCTGGCCACTACACGTTTGGTAGTTGGCACCGACCACCAGTCGAATGCGGGGGTGATCCATATGGAATACGGCCAGTTCTGCCCGATCGCCAAGGCGACCGAGCTCATTGGAGAAAAGTGGACGCTGCTGATCATTCGCGAGCTGTTGATGGGCGGCTCGCGGTTCAACGAGTTGCACCGGGGGTTGAGCCTGATTTCTCCCACATTGCTCTCCAAGCGCCTCGACTGGCTTGTGGACCATGGCCTGGTCATGAAGAAGAAAATCGCCGGGCAGCGCGGCCACGAATACTTTCCGACCGAATGTTGCCGGGAGCTCCAGCCCATTATTCTTGCGCTTGGTGGCTGGGGCATGCGCTGGGCGCGATCCAATCTGACCGACAAAGACTATGACGTGGAGATGCTGATGCTGTACCTGAAGCGCAGCATCGTGACCGAAAAGCTGGTTGGAAACGAAACCGTGGTCCGATTCAAGTTCACCGATGTCGAGACCTACCCGGACTGGTGGCTGGTAGTGGCCGGCGGCGAGATTGATCTCTGCGTGAAGGATCCGGGCAAGGATGTCGACGTCTATTTCACTTGCGGCGTCAAGACCCTGGCCGATATCTGGATGGGCGAAAACACTTACCGTCAGGCCATGCGCGATGGCGGGTTGAGTGTGGTGGGGCACAGCGCGCTGACACAGAACGTCGGTGCATGGATGCGCAACGCCATCTTTGTCGATCCCGCGTTTGCGAAGGTGGAGTAGATCGAGGTAGAGAGCGTCCGGGCCAATAGTGACCGGTGAGCGGAGGCGTTCCACGCAGGCCGTTCGCGAGCGACAGCACCGAGATTGGCGTTTTTTTGCATGTGCTCGGGCACAATTTTTCGCTCGTTTGACGCAGCTATCGTCTTCCATGGCACCCGATACGCGGGTGTTTGCCGGGGTGTCACGGTGGGTCGGGGGCGAAGCGTCTCTGGCCGATACGCGACCGTACGGTTATTCTCCTCGCACTTGATCTCCGGCCTCGTCGCCCATGTCCGCGCCCCCTCCAACGTCCATCTATATCAAGCTGGTGCTGACCACGGCGTTCTGGGGGGGCACCTTCATTGCCGGGCGTTATGTGGCGCAGCAGATGCCGCATTTTCTGGCCGCGAGCGGGCGCTTTTTGATCGCGCTGATTCCCTTGTTTTTGTTCACCCTCACCGTGGGCGGCGGGCTGACACGGTTGAACAAACGCCAGCTGATCGGCACCGTGTTGCTCGGGGCGACCGGTGTGTTTACCTACAACACGTTCTTTCTCGGCGGCCTGGGCCATATCCCCGCCTCGCGCGCGGCGCTGATCGTGGCTTTGTCGCCCATCATGACCATGTTTGTGATGCGTTTTCTCGCGCATGAGCGCTGGACCTGGCTGCGCGTGGTCGGGGTGTTGCTGTCGCTGAGCGGGGTGTCGATGGTCATCACCCGTGGCGACTATGCCAGCGTGTTCAGCGGCGCGATCGGGCGCGGTGAGTTGTATATCTTCATCGCAGTGGCGTCATGGGTGGCTTACACCGTGATCGGGCGCTACACCCTGGCGGGCATGAGCGCGGCTTCGGCCACCACCTGGTCCACCCTGTGGGGCACGCTGATGCTGCTGGTGCCGGCCAGCGCCGATCTGATGTCGCCAACGCTGGCTTGGCCGGATGCCTGGTCGTGGGTGGCGATGGCCTATCTTGGCGTGTTTGGCACGGCGGTGGCGTTCTTCTGGTACAACCAGGCGGTGGCGGCAATCGGCCCGGCGCGCGCGACCTTGTTCACCAATCTGGTGCCGGTGTTTGCGGTGGTGTTGTCGGTGGTGCTGCTCGACGAGCGCCTGGTGCTTGCCAGCCTGGTGGGTGGCGTGATGGTGATCGCGGGGGTCATCCTTGCCAATCGGCCCGGCGCGGTGTTGCGACCCGATTCGGATTGAGGGGTCAAGTCCCGCGGTGTGGCGCCGTAATAGGGCAGAGAACAGCCCAGTGGAGTCAGGTGATGAGCGATGTAAACGAGCGCCGCCAGCGTCAGCGGATCATGGTTGAATCGGCGCATATGCCGGAGTCGGGATTCCAGCTCGAATGCGACGGCAAGGCAACCGCAGTGCGTGATGTCTCGCTGGAAGGTTTTTCGATGCATGCGTCCACCGCGCCCGACAGCCAAAAGGAATTTCACTTTGTGCTCAAGCGCCGCGCTGCCGGCGGGCTCATTTCGGGGCGCGCTCAGGTGGTCAATTTTGTTCGCGGTGCGACGGCCGATACCGGCGTGGCCGGATGTCATGTGACGGCGTTTGATGACGATGGTCGCGAGCTTCTGGCGCAGTGGTTGTCGGCGCATGTGGCCGCGGTGGCCGGGGTGCCACTCACCGAAAAAGAAGCACGCGAGATTGTGGATGGGCCCTCGCTGGTTTAAATCGACGAGGCACAACAAAAAGGGCGGCCACAGTGGCCGCCCTTTTTGTTGTGGCAAAAGAGGTGCGCTCTTCCGCCTTCAGGCCATTACATCCAGCCTTTTTCCTTGTAGTACTTGATGGCGCCTTCATGCAGCGGGGCCGACAGACCGTTCTTGATCATC
>JAPWHF010000011.1 GCA_027214125.1 Zoogloeaceae bacterium G21618-S1
CGAGCCGGTGTTCGGCAACCTGAGGCACAACAAGCGCCTGAGCCGCTTCACGCTGCGCGGCAGACAGAAGGTCGATGGTCAGTGGAAGCTGTGGTGCATGATGCACAACATCGAGAAGCTGGCGCATCACGGGTATGCGGGATAGATTACGGGGGTGGCACACCCCGGCACTTGGCACCCTGAGCGGATCGATGAATCAAGGCAGGAATATGCCGAAGCGAATGGATTGAACGGATGACGAATTCAACCGCACCGGCCAACGCCGGGAAGATCGACTCGGCCCGGAAACGGGTTTTTCTACAGCGTCGTTAGAACTCAATGGCCGGCGCACGGAAAATTGTTCTTCACTCGCTGCAAGGCTATCGCCCCGAGCTCGACGGGATCGTTGCGCAATGGATACAGGAGCAAGTCGGCTATGTTGGCGTCGTTGGCGTAGATGCGGCAAGAATCGAAGACGTAATCGATGAATTGTGCGTCGGAGACGGTTCCAATCCATACTTCATGCTCACCGCCTCCCATGGCGCAGACGAGTCTCTTCAAGATGCGGTTTTCCTTGCAGAGCAGCTTTCGGGCGAGCTCGCCGGCGACGTTCGCGTCGTTGAGTTCTAACATCTCGTTCAAGGCGGACGGCTCCGCCGCCGCTTAACTCCAGCGTTGGGCGTCATGAGAGAGCGCCCGGTAGCGCGTAGGTTGGGCTGACGAAGGAAGCCCAACACTCAGCGCTCCACCATTGCACGGCTGAATGTTGGGCTTCGCTGCGCTCAACCCAACCTACATGGTTCCGTCGCACGCTCGCGGGAGACGGGATCGGGTCGGAAGGTGTCAGTCATTGAGCGCCGTACCAACAACCGCCTCGGCCGATCACCCAAGGCCGGCGGAGTGAATTCCGCCCTACGCTGCGTCGGCATGCGCTATCGGCTGATGGCATCTGAGTCCGAGCGCCGGGCGTCGCCATAATCGAGCAACACGCCTCACCGTCGACTTGCCTCTGCTCGTGAAATTGCTTTCCAATGACACACCGCGCACCGCGCTGGTGCGCAACTCCATTCACCCGTTTTGAGAGCCCAAAACGCATGTTCGAACATATCGACCCCTATGCCGGCGATCCTATCCTGACGCTGGTCGAAACATTCCAGAAGGATGCACGGCCGAACAAGGTCAATCTGAGCATCGGCCTGTACTACGACGAGGAAGGTCGCATTCCGCTGCTCGGTTCGGTGCAGCAGGCCGAGGCACGGGCGGCGCTGACGCCCGCGCCGCGCACTTACCTGCCGATGGAAGGCCATGCCGGCTATCGCGCGGCGGTGCAGCGCCTGCTCTTCGGGGCCGACAGTGCGGCGGTGAAGGCCGGGCGCGTCGCCACCATCCAGACCATCGGCGGCTCGGGTGCGCTGAAGGTGGGCGCCGACCTGCTCAAGCGCTATTTCCCTGACAGCCAGTTGTGGGTGAGTGACCCGACCTGGGACAACCACCGTTCGATCTTTAGCGGCGCGGGCATTACGGTGAATGACTACCCGTATTACGACCCGGCCACCTGCGGGCTGCGCTTCGAGGCCATGCTGGCGGCGATCAAGACGCTGCCGGCGAAGAGCATCGTGCTGCTGCATCCGTGCTGCCACAACCCGACCGGGGTGGACCTGACGCAGGACCAGTGGACGACGCTGATCCCGGTGCTGGCCGAGCGGCAGTTGATTCCCTTCCTCGACATTGCTTACCAGGGCTTTGGCGACAACCTCGACGACGACGCCTTTGCCATCCGCGCCATGGCCGATGCCGGGCTGTCCTTCCTGGTCAGCAATTCGTTTTCGAAGAATCTGTCCTTCTACGGCGAGCGCTGCGGCGGCTTGTCGGTGGTGTGCCAGGATGCCGAGGAAGCCGCGCGGGTGCTTGGGCAGATGAAATTCACCGTACGCCGCAATTACTCCAGCCCGCCGCTGCACGGGGGCACGATCGCGGCTGCGGTGATGAACGATGCGGCGCTGTACACACAGTGGGTGGGCGAGGTGGCCGAGATGCGGGTGCGCATCAAGGCGATGCGTCAGAAGCTGTACGAGGTGTTGTGCGCCAAAGTGCCGGGCCGGGACTTTGGCTACTTCATCACCCAGCGCGGCATGTTCAGCTACACCGGGCTGTCGCCGCAGCAGGTGGACCGGCTGCGCGACGAGTTTGCGGTGTATCTGGTCGGCTCGGGGCGCATGTGCGTGGCGGGGCTGAACGGCAGCAATGTGGATTATGTGGCCGCAGCCTTTGCCGAGGTGCTCAAGGGCTGAGCCCCCGGCAGGCACGCTCGCAGGCCCACGGCCCGGCGGTGAAGCCTGCGCTCTGAGCAAAGAAGCGCGCCAGCCGGCCTCGCCGTGCTGGCGTGTTTCATGCCCCGGCTGACCTACTACGAAGGTCTGAGTGTGCGGTTTTTCATGCGCTCGCCTCAATGGCCGGCCGGCGAAGCTCAAGTTCCCGTCGGTCGCGCCGTTGCGGAAACAACGACGCGCGCTGACGGCGCCCCGACACGACACCGATGAGCGCTTCATGACCCGGCTTCATCCGCTGACACTCCGGTTTCACAACGCTGCGCTCGAACGCGCCTACGACGACTACGTCTACCCGCGCATGCTGCTGCAGTGGCGCGCGGCGCTGGTGATCGGGCCGGCGCTGTATGTGTTGCTGTTCATTCTTGATGGCTGGTACATCCCCGACGCGCAGCGCGGCGCGCTGTGGGCGATACGCCTCGGCTCGCTGATTGTCCCCATCACCTTCATCGCCATCACGTTTACGCCCCGCTACCGCCGCTGCGCCTACTTGCTCCCGGCACTCAACGGCCTCACCGGCGGCCTCGGCTTGATCGCGATGATGCAGCTCATGCCGCTGGAAGTCGTCGCGCACTACTACCCCGTGGTGGTGGTGGTCACCTTCTTCACCTACAACTTCAGCGGCACCCGCTTCATCTACGCGCTGGCGGTCGACCTCACCCTGCTGATCACCTACAACCTGTGCTTTGGCGCCATGGTCGACTACCCCAGCCATCTGCTGGCCACGCAGGATTTCTTCATCATCTGCGCCAATCTGATCGGCGGCAGCGCGGGCTACCTGGTCGAGCTGCAGCGGCGCCGGCTGTTTGTGCACAAACAGGCGCTGGAAGACGAGCGCCGCCTGCACCTTGAACGCTCATTGCACGACAGCCTCACCGGGCTCCCCAACCGTGCATTGCTTTACGACCGGATGGCTCAGTTGCTCGCCGACGCGGAACGCTCAAGCGCGCGGCACGCCCTGTATTTTGTCGACCTGGACGACTTCAAGCCGGTCAATGACATCCATGGTCACGCGGTGGGCGACCAGGTCCTTCAGCAAGTGGCGCAGCGCATGCGCCAGGCCGTTCGTGAGGGCGACACGGTGGCGCGCCTGGGCGGCGACGAATTCGTGATCCTGACGGCCAACACTCCCGACGAGGCCACCGCGGCCCAGCAGGCCGAGCGCATCCAGGCCATGATTGCCGATCATGGCGCCAGACTGCCCGCCGACATCACGCTCAGCGCCAGCATCGGGCTGTGCCTGTTTCCGTATGAGGGCGCGACGATCGAAGACATCATTCACCGTGCCGACCAGTCGATGTACCGCGCCAAGGCGGCTACCGACGCAACGCCACCACGCACCGAACGACAGCTCATCGCCCAAAAATGAAGCGTCGTGACAAACAAGTGTTCGATCAAAGACATGGGCGCCTCCCCCACAGCTTATCCACAGCATCACGCACGATTGGCGGGGATAAAAGCGACGCACGGGCCACGAACCTGACGCAAATCAGATCAAGGCCGCCAAGGCTGCGGTAGAGTCGCCCTCTGGGTCGGTTCTCCCGCCCGTGTGGCGGCATTTCGCCCCATTTTCACCCCACGTGTTGTAGAGGATTTTCCGCATGAAGAGTATTCAGGTATTCGAGCCGGCACAGGCCGCCGATCAGCCCGCCACCGAAGTCGCCGCCGATCTGGACTGGGCCGCCGCCAACGGCGCACGCATCGACCGCTTCAATTTTGCCCAGCAGCCGCTCGCCTTCTCCGGCAACGCCACGGTCAAGAGCTTTCTCGACCGCTCCGGCCCCGGTGCGCTGCCACTGATCTTGCTCGACGGCGAGATCGCCATGGCCGGTCGCTACCCCAGCCGTGGCGAGCTGACCCACTGGCTGGGCGTCACTGACCCCGCCCCTGCCGAAGTCAGCGGTTGCTGCTCGGGTGGTCGCTGCGCGGGCTGATTGCGCACCTGGCGAGCGCGGCCGCTGTGCTGCGCCGCCACACAAGTCGCCCAACGCGTCACCACCACGGTGACGCGGGCCACCCACCTCGGCGGCCTGACTCACTCACGGCTTGCCGCGGCACCTGCCTATTTTTTAGGCAGCCACAAGAAAACCCTATCGCTCAATGAGATGCGCGCCCAACGCACAGCTTATCCACAGCCTCACCCACGGCTGACGGGGATAAGCCTGTGCTGCACACCGCGCAAAGCCTGAATCCATGCGGGTTTCATGGCAGCGCAACACATTCGCCTGCGCTCGCCTGTTTTGCCTCATTTTGCAGCGGTGCACAAAAACGGTGCCTGCTCAATGAGATAGCCCTGCACCGCACAGCTTGTCCACAGCCCTGCCCACGCAGGGGGTGGATAAGATCGCGACAAGTCAGCCGGCCTCGCGTACCTGGTCCTGCGGGGTGCCGATATCCCACACCGCACACAAAGCCTGAACCACGGCGCGAATGACCGGGTCGTTGTCGCGCTTCTTCAAATGCACAAATTGCAGTGGCGCGGGCGCCAGGGCCACCGGCAATTCATAGGCCAGCGGGTCGTCCGCCGGGAGCGCGCCCTTGCGAACAATGCCCAGGCCCACGCCGGCGCGGATCATCTCCACCAGCGCATCTTCCTGGTTGGCAATCAGCGTCCGCACCGGCTCACAGCAATGCGCCTCGAACAACACCCGCATGGCGCGGTAGTGCGAGCAATCGGGCGAGGTAAACACCCACGGCAGGCGCGCCAGCGCGGCCACATCGGTGGACGTGATCTGCTCGCGAAAGGCGGTCGGTGCGGCGACAATCAAGGGCTCATCACACAGGTAGCACACGCTCAGCGTCGGGTCGTCGATCTCGCCGGTGACGAAGGCGCCATCGAGCTTGCCGACCCGCACGGCCGGCACGTTGGTGCCCGTCGAGCCGGTCAGCATCGACACCTCCAGGCGCGGAAAATTCGCCGACAGCGCGGCCTGCAAGGCGGTCAGCCGAAGAAAGCGGGCGTCGGTGTTGAGTCCGATGCGCACGCTGCCGATCAACTCGTCCTGCAAACCCTTGGCGTGCTGCATGACAGCGCTTGCCGCCGCCAGCGCCTGGCGGGCACGGGGCAACAACTCTTCGCCCACGCGGGTCAGCCGCATGCCCTTCGGGGTGCGGTCAAACAGGGTCACGCCCAGGGTTTCTTCCAGTGCCTTGATATGCGCGCTGATCGCCGGCTGGCTGGTGAACAGGCGCTCGGCCGCACGGGTGAGATGCTTCTCTTCGGCAACGGCGACGAAGGTTCTGAGGTGATAGAGCTCCATGACAGGATCCTGTGACTTCGGCTGACCCACAGTACACCGCAGATCAGCAACACGCGCCATCACAATTTCCGAAGACGCGAATCCGAATAAACGATTGGATGCATTTGTCCTGAGCGGCCAAGCTTCAACTCACCAAAGCCCCACTCAAGGAGACGCATCATGAGCAGCCTGACACACAAATCTTGCGCCCCTGCCGTCGCCAGCACCGACATCGCATCCGTGCTGCGCCACCTGGGCCACGCACTGCGCACCACGCTCACCGTCTGGCGCAAACGCAGCGCCGCCCGCCGCGAGCTGCGCGAGTTGGATGAGCATGTTCTGCGTGATGTCGGCATCAGCCGCAGCCAGGCAGACTTTGAAGGCAGCAAGCCGTTCTGGGTGAAATAACGGTGTCGATGGCGAGGTGTGGGCGGCTCGCGCCCCCCCACACCTCGCCATCGACCCCAGCCCCTTCAACCGAAGCGCCCATGGCGCCGGCAAACCGCTCGCCCAACCTCAGTCTGGCTCGGGCGCATCCATAACCATCCACTGCACACCGAACCGGTCCAACAGCGTGCCAAACTGCCGGGCAAAGAAGGTCGCCGCCAGCGGCATGCGAATCTCGCCGCCCTCGGCCAGCGCGGCAAACACTCGCTTGGCTTCGGCCTCGTCGGACAAACAGACCGACATGGCAAACCCATTGAAACCCGTCGCGTCACCACACTCACCATCCGAGGCCATCACCATGGTGTCGCCGATCTTTAGGTTGGCGTGCATCACCTTGTCGGCCATGCCCGGCATCTCGGGCATGGCCCCCGGCGGCGCATCACTGAAGCGCATCAACATGGTCACTTCGGCACCAAGCACCTCCGTGTAGAACTTCAGCGCGGCTTCGCAGTCACCGCGGAACAACAGGTAGGGTTCGACTCGCATGGGTTGATTCCTTCTATGCTTGAATTTCGATCTCGCCAGCCAGGTAGGCATCGAGACGCGCCCAGGCATCGGCAAGATCACTACGCAGGCTGTCATGCCTGTCTTCAAAAGCGCGGATCTCGGCCTCGCTCGCGTGAACCGGTCGCGAGCACAGGCGAAGCTCGGTGCCACCGGCCACATCGACCAGATCCAGTGTGTGATGCACATAACGCGGCCAGTGCGGTACTCGCGGGTGGCGGGTCACGCTGCCCTTGGCATTGAGCAAGGAGGCAACAAACACGAGGCGCGCCGGCTCAATGATGTCGCGATACACCCAACGTCCCCAGCAAGGCGGCTCGTTCGGCCGCTCTGTCGCATAGAGAAAGCACCCACCCAAATGAAAGCTCAGCGATGCGGCGTGCATTTTTGCCCCCGCTGGGCTCCACCAGTGTGCGAGGCGACCCGCATCCGACAAGGCGGCCCAGACCCTGTCACGCGGCGCGGCAACGAGATGTGTCTGGGCAAACGCAACGCGGCGTGGATCGGCACGCATGTCCATGCGCATCCTCCTGTGTTGTAACGACACCCACCCGCTCAGGGCGTCAATTCAAATTGCGCCTTGCAGGTCTCGGGCTCGAAGGGCACCGAGAAATGCTCATGCGCGATCCGCCACTGGCCGTCGATCTTGCGCAGCCCGACCGAGCCACGCATCCAGCCAGCCTGCGTCTTGCCGTCCGGATCGGTGGCGCCGCAATACACCAGATAGTGGCCAAAACCGACCTCGTCGCCCAGTGTGAGCGACAAGTCCTGCATGTCGAACACCATCTGGCCGGCGCACATGTCCAGGCAGCCGCGCCAGTGCGCGTCGTAGGTCGCGCGGTCGGTAAACTGCAGCGGGCCGATGGCATCGAAGGCCACCAGCGACTCGGTGTAGTGGCTCATGAGGCGCGTCACGTCACGGGCAGCCACGGCCTCGCGGCAGGCCGCGAACATCTCACGCACGGCCGCTTCGTCGGCTGGATTGTTCTGTATTGTCATGTCATCACTCCTGTTGGGCAAGGCGTTCACACCTGCAACTGACGCACCGGCCGCACCTCGACACTGCCCACACGCGCAGCGGGAATCTGCGCCGCGACCTGGATGGCTTCGTTCAGATCGCGCGCCTCGACCAGGTAGAAGCCGGCCAGCTGCTCCTTGGTTTCGGCAAACGGCCCGTCGGTGATCGACACCTTGCCGTCGCGCATGCGCACGGTAGTGGCGGTGGCCACCGGCTCGAGTGCTTCGGCCGCCAGCATGCGGCCGCTGCCGGCGACCTGCTCGGCGTAAGCCTGGCATTCGGCGTCTTCGGGGCTATCGGGCTGGGTGTGGAGGTGGTGCTCATTGGCATAGACGAGGCAGAGATACTTCATGGTGCGCTCCTGGTGGGCGGTCGCTACGACCTTCACTGCTTAGTCGTCAGCATAGACATCGATTCGACAACCGTTTATCGGAGCGCGCTCAGCGCAGACGGTCGAGCTGCATCTGGAGATGACGCTGCTCTGCCCCCAACCGGGTGAGCGCCAGCGCACGGGCAAAGGCCGCGCGGGCGCTGGCGCGGTCGCCGAGACGCTGTAACAACTCGCCGCGGGCGGCATGTGCCAGGCGGTAGTCGGCCAGTTCGCCGCCGGCCAGCAGCACGTCGATCAGCGCCAGCCCGGCGGCCGGGCCGTCGCGCATCGCCACCGCCACCGCACGGTTGAGCGCCACCACCGGCGAGGGCTCGGCGCGCATCAGCACCTCGTAGAGCCCGACGATCTGCGGCCAGTCGGTGTCGGCCGCGGTGGGCGCCTCGGCATGCACCGCGGCAATCGCCGCCTGCAGCGCGTAGGGGCCAACGCGGCGCGAGCGCAGCGACGCCTCCACCAGGGCGCAGCCCTCGGCGATCAGCGCGCGATTCCACCGGCCGCGATCCTGTGCGTCGAGCAACACCAGCTCGCCATCGGCCGTGCTGCGCGCCGCGCGGCGCGATTCGGTGAGCAACATCAGCGCCAGCAGGCCTTGCGCCTCGGGTTCGGGCAACAACGCGACCAGCAGCCGGCCGAGGCGGATCGCCTCATCCGACAGGTCGACCCGGGTCAGCGCCTCGCCGTCGGAGGCGAGGTAGCCTTCGTTGAAAATCAGGTAAATGACCCGCAGCACGCTATCGAGCCGCGCCGCCAACGCCGGCCCCTCGGGCACTTCGTAGGGGATGCGCGCATCGCGGATCTTGCCCTTGGCGCGCACGATGCGCTGCGCCAGTGTCGGTGTGGCAGTCAGGAAGGCGCTGGCGATGGCCTCGGTGGTCAGCCCGCACACCTCGCGCAGGGTCAGCGCCACCTGCGCCTCGGGCGCCAGCGCCGGGTGGCAGCAGGTGAAGATCAGGCGCAGGCGGTCGTCCTCGATGCCGCTGACCGGCTCGGCCACGGTCTGCTCGTCCTCCGCCAGCCGCCAGGCCAGCTCGGTGAGCGAGGCATCAAAACGCGCCCGCTGGCGGATGCGGTCAATCGCGCGAAAACGCCCGGCCGACACCAGCCAGGCGCGCGGGTTGTCCGGCACGCCGTCACGCGGCCACTGCGCCATGGCCGCGATGAAGGCCTCCTGCACCGCCTCCTCGGCCAGATCGAAATCGCCCAGCAGACGGATCAGTGTGGCGCGGATACGGCGCGATTCGCTGCGGTAGAGGGCGTCGATGTGGCCGGGGATGTCGGTGGCAGAGGGTACTGTCATCAGAGTTTCCGGCTGCAAACCCTTCGTCAATTCGAAGGCATTCTACAACCGCATCCCGCCCCCAATCAGTATCAGAAGTTGACGTACCCCGAATCAACGAGGCCCGGGCAACAAATCATTCGTACGCAGTTGCCGTGCTCTTGAGATGCTCCGCAAAGCTGTAAACATCGTCAACGGTTTGGATGGGATGTCGCGTTTCGTTCTTCTCGTTGTCAAAAACACCGAGGTACTTTTGACTCCGATTGAAGTGGAGCCGGCAAATAGGCTTTCTGTTGTTGTCATCAAGAAGAATGCCGCAGTAGCTCTGCGTATCCCTCATAGTGATCCGTTTGGCATCGACAACAGAGCGCACAATCGCCTTCACGATGTGGAATCCTTCCATCTCGTCTAGTGTCGTAACCACCTTGTCTTCCGACTCGTCAGACACGGGGTCGGCCGCCGACTCGTTGCTCGGAGCGATGCTTGCTGCTTGCTGAGTCGCACCGCTTATGGCCGACTTGAGTCGTTCATTGACCTGGTCACTCAGAAACTGGCTTGCCGCCTTGCGAGTCAGCACACCAAATTGCTCCCGGACCTTCTGAGTCACCATGCCGTCATAGACGCGAGATGCAATCAACCGAATGAAATCGTCGTCGGGATTCGTTAGCAGAGTGGCAATGACCTTCTTGATCTGACTGACAAACTTGAGCTCGCCAGCGGCGCTGACAATTGATTCGACGTCAAAAGCCGACTTCGTGAGTTTGATCAACTCCGGCACCACGTGCTCATCGATGTCGAGTAGGTCGAGTTCCAGAAACGGGCGCTCGTCCATCTTGTTTGGCGCGTCCAGATCGGTGAAGAACTTGTACACCCGCCCGTTGGTTAAGATCGAGATCCGAGCGTTCGTCACATGAAAGTAACGGAACAACTGTGAGGCATGGTTGACGTTCAACGGCTCGTCCAGCTTCTTGCACTCGATCAGAATCTGAACATCTCCGTTCTTCAAGATCGCGTAGTCAATTTTCTCGCCCTTCTTTGTCCCGACATCGCAGACATACTCTGGGGTGACTTCGGCCGGATCAAAAACGTCATAACCCAGAACCATGTTGATGAATGGCATCACGAATGCGTTCTTCGTCGCTTCCTCGGTCTTTATCGCTTTCCCCTGTTGACGAATCTTTGCTGAGAGACTGTTCAGCTTATCGATGAATTCCATGACGCCCTCATTGGTCTGGTGACCGCGCAATCGTATTGCCGAATGCATTGCCTGGGCAATACATTTGGCAACAATCTCACCCCTTCTCCATCACCGCCCGCAACCGCTCCGCATACCCCGCCAGCACCGCGGCCGGCGGATCCTTGCGCGGCCAGGACAGGGCGATGCCGTCGTTGCCGTGGCGCGGCACGACATGCATGTGGCAGTGGAACACGGTCTGGTCGCCTTCCTTGCCGTTGGCCTGCAGCAGGGTGAGGCCGGGTGGGTCGAAGGCGTCGCGCACGGCGAAGGCGACGCGCTGGGCGGTCTGCATGATGGCGCCGGCTTCATCAAAGGTGAGCTCGAACAGCGTGGCGGCATGGCGCTTGGGGGCGACCAGCACATGGCCGGGGTTGAGCTGGCCGATGTCCATGAAGGCGATGGTCAGCGCGTCTTCATAGACGCGCTCGGCGGGGATATCGCCCGCCACCAGGCGGCAGAAGATGCATTGCCCGGGGGGCGAGGTGTCGACAAACATCGGCATGGCGGCTCCTTGATTTGAGGTCGGTTACGGGTGCCGGCATCCGGCTGCGGCACACCTGACTGGCATCCTACCTGCGCACGCGACGCCTCGCTCGTTGAGCGCAGCGACGCATCCGCTGTCACACTGTGCACTGAGTCCGGCACAGACCGGCCACACGACACCCCACAGAGCCCAAGCACAATGAACGCACCCCACCCGGACGCCCTCGACCGTCCGCACCGCCTCGACGCCCTGCCTTTTGACAACAGCTTCGCGCGCCTGCCCGAGGCCTTCTACACCCGTCTGGCGCCCTGGGGTCTGCCCGATGCGCGCCTTGTCGTCGCCAGTGACGCGGCCGCCGCGCTGATCGGCCTGCACCCGGACGCGCTCGCCGCGCCGGCCTTTGTTGACGCCTTCGCCGGCAACACCCCGCTGCCCGGCAGCGACACGCTGGCGGCGGTGTATTCGGGCCATCAGTTTGGGGCCTGGGCGGGTCAGCTGGGCGATGGCCGCGCCCATCTGCTCGGTGAAATCCGCACGCCGCACGGCCCGTGGGAGCTGCAGCTCAAGGGCGCCGGGCGCACGCCCTACTCGCGCATGGGCGACGGCCGCGCGGTGCTGCGCTCGTCGATCCGCGAGTTTCTGTGTTCGGAGGCCATGGCCGCGCTCGGCATCCCCACCACGCGCGCGCTGAGCCTGGTCGCCTCCGAGCTGCCGGTGCCGCGCGAGACCATGGAGACCGCGGCGGTAGTGACGCGCATGGCGCCGAGCTTTGTGCGCTTCGGCTCCTTCGAGCACTGGATGGCCAACAAGCGGCCGGACGAACTCCGGCAACTGGCCGACTATGTCATCGACCGCTTCTACCCCGCCGCGCGCGAGACGGCCGACCCGGCGCTGGCGATGCTCGCCGAGGTCAGTCGCCGCACCGCCGCGCTGATGGCGCAATGGCAGGCGGTGGGCTTCATGCACGGGGTGATGAACACCGACAACATGTCGATTCTCGGTCTCACGCTTGACTACGGCCCCTTCGCCTTCATGGACGGCTTCGACGCCAACCACATCTGCAACCACACCGACCGCGGCGGCCGCTACCGCTACAGCGCGCAGCCGCACGTCGCCCACTGGAACCTGCAGGCCCTCGGCCATGCGCTGACACCGTTGATCGGCGATGCCGACGCGCTGTTCGACACCATCGACAACGCCTTCGTCGACACCTACAACCGCGAATTCCTCGCCCGGCTCGGCGCCAAGCTGGGGCTGACCGACACCCGTGACGGCGACGAAGCACTGATCGGCCGACTCTTGGGCCTGCTCCACGCCCATCACACCGACTACACCCTGTTCTTCCGCGCCCTTGCCGAGCTGCCCGCCGCCGATGGCACGCCCGCGCAGGACGCCCCGGTGCGCGACCTGCTCCCTGACCGCGCTGCCGGGGATGCCTGGCTGGCGCAGTGGCGCGCGCGCCTGGCGACCGAAGCACGGCCCGACGCCGAGCGCCGCACCGCCATGCACGCGGTCAATCCGAAATATGTGCTGCGCAACTGGGTGGCCGAAACTGCCATCCGCGCCGCGCAGGCCGGCGACTTCGCGCCCCTGCACCGCATCCACGCCTGCCTGCAACGGCCCTTCGATGATCAGCCCGAGTACGCCGAATTCGCCGCGCCGCCGCCGGATTGGGCGCAATCGCTTTCGGTGAGCTGTTCGAGCTAGCGCAACAAGTGAAGGCGGGTTTCAACCCGCCTTACCCCTCACCGCCGACACGCCATCCGCGTACCCGGCAACAGCATCAACACCAGAAAACTCACCAGCAAGCCCAGCACCAGCAGCGTGCCTTCGCCCGGCAGGCGCGACAGCGAGTAGTGCTGCGACACCCACAGCCCCATACGCACCAATTGAAACCCCGCCGCCGCAATGCCGAGCCACCAGGCCCAGGCGAAACGCTTCCAGAGCCCGAAGATGATCAACACGATGACGGCCGTGGTCAGCCACAGCATCGGGGTGCCGAAGCTCAATCGCAGGGTCAGCGCATCGCCCGAGATCGCAGCGCGAATGAGGGAGGTGCCGGGCACGGCAACCAGGTAAACCAGGGCAATGGCGATGAGCAGAAAAAAGCGGGCGTTAAGCATGGTTGTTGCTGCACGAGGTTCAGAGGGCGCCAAGCATAGCCGAGTCACGCCGTGCCGGGCAGGCGCCGACGCGAACACATGAAAAGCACTGACGGCGATCACAGCATTCTTCGCCAGTAGGTCAGCGCGCCAGCGCTAGGGTAGGCACACACCCCACACCTTTCTGGAGATCAACATGACACCCCATCCCTGGCGCTCGCCCACGCTGGTCATCGTGTGCGGCGGGCTGATCCTCAGCCTCGCGCTGGGCATGCGCCACAGCTTCGGGCTGTTCTTGCAACCGATGAGTTTCGATCTGGGCTGGGGACGCGAGACTTTCGCCTTCGCCATCGCCCTGCAAAACCTGCTGTGGGGCATCGCCCAACCCTTGACCGGCATGGTCGCTGACCGCTTCGGCGCCGGCCGGGTGGTGGTCGCGGGCGCCCTGGCCTATGTGGCCGGACTGGTGCTGATGCCCTTGTCGGACAGCGGCCTGACGCTCAATCTGTCGGCCGGCCTGCTGGTTGGTCTGGGGCTCAGCGGCACCGGCTTCAGCATCATTTACGGGGCCATCGGCCGCACGGTGCCGGCGCACCGGCGCACCGCCGCGCTGGGCACCGCCGGCGCACTCGGCTCGCTCGGCCAGTTCGCCATGCTGCCCTTCGCGCAGCACCTGATCAGCACGTCCGGTTGGGCCGACGCACTGTGGGTGCTGGCCGCCACCGTGGCCGTCGCGCTGCTGCTGGCGGTGGCCATGGCCGAGCCACGTGCCGCCACCGATCCGTCGGCCACCCCGCCGCAGGGCCTGTGGAGCGCACTGGCCGAAGCCTTTACGCATCGCGGTTTCTGGCTGCTGGGGCTGGGCTTCCTGGCCTGCGGCTTCCAGCTGGCCTTCATCGGCAACCACCTGCCAGCCTTTCTGCTCGATCAGGGCCTGAATGCCAACATCGGCATGCGTGCGCTGGCGCTGGTCGGGCTGTTCAACGTGCTCGGCACCTGGGCCTGGGGCCGGATGGGCGGACGCTGGCGGGCAAAGAACCTGCTCACCGTGCTCTATTTGCTGCGTGCCGGGCTGACCGCCGCCTACATGGCGCTGCCCATCACCGCCACCACCACCTACGTGTTCGCCGCCGGCATGGGCTTTTTATGGCTGGGCACGGCGCCGCTGACCAGCGGTGTGCTGTCGCAGATCTTCGGCGTGCGCTACATCTCGACACTGTTCGGCTTCGTCTTTTTCAGCCATCAGGTGGGCAGTTTCCTCGGGGTGTGGCTGGGCGGGCTGGTGTTCGACGCCACCGGCTCCTACGACGTGGTGTGGACGCTGTCGATCGGTCTCGGTGTGCTCGCTGCCGTGCTGCACTACCCGATCGACGACCGCACACCGGCCGCGGCGCCGATACCAGCCAGCCGCGCAGCATGAAGCGCCCACCGAGCCAACGGTCGGGCATCTGGCTGGCACTGGCAATGACGGCCGTGGCGCTGCTCGCTGCCCGCGCCTGGACTTCGCCCGATCTGCTGCTGGCGATGCTGTCGCTGGACGTGTTGTGTCGCTAACGGCCGGCCCCGGCCAACGCCACCAACGCGTCGACAGCGCGGCGCGCCAGCGGCTTGAGCTGACCGCGCTCGGTCAGCGAGATGGCATAGTGGCCGGCATCGATACGCGCCGGATGGAGTTGACGAAGGTGCCCGCTATCAAGATACGGCGCCGCACTCAAGGTGCTGAGCAAGGCGGGCCCGCCGCCGGCAAGACAGGCTTCGAGCGCGCTGAGCGGGTCGTCCAGCGTTACACCATGATGCAAGGGGGCACTTTGACCAAACGCCTCGACACACCAGCGCGCCCAATCGACCACGGTCTGCCGGAGTAGCGTCCGGGTTTGAAGATCGGCAAGCGTGACCGGCGTTGTCAGCGGTGAGGACGCACTCACATACGCGCCTATGCAGGCACCGAACAGGCGAATCTGGCCTGGCGCACGCGACGCTGCCACCAGCTCGATGAGAATATCGGTCCGCGGGTCGACAGGGGCCGTTGGCAGGCGCGTGGCGCTCAACTCGACCTGCAATGCAGGCAGATCCAACGCGCGGCGAAGCGCCGGCAGTTGGCTCGCCAGCCATGTCGCCCCCAGCACCGGGGTGACGTCGATATGCAGCGTTTGCTGCGCGCTGTGGCGTAACGCACCGGTGGCGGCACGAAAATCGGCCACCAACGCGCTCAGTTCGCTCTGGCGTGCGGCCGCCGCCTCGGTCGGCACCACGCCACGCCCTCGACGCTCAAGCAAGTCAACGCCGAGCGTGCCTTCGAGCTGGCGGATGCGGTGGCTGATCGCCGAGGGTGTCACCGACAGCTCGTCGGCCGCCCGCGCCAGCGAACCCAGGCGCAGGCAGGCTTCCAGCGCCAGCAGTTCCAGCAAAGGCAGATCACGCAATAATGAATGACTCATCGACCGGAGCCTCCTTGATGTCGACACCTCCCGCCCCTCTGCCACCGCTGCATGCGCTGGCCGCCTTCGAGGCGCTGGTGCGCCACGGCACAGTGGCACGGGCCCTGAGCGAACTGGGCGTCAGCCGCGCCGCGCTGACCGGCTCGCTCACACTGCTCGAAGAACGCACCGGCCTGCAGCTGCTGATCCGCCACAGCCCGACGGTCGAGCTCACCGACGAAGGGCTGGCTTACTACCATGCGGCGGCCGCCTTTGCCCGCGGTGCGGCTGACTGGTTGCACGGACTCGGCAGCGGTTTCGCCACCGAGGTCCGCATCGCCGCCAGCCCGGGTGTATCGCGGCTGTGGCTCGCAGCGCGGCTCGATGCCCTGCGCGCGGCCTGCCCCGGCGTGGCGCTGACCCTGTCGGCAAGCGAGAGCTTGTCGGACCTCGATCGCAGCGAGTGTGACATTGCCATCCGCTACTGTCATCCGGCGGACCATGTAGACGGCCGCATCCTGTGGCACGAAACACTCGGTGTGCTGGCGCCGGCCAGCCGCGCGCTGGCGCTGGGGCTGCGCTCGCTGCCCGAATTGCTGGCCAACGAGACGCTGATCGAGCACCCCCTGCTGTCATGGACACGACTGGCGCGGCAGGTCGGCCTGGGCGCGCTACCGCAGGCGCCGGTGCTGGTCTGCCACGACGTGTACGCTGTGCTGCTGGCATGCGCACGTGGCGACGGGCTGGCCCTGTTGCCGGTACGGCTCACACAGGACTTCTGCACCCGCCATGGCCTGAAAGCCGTGCACCCACTGCGCCTGCCCGACAAGAGCTATGTGCTGCTGATGTCAGCGCGCGGGCAGGCCCGGCCGGTGGTGCAGGCCTGTGCCGCCGCACTCGCCGCGCTGGCGCAGCCAGTGACCGAGGCGGACACAGGCCTCGCCCAGGGCCCGCAGCACTCGGCGCCCGACTGAATCGTCGGCCACGTCAAACACCAGGCACGCATCAACCCGCCCGGTCACCACCACCGGCCCGGCACCGCCGGCCGTGTAGACATCACCCGCGCTCAGCAGCACATCTCGACCGGGGCGATACTCCGTCAGCCAGACGCTGCCCGCCCGGCACCCGACCGCCGTCCCCGGCGGCAGGCGCAGCACCGCGCCGGGGTTCAGCTCGACCGTCCATCGCACATCGTCTCTGGCCTGCATTGTCGTGTCCTCCTCAAGACGCCCTCCCCCCATGCGCCGGAAAAAAGCCGCCCCCGTGGGGGCGGGTCCGGGCAGAAACCGACGTGCCCGAAGGCGAAACGCCAAGGGAGGAGAGGGACACACCCAGCCTAAACATGTCCGCCGCCCGAACATTGAATTCTGCTGGGCGCGCACGCAGCAGTTCTCACCTGAGGCAGCGCCACCGGGCGCAACCATACCTGTCATCGACACTGACGGAGCAGGCCCCATGACATCCGAACGCTCACGCTTGCCATGCATCGAATTCTGGTTCGACCCGGCGAGCACCTATTCGTATATCGCGGCGGCCGACGTGGCGCGCCTGGAGGCCGAAGGACGGGCTCGCTTCGACTACCGCCCCTTTCTGCTGGGGCCGATTTTCGCCCGCCAGGGCTGGACCGATTCGCCGTTCAATCTCTACCCTGCCAAGGGCGACTACATGTGGCGCGACCTGGCCCGCCTGTGCGCCGAGCGCCAGCTGCCGCTGCAACGGCCGAGCAGCTTCCCGCGCAACAGCGTGCTGTCGGCCGGCGTGGCCCTGGTCGGGCTGGATGCCGGCTGGGGCAAGCGCTTCGTGACAGCGATGTACCGCGCCCATTTCGGCGAAGAAATCGACACCGCCAGCGCCGACGGCCTGGCCCGGGTGCTGCGCGGGCTGGATCTCGACCCCGCCCCCATCCTGGCCGACGCCAGCTCGCCCCCGATCCGCGCGCGCCTGCGCGCCGCCACCGGTGAGGCCGTCGCGCGCGGGGTGTTCGGCGCGCCCAGTTTTTTCGTCGGCGACACCCTGTTCTGGGGCACCGACCGCCTCGACACGGCACTGCGCCATGCACAGGCCTGCAGCCCTGACCTGGAGGACACGCCATGACCGACCATGCCCATTTCAGCTATCTGCACGCAATGGCCGACAAACCCTATGCCTACCTGTACGCGCCGCCGGCCGGCGTGGCACGCGAGAACGCCCGCTATGTCGAACAGCGCTGCCCGATCGCCGATCTGCGCGGCATCGGCGCCACCTCGCTGGATGTCGAGGGCTTTCGCCTGATCGAGCACCACAGCCAGATGGCGGACTTCACCGACGGGCGCGAGATCGCCGACACCTACTACCGCGAATGCGCCCTGCTCGCGCGCGCGCTGACCGGCGCCCGGCTGGCGATGGTGTTCGACCACCTGGTGCGCGAGCGCGAGGCCGACCGGCCGGCCCTCGGCTTCGGCCGCGACGCCAGCGCCCCGGCCGCGGTCGGCCGGGTACACAACGACTACACCGAGACCTCGGGCCGGCGGCGGCTGGAACTGCAATGCCCGGGCATGGACGCGCGCGAATTCACCGGCCGCTTTGCCATCGTGAACCTGTGGCGGCCGCTGGTGTGCGAGGTGCGCGACACCCCGCTGGCGGTGTGCGATGCGCGCAGCGTGAGCCCCACCGAGCGCGTCGCCGCCGACATCCACTATCCGCAGCGCAGCGGCGAGATCTACCTGCACACCCATTCGCCCGCGCACCGCTGGCATTACGCGCCGCGCATGGGCCGCCACGAGGTGCTGGCCTTCAAGTCCTACGACTCGGCCACCGAGGTGGCGCGCTTCACCCCGCACGCCGCCTTCGACGAACCAGACATCCCCGAGGGCACGCCACCACGGCGCAGCATCGAGGTGCGCGTGCTGCTGGTCTACTAGACTCAAACCATCGCGGCACAGGAGACAGCCAATGGCCATCGCCAACAACAAGGTACTGCTGGTCACCGGCGGCAGCCGCGGCATCGGCGCCGCGGTGGTCGAACGGGCCGCCATCGACGGCTACCGCATCTGCATCAACTACCAACGCAACCGCGCAGCTGCCGAAGCGATGCAGGCGCGGGTCGCGGCGCGCGGCGGCGAGGCCATGATCCACGCCGCCGACGTCGCGGACGAGGCCGCGGTGGTGGCAATGTTTGCCGCCATCGACCGGCGCTTCGGCCCGCTCACCCACCTGGTCAACAACGCCGCCGTGCTGGAGACGCAGATGCGTGTGACCGACATGGACGCGGCGCGCCTGCAGCGGGTGCTCGCCTGCAATGTGATCGGCAGCTTCCTGTGCTGCCGCGAGGCGATCCGCCGCATGTCCACCCGCCAGGGCGGCGCCGGCGGCGTGATCGTCAACGTGTCGTCAGCCGCGGCGCGGCTGGGCTCGGCCGGCGAGTATGTCGACTACGCCGCCTCGAAAGGCGCCATCGACACGCTGACCACCGGGCTGGCCAAGGAGGTGGGGCCGGAGGGCATCCGCGTCAATGCGGTGCGCCCGGCCTTCATCCACACCGGGATGCATGCCGACGGCGGCGAGCCGGGGCGGGTCGCGCGCATCGCGTCGCAACTGCCGATGCGCCGCGGCGGGCAGCCCGAGGAGGTGGCCGAGACCGTCGTCTGGCTGCTGTCGGAGGCGGCCTCCTATGTCTGCGGCGCGCATATCGACATGGCCGGCGGGCTGTAAGCTGGTGGTCTGCTTTGCAATTGTTGCGCCCCTTGCAGGGCGGGTTTTAACCCGCCGTGGTCGGCTAAAGCCGACCCTACGCGGTATCGACAATTCGCACGCACGGCACTAGAACATCGCACTGATCTCGTCGAAGCCGACCGCCTCATCGGAAAACGTGAAGCTGCCGTGGGTGCGCATTTCGCGCGCCGCGCGCAGGAAGGCACCGAGCGCGGCGCGCGACAGCGCACTGCCCACGCTGACACGCTTGACCCCCAGTGCCGACAGCTCGGCCAGGGTCAGCCGGACGCCCTGCAGCCCCATCACCACATTCACCGGCCGGTCGACAGCGCGCACGACGGCGGCGATGTCCTCCCGGCTCGTCAGCCCCGGCGCGTAGAGCACGTCGGCACCTGCCGCCTGGTAGGCCTGCAGACGGGCGATGGTGTCGTCAAGGTCGGGCTGGCCGACGAGGTAGTTCTCGGCGCGGGCGGTGAGCATGAAGGGGAAGGGCAGCGCCCGCACCACCTCGGCCGCCGCGCGGATGCGCTCGACCGCCTGCGGCAAGGCATAGAGCGGCGCCTCGGGACGGCCGGTGGCGTCCTCGATGGAGGCGCCGACCAGCCCCGCCGCCACCGCCTGGCGCAGCGTCTCGGCCACCGTGTCCGGGTCGTCGCCGAAGCCGTTTTCCAGGTCCGCGCTGACCGGCAGCTCGGTGGCCGCGACGAGGGTGCGCACATGCGCCATCATCGCCTCGCGCCCGATGGTGCTGTCGCGCTGCCCGGCCGAGAAGGCGTAGCCGGCGCTAGTGGTCGCCAGCGCCTCGAAACCGAGATGCGCCAGCAGCCGCGCGGTGCCGACATCCCACGGGTTGGGGATGATGAAGGCGCCCTCGCCCTGGTGCAGCGCGCGAAAGGCGCGCCCCTTGTCTTCCTGTGTCGTCATCTTGCCTCTCCGGTGTGTGGGGCGGATGGGACTACTCCCAGTGCAGCTCGCGCAGCCGCCAGTCGCTGCCCTCACGCACCCACAGGCCGCGCACCCGGTAGTGGCGGCCGGCCTCGGGGATCAGCCCGTCGGCACCGGTGAGCAACACCGAGGCGTCCGACCAGGCTTGGTCTGGCGTGTGCGACAGCGGCTCGACGCTCACGCCAGTGATCACCACATGAATATTTTTGTAGCGCAGAAAATAGGCGGCGAGCAGGCGTTGTACGCCGGTCTTGTCGAGCTGACCGGGGTCGGTGTTCGGGCCACCGCGAAATGCCTCGGCGAGTTCGGCGCGCACGTCGGCATTCTGGTGGCTGGCGATACCCTGCTCGATGCGACCGATGGCCTCGCCAATCGCTTGTTCCGGCGAGGTTTTTTGACACGCGGCAAGGGCGATGACCCATGCCAGGCAGAGGCATGAACAGGCGCGTCGGGACAAGGGCAGTTCGGGCAGGCGCATGGCCGCATCATACGGCGGCCTCGGGTTGCGCGTCCAAGGCACGAAACCGCCGAGAACGGCCCACCGGGCGGCGCTCACGACAGCACGCCCGTCTTGCAATCGACCGCTGGGGTGCTACACCAAGTACACAGAACCCTAAAAATATGACGATGGCGCGCGACTTTGTTGCGAGGCGGCGCCATCTCCCGATCAGAGCCCCTTTGCCCCGAACGTTTTCGGGGGGTTTCGCGGCGACGCGTTTTGCCGCGCGTGCCGTCATGGGCCGGTCGTCACCGAGTATCCCGGAGGCCCGACATGGTCCGCCTGCTTCTGCTTGTCTTCGCACTGTCAGCCAGCTTCATCGCCCCTGTGGGCCGCCTCGCCCATGCCGCGCCCGTGGTGCACGAGCAGGATATTCCCTACTTCGATTCCTGTGCGCGCGAGGGCCTGAACGCCTCGGAGTGCGCCGGCCGGCTGATCTGGTTCAAGGCCACGGCGGGCAACGACCGCTTCCACACCTATGTGTTCCAGCAGCGGGTAGGCGTGCTGATCGACTGGTTCCGCGTGCTGCGCTCCGATGAGCGCGGCGAACGCTTCCGCGCCTGGGGCGGCATCAATGATCCGAGCTGCTGTACGCCGGGCGACGCCAACTGCCCGGCCAAGAGTCTGGACGAAACCTACGGCCTGGACTGGTGCCCCGGCGACGAAGAACTGCTCAAGTACGTGGGCAAGGCCGGCTACACCGACCCGGCCTGCGACTTTCACGACGCGCCGCTGGCCGAGGGCGATGTGCACGGGCCCAAAGACCAGCGCCAGTCGGCCTGCGACCTGAAGTTCGGCACCTCGACCGGCATGCTCGGCATCCGCAAGTTTCCCAATCCGCGCTTCGACCGCGACAAGTGGGTCAAGCTCAACGGCAGCGCCGGCAGCTGGGAAGGCTACAACCGCAAGATTCCGGCCGCCGGCGGCTCGGACGAACCGGCCAAGAGCCGCCTGCTCGACGGCGCGGTCGAGCCGCCCTACCTGATCGGCACCGCCTGCGGCTCCTGCCATATTTCCTTCGACCCGCTCAACCCGCCGGCCGACCCGGCCCACCCGAAGTGGGAGAACATCAAGGGCCTGCTCGGCAATCAGTACTCGCGCATCTCCGAGATCATGGTCTCGGGCATGGCCAGCAACACGCTCGAATGGCAGATGTTTGCCCACGCCAGGCCGGGCACTTCCGACACCTCCGCCATCCCCAACGACCAGGTGAACAACCCTGGCTCCATGAACGCGCTGATCAACATCCCGCAGCGGCCGGTGTTCATGGGCGAGAAGGTGCTCAAATGGCGCAAGACGAACAGCTGCGAGGGCAAGGCGGGTGCGACTTGCTGGTGCGAGCCGGGGCGCGAGGGCAAGTGCTGGGAGAAGTCGCTCAAGGAGGAAACCGTGCATCACATCCTCAAGGGCGGCGAGGATTCAATCGGCGCGCTTGAAGCCATCCAGCGGGTGTATTTCAACATCGGATCGTGCTCGGAGCAATGCTGGGTCAATCACCTGACCGACCTGCGCGTGGCCGACCCGCAGCAACGCGGCTTTGGCCAGACGCCCTTCAACATCGGCCAGTGCCGGCGCGACTGCCCGAATTTCCGCGCGATTGAAGACCGCCTGGTCAACATTCTCGACTTCTTCATGTCGGCCGAGGCGCGCAACACCGACCTGCGCGAAGCCCGCGAAACCGCGCTGCGCCAGGCCGACGCCACCGCCACCTACGCCACGCAAGACCTCATCGCCGACCTCGAGAAAGAATTTGGCGACGGCGCCGTGGCCCGCGGGCAAAAGGTGTTTGCCACCACCTGCGCACGCTGCCACTCCAGCCAGCCCGAAGCCGCCGCCGGGCAGTTCGATGCGCTGGATTTCCACAAAATGGACGCCAAGACCGGCCTGCGCACCGACTGGATGGGCAATGACAAACCGACCCTGGTCTCCGAGGTCGGCACCTTCCGTTGCCGCGCCCTGCACAGCAACCACATGACCGGCAAGATCTGGCAGGAGTACGGCTCCGAAACCCTGCGCGCCCAGCCGCCAGACCCCAACCTGGCCGAGCCGGCCGACGGCGGGCGCAGCTACTACCGCAACATCTCGCTGCTCAACCTGTGGGCGCACGCCCCCTTCCTGCACAACAACGCGCTCGGCCCCGAGCTGTGCGGCAAGCCGGCCAACAAGGCCAACGCTTTCTACGCCATGCGCCCACGCTATGTCGACGGCGACACCCTGTCGCTGCTGCCGCCCGACCAGCAACCCGCCTGCTGGGAATACGACCCCAGTATCGAGGGCCGCTTCAAGCTCTACAAGGCGAGCATAGACGAGCTGCTCAACCCGGCCAAGCGCATCCCCAAGGTGACGCTGCTCAACGAGGACGTGACCCTGCGCGTCGGGCCGCGGCTGTGGGACGGCACCGAGAAGGAGAAGCTGGTCGGCTTCTCGCTCACCATCCCGGCGGTCATCGACGGGCGTGGCGTCAATGCCGGCACGGTGGGCAACTTCCAGCACAAGACCTTCGTGGTCGACCTGGTGCAGGCCAAGTTCAAGCCCAAGGAGGTTGAGGCGCGGCTGGTCAAGCAATGGGGACCGGACGCCGGCAAACGCATCTTTACCGACCTCAAGGGCATCACCGAAGAGGTGACCAGCCAACCCAACGGCCTGGTCGAGGCGCTCAAGAAACGGCCCTACCTGGTCAAGCAGATCTACTCCTCCTGCTTTGCCGAGATCGAAAACGCCGGTCACCGCTTTGGCGAAGACCTCTCCGACGCCGACAAGAAGGCACTCACCGCCTTCCTGGCCACCCTGTAAGCGAGGAGGACCGCCATGACACCGCACCGCACCGCCCGCCTCCTCGCCACCGCCGCCGCCCTCGCCCTGCTCGCCGGCTGCGGCGCCAAGGAAGACAAGACCCCGCCAGCGATCAGCTTCGCGCCCTACGGCGAGGCCCACAACGCCAAGCCCGATTTCGCCGAACTCGAAGCGCAACACCCGCTGTCGGTCGAAGAGCTGTACAAGATCACACCCAAGAACCTCGCCCTGCTCGAGCAAGAGCAAGTCGACCAGATCTACGCGCGCCTGTCCGCCGGACCGATCCCCGAGGGTCCGTACGAGGGCGACCTGTTCTTTCCCAAGGGCGGCAGCGGCAAGCTGCGCCTGTCGGAGATTGCCGGCGGCGGGCTCAAGGGCTTGCTGGTGAACGTGGCCGGCAAAAAGCTCGACCTGATGGGCGAGATTCTGTGGAAGGGCAAGGTCTTCTACCGCGACGAGCGTCTGCTGCGTAACCGCATCGAAGACCTCAAGACCCTCAAGGCCGTCGGCCTGATCGAAGAGAGCGACGCCAACCCGCTGCAGGAGATCACCGTCAACGGCAAGGACCAGTGGCTGCTCTTCCCGGCGCAGCTCTACTGCGGCCAGAGCCTGCTCGACGGCCGGCGCGAGTCCATCATCATCGACTACGCCTTCACCGACCAACTGCCCGGCTACCGCCGCATGCCCGACATGATGGCCGGGCGCGACGGCTTCGCCATCCGCGACGAAGTGCGCATGATCCGCCCCGGGCTGTATCTGGGCCGCGCCTACATCGACCGCAGCTTCGTGGTGAACTTCGTGCTCTACAACAAAGCCGTCGACGAAGCCGGCAAGGCCGGCTACCTGGCCACAGGCAAGACGGCGGAAGACTGCTGGACCGGCACCCAGCACCGGCAACTCGTCGCCGCGGCGAAATGAGGCCGCGCCCATGCGCAGCGCGTGGCGAACGCTCGGCCTCCCGGTGCTGTGCTGGCTGTGGCTGGCGCCATCCGCCGCCTGGGCCGAGGGCGCCTCGCTGTTTGCGCAGCTGATGACCCCGCCCGGCCAGCCCGTCGCGCGAGTGACCTACCCGATCGGGGCGCTGGTCGCGCAATTGCGCGGGCAGGTCTCGACCGGTGACGGCGAGGCCGGCGACGGCCTGCCGCTAGTGCTCATCCCGCTCGGCCGCTCGCTGCAACGCCACACCGCCGGCGCCGCGCACTATTTTGAATCGCCCCGCGTGGTCATCGCCGTCACCGGCGAACCCAGGCGCCCCGATCAGCCGCTGCTGCGCGACCGGCTGTACCTCGGCTACCACGAAGCCGCCGGCGTGCTGGAGGTCATCAGCTACAACGAGAGCGCCGGCCGCTTCGAATTCGAGATCGTGGACGACTACCGCGACGGCGCCACCCCGCGCCTGCGCGCCGGCAACCGCGGTCTGTGCCTGGCCTGCCACCAGAACGCCGCGCCGCTGTTCTCGCGCCAGACCTGGGACGAAACCAGCGGCAGCGCCGCCATCGCCCGCCTGCTCACTGCCGCCGGCCGCGACTTCTACGGTCTGCCCTGGCGTCACGGCGTGGACGTGGCCAATGCCATCGACGACGCCACCGACCGCGCCAACCTGCTGTCCATCGCGCAAACCGTCTGGCAACACGGCTGCGCCCACGCCGACCGCCCCACCGCCGTGCGTTGCCGCGCCCGCCTGCTGTGGCGCACCCTGCTCGACCGCCTCGGCAGCCGAGCCAGCGGACGGATCGCCGACGATCCCGCGCTAGCCCCGCTCGCCACCCACTGGACACAACACTGGCCCAACGGCCTGCCCGTGCCCAGCCCCGACATCCCCAACCGCCAACCCTTCGCCGCCACCCTGCCCTGGCAGGCACTGCCGACCGATCCCGCCGAGCTGCGCCGCGTCGCCGACGTGGCCGAGCGCTTCGACCCGCTCGCCCTGCGCCCGCCCCTTGGCCACTGGCGAGCCGACGACGTCGCCACGCTGCCGAACATCATCCACGCACTCGGCCAGTTCATTGCCGATGTCGACATCGCCGCACTCGATAACGCACTGCGCGGTGCGGCGGGCATGCACGCCGAAGCCCTCACCCTCGAGTGCACCCGCCGCCCTCGCCCCGACCGCGAAGACCTCGACTGCCACCATGCCAGCGGCCTGGCCCTCAGCGCCCGGCGCAACGCCGACCAGCTCAAGATCGACCGCCTCGTACTCGGCGCCGGCCCGGCACGCAGCGCCCTGCCATTTCGCCGTGGCGCCGACGGCCACTTTCACCCCACCGGCGCCGCCCCGCGCACCCCCGAAGGCGCGGCACTGCGGCGCATCGAGATCAGCCCCGAGCGCGTGCGCGCGCTACTCACCGACGACCTCGCCGCCCTGCGCACGCACATTGACCGCCTCGTCGCCGACACCCTCGCCGGGCGCAGCGACGCGCTGGCCGACGCCCCGCTGCGCCGCGCCGCCGTGCTCTCGCCGCTGCTGCCCATGCCCACCGAACACCCCGCGCCGGTGCCCACGCTGGCCGAGCGCAGCAGCCCCGACGACCCCGAGCTGGCGCCCTTCTACAAACACTGCGGCCTGTGCCACGACAGCACCGAAGCCTTTCCGCCCGGCTTTTTGCATGGCGACCGCGGCACCGTGCGCGCCGCCGTCGACCGCTGCGCGCCGCGCATGGCCCGTCGCCTCAGCATGTGGTCGACACCCGCCGGCCAACGCGAAAAGGCGCCCATGCCGCCACCGGCCACCCCCCAGGCCGGCGACATCCAGCACAGCGGCGACCTGGCCTCGATGCGCCTGTGGCTGGACAGCCGGCTGAAAGCCACCGGCCAGAACGCAGACCAGCTCGCCGCCCGCCCCTATGCCGACCTGCCCGACTGTGCGGTCTTTTGAGAAACGACGCGATGGCACATCCCGACACCGACACCCCGCCCCCACACACCCATTGGCTCGGCCGCGGCCTGCTCTGGCTGCCCTGGGTGCTCGCCCTGGTCGGCGGCATCTACGCGCTCGGCCGCTTCACCGCCGACATCCCGGTGGCCTACGCCGACGCGCCAAGCCATTTCAAATACGGCTCCACTGGCGGCGAACGCGAATCGGGCTTTCCCTACTGGATCTGGAAGGTGCTACCCAAGGTCTGCGCCGAGCACCTGCCCGGCGACGGCTACCGCTCAATCGGCTTCACCTACGAGCCGGGCAAGGACTTGCCCATCGGCGTGTCCAAGCGCTTCAACCTCGGCATCGACCGCGTCTTCCTCAACTGCGCGGCCTGCCATGCCAGCACCGTGCGCGACGCGCCGGGCGCCGCGCCGGCGGTGTACCTCGGCATGCCGGCGCACCGACTCGACCTCAAAGGCTTCGAGACCTTCTTCTTCAACTGTGCGGCGGGGCCGAAGTTTCGCAGCGAGTTCATCGTCCCCGAGATCGAAGAAGCCGCCGGCGGCCTCAGCCCGCTCGACCGCTACGTGGTGTACCCGGTGGCGATCAGCCTGATGCGCGAGCGCCTGCTCATGCTGCGCGAACGTTTCGCCTTCGCCTTCGCGCAGCCCGACTGGGGGCCGGGCCGGGTGGACACCTTCAACTCGGCCAAGATCCTGTTCAACTTCCCCATGCACCAGTTGCCCAAAAAGGAGCTACTCGGCGCCTCGGACTTCCCCTCCATCTGGCTGCAAGGCCCGCGCATGAAGCGCGACGACGGCGAGCGCATGGAGCTGCACTGGGACGGCAACAACACCCGCACCGAAGAGCGCAACAAGAGCGCCGCCTTCGGCACCGGCACCACGCCGCCCACGATCGACCTGCGCGCCATCGGCCGCATTGAAGACTGGCTGCTCGAGCTCACCCCGCCGCCCTGGCCCTATGCCATCGACAAAACCAAGGCCGAGCGCGGCAAGGCCGTGTACGCCGCCACCTGCGCCGCCTGCCACGGTGCCGACGGGCGCGACTTTGCCGGTGAGTATGTCGGCCATGTCACGCCAATCGCCCACATCGGCACCGATCGCGCCCGGCTCGATTCCTACACCTACACCCTGGCGGTCAACCAGAGCACGCTCTACGCCGGCTACCCGCACCGCTTCCAGCATTTCCGCAAAACGCACGGCTACGCCAACATGCCGCTCGACGGCCTGTGGCTGCGCGGCCCCTACCTGCACAACGGCTCGGTGCCCACCGTGCGTGACCTGCTCGAACCGGCCGCCCTGCGCCCCACCACCTTCTGGCGCGGCAACGACATCATCGACCGCGACCGCCTCGGCTTTGTCTCCGACGTGGCCGCCGAACCCGACCGCAGCTACTTCCTGTTCGACACCACCGAACCCGGCAACGGCAACGGCGGCCACGAAGGCGCGGCCTACGGCACCACGCTGGCGCCCGAGGACAAGGACGCCATCGTCGAATATCTGAAGACGTTTTGAGGGCCCGCCCATGAACATCCTCCCGCAAAAACGTAGCCCGGATGCAGCGCACCTCCCCGGCGCACCCCGTAGGGTGGGCGGCTTGCCCGCCCACCAACCCGCCGGCACCGGCACATCACCCGGAGGGCCCGCAACATGAGCCTTGCCACCCAACCCAAACCCCGTCGCACCTGGCTCGCCATCCTCGGCTTGGTCGTACTCATCGGCATCGCCGCCGGCGTCTACGGCTGGGTCAAATTCTTCCGTGAAGTGCCGCAGCCGGCTTGGATCACCGACAACCCCGAGATGCGCTTCAAGTACGGCTCGATCGGCGCCGAGGCTGACGCCGGCATTCCGTACTGGATCTTCTACGTGCTGCCACGCGTCTTCCCCGAAAAGCTGCCCGGCCCTGGCGGCTACGCCAGCTTCGGCGTCGCCTGGGAGCAAGGCATGGAGCTGCCCGTCGGCTTCACCAAGAAAACCATCGGCTTCGACCGCGTCGCCAACACCTGCGCCGTGTGCCACACCGCCACCTACCGCGCGTCGGTCGACTCCAACCCGGTGTTCGTGCCCACCGGCCCCAACCACACGCTCGATCTGGCCGCCTTCTTCCGCTTTCTCATCGACTGCGCCAAAGACCCGCGTTTCGACCCCGACGTGCTCATGCGCGAAATCAATCTGGTCACCGACCTGAGCTGGGACGACGCGCTCATCTACCGCTACCTGCTGATCCCCATCACCAAAAAGCGCCTGCTCGAACGCCAGACCCAGTTCGCCTGGCTGTATCACAGCGCCTTCCCCGACTGGGGTCGTGGCCGCGACGACTCGATGAACCTCACCAAGTACTTCATGATCGAGTGGCCGATGGACGAAACCTTCGGCCCCACCGACATGCCCTCGATCTGGAACCTCGGCAAATACCAGCCCGACAAAGGCCATCGCATGAACTTTGCCGGCGACAGCCACAATGCGCGCTCGGTGGTCATCGACTCCGCCCTCGGCCTGCTCGGCGCCCCGCCCAAGGACAATGCCGAATTCCTCAAGCAGATCGACTGGATGCTCGACTACCTCAAGGCCGCCCGCGCTCCGGCCTACCCCTTCGCCATCGACAGCGCGATGGCCGAGCAAGGCAAAGCCGTGTTCGACGCCACCTGCGCCGGCTGCCACGCCTCGGAGCGCACCGGCACCGTCGTGCCCGTCGAAGAGGTCGGCACCAGTCGCGACCGCATGGACACCTGGAACGAAAAGGCCGCCTACGAAGCCAACAAGGTTGTCACCGACATGGGCATCGAGCGCGAAGGCCTGGTCGAAGAACCCCTGCGTGGGTATGTGGCCGCCTTTCTCGACGGCATATGGCTACGCGCGCCCTACCTGCACAACGGCTCCGTACCCACCCTGCGCGACCTGCTCGAGCCGCCGGACGCGCGCCCGGTCACCTTCTGGCGCGGCTACAACCTGTACGACCGCGAGCGAATCGGCTATGTCACCGCAGGCGAAGACGCCGAGTACTACGGCAGCCTGCATGACACCCGGCTCAAGGGCGGCGGCAATCAGGGGCATGACTACGGCACCGGGCTTCCCGACGAGGACAAGGCAGCCCTGATGGAATACCTGAAAACGCTATAGGCCGCCGATGTGTCGCATTGCCTCCGGCACCGACCTGCCCGGAGACAGCAGCAGGCTGCGGATCATCCATGCATTTGTCTTTCCGGCGCCCGTCACCGGACGGAAGGCAATGCATACCGAGTGAAAACGGAATACTCTCATGGGATGCCCATTCGCCATGCCAGCGAAGGAAACGTTTCATGGTCACCCTGTCCCCCAATGCTCAAGACGACGACACGCTGATAGGCTTTCGGGACGAAGACCCGCCCCCCCTCACGCTGCCACTGCGCCCTTGGCGCGTGCTGGCGGTCGACGACGACCGCGGCTTTCAGCAGGCACTGGCCCATGCCCTGGGCGATCTGCACATCCTCGGGCGGCCGCTTGAATTGGTGCAGGCCTACTGCCTGTCCGAGGCGGCACGCCTGCTCGCCAAGGATCACGATTTCGCGGTGATCCTCGCGGATGTGGTGATGGAGACCGAAGATGCCGGGCTGCGTCTGGTCAAGGGCGTGCGCGAAATGCTCGGTCTGTACGAGCCGCGCATCGTGCTACTCACCGGCCAGCCGGGCTTCGCACCGGTCGACGAGGTGATGGAAACCTACGACCTGTCCGACTACTGCCTCAAGTCCGACCTGGCCAGCCGCGGCCTCAAGAACGTGCTCACCGCGGCCATCCGCAGCTACAGCCAACTCAGCGCGGTTTCCTCCGCACGCAAAGGCCTGCAGCTGATTCTCGAAGCCAGCAACCGGCTCACCACTGCGCGCACCCTAGAGCAGATTGCCAGCACCGTACTGATCGAGCTGGCGGATCTGCTGCAAGTGCCGGCCGAGGGCATCGTCTGCGTCGAAGGGAGCGACAGCGCCGAAGACGCCCCCCGCGGGCCGATCATCGTTGGCGCCGCCGGCCAGTTCGCACCCTATCTGAACAGCGCGCTCCGGACCCTGCCCGACCGCAACATTGCCGAGTGCATTGTGGCCTCTCTCGATGGCCATCGCCCCATTGAACGGAACGACTGCCAGGTGCTGTATTTCCCGCACCAACACGCGATGGCCGACTACGCGGTGTACCTGTCCACCGGCCGGCCACTGGAGACGTCCGAACACGAGTTGCTCGGCGTATTCGCCGCCAACGCCTCGAAAGGCTTCGGCAATGTCGCGTTGATCAGCCGCCTCGACCGCATGGCCTACGAAGACGAACTCCTGCACATTCCGAACCGCGCGGCGCTGCTGCGAGAGATCGGCCGCCGGCGGATCGGCACCGGCGGCGGCCAGCACCGCATGCTGCTGATCGATCTGGATAATTTCTCCGGGCTCAACGATGCCTTCGGTGTCGCACTGGGCAACCGTATCCTCGACGCACTGGTCGGACCGCTGCGCCAGGCCTTCCCGCCGCCGACCATGATCGCCCGTATCACCGCCGACCTGTTTGCCATCCTTGGCCTCGCCGATCAGGTCGACAGCGCCCATGCGATGGCCATTTTCGACCAACCGCTGCGCCTGGACAATGACCACTACCGCCTCACCGCCTGCATCACCGAACTCACCCTCGACGCCGTCACCGGCAACGCGGACGAACTGCTGCGCGCGGCATGGACCAGCCTGCGCGCCGCCAAGCAGCGCGGACCAGGCAGTAGCGTGGCCTACGATCCGGATATCGAGCGGCAAGCCGGCAAGCGCTTTGCCCTGATGTCACGACTGGGCCAGGATCTGCAGCATGACGCGCTGTTCCTGGTCTTTCAGCCCCAGATCTGCCTGATCACCGGCCGCCTTGTCGGCGCCGAAGCCTTGCTGCGCTGGCGGACCGACGAGGGCTTCATCCCCCCCGCCGAGTTCATCCCGGTCGCTGAAAAATCGGCCTATATCCACGCCATCGGCGATCGTGTGATGCAACAGGCCTGCGAGGCGCTCAAGGCCCTCGATGCCGCGGGAATGGACGACCTGGGCCTGAGTGTTAACGTGTCGGCGCGCCAGTTCGACACCCCCGGCCTGGCAGCGCGGATCGCCGCCCGCTGCGCCGAGGCCGGGATCGCCCTGTGCCGACTCGCCATCGAAATCACCGAAACCGCGGCCATGAGCAATTTCAGCCACGTCGCCCAGGAACTGCGCACGCATCGTGCCGCAGGCGGCATCGTCGCGATCGACGATTTCGGCACCGGCCTGTCCTCACTCGAATACCTGCGCGACCTGCCGGCCGACCATCTCAAGATCGATCTCAGCTTCGTCCGCCACCTGGAGCACGACGAGCGCAACCGCCAGATCGTCCGCATGATTATCAAACTGGGGCGTAGCCTCGGCGTCGGACTGATCGCCGAAGGCGTCGAAACCCGCGGTCAGGCCGACTGGCTGCGCGACAATGGCTGCCAGGCCGGTCAGGGCTGGCTGTTCGCCAAGCCACTGCCCCTGCCGGAATTCATCGCCTTCTGCCAACAATACACCACGCCTTGATGGCCGCCGCCAACGCTGCCTTTGCCACGACCGGCACCGGTCTGCGCACCCGGCTGCGTCCCCTGTGGATTCTGCTGACCTACGTCTTGCCATGGTGGCTGCTGGTGCCCGTGCTCTCTGTTCTGCTCTATCAGAGCCGGCTACAAAACGACTTGACCCACCTGGCCGTGACACAGGCCGACTATGTCGACACCCGCGCTGCAGTGCTCACCGACGCGCTGGTCCGCCTGACCAACGACATCCGCCTGGTCGAGCGCGTCACCCGCAGCGCCCACCAGCACCTGCCCGAGTCTGCCGCCCGCGACCGGCTCGCCTACTTTTTTGTCGATCTCCTCGAAGCGCACCCCTACTACGCCCAGGCACGCCTGCTCGACGCGGCCTGCCATGAGCGTGTGCGGATCGAGCGCGGCGCCGGGGCTCGCCCCATCCGCGTGGCCGACGATGCCTTCCAGGACAAATCGCGCCGCCCATACTGCACCGAAACCCAGGCACTGCCCGACGGGGAGGTCTATCTGTCGCCGCTCGATGCCAATATCGAGTTCGAGCGCGTAGTCCTGCCGCTCCAGCCGGTGCTGCGCATCGCTACGCGCGTCACCCAGGCCGACGGCACGCCGCTGGGCATCGTCGTGCTCAACTACGACGCCGCACCGCTGCTCGCCGCATTCACCGACAGTACCCGACCCGATGCGGCGCTGATCAACGCGGACGGTTACTGGCTGCACGCGCCCGACCCGGCCGACGCGTTCGGCTTCGTGACTGGCCAGCATGACCGACGCCTCGGCCTCCGCTATCCCGACGTGTGGGCGCACGTTCGCGATAGCACGCGTAACACGGGGCAAATTCAGCTCCCCACCGGCCTATGGACATTCCGCCGTCTGGCCCCGGCCAGCACTGCGCCGCAGCTGCATGCACCAACCTGGTATGTGCTCAGCCAGATCCCGCCCGACGCGCTGGCCCAGGTGCGCAACAAGCAGCGCGCCGTGCACCTGGGCTTCGCCGGCACCGTTTTACTGGTGCTCACCGGCTTGTCCCTGGCGCTGGCCACCAGCCGCCTCCGTCAGCAACGCATCGGCGACGCCCTGGCCCGCAGTAACCAGGAGCTGGCGCAATCGCTGACCCGGCTCGAACAGTCCCAGGACGAACTGGTGCGCAGTGCCAAACTCGCCTCGCTCGGTCTGATGGTTGCCGGCGTGGCGCATGAACTGAACACCCCGCTCGGCGCCGCCATGCTGGCCAGCGGCAGTTTGCAGGCCCAACTCGCGACGCTCGAAAAAGCGTTTTCCGACGGCCTGCGCCGCTCCGACATGACGCGCTTCACCCAGGCCCACGCCGCCGGTCTGGCCCTGCTGCGCGACAACCTGCAGCGCGCCGCCGAGCTGATTCGCCAGTTCAAGGAAGTCGCGGCCGATCGTGCCACCGCTACCCGCCACCGCTTCGATCTGGCCGACATGGTCGGCAAAGTGCTGACGCTGATGCAAAGCGAACTCAAACACACTCGCCATCGCGTCGACGTCGACATCCCCGCCGGGCAGATGCTCGACAGCTACCCGGGCCCGCTCGGCCAGATCGTCCAGAACCTGGTCAGCAACGCCGTGCACCACGCCTACACCGATGGCCGGGTCGGCCACATCCGCATTAACGCGCAGGCGGCCGAGGCGCAGGTGACGCTGTCGGTGATCGATGACGGGCGCGGCATCCCTGCCGAAGCACGGACGCACATCTGGGACCCCTTCTTCACCACCCGGCGACACCAGGGCGGCACCGGCCTGGGCCTGCATCTGTGCCAGCAACTCGCCACCGCCGTGCTCGGCGGCACGCTGATCCTGGTCGACACGGCGGCGGGTCAAGGTACCGAATTCCGGCTGACGCTACCCGCCTCCGCCCCGGACGATCCGGCGCCCGGCGCAGAGCGCGCGGCCGCCCAGCCGTCGACACCAGACCGACGCGCTTAGCCTGCGACATGCGACCCGCGCCGCCCTGTCTTCGAGCGCGGCGCGGGGGGGCCGAAGATTTCCTGCCGCGCCGCCTGCTGGATGGCCAGAATCTCGGGCCGGGTAAGCTTGCCTTCGGTGGTGATGGCATAGAGCTGCTCAATCACTTCGTCGATCTGACCGACCACTTCAACACCGTACTGCCGGCAGACGTAATCGTTGGTGGCACTTGGCGCAGCAAAGAAGCCGGCGCCCGCCTGGCCAAAGGCCTTGAGCAGGGCGCTGTCGTCGAACTCGGCGATGACTCGCGGCCGGATACCATGACGATCGAACCATTCGCTCAGCGGGGCATGGATGGCGGTGTCTTCGCCTGGCATCAGGAACGGCGCATGGTCGAGACAGCCGGGAAACGGGCCGCTGTGCGCCTGTCGCACCGCCGTGCTGGCCATCACCGACAGCGCGCTTTCACCGAGCAAGTGATTGAAGCCGCGCACGCTCAAGCGCGCGGGCATGGGTCGGTCGGCAATGACCAGGTCGAGACGGTGAATGGCCAAGTCGGCCAACAGCGCGTCGAGTCGACCTTCGCGGCAGGTGAGTTTGACCGGGTCGTCGAGGCGCAGCGCGGGTGAGACCAGGCGATAGGCGACGGCCTTGGGCACGGAATCGGAGATACCAATGCGAAGGGGCTGCATGTCGCGCGCGGCTGGATCGCCGACGATGTCGAGAATTTCATCACCCAGCGAGAAGATGGTTTCGGCGTGCGCCAGGATGCGTTTGCCCGTCACCGACAGGATCAGGCGCCGGCCTTCGCGCTCAAACAACTTTGCGCCCAGACTCGCTTCCAGTGCTGTGATCTGACTACTGATAGCGTGCGGCGTGAGGTGGAGTGACTCCGCAGCACGCACGATGCTGCCGGCCTTGGCCACGGCCCAGAAGTAACGAAGGTGTTTGTAGTTGAGCGACGCCACAGCTCAATAGCTCCATATTTTTGATGTTTCGACTCAGTATATTTGAGTTTTATCGATCATACGCCTGAACTAGAGTGAAGCGGTCTTTCACCAAAGCAGGAGTTCGTGATGCACGTCGAGATCAAAAGCCAGGGCTTCGAAATGACACTGGCCTTGCGCAATTACACCTTGCAGCGTTTGCAGTCTTCGATGGGCTTGGTGCGCGACCGTGCCCGTCACATCAGCGTTCATCTATCCGACGAGAACGGCCCCCGTGGCGGTGTGGATAAGCGCTGCATGGTCGCGATCCGCATCGCCGGTGGCGCGCCGGTGGTGGTCGAAGACACCCGGACCGACATGTACAGCGCGATCGATCGCGTGGCCAAGCGCGCGCTGAATTCGCTGGTTCGCCGGCTGTCGCGCAACCGCAATCGCCGCGGACGCGGTGCCCGGCACTCGATACTCGACACCGCCGACAGTTCTGCGGAAGCGGCTTAAGACCGCCCTACGCGCGCCTGACCCCAACGCCCGCAGCACACCAACAACAGGACATAAACGATGCGTAGCTACCCGAATGACAGCGCCGAAGCCGCGGCCCGGATCGTCTCCCTTGCCATGCTGGTCGATGGCGGACTTGATCCGGAAGAAACCGCCCAGATCAGACGCGCCGGCGTACTCGAAGAAATGGGCATGAGCGCCGAGCAGTTCGATGCCGTGGTGCAGGACTTCTGCAACGACCTGCAGCAGTGCTCTGCCTACTGGAGCGTCGGGCGCCTGAAATTGCAGCCCGAGGTGATCGAACAACTGCTGGGCGAAATCCAGCGCCCGGAAAATCGCCTGCGCCTGCTGGGCACCATGCTCGACATCATCGCCGCCGATGGCCGCGTGACCCGCAGCGAAGTCGACCTGCTCACCCATGCTCTGCGTCGCTGGGGCGACGGTCTGGAGCACTAATGACAGCCCTCGTCATCGCGACGCGGGCTGTCAACAAGGAGACAAATCATGCCGAACCGATCCGTCAGCAAAATCATTGCCAACCGGTTTTTCATCGCAGCGCCTCTCGACATGAGCGTGGGCGACGCAGCCCGACTCATGCGAGAACACCGTCAGGGCGCGCTCCTGGTAGTCGATAATGGCGCGCTACTCGGCATCTGCACCGAACGCGACATCGTGTTCGACGTGGTGGCCAACGGGCTCGACCCGTATTGCACGCCGGTCAGTGCCGTGATGACCAGCGACCCTGTCGCTGTCGGGCCGGACATGCCATTCGGCCACGCACTGCACCTGATGTTTGAAGGCGGTTTCCGCCATGTGCCCGTGGTGGACATCAACGGCAAGGTGCTCGGCGTCATCTCGGCGCGGGACGCCCTCGAGATCGACATGATCCGCTTCAAGCAGGAACTGGACCGACGAGAGGAACTGGCCGAAGTCCTTTAAACCGCCGTCACCGGTGCCGCCGCCCACACCGACACCACGGCGGCGCGCACCGCCCGCAGCACCGGCTCTTGCGCGCGTTGCCGGAGACACGCAAAGCGCAATGAGACGGTCGGCGTCGGTTCGAGCGGCAGCGGCACGGCATAGATACTGCCGGCTTGGGCGGCGCGCTCGATGTCTTGCAATCGGGTAATCGCCAACCCGACGCCAGCGGCGACCATGGCCAGCACGGCATCTTTCTGATTCGCCAGCATGCTGCGTTCGGGCCACAGCGCATGGGGTTCGAACATGGCCTGCATCACGCGGTGCTGCACGCGGTCGGGTGAGGAGTGGATCCACGGCTGGCGGGCGAGCGTGGCAATATCGGCGGCGCCGATGGCCTCGCGCAGGGCGACGGGCGCGGCGATGGCCATGTCTTCTTCGCGCAGCACCTGGCTGTCGAACAGGCCGTCGTCGAGCGCGCCGCTGACAAAGCTGGCGTCAAGCCGGCCGCTCTTGAGCTTGGGCAGGTTGGCGCCGGTGGTGCCGCCGAGGAATTCGAGTTCGAGCCGCGGGTGACGCGTTTTGAGCAGGCTTTGCAACTCGACCAGTCGCAGAAAACCGGCGTCAGTATTGAGCCCGATACGCACGGTGCCAATCACTTCTCCGCGCAACTCCTGCGCGTGCAGCCCAACGTCACCGACAGCCGCGAGTGCGTGCCGGGCGCGTGCGAGCAAGGCCTCGCCGGCGGCAGTCGGCAGCATGCCCTTGGGCGTGCGCTCGAACAGCGCCAGCCCGAGCTCTTCTTCGAGCGCCTTGATATGCGCGCTGATCGCCGGCTGGCTGACGCACAGGCGCTCGGCAGCGCGTGTCAGATGGCGTTCCTCCGCCACGGTGACGAAGGTTTTGAGGTGGTAAAGCTCCATGGCAGACCCTGGGGTGATCGTTGCGTGCGGCCAGCACCGCACAACCGCAGTACACACCAGATCGCCACCCTATGCCATGACGATTTCACCGCCACCGACCGGGCCACCTCGCCGCGCAGGACCGGCGCCAGCATGCCGGCACGCCTAGAATGGCGAAAACCCCCTTTTTGGAGCGCAACATGAACGAACAGAAAGTCGCCCTCATCATTGGCGGCGGCAGCGGCATGGGCGCTGATGCGGCGCGGGCGATGAGCGAGGCCGGCTACGCGGTGGCGGTGCTGTCCTCGTCCGGCAAGGGCGAAGCGCTGGGTGCTGCGCTCGGTGGCATCGGGCTGACCGGGTCCAACCAGTCGCCTGACGATCTGCAGGCGCTGGTCGATGCGGCGATGGAAAAATGGGGCCGCATCGACGCCGTGGTGAACAGCGCCGGCCATGGCCCAAAAGGCGACATCCTGGCCATGACGGACGCCGACTGGCAGGCCGGCATGAACACCTATCTGCTCAACGTGGTGCGCATCACGCGGCGGGTGACGCCGATCATGCAGGCACAGGGCGGGGGGGCAATCGTGAACATTTCGACCTACGCGACCTTCGAACCGGAGGCGATGTTTCCGACCTCAGGCGTGTTCCGCGCCGCGCTGGCGGCCTTCACCAAGCTGTTTGCCGACCAGTACGCCAAAGACGGCATCCGCATGAACAATGTGCTGCCCGGCTTCATCGACAGCCTGCCGGAGAAGGAAGACCGCCGTGCGCGCATTCCGATGGGCCGCTACGGGCGGGTGGAGGAAGTGTCGAAGGCGATCGTGTTTCTGGCCGGGGACGACGCGAGCTACATCACCGGGCAGAATCTGCGGGTGGATGGCGGCATCACCCGCTCAGTCTGAGTCCATCACCCCTTCGCAGCCGAGCCCGCCATCCGGGCGCGGCTGCCAATAGAGCGGCAGGTAGTGCGCAATGAACGCGCCGAAGGCGAGCACCCAGCCGCCGCCCGCGAGCCACAACAAGGTCCCGTCCGCCGGCCACCACGCCCAAGCAGCGCGCGCCACGGCCGCGAGCAGCAAGACGCCGGCGGCGATCGGAATCCAGCGCCGGGTATCGAGTTCGCGCCCGGTGTGGATGCGCCCGGCGATATTCATCACCACGAAAATGCTCAACCCCAGCGCGCCGACGGTCAACAGGTGCCGGCCGCCGCTGACGCTACCGACCCCGGTCAGCACCGCCACACCGATCAGCGCGTAGCCCACGGCCATCACCACATACACCGTGTAAAGCATGAGCACCCAGCGGCGCAGCAGCACTCGGCCCAGGTGCCAGTCGCCCTGCAGATTGAACAGCGCCGCCGCCGCGGCCAGCGCCAGCCAGCCGGCCACGGGGGCACCAGGGGCGAGCACGTCGGCCAGGGTGAACAGGACGATACAGGCCACCGCCAGGTGGCGGCGCGGCGGCCGGGCGAGGTAGCTGACGGCGGTCTCGCCGAGTGTGTCGAGCGCCGAATTGACCACGCGCATCGAAATGCGGCTCATGACGACCACGATCAGCACCATCACCACGCCGACGCTGGCATGCAGGCTGCGCATCGGCGGCTCGCCGCGCAGTAAGTCGGCGTAGAACCCGGCCGTCACCGCCAGCCAGGCGAGCAGCGCCCACAGAATGCTGAGATGCCGCCGCGCCGGGTCACGCCACAGCAGGGGTGCCACCAGCGCGATCAACATCAGCACCGGCGCCACATTAAACACCGCCGCCGGCCACGGCCCGATCACCCCGCTGACCGACCAGGCCAGGCGGGCGCCCAGCCACAGCAGCACCAGCGCGAGCACCGCCGGGCGCGGTGCGGCCGGGCCATCGACGAACTCCGGCACGGCGGTGAGCACGAAGCCGGCAATCGCCGCAAAAGTGAAGCCGAAGAGCAACTCGTGCGCATGCCACACCACCGGCCCGCCCGGCACCGCAGGCAGCGGCAAGCCGAGCAGCAAAAAGCCTAGCCACGCGGCCATGCAGAACACGGCCGAGACGGCCGCGAGCAGGAACAGCGGGCGGAAGGCGCACAGCAGGATCGGCGCGGCGAGCAGGCGCTTCAGCATCGCAGTCCCCCGACGGCCGCCAGGGCAAGCGGCGCGGCCGGCGCGGGCGCGTCGAGGCCGAAGCTGGCGCGCACCGTGGCGTCGTCGAGCAGGCCAGCGGTGCGGGCATAGACCTGCGCGTCGCTGCGCTGCGCGGGCGCATCGTCGAAGCGAAAGTGCGTGGCGATGCGGCCGGGCTCGGGCGCCATCACCCACACCGCGTGGGCGAGGCGCACGGCCTCCATCAAGTCGTGGGTGATCATCAGCACCGCCATCGGCCGCCGCGCCTGCTCGGCCAGCAACTGGCGGTACAGCTCGGCCTTGAGGCCGACATCGAGCGCCGAGAAGGCTTCGTCGAGCAGCAGCAGATCGGGTGCGAGCACCAGCGCGCGGGCCAGCGCGACGCGGCTTTGCATGCCGCCGGAGAGCTGCTGCGGATACTGCCCCAGCGCGGTGTCGTCCAGCCCGAAGCGCCGCGCCTGATCGCGCGCCTGCGCATGGCGCGCGGCACGCGGCACGCCACGCGCCTTGAGGCCGAGGGCGATGTTGTCGAGCGCGCTCTTCCACGGCAACAGGCGCGGCTGCTGGAACATGCAGGCGCTGCGCGCGAAGCCGTTGCGAATGGCGCCGTCTTGCAGCGGCAGCAGGCCGGCGACCAGATGCAGCAGGGTGGTCTTGCCACAGCCCGAGGGGCCAACCAGCGCGTGGATGCGCCCGGCCGGCAGGTGCAGGTCGATGCCCGACAGCACCGTGCGCGCCCCGTAGGCGTGGCCGACGCCGGCCAGTTCCAGCGCGGGCGCGGTCACGCCAATGTGCGCCATCGTTCCACCTCGCGTTTGACGGGCTCCAGCAACAGGTACTCCACCGCCAGCAGCGCGCCGACCACGGCCACGATCCAGGCCAGCGTGCCGGCGGTGTCGAGCTGCGAGCGGGTCACCGCCAGCGCCGCGCCCACGCCATCGGCGGTGGCCAGCAGCTCGGCCATCACCACCACCTTCCACGACACGCCGAGGGCGGTGATCCAGGCCGGAAACAGGTAGGACAGCACATGTGGCAGATAGAGATCGAACAGGCGCTGCAGCGGCGGCAGCGCGAAGGCCTGCGCCATCTCGCGCAGCTGGCCGTCCAGCGTACGCACGCCCTGCATGGCGCCGATGAAGATGGGCGGAAAACAGGCGACAAACACGGTGAACACCGGCGTGCCGTCGCTGGCACCAAACCACAGCATGGCCAGCACCAGCCAGCCGATGGGCGGCGTACCGACCAGCACGGTCACCCACGGCCGCGCCATCATCGAGGCGGTCATCGACAGCCCGGCGAGCATGCCCAGCGCGCTGCCAACACCCAGCGAGAGGGCAAAGCCAGTGAGCGCCCGCCGGCCAGTGATGGCCAGCTCGGCCCACGCCTCGCCCTCGGTGAGCAGCCCGTGCAGCGTGGCCAGCACCGTGCGCGGGTCGGGCAGCGCCAGCGGGTCCAGCCACTGGCTGGCAAACTCCCAGCCCGCCAGCAACAGCAAGAGGCTGGCAATGGCACCCCAGCCACCCCACAGGTAGGCGGGCAGACCGGCCAGCCATTGGCGAAAGACTCCGATCATTGCGGCGCGTAAAAGCCGTCGTCGGGCAACCGGCCACCGATCAGCGCGGGGTCCTTGGCCATCAGGCGGTCGAAGAAGAACTGCAATTCGGCACGCGCCGCTTGCGCCGGCACCGCCTCAAGGCGGCTGTGGACGAGCGAGTCGGCCACCGCCTCGGGCATGAGCTGGGGCACATGGCGGGCCACGGCCTGGCCGCATTCGATGGCATGGTCGCCGCACCACACCAGGGCGTCGGCGTAAGCGTCGGCCACGCGCGCGGCGAGCGCCGGGTCTTTGAGGGCCGCGCCCATGGCCACGATACCGGCCTGCGGCATGCGCGCCTCGCGCTTGAAGGTCGTGCCCCATTCGGCCTGCAGGTCCACGCCGCGATGCAGTTCCGGCGCGATGACGCTGATCGGGAAGGACTGCGTCTTGCGCAGCGCCATCGACACCGCCGGCTCGGCCAGCAAGGCATGGTCGATGCGGCGCATGATCAGCAACTGCATCGCGTCCAGCGGCGAGGCCACGTAGCGCAAATGGAAATCACGTTTGGGGGCGATGCCCTGCGCCTCGGCGAGCAGGCCAAAGACGATGTCCGGCATGTCGGCGCGGAAGGGAATGGCGACCTCCTTGCCTTTGAGGTCGGCCAGCGTGCGCACCGCCGGGTCGCGGCTGACCAGCCACAGCATGCCCCAGGTGGACACATTGAGTAGCTGCAGCGGCACGCCCTTGTTGTAGAGATTGGCGGCGACGTTGGTGGGCATGGCGAGCACGTCGGCCTTGCCGTTCAGCGCCAACACGCGCAGCTGGTCGGGGTCGCGCCACAGCACGAACTCGACCGTCTCGGCCACGTCGGCCAGCGCGCCGGACTCAAGCATGCGCACCAGCGGGAAGGACACCGCCGCCGGCGGGCCGGCGAGCACCAGCCGCGCCAGCTTGTCCGCCGCCTGCGCCGGCGCACTGGCCACCAGCACGCTGAGGTACACCGCCCACCACAGTCGCCGTGCCATCTCAGAAACGCCCGGTCAGGGTGAGGGTGATGTTGCGCCCGGTGGCGGCGATCTCCTGCCCCGACAGGCCGAGCGTGGTGTGCTCGTGGTATTCGCGGTCGAAGAGGTTGCTCAGCTTGACGCCAAGATCGGCGCTTTTCAGGCCGCCAAGCTTGCCGAAGCGCCAGCCGAAGGCGGCGTCGGTGGTGACGAAGCCGGCGGTTTCGTTCTCGCCGCCATTGGTGAAGATCGTCGCCACGCGGTCCTGCCGGGCCACGGCACGCACCTGAGCGCGCCAGTAGAAGCCCTGCTCGGCCGGCTGGCCGAAGCCGAGGCGCACTTCGGGCGGCGGCATCTCGGCCAGCGGCTCGTCGTCCTGCTTGTTATCGCCACGCAGCCAGGTGAAGCCGGCATCGGCCACATAGCGTCCCACCGGCACGCTCAGGCTGCCTTCGGCGCCGTAGATCACCACCTGATCGAGATTCTCGGTGCGCTTGATCGGCAGGCCGTTGGTCGCAAAGGTGCCCGTCACTCGGCCGGCGATGTAGTCGTCGATTCGGGTGTGGAAGAGCGCCAGGCTGTAGTCGAGCGACGCGTTGCGGCCCTTGAGGCCGATCTCGATGCTGGTCGAGCGCTCGGGGTCGAGCTGCGGGTTGCCCACGTGGTAGTAGCCATCGCCACGGGCCGCGTCTTCGAAGCGCTCGCGCATGTCGGCGGCACGGTAGGCGCTGCCGATGTTGATGTAGGGGTTGAGCAGCGGCGACACGGCATGGATGGCGCCGAGGGTCCACGACACGCTGTTGTCGGTCTTGTTGAGCCCGGTGGTGGCGGCGCCTTTTTTCGCGGCATCGCCCTGCACCTGGTCAAAGCGCAAGCCGGCGACAATCTGAGTGGCGCCGAAGCGCATCTCGTCCTGCACGAACAGGCCGGTGGCGGTGATCTCGCCGTCGCTGAAGGGGTCGTTGCGCACATTGTTGTTGAACAGCGGCGCGTTGTTGTCCAGGTAGCGGGCCGGGTCGCCGGTCATCTGCCAGGTGTCGGCGCCGATGGTGAGCAGGTGGTCGTCACCGATCGGCAGCAGGTAGCGGCCGCGCACGCCGTGGGTGACGAAGGTGACATCGTTGCGCACATAGTTGCGCTGGATAGTGTCGGACCAGGCGCGGATCTGGCGGAACACCTCTTGCCGGTAGACCTCGGCCATCAAGGTGCCGCTACCCAGTTCGGTCTTGATGCCGCCTTCGATCAGTTCGCGGTGCTGCTCGGGCGAGTGGATGGTGACCATGCCCAGCTGCGCCGGAATGCCCGCGCCACCCGGCTGACCACCGGTGCGCGCCGAGCCGGGATACCACACGTCGTGATCGCTGTGGCGCTGCAGGTTGAGATGCAGTTCGGTGGCGGAGGAGACGCGGAAGGCGTACTTGAACAGCAGGTCGTCGGTCGAGTAGCCGGTGCGATCGACCGTGCCGGACGGGCTGTCATAGTCGTCGACGTCCTTGGCCGCGACACCGACCACCAGCGCATGATCCGGGCTGCCAAAGCGGTAGAGCGCGGCACCGGAGACGCCCGAATCGGCGCTCGAGGCACCGAGCGAGAACCGGCCGCCGTGGGTGGGGGTGTCGGTGAAACGGGTGGGCGCGGTGATGAAATTCACCGTGCCGCCCAGCGCGCCGCTGCCATACAGCACCGAGCTCGGCCCCTTGACCACCTCGGCGCGTTCGAGCAGGCCGACGTCGAGCAGGGAGGCGATTGATCCGTAGGGCTGGGCCGAGTTGAGGCGCACGCCGTCGACCAGCACCACCACGCTCTCTTTTTTCAGGCCACGGATGACCGGGTTCTGACCCCAGGCGCCGTCGGTCTGCACCGCCAGGCCGGGCTGGCCGCGGAACAGCGCACCGGCCGGCGCGCCGGCATCGGCCGCCTCGGGGGCGAACACGGCGACGGCCTGCGGGGTGTCGAGGGTGTCGGCCTGGGTGCCGCGGGCGGTGACGTTAACGGTGCCCAGTTGCACCTCGGATTCAGCCAGCGCGGCAGTTGCCGGCAGGCACAGGACAGCCAGCGCCACAGGGCGCAGTCGGAAAAGCATGCTCCACTCCAGTTGAGTGGGCTGGCTGGCTTTCGGCTGGCTGACCCGGGGATTCGATGGCCGCCAGTTTAACTAAATGCGAATCATTCGCAATTGATGAGTATCAATATTTCTCCCCGTCGGTCACGCGGCGCCTCAACCGAGGTGAATCGCCTCGCGCGGATCGCTCGCGTCGTCGTCGAACAGGTGGTCGAAATGCTGGTGCGCAGGGATGTGAAAGCTCAGCGCGCGGCCGCGATGGAAGATACCGCGCAGGCGGTTGGCGGTTTCCCAGACATGCATGTAACTGTCGCTGACCGATACCTTGGCCATCGGATGATCAGTATCGCCTTCGCGATAGAGTACGACCTCGGTCACATGAAAATAAGGGCGCAAGCCCTCGGCGATAAGTTCAACAGAAGTATCGGCTTGCAAGCCGCCAAGAATGAAATACATCAAGCCACCACGTCGTCCAGGGTCAGGTGCCAGCGCGCCAGCGCGCGGCGCAACAGGGATTGCTCAGGATCGCTGATTGTACCGTCAGATTTCGACAGCACGACCATCGCGCGAATGACCAGCAGGCGTTGCTGGGGGTTGGAGACGGCATCGAGCAGCGCGTCGATATGCGCGGGGTCGAGCACGGCCACGCGGTGCGCGGCGGACTCGTCGAGCAGCTCGCCGCTGAGGTCGATCACGGCTTGCAACAAGGCGTCCCGGTTCAGCCCGATCAGCGTCGGAATGTCGTGGCGATCGAGGGCTGCCAGTTCGCCATCGGCCAACTCGCCGTCGGCCATCAGGGTCAATCCGATAAGGCGGGCAATGGCGTTTCGGGTGTCATGGCCAGAGGTCGGCATCAGTCCATCTCCGTAATCAATCAGTCGGTAGAAACAAGGTTTCCTTGATCTCTTCCATCACCACCGAGCTGCGCGATTCGGTCGCGCCCGGCAGCTTGAGCAGGATGTTGCCCAGGAGTCGACGATACTCGCCCATCTGGGCGATGCGCGCTTTGATGAGGTAATCAAACTCGCCCGACACCAAATGACACTCCATCACCTCGGGAATGAAAAGCATCTCCTTCTTGACCTTGTCGAACACATCGCCCGACTTGGCCGACAGTTTAATTTCGACAAACACCAGCAGTGGCTTGCCCATCACGACCGGGTTGAGATGGGCGTGGTAGCCGGTGATCACCCCCTCGCGTTCGAGCCGGCGCACCCGCTCGGTGCACGGCGTGCTCGACAAGCCCACTTTATCGGCAAGTTCAGTCATCGGCAGACGACCGTTTTTCTGAAGCAGATCGAGGATTTTCCGGTCCAGGCGATCGAGCTCGCGCATTTCACTTCTCCATGACAGAGAACGGCACAAAAAAAGTGATTATATGAACCACGTGCCGCGATGACGAGTGAAATTCACTACGAACATAGCCATAAAGTAGCGAATCACAGCCTTGTCACATCAGGAAGCTCGTCATGGACGTTATCGTACTCGGAAGCGGCGTCATCGGCACCTCCACCGCCTACTACCTCGCCCGCAACGGCGCCCGCGTCACCGTGCTGGAGCGCCAGCCCGGCCCCGCGCTGGAGACCAGCTACGCCAACGCCGGCCAGGTCTCGCCGGGCTACTCCACCCCGTGGGCCGCACCGGGGATCCCGCTCAAGGCCATGAAGTGGCTGTTTCAGCGTCACGCGCCGCTGGCCATCCGGCCGGACGGCACGCGCTTTCAGCTCGAGTGGATGATGGCCATGTTGCGCAACTGCGCCGCCGAGCGTTACACCGTCAACAAGTCGCGCATGATGCGTCTGGCCGAATACAGCCGCGACTGTCTGCGCGGCTTGCGCGCCGACACCGGCATCGACTACGAAAGCCGCACTCGTGGCACGCTGCAGCTATTCCGCACCCAGGCCCAGGTTGACGCGGCCCGCCGCGACATCGAGGTGCTGATGGACTTCGGCGTGCCGTTCGAGCTGCTCGACCGCGACCAGATTGCCGGTGCCGAGCCCGCGCTGGCCCACGCCAAACACAAGCTCGCCGGCGGCCTGCGCCTGCCCAACGACGAAACCGGCGACTGCCATCTGTTCACCCGCCGTCTGGCCGAGATGGCCACCGAACTGGGCGTCGACTTCCGCTTCGGTCAGGACGTGAATGAACTGATCACCGAGAACACTCGCATCACCGGTGTTCGCATCGGCGACGAAGTGCTGCGCGCCGACCGCTATGTGCTCGCCTTTGGCAGCTACAGCCGTGACTTTCTCGCCCCGCTCGGCCTCAAGCTGCCGGTGTATCCGGTCAAGGGCTACTCGCTGACCATCCCGATGACGCACGCCGAGGCGGCGCCGGTATCCACCGTGCTCGATGAAACCTACAAGGTCGCCGTCACCCGTTTCGACGACCGCATCCGCGTCGGCGGCATGGCCGAGCTGGCCGGCTTCGACCTCTCGCTCAACCCGCGCCGCCGTCAGACGCTGGAGTTGGTGGTCAATGACCTCTTCCCCGGCAGCGGCGACGTGCCTGCCGCCGAGTTCTGGACCGGCCTGCGCCCGATGACGCCCGACTCCACGCCCATCGTCGGCGCCACCGCTTACCCCAATCTGTACCTCAACACCGGCCACGGCACCCTGGGCTGGACGATGGCCTGCGGATCGGGCAAGCTCGTTGCCGACCTGGCCACTGACCGCCACCCGGACATTTCCACCGATGGCTTGTCGCTGGACCGCTACACCCGCCCAGAACAGCCCCGCATGGCGCCACGCCTGCAGGGCGCCCACCGGAGTGCCGCGTGAGCCGACCCGCCCTTGCCCGCATTGACCTGAGCGCACTGCGCCACAACTACCGCCTGGCGCGCGAGCGTCACGGCGGGCGGGCACTGGCGGTCATCAAGGCCAACGCGTACGGCCACGGTGCCGTCACCTGCGCCCGCGCCCTGGCCGGCGAGGCCGACGCCTTCGCCGTGGCCATCGTCGAAGAGGCGCTGGAGCTGCGCGACGCCGGCATCCGCCAGCCCATCCTGGTGCTCGAAGGCGCCTTCGGCCCCGACGACCTCGCCCACGCCACCATGCACGACTTGTGGATGGTCGCGCACAACGCCGAACAGATCGCCCTGATCGAAGCCCACCGCAGCATCCGCCCGCTCACCGTGTGGCTGAAAATGGACAGCGGCATGCACCGCGCCGGGCTGGCGCCGGCCGATTACGCCGCCGCGCACGCCCGCCTGAGTGCACTGCCGCAAGTCGCCAGCATCGTGTTGATGACCCATTTCGCCCGTGCCGACGAGCCCGACGAAGCCGCCACTGAAGACCAGATGGCCACCTTCGACCGCGCCACGGCGAATCTGCCCGGCGAGCGCAGCCTGTGCAACTCCGCCGGCATCCTTGCCTGGCCGGCCGGCTATCGTGACTGGGCCCGCCCCGGCATCCTGCTCTACGGCGCTGACCCGATGCCGAGTGACGATCACGGCCTCAAACCGGTGATGACGCTCGAAAGCGCGATCATGAACATCCGCGAGCTGGCCCCCGGCGAAGCCCTGGGCTACGGCGGCCGCTTTGTGTCCGACACCCCGACGCGCGTCGGCCTGGTCGCCATGGGCTATGCCGACGGCTACCCCCGCGTCGCGCCCACCGGCACGCCGGTGGCGGTCGACGGCCAGCTCACCCGCGTCATCGGCCGCATCTCCATGGACATGATGACCGTCGACCTCACCGCCCTGCCCGCCGCCCGCATCGGCAGCCGGGTCGAACTGTGGGGGAATACCGTGCCCATCAATACCGTGGCCCACGCCGCCGGCACCATCGCCTATGAACTGCTGTGCAACCTGAAGCGGGTGCGGCGCGAGTATGTTGGCTGATCACCGGACTCGTACCGGCATCTCTCGCGGCAGGCCGCGCTGACGCCTATACTCGGTGGGAAATCATGTCACGCGATCGACCGGAGACGATCGAGCGCCTTGCCGGAGCCTGCCATGCGATCTGCCTTGTGTGCCGTCCTGCCAGCCCTGTTCGCCACTGCTGCGATGGCCGCCGAACTGCCCAAGGGCAACTGTCTGGCCCCGGCCGCCGGGCATGATCTGACCGCCTGCGATTTCACCGGGCGTGACCTGTCGGGGCTGGATCTGAGCGGTGCGCATCTGGACAACGTGCGCCTCACCGACGCCCGCCTCAACGGCACCCGACTCAACAAGATCACCGCCAAGTGGGCCAACTTCCGCGGCGCCCAGCTCAAGGGCGCGCACCTGGCCGACGCTGATCTGTTTCATGCCATTTTCGACAACGCTGATCTCACCGGCGCCAAGCTGCAGCGCGCCAACCTGTTTGGCGCCAATCTGATCGCCACCCGCGCACCCAAGGCCGACTTTACCGGCGCCTTCCTCAAGGATCTGCTGATGCCCGAAGCCGATCTGAGCGGCGCCATCCTGCGCGACTGCAATGCGCTGCGCGCTGTGCTCACCGATTCCATCCTGATCGGCGCCGACCTGTCGGGCAGCAACTTCACCGGCGCCGATGGCGAATCGGCCGACTTCTCATCCGCCATCCTGCGCGGCACCCGCCTCGGCGGCGCCTCACTGCGCGCGGCCATCTTCCGCGATGCAGACCTCTCCGGCGCCGACTTCTCGCACGCCACCATCACGCAAGGCGACTTCACCGGCGTGCGCAATTTGCCGCAAACAGTGACCGACCTGCTCATCGGGCCGCATATCGGGGTATTCACCCGATAAGCGTCGCGCCAACCCATTGTCAAATAGTGTGCGCGGTCAGGACGACCGCAAGCGCGGCCGGACTCAGGACAGCACGCCCATCAAGGCCAGATATTCAGCCTCGATCTCGTCGGCCAGCGCGGCGAACTCGGGGGTGTCCAGCGCCGGATGCCCCTCGGTCGGCGCCTTGCCGCCGAACAACCAACCCATCCCGCCCGCCAACTGGTTAGCGACGTAGACGATGTCTTCGAGGGTCCGCACACCGTGCTCAAGCGCATGGGGCTGGTCGTGCTCGCGGGTGGCCTGAACAATCTGCTCGGGCAAGCCGAGTGCACTCATCAAGGATTCGCCAATGCTCTCGTGCCATTGGGCGAGGAGGTGCCTGACCGAATCGAGCCGGATGCGCATCTCTTCATACTGCGCCGCGCGATAGAGCATGTAGAACGCGCCCAGATCGTGCACCAATCCAGCCATCATCGCCTCTTCGCGATTCACCCGCGTCAGCCGGGCGGCCAGCACACGCGCGGCCGCCGCCGTGCGCAAGGTGTGCAGCCACAGCGCTTTGGACAAGTCACCAAAACAGACCAGATCTTTGGAGCGCAAAAGCTGATCCATGGCGATCGAGATCGCCAATGTCCGCGTCGCTTCCAGACCAATCCGCGTCACCGCCGTGTCAATGTCTGTGATGACTTGCCCACTCCGGTTGTAGGCCACCGAATTAGCCATGCGCAACAGCTTGACCACAACCAGCGGCTCCGTCCCGACCATCCGAACGACTTCGCGGATCTGGACACCCGGGTCGCGCAAGGCGTTGCGGATTTTCAACGCGGCGTCAAAACAGGTCGGGAAGGAAATGTCCTTGGCCGACAGCTCACGCGCAATGTCTTCAAGCATGCGAAAACGCTGCGCCGTGAGCGCCTCGTCCTTCTTGTCGATATTCGGATCGTCAGTGAAATGCTCGGTCATGGTCCTTGCCGGTTGCCGCCTCTCGCAGCACGATATCCTCTCATATCGAATTGAATTCAGCGCGCCACCCGCGCAGCCCGACGCGACGCGCTCAGCGCTCAGCGCTCAGCGCTCAACCGAAATCACGGCCGGATCATCGCAATGATCAATCAGAATCGCGCGCACCCGCGCCTGCCACAAGGCACCAAAGGCCTCGGCCTCCTGCGACGTGCCCTGGCCCGACAGCACCCGCGACATCAGCGGCCGCATCGCCGCGTCGGCGGGCACGCCGCTGGCGTCATAGCGCACCGACACTTTCTCGCCGGTATCCACGCGGGTCAACGCCAGTGCATGGGCCACCGGCTGCGAAAAATGCAGCAGATTGCGCCGGTCGAACTGCCCCGCCAGACCATGAAAGCCGCTGCGCTCGGTGGCGCCGGTAATGAAGGACAGCACGTTGGCGATCACTCCGGTTACGCCCTCATCCACCGACGATGGCAAGTCCACCCGCACATCGCCGCGCACTGGCAGCACATCGCCGTAAAGCGCCTGCAGCCCGGTGCGCGCCATCAGATAGGCGCCGGCCACAGTGGGGCAGGAATGCCCGGCCAACTTGACCACCTCGCGATAGCCAATGTCGTAAACCCCGTCTTCAAAAGCCCCGAGCAACGCAGCCAGCGGGTCGCGCAGGCGAATGGCCGCAACCTGGTCAAAAAAATCCGGTGACATGAAAACCCCTTTGTTCAATTCCAGAAAAAACGTCGCGATACGTCGGGCACGCCAAATACTACGCCAGCACGAGCAGCACGGTCCGCCAACACCCCCTCTCTTGCGTTGCGTCAAACCGCCATGCGCCGTGGGCGGCGATACTCCAGCAATCCCTGATTTGTCGGTTCACTATGGTCACTCGTCTCTTTCGCTCTGCCCTGCTCGCCCTCTGCCTGCCTGCGCTCGCGTTCGCGGACGAGCCCAATCTCGACAACGGTCGTGAAATCAACGGCACCTGTGCAGCCTGTCACGGCGAGAACGGCCAGGGCGGCAAGCACGGCGAATACCCGCGCATTGCCGGCCAGAGCGCCAAGTTCATCGCCTTCACGCTCAAGAGCTTCCGCGCGCGTGAGCGTATCAACCTGCCGATGTTCCCCTACACGCAAGAGCGCGAACTGCCCGACGAGGACATCCGCGACATCGCCGCCTACCTGTCGGCTATCGAGCTGCCGACCCGGCCGCCGAAGTTCAAGGAAACCGACGACGCGCTGACCCGCCTCACCGCCATGCAGAAGGTGATGCTCATCCCGCGCGTCGAGGGCGACATCGCCGCCGGCAAAACGCTCTACGAATCCCGCTGCACCACCTGCCATGGCGACGACGCCCGCGGCAAGCGGCTGGTGCCGATGCTCGCCGGCCAGTACAGCAACTACCTCATGCGCCAGATGCAGAGCTTCCAGGCGGGCGAGCGCCCGCACGATGAAGAAAAGCCCGGCGAGGGCGTGCTCAAGGGCCTCAAGGAATCCGAACTGCAAAACATGCTGGCCTACTTCACCACCCTCCAGAACATCGAGGACACGCAATGAAAACCACTATTCACGTTGTCATCCTGCTCGTACTGTCGGCCCTGTTTGCCATCGCTCCCGCGCGCGCGGCCGATGCGGGCAACGCCCTGATCACCGAGCTGGGGGCGGCCAACGGCGTCGCCCTGGCCTGCAAGCACACCGCCAACATGTCGGCAATCAAGGCCGTGATGATCCACGCCGTGCCCAAGACCCGCGCCTATGGCGAAGTGTTCGAGGCCGCCACCAGCGAGTCTTTCCTCAGCCAGAGCAGCGAACCCTGCCCCTCCGCGACCGACCTGTCGGCCAAGGTCGACGGCATCGAAGCCCGTCTGAAAGCCCACTTCAAGCCCCAGAGCTGATGCTTCAGCAACTCCGGCTCGCCGCGCTGGCAGCACTGCTGGCGATCGCCAGCGCTGGCGTCTTCGCGACCGATGCGCCGACCAACGACGCCGAGCCGCTGCGCCCGCGCTATCTGCTGATGGACGCCAAGGGCCGCGCGGTCACCAACGAAACCTTTCCCGAGCAGTTCCAGCTCATCAGCTTTGGCTACACCTTCTGCCCCGATGTATGCCCCACCACGCTGGCCGAGGTGGCCGACGTCATGAAGCAACTCGGGCCGCTGGCCGAGCGAGTGCAGCCGGTATTCATCACCGTCGACCCGGCACGCGACACCCCGGCCCACCTGCAGCAATACGCCGACTTCTTCGATCCGCGCATCATCGGCCTGAGCGGTTCGCCAGCGCTGGTGGCCAAGGTTGCGCAGAACTACAAGGTGCGCTACGAGATCGTGCGCGAGCCCAACGCCGCGCCCGACGCCTACACGGTCGACCACTCCGCCGGGCTGTACGTCCTCGCGCCGGGTGGCAGCTTCGTCAAGAAATTCGCCTATGGCACCTCGGTCAGCCAGATCGTCAACGGCCTGCGCCAGCTCATCGAACAGGCACCGACACCGCGCCCATGAGCCGGCGCACGTTACAATTGGCCCGAACGCGCGGCCTGACGGCCTCGCCCGGCCACCGAAACGAAACACCTCTGCGCCCATGACCGCTCCCCTGGACGACACCTTCGGCTATCAAAACGTCGCCCCCGCCGAGCGGCAACGACGCATCCGCCACGTCTTCAATGCCGTGGCCGGTCGCTACGACCTGATGAACGACATGATGAGCTTCGGCATCCACCGTCTGTGGAAGCGCCGCTTCGTGCGCGACATGCCGAACGATGGCCTCATCGTCGATCTGGCCGGTGGCACCGGCGACGTCGCCCGCCTGATGACCGGCGCCCCCGGCCGCACGCTGGTGGTCTGTGACCCCAGTCTGGCCATGATGCAGGCCGGGCGCAGCCGCAACGACGCCCCGCGCCTGCGCTGGCTGGGTGGCGAAGCCGAACACCTGCCCTTTGCCGACGGCAGCGTGCAGGCGCTCACCGTCGCCTTCGGTCTGCGCAACACCACGCACCTGGCCGCCGCGCTGACCGAGATCCATCGTGTGCTGGCCCCGGGTGGGCAGTTTGCCTGCCTGGAGTTCTCGCGCCCGCAGTGGTGGCTCAAGCCCTTTTACGACGCCTACTCCTTCCTCGTCATCCCGCGCCTGGGCGCCTGGGTGGCCAAGGCGCCGGAAGCCTATCAATATCTGGTCGAATCCATCCGCCGCTTTCCCGACCAGCGCGCCTTCGCGCAGATGGTGACCGAGGCCGGCTTTGGCGAGGTGCGCTGGCGCAATGTGTCCTTCGGCATCGCCTGCATCCACACCGGCCGCAAGCCCAAGACGGAGGGCGCAGCATGAACCTGCGCTCCGGCACCGGCATGGCCGACACCGGCCGACGCGGTCTCAAGCTCGGTCTGTGGTGGATGGCCATCCGGCCTCGCACCCTGTCCTTGTCCGCCATTCCGGTGGTCGCCGGCAGCGCGCTGGCCTGGCACGAAGGCGCCAGCGTCGTTTGGCTGCCGCTGATCGTTGCCCTACTCTGCGCCCTGCTCATCCAGGCCGGCACCAACCTGTTCAACGACGTCGGCGACGCCCTGCGCGGCAACGACGGGCCGACCCGACTCGGCCCGGCGCGGGTCACCGCCTCCGGCCTCGCCACGCCCGGCCAGGTGCGCCGCGCCGCGCTGGCCACGTTTCTGACCGCGCTGCTCGGTGGTATCTACCTGGTGGTGGTTGGCGGCTGGCCGATCCTTGCCATCGGGCTGGCCTCGCTGGCTGCCGGCTGGGCCTACTCCGGCGGGCCACGGCCGCTGTCCTACACCGCCTGGGGCGAAGTCTTCGTGATGCTGTTTTTCGGGCTGGTTGCCGTCGCCGGCAGCCACTATCTGCAAAGCGGCGCGTTCACCGCCTCGGCCCTGTGGCTCGGCCTCGCGCTGGGTTGTCATGCCGCAGCAGTGCTGCTGGTCAACAATGTGCGCGACCTCGAGGCCGATCGCCGCGCCGGTCGCCGCACCCTGGCCTCAGTGCTCGGCACTGGCCCCGCCCGCAGTCTCTACGCCCTCCTCATGCTGGCGCCGTTTCCGCTGCTTGCCCAACAACTTGGTGTGATCGGTGTCGGTGTCGCCTGGCTGGCCTTGCCGGTGTGTCTGTGGCTGGCGCTGCGTTTTCGCCACCAGCCCCCCGGCGCGCAAATGAACCACCACCTGGCGCGCACCGCCCAGGCCCAACTCTTGCTCGGCGCGTTGCTGAGCATCGCGCTGCTGTGGTAACCCGGACCCGCCGACCATGATCAAGATCCTGCTCCCCCTCGGCCTCGCCTTCATCATGTTCAGCCTCGGGCTGGGCCTCAAGCTCGCCGACTTCCGTCGGGTCATGACGCGCCCCGATGCCATCGCCCTCGGCCTGCTGGCGCAAATCCTGTTGCTACCCCTCACCGCCTGGCTGATTGCCACCGGCCTCGACCTGGCCCCCGAAGCCGCCGTCGGCCTGATGATTCTCGCCGCCTGCCCGGGCGGCGTGACGGCCGGCATGGTGACGCACCTGGCGCGGGGCGAGACCGCCTTGTCAATCAGCCTGACCGCACTCACCAGCATTGCCGCCTTCCTCACCGTACCGCTGATTGTCGGCACCAGCCTGACCCACTTCATGGGCGCTTCGGCCAGCGTGCAATTGCCGCTCGGCCAGACTGTCGGTGGCCTGTTTCTGATCACGCTGCTGCCGGTCACCCTCGGTCTGTGGCTGGGCGAAACCGAGCGTATCGGCGTACGTCACGCCGTGGTGATTCACCGTGTCGCCACCGGGCTGTTCCTGCTGATCGTGTTGTTCACCTTCGCCAGCCAGTGGCCGGCCATGGCCAAGCACTTTCCCAGCGTCGGGCCGGCCGCGTTGCTGCTCAACCTGATCACCATGGGCACGGGCGCTGCGCTGGGCGCACTGGTGCGGCTCGACGGCGCCGGGCGCGTCGCGCTGTCCATGGAATGCGGCATGCAGAACAGTGCGCTGGGCATCACACTTGCCGTCAGCCTGCTGGCCGAACCCGCGCTGGCCGTGCCGGCCGTGATCTATGCCTTTTTGATGAACATCACCGCCTTTGCAGTGATCGCCGTCCGCCGCATGCGACACCAACCCGTCGCCGGCTAAGCGCGCTCAGGCCAGCCCGAGCAAGACCACGCCCATCACCATCAGCGCTGCGCCAGCCAGCCGCGACGCGCTCACCGCCTCGCGCAAGACCCGGGCGCCGATCAGCACGCCGATCAGCATCGACACCTCGCGCACCGGCGCCACATAGCTCAGCGGTGCCATCGTCATCGCCTGCAGCACCAGCAGATAGGCCAGCGGCGAGAGCACGCCGATCAACAGGATATGGCGCAGGTTCCGCCGAATCTCCGCACGAAAGACCGCACGCCGGGCCAGCATCTGCGGCGCCAGAAAGACGGTGCGCACGACTAGGCCGAGGCTGTAATACAGGATCACCGGCACCCCAATCGCCTTGACCGCCCAGGCATCGATCAGGGTATAGCCCGCGATGCACGCACCGGTCATCAGCCCCCAGCGGATGCCTGGCAGCAAGCCCGGCGAGGCCACCACGTTGCGCACCACCCCGCCAATCAAGAACAAGCCCGCCAGCACTGCGCCAATGCCCAGCCAGCCGACAAGCGAAGGGTTTTCGCCAAACCACAGCAAGGCCCCCAGCACCGCAAACATCGGCCCGCTGCCGCGCGCCACCGGATACACCACCGAAAACTCACCAACCTGGTAACCCCGCAACAACACCAGGTTATACGCGATGTGAATCACCGCGCTCGCCGCAATCGCCAGCCAGGCTTGCGCACTGAGCGCCTGCGGCAAGTTCAGCCACAGCCAGGCGGCGACCGGAGCAGTAAGCAACACGCTGACCGTATTGAACGCCCAGATGAACACCACCCCGCCGGCCGCCTGCTTGGCTGACAGATTCCACACGGCGTGCAACACCGCGCCGGCAATCACAAGCATCAGGGCTTCCAGGCTCACGGTAACGATGCCTCCACGCGTTCAAATACGCTTTCGACATCATGCAGCCAGCCGCCCCAACGCGCCAGTCTCTGCGCGGCGAGCGCGCCGGCAAGCAGATAGAATGCCGCCTTTGCGCCACCGCCAGACTCGACCATGCCCGCCACCATCGACGTCGTCATCCTTACCGAAGATCGCTACACCGCCCTCGCCCCGCACGACTGGTATCAACAGCAGATCGCCACCGAGGACGGCCTGGTCGCCGACGCCCTGCGTGCCCGCGGGCTGCGCGTCGAGCGCCGCTCATGGGCCGATCCCCACATGGATTGGCGCGACACCCGCTGCGCGCTGTTTCGCAGCACCTGGGACTACTTCGACCGCTTCGACGCGTTCAGCCAATGGTTTGACAAGGCGGCGAGGCAAACACGCTTCTTCAACGACGCAGCCACGCTGCGCTGGAACATGGACAAGCGCTATCTGGCCGATCTGAGCGCGGCCGGCGTGACGATCGTGCCGACGGTGTATGTCGATCGCGGCGACGCAGCGACACTGGCCAATATCATGAGCACGCAGGGCTGGTCCGAGGCGGTGTTCAAACCCGTGGTCTCCGGCGCGGCCCGACTCACCTACCGGATCGACACCACCAACGCCGCCGCCCATGAAGCGATCTTTGCCGACTGCGTCGCCACCGAGACGATGATGGTGCAGACCTTCGAGCCCGCCATTGTCAGCACCGGCGAACTGTCGCTGATCGTCATTGACGGCGTCACCACCCACGCCATCCGCAAGACCGCCAAAGCCGGCGATTTTCGCGTGCAGGACGACCACGGCGGTACGGTGCACCCGCACACACCGGCCGACGACGAACGCGCCTTTGCCGAGGCTGCCGTGCGCGCCTGTGCCACGCTGCCGCTCTACGCGCGGGTCGATTTCGTGCGCCACGGGCCAAACGATTTCCGGCTCATGGAGTTGGAGCTGGTCGAACCGGAGCTGTTCTTCCGCTTCCACCCGCCGGCCGCAGAGGCCCTCGCCGAGGCCATCGTCAAACGCCTGGCCAGCGCAGGCAAGGTCTGAGGGCAAGAATCAATTTTTGCCAGAACGCCGAATTTCGACGGCTTTTTCCCGGAATTCGGCGATCCCCGCGCGTTTTTCCCTTTCAGCCAGCCCCACATTGAACCGATCGTGCGATCCTGCGATCATGCGGCCCACGCGCCGCCGCCCACAAGGCCAAAGCGGCTGACTCGAACAAGACGGGAGGAGACACCCATGATCCGACGCATCTGCCTGATGGCCGCACTGGCCTTCCTCAGCCATAACGCCCTGGCCAAAGACTGGACCAAGATCCGTTTCGCCACCGAAGGCGCCTACCCCCCGTTCAACATGACCGCGCCCGACGGCACGGTGCAGGGCTTTGATGTAGACGTCGCCAACGCGCTATGCAAGCAGATGCAGGCCGAGTGCAGCTGGGTCAAGCAGGAGTGGGACGGCATGATCCCGGCGCTGATGGGTCGCAAGTTCGACGCCATCGCCGCCTCCATGTCGATCACCGAAGACCGCAAGAAAAAGGTCGATTTCTCCGACAAGTACTACGCCACCCCACTGGGCCTGGTGGCCGCCAAGGGCAGCGCACTGCGCCCCGACCTCGCCCTGCTCAAAGGCAAGCGCATCGGCGTGCAGCGCGGCACCGTGGCCGACAACTTCGCCACCCGTTTCTGGGCTAGCGAGGGTGTTGAGGTGATCCGCTACGGCAAACAGGAAGAGGTCTATCTCGACCTGGCCGCCGGCCGTCTCGACGCCACCTGGGTGGACGCGCTCGAAGCCGAGGGCGGCTTCCTGACCAAACCGACCGGAGAAGGCTATGCCTTTGCCGGGCCGACCATCTTCGGCCGCAACGCCGACGAGAAAGCCGTGATCGGGGAAGGCGTAGGCGTGGCCGTGCGCAAGAAAGACACCGAGCTAAAAGGCAAGCTCAACAAGGCGCTGGCCGAGATCCGCGCCAACGGCACCTATGACGCCATCCGCAAGAAGTACTTCTCCCAGGACATCTACGGCGAATGAGCCACGCGCTGTCCGCCACTCGGCTGACCGATCGCCCCGCGCCCGCGGGGCGTGATCGTTAACCCCATGCTCCACGGCTACGCCGCTTCGCTGCTCGACGGCGCCTGGCTCACCTTCCAGGTCGCCGTGCTCTCGCTCGTGCTGGCGCTGACGCTCGGCCTGGCCGGCGCGTCGGCCAAACTGTCGAAACTGCGCCTGCTGCGCGCACCGGCGGTGGCCTACACCACCATCGTGCGCGGCATCCCCGACCTGGTCATGATGCTGCTGGTGTTTTACGGCGGGCAGATGCTCATCAACATCGCCACCGACGCGCTCGAATGGGACTATGTCGACGTCAATCCCTTCGTCGCTGGCGTGGCCACGCTGGGCTTCATTTTCGGCGCCTACTTCACCGAGACCTTCCGCGGCGCTTTCCTCGCCGTACCGGCCGGTCAGCTCGAAGCCGGCGCCGCCTACGGCATGAGCCGCTGGCAGATCTTCAGCCGCATCCTCTTCCCGCAGATGCTGCGCCACGCCCTGCCGGGCCTGGGCAATAACTGGCAGGTGATGCAAAAGAGCACCGCGCTGGTGTCCATCATCGGCTTGTCGGACATCACCTGGCTGGCCGATCAGGCCGGTCGCAGCACCCACCAGCCCTTTTTGTTCTACGCCGTGGTGTGTGCGTTCTACCTCGCCATGACCGCGCTGTCGTCGGTGGTCTTCAATCACCTCGAACGCCGCTACTCGGTCGGTGTGCGCCGGAGCGCGGCATGATCGAGTGGAGCGTGATCACCGACAGCCTGCCGCAATACGCCAGCGGTCTATGGCTCACCGCCCAGCTCACCGTGCTGTCGCTAGCCGCCGGCTTGATGATGGCCATTCCGCTGTCGGTGATGCGGATCTCGCGCAAGCGCCTGGTCGCCGGTCCGGTATGGGCCTTCACCTATTTCTTCCGCGGCACCCCGATGCTGGTGCAATTGCTGCTGATCTACTACGGCCTCGGCCAGTTTGAGTGGATTCAGGGGCAGTGGCAGGCCGACAACACCTTCTGGCTGATCTTCCGCGAACCCTATGGTTGCGCGCTCGTAACCTTCACGCTCAACACCTGCGCCTACACCACCGAGATTCTCGCCGGTGCGCTGCGCACCACACCGCACGGCGAAATCGAAGCCGCCCAGGCCTGTGGCATGAGCCGCGTCACGATGCTGCGGCGCATCCTGATTCCGGGCGCGCTGCGCCGGGCGTTGCCGGCATACAGTAACGAGGCCATCTTCATGCTGCACGGCACGGCAATTGCCTCGACCGTCACGCTGATGGACCTGACCGGCGCGGCGCGCAACGCCTACTCGCAACACTTCGCCCCATTCGAAGCCTTCATCTTTGCCGGCCTGCTCTACCTCACGCTGACCTTCGCCCTGGTCGGCCTGTTTCGCCTCGCCGAGCGGCGCTATCTGGCGCACCTGCAGCCGCGCAAGGCGATCAAAGGACCCACCACATGACCCAGCTCACCGTCGAAGACCTGCACAAGCGCTATGGCGACCACGAGGTGCTCAAGGGCGTCTCGCTGTCGGCCGAAGCGGGCGACGTGATCACCATCATCGGCTCGTCGGGCTCGGGAAAGAGCACCTTCCTGCGTTGCATCAACTTCCTCGAGCAACCCGACGCCGGTCGCATTCATGTCGCCGGCGAAGAGATCCGCCTGGTGCGTGGCGGCGACGGCCATCTGAAGGTCGCCGACGCCAAACAGCTCCAACGCCTGCGCACCCGGCTGGCGATGGTGTTTCAGCACTTCAATCTTTGGGCCCACATGACGGTGATTGAAAACGTCATGGAGGCGCCGGTGCATGTGCTCGGCCTGAGCAAAGCCGAAGCCCGCGAACGCGCCGAGGCGTATCTCGACAAGGTGGGCATCGCCAAATTCCGCGACGCCTACCCGGCGCACATGTCGGGTGGTCAGCAGCAGCGCGTGGCGATTGCCCGCGCACTGGCCATGGAGCCGGCGGTGCTGCTGTTTGACGAGCCGACCTCGGCGCTGGACCCGGAGCTGGTCGGCGAAGTGCTCAAGGTGATGCGCGCGCTGGCCGAGGAAGGCCGCACCATGGTGGTGGTGACCCACGAAATGGGCTTTGCCCGCGAGGTGTCCAGCCAGGTGGTGTTTCTGCATCAGGGCCTGGCCGAAGAGGTCGGCGCCCCGGCGGCGGTGTTCGACCAACCGCGCAGCGAGCGGCTGCGCCAGTTTTTGTCGGGCAGCCTGAAGTAAGCCTGGCGACGTCAGCCAAAGCCGCTGTCAGCTGACGGCGGGCTTGGCAGACGGGTAGTGTAGCGGCAGCCAGATCTTGAACTCGGTGCCTTCGCCGAGCTTGCTGTCAACCACGATGCGTCCGCCGTGACGCTCGATGATGCTGTAGGACACGGACAAGCCCAGGCCCGTCCCGGTGCCCACCGGTTTCGTGGTGTAGAACGGGTCGAAGATGCGCTTGAGCACATCGGGCGGGATGCCGGCGCCGGTGTCGCGCACCGCGACAAACACCTGCTCGCCCTCGGTGCCGGTGCTCACCGTGATCGTGCCGTGCTCGGCAATGGCCTGCGCGGCGTTGACGACGAGATTCATGAACACCTGATTGAGCTGCGAGGCCACACATTCGACCTCGGGCAACTCGCCATACTGCTTGACCACCTCGGCCTTGTATTTGATTTCGTTGGCGACCACGTTGAGCGTGGTGTCCAGGCAGTGATGCAGGTCGGCCCAGGCCGCCTCGCTCTCGCCCATCCGCGAGAAGTCCTTCAGGTCCTGCACGATCTTCTTCACCCGGTCGAGGCCGTCGCGGCTCTCGGTCACCAGACTGACCAGATCCTCGCGCAGGTAGTCGAGATCGACGCCCTTGATCTGCGTGTCGATCGTGGTCCGCAACGCCTCGGGCAACTGGTCATGCGCCCCCGTGTAGGCATCGAGCACCACCATCAGTTCATCCACATAGCCGGCGAGCGTGCCGAGGTTGGAATTGACGAAGCCGATCGGGTTGTTGATTTCATGCGCCACGCCGGCCGCGAGCTGGCCAATGGAGGCGAGCTTTTCGGATTGCAGCAGCTGATTCTGCGCCTGCGCCAGCTCACCGATCAGCTTGCGCTGCTCGGCTTTTTCGCGCTCGACCTCGGCCATGCTGGCCGCCAGCTCTTCGTGGGCGATCGCGGTGTCGGTGACGTCCTGTACCGTCACGCACACCTGCACCACCTCGCCCGCGTCGTTCTTGACCGGCAAGAAGGTGCAGTTCTGTCGCATGGCGTCCACGCCACCGGTGATCGGGCGATTGTGGTCGAAACGGAACAAATAGGGGCGTTGCGTCCACGACGTAAACGCGTAGTTGCGCAGCGCCTGCACATGACGCACCTTGCGCTCCAGCCAGGCCCGAGGCAGTTCGGGAAACACCTCGAACAGATTGCAGCCCAGCACATCCGCTGCCGAATGCCGGCTATGCGTGGCCATGAAACGATTCCACAGCGTGACCTGAAACTCGGCATCCACGGCAAAGACCCCGATTTCGACCCGGTCGGCGATGAATCCGCCCAGTTCGCCGTGGGTCAGCTCGGTCATGTCACAGGCTCGCCAGGAAACGGTCGATCGCGTCGCGCAGCACCAGAATCTGATCCTCAGGCAGCAGCATGATCAGGTGGCAGGCAAAGGAGCGCTTCTCGAGGCTGAAGTTCACCTCGACAAACAAGGCGCAGGGCGAATCCATACGGCTCACATCCAGCAAACTGACCACCTCGACCTCGGTAGCCATCAGCGAAGGCGCCGAAAAGCCCATCTCGGCGCTGATCTGCTCGGCCAGTCCGCCCAGGCAGGCGCCGACCAACACGTTGCTCACATCGAGCAACAGCTCGCGCTCGGTGGCTTCGTCGGGCACCTCGTCATAGCCCATGAGATCGGCCAGTTCGCGACAATGCGCGACGCCATAGACCACCACCGCTTCGCCACGCAGATCGCCATGAAAGCCCTGGCGTACGGCCGTCACCTTCTCAGGCCCGACGATACGCTCGAGCGCGGGGGGAATCAGACTGGGCTTGAGCACCAGAATCCGCGGCACCGATAGCTGAACAAACTCGCCCAGCACTGCCGCCACCGAGGCACCCGCCTGCCCCATGCCGATGTTGGTCAATTCCTGCAGCGCGTCGCGCTGATCTTCGGAAAACAGGGCGGTCGTCATAGGGCGACTCCGTACTCACGCAGCACGACGCCCAGTTTCTCGGCATCCACCGGCTTTTTGACGAAAGCGATCGCACCGAGCCGCTTGACGCGCTCCTGCGCCTCCGGCTGGATGTCGGCCGACACCACCACCACCAGACAATTGAGACCCTCGGCCCGCAGCGTTTCGAGCACCTGAAAGCCGTCCATCTCGGGCATGGTCAGATCCAGAAACATCAGATCCACATCACCCTGACGATACGCCGCCAGCGCCTCAAGCCCATTCGTGGCCTGACGCACTTCGACGTCCCAGGTCGCGGGCAAGGAGCGAATGAGCATCTTGCGCGCCATGGCCGAATCGTCCACCACCAACACCGTCGACGCCATCAAAACCTCCTTTGCCTGATCGAATCCGGCGCGCCGCGATACGCGCACCATCATCCGTGTCGCACAGATCAGACTACGGCGAACATTTGACCGACTTTAGATCGAATCCGAGACGATGCCAGTCAAGCTGTCGCGCAAGGGCACCACGCCCAGGCGACGCAGGTAGCGACTGCGATAGAACCGCCCGCCCCGGCCGAGCCGGAACACCTGACCCGCGGGAGCATACGCCGGCAAGCTCACGCCATCGGCGAGCAGCCCCGTACGAACGTGCCGCCAGTAGTCGGGCAAATCGATGTGGCCGCACTTGAGCGCTGGCGGCATGATGAACACCGTTTTGCCAAGCCGCTGCTGTGCCACCAGTTGCTGCACCTCCCAGCGTGTTTCGCCCTGATCGCTCGGCATCATCACGATCCAGCGCGCCCGTTCAATCAGCAATTGAAACATGGGCTTCCACACCGCATCGGCCACCGCAATCCGGCCCGCACCCATCGCCTCGCCCGGGCGCCCCAGGGCCAGCAAGGGCAAATCAGGCGACAGCGCCGCGGCAAGCACCCGCTCGAACTCCATCTCGGCTTCATGCGCGTAGTAGCGGGGCATGAAGGGCAGGCCGCGCAGGCGACGATTGCTCACCATCAGCCGGCCAGTCACCGAAAACGGTCGCAAATAGACCGCAAAAGGCGGCACCTCTGCATCGTCCGGTGCATTGAGCAGTTGAAGCAGCACTGCCTCGGCCCGGCGGTCGCGCAGCCGCTGCGTCCACCACCGGTCCAGCGCCGCCAGCACGCGCCCGGTCAGGAAAAAACCGGCGCTACCAATTGTCGCCATCGACGCCGACAGTCCATCGCCGGTCACGCTGCCGCGACTGAGCAGGTGCAGCAGCACCACCAACGCCGCCAACAGATTGCAATAGCGCACCAGCACGCTCATGGTCGCCTCCCGCAGGCCCGTTCCGCATCGGCGGCGTCCTCCACTGACCACGGCCGCTTGACCAACAGGGTCGGGTCCCAGCTGCGCAAGCACATGTCGTAGTCCCACTCGGCATCCAGCGTCGTCAGCAAGGCATCGAGCGCGGTGCGCACCGCGGCGGCGGCCTGCTCATGCGCACGGGCGAAAACACTTCGCTCGATTGCGCGACTTTCAAACCAGGTGCGCGGCACGGCCAACGGATCAGCCTCACCGTCGGACACAGGCCATACCAGCACCCCCACCCACCGCAGACGGTAAGACGCAAACCGCTTGAACGCACCGTCCAGACGATGATCGAGCATCTCGCTGGCGACAGGCCCTGCGCTGACAAGCGCATCGAGCGCATTCAGATCCGCATCCAGGCGCCAGTCCAATCGCTCGATCGGCGCCAACAAACGCTGCCGGTGCGCCGCATAGTGCTGACGCAGTGTGTTTGCCTGCATCACCACCAATGAGGCCGCGCTGCCCGGCACAGCAGCCAGAAAACGTCGCGCTTCGGGCACCAGCGTCTGCTCGGCCTGCCGCGCCGTCGCATCGCGTTGCACGCCCAGATCAATCCATGGCGCCGCCAGCAGTGCCAGCGGCACGGCCACATAGGCAAACTGCTGCGCGAGCTGGCAAACGCCGCCCACCACCACACGCGCCACGGCCCGACGCAGCCGCCCCAGCAAAAACGCGGCGCCCGCCAAACCGTAGCGATGCAGCACACGCGGCGTATCGCGCAGATCTTCCAGGCCATGCCCCACGCGCGACCACCCCCACCAGCGCGCGCCGACCTCGCCGCGTCGGCGCTCCTCCCGCATCGCCCGCGCCCGCCACAAGCGGCCCACCCGATCCCTCCGCCTGGGCTTCGATCCCGGTCGCGACAACACCCGCCAGATGCGCGCACCGATGCCGGTCAAACCGCCTGCGACCAGTACACTGCCCGCCGCGCACACCGCCCACATCGCGATCGTGCCCACCGTCCCCGCCGGGTCGGCCGACAGCCCGGCCCACGCATGTGTCGTGGCCGCCTGCCACGCCGCCAGTCCGTGACGCCGATCCGAAAACGCCAGCGCGATACCGTCCGCCGTCAGCCACGGATGCCCGACCCACTGCCACACCGCCACGACCACGCGACGCAAACCCTCTCCCAGGCCCATCGCGACCTGCGCCAACCAATCCACACTCGCCGTCGCCGCCCAGGCCGTGGCAGGCAGGCAGCACAACACGGCATAGCGTCGGATGACCGGGCATCTCATGAGCAACAGGGCATCGCACCCAACATCGGCCGACACCACGTGGTGGACATACTTGAGCTATAGCACTGCAACGCTTCAGCGCAATCCGAGTCCAAATCAGCAAACACTGAAGCACCCCACGGCACACCGCCCCAATGGCATCATGGCGAGAGGCCCTCCGACGACGAACAATCGAGCCGCATTTGCGTCCGCGCAAGGCAGGCCTTGTGCGTCCAAGGCAAGGTGTGCGTCTCGTGGGCGCGCCCCAATTGACTGGAGAACTGACCGATGTCGATGCTGACCCGACTGCGCGGCCTGAGCCGCCTTCTGGCCATCACGGCGGCCCTCGGCCTGCCGGGGCTGGCCATCGCCGAAACCAATCCTGGCGAACAACCGATTCACCAGATCGCCCGCACCGGCACCGGTGAAGAAGTGATCGCCGCACTCAAAGCCAACCCCAAGGCCCGCGACGCGCGCACCGCCCGCGGCTCCACCCCGCTGCATCTGGCCGCCATGAATTCCGATCTCAGCGCCATGAAAGCACTGATTGCCGCCGGCGCCGACCCCAACGCCCGCGACGAAACCGGCTCCACCCCGCTGCACATGGCCGCCTACGCCACGCGCACCGACAACGCCCAGCTTCTGCTCGAAGCGGGCGCTGACCCCGTCGCCAAGAATCTCGCCGGCCGCGACCCCGCCGCCATGGGCCGCAAGGTCAAGGCCGACGAAACGGTCGGCATCATCTCCCTGTGGATTCTCAAAGGCTGCCAGGCCGGCAAGCCCTGCTGATGGAGCGCCGCATGAAAACCCTGCTCATCACCGCCCTCGCCGCGCTTGCGCTGAACTGCACCGCCGTCCGCGCCGAAGCCCCGGCCGGCGAAATCGAAATGTACGCTCCCACCGTCTGTCTGGCCTGCATCGACTACGCCGAGCACCTGCGCCAGCACGGCTTCAAGGTCACAGTCAATCGCCTGCCCATGGACGACCTCAAGGCCACCAAAACGCGCCTGAATGTGCCAAACGGCTACCAGGCCATCCCCACCGCCACCGTCGCCGGCTACTTCATCGAAGGCCATGTGCCCGCCGAAGACATCCAGCTGCTGCTCGAGAAGAAACCCGACGCCCGCGGCCTCGCCGTGCCCGGCCTGCCGCTGGGCGCACCGGGCCGCGAATTCTCCAGCCCCACTTGCGAAACCGGCTGCACTACGCTCGACAAAACCAAAGGCACCGAACGCCCCCGGCGCGAGCCCTTCAATACCTTTCTGATTCTCAAGGACGGAGACAGCAAGGTGTGGTGGCGGCACTGAGGGTGGGCGGTTTGCCGCGTACGGGATGTCGGTTGGGTTGAGCACAGCGAAGCCCAACCTGCGGCATCTCAGCCTCAACGGCCGGCGTTGACCGTACTTTGACCGTGCATCGATAGCTTTGGACCGTCACGGCCCCGACCGGCTTGGATTGGCCGGGTCTCGTGCCGACTCAACGACTGCGACGGTTTTGTAGGGTGGTCAGCTTCGCTGCCCACCAAGCTGCGCTTATCGTGGGGCACGATAGTGGATGGAAAGCCACCCACCCACTTTACTAGTGAGCGACATCGAGCCGGCACATATATTGGAACGTTCAATGTTAGATCAACTATCAATCAAAGATCTTGAACGAGTAAGAAGGGCCTTGAATGCATTGTCCACTGCTCCACTTTTCACGTCCGCTTCGCGGTATAGCATCGAAAGGGATTGGGCATCTGTCGTCAGCTTCAACGAGGTCAACACCTCCCGCGTGCTTGCGTGGCTGCTCGACCCTAACCAAGGGCACGGACTCGGAGACTACTTCCTCAGGGAAGTTATTCTATATGCCACACAAAGAAACATCGCTAAAGGCACAGATCAGATACAACCGTTTCAAATTACAGGCAAAAGAGCCACTTCTTTCATAATAGAAACGGAGGTCCCAATTTCGATCAACGGTGAGCAACGAAGAATTGACATACTCGCGACAGATCCGACAGAAAAGATATCAATCATAATCGAACGAAAAGCAGGCGCCCAAGAAACGTCTAATCAGCTATCTGCGTATCTAAACTGGGGGGAGTCAGAGCTTTCAAAAAAATCGGGGCATACAGTACTCTATATGCTCTCCGGAGAAGCATCTTGGATCGATGCGGACTCACTCCCCAGCCCCTGGACATATATCGATGATGAGTGGCTTGTTTCCGCTCTACAGAATGTCATAACTCGAAAAATGGCTAGCGAAGAGGTTATTGCCAACCTCGCTCAACTTAAATGGTCAGTATTCGGAGAATGGGAAGAAAGTGCGTCGTCGTTTTACTACAGCCTTCACGAAGACACTGCGGCGCTGAGAGCACAACTTTCAAGCGAACTTGAAGTACTAAAGCAAGCAAGCATCTTGAGTGGCTGCCGATCAGAGACAATACTAAATATCCCCCCCGGGCGCCTAGTCACCGACTTCTTAACTCGAACGAGTGGGGAGACCTTAGACATTTTGCAATTTTTTTCTCGACACCGCGCCACGCTGCTCGCTCTTTCTAGCTACTCACTATTAGACATTATTGATATAAAGCTAAATTCTGAATTCGGTGGAATATTTGAATATGAGACAGCAAAAAATGACGGTCAAGACGTATTCAGGATTTCTCTGACAAGCAGCTTCATTCCAATCACAGGGAATTTTTGGCCATTCTATCTTGAGCTAAAACAATCCGTCACAAACTCGTCGCCAAACAGCGAATATAGTACTTATTTGTGCATTCACCGCCTGGAAGGAGAGGATGAAAAATTCAACTTGGCCTCCCAAAGACTAATGTCGTCGGCGATGAATCGAGAAATAAAGTTTGGATCACGCCGCCTGATTGCCGATCAGCTAAACACATACACCGGAACTATTGAACCAGGCAGGCTCGACTGGCTTGTCGACGCGGCAAAATGGCTTTTCGACACTTGGAAACAGACCTCCACCAATTCACCAAGAAAGTAGACCGACAGTCACTCCAGTGCGCAGTCCGCTGGCGTTCCTATCGACGACCAAACATCTCCGCAAACATCCCCGCCGCCCAGGCCATCTCCTCGCCGCGTGGCTGGTTCTCGCGCGACTGATCAATGCGTTGCTCGAGCGCGCCGTCGCCGCGGATGCGGTAGCTGGCGTCGATGCGGACCATTTCGGGGGGGGTGAAGCTGTCGTAGACCCAGCAGGTGCTGTCGGGAAACGGGGGCTCGAAGGCTTTGCCTTGAACTCGGGCGGCGATGGTGCCGGCAGCGAGGCGGCCGTGGTGGACAGCCATGTGGCCGGTCTTGGGGTAGTGGCCGAAGAGCGGGGAGACGAGGCCGACGGCGTCGCCGATGACGAAAACGCGCTCGTCGGCGACGGACTGCAGCGTGCGGGCGTCGACGTCGGCCCAGCCGGTGGCTTCGCCGTGGTCGTTACGGCGGTCGAGCCCGGCCAGGGCGACCAGCGCGCCGGCCTGTTGCGGGCCGGCGAGGATGGCGTCGGCAAACGGGAACTCATCGAAGTCGGTGACGACCACTTTCTTGAACGGGTCGACGCGTTCGATACGCTGGAAGGGTTTGAAGACGACGTGCTCTGAGAGCTGGCGGTCGAAGCTGTCACGGAAGCCGGCCATGCCGGCGCCGGGATCGAGGACGATAAGCCGGCCCTTGATCTGCTGCGTCCGAAACCAGGTAGCAATGGCGATGGCCCGCTCGTAGGGCGTGGGCGGGCAGCGATAGGGCGAGGGCGGGACGGTCATGACCAGATCGCCGCCCTTGAAGGCGTGCAACCGCTGCTTGAGCTGCCGAACGCCCGCCGCGCCGACGAAACCGCCGTCGAACTGCTGATGGATCTCGGTGAGCGCATCGGCGTCGCCGCCGACCCACGGCGCCAAATTCTCGGCGATGCCGGGCGAGAGCACGAGCCAGTCGTAGCTCAGGCGGCCATCGGCGGTCTCGATACTGCGCGAGGCGCGGTCGATGCCACGCACCTCGGCCCGTACAAAGGTGTAGCCGTGCCCGGCGGCGGCCTTGCGGTAGTCGTGCTGGAGCGTGGCGTCGGGCACGCGGTCGATGAGCCAGGCGTTGGACAGCGGCAGGGAGAAGAAACCGGCCTGGCGCTCGATGAGGACGATGTCCCAGGCGGGCAGCGCGCGGCGCAGATGCGCGGCGGCGGAGAGCCCGCCCCAGCCACCGCCGACCACGACAACCCGCCCCTTTCTGGCTGGCGGCAGAAGCGCTTGCGCGCTGCTGGCCTGCCCGAAGACCAGTCCGGCCCCGAGACCCGCCAGCGCGTGCAGGGCCTGTCGGCGTTTCACAGCAGCGGCGCGACGGCAGCCTGCATGTCGTCGGCGCTCATCACGCCGAGCTTGCGGGTGGTGATCTTGCCGTCGGCGTCGATGACCACGGTGAACGGTAGCCCGGCCTTGGTGTTGCCCAGCGCCTTCATCAACTCGACGCCCTTGCCGGCACCGGCGAAGACAACGAGGTAGTCCATTTCATAAGCGGCGACAAAGTCACGCGCGCTGTCACCGAGGTCTTCGACCCCGATACCAACCACCTGCAAGCCCGCCGCCTTGTGCTGCTTGGCGAGCTCGGCCAGATGCGGGATCTCGCTGCGGCAGGGGCCGCACCAGCGCGCCCAGAAGTTGACCACCGCCGGTTTACCCTTGAGCGACGCCAGCGCAACCGGCTTGCCGTCCAGACCGGGGAAACCGGCGGCAAACAAGGCCGCGGCCTCGTCGCTGGCGTGGGCAGACAGGCTGAGGAGGGCAACAAACAACAGGGCAAACAGGTGGCGCATGGCGATTCCTCTATTAGGGCAAGTCGCTGCGGCGGAACAGCACGAAGCCGGTCGCGGCAGACAAGGTGCCAAGAAGCACAGGATAGACCACCGCGAAAATCTTGAAGCCGGCGACGCCGAAGAGGTCGAGAATGACGTAGGCCGACGGCCCGAAAACGATCAGCTGCGGGTCGAACATCGACAGCGCGGCAGTGCGGAAGACCTGCAGCGGGTTGGCCAGCGCCAGGGTGATGGCGACCTCGGGGGCGACGCGCGACTGGATGAGCAGGCCGAGCAGGATGAGATCGAGAAAGAGCAGCATCACCAGCCAGGTGACGAAAGCCAGCCCCTGCGCCACGTCGGTGCTGCGCGCCAGTGTAGACAAAAGCATGCCGATGCCGAGAAAGCACCAGCCCATGGCGGCGAGAATGGCGGAGTAGTAAACGAACATGTCCCAGGGCACTTCAATGTCCTGGAACATGGCCCACAAGGCCGCGCCGCCCATGGCCGCAAACACCGGAAGAAAGATGGAGATGTAGCGGCCGACAATCTTGCCCCAGTACCAGGCCGACAGCGACACCGGCAGCGACAGCAGATACTCGAACACACCCGCTTCACGGTCACCAGCGACCGAGCGCACCGTGGTGATAAGCACGAAGATGGGCAAGATCGCCATGGCCAGCTGGATGTAGGTAACCAGCAGGCGCGACAGGCCGATGAAGCCGAGCACCCGCGATTCGGTCAGGCCGAAGGCGAACAGCAGCGCGACGATGCCGCCGAACACCAGCGAGTAAATGAGGAACCAGCGCGAACGCAGGGATTCGACCAGGTCGAGCTTGGCGGTGAGCCACAGGTGTTTCATTGGGTGGAGCCTGTTGTCATGAGTTGAGGGCCGTGTCTGGCCTTACTTGCCACGCGCCAGCACGTGCTGCTTGGCTTCTTCGTAGGACATATCGCCCGGATTGGGGATGGTGGTAGCGCCGAGTCCATAGCCCATCGGGGTGATCTTGCCGCCAAAGTAACGGGCCTTGAAAGCGTTGATCCACAGGGTGGTTTTGTAGTCCGTCACCCAGAACTCGATCTGGTCTTCGGGCCAGCCTTTGTCGCGCAGGAAGATGATGGCGTCGCCGAAGTCGTCGAACTTGTGGGCGACATGCTCGGGATCGCGGATCTGTGCGGCAAAACGGCGATCCGACAACACCATGTTGCAGCGCTCGCAGGGGTCGCGGTCCCACTTGACCTCGACCGGCCCGGTGTTCGGGTCATCGGGACCGCAGGCGGTCAGCAGACTGCCGGCCAGTGGCACGGCGGCGAGTGCGCCGATCTGGCGGAAAAAATGGCGGCGGCTCATTGCAGGGTAACGCCCGGGTCGAGTTCGACCATGTCGATGGCCTTGAGCAGACCCACGTAGCGCGAGAGCATGCCGAGAAAACGCAGGCGGTCGGGACCGGCCACCAGCCCGTGCCACTCGGTCCCGTCACTCACATTGGTGAAGCTCCACTCGCCCAGAGCCCGGGCAATGGCGTCATCCGCGCGGTGCAGACGCAACTTGGTGTTGAGCATGGCGGCGAGATTCGAATCATCGGCCACGCGGTCGTCGAGCACGACCTTGCCCATGTCCATTTCAATGACCCGATTGACCAGTTGCGCGACTTCGTCGAGACGGTGACTGGAGATGATCATCGAGGTGTTTTCGATGCGCTCGGCCAGCAGACTGAAGAAAATGTGGCGGGCTTCGGGGTCAAGGTTGGCGGCGGGCTCGTCGAGCACCAACACTTTCACGTCGCGCCCGAGTGCGATGGCGATCAGCAGCTTCTGCTTCATGCCGCCCGAGAGGCGATTGAAGGGGCGGTTGCGCAACTCGTCGATATTCAGGCCGAGCCGGGTGCCGATGGTCTCGATCCGCTTGGGGTCGCTATTGCACACGGCGGCAGCAAAGGTGACCAACTGGCCGACCGGCATCTTGAGCGGTGGCGGTAACTGGGGCACGAATCCGATCTTGCCGAGCACGTTGGCACGCTGTTTGCGCGGCGACTCGCCATCGACCAGCACGTCACCATCAAAGGTGTACTCACCCAGCAGGCAACGGATCAAGGTGGTTTTGCCGGCACCGTTGGAGCCGATCAGGGCAATACGCTCGCCGGTGGCGATGTCCAGCGTCACGCCGTCGAGGACGGGGTGACGCCGGAACAGTTTTTTGACGTTATCGAAACGAATCATCCGGGGTCGCTTAAAGCAGCTTGTTGAGCCCCTTGACCTCGAACTTGAGGGCACCGCTGGGGCAGGTATCCACGCACAGACCGCAGCGGGTGCAGTCGGGTCCGATCGGGACTTTGACGTCCGGCGAACGGCCCTTGATGACGACTTCGAGCACGTGGGGCACGAGGCACACTTTGCGGCAGTCACCCTCGTGGAAGCAATGATTTAGGTCATACACCACGCGCACAGGCGAAATCACGCCAACCGCACCATAGGTCAAACCGATGGGGCAGATGTAACGGCACCAGGCGCGACGAGAATACACCACCTCGAACACCAGCAGCAGCGCAACCCAGCCCAGCGCCAGGCTGGGCCCGTAAATCAATGCGCGGCTGAGGATGCCGGTCGGCGACAGGGTTTCAAACACGGTAAAGCCGGTGACGAGCGCGAGCAGGGAAAACAGTACCCACATAACGGTACGGGCGCCACGATGGAACTCGTGGTCGGTGACGAGCTTCTTCTCCACCAGCTTGAGGTGCAGCTTTTCAAACAGCTCGGCGACCAGATGGTAGGGACACACCCAGGAACAGAAACTGCGCCCGCCCAGCGCCGCCCACAGCAGGAATACCGTGGCCGTGCCGATGAACAGGTTCACGATGATGTGCTTGTGCGCCAGCATCACCTGCAAGGCAGAGTTCAGATCGATAAGGTGAAAGCCGACAAAGCGCGAGGCGGTGAGCGCGCCTTCCAGAATCTGGATATCGAGCCAGAAAGACAGCGTAAACAGGAGGTTGACCAGAATCAGCACCGTCCAGCGGCGGTTGCGCCAGGTGTTCTTTTCGAGGGCATGGTCGCGCACATGCTTTTTCATGGCCTCGAAGTCATCCTTGGTCAGGCGCTTCATTTTGTGGATCTTCTGGGCTTCCGGCGTGATTTCCACCGGCTTTTTCGGCGCCTGGCCCAGCATGAGCATGATCTGCTCCAAGAATCGGCCTTTCATGCCTCGCCCTCCCACACCGCCCGCGAATCGACCACGATGGCGGTCGGCTCCACAGGGCAAATCATTTCGCACACGCCACAGCCGACGCATTGCTCCATCACCACCGGCACACCGCGCTTGCTGCCGTCGGCGGCCTCGGTCACCTCCAGCCGAATGGCGTCCTGAATCGGGCACTCGGTGACGCACAGATCGCACAGATCGCGCTCATAGGGATGGTCGGCCACCGCGATGGGCGCCCAGCGATCCACGTCCATGTAGCGCATCTGGCCTTTGAAATCGGCGCCCCGGGCCTGGCCCTTGAAGCCCTTGCCCTGCGTCGCCAGACAAGCGTCGGGGCGCAACAGACGCGCGAGACCGGCACGCTCGATGAGGTTGAGCGTGGGTTCCGGGTCATTGGCCTTGGCCTTGAGCACCGGCTTGTGCGCCAGCTCCGCGCCGGCGCGGATCTTCAGGAAGTCAGGCTTGCGATACACCAGCGCCCCCGTCGGGCAGGCCAGAATGCACTGCACCGCGTCGCAGGAAAAATCACAGGCCTGCTCGCGCGACTCGATGTGCGGCACGCCCAGCCCGAAACCGTCGGTGATGTCGCCGAGCACAATGGCTTGCACCGGACAGACCTGCACGCACTGACCGCACTTGATACAGGACGACAGGAAGTCGTTTTCGTCCAGCGCACCAGGCGGGCGCAGGCGGGGGTTGTCGGCCTGCGCGGCCACTGGCAAATAGCCGGCCAGCCCCGCACCAACCACCCCGGTACTCATCACCGCCGAACGAATGAAACGGCGCCGCGCTTCAAGCGCCCGCGCGTTAGAGCGTGGCGCCGCGCTGCCTTTTTTGGCACGTGGCGCCGAAGCCGCCTCAGACTCAGCTGACACGGCCGGACCCGATTCGGTCTCCTGGCTCATGATCTTGCCTCTTTGGGGTTGTAGAACATCGGCGCATCGTCCTTGAGCAACAGCACAGGGCTGGTGAAAGGCGCGAGCCGTTCGAGGAAATCGAGCGCCTCGAGCATGGGCGCATTCTTGAAGAAGCGGGCGTAGGGCTGCTCCATCCATAACTGGTCGGTGAAGGCATACAGCTCATAGGGCGTATCGCCCACACGGTCGGCATTGCGGTCAAACCCCTGGTAGTCGTCCCAGTAGTTGCCATGCCATTTGCTCTTGGTGGCCGCCCCCGCGCCACCCACGGCGATCTGCGAGAGGTTGCCCTCGAAGACGTTGCCGCTCACCTCGGTGCCGCCAATATCGGAGGTGAACTGAATGCCGATGCCGTTGTAGGCGATGCGATTGCCACGGATGATGACCGTGCTGTCGGGCTCGAAAGGCGAGATATCGCTGCCAATGCCGACCGCGCAGTAAATGATCTCGTTCCCTTCGACGATGACGTCAGAGGCTTCCTTCATGCCGACCGCCATACCCGTTGCACCCGAGGCCTGCGAGATCACGTTATTGCGAATGGTCGAGTAGCCCGCGTACATGATGTACACCCCCACCGAATTGTCGTAGTACTTGTTGCCTTCGACCAGATTGCGGTTGGCGAACATGAAGTGCAGCGAGTAGCGGCTGCGCCGACCGAGATTGTTGCGAAAAATATTATCGTTGGAGTACCAAGCCACCACATCGCGCGAGTCGATCACCTCATTGCCTTCAATGAGGTTGTTATTGCTCGACCACAGACGGATGCCGTCGCCGCGCAAACCGAGTTCGGCCGGCTTGGACTGGATGTGGTTGTTGCGCAGCGTGTTGTGATGCGCCTGCTTGAGGTCGACCCCAAACAGGCAGTCATCCATCCGGATCGATTCGTACAGACCGTGCTGGCCACGCACATTCAGGCAGGCGTCGTCCGAGTCGTGCGAGCCGCCCGAGCCCGTCAGGCGCAAACCGCGCACCGTTACTCCCGCGGCCTGCACCACCATCACGGTGCCACTGCCGCCGCCATGGATCACAACCTTGCCATCGCCTTCGATGGTCAGGGTCTTGTCCACCAGCACCGGGCCAGCGTAATCGCCTGGCGGCACCTTGAGCACGCTGCCCACCGGCGCCGCGTCGACCAGGGTCTGGAACCACGGCATATCGGTGCGATTCGGCGCGGTCGGCTTCGGTGCCGGTCGGGATGAGTCACCCCAGGAGTCCGCCGCGGCGTCCGGCAACCCGCTCTTTTCCATGCCTGCGCCGGGGAAAGCCACCCGCGGGTCGACCGGCTCGGTCGGCGCCGCCTTGGGCGCCTCCCCGGCCGCCTTCAGGCCCGACGCTTTGAGCTTTTCCAGCGCTGATTCGACATTGGCCAGCGTAGTCGTTTGCGGATACAGTGCCCCGGCCAGGATTGCGACGATCGGCAATAGCCGCGTCAGCGTTTTCACTCCGCCGTCCCCTCGCGCATCTGTTTGCGACGAAGCAATGTTGCCAGCAGCAGGCACAGCGTCATGATCACCACCGCCAGATAACCCCAGTAAGGGTAAGAATAGGTAGAGAACTGCGCCACTTTGCCCACACCAAATACCGTCGGCATGAAAGGCTTGACCGTGAATGCACCCCACGGGTGCAGGTTATGACCAAAGAACCACAGCCAGCCGGCGTAGTCGATCACAAAGAAAACCGGAAGCAGCGCCGGCACCAAGGCCAGCAGCAAGGAAAATCCACGAATCTTCCAGACGCCAACCCACACCACCACCATGGCGGCAAGCAGCCCCACGGCAACGCCGGTGGTTACGCTCTTGAGCGTGCTGCCCCAATGGGCGATGCGCTCGGGTTCGTTGAAGAAGGCGCCCGCCGCTTCCATGTAGTGCTCGACATAGGCGTGCATCTTGCCCAGAACAAATAGCTCACCGACCATCCATGCAGCCACGGCGGCAAAACCGACACCAAGCACCATCAGCCGGATCTTGCGCTTTGCTGCCGCAAAGCCGAGCAGCATCACGCCGAAAAAGCCGAATATATACCGCGACAACTGCTGCTCTACCGGCGCACCGATACCGATCGGGTGCATACCCACGTAGTGGTTGATGGTGTTCATCTCATGCACGCAGTCAAGTGCCTCTGCGTTCTTGTTGATATCGGACTTTTCTTTCTTCTGTGCCTCGAGAATCGGGTTGTAGCGCTCTTTCTGTGAGCCCAGGTCTTCCTGGAAGGTCTCGGTCATCAGGCGGCTGGCTTTCGGTGCCGTGCTGCAGCCGTTTTCCACGCCAGTGAAGCTGAAGTGGATACGAATACCATCGGGAAAGGCGTCTTCGGGGTAGTTTGGCGCGGTCAGCGCGACCCACCAGGTGGGCAGGAAATAGGCACCGACCATAAGAGCCAGGGCGATCAGGGTCAGTCCGCGAACGATCAGCGATTGCTTGCTCGCGGCGGCAGTGTTCTGGGGTTGCATACGTTCACCGTGTCGTTGGATGTCCCGTCGCGGTGTGGTGCTGCACCATGGACTCAGTGCGCCCGATCGGGACGGGATCCGTCCAGGCGCCTCTTGCGCCGATGTTTATTAACGCGCGGTCATTCGCGCCGCGCTGAACCCGAGCATCGCAGCCATGGCCACGATGCTCGGGGAACACCATTACTTACACATACCGCCCGGCATTTTCAGGCTGGCCTGGTAAGCAGAAATGGCTACAAGTTGTGCGTCATCGTATTTCTTGATGATCTTGACCATGTCCGGGTTGGCGTTGCGACGCTCGCCGTCACGAATATGCGTCATCTGGCGCAGCAGATATTTGTAGTGCTGGCCGGCGATCACCGGATAGAATTTTTCCTTCTCACCCTGGCCATGGTCGCCATGACAGTTGGCGCATTCTTTCTTGTACAGGGTGCGGCCCTTGGCAATCTGAAGCATTTTATCGGCTTCTTCGTAACCACCGTGGTCGGTAGGGATACACAGACTGTTGATGTAGGCGGACACGTCGGCCAGATCCTGCGCGTCGGTCATGGTCGCGGCAAACGGATACATGGTCGGGTTGTCACGCAGGCCGGCGCGAATGTCGGCCATCTGCTTGATCAGCACGGTCGAGTGCTGGCCAGCCAACTGCGGGAAGGTGCCATCCGGACGACCCGCGCCCGAGGGCAGGTGACAGGCGCCACAGATTTCATAGACTTCCTTGCCGTGCTTGATATCGCCCTTGAGCGTCAGGGCTTCGTTTTTCTCGCCACCCTCGGCGTTCCAGACATAGCCTTCGCCTTCGATACCGGTTTTCTTCGGTGCGGGGCCACCGGCCGCCTGCACTGCGCCGACCGCAAACACGGCCAAGGACGCTGCAATCAAAAACTGTTTCATAGTTCTCATCCCTCTGAAGAGAATTAGCAATCGCTAAAGTACGCCAACATTCGCAAGCGTACGTTGATGCCCATCAAAAACTGCCCGCATGCGTTCGAAAAGACAGACACCGTGGATCGATCCGAAGACCAATGCACGGTGTGGTGCGGACAACCGTTGCGAAAACTCAGGGCGCCAGCTTGGACACGAAATCGGCGAGCACCTTGATCTGCGCATCATCGACCAGGTGCATGACACCCTTCATCGCGGCGGTCTGGCCATTGTTGCGCTTGCCGCTCTTGATGTCGTGCATCTGCGCTTCAAGATAGGCGGCGTTCTGGCCAGCAATTTTCGGATAGTTCGGCATCAGCGGCTTCTTGCCGTCAGCGCCGTGACAAGCGGCACAGGTTTTCTCGGCGTACAGCTTGGCGCCATCTTCGGCCAGAGCCGGCGTAGCCATCAGGCCGACCAGCGCGGCGAATACTACTGCTTTCTTCATGGGTATTCCCTCTCAAAATGAAAAACCGGGGAGCAATAGATATCACTCCCCGGTCGGCACTGCTTTGGCTCAGGTCAAGAATTACTCAACCTTCTTGGCGCCGTTTTGCTCAAGATAGGTCTTGGCACGCAGACCGAGGTCGGCAGCCTTCACCTGGTATTGCCACACTTGCTCGGCCCACAGGTTTGCCTGATCCCAGTCACCGCCGCGAGCAGCGGATTCATGCTTGGCCTTGGCTTCCTTCGTGCGGTTGAGCTGATCGACAGCATCTTCCATCATGGCGACCACATCCGGGAAGTCGGTGTAGTTGACACTGGTGATGTAGCCCACAACCTGGTCGATGATCGCCTGGGTGTCAGCCACTTTCTTCAGCGTCTTCTTGTAATCCGCTTCCGTGTAGTTCGCACCGGCCAGCGAGGCGTCCTTCTCAGGCTTCCAGCCCTTCGGCTTGACGAGGAGGTAACCCTGCATTTCGAGGTGCAGCGCCGAGCAGAACTCGGTGCAATAGTACGGATACACACCTTCTTTGTCGGCGTTGAACTTGACAGTGACCGTCTTGCCCGGCTCGACCGATGCATGCACGTTGAAGGTCGACACGGTGAAACCGTGGGTCTCGTCCTGAGCGCGCTCGAGGTTGGTCAGGTGGATCGTGACTTCATCACCCTTCTCGACTTCGATGGTTTCCGGCGTGATGTGCGAACGGATCAGCGTACCGAACACTTCCACCTTGTTGCCCGTGCGAACGGTCTTTTCCTGACCGGCCACCACGGCGCCCGGGTTCGGTTTGTCGGTACGGCTGTTAGTACCAACCTTGTAGCGCACGGCAGGCTTCAGCTTGTCGGCCTTGATGGCGACCACATAGTGCGGCTCACCCAGCGGCACCGGCATGTCGTACAGCAACTGCATCTTGTCGTTGCTGATGTCGATGAGCTGGTGGTTCTGCGGATGCAGCGGGCCCACCGGGTTGAAGCGGTCGATCGACAGCTTGTTGAGCGCCACCAGATACTTGCCCTGCGGAGCCATGGAATCGCCTTCCATGGTCATCAGGTGACCGATGTTGTAGTGCACGCTGAGTTTGTCGAGCACTTTGCCTTCGCAGTAGTTCCACTTGGCAACCTGCGAATCCACATACAGCGAGGTGTAGGCGATGCAGGACTTGGCGTCGTACTGGGTGTGCAAAGGACCGAGACCGAGTTCGACCTGAGTGTGCAACGCATCCTTCATGGCGATCACGGGGATGCCGTACGGATCGTTCGACTCGAACTTGCCGGCCTTGATGGCAGCCTGGATCTTCTCGAAGCTGTAAACCGACACGTGCGTATCGAGTTTGCCGGAGACGACCATGTACTTGCCGTCAGGCGTCACGTCGACACCGTGCGGGGACTTGGGCTCGGGCACCAGGAAGAGCACGCCTTCCTTGACCGAGACTTCGATCGGCAGCACGTTGTGGCCGTTGATCTTGGTGGCTTTGCCGGCCTTGACCAGCTCGGCTGCTTTCTTCCAGTTGACCACGTGCATGTAGTCAGTGTCCTTGGCGGAACAACCGGCTTCATACGGCGGACGACCCTTCTCGATACCACCGACATAACGCTCGGAGCAGAAGGAGTTGGTGAAGGACCAGCCGTCGGACGGACCTTTGCCCGCGTCGGACAAGTCCTGGGAGTACGGCGGCAGCTCGAGAGAGAAGGACTCACTCGGGACCAGACGGCCTTCATGACGATCGAACTTCCAGTACGTCACGCCACCACGATACTTGCTGTTGAACGAAGTGAGCGGCTCGAACTTCTGGTTGGCCAGCGGCGATGCGTATTGCGCGGCTTCGATCACGTACTCGGTGTTCGGCGTGGCGAACGCACCACCGTGCTCGGACTTGAAGATCGGGTTGACCACGATCTGCTTGGTTTCGAAGTCGCGCAGGTCGATCACGGCGAGGCGCGGGTTGGCCTTGTCGTTGATGAACAGGAACTGACCGTCGTACTGACCCTGCGTCTCGGACATCGCCGGGTGGTGGGTATCACCCCAGTTGATTTCCTTGCCGTCGATGTTGCCCTGACGCAGCACAGCCTTGGACTCTTCGTCAAAGCCGTAACCCTGCCACGGTTCCGGCGTGAACACGGCGATGTACTTGAGGATGCGCATGGACGGGATGCCATACACAATGATCTGGCCGGACTGACCGCCCGAGCTGAACGCGAGGAACTCGTCGCGCTTGCCGGTCGGCACGTAGGTCTTGGCTGCCGCCAAAAGGTCTTGCTGGGACAGCCCACGGCTCTTCATGACATCCTGCAGCGATTCGGCAGCAAATGCCGAAGTCGTCGCTGCCAGACCGAAGCCAGCCGCAAGCGCCAGTCCGACCGCCTGCTTGATACTTGTCTTCATATTCTTCTCTCCCTGAACAGAAAGTTCCGATACTGCACAAACGCACAAATCGTCGCCGATAGCACACTGCGATAATTTGCCGCACATGGTGCGCGCATCAGCTTTCCCTAACGTTGATATTAGTCAATTTGTGCGACGAACTGTCGCACTTACTCTTGGAACCCCGCCAATCAAGGCGCTTCGCCCATCCGCGAGATACCACCCCACCCCAATTTCATGACTGAAACCTTCCGTTCACTGACCCCGAAATTCACCGCGCTGGGTGCCGTGCTGGCGCTGCTCGCTGCGGCCTTGTACGGGTGGCATCTGTGGACGGCACCGCCCGCCGAGGTATTGCTACCGCAAGCCGACTGCGACCTCAACACCGGCGCGTGCACACAGGCGCTGCCCACCGGCGCAACGGTTCTCTTCGCCATCGGGCCGCAACCGATCCCGGTGATGGAAGATATCGACCTGAGCGCCGACTTCACCGGCGAGGCGCCCGACCGCGTTATGGTCGACCTGAACGGAACCACCATGAAAATGGCGGCAAATCAGCCGCAGTTGCTGCCGGTGGGAAACAACCGCTTCGAAGGCAAGACCGCGCTGTCGGTGTGCATTACCGGCGCCATGCAATGGCAGGCAACGCTGCAGGTGGACTACGGACGGACGCGCTACCTGCTGCCTTTTATCTTTGATTCGGCGCACAGCAACGACGCAGGCGACAGTCCGCCGCTAGAATGACCGCGCTGACCCGCTCCGACCGCCCGCGCCACAAAGAGACCCGCCCCATGCTTTCCAAAAACACTCTGCATCTTGCCATCGCACTCCTGGCGACCAGCCTCGCCCCACTCACGCTGGCAGCCGGCATGGCGAATGGTGTCGCGATTGAAGACGCCTATGTCCGCCAGATGCCGCCCGCCGCGCCCAACTCGGCCGCCTTCCTGACGGTCATCAACACCACCGCCACGCCGATCCGCCTGACGGGTGCCCGCAGCGAGGTTGCCAATACCGTGGAACTGCACGACCACATCCGCGATGGCGACATCCTGCGCATGCGCCGCATCGACGGCGTCGACATTCCGGCCGGAAGCCGCGCCGCCTTGGCGCCGGGCGGCAAGCATGTGATGCTGATCGGCCTGAAACAGCCCCTCAAAGCCGGCACCATGGTGCAGCTCTTGCTGCAGTTTTCGGATGGCAGCGAGTACACCGTCCACGCCCCCGTCACCCCGGTCCGTGCCGCCGCCATGCCCGGCATGAAGCACTGAAACGACCCCTCAAGCGCGCAACAGGTCGGTGTCCTCCACCACCCGCAGCGGCAACAGATCGCTGTCGGTGGTGATCACCACCGACGGATCGACCCGCACGCACGCCCCGCCATACACGCCGCCAACCGAAAAGGTGCACACCTGCACGTTCAACCCATCGAGTTGCGGCAGGCCAAAAAAAGCTTGATACACCTGATCCTGCGCCTCGAACTGTCCCTCAGTCTCGGTCACCAGCCCGTCATGACCGTCGAAGATGCTGATATTGCTACCGCAACGCCCAGCGATCGGCTTGGTCACGTAGCCCCCATCCACCGGAAAATCGGCGTCGAGTGCGAAGCGCGCATCGAGCAGATAGGGGTGGTCCGGAAACATCGACCACAAAATGGGCAGGATCGCCTTGTTGCTCGGAATCAGCGTCCATAGAGGCTCAAATACCACCACATCGCGGCGCAGCAGCACATCCACCAGCCGCGGGGGGCGCGGCGAACCCTCGCCGGCATTGATCTCGGCCAAAGCGCGCGCGTCCTCATCACACTCGGCACGCAGCTGATCCAGCGCCGTTTCCCACGCCCAGGTCTTCCACACCCAGCGAATCGGCTGACCATCGACGTCCACCACCTGCCCCTGTGCATTCCAGGCCAGACCCGCGACGCCCTTGATCATCTTGCATGGGATGCCGGCGGCCTCAATGGCCGATTTCATGTAGCGAGCGTGGTAGGTCTCTTCCATATCGCGGTCGTGCATGATGTGCAGCACATCGTCCACGCCGCTCTCCTGCCAGGCCTCGACCAGCCCGTCGAACAATCCGTCACCCGGGCACACCCCGTCGTCGCACCCGAAGTGCTCGGCCCATCGCCCCTGCACCTTGCCCGTTTCCATGTGGCAGGACGCCGAATCGGCGTTGTACTCGTAGACTTTCACGCCCCGATCCGACACCGAGAAATCGAAACGACCGGTAATCATCTGGCTGCGCCGGCGATCCCATGACACCTTCAGGCGCGGCCACAACACCGGCGGAATATTGAAGTGCGCCAATAGTGTGTCGTCGTGCAGCACCGTCTGGGTGGCGTGCATGAACATGGCGTGCAGCTCGTTGGTGGCCCGCCGCAACTCACGCAACGCCGTTTCGGACACGCGAAAGTACCGGTACTGATCGACCTCGCGATCCGTCAGCCGATGGCCGCCCATCTTGGCGATAAATGCCGCCTCATCCGGCTGGCGCGCATCCAGCCAGGGCGCGCGATGCTGCCCCTCATTCTCAACCTGCCCCACTTGCAGATTGAACAGGCCCATGTCGACCGACTCATGCGCCACCGCGTGCGTGGCGTCATCTGTTTGCAGCATCCAGCCCAGAATCTTCGCCCCCGGCATCTGCGCGGTAATCCAGTAGCCCCCCGCTGCGTCGATGCGCACCGGCAGCGACCGTGAGTATGTCTGCCCGACCGGCCAAACGTGATGACCCACGTTCTGCTCGATCACGCACACCCGGTCGGCATGCACCTCGACAATCACCGCGACATGCCCGGTGACCTCGAACTCGCCGCCCTCGTCCCATATCAGCAAACAGCCCGGCGCCGGATGCCGCCGCGCGCCGTTGTGAAACGCGTGCAGCGGCAGACGCCGGTCATCCTTCACCACGCGCACCGAGCGCAAGCGGAAGATGTCGTAAGCCATGGGCACATCGTCGAACACGTAGCCCTTGTTGAGATACAGCCAACGACGTGCGAGCTCGACGCACTGCCACTTGTAGCCCATGTATTCGCCGTCGAGATAGCTGCGATAACTGTGGCGGTCCGGATACTCCGTCCGGTCGGCCGAGGGGTAGTGAGACGAATACACGGCCACGCCGCCCGCCCCCACACCCAGCATCGTGCCAAACCGCTCCGGCTCATGCGCCTGCACATCGCTCATTCAAACCACTCCTTGGTCCCATTGTCTGCCTTGCCACTATCGGCTTCGACGGCGCAAAGCGCCACCGGTTCAGCCCCGCCCGGCCTGCCTTGCGCTATCACGCATCGGCGGCAAGCAGCTAACATGAATGACATCATGGCGCTTTTACAGGCCTTGCCGATGACACATCACCCGAGGACCGGAATGCGTCAGTACTACCACCTGCTGCTCGTCTGCCTGTTCATGCTGTCCCATGGCGCGGCATGGGCCGATGCCGCCACGGCAGCCGGCACGGGCATGCCGCTTCGGGTACTGAGCATATTTTTCGGCCACCGTGACACGCCCTACGAGATCCTGCTTGAAGAGGGCCTGCGCACGGGTTTCAGCGCCACCGCCGAGCAGCCCCCCATGGTGTTGGAGAGCGTCTATCTGGACATGATCGACAACTATGATCCGGCGCGCGCCAAACTCATCAATCAGGCACTCAAACTCAAGCATGACGCGCGGCCGCCCTTTGGTGCGGTGATCCTCAGCGGCTTGCCCAGCAAGCAGTTCATGCGGGAATATGGTCGCTGGTTGAGCGACGGCCCGGTCATCCAGATCGAAAGCGACTTCATCGACATCCCCGCTACCATCGAGACCGGGCGATTCTCGCTGCGCCACACGCTGGCCATCGCAGAAACTGCTGCCGATGCGCTTGCCATGCTGCCGCACACCCGTGCGTTATGGGTTGTCGCCGGAACAGGCCGGGGCGACGTCGCGGCACTTGACGCGGCGCGTTCGCAACTTGCCGCATTCAACAGCCGCGTCAGTGTTCGTTTCATCGAGGTCAAAGACACCGAAACACTGCTCGCCGAGCTTGCCACAGCACCTCGCGACACGGCCCTGCTGTACCTGCGCGCCTCACGCGACAGCACAGGGCAACGGCTCATTCCCGCCACTGTCGGTCAGCAGTTGGCACACGCGGCCAACATGCCGATGTTCTGTATTTATGAGCCGATCCTGCTGCAAAGCGATTGCGTGGGGGGCCGAGTCTCGGCCGGCTCGCAAACCGGCAGAACGGCTGCCGATCTGATCCGGCAACTGCTGAGCGACCACGACGCCGGGCCTGCCGTGCAGTTGCTGCCCGCGCCCCCACGCTACCGGTGGCCGCAGATCGAGCGCTGGAAAATCCACCGTGCCACACTCCCGGCCGGCGCCGCCCTGATCGATTACACGCCGTCGATCTACGAACGCTACAAAAATCAGGTCTGGAGCGGCGTGCTGGTCCTCGGTCTGCTCGCCGCCGCGCTGCTCGGACTGATGTGGGCACTGGGCCAGTACCGCAAACAGCGCGACACCCTGGCGGAATTCGAGCAACGCTGGCATCTGGCTCTGGACAATGCAGGCCAGGGCGTCTGGGATCTCGACCTGCGCAGCGGCGATGCTTTTTATGCGCCAGGCTGGCTGGCCATGCTCAACCTTGAGCACACCACCAACGACCCCGGAGTTCGCGAAGCCCACATTCATCCGGCCGACCAAAAGCGGGTCGCGTCCCACCTGCAGCAACATCTGTCGGGCCGTATACCGCACTTCGAAAGCGAGCACCGCATGGTGCGAGCCGACAACACCACGCTCTGGGTACGCGAGCGCGGCCAGGTGGTACGCCGCGACAAGCTGGGCGCGCCCCTGCGCTTCATCGCTTCCATGCAGGACATCACCGAACAGCGCTTCGCCCAGGATCACATTCACCACATGGCGACGCACGACACCCTCACCGGCCTGCCCAACAGAACCCTGCTGACAGATCGGCTCGAGCGCGCCATGGGCCGTGCCCGCCGCATGGGCAACCGGGTGGCGGTGATTTTCATGGATCTGGACCATTTCAAGACCGTCAATGACACGCTCGGCCACCCGATTGGCGATCTGCTGCTGATTGCCGTGGCCGGACGAATGATGCCGCACCTGCGTGAGACCGATACGATCAGCCGGCAAGGCGGCGACGAATTCGTGATCCTGCTGCCTGAATTGAACAGCGCCGGCGACGCGGCGCATGTTTGCGAAAAGCTGCAACGCGAAATGGACGAACCGGTCACGCTAGATGGACGCACGCTGCGGATCTCGGTATCGATGGGAGTTGCCATGTACCCCGACGATGGCGACACCGTCGAAACACTCCTGCAAAAGGCCGACGTCGCGCTCTACCAGGTCAAGAACGCCGGCCGCGGTGACTACCGCTTTTTCTCGGCCGACATGAACCGCGAACTGGAAGACCAGTTCGACCTGGAGTCCCGGATGAGCACCGCCCTCAGCAACGGGCACATCCGATGGTGGTACCAACCGCAAATCGATCTGGCCACCGGCGCCATCGTCGGTGCCGAAGCATTGGCGCGCTGGATTCAGCCCGATGGCAAGAGCATCTCCCCCGACACCTTCATCCCCGTCGCGGAGAAGTTCGGCCACATTCAACGACTGGGTGAGCTGGCACTGCGGTCGGCCTGCCGCGAGGCGTGCAAATGGGCGCAGGCCTGCGGACGCCCCATCCCGGTGGCGGTCAATCTTTCGGCCGTTCAGTTCCGCCGCCCCGGGCTGACCGAGATGGTGCGTACCATACTGACCGAAACGGGGCTTGCCGCTGAGCACCTGATTCTTGAAATCACCGAGTCCGTGCTGATGGAAGACAACATCACCACCCGCGAAACACTGGCCGGCCTTGCCAGTCTCGGTCTCGGGCTATCGATCGACGACTTCGGTACAGGCTACTCCAGCCTGGCCTACCTGAAGCGCTTCCCGGTGAACCATCTGAAAATCGACAGGGCCTTCATCGTCGACCTGGACTGCGATCCGGAGAGCGATACCATCGTCCGCACCATCGTCCAGCTCGGTCACAACCTGAACCTCCAGGTCGTGGCCGAAGGCGTGGAGTCGGCGGCGCAGGCCGACCAGCTTCGCAGCTACGGTTGCGACATGGCTCAAGGCTATTTTTATCACCGCGCCCTGCCCCCGGAACACTTCTTGCAAGTACTCCATCACGCCTGACGCCGACGACCTGTACCGCATCGGAATAGATGCGTACAAGCGCACGAAAAACATCGGCTCAAACGGCGCCCCACGGGCATTTTTGGGGGCTGGCGTATAGTAGTGCAGTGCCCACGACTGAAACGCCGGGCGACGGAAATGCCCCAAACAAGTGCATACGGCAACCATGGTATGCACAGTCCTCAGGGAGGAGCCATGCCGAAAATTGATTGGAATGCGTATGCCTGCGACGGCCTGTACGACGAGCTTTTGGCCAGTGCGGGCAAGCCCCGGCCCGCCGCCCGGGCAGTATGCGACTACCTGAGTTCGATCGACACACAGGAAGTTCGCAATCTGAAGGCCGCGGCGGAAGTCGCGATCCAGGTCATGGGCATCACCTTCACCGTTTACTCCGATGGCGACATGATTGACCGTGCCTGGCCCTTCGACATCGTGCCGCGCATCATCCCCAGCCACGAGTGGGATCACGTTGAAACCGGCCTCAAGCAACGCGTCAAGGCGCTCAACCTGTTCATTGACGATCTCTACAACGAACAGCGCATCATCAAGGACGGTGTTTTTCCGGCCGAACTGCTGGAGCAATCGGTTAACTTCCGTCAGCAATGTGTCGGCATTCACCCGCCGGGTGGCATCTGGGCCCACATCTGCGGCTCCGACCTCGTCCGTGACAAGGACGGCACGATCTACGTGCTCGAAGACAACCTGCGCATTCCCTCCGGCGTGTCCTACATGCTCGAGAACCGCAACGTCAGCAAACGCGTGATGCCAGAGCTGTTCCAGACCGGCCGCATCCTGCCGGTGGACGACTATCCGGCGCAACTCCACGACATGCTCGCCGCCATGTCACCACGCAAAATCAACGAGCCGAACATCGTCGTGCTCACCCCCGGCATTTACAACTCGGCCTACTATGAGCACGCCTTCCTGGCGCAGCAAATGGGTGTGGATCTGGTCGAAGGCTCCGATCTGATCGTGGGCTCCGACGACTGCGTGTATATGCGGACGATCGACGGGCTGGTCCACGTGGATGTGATCTACCGCCGGGTCGATGACTTGTTCATCGATCCCGAGGTCTTCAATCCCGAATCGACGCTTGGCGTGCCCGGCGTCATGCGTGCGTGGCGCAAGGGCAACGTCGCCCTGTGCAACGCACCGGGCGCGGGCGTTGCCGACGATAAGGTGGTGTATGCCTATGTACCGGAGATCATCCGCTACTACCTCGACGCCGACCCCATCTTGCCCAATGTACCGAGCTATCTGTGCATGCGCGAGGACGACCGCAACTACGTGCTGGCCAATCTCGACAAACTCGTCGTCAAGCCGGCCAACGAGTCCGGCGGCTACGGCATGCTCATCGGCCCGCACTCGAGCACCGAAGAACAAGCCCGGTTTGCCGAACTGATCAAGGCCAACCCGCGCAACTACATGGCGCAGCCCACCCTCAGTCTGTCCGTCACCCCAACGCTCACCGACGACGCCGTCGAGCCTCGCCATGTCGACCTGCGCCCCTTCATTCTGTCCTCAGGGTCCGACATCTATGTGACCACCGGCGGGCTGACCCGTGTTGCACTGGTCAAGGGCTCGCTCGTCGTCAACTCCTCGCAAGGTGGCGGCAGCAAGGATACCTGGATCGTCGACACTTCAGGACAGGGGCAAGTCCAAGGACAAGGGAGCTGAACATGCTGTCACGTGTAGCCGAAAACCTCTACTGGATGGCACGCTATCTGGAGCGCGCCGAAGACACCGCCCGCCTGGTGCGGGTCAGCCGCCACCTGATGCTCGACTTCCCCGGCACCGCCACACTCGGCTGGTCATCACTCATATCGATCAGCGGTGCGGACGAAATCTTTGACGAGTACTACACCGAGCGCGACGCCGCAAACGTACTGACCTTCCTGTGCGCAGACCGCCGCTACAGCGGCTCGGTCCTTGGTGCGCTCGCGGCCGCCCGCGAAAACCTCCGCACCACCCGCGAAGTCATGCCGCGCGAAGTGTGGGAAGAAGTGAACCGGCTGTTCCTTGAATGCTCCGAAATCTTCAGCGGCACCATCGACCTGCGCCGACTCGACGACTTCCTGCGCGTGGTGATCCGCGGCTGCCAGGCGCTGACCGGCATGCTCGACGGCAGTCTGAGCGACACCCCGGCGCGGACCTTCTGCGCCGTCGGCGGCTATCTTGAACGCGCGGACATGATCACCCGCATCCTCGACGTCCGCTCGGCCAATCTGCTGCCGCGCACACCCGACGATCTCACCCCCTTCGAGAACCTGCAGTGGATGAGTGTGCTCAAATCGCTGTCGGCCTATCAGATGTACCGCCAGCATGTCCGGCTGCGGGTCCGCGGGCCCGATGTGGTACGTTTCATCCTGCTCAACCCGCAGTTCCCGCGCGCCTTGTACCGCTGCCTGAACAATCTGCATCGCAAGCTGTACACGCTGCCCAGAGCAACGCTGGCGTGCCAGCGTGTGACGGAGCTGCTCGGCATGCTGGCGACCGAAGACGCCGCCAGCCTGGCCGACTCACCCGACCGGCTTCACGCCTTTGTGGATGAGCTTCAACTGGGTTTCAGCCGGGCGCACGAAGCGATTCAGGGCACCTGGTTCGCCGGTGTCGACAGTCCGGCGCCCGTCGTGGCCGACTGAATAAAAAACCCGGGGAGACCCGGGTTTTTTATTACTGCGCCAGTTCGGTCTCGATCAGGAGATTCACCCCGCTCGCGTCCGGCGACACGGCCAGCACACCGCTATCGAGATCCCCCGGCCGGGCGCCGGCGTTGCCGCTCTTGGAGACCCGGGCGCCGATTTCCACCTTGGCGGGGATCGGTCGATTGCCAGCCATCGACGGCACACCTGCGAAGTCGAATTGCAAAGGCAGATCCGCCACCGTCTTGCGCAAGATGGCGAACGGCATGCCGCCCCCCTCGGGGCGAACATAGACAAACAGCACATCGTCCGCGCTGGCCTTCTCGGCCAAGGCGGGCGACAGTGCCACCGTGCCCGCCAGGGAAATGTCGGCCCCCGAAGGGGCAGCCGACGCCGCCGCCGACGGTGCAGACGCCGCCACAGGCGCCATACCTGCCCGTTGGCGTGCTTCGGCGATGCCTTGCCGAATGGAGATGGCCAATTCACTTTCGGCCGGCAACTGGGCCAGCATCCGCTCCCATTGCGCCGCCGCCTTGGCAAAATCGGACGCCTGGAATGCTGCGCTGCCAGACAGCGCCAGCGCCTTGATATTGTCCGGCTCCAGCGACAGGGCCTTGTCGATCAATGCCGAGGGCTCGCCCACCAGCGAACGGTTGTTGGCCGCAGCCAGCGCATCGGCCCAGTCGGCGTACACCTGCGCCTCGTCCGGCATGCGCTTGGCCAGCTCAGCGTAGGCGGTAGCCGCCTCGGCGAAGCGGCCCATCGCGTTATAGGAACGCGCCAGCATGAACCAGCCTTCAGCGTTTTCCGGGTCCTGCTTGAGCCGCTCGGCCAGCGTGGCCACCATCTCCTCGACCTGCTCCGGCGTCACCTGATGCGTGTCTGCGCCACCGACCTGGGTCGGGTCCAGCCCCTCCAGGCTGCCAATATCCAGATAGATCACGCCGGCAAGCAGCGGGATCAGCAAGACCGTGGCAATCCCCCAGCCGCGCGCCGACTTGCCGATCAACGTGCCCGAGCGGGTTTCGCCTTCGTCCAGCGCACGGCGTTCGAGTTCATCGCGGGTGCGCTGATAGTCCGCTTGCGACATATCGCCGCCAGCAACGTCCGCCTCGAGTTCAGCCAGTTGCTCACGCAGCACCGCCAAGGCCGTTTTGGTTTGCAAGGCGTTGGCGTCGTCCTCGAGCTGGGCGCCGGAGGCATTGCGGAACAGTGGCACCGCCACCATCAACAGGGCCGCCACCACCAGCAACCCGGCAAATACGATGAAGCTAGTCATGCCTGTGTTCCGTTTTTATCGTCTTTTTCAAGCAGGGCGCGCGCCTTTGCACGCTGCGCGTCGTTAAGAACCGGAGCGCTCTCTTTGTTGCGACGCGCCAGGCGCACCATCAGCACGCCAATGCCGACCACGGCCAATACCATCGGGCCGAGCCAAAGCAACAGGGTGCTGCCGCGCATGGGCGGCTCGTACAACACGAAATCGCCGTAGCGCGCCACCATGTAGTCGGCGATTTCGTCTTCGTTCTTGCCGGCGCTCAATTGCTCGCGCACTTGCGCCCGCAGATCCTGCGCAAGATCGGCGTCGGACTCCGCAATCGACTGGTTCTGGCAGACCAGACAGCGCAGCTTGTGCGACAAGGCCATGACCCGCGCTTCAAGCACCGGATCGGCTGCCACCGGTGCCGCCGTGTCGGCCTGCGCAACGAGGGCGAACAAAGACAGCCCGCAGGCCAAGAGAAAACGTCGCATGATCAGGATTCCGCCTTGAGGGCGGCCACTTTGGGCAGGATGATGTCGCGCAGTGCATCGGGCGTGATCGGCCCGATGTGCTTGTAGCGGATCACGCCTTGCTTGTCGATGAGGAAGGTCTCGGGCACGCCATAAACGCCAAAGTCGATGCCGACACGACCATTGATGTCAAGAATGCTCACGTCGTAGGGATCGCCATGGCTTTTCAGCCAATCGCTGGCGCGCTCAATGGCCATCGGCAACTCGTTCTCTGCCGCCACCTTGCGCATGTCGATCGTGCCATCGCCACGCACTTCCTTGTAATTGAGGCCGATCAGCGGCACTTCCTTGCGCTTGGACAGCGCCACCAGCACCGGATGCTCCTGACGACAGGCCACGCACCAGGACGCCCACACATTCAACAGCCACACCTGGCCTTTCATGTCGGCCAGACCGAGCGTTTGCTCGGGCGTGTCCAGCCGCGTCAGGGTGAAGTCGGGCGCGGGTTTGTCGATGAGCGGCGAGGGGACTTCCCGCGGATTCAGACTCAGACCGAATCCGAGGAAGCCCACCAGCAGCAAAAACAGAAACAGAGGAACAAGAAACTTGGCTTTCATAGGTCTCTTCAGGCCGTTTGGCGCGCGCCGGCGTCTGGGGCGGTACGTGCCGCCAACCGACGGTAGCGACGATCGGCCGCGGCCAGCCCGCCACCAAAGGCCATCAGCAAGCAGCCGAACCAGATCCAGCTGATAAAGGGCTTGTGATAGAGGCGCACGATCCAGGTGGTGTCGTCGATCTGCTCACCCATGGAGGCATAGATATCGCCAAACAGACCGATATCCAGCGACGCTTCGGTCATCGGCATCTGACGCGCGAGGTAGATGCGTTTTTCGGGGGTAAGAATGGCGACCGGCTTGCCGTCGCGCGTCACCTTCAAGGTGCCTTCCGCCGCCGCATAGTTCGGGCCGGGGGCGTCGGTGATTGCGGTGAGCTCGAAGTCGTAGCCCGCCATCGTGGCCGTGTCACCCACGCGCATTTTCACGTCGAGATTGGTCTGGGTGCCATTGACCATGGCAACGCCAATAATGAAGACACCGATACCGACGTGGGCGATCCACATGCCCCACCAGGCGCGGGGAATACCGCTCAGGCGCACACCGGCAGCGGCACCCGGGCGCTCACCCAGACGCTCGACAAGCAGCACGATATTGACGATCAGCACCCATGCGGCAAGCGACATGCCGACAATCATGCGCCAGCTCATCGTGCCGGCCAGCCAGGCACCGGTGAATCCCAGCACCACGCTGGCGACAAACCACGGCGCCAGCTTGCCGAGAATGACCCCGGTGTCGTGCCCCTTCCAGCGCAGCAACGGGCCCATCGCCATTAACAAGACGACCGGTATCATCAGCGGCAAAAACACCGACTCGAAGTACGGCGGGCCGACGGAGATCTTGCCCAGATTGAGCGCATCGAGGAACAGCGGGTAGAGCGTACCGAGCAGCACCGAGGTGGCGACCACCGACAACAACACATTGTTGGCCAACAACACCGACTCGCGCGACACCAGGGCAAATTTGCCGCCGCCGGCGAGCTTGGGCGCGCGCCAGGCAAAGAGCATCAACGAGATTCCGATCACCAGCACCAGCAGACCGAGGATGTAGAGACCACGACGCGGATCGGTGGCGAAGGCATGCACCGATGTCAGCACGCCCGAACGGACCAGGAAGGTGCCCAGCAAGGACAGCGAGAAGGCTGCGATGGCCAGCAACACCGTCCAGCTGCGGAAGGCACCGCGTTTTTCGGTGACGGCCAGGGAGTGGATCAGCGCCGTGCCCACCAGCCAAGGCATGAAGGACGCGTTTTCGACCGGGTCCCAGAACCACCAGCCACCCCAGCCCAATTCATAGTAGGCCCAGCCCGAGCCCACCGCGATGCCGAGGGTGAGAAACACCCAGGCCACACTGGTCCAGGGGCGCGACCACCGCGCCCAGGCGACATCCAGTCGTCCCGAGATCAAGGCGGCGATCGCGAAAGCGAAGGCCACCGAAAACCCGACATACCCCATGTAGAGCAGCGGCGGATGAATGATCATCCCCGGGTCTTGCAACAAGGGGTTGAGATCCTGCCCCTCTGCCACGCCGGGCAACAAGCGGGTGAATGGGTTGGAGGTAAAGAGAATGAAAGAGGTGAAACCACCGCTGACCAAGCCAAGCACGCCAAGCACGCGAGCAACGAATATATCCGGCAGCGTCCGCGAGAACATCGCAACCGCCAGCGTCCACCCCGCCAGGATCAGGCCCCATAGCAGCAGGGAACCCTCGTGGCTGCCCCACACGGCCGTCACCCGATAATAGAGCGGCAGTTTGGTGTTGGAATGCTGGGCGACGTATTCGACCGAAAAGTCGTTGGCCACAAAGGCCCATGTCAAACAGGCAAACGCCAGCGCCATGAACGCAAACTGCGCCACCGCAGCGGGCCGGGCAACCGCGATCAAGGCGCTGCGGTATTGGTGCGCGCCAACCAGCGGTACAACGCCCTGCACCAGCGCGACCAGGAAGGCCAGAATGAGTGCGAAGTGTCCAAGTTCGGGGATCATTGCGACACCGTCGAGGCTGTTTTATGTGCCTTGTCGATCGCATCCTGCGCTTCGGGCGGCATGTAGTTTTCGTCGTGCTTGGCCAGCACTTCGGTGGCGGCAAACTGGCCGTCGGCACCCAGCGCGCCCTGCACCACCGCGCCCTTGCCTTCCTTGAACAGGTCAGGCAACGGCCCCTTGTAGGCCACGGGAATCGAACGGGCCGTATCGGTAATGGCGAAACGCACGGTAATGCCGTCGGCGTCACGCTTGATCGAGCCGCCCTCAACCATGCCGCCGATGCGGAAGGTGCGCCCTTGCGGCGCCTTGCCTTCGGCAACCTCGGTCGGCGTATGGAAGAACACCAGGTTCTGCTGGAACGCCGACAACACCAGGGCCACAGCACCGCCGAGCAAGGCGACACCAGCCACCACGAGGATCAGACGCTTCTGTCTGGCTTTCATTCTTGAATCTCCTTGCGCCGCGCGCTGGCTTTCATGGCCTGACGCAGTCGCTGCAACCGATGAACCACCTGCTTCCGACGACGCAACACCACCACAAGTTCCAGCGCAATCAAAGCAAATGTGACGCCGTATGATCCCCAAACGAAGAACGCAGCCCCGCCCATGGACCAGAAGTCGGACATGGATTGCCAGTTCATGCCTGCGCCCCCTTGGCTTCGAGGACCTCGCCTACCCAGTCGGTATGACGTTCACGCTCCAGAATCAAGGAGCGCACCCGCCACAGCACCACGGCGATCGTATACGCCCACGAGGCCAGCGCCATCACCAGCATGGCCATCAACATGGTAGTAGCCATGCTCGGCGCTTTGGTCAGACTGACCGAGGCGCCCTGGTGAAGGGTGTTCCACCACTTCACCGAAAAATATATGACTGGCACATTCACCGCGCCGACCAGCGCGAGAATGGCGCCGGCCTTGTCAGCCCGCCGCGGGTCTTCAATGGCGCGGGTCAGGGCCATGAAGCCGAAATACAGGAACAGCAGCAGCAACTGCGAGGTCAGCCGTGCATCCCATACCCAATAGGCACCCCAGGTCGGCCGCCCCCACAAGGCACCCGTCCACAAGGCGACAAAACAGAACATCGCGCCTGTTGGCGCCAGCGCCTGGGCCATCATGGCCGACAGACGGGTGTTGAAAACGACCCCGATGGCCGACCAGAAAGCCATGATCAGATAGATGAACATCGACATCCACGCCGCCGGCACATGGATAAAGATGACCCGATAGACCTCGCCCTGCACCGCGTCGGTCGGAGCAACGAAAAAGCCGAGATAGAGGCCCACCACGGCGAAGGCCACTGCCGCCGCCGCAAACCAGGGCGCCAGACGCCCGGCGAGCGGGTAAAACACATTCGGTGCGGCGTAACGAAAGAGACTGAAGCGTTGTCCGGATTCCATGGCCTTAGGAAATCAGTAGCTGCGGCAAGACGACCGCAAGTTTTTCGGGGGCCTACTCTACCGCGATTCGCAAAGCGGCGGCACACGCCCACGGTGCCAGCGCCAGCGCCGCCAGCGATCCACCGCCCAGCAGCATCAAATGCGCGCTCGCACCAGTGCCCGACAAGTAGGCATCCACGGCACCTGCGCCAAAAATCAGAACCGGCACGAACAAGGGCAAAATCAGCAGTGCCAGCAACATGCCTCCACCGCGAAGGCCCAGCGTGAGTGCAGCGCCCACCCCACCGAGCAGCGACAGGATCGGCGTGCCGAGCAGCAAGGATAGGATCAGCACCACGGTTGCGCTTTGCGTCATGTCAAACAGCAAGGCCAGTGCCGGCGCGGCAATAACCAGCGGCACGGCGGTGGTCAGCCAGTGCGCCAAGACCTTGGCCAAAACCCACAACACGGGCGGCTCGGGCGACAGCAGTAGTTGTTCGAGCACACCGTCGGTGTGGTCCTGCGAGAACACCCGGTGCAGCGAGAGCAGCGTCGCCAGCAGCGCCGCGACCCACAACACACCCGGCGCAATGCTACGCAACAGATTCGGCTCGGCACCGACGCCAAACGGAAACAGGCAGGCAACGATGGTGAAGAACGCCAGCGTCACCAACACATCGGCACGATTGCGCCAAGCCAGCAACAAATCACGGCGCAACACTTCGAGAAAAACACTCAGCATGCCGACTCCGCAAGATCGACGGTCCGCATCGGCGTGGCAAAAGGCACGTCCTGGTGGGTGGTCATCACCACCATGCCACCCCGGGCGCAGTGCGCATCGAGCCACTCGGCCAGATCTCTCACGGCGGTGACGTCCAGCGCTGTAAAGGGCTCATCGAGAATCCACAAGGGAACATTCTCGGACAGATACAGCCGTGCCAGCCCGACCCGACGCCGCTGACCTTGAGACAAGACTTTGGCGGGCAAGTCACGCTGCGGCCCCAGGCCGATGCGTTCGAGCGCGAGTTCCGACTGCCCGACATCCGCGCTCACGCCATGACATGCCGCTGCGAAGCGCAGGTTTTCAAGCGGACTGAGCAAGTCATTCAAGGCAGCGGCGTGGCCCAGGTAAAGCGTTTCACGGTGGAAAGCCTCCCGGGCACGATCGATACGGGCGCCCTTCCATCTGACCTGTCCGTGTTCGGGCATGGCCAGGCCGCACAACAAGCGCAGCAGACTGGTCTTGCCGACGCCGTTCGGGCCGGCAATACGCACCAACTCGCCGGATCGAACGGTCAGCGCCACATCGGCAAACAACATGCGATCGCCGCGCAGGCAGGCGAGTTCGGTGACTTCCAGCATGGCCGCGATTTCATCACATTGCGGCGCAAAAGGATATGTGCAAAATCAAATGGAGCGCGCGAAAAAAAAGGGCCGCTTGCGCGGCCCTTTGCCCGATTCGTACAACACCTGCGGAGTCTGGCTTAGCCCCCGGCAGGCTTGGCTTCCGTCGGATGGAACACTTCCGGCGCAGCACCACCCTTGTCGCTACCGATATCCTGATCCACCGCGGGCAACTGGTGGGCTATCCCCTTGTGGCAATCGATGCAGGTCTTGCCTTCGGAGAAGCCTTCCTGGTGCATGCGAGTCGAACGACGCCCCTGGATCGAGTAGTCAAAGTACTCGAAGTTATGGCAGTTACGGCATTCGCGCGAATCCGTCCCCTTCATCCGGCGCCACTCGTTCTGTGCCAGCTGCAGGCGCTTGGCATTGAACTTCTCGGGGGTATCGACGGTGCCGAGGAAGTGATGCCACAGCTCGTTCGATGCCTGAATCTTGCGCAGAATCTTGTGCGTCCAGTCTTTCGGCACATGGCAGTCCGGACAGGTCGCACGCACGCCACTTCGGTTCGAGAAGTGAATGGTGTTGCGATATTCCTTATAGACGTTGTCTTCCATCTCGTGGCAGGAGATGCAGAACGCCTCGCGGTTGGTCCATTCCATGGCAGTGTTGAAGCCGCCCCAGAACAGGATGCCCGCCACGAACACCAGCAACACCAGCCCGAGCCCGGCTCCGCGCAGGCGTCCCCAGAGACCGCCCCTGTTATTGTCGTAGCTCATTATCTAGCTCCCTTGAAGCGGTGGTTCAGCGCAAGCCTTCGGCTTTCTTGAAAGTGTTATCGACCAAGGTCGGCGCGTCGGTTTGCGGCACATGGCACTGGTTGCAGAAGTAACGGCGCGGCGAAATATTCGATAACTCCTTGCCGTCACGATCCTTGAAGTGCGTCAGGCTGACCTTGGTCGCACCGGTTTCCCGGTAGCGCGTCCAGGAATGGCAGTCCATGCACTTGTTGAAATTGGTCGTGATGTTGTAGCCGTCGATCTTGTGCGGAATCAACGGCGGTTGCTGGACATAGTCGCGCGCTGTCGGCGCATGATCCTTGGGTACAACATATCCGCCAGTGTCCAACTCCGGCGCTGAAACATCCCGACCCCGAAGGGACTGAACACTATCAGCTGCCTGAACGCCAAGAGAAATGCCCAGGCTCATGGTTGCCAGCAAGGCGACTACGAGATTACGGGTCTTGTTTTTCATGACTCGCTCCTATCGAATCGGGTGGTCAATCTAAATACATCCTTGCCGCAAACGTCGATGCAACGCCCACAGCTGGTACAGTCTTTATCAAGAATCAATGGGTGGTCCTGCGCCACCGCCTTCAATGCCGGCCGGATCACCTGCGGTTCCGGACAAACAGCAAAACAGTCCATGCAATCGTCGCACCGCGAACGCCGGTCTGCCGTGACCCGGATCAACGCCGCCGAGTTCAACACACCGTAAAACGCGCCCACCGGGCACACATGGCCACACCAGCCGCGACTGGCGATCAGTAAATCGTAGAGAAACACCCCGAGCACGATGCCCCATGACAGACCGAATCCGAAGATCAGCCCGCGATGCAACATCGAAACCGGATTCACCCATTCCCAGGCAATGCTTCCGGTCAGCGCCGAAGCCAGCACGGTAAAACCCAGCAACCAGTACCGCGTGTACTCGCTCGGCACCTTGCCGCCCTTGATACCCAGGCGACGTCGCAACCAGGCCGCGGCATCGGTCACCATGTTCACCGGGCACACCCAGGAACAGAACAGCCGACCACCGAGCAGCAAATACACGGCCGCCACAATGCCGCCGCCCAGCAAGGCTTCCTTGTAAGGCACCTGCCCGGCAGCCACGGATTGCAGCAGCAGATAAGGATCGGTCAGCGGCAACACCCCGAGGGTGAGGCTCGACGACAGGTTGCCCTTCACAATCCACAGGCCGAACCACGGCCCGAGCATGAACAGCGCCAAGATGCCCAACTGCGACAGGCGCCGCAACAGCAGCCACTTGTGCGCCCGCAGCCAGCCCTTGACCTTGACGGCGTCAGCACCAGGACGCGTCATCACCGACGCACGCGAAGCCGGCTCAGTCACCGCCGGTGGCACCACGGGTTGCGTATGGCTCGCCGAACTCATGGCTTCCATCCCGAATCGATACCACCCGGCTTGACCGGCGCAGCTGACGGCGGCACATAGCCCGGTGCCACGCGCGTATCGCCGTACTTGCGATCCTCCAGCCCCCGCATCGGCAATTGCTGTTGCTCGCCAATCAAGGAGCCCCCTGCCGCCTCGCGCTCGACCCAGCCCTTGCGGTAATGCTCTGCCGATTTGCCCTGCGCCAGTTTGTAGGGCAAGACCTTGATCGCCGCTTCCGGCAACACACAAGAGTGCTCGCATTTGCCACAGCCCGTGCAGTGCTCCGAATGTACCGTCGGCAGCAACATCGCATGCCGATCGGAGCGCGGGTTATGCACCAACTCCAGCGTGATGGCCTTATCGATGACCGGACACACGCGATAGCACACATCACAGCGCAGACCGAGAAAGTTGAGACAGGTCTCCTGATCGATCAGCACCGCCAAGCCCATGCGTGCCTTGCCGATATCGGTAAGCTCACGGTCGAGCGCCCCGGTCGGACAGGCTTTGACACAAGGGATGTCATCGCACATTTCGCAGGGCACTTTTCGCCCTTCGAAAAACGGCGTTCCCGTCGCCACGTTGTCACCCAGTTCGGACAACTTCAGCGTATCAAAAGGACAATCCCGCACACACAGACCGCAGCGCACACAGGCCGCCAGAAAATCCTGCTCGGCCAAGGCGCCCGGTGGCCGGATCGCCCCGGCCGGACGGGCCGAGGCTTCCTTGCCGTAGAGTCCAACGCCCAGTGCCAGCATGCACGCCCCGCCTGCCGCGCCGGCCATTTCCTTGAGGAAACGACGACGCGCCTGGCTGGACTTGCTATTCGCGGATGGACGAGTGTTTTGCGTGCTCATGGTGTGCGGCGACTCGCGCGGGGCGATGAACTGCCCCGCACGCAACTGCCCTCATTCACTCAGATGGGTCGAATCAGGCTTTGGTGACCTTGACTGCGCATTTCTTGAAGTCCGTCTCTTTCGAGATCGGGCAAGTCGCATCGAGCGTCAGTTTGTTCACCAAACGACCTTCGTCGAAGAACGGTACGAAGATCAGACCAACCGGCGGCTTGTTGCGACCACGGGTTTCGAGTTGAGCAACCATCTCGCCGCGGCGGGAGGACACCTTCACCTTGACCCCGCGCTGCAAGCCCCGGCGCGCCGCGTCATCCGGGTGCATGAAGACTTGCGCCTCCGGCACCGAACGATGCAATTCGGGCACCCGGCGCGTCATCGAACCGGTATGCCAGTGCTCCAGCACACGACCGGTGCAAAGCCACATATCGTATTCGGCATCCGGCATCTCCGGCGGATTCTCGTAGGGCAGCGCGAAGACCACGGCACGCTTGTCCTTGTGACCGTAGAACTGAACGTCAGAGCCCTTCTCGACATACGGGTCGTAACCCTCACGGAAGCGCCACAGCGTTTCTTTGCCATCGACCACCGGCCAGCGCAGGCCACGGGCCTTGTGATAGGCATCGAAGTCGGCCAGGTCGTGACCATGGCCGCGGCCGAAGCTGGCGTACTCTTCGAACAGACCTTTCTGCAAGTAGTAGCCCAGCGCCTTGGACTCATCGTTCATGTAACCTTTCCAGGCATGATCGTTGGCCTTGGCGACATCCGACATCGGGTACTTGTTGACCTGGCCGTTTGCGTAGAGCACGTCATACAAGGTCTTGCCCTTGTATTCCGGCATCTTGGCGATCATGTCGGCCGGCCACACTTCCTCGACCTTGAAGCGCTTCGAAAACTCGATGTACTGCCACAGATCGGACGTCGCTTCACCCGGAGGGGCGACCTGCTGACGCCAGAACTGTGTGCGGCGCTCGGCATTGCCGTAAGCCCCTTCCTTCTCGGTCCACATCGCGGTCGGCAAAATCAGATCGGCAGACAGCGCGGAGACGGTCGGGTAGCAATCCGACACCACCACGAAGGCCTTTTCGTTACGCCATCCCGGATAGATTTCGTCGTTGATGTTCGGACCGGCCTGCATGTTGTTGGTGGTCGACGTCCAGTAGCAACTGATCTTGCCGTCCTTGAGCATGCGGCTTTGAAGCACGGCGTGAAAGCCGATCTTGCCGTTGAGCAGCCCTTCGGGCAGCTTCCAGATTTTCTCGGCGGTGGCCCGGTGCTCGGGCTTCATTACCACCAGATCGGCCGGCAGACGGTGGGCGAACGTGCCCACTTCGCGCGCCGTGCCGCAAGCCGACGGCTGACCAGTCAGCGAGAACGGACCCGACCCCGGCGTGGAGATCTTGCCGGTCAGCAGGTGGATGTTGTAGCACAGGTTATTGGCCCATGTGCCGCGGGTATGCTGGTTGAAACCCATGGTCCAGAACGAAACGATTTTCTTGCTCGGATCGGCATACAGCTGGGCGAGCCGCTCGAGGCGATCAGCCGGCACACCGGAGAGTTTGGCGGTTTTCTCGAGAGTGTACTCGGCCACGAAGGCGGCGTACTCCTCGAAACTTATCGGTGCCGCACCGCCCGCCTTCGTGGCGTTCTTGGCGTTCTTTTCGCGCTCGTCGGTCGGACGCAGACCGTAGCCAATATCGTCGTTGCCTTTCTTGAAATTGACGTGCTTCTGCACGAACTCAAGATTCACGGCCTTGTTCTGAATGATGTAGTTGGCGATGTAGTTGAGAATCGCCAGATCAGTCTGCGGCGTGAAGATCATGCCGTTATCGGCCAGCTCGAAAGAGCGGTGCTCGAAGGTCGAGAGCACATGCACCTCGCTGCCCTTGTGGGTCAGGCGCCGGTCGGTCAGGCGCGACCACAGGATCGGGTGCATCTCGGCCATGTTCGAACCCCACAGCACGAAGGCGTCGGCGTTCTCGATGTCGTCATAACAGCCCATCGGCTCGTCGATGCCGAAGGTGCGGATGAAGCCGGCCACCGCCGATGCCATGCAGTGGCGCGCGTTCGGATCGATGTTATTGGAACGGAAACCTGCCTTCCACAACTTGGCGGCGGCATAGCCTTCCCACACCGTCCACTGGCCGGAGCCGAACATGGCGATGCTGGAGGTGATCTGGTCGGCCGGCTTGCCAGCGTTGGCCTTCAGGTCGGCCGCGATGGCGGCTTTCCACTTCTCGGCCATGATGTCATAGGCCTGATCCCACGAGATCGGCGTGAACTCGCCGTTCTTGTTGTACTTGCCGTCCTTCATGCGAAGCAGCGGCTTGGTCAGACGGTCTTCGCCGTACATGATCTTGGACAGGAAGTAGCCCTTGATACAGTTCAGGCCACGGTTCACCGGCGCATCCGGGTCACCCTGAGTCGCGACCACGCGACCTTTCTGCACGCCCACCAGCACCGAACAGCCGGTGCCGCAGAAGCGACAGGCTGCCTTGTCCCAGCGAACATCGGTTGCCGTTGCATCTGCCGCCTGTGCCGTCACAGGCAGGCTGATCCCCGCTGTTGCCGCGGCCGCCGCAACGGCATTGGCCTTGATGAAACCACGTCGATCCATAGTCATTTCACGCCTCCTGTTCCTGCAATTCGAGACCTTCATCGGTATATTCATAAGCCATCGTCACCCCGAGCACCATCTTGTTCAGGTTGACTGCCAGAATGGAATCCATTGTTGAGTAGCCTTCGCCGTCTTCCACGGTCACGATCAAGCGACCCTGGTCTGGCGCTGTGCCATGTACTTCAACACCGGGAATTTCCAGTAGCGCCTCGGTCAGCGCCCGGATGTGTTCGGGGCTGACCCGAACCACAAGACTTGCGATTTTCATCTTTGACTCTCCATCGGGTTGCTGACGGCAATGGCGCCGACTGGACATGGCGCTACACAAGCGCCACAGCCGGTACATGTGCCTTCGTTCATTTCCGGTCGGGAAATACCGCCCAGAGCGGGCCGGAAACGAATTGCGCCGGCCTCGCAGTTCTCACCACAAATCCGGCATTCCACACCCTTGCGGGCCACACAGGAATCACCGAGATGCGCCTTCATCGCCCATGCCGGGGCGCCCACCTCGCGCCGGATTGCGCCGGTTTTGCAGGCAGCCGCGCATTCGCCGCAGAAGGTGCACTCGCCAAGGGAAAAGTCGATCGTCGGATATGCACCATCGCCGGCGCGCAGAACCCGGGTCGGGCAAGAAGTCACGCAGTCGTCGCATCGCGAACACTGCTGAATGAAATCTGCCTCGGCCAACGCCCAGGGCGGGCGGGTTTCAGCAGTTACTTGACGAAATCGGCCGCGGAGAAATCCGCGACGGGCGATATCCATCGGACTCAAAGTCCCTAAAAACCGTATGGGTTCTCATTGGACACCCGCACCAAACCACATGACTTGATTACGGTCAAACTAGGCGGAATGTTTTGAGAGGGCGCGCGTCAGCCCGAAACCGGCGTAACGGCCTGCCGGTGCGCCGGGGCGTCGAACCAGCGCAGCAACAACCGATAGATATCAATGTCAAAGGCATAGCTCGCTTCCGACAAGGCGGTGCGCGCTTCGGTGTCGGTGGCGCCGGTCGACAGATAGCACCAGGCATCGAGCAAGTGCCAGGCACTCAGGCCGGTTGCCGGATCGTGCTCGAGGAGCACAACCGGCCCTGGCCACGGCCACGCCTTGAGTCCCTTGCCCGTCAACGCACCGAGCAGACGTTCATCATGTTGCTCCGGGGTTTCCTTGCCGGCGCAAACGCCGGCGCAGCGCTTCATCTGATGCGCCATGCACGCGCCGTTGCGCCCACTGTCGAGACCAAGCCTGCGAGGGCAGAGTTGATACAGATAGGCCAACTCTCTGAGCAGGTTGTCTGCCTCCTTGCGGGTGCGGAAAGCGCCATGCACCCCCGTCCATGTGCGTGGATCACCACCAGTGAGCGGCACGCGCTCGAGCACCGTCGCCTTTCGCTTGTTGCTGGGCAGGATGCGCAAGCCGAACACCTCGTCGTTCTTGCGCAGCTGCCGGTTGTGTAGCGGCGTATCGTGCTTGACCAGGCAAGCCTCCAACAACAGCGCGCCCAACTCGCCAGCGGTCTGCTCCCACTCCACCCGCCGCACCTGACGCGCGAGTTCCGCCTCCTTGCCGCTGAGCCGGGTGGCGGCGAAGTGCGACATCACGCGGGTGCGCATGCGCTTGCTCTTGCCGATATAGAGCGGCAGATCATTTTCGCCATAGAAGAAATACACGCCAGGGCTGTCGGGGATACCTTCGAGCACGCCCTCGGGCAGGCCCGGTGGACGCGCGGGCTGCTTCATGGCACGCGCGACGGCGTTCTCCAGCGTGTCGGCAGGGAAGGCGCTGCGGACCTGATCGAGAAACTGGCACAACACCTCGGTATCGCCCATGGCACGATGGCGAGCCGTGCACACCAGCCCGTGCCGCTCGATCAAGGCATCAAGACCATGACGGTGATGCTGGGGATACAGGGCGCGAGACAGCTTGACGGTGCATAGCACCGCGGCGTCGAAGGACTTGTCGAGCGTCGCAAATGCTGTCTTGAGAAAGCCATAGTCAAACCGGGCGTTGTGCGCGACGAACACGGCGTCGTCCAGCAAGGCGAGGACGGTGTCGGCGAGTTCGGAGAACTCGGGCGCATCGGCCACCATCGCATCGGTAATACCGGTGAAATTCTGGATCATGCCCGGAATGTGCACACCGGGTCGCACCAGCGAACTCCAGCGCTCGAGCTCGCGGCCGTCTTCGAGCAGGACGATGGCAATCTCGGTGATCCGGTCCCGCACCGGGTGCGCCCCGGTGGTTTCCAGATCCACCACCGCCAGTCGATGCGGTAGCGTCAAGACATCAGGTGGCGCGTTGCGCGGCCACCCTCAAAAACACTTGAGGCATCAGTCCGTCTGATAGTAGTACGCCTTGCTCGGCACGCTGGCCTCGCTTTGACGCGCCCGGGCGTCGGAATCCTGCGGCTTATCCCACCACAACGCGCGGCCTGCCTGCTGCTCTTGTCGCTCTTGCGGATGATCAGCCATCCACTCGCGCATGAATTTGGTGTGCTCGGATTCGTACAGTGCCATTGCTTTCTCCTGATTCAGCGACGCGATTCTAGGCAAGTCGCCGCCAATGCGCCAGCCATTCAGCGCCGCAGATCGCTCTTCAGCCGCGAAACCCGGGTCACCGACTGTTGAACCCGCACCGCCCGGATCACCCGAGCCAGGTGCACCCGGTTCTCGACTTCGAGCACAAACTGCAAGGCAGTATACGGTGCCTGCTCCACATCCATGGTGACATTGAGGATGTTGGCGTTGGCATCGGCAATCGCCGCCGCGACCTTGGCCAGGACGCCGCGGTTGTCGATGGTCAGCACCCGGATCGTGGCTTCGAACAAGCGCCCTTCCGCCGGCTCCCAGCCGACGTCGATCCAGCGTCCGCGGTCACCACGACGACGCGCCACTACCGGGCAATCGTCGGTGTGCACCTCAAGGCCCTGCCCCTTGCGAATGGTGGCGATGATGTCGTCGCCCGGAATCGGGTGGCAGCATTTTGCCAGCTGTACCGCCGTGCCTTCACTGCCGCGAATCAGCACCGCGCCCAACGGTTTCGGCTTGATCACATTCGGCCGGCCGGACTCCTGATCCTGCGCTTCAGCGACCCGCCGCGCGACGATCACAGGCAAGCGCTTGCCCAGGCCGATATCGGCAAAGATCTCACGACGATCACGCACGCCCGCATCGCCAAGGAAGCGGTCCCAGGCGAAGACGCTGATCTGCCCCAGCGTCAGCCCATGCTCGCGCAGTGCCTGGTTGAGCAGTCGCTCGCCCAGCGCCACCGCCTCGTCATGCTGGGCCGATTTGAGGAAATGCCGGATCTGCGCCCGTGCCTTGCCAGTGCGCACATAGCTCAACCAGGCGGGGTTGGGGCTGGCATGGGCGGCGGTAATCACCTCCACCTGATCGCCATTGCGCAGCTCAGTGCGCAGCGGCACCAGATCGCCATTGACCCGGCAGGCCACGCAACGATTGCCGATGTCGGTATGCACCGCGTAGGCGAAGTCGACAGGCGTTGCGCCGCGCTGCAAAGACAGGATGCGTCCCTTGGGCGTAAAGGCATACACCTCGCTCGGAAAGAGGTCGATCTTGACGTGTTCGAGAAACTCGGTCGCCTCGGCGGAGGCCGACTGCAGATCGATCAGCGACTGCAGCCACGAATGCGTGCGTTGATGCAGTTCTGACAGACTCGACTCATCATCCTTGTACAGCCAGTGCGAGGCCACGCCCGACTCGGCCACATGGTGCATCGCGCGGGTACGCACCTGCACCTCCACCGGCGTGCCGTAAGGGCCGATCAGCGTGGTGTGCAGCGACTGGTAGCCGTTGGCCTTGGGGATCGCGATGTAGTCCTTGAACTTGCCCGGCACCGGTTTGTACAGCGCGTGCAGCGATCCGATGGTCAGGTAGCACGAGGGCACGTCGGGCACGATCACGCGAAAGCCGTAGATGTCGAGCACCTGCGAGAACGACAGCCGCTTTTCGATCATCTTGCGGTAGATGCCGTAGAGGTGCTTTTCGCGCCCCTGGATCTCGGCCGAAATGCCCCACTGCGGCAAGCGCGCTTCGAGCGCCGTGAGCACCTTGCCCACCACCTCGCGACGATTACCGCGCGCGGCCTTGATCGCCTTGGCCAGCACTTGGTAGCGCAGCGGGTGCTTGTGCATGAACGACAGTTCCTGCAACTCGCGGTACAGCCCGTTGAGGCCCAGGCGATTGGCGATCGGTGCGTAGATTTCGAGGGTTTCGCTGGCGATGCGACGGCGCTTGGCCGGGCGGACAAAGTCCAGCGTGCGCATGTTGTGCAGGCGATCGGCGAGCTTGATGAGGATGACCCGCAGATCGGTGGCCATCGCCAGCAACATCTTGCGGAAGTTTTCCGCCTGCGCTTCTTCCTGCGAACGGAACTCGATCTTGTCGAGCTTTGACAGCCCATCGACCAGCTCGGCGGTCACCCGGCCGAAGCGCTCGGTGATTTCAGCCTTGGTGACGGAGGTGTCTTCCATCACATCGTGTAGCAGCGCGGCGGTCAGCGCCTGCGCGTCGAGATTCCACTCGGCCACCAGCTCGGTGACCGCCACCGGATGCGTGATGTAGGGCTCGCCGCTGATGCGGTACTGCCCGGTGTGGGCGGCCGCCGAAAAATGATAGGCCGCCTCGACGCGGCCGACATCTTCAGGCCGCAGGTAGGTGCTGATCTTGGCCTTCAGCCGCTCGAAATCCAGCGTCGGCACGCTGGACACGGGCGGTCCAAAAGGCATGGGAACCGGGCGACCGACATCCATAAAATACCTGATCTGCTCAGTTCAGATGCCGGCAGCGCGGTGCGTCATCGCACGCTTACGCCTGGCCTCGGTTGAGCACTTCCAGGCCGACCTTGCCGGCTTCAATTTCACGCAACGCGATCACCGTCGGCTTGTCACGGTCGGCACGATCGATCTCGATCTGCGGCTCGTTGCCATTGGTCAGCTGGCGCGCACGATAGGTCGCGGCCAGTGTCAGCTGGAAACGGTTGGGGATACGCTTGAGACAGTCTTCAATCGTAATACGGGCCATGGGAATTCAATCCTTCTCGAGGAACTCAAAATAAGTCGGGAAACGCGCATGCTGATTGGCATAGCGCAGCCGGGCGGCGCGCACGACAGCCACCAGGTCGTCCAGCGCTGCGGGCAATTCGTTGTTAATTATAACGTAATCGAACTCCGCTACATGGCGCATCTCACCCCGTGCTGCAAGCAATCGCCGACCGATCACATCCTCGCTGTCGGTACCCCTGCCACGCAGTCGGCGCTCAAGCTCATCGGTCGAAGGTGGTAGAACGAAAACGCCCACCGCGCCGGGAAAGGCCTTGCGCACCTGCTGGGCGCCCTGCCAGTCGATTTCGAGCAGCATGTCGCGCCCCGCATCGATCTGCGCCTGCAGCCAGACCCGGGACGTCGCGTAGTAATTGCCATGCACCTCTGCCCACTCGAGAAACTCGCCCCGGTCGCGCAACTGACGAAAACTCGCCACATCCACAAAATGGTACTCGCGGCCATCTTTCTCGCCCGGGCGCGGCGAACGGGTGGTGTAGGAGATGGACAGATGCACCGACGCATCGCGCTCAAGGAGGCCTTTGACCAGCGTAGTCTTGCCGGCGCCAGAGGGTGCGGTAACGATGAACAGGGTTCCTGACATGGTGTTCTTTGGCCGGCGGCAACCAGCGTCGTCCTTGCATCAATGGGAGTAGGGGCTTTCGATTCTAGCCCGGATCATCATGAACGGCGCAGATCCCGGCCAGTTCCGGGGAGCGCCCCCCCGCCACCGATTGGCGCTCGATCACCTGGCAAAGAACGTCAGCGGCAGGCGCGATCTTCGGCACCGGCACACAGGCATAGCCCAGATTCATTCCTTGGCGCGCCCGCGCTTTGTCGATGTAATAGATCGACAGCGGCCGAATCACCACGCCGCGAGCGATGCTCGCCTCGGCCACGCGGGTATCGACCACTGGGTGATTGAAGTAGTACAGCAAATGCAGGCCGGTTTCTCCACCCGACGCGGTCAGCGCCCCCCCCAGTCGGGTGTCCAGAATCTCGCGCAGCGTATCGCGACGCTCACGATAGATCGAACGCATGCGCTTCAGGTGGGCGGCGAGATGCCCCTCGGCGATGAACTCGGCCAAGGCGGCCTGATCGGTCAGTCGCCCCTCGCGATACATTTCCGCGTTGCCAGCACCAAAGGCATCGACCAAGGCCGGTGGCACGACGATATACGCGAGGCGCAGGCCCGGATACATCACCTTGCTGAAGGTCCCCATATAGATCACCCGCTCGGCGCCATCGAGGCCGAACATCGAGGCCACCGGCCGATTGTGGTAGCGCAACTCGTTGTCGTAGTCGTCTTCGATCAGCCAGGCGCCGCGGGTTCGCGCGTTGGCCAGCAGCTCAAGGCGCCGTTCGAGCGACAAGGTAATGCCGGTTGGATACTGACTGGAAGGCGACAGAAACACCAGTTTTGGCGGATGCGCCCAGTCCGCCGCCGTCGGCGCCATCCCTTTTTCATCCAACGCTATCGGCACAGTGTTCAGACCTGCCGCATCCAGCACCGTCCGCGCGCCCCAATAACCGGGCTCTTCCATCCACACCCGGTCACCGTTGTCGCACAGCAGCCGGGCGCACAGGTCGATGGCCTGATGCGTGCCATTGAAGATCATCACCTGCCGCGGGTCACACTGGATCAGACGGGTCGCTCGCAGATAATCGGCCAGCTCCGCACGCAAGGGCCCAAAGCCACCCACGCCGTAGTTCAGCAGATGCGATTGCTCGCGACGGATGTACTTGGACAGCAAACGGCGCCAGGTGGCGAACGGAAAGTGTTCCGTGTCCGGAATGCCCGGCATGAAGGCACCATGCTGCACGGCGCTGGAAGTCTTCATGCCGGCGATTCGCCGCCCACGCACCGACAGCAACTCTACGCTGCCTTGCAAACGTGCAGCGGAACTGCAGGGCTTTCGCCCTGGCACCGCAAGCGATTCGACGACATAGGTGCCATCGCCAACCCGGGTTTCCAGATAGCCCTCGACCAACAACTGATCGTACGCGCGCACCACGGTGTTTCGCCCCAGCATCAAGGCTTCGGCCAACATGCGCGATGGCGGCAGCTTGATCCCCGTCGGAATGCCGCCGTCAAGAATCGCCTGACGCAACACCAGATACAAGCGCGTCTTGAGCAGCGACGCCCCCGGCTGGGTCCACAAGCGCTGTGCAAGCAGATCGCAAACGACGTCCGCATCCATACAAACTCCTGATTGGTTCCTTGATGAACGAGGGTATTGGTTCCTGCAGCGAGACAATTGTGCGCTTAAACTGCCATGCATGCAGCCGCTATGCGCCCGACATGACGCATCGGACCTGCGCGCCAAAGGAGCCCCAATGCAGCCCATCGCCGACCCGATCGTCACCTTCCGCCATGTTCAGAAAAGCTATGACGGTGAAAACCTGATCGTCAAGGATCTCAATCTGGATGTTGCCCAAGGCGAGTTCCTGACCCTGCTCGGCCCCTCGGGCTCGGGCAAGACCACCTGCCTGATGATGCTCGCCGGCTTCGAGACGCCAACCAGCGGCGAAATCTGTCTCGACGGCCAACGCATCGACACCGTGCCGCCGCACAAGCGCGGCATCGGCATGGTGTTCCAGAATTACGCCTTGTTTCCGCACATGACCGTCGGCGAAAACCTGCGCTTTCCGCTCGCCGTGCGCAAGCTGCCGGCCGGCGAAATCGACGCCAAGGTCAAGCGGGCGCTGGAGATGGTGCAACTTCAGGAGTTCGCCAGCCGCTATCCACAACAACTCTCCGGTGGCCAGCAGCAACGCATCGCCCTGGCACGGGCGCTGGTCTTCGAGCCCAAGCTGGTGCTCATGGATGAGCCGCTCGGGGCGCTCGACAAGCAGCTGCGCGAGCACATGCAGTTGGAGATCAAACACATCCACCAGAGCCTCGGCGTGACCTTCGTTTTCGTCACCCACGACCAGGGCGAAGCGCTCACCATGAGTGACCGCATCGCCGTGTTCGACAAGGGCATCATCCAGCAAATCGACCGCCCCGACGCCCTCTACGATGCGCCAGCCAATGCCTTTGTCGCCAGCTTCATCGGCGAAAACAACGCGCTTGACGGTCATATCGAGCATGACGACGGCGACAGCTGCGGCGTGCGCCTGGCCGACGGCAGTTTTCTCAAGGCGGCCAACGGTGGCGTTGGCCGTGCGGGCGAGGCCGCAATGCTGTCGATCAGGCCGGAGCGGGTGCGCATCGTCGCCGACGCCGAGGGCGCCAACCGCCTGCCGGCCCAAGTCGAAGAGCTGATCTACCTGGGCGATCACCTGCGCATCCGCCTGCGCGTCGCCGGCAACACCAACTTCACCGTCAAGACCCCCGTTTCCCGGCTGGAGCGCAGCCCCGGCGCCGGGCAAAACGTACACGTCGAAATCGCCCCCGAGCACATCCGGGCACTCACCCCCATGCCGGCGTAATCCGGCACAGGCCTTCATCCCTCAGCCAAAACAGCAAGACCAAGGAGACATAACTCATGAAGCTGACATCCACCCTCGCCCTGCTCGGCACTGCCGTTCTGAGCAGCGCTGCCCACGCCGACATCACTGTCATTTCATTCGGCGGGGCCAACCAGAAGGCACAAGAAGCCGCCTTCTACGCGCCCTTCACGGCCAGCGGCGGCAAGATCATCGCTGGCGAATACAACGGCGAACAGGCCAAGATCAAGGCCATGGTCGAGACCAAGAACGTGACCTGGGATGTAGTCGAAGTCGAATCGCCCGAACTGGCGCGCGGCTGCGAAGAGGGGCTCTATGAGAAGCTCGACTACAGCAAGATCGGTAACAAGGCCGACTATCTCGGCAAAGCCGTGGGAGACTGCGGCATCGGCATCTTCGTGTGGTCCACGGTGCTGGCCTACAACGCCGACAAACTCAAGGAAGCACCTGCCTCCTGGGCGGATTTCTGGGACGTCAAGCGCTTCCCCGGCAAGCGCGGCATGCGCAAGGGCGCCAAATTCACCCTCGAATTCGCCCTGCTCGCCGACGGCGTCAAGCCGGCCGATGTGTACACCGTGCTGGCCACCAAGGCCGGCGTCGATCGCGCCTTCAAGAAGCTCGACGAGATCAAGCCCCACATCCAGTGGTGGGAAGCCGGCGCCCAGCCGCCGCAGATGCTCGCCTCGGGCGATATGGTCATGAGCTCGGCCTACAACGGCCGCATCGCCGCCGCTCAAGCCGAAGGCAAAAACCTCAAGATCGTCTGGAACGGCAGCGTCTATGACGTCGACTCCTGGGCGATTCCGTCGGGCTCGCCGCGCATCAAGGAAGCCTACGACTTCATCCGCTTCGCCAGCCAGGCCAAGGCACAGAGCAAGTACTCGGCGCTCATCCCCTACGGCCCCACGCATCAAGGCGCCGTCGCCATGATGGACCCCAAGATTGCCGCCGATCTGCCCACCGCGCCGGCCAACCTGAAAGGCGCGCTACCCAGCAACACCGAGTTCTGGGTCGAGTACGGCGAAGATCTGGAACAGCGCTTCAACGCCTGGGCCGCTCGCTAAGCCCATGCCTCGGACCAGCGAGAGTGCCCGCCGGTCCGAGACCCGCTGATTTGTTGTCCTCGCGGCTCCGCCCTCCGCCCCCGTGGGCGGACCCGCCCCCCGCTTCGGAATACGCCCATGTCGACTGACACCCTGACTCTTGGCGCCGCGTCGCCCGAGCCCATCGCCGGGCTCAAGCAGCGACTGCGTCGCGCCGAACGCCGACGCAAGCTGTTGTATGGCGCACTGATTGCGCCGCTGGCGCTGTTCCTGCTCGTTGCCTTTCTGTGGCCGATCGGCGCCTTGCTCATGCGCAGCATCGACAACCCCGAAGTGCGTGGCGTGCTGCCGCAAACCCTCGCCATTCTGGACACCTGGTCGGAAGACGACCTGCCCCCGGCCGAGGCCTACGCGGCACTGGCCAGCGAACTGGCAAGCTACAAAGGCACCCCGGAGTTGGGTGGCGCCGCCAAGCGTCTCAACCGCGAGACACCGGGCTATCGCTCGCTGATCATGAAAACCGCGCGCAAGATGCCGCTGGCCGAGGGTGTCGACCCGCAAGGCGCGCTGATGACCATCGACTCGCGCTGGAGCGACGTCGACATCTGGCACACCATCAAACGCACCGGCACGCCATACACCGCGTTTTACATGCTCTCGGCGCTCGATCTGGACATCCACGCCGACGGCAGCCTGTCCGCCACCCCGCCAGAAGAGGCAATCTATCTCGACATCCTCGCGCGGACCTTCTGGATGAGCCTGATCGTCGCCGTGTGCTGTTTGCTCCTCGGCTTCCCGGTCGCCTACCTGATGGCCACCCTGCCGCAAGACAAAAGCAACACCCTGATGATTTTTGTCTTGCTGCCCTTCTGGACCTCGGTGCTGGTACGCGTCGCCGCCTGGATCGTGCTGTTGCAGAACGAAGGCCTGGTCAACCAGGCGCTGATGGCGCTGGGCATCACCGACGCCCCCTTGCAACTGGTGTTCAATCGCACCGGGGTGTACATCGCCATGGTGCACATCCTGCTGCCCTTCATGGTGTTGCCGCTGTACTCGGTGATGAAAGGCATTTCGCCGGTCTACATGCGCGCCGCCATGTCGCTGGGCTGCCCGCCGTTCAAGAGCTTCTGGAAAGTGTATTTTCCTCAGACGCTGCCCGGCATTGGCGCCGGCACGCTGCTTGTGTTCATCATCTGCATGGGCTACTACATCACGCCCGCGCTGCTGGGTGGTCCGCAGGAGCAGATGGTCAGCTACTTCATCGCCTTCTACACCAACCAGACCATCAACTGGGGCATGGCCGCCGCCCTGTCTACCGTGCTGCTCGCCGCCACCCTGGTGCTGTACGTGTTCTACGCCCGCCGGCTGGGGGCCAACCAGGCCCCGGCCGGGCGTTGAGGAGTCCATCGCATGAACGCCTATGCTTCCCCCATCGAGCGCACCTGGCATATCGGCCTGCGCGTGCTGGTCGGTCTGGTGCTGGCCTTTCTGGTGCTGCCGATTCTGGTCATCATCCCGTTGTCCTTCAACGCCGACAGCTTCCTGATGTACCCGATGTCGGGTTACTCGCTGCGTTGGTACGAAGACTTCCTGACCTCACCTTCCTGGCAAAATGCACTCACCAACAGCCTGATCGTCTCGCCCGCGGCCACCGTTATCGCCATGACCCTGGGCACCCTCGCCTCGATTGGCCTGGTGCGCAGCAACTTCCCCGGCAAGACGCTGCTGATGGCCATTCTCATCTCGCCGATGGTGGTGCCACTGGTGATCGTCGGTGTGGCCATGTACCTGTTCTTTTCGCCGCTCGGGCTGACCGGCACCTATACCGGACTGATCCTCTCGCATGCGGTACTCGGTGTGCCCTTTGTCATCACCACCGTCACCGCCACACTGCAAGGCTTCGACTTCAACATGGTGCGCGCCGCGTCCAGCCTCGGCGCCAATCCGGTCACCGCCTTCTTCCGCGTCACCCTGCCGCTGGTCGCACCCGGCGTGATTTCCGGCGGGCTGTTCGCCTTCGCCACCTCTTTCGACGAGGTGGTGGTCACCCTGTTCATGGCCAGCCCGCAGCAGGCCACCTTGCCGCGCCAGATGTTCGCCGGCATCCGCGAAAACATCAGCCCGACCATCGCCGCGGTAGCCACCATCCTGATCGTGCTGTCGACGCTGATGCTGATCACCCTCGAATGGCTGCGCCGGCGCAACGAACGCCTGCGCGGCATCCGCCCCACCTGACCCCCTTACGGAAGCAACATCATGAGCCTGACTCTCAAGGACCCCGGCCTGTTCCGCACCCAGGCCTATATCGACGGCACCTGGCTTGACGCCGACACCGGCGAGACCCTGCCGGTGAGCAACCCCGCCACCGGCGAAACACTCGGCAGCGTGCCGCGCATGGGCGTGGACGAAACCCGCCGCGCCATCGCCGCCGCGGACGCCGCCTGGCCCGCCTGGCGCGCCCGCACCGCTGGCGACCGCGCCAAAGTGCTGCGTCGCTGGTTCGAGCTGATCGTCGCCAATCAGGAAGACCTGGCCGTGCTGATGACCGCCGAACAAGGCAAGCCGCTTACCGAAGCGCGCGGCGAAGTGCTGTATGCCGCCTCCTTCATCGAGTGGTTCGCCGAGGAAGGCAAGCGCATCTACGGCGATGTGATCCCTGGTCACCAACCGGACAAGCGCATCGTCGTCACCAAAGAGCCGATCGGCGTGTGCGCCGCCATCACGCCGTGGAACTTCCCGGCCGCGATGATCACCCGCAAGGCCGGCCCGGCCCTGGCCGCCGGCTGCACCATGGTGCTCAAGCCGGCCAGCCAGACGCCGTTCTCGGCGCTTGCCCTGGCCGTGCTGGCCGAGCGCGCCGGCGTGCCCAAAGGCGTGTTCAGCGTGGTCACCGGCTCGGCCGCGGCCATCGGCGGCGAGCTGACCGCCAACCCCACGGTGCGCAAGCTGACCTTCACCGGCTCGACCGAAATCGGCATCAAGCTGGCCGCCCAATGCGCGCCGACCATTAAAAAGCTGTCGCTCGAACTCGGCGGCAACGCCCCCTTCATCGTCTTCGACGACGCCGACCTCGACGCCGCCGTGCAGGGCGCGATGGCCTCCAAATACCGCAACGCCGGCCAGACCTGCGTATGTGCCAACCGCCTGCTGGTGCAGGACGGCGTGTACGACGCCTTCGCCGAAAAGCTGGCCGCCGCGGTGGCGGGGCTCAAGGTCGGCAACGGCAGTGACGACGGCACCACGCAAGGCCCGCTGATCGACATGGCCGCGGTCGAAAAGGTCGAAGAACACATCGCCGACGCCGTAGCCAAAGGCGCCCGCGTGATCGCCGGTGGCAAGCGTCACACGCTGGGCCGAACCTTCTTCGAGCCGACCATCCTCGCCGATGTCACCCCCGCCATGGCGGTCGCCCGCGAGGAGACCTTTGGCCCGGTGGCGCCGCTGTTCCGCTTCACCGACGAAGCCGAGGCCATCGCCATGGCCAATGACACCGAGTTCGGCCTGGCCGCCTATTTCTACGCCGAGGGCATGAACCGCGTGTGGCGGGTGTCAGGCGCGCTGGAGTACGGCATCGTCGGCATCAACACCGGCATCATCTCGACCGAAGTGGCGCCGTTCGGCGGCATGAAGTCGTCCGGCCTCGGCCGTGAAGGTTCGAAGTACGGCATCGAGGACTACCTCGAAATCAAATACCTGTGCATGGGCGGCGTGCAGTAACGCGGCCAACAACAAACTCTCGGAGAACATCTTGAACGCAAACACCCAACTCCCCGGTCTGAGCAATGCCGAATTGCTCGAACGTCGTCACAGCGCGCTGCCGCGCGGCGTCGGCCAGGCGCACGGCCTGTTCGCCAGCCGTGCCCTGAACGCCGAAGTGTGGGACGTCGAAGGCCGTCGTTACATCGACTTCGTCGCCGGCATTGCGGTGGTCAACACCGGCCACAGCCATCCAGCCGTGGTCAAGGCCGTCGAGCAGCAACTGCACCAGTACAGCCACACCTGCTTCCAGGTCGTGGCCTATGACGGCTATCTGCGTCTAGCCGAACGCCTTAACACCCTGGCCCCCGGCGATTTCGCCAAGAAAGCCCTGCTCATGAGCACCGGCGCCGAAGCGGTCGAAAACGCCATCAAGATCGCCCGCGCCGCCACCGGCCGCCCCGGCGTCATCGCCTTCCAGGGCGCCTTCCACGGCCGCACCCTGCTGACCCTCGGCCTGACCGGCAAGATCATTCCCTACAAAGCCGGCGTCGGCCCCTTCCCGGCCGAGATCTACCACGCGCCTTACCCGTGCGCGCTGCACGGCGTGAGCGTGGACGACAGCCTGAAGGCCATCGAACAGCTGTTCAAATGCGACATCGAGGCCAATCGCGTCGCGGCCTTCATCGTCGAACCGGTGCAGGGCGAAGGCGGCTACACCCCGGCGCCGCCCGAGTTCCTGCAGCGCCTGCGCGCGCTGGCCGACGCCCACGGCATCCTGCTCATCGCCGACGAGATCCAGACCGGCATCGCCCGCACCGGCAAGCTCTTCGCCATGGAACACAGCGGCGTGGCCGCCGACATCACCACCCTGGCCAAGGGCCTGGGTGGCGGCTTCCCGATCTCTGCGGTGGTCGGTCGCGCCGAGATCATGGACGCCATCGCCCCCGGTGGCCTGGGCAGCACCTATGCCGGCCATCCGGGTGCCTGCGCCGCCGCCCATGCCGTGCTCGACATTGTCGAAGCCGAGCACTTGTGTGAGCGCGCCACCGAGATTGGCGCACACATGCAGGCCCGCCTGCGTGAAGTCGCCAAGAAGCACGTGAGCATCGGCGACGTGCGCGGCCTCGGTGCCATGGTCGCCGTGGAGTTCTTCGAGCAAGGCAACCCGGACAAGCCGGCTGCCGAGCTGACCCGCGCGGTCATCGCCGAAGCCTTCAAGCGCGGGCTGCTGCTGCTGTCCTGCGGCACCTATGGCAACGTGCTGCGCCTGATGGCGCCGCTGACCATCGAACAGGGCACGCTCGACGAGGGGCTGGACATCCTCTCGGCGGCGATCGACGCAGTCAGCTGAGAAGGCGTCTGCCCCGCCCGCTGGATGCACCGCCTCGGCAACACAACACAGCCGGCCCCCTGCGGGTGCCGGCTGTTTTTGTAACATCATCTTTACAGTTGTAACGATCCAGAACTCGGCGCGCGCATGCCGGTCACATTTGCGTTCCATAGTGCCAACATTGGGGCTTGAAGTTTTTGCCAACGCCCCCATGTAGCCTCGACCGACCCTGACCCGCCCGCCGGCCACCTAGAGCCAGCGGCGACCTGGAGCACCGCATGACCCGTAGATCGGAAAGCAACGTCCGCAAGATTCTCAGCACCGCCGCCATGGCGCTGGCTGTACCCACCGCCGCCTCCGCAGCCACCTCGCCCGCGCCCGCCATGACCGAGAAGCCCTCGGTCAGCAGCTCTGCCGCCAAGCGCAGCACCCGCCCGAACGGCAGCGACGAGGCGCATCCGGAGCTGTTCCCGCTCAAGCTGCGCCCGGCCGCAAGCGCCGGCACCGAAGCGGCCGAAAAGGCCATCCAGGTGAAGGTGCTGGACGCCGCCGGCCGCCGCATTTTGCTGGCACGCGCGCATGGCAACATCACGCTGGGCCCGCTGCCTGCCGGCGAGTACACCCTGCAGCTGTGCTCGGGCACCTCGATGGAAGAGCACGCGCTCAAGCTCGGCGCCGGCAAGCGCGGGCTGTTGCGCTACGAACTCGGCGCCTGATCGGCGCACGCGCTTCGCATCAAACACAAAGGCGCCCAAGTGGGCGCCTTTGTCCTTGTCGTCTTCGGCAGACCGCTATAGGCGCTCGCTCGCCCCGACTTGGTCCGCGGTCACCACATAACGCAGCGGACCGCCCGCGCGCAGCGCGTTGAAGGGGTAGCAGGTCACCAGCGTGAGGCGATGCGCGTCCGGCGCCGAGACCAGCACGCCGGTGTCGGACTTGTCGACCACGCGTTGATCGGTGATGCGATAGGTCGCCACCTCACCCGTCGGCATTTCCACCTCGACGGCCTCACCCGCCTGCACCCACTCCAGAAAAGCGAAGTGCGTGTCGCGATGACCGCCAATCACGCTATTGCCCACCGCGCCGGGATCGGCGGTGCCAAACACGTGCCCCGGCCCGAAGGCCAGACTGCGCCCCTGACTGCCCGCCAGCACATACAACTCGACGCCACGCGCCGGCACGCTCAGCCGGGCCACCGGCCAGGTGTCGGCCCACGGCCAGGGTTTGACTTGCGTCTGGCCGGCCAGCGTCTTCTGCCAGGCCTGGCTGATCAAGGTCTGCGCCAGCCAGGCCTTGGCGTGGATGTAGCCGGCCTGACCGAATTGCGACAGCGCGACCACCAGGCTGATGGCAGCAATCGCCTTGATACTCCACGACGCAAATCGCTGACGGCGCGGCACGACGGCCTCCCGGCAGGTCGGCGCCGGCCAGGCGCACTCGACGCCAAGAAATTCATGGTGGCTGCAGTTATGGCATACGGTGCTCATGATTTACCCCTTAATGCTCAATTGGCGTACACGCGGCGTACGGGTGAGGAAGAACGCGACCAGCGCCAGCAGGCCCAGCAGCAGGTGCCAGCGCGCGTCGGTCGCGCCTTGCGGCAATTCGCCATACACGCCCGAGGGCGTCCAGCCGGCCGGCAACAGGCCCGGCACGGCGCCGGACTTGAGGCGGGCATCGGCAGAACGGGCGGGGGTCTTGTCGACCGCCACAAAGCTGGTGAACTTGCTCACCAGCTTGAATTCCAGCGCCAGGGCGAGCACCTGCGCACGCACGGCATCTTCATTGGCACCGTCGGCGAGCGTGTCCATCCAGTGTTCAATTTTTTGCCTTGCCCACAGCACACCGATGCCTTCACCGGGGTTAGCGTCGCCAAGGGCGAGCGAGCTGGTCCAACGGATGTCACCAGAGTCGCCGCTCAGACGCACTTCGCCACCCACGGTGCGATCAATCGCCGCAGCCACCACCACCGGCTCGCCCAGATACAGGTCGGGCAAGGGGTCGGGTGAGGCGTCGGCCCGTGCGCCGCTCGGCCAGGTGATCGTCAGCCCCTTGACCACGGGCGATTCGAGCTTGGCAAAGAGTTCGGACATGCGTGCACGCACTTCCTCAACCTTGCCGATGTAGGTAAAGGTGCCACGCCCGGCCTGCGCCGCCTTGCGCATGAAGTGGCTGTTCGGCGCCGAGCCGATGCCGACGGTAAACAAGCGCGAGTCGCCCAGGCGCTGCTGGATCATGCCAAACAGCTGCGCCTCATTGCCGACCGCGCCATCGGTCAAAAATACGATCTGACGCACGCGATCGACATTGCGCCCACCGTCAAGCGCCAGATCCAGCGCCCCGGCCATTTCCGTGCCGCCATCGGCGCGCAGGCGCTGCACCCAGCGCACCGCGTAGTCAACATTGCTGCGGCTGGCCGGCTGCGCCGCGGTGTACAGCGCCGATGCCGTGGAATTGAATTCGATGACGTTAAAGCGATCCTCGGCATCCAGGCGCTCCAGCGCCATGGCCAGGGCCTCGCGCGCCTGAATGATGGACGCGCCCTCCATCGAGCCGGAGGTGTCGATGATGTACACCACCTCGCGCGGCAGCCGCTTGCCGACCGCACTCGGCGTCGGCGGCACCAGCATCAGCAGCGCGTGATCGCGATCCTTGCCCGGCTCGACAAACAGCGTGGCGTGCGGGGCATTGCTGGCGGCGAGCGTCCAGTTGAGGACGAAATCGCGATTGGCGGGCGTGCGCCCCTCGCTTAGCCGGATACGCCGCACCGAGGGCTTGAGCGTATCGACGCGAATCCGGTGAAAGGGGCTATCGACCGCGGCAATCGGCACGCCGGCGTCGAGATACACATTGAGGCTCACCGGATTGACGATCGGGCCGGCCTCGTCCGGCAGCATCATCGGCGGCAGAATGGCCGCGGCGTCAGGCACCACATCGGTGCCGGTCACCGCGCCGCTCTCCTCGTCCACCACCACCTTGCCCGGGATGTAACGCGGCGCCACCACCATCGGAAAACGCAGGCTGTACCGACCCACGCCCTCGACCACCGAATACGCCAGCGTGTGCTGATACTCGATCTCGACCCGGATCTCGTCGCGCGGGCCAATGTTGGCCACGCGCGTGGTGAACATGTTCGACCGCGCCTGCGACACCAAGGCAGTCGCCTTGCCCTCGGCCTTGGCCTTTTCATAGGTCGCCCGGGCCTGCGCGCGCTCCTGGATTTCACCCTCGATCACCCGGTCGGCCACCTGAATGCGCATGCGATCAACCGCCGCGTTCTCCGGCAGCGGGAACACATAGGTGCCTTCGCGCCAGTCGTGGGCCGGGTTGCGGAAACGCTGCACCACCTTGGCGCGCACGATCGGGCCGCTCACCCGAAGCGTGACGTCGGTGTGCAACAAGGGCGCCGCGACCGGCTCACCACCACCGACACCGCGGAACAACAGCGCGCCCTGCTGCACCGCAGTGTCTTCGCGACTCGCAGCCTCGGCCGGCCCCGCCAGCATCAGCACCAGCGCACCAAGCGCCAGACTCACGCCCAGACCGGTAATAAACATCAGCAGCAAGCGGGCGAGCAGTTCGGCGACTTCTCGGGCACGATCTCGAAATCCGAGCGGGGCGGGGGTCATGGTGTTCTCCGTTCAAGGGCGTTTTTGGACACGACCATTGAAGCGAGAAAAACGGCCCCCTTCGGGCATCGAATCGGGCAAAGCGGTGATCAAATGTGGCGAAAAGATGGCAATGGGCTGGCGGTGCGCCGGCGGTGCTAAAGTAGCGCCCCATGGGACGCCGAATCGCCATTGTTGAAGACGAAGCCGCCATCCGCGCCAACTACTCGGACGCCTTTGCGCGTCAGGGCTACGAGGTGTCGGCCTACGCCGACCGGCCCAGCGCGCTGGCCGCCTTCCGCGACCGCCTGCCCGAGCTGGCCATCATCGATATCGGCCTGGGGAACGAGCCCGAAGGGGGCTTTACGCTGTGTGCCGAGCTGCGTGCACTGTCGCAGCGGCTCCCCATCATTTTCCTGACCGCCCGCGATAGCGACTTTGATGTCGTCTCGGGCCTGCGACTCGGCGCCGACGACTACCTCACCAAGGACATCAGCCTGCCGCATCTGCTGGCCCGGGTGGCGGCACTGTTTCGTCGGGTGGATGTACTGGCCGAAGCCAAACCCACCGAAGAGCAGCTGGACCGCGCCGACCTCCAGCTGGATATCAGTCGCCTGAGCGCACGCTGGCGCGGAGAACCGGTGGCCCTGACGCTGACTGAATTCTGGATGGTGCACACCCTGGCGCGACATCCGGGGCATGTAAAAAACCGCGATCAGCTCATGACGGACGCCCACCTGGTGGTGGACGACGGCACCATCACCTCGCATATCAAACGGATCCGCAAGAAGTTTGCCGCACTCGACCCGGACTTTGACCGGATCGAGAGCGTTTATGGCGCAGGGTATCGCTGGAAGGCCTGAGCCCGCGGCAGCGAGTCAACCGCCGTTGAGATAGAACAGCGCCAATGCAATCACCACGGCAATCACCAGTACCGCAACGAGCGTGCCGGCACTGGTCGTGCGTGCGGCGGCAGGCGGCGGCGCGGGCTCTGAGGCCGGAGCGGAGGCGGGCGGTGGCGTCGGCACAACAAGCGCTGCAGGCGTGACCGGCGCCTCTTCCGCAGGCGCCACAGGTGCCGTCTTGCTCGGCGGTGGCGCGGTGAAATCGAAATCAACCTTCGTCACGGGCTTTTGAGGCGGCTTTGCCGCCGGCTTGTCATGCGCTGCCCGCAGTGCCGCCAAGTCAGCATCCTCACCGGCCAGCTCGCTTTCGTACTCGCGAATCGCATTCGGGTTGATCACGGTCTGCATCATGGCCGAACGCGGGTTCCCCAAGGGCGGGTTGTCATCGGCTTCGCCCAGCGCGACACGGATCATGTCGAGCGACGCGCTGCTGTCAAAATTGTGTTGAACGTTGTAGGGCACCGAGGCACTGAATTGCGTCTGCATCAGACTCGCTTCGGTCACCGCCTCGGGCTCGGACATCTCGGACGGCAGCATGGCCGGGCGCGGCAAAGCCGGATCGGCCGAAACATCCATGCCCATCTGGCGCAAGGTCTTGATATAGGTGCTGGCTTTTTCTTCACTCAACCCGCGCTTGACGGTCACCTCCTGACCCGAAAACAGCAGCGCTTGCTGGCGTTCATCGAAGCGAAGACGGCTGGCCGACTGGCGCATCACTGCCTCGCGAGAGAATCCGGGCAGCACCTTGCCACCAAATACAATGCGATAGCCCGGCGCGCTCGGCGTCGCAGGTGCAGCCTTGGCTGGCGCCGCCTTGGCAGTCGCTGGCTCGATCGCCGCTTGTGACCGGGCGTTGAGGCCCAGGCTGGCCAGCTCGGCCAGATAGCGACGCGCCTGTTCTGCATTCAGGCCTTTCTTGAGTGTGATGACCCGCCCGGAGAACATCTGCGCGAGTTGAGCCGGCTGCAAACCGAAGCGTTCGCCAAACCGCGCCCTGACCTGTTCAGGCGCAAAGCCGTCAAGTAAATCACCCGAAAAAACTATTGCGTAGAGGGGCCCCATCCCTTATTGCTCCCGATGCATGGCACGTTTCAGCACAAGCCTACTTTGTACCATGCAATATGCCGTAATCCTTGAGGAATTGGTTACGCTTCGATTCGTAAAGCCTGACGGCTTTGACATGACCCCGGTGCTATAGTCAGCCCAACGCCCCGAGTCAAACCCGAACACCATCCGGGCCTTACGCCGCAGCCACGATCCATGCTACCGCCCGTCCCCGTGCCGTGAAACCTGTCCGCATCAGTCTGCGCAGCAAACTGGCCTTGATGGCACTGGTTTTACTCGCCCTGCCCTGGGTGGGGTATCAGTATGTACAGGAGATGGAGCGCTTTTTGCTCGACGGCCAGCGCCAGGGCCTGATTGCCACGGCCCGCGCCGTCGCCACCGCCTTGCATGAGCGCCCCCAGCTGTTTGGCCGCCGGCCGGGCAGCAGCATGGTCAGCCTGAGCGACTCCCTGCTGCCAGGCGAAGAGGTGCTGGAGCTGGCCATCGCCGCGATGCCCCAACAGGCGCCGACCGAGGCGCCTTTCGCCGCCGTGCCACCAGCGCCGACCATCGATGGTGCCGCGGAGGTGGCGGCCATCTTGCGCGCGCTGGAACGCAATACGGCGCGCATCTGGGTTGTGGACCGCGATCTGGATGTCGTCACCCACACGGGCTCGCTAGCCCCGCCGCCCGCCGCCCCGCCGGGCCCCCTCATCCAGTTTTGGCGCGGCGTGCTCGGCAGCGTCGGCGTCCGCCCCGACGACATCGCCGCCCGCCTCGCCGACGTCCCGCCGCCGAGCGGCCAGGCCATCTCAGGCACCCTCTTTGGCGCCACCACCTCCTGGTTGCGCCCGATCAGCGGCAGCGATGTGCTGGTGGTCGCCGCCGCGCATCCGGTGTGGGTGGCCGACAAGGTCCAAGGTGCCGTCGTGGTCGAAGAGAGCACCCTGGCGATTCAGGCGGTGCGCGACGCCGCCGTCGAACGCCTCGCCTGGCTGACCTTTGCCGGTCTGGCAATTGCCGCCGTGGTGGTCCTCGGATTCGCCTCGCGCCTGTCCTGGCGCATCCGCAGCCTGCGCGACGAGGCCGAAAGTGCAATCGACGCCCGCGGCCGCATCACCGGTCTCACGGCCGCATCGACCGCGGGCGACGAAGTGGGCGACCTGTCGCGCAGCTTCTCCACCCTGCTCGCGCGCCTGGCGCAGCACCACCAATACCTCGAAACCATGGCCAGCCGGCTCTCGCACGAGCTGCGCACGCCGGTCGCCGTGGTGCGCTCATCGCTTGAGAACCTGCAACTCGAAGCACTCCCGCCCGAAGCCAGCACCTACCTGGACCGCGCCCACGCCGGCTTGCACCGGCTGACCCGAATTCTCGCCCGCATGAGCGAAGCCACGCGCATGGAACAAGCCCTGGCCACCACTGACCCCGAAGGCTTCGACCTGCGCGACGTGGTCGCCGAATGCATCGACGGCTACCGCCTCGCGCACGCCGACCGACGCTTCGAAGACACGCTCACCGATCAGCCCGTGTGGGTTCGCGGCGCACCGGATCTAGCCGCACAAATGCTCGACAAGCTGGTCAGCAATGCGGTCGACTTCACCACCGCCGGTTACCCCATCCAGATTGCGCTGAAACGGACCGACACACAGGCCGAACTGAGCGTGACCAATCACGGACCGACCCTGCCCAGCGCGCTCGAAGGCAAACTCTTCGACTCGATGGTCTCCGGGCGCAGCGCCGACGCCACCGGCGAACCGCACCTCGGTCTTGGCCTCTACGTGGCACAACTGATCGCCGGATTCCATGGCGGCGCGCTCACCGCCCAGAACCTGCCATCGGGTAACGGCGTGCAGATCACCGCCACGCTCCCCGCACGCACAAGCGGCGGCCACACGCCGATCACCGGTCGTCAGCAAATTTGACACCGCCCACATCAGGGATCGACAAAGAATACAAAAACACCTATTAAACAATAACTTGCAAACATGGCGCAGCGCTTGCTTCAGTCAAGCATGAGCCAATTTTTTCGTGCCGCGCCCAGGATTGCGCTCGCCCTCTGCTGCGTCTGCTTGAGCAGTCAGGTGAGCGCTATGCCGCTCGCCGACAACCGCCCCCCGCGCAGCACCGCACCAGCATCCGACGCCCACGGTGCCGCAAAGACACTGGAATTTGTCGCGGACGACGCCTCCAACCCGGCATTCACGCCGCAAAAGAAAATCTCGCCCCTCCCCACCGTTCTCGGCACCTCCGACCTCCCCACCAGCGAAGCGATGGTCAGCCCCACCGATCGCCGCCGTACTACGACCAAGCCCGAGGCCGTGCCTTTTACCCATACGGAAAACGGCCTGGACGATCTGGCCTTCGACGACCCCGGTGCCAGGGCCTGGTTTGCCGACGACGAGAACCTGTTGGACCGGATGCGCGGCGTGCGCGAACAGGTCAATGAGCTGCTCGACTGGGGGCTGAACGACAAGATCAATCAGGCCGGCCGCGAACTGCTCGAAACGCTGGGCATTGACGACACCACGACCACCCGACTGATGATTGCCGAGCGCACAGCCGAAGACACCCCGCCACCATGGGCAGCGCAGGCAGCCGGGCAAGAAAAGACCACCAGCGAGAACCCGTGGGATGCCGAGTCCGGCCGAAACGCGATCGCCAAATTTGTCTTCCTGCTGTGGGACACCCTGACGCACCCCGCCTTCATCGCCTTGGTTCTGCTGTTCATCGGCTTCCGGGCAATGCTCACCCTGGTGCGCTTCTCGGGCCCTTCACGCACGCGAAGAAGCCGAAGATCGCGCACCAAACCCGCGACGATCGTGGAGCACGCCCGCCACCACGACAAGCACTGGACACGCCGACGACGTGTTCGTTAGCCCCGTGGCCCACCGCTGACGGATCGTCGGCATGACCCATCTGGGCCCCTACCGGGCAAGCGAGACGGAACACCTGCGAACGAACGACCTCTTCGCACTCATGCCGGAGTGCGGGATAGCAGCGCCCGACGTCGGTGCGCGTGACGGCCGCTTCTCGCGACTGATGGGCGAGCGCTTCGACCACGTCGCGGCGCTCGAGCCAAGCCAACCCGGGATTTCCCGCTTCAACTACACGCGGAAGCACGTTGTCCTGTACATAGCCGTGCCTCGCCCCGGCAAACCGACCCGGACTTTCGGCCACGAATGATTGGGCGCAAGCGCACATGTCAGGATTCAGGAACGGCGGACCTACACCGTGAGCATCAAACCAACACGGGGCATCGCCGCCGCCCTTGATTTGGTCGCAAACCTCAGCGCCGTGCGCCCTCAGTCTCCGAACTCTTCCTTGCGGTAACGCAGCAGATGGCGGCGACCGTTGACGGCGGTCACGCTGATCCACAGCCAACCGACGCCAGCGCAAACCAGCGCAGCCGGCAAGCCACGGGGATACAGAACAGCCACGGCGGCCACGAGGGCGGCCAACACCGCGGAGGAAATCAGGGCCTTGCGCGTCATCCCGCGCAAACACTGCTCGGCCAAGGCCGGCGTGGTCACGCCTGCGGCCTGCAAGGCATTGCGCACCGAGACGTAGTTTTGTTCCTGCTTCTGGGCACTGCGCCCAAAGGGATCATCGATCTTCATACGCGACAACACATTGGAAATGGCCGGGCGCTCAGGATACGCCGGATCGCCTGGCGACCCTACCCGTACGCGGTGAACCAACGAAAACGGCGCCGCTCCCGTCCGGAAGCGGCGCCGTGACCATCGATATGAAAGCGTCGGGCGCTCAGCGCACGAACATCTCCACCCGACGGTTCTGCGCGCGCCCGTCGGCGGTGCTGTTGTCGGCAATGGGCATGACTTCACCCTGCCCGGTCGGCGTCAGACGCCCCGGTGCCACACCACGGCCTTGCAGATAATTGGTCACGCTTGTCGCGCGATCCAGCGACAGGCGCTGGTTGTATTCGGCGGCGCCGGTGCTGTCGGTATGACCGACCACGTTCACCATCGCATTCGGGTGCTCGTTGAGCGTGCCGGCGATCTGGTCCAGAGTTTGGGCAAACGCCGGATTGACCCGCGCGCTATTGGTATCGAACAGCACCGCACCCGGAATATCGAGCTTCACCGAACCGTCCGGCTGCTCGGTCACTTTGACCTGGGAGCCGATCAGATAGCCGAAGGCGCCACCCAGTGCCGCGCCCACTACCGTGCTGCGCCGGCCGCCGACCTGATTGCCGACGACACCACCAAGCACTGCGCCAGAGACGGCACCAATGGTTTTGTTCTGGGTTTCGGTCGTGGTGCAAGCGGGCAACGCCAACACACTCGCCACGGCAACAACGATAAGCATCTTGTTCATATTCTTCTCCTGTTCTGAGGGGTATCACCAACACACGCCAGCAGCCGCGGCGCGATGCCAATCCGGCCAGGCGACGCACCCCAAACTACATGCATGCGCGCACCTTCTCCGGCTTTATCTTGCCACGCACGAGCGCCCCGCGCGCAAATTGCTTACGAAGTGCAACAAACATGGCCGCGGATGCGGGCCTTGCGGAAGTGGGCGCTGGCAGTGCACTCTTTGAGAGACACGGCGTCGCCAGGAGAGACACGCATGCCGAATCTGGATGCCCTCGACATCAAGGCCTTCATCCCCGCGCGGCATTTCGAGCGCTCGCAGCGCTTCTACCTTGATCTCGGCTTCCACCGCGTTTGGACCTCCCCGGATCTGGCCCATTTCCAGTGTGGCAGTGCGGCTTTCTTGCTCGAGAACGATTACCTCGCCATCGTCGCCGAAAACTTCACCCTGCATTTGTTGGTCGCCGATGTCGACGCCTGGTGGCAACGCGCCCACGACGCACGTCTGACCGACGTCTACGGCGTGAAGCTCGGCAAGCCGGAAAACCGCCCCTGGGGCATGCGCGAGTTCACCCTCACCGATCCGAGTGGCGTGCATTGGCGTATCGCCCAAAACATCGACCCCGACGACCTCGCGCACGGCGCAGGCTGAATCAAGCAGGCTGCATGGCCCAGCGCAGGCGCCGCACTGCCTCGGACATTTGCGCCTCGGGCACCGGCCCGTAGCCCAACAGCAGGCTGTTGCAGCGCATCGGCGGCAACGCATAGCGGCTCAGCGCGCGCACGATGACACCCCGCTCGGCGGCCCGCGACACCACCTCGGTATCACTCAGTGTGTCCGGCAGCGTCAGCACCAGATGCAGCCCGGCCGCGCCACCACGAATCCCCGTCTCCGGCCCGGGCCAACGCGCAAGTGCGGCGCGCAGCGCCTGCTGGCGCGCCAGATAGAGCCGTCGCATACGGCGCAGATGGGTGGTGTAATGACCGCGCTGAATGAAGTCCGCCAGCGCCATCTGTTCGATCCCCTGTCCCGACCGCGCCAATGATGCCGACGCCCCGGCAAAGGCCTCGGCCAAGGCCTCGGGCACCACCAGATAGCCCAGGCGCAACCCCGGATAGAGCGTCTTGCTGAAGGTGCCGGTGTAGACCACCGGCGCATCCGGCTGCAAACCAAACAGCGCGGGCAGAGCCGGCCCGCCGCGCGCGAACTCGCTGTCGTAGTCATCCTCGATCACCCAGCCACCGCTGCGACGCACGCCATCGATCAAGGCCAGGCGTCGTGGCAGGCTCAAGACCTCACCCGACGGATACTGGTGTGCCGGGCAGATCAGCACCAGACGCGGCGGATGCGCCCGCCAGTCCGTCGCCGTCGGCGCCATCCCTTCGCTATCGACCGCCACCGGGTGCAAGGCCAACCCCGCCATGGCCAGCGCGGTGCGGGCCGCTGGGTAGCCGGGGTTCTCGACCCAGGCGGTCTCGCCGTTGTCAGCCAACAGCCGTGCGCACAGATCAAGCGCGGCCTGCGTCCCTGCGGTGACGATAACCTGCGCGGGATGCACCCGGAAACCGCGCATTGTTGCCAGATACTCCGCCAGCGCCGCACGCAGCTCGGGCTCGCCGCCGGGCGCCGCATAACCCAAGTGACGCGGCCGCGCGGCCCGCCAGGCCCGATCCAGACAGCCGCGCCAGGCGCGAAACGGAAAATTCGCCACATCGGGCACGCCGGGTGCAAACGCCCCGAGCTCCGGCCCTGCCACTGGCGACTCCGCGAGCGACGCGCGACGCGCCAAGGCCGGCCACACGGGCGGCCTCACCGCCGCGCTCGGCGCCACCGCCAGCGTGGCCACCCGCGTGCCCTGACGATCGGCCAACAGACAACCCTCGGCAACGAGTTGCTCATAGGCAAACATCACCGTATTGCGCGCAATGCCCAGTTCGGCAGCCAGCTGACGACTGCCCGGCAAACGCACGCCTGCCGCCAGCCGGCCATCAAGAATCGCGGCCCGCAGGCGTTGGTAGAGCAGGCGCTGACACGGCACGGCCTCGGGCAAGGGCGGTGCAAGCAACCAGTTGAGATTCATCGTGGCCCTATCCATGCGGTGGTTTGTGGCACTTCGCATGGTGCCAGCGAGCGGCTAATCTGGCCACCAATACCCGGAGGAACGCAAACATGAGCACCTACACCGCCACCGTCGTGTGGCAGCGCGGCGACCAAGTCTTCACCGACAACCGCTACAGCCGGCGCCACGAGATCTCGTTCGACGGCGGCGCCACGCTGGCCGGCTCATCCTCGCCCCATGTGGTGCCGGTACCGTATTCTGACCCGAGCGCGGTCGATCCCGAAGAGGCTTTCGTCGCCGCACTGTCGAGCTGTCATATGTTGTGGTTTCTATCGCTGGCCGGCCGTGCTGGCTGGTGTGTCGATCGCTACAAAGACGCAGCCGAGGGCGTGATGGCCGCGGGTGCCGGCGGCCGGCTGATGATGACCGTAGTCACACTCAAACCCGCTGTGCGCTTTCACGGCAAACAGCCCACCGACGCAGAACACGCTGCCCTGCATCACGCCGCCCACGACGCCTGCTTCATTGCCAACTCGGTCAAATCCGAGTTGCACTGCCTGCCCACCTTGATCACCGACTGAGCCGGAAACCGCCATGACCCAAGCCACCGCCCCCAGCGCCCGCACCCAACTTCGGCGTCACCCCGAGCGCGGCCACTTCGATTTCGACACCCTGGCCGCGATCATCGACGACGCCTGGGTGTGCCATGTGTCCTTCATGCTGGACGGCACGGTGCACGCCATGCCCACCGCGCACTGGCGCGTCGGCGACTACCTCTACATCCACGGCGCGCGCGCCTCGCGCATGCTCAAGGCGCTCACCGACAGCGACGCGTGCGTCACGCTCGCGCAGGTCGACGGCCTGGTGCTGGCGCGCTCGGCCTTTCACCACTCGATGAATTTCCGCTCGGTGGTGGCCTATGGTCGCTTTGAAAAGGTGGACGACGACGCCCACAAACTCGCCACCATGCAGGCCTTCATCGACAAGGTCGCGCCCGGACGCTGGGGCAGCCTGCGCCCGGTGAGCGACAAGGAATTGAACGCCACCACGGTGCTGCGCCTGAAATTGAGCGAGGCCTCGGCCAAGATCCGCAGCGGCGGCGTCAAGGACGACGAGGCCGATCTGACCTGGCCGGTATGGGCCGGCGTGCTACCGCTGACATTGACGGCCGGCACGCCGGTCACCGAGCCCGACAGCCGGGTGGCGGATTACCCGGCGCCCGGCTGAGGCGGGGCTCAGTCGCTCTCGAGTTGTGCCGGCTTGGTGCCGGCGGCCGCGGGCGCGAGCACACTCGGCGCTGTTTGATGCACATGCAGGTCGGTCTGCGGATAGGGGATCGAGATGCCGTTCTCATCGTAGGCGATCTTGATCTTCTCTTTCAGCTCACACATGGTCAGGAAGTAATCCGGCGTCTTGACCCACGGGCGGATGTGCAGGTTCACGCTGCTATCGGCCAGATCGGCCACCGCAATCACCGGCGCGGGGTCGGCCAGCACACGCGGGTCGGCCATGATCACCGCCTCGGCCACCGCCTTGGCCTTGCGAATGTCGTCGTCGTAGCTGATGCCGACCAGCAGATCGATGCGCCGCGTCTCGCGGGCCGAGTAGTTGGTGATCACGTCGGCGTAGATGGCGCCATTGGGCACGATGATTTCGCGGTTGTCGGGGGTGCGGAAGGTCGAACTGAAGATGTTGATCTTCTCCACCACCCCGGTCGTGCCGCCCGCCTCGACAAAGTCACCCGCCCTGAACGGCCGGAAAACGATCAGCATCACCCCGGCCGCGAAGTTCTTGAGCGAATCCTGCAGCGACAAACCAATCGCCAGACCGGCCGCACCGATCAGCGCCACCAGCGAGGTGGTATCCACCCCCAGGCGGTTCAGCGCAGCCACCACGATCACCAGCAGCAGCACGCCGTGCAGGATCGACAACACAAAGTGCGACAACATGTCGTCCATGCCCGAGCGCGCCAGCACCCGCCGCACGACGGCCACGACGCCGCGCACCACCCACCGGCCGGCAAAGAAGATCAGCAGCGCAAAGAGCAGATTGAGGCCCCAGTCGGTGGCGTAGGCGGTCGCCTTCTCGGTGTTCATCAGATTGTCCAGCATGGCATCTCCGTGCGTTCAAACAGCTTCTGTTGGGGGTTCGAGCGGCGCGGCATGCCGACCCGAATTCAGCCCCAAGCCTATGGTGCATGGCAGCATCGTGCAAGTCAGCGACGCAAACAGGTGTGACGTCACACGCGGCCGGGCAGGTATCATCCCCGCTTGTCGACTTACCGCCCCACCGCCATGCCAGAGCCTCATCCGTCCGCAGAAGCCCCACCGCGCGTCGCCGTGATTGGCGGCGGCCCGGCCGGACTGATGGCGGCCGAGATCCTGTCGCTGGCCGGGGCCGCCGTCGACGTGTTCGAACGCATGCCCACCCCCGGCAGAAAGCTGCTGATGGCCGGCCGCGGCGGACTCAACATCACCCACGCCGAGCCTGCGCCCGCTTTTCTTGAGCGCTACAGCACTGGACGCGACGCGCTCGCCCCCCTCATCGAGCGCTTCGACGCCACGGCGATCCGCAACTGGGCGGCCGGCCTGGGCATCGACACCTTCATCGGCAGCTCCGGCAAGGTCTTTCCGGTCGGCATGAAAGCCGCACCGCTGCTGCGCGCCTGGCTTCAGCGCCTGCGTGGCGCCAGCGTGCAGCTTCACACCCGCCACCGCTGGACCGGCTGGGACGACGACGGCCAGCTGCTTTTCGACACCCCCACCGGCCCGATCACCCACCGTGCCGACGCCACGATCCTCGCGCTGGGCGGCGGCAGCTGGGCCCGCCTCGGCAGCGACGGTCTATGGACCAATGCCTTGGCACACCGCGGCATCAACATCGCACCACTGGCCCCGAGCAACTGCGGCTTCGAACTCGACTGGAGCGCACACTTTCGCGAGCGCTTTGCCGGCACGCCCCTCAAAACCGTCACCCTGCGCTTCACCGATGCGACCGGCCACATGCACGAACGCCATGGCGAATGCCTCGTCACCGCCGCCGGCCTGCAGGGCCCGCTGATCTACGCCCTCAGCGCCCCGCTGCGCGACGCCCTGGCGAGCGGCCCGGTGGCGATCACGCTGGACCTCCTGCCCGACCGCAGCGAAGCCCAACTACGCACGGCGCTGGCCGCGCCGCGTGGGCGCCGTTCGCTCAGCAATCACCTGCAACGCAGCGTTGGCCTCAAGGGCGTCAAGGCCGGGCTGCTGCGCGAAGCGCTCGCCGCCGGGCAGCTCGACGACCCCGCCCGCGTCGCTGCCACGCTCAAGGCGCTGCCACAGCACGTGCTGCGAACGCGCCCCATCGACGAAGCCATCAGCACCGCCGGCGGCGTGCGTTTTGCCGAACTCGACGACACCCTCATGCTCAGCGCCCACCCCGGCATTTTCTGTGCCGGCGAAATGCTCGACTGGGACGCCCCCACCGGCGGCTACCTGCTCACCGCCTGCCTCGCCACCGGGCGAGCCGCAGGGGCCGGCGCGCTGCGCTGGCTCAATACCAAAGGCGCTGTGACACGCACATAAAATGATGCGATCGGCATCGCCGTTTAGGCTAGGATAGGCGGGTTCGCATTTTCCCCGACCGGAGCCCCGCATGCGTGCCACCCGTTTGAGCCTGCTCACCGCCCTCACCGCCCTCGCTGCCCTGTCGCCACCGGCCCAGGCCGCCAGCGGCTGGTACCTCAACACGGCTGGCACCGGCTGGTCCGACGCCAGCTTCGTGTCATCGCTCAACGTGGCCGGCGCCGGCTTCATCCAGCAAAAATTTTCACTGGCCGCCCTCGGCTTCAACTTCACCGAATCCGGCGCCTACCAAGTGCTCAACAGCACCGGCTCGGCGCCCTTCGGCAGCCACGACCTGACCGTGTCCTACGATGTCACCGGCAGCGTCGGCCTGCTTGGCAGCGGGTTCAGTGGCGGCATCATCAGCCTCTATTCCGACAGCGTGTTCGACTTCGGCAGCACCAACGGACTCTACGGCGCCAACAATGGCACCCGCATCGCCAGCTTCTCCGTAGTCGGCGGCGCCGTCGACCCGATCAGCCACCAGGCCGGCCTACAAGCCAATCTCGTCAGCGGCTCGCTGGCCAGCGGCTATTTCTTCGACCTGGCCGGCAATGACCTGAGCGGGCGCGACAGCCTTTCGCTGTCGCTGGGCGTGCAAAGCACCGTCATCAATCCGGCCGGCACCAACATCGTTGGCGAGATCGCCTGCGAGCAGGCCGGATTCACCGGCGCCGGTTGCAACGGCCGCCCCTATCGCTCATCCTTTCTCAACCTCGGCTGGTCCACCGTGCAAGACGTCGGCACCGTCACACTCAACTACGCGGCGCTGACCCAACCAGTCACCGCGGTGCCCGAGCCGACCACCGCCCTGATGATGCTCACCGGCCTGCTCGGCCTCGCCGCCCGGCAGCGCTTCAAAAAAGGATAGCCCCCATGCCCCGCGCCCTCGTCCTGCGTCATGTCGCATTTGAAGACCTGGGTCTGTTCGAAGGGCCGCTGCGCCAGCGGGGCTACACCATCGAAACGGTTGATGCCGGCGTCGACGCCCATCCACGACGCCTGCGCTCCGCCGACCTGCTCATCGTCTGCGGTGGCCCCATCGGTGCCTACGAAACCGATCGCTATCCCTATCTCAGCGAAGAGATCAACGCCATCGGCGAGCGCATCGGCATCGGCGCACCCACACTCGGGCTCTGTCTCGGCGCGCAACTGATGGCCGCCGCTATGGGTGCCCCGGTGTATCCCGGCAGACACAAAGAACTCGGCTGGTCCCCCCTCCAGCTCACCGAAGCCGGCTGCGCCTCGCCGCTGGCCGCAGTGGGCGACTTGCCCGTCCTGCACTGGCACGGCGACACCTTCGACATCCCCAAAGGCGCCACCTGGCTGGCCGCCTCCGCCGACACGCCGCACCAGGCGTTTTCGGTCGGCCACCATGCGCTGGCGCTGCAGTTCCATCTTGAAATGGACCCGAGCCGGATCGAGCAATGGCTCATCGGCCACACCGCCGAACTCACTGCCGCCGGCATCAACCTGCCGGCCTTGCGCGCCGCCACCGCGCTGCACGGCCCGCAACTGGCCGCCATCGCGCGCTCCGTGCTGACCACCTGGCTGGACACCCTGACCGCCCGCCGGCCCGGCTGAACGCAACTGAAGAGCGTTTTCGCGGTCCACTGCCAGACACCTCTTCACTGCTTGCAAAAGGAGACATCATGGCCGGAAACAATCGCCGCGACTGGGAAGCCATTCTCCCCGCTGACTCATGCCACGTCCTGTTTGAAGAAGGCACCGAACGCGCCGGCAGCAGCCCGCTGAACACCGAAAAGCGCGCCGGCACCTTCATCTGCGCCGCCTGCCACACCCCGCTGTTCACTCAGGACACCAAGTTCGACAGCGGCACCGGCTGGCCAAGCTTCTGGCAGCCCCTGCCTGGTGCCGTCGACACCAAGACCGACTTCAAACTGATTGTGCCGCGCACCGAGTACCATTGCGCCCGCTGCGGTGGCCATCAGGGCCACGTGTTTGGCGATGGACCGGCGCCCACCGGGCAGCGCTATTGCAACAATGGCGTGGCCTTGCGGTTCATTCCCGAAGGAGAGGATCTGCCGGCGATTCGGGCGGTGCCGGAGGCATAGGCCGTCCCGGCCACCGGCGCGTCGGCCGCACGCTGACAATGGTCACGGCGGTAGGCGCTTCGCCTCGATATTGGCCGGGTCTCGCCCCGGCGGGCGACTTAGCTTTCTTGCTCGTGCAAGAAAGCTAAGCAAAGAAGCACGGCCCGCTTCTGCGCCCCCTGCGAGGGTTCCCGCCCTACGGCAGCGTCAGGCGGGGTGGCTTGCCACCCGCCCTACGGAGTGACGCTTTCCCAAGCGGGCGATGGCGAAGCCGAGCCCGCGCGCCCTTTTCCCTTCTGTACCGCCGAACGAAGCCCGCGAGCGGCGGGAATTGTCGTGTCGCGTGTTTGAGCCCGAAGGGCGAGTTTACGACATGACCCGCCGGGCGCGGGCGTAGCGAGGGCACCGGCGAAGCCGGCGGTACAGCGGGGGCGTTTTCTTGGTGACTTCTTTGTCGCGACAAAGAAGTGACTCGCCCGCCGGGGCGAGACCCGGCCAACGCCCCGATGCCGAAGGCACCGACCGCCGCAATGGCGCCATCACCGTCAGCAGAAAAAGCATCACAACAAAAGACACCAGCACGACCCACTCGCCGACACGACGCGCATCGACCGCATTCAGATCAAACAGCCGACCCGCCACCCGGCTGGACAGCCAAAGCAGGGCCTCGCCAACCGCCTCGAATAGCGCACCGAGGACGGCGTCGATCACGGCAGCGGCGGCGGTGCGTCGTTCAAGGTCCGCAGATAGGCCACCACGTTGGCCCGGGTGGCGTCATCGGCAATACCGACAAAATTCATCTCCCGCCCCGGCACGGCCGTTTCGGTGTCTTTGAGGTAATAACCGAGCGTGGCGTAGGTCCATTTGCGCTTGACCTCACGCATTGCTGGCGAATAGCGAAAGCTCTCGCGCGAGGCCGACATGCGACCCATGACGTTCCACAGGTGCGGGCCTTTGAAGTCACCGCCTTCCTTGAAGCCATCGTGGCACTGCGAGCATTTGCGCTCGAAAAAGGCGGCGCCGGCGTCGAGGTCGGCCTTACGAATCAGTTCGGCGAAGGCCGGATCGAGCGGCGGATCATAGGCCTTGAGCGGGCCAGGCTCGGCCTGCGCACAGGCGACGAAAAGGCCCAGCACGAGGCCGGGCAGGATGCGGGATGGTCTGATCATGCTCATATCCTCCAGTCAGTCCTGAACCCCCCTAGTCTAGCGTGTTCGCCCCCGGCACCACACTCACACCCGGTCGCTGGCAAACACGCGGATGCCTTCGTGGTCGTCGGGCCGCTCCAGCACGCCCGGTATCGTCAGCACCCGGCCCACATCATGACCACCGCTCTGCCAGTGCTCTTCCATCATGCGACGGCTGAAGTTGTAGTCCTTGCTCTCGTGCTCGTAGGGGCGGCTCTCGTAGATCAGATGCACGATGGTGGCCACGCCGCCGGCACAGTCCTTTTCCATCGCGTTGAGTAGCTCGCGGGCGTCGGTGTCGTGCGGCAAGCGGGCCAGTAGCTCGCGCACGCGACGCTTCATCTGCATCTCGCGCACCATGTGGTCGCTACTCAAACGCGTGCGGCTGGAGTACTGGATTTCCTTGATCCGCTCGGCCACGTCACGGATGTTGCGCGGCAGCTCGCCGTGCGCCGGCCACAGGTCGATCTGAAAGATGAGCGTATCTGGTCGCGGGGTGTGGTGCAGCACGTAGTCAAGCGGCGTGTTCGAGGCGAGGCCACCGTCCCAGTAGAAGCGCCCCTCTACTTCCACCGGCGGAAAGCCCGGCGGCAGCGCGCCGGAGGCCATGATGTGCTCCGGCCCGAGACGACGTTCGCGGTTGTCGAAGTACACGTAGTTGCCGTTGTGGATGTCGACTGCGCCCACTGACAAGCGCACCGGCCCGTCATTGAGACGGTCGAAATCGACGAACTCGCAGAGCGTGTCACGCAGCGCAGTGATGTCGTAGTAGCTCAAGGCCTCGGGCCGGTCATCCGGCCATAGCCAGGGCGGCGGCAGGCGCGGGCTGAAGAAGCCAGGCTGGCCGAAGGTGAGATTGCGCCCGGCCCATATCAGGTTGTTGACCGCCGCCGGCAGCAAAGGCTCGGGCAAGACCATGTTGCCCGGCAAAAATCGCGTGATGCGATGCCAGAAACCTTCAAGTGCGGTCACTCGCGCCTCAGGCGCATTGCCGGCGATGATGGCCGCATTGATGGCGCCAATCGACACGCCGGCCACCCAGTCCGGCACGATGCCACGCACGGCGAGGGCCTGGTAAGCGCCCGCCTGGTAAGCACCAAGCGCCCCGCCCCCCTGAAGAGCCAGCGCGACTTGTTCAAACCCGTGCGACTTTGCCTTTGCCACCCCGGCTTACTCCATGTGCCAGCCGTGGCTAACAATCAGCGACTGTCCGGTGAGCGCGTTGCTGGGGAAGGCGGCAAAGGTGAGTGCCACTTCGGCCACATCTTCGATAGTGGTGAACTCCTTGGTGACGGTGCCACCGAGCATGATGTTGTTGACCACATCTTCTTCCGAGATGCCCAGCGCCAGCGCCTGCTCGGGGATCTGTTTGTCTACCAGCGGCGTGCGCACAAAGCCCGGGCAGATCACGTTGGCCCGCACGCCCTTGGGTCCGCCTTCCCTGGCGATCACGCGGGCCAGCCCCATCAGGCCGTGCTTGGCGGTCACATAGGCCGACTTGAGCGGCGAGGCCAGCTTGGAGTGCACCGAGCCCATCAGCAGCACGCTGCCGCTGCCCTGCACATACATGTGCGGCAACACGGCCTTGGTGGTGAGGAAGGCGCCGTCGAGGTGGATGGCGAGCATCTTCTTCCAGGCCGCGAAGGGGAAGTCCTCTATCGGATGCACGATCTGCACGCCGGCATTCGACACCAGCACATCGACCCGCCCCCAGCGATCGATCACCGCTTGCACGCCGGCGTTGACCGCGTCCTCGTCGGTCACATCCATGGCCACCGCCATGGCGCGATCCTCGCCCAGCTCGGCCACCGCCTGACGGGCCGCATCCATATTGATGTCGGCAATCGCCACCTTGCTGCCCGCTGCGATGAAGCGCCTGGCAATGCCGAGGCCGATGCCGCCGGCCGCGCCGGTGATGAGGCTGACTTTGTCGTTCAGTTGCATGCTCTCTCCCAATTCGGTTACAGCGCCCCACGGGCGCCTTTAAAAGACTGGCGCTACGCCGTTTCGTTCATGCCATCGGCAAAGACGGTGTGCAGCAGGGCCGGCAAGGTGATGCCCGCCGCACCCGGCAGATTCCAGTGCGCGATACCGTCCAGGCTGGTTGACTGCGGGTTGATCTGCACCAGCAAAGCGCCGGTATTCACCGCGATCTGCGGCAATTCAGCGGCCGGATACACCATGGCCGAGGTGCCAATCGCCAGCATCAAGTCGCAACCGGCTGCCGCCGCCAGCGCGGCTTGCCACTCGTCGGCCGGCAGGCCTTCGCCAAACCACACCACGCCGGGGCGTATCGGGCTGGCGCAGCGCGGGCAGTCGGGTGGGGTCACCCGGCGGCCGCCTTCGGGCTCGTCCGGGATGCCTACCGGGTAGCGCCAGGGCGTGCCGCACTGAAAACAGCGCGGCTGCATCAGGCGCCCATGCAGGTGGACCACGCCGGCACTACCGGCGCGCTCATGCAGGTCGTCCACGTTCTGGGTGATCACGGTCAGCGCAGGCACCTGCCTGGCCAGTGCGGCAATGGCGTGATGCGCCGGGTTGGGCACGGCCCGCATCACCGCCGCGCGACGCCACTCGTACCAGCCCCAGACCAGCGCCGGGTCGGCGCGAAAGGCGTCGGGTGTGGCCAGTGCGGTGGCATCGTAACGCGCCCACAGCCCGGTTTGCGCATCACGGAAAGTGGGTACGCCGCTTTCGGCCGACACCCCCGCGCCGGTCAGCACCACCACATGGCGAGCCTCGCGCAGCGCGGCCACCATCTGGCCACTGAACAGAGCGTCGGAATCATTCATTTCGTTCATGAGCCGAAGTGTAGCGCGACGCGTCACGTGGCGACGCCGCGCCTTGGTATCATGGCGCGTCGCTATCGGCAGCTGCCGGCGACGCGCCATTGAGGATTGCATGCTCGAAATTTTTACCGACCCGCAGTTGATCGTCGCCTTCTTCACCCTTACCGCGCTGGAGCTGGTGCTGGGCATCGACAACATCATTTTCATCTCGATCCTGGTCGACAAACTCCCCCGCGAGCGCCGCGACTTTGCGCGCCGGCTGGGCCTGTTCCTCGCCATGTTCATGCGCATCGCCCTACTCGCCGCACTGTCCTGGCTGGCCGGCATGACCGAGCCGCTGTTCACAGTGCCGATCATCGAGCACGGCCTCTCGGGGCGCGACCTGATTCTCGTCTCCGGCGGCCTGTTTCTGGTGTGGAAAAGCACTGGCGAAGTACACCAACTGCTCGAAGGCGAAGAAGGCAGCGCCTCCAAAGCGGTGGCCAGCACCTTTGCCGCCGTCATCGCGCAGATCATCGTCATCGACCTGGTGTTCTCGCTCGATTCGATCATCACCGCCATCGGCATGGTCAATCACCTGGGCGTGATGATTGCCGCCGTGGTCGCCTCGGTGGGGCTGATGATGTTCTTCGCCAAACCCATCGGCGAATTCGTCTCCGAGCACCCCACCATCAAGATGCTGGCACTGTCCTTCCTGCTGGTGGTTGGCGTGGTACTCATTGCCGACGGCTTCGGCAACCATGTGCCCAAGGGCTACATCTACTTCGCCATGGCCTTCTCGGTCACCGTCGAAATGCTCAACCTGCGCATGCGCAAGAAGGCCGCAAAGCCGGTCGATCTGCGCGAACCCTACTCGTCCGAAAACGCAGAAGAGCGCTCGTGAGCGAACTCGACGCCCCCTTCGCCACGCTCACCCCGGAGCATCTGCTCGACGCACTCGAAGCCCTCGGGCTCGACTGCGACGGCAGCGTGCTCGCGCTCAACAGCTATGAAAACCGCGTGTTTCAGGTCGGCATCTACGACAAAGCGCCGCTCATCGCCAAGTTCTACCGCCCCGAGCGCTGGAGCGACGCGGCCATCGGCGAGGAGCACCGCTTTCTGGCCGAACTGGCCGAGCGCGAAATCCCGGTCGTTGCGCCACTGACGATCAACGGCAACACGCTCAACACGGCCGGCGGCTTCCGCATCGCCATCTTCCCGCGACGCAGCGGCCGCGCCCCGGAGCTCGAAGATGAAGAGGTGCTGCGCTGGATGGGCCGCTTCATGGCGCGCATCCACGCCGTCGGCGCCATACGGCCGTTCGCACACCGCCCGGCCATCAATGTGCAGACCTACGGTTTCGACGCGCGCGACGCCGTGCTCGCCACGCCCTACCTGCCCATGGAGCTGGAAACCAGCTGGCGCAGCGTAGTCGATCAGGCGCTCGATGGCGTCCAGCGCTGCTTCGACCGCGCCGGCCCGGTCGCCCAGATTCGCCTGCATGGCGACTGCCACGGCGGCAACGTCCTGTGGACGCCCGACGGCCCGCACTTCGTCGACTTCGACGACGCCCGCAGCGGCCCCGCCATGCAAGACCTGTGGATGCTGCTCTCCGGCGAACCCGACCAGCAACGCCGCCAGTTCGACGTCGTGCTCGAAGGCTATCGTCAGTTCCACGACTTCAACCCCGCCGAGCGCCACCTCGCCGAAGCCCTGCGCACCCTGCGCCTCATCCACTACGCCGCCTGGATCGCCCAGCGCTGGCACGACCCTGCCTTCCCCCACGCCTTCAGCTGGTTCGACAGCCCCCGCTACTGGCAAGACCACATCCTGAATCTGCGCGAACAGATCGCATTGATGGATGAGCCGCCGCTGATTCAGGCGAGGTAGCGCTGGCCGAGTCAGACATGCTGGGTTTCAAGACTTGATCCCGGATGACTATTGGATGGTGCGCCACCCGAAGGGGATGCAGGCATCCCTTGTGGGTGGCGCTTGCCGTTTACGGGGCGGTCGGGTTTAATCTCTGTGGATATCTGGCGTGGGATGTGGACGGGCTGGCGTCGGTTTTTTTGCGGCCTCTGTTGGGTGTTTCGGCAAGCTGGCGAAAGCGAGGAGAAGTGACGTGCTAAAAGTCTTATCCGACATTGCGACGGCAATGTCAGCATTTACTGTAAATAAAATCAATAGGTTGAGAGAGGAATCCAGATTCTCCACCTGTCGCATAAATCGTGTACACGCCGTTTTGTCGTCTACTTAACAGTTGGGCATAACGCGAATCAGCGATGAATCGTTATCAAAACCACCGCGCATATCGTGTCCCGTCCGTCGCTGGCGGCGGTGGTGTTTCCTCGTCCGTGCGTACTTCGCGCGGCAGGGCTTTCGCAGGTCGCACATGTGCGTCAGTTCATGGCTTCGGCAACATCGGGCGGGCAAGCTTTGTGTCCTGCGGCGTGGTTCAATTTGCTCAGGTTTCAGGTGTTCCGAGTTTTCCATGCCGTGCCAATGGGAGCGTTTTTGTGAGTGCCATTTTGTCGGGCCAAGCAGTTTCTGTCGCGCCTTTGCCCAACAAGGCGGTCAAGGCGCTCCCTTCGGTCGCTAGGACGCGCCGCAAGCGGCGCGCCTCTTACCTTTCACGTTAGCCGTCATTAATTAGATCCAATGGCTTCTCTCTACCTCCAACTTGCGCTACTCCTGGGCCTTCCGGCTATTTATGTCTTGGCAGCTTTAGTCTTTGCCTGGCCGGGCCTCAACAGGCCATGGCTATTCGTCGCCGCCAGCGTTATCTTCCTTTACGTTACATATTTCTGTGTGCTCTATCTCGTAACTCCGCAGGGCGGGGGCTACTTTTTGGAGCAATCACAAAGTGGCAGCCCCAGCAAAGAACAAGGCGGCGAGGTGATTTCGTTCTTCTTGCAACCGTATCTCAAGCCCATGCTTCTGTTTTCGTGTTTAGCGCTTCCGCTGCTCTGGGGCGCCATAAAGTTGTTTCGCCGCTAGCTATGGCTTCCACAGTGCCGGCTAACATTGCGGTCAAAGCCGCTCCCTCCGGTCGCTGGACGTCCCGCAAGCGGGCCGCCCTTTACCTAAAACGTTAGCCAACATGAACTACGGCAGTGACGTCATCCGTGCAATAAGCGATCTTGCGACGTTCTTCGCGGAGCGTACG
>JAPWHF010000012.1 GCA_027214125.1 Zoogloeaceae bacterium G21618-S1
GTACCGCTGCACCTGATCCGCGAGAACATGGATCTGCAGCTCGAGCAGTGCCACGAGGCGCCCTTCTACACCCTGGGGCCCCTGACCACCGACATCGCCCCGGGCTACGACCACATCACCAGCGGCATCGGTGCGGCCACCATCGGCTGGTACGGCACGGCGATGCTTTGTTATGTCACGCCCAAAGAGCACCTCGGGCTGCCGAACAAGAACGATGTGAAGGAAGGGATCATCACCTACAAGCTGGCGGCCCATGCGGCGGATCTGGCCAAGGGGCATCCGGGCGCGCAGATCCGTGACAACGCATTGAGCAAGGCACGCTTCGAATTCCGCTGGGCCGACCAGTTCAACCTCGGCCTCGATCCGGACAAGGCGCGTGAGTTCCATGACGAGACGCTGCCCAAGGAGTCCGCCAAGGTCGCCCACTTCTGCTCCATGTGCGGGCCGCACTTCTGCTCGATGAAGATCACCCAGGATGTGCGCGACTACGCCGCGCAGCAGGGCATCGATGAGCAGGCCGCGCTCAAGCAGGGGATGGAAGTGAAGGCGGTGGAGTTTGTGAAGCAAGGCGCTGAAATCTACCGGAAGCAATGATCCTAGAAACCGCAGTTGACCGCTTGAGCTTGTTAACAAGAGGCTGAATATGCAAGACATCCCGACTCCGGGCCCGATCACCCATCGGGTGAGAGCGCTACGCGCCCGATTGCACGCCTGGCGAGCCGCCTGGCTGCGTTGCTCCTCCTTACAGCGTGCAGGCTGTGCGTCGTCGCGCCTTGCCAGACATCTCACCCGACGCACACTCGGCCACGTCCAACTACGGTTTCTAGGATGACATGAACGCGATCCAGATCGAACTCAACGGTCGGCCGCATCCGGCCGATGCAACCACCACCCTGGCCGACCTCGTGGCCAAACTCGGGCTGGCCGGAAAGAGCCTGGCCATCTCGATCAACCGCGAGGTGATCAAGCGCAGCGATTGGCCGCAACGCCGCATCGAAGCAGCCGACCGTATCGAAATCGTCCACGCCATTGGCGGCGGCTGAACCGGAGACTCCTGCATGAACCTGAACGATCTGCCCGCGGGCGCTAACACTGATCACCAGCTGACCGTTGCTGGCAAAACCTACGCCTCCAAGCTGCTGGTCGGCACCGGCAAGTACAAGGACTTCCAGGAAACCCGCGACGCGGTCGTGGCCAGCGGCACCGGCATCGTCACCGTGACGGTGCGCCGGGTGAACATCGGCCAGCATCAGGACGAGCCCAACCTGCTCGACTTCGTGCCGCCGGGCGAATTCACCATCCTGCCCAACACCGGCGGCTGCTATAACGCGGCCGACGCGGTCTATACCTTGCAGATGGCGCGCGAGATGCTGGGCGGCCATTCGCTGTGCAAGCTCGAAGTGCTCGGCGACGAGAAGACGCTGTTCCCCAACATGCCCGAAACCCTGAAAGCGGCCGAGACGCTGATCAAGGACGGTTTCGACGTGATGGTCTACTGCAGCGACGACCCCATCCAGGCCAAGATGCTCGAAGACATGGGCTGCGTGGCGATCATGCCGCTGGCCAGTCTGATCGGCTCGGGCATGGGCATTCTCAACCCCTGGAATCTGTCGTTGATCATCGAACAGACCCAGGTGCCGGTGATTGTCGACGCCGGCGTCGGCACCGCCTCGGATGCGGCGATTGCCATGGAGCTGGGCTGCGACGGCGTGCTCATGAACACCGCCATCGCCAAGGCCCGCGACCCGATCCGCATGGCGCTGGCGATGCGCGACGCAGTACGTGCCGGGCGCAACGCCTATCTGGCCGGGCGCATGCCGCGGCGCTTCGCCGCCTCGCCGTCGTCGCCGATGGCCGGTCTGATGACCTGAGCACCGCGCTGCGCCGAGACACAGCAGTTTGCGAGCGCAGCGCAAAGCATTACTCTCGGAGCCTGCTCACACGGAACCGCCAACGCGAGTCAATGCCATGTCCTTGAAGCCGCACACCACGCAATGGCATCAGTTCTTCCAGCGCTGGGCCAACACCGGCCTCAGCCTGCAGGGGCAGATTCGCCAGATGCTGGTGTCGGTCATCCTGGACGAACAGCACCCCGTTGACGCGCCGATTCCGTCCAGTCGCGAGATGGCGGCGCAACTCGGCGTGGCGCGCAACACCGTGGTCATCGCTTACCAGCAACTGGTCGACGAAGGCTATCTGGTCTCGCGCGAGCGCAAGGGCTATTTCATCAACACCAACATCCTGGCCGGCCGGGTCGAGCGCACCGCTGGTCCGCGCGAGACGCCACTGGCGCCGCCGGAGTGGTCGCGCCGCTTCCGTTTCCGGCCCACCGAACAGCGCAATATCCAGAAGCGTGCTGACTGGCAGCGCTTCCCCTACCCCTTTCTGTACGGCCAGTTCGACAGCTCGCTCTTCCCCATCGCCGACTGGCGCGAGTGCTGCATGAAGACGCTGAGCGTGCTCGAAATCAACGAGTGGGCGCAGGACATGATCTTCCGCGACGACGCCTCGCTGGTCGAACAGATCCGCACCCGCGTACTACCACGTCGCGGCGTGTGGGCCACCAACGACGAAATCATCATCACCGTCGGCGCCCAGCAGGCGCTGTATCTGCTGGCCGACCTGCTGGTCAGCAGCGACACCCCGGTGGGCCTCGAGTCGCCGGGCTACCCGGACGCGCGCAACATCTTCAGCAGCCGCAGCCAGCGGATCGTCAATCTGCCGGTCGACGACGGCGGCCTGCAGATGAGCGACACGCTCTATACCTGCGACTACATTTATGTGACGCCCAGCCACCAGTGCCCGACCACGGTCACCATGCCGATCGAGCGCCGCCACGCCTTGCTGGAAATGGCCGAGAAGGCCGACTTCATCCTGATCGAGGATGACTACGAAAGCGAAAACCGGCTGCACGGCGACCCGCTGCCCACACTCAAGAGCCTGGACCGCAGCGACCGGGTGATCTACGTCGGCAGCCTGTCCAAGAGCATCGCGCCCGGCCTGCGCCTGGGCTATGTGGTCGGCCCGGCGGAGCTGATCACCGAGTTGCGCGGCATCCGCCGGCTCAACCTGCGCCATCCCACCGTCTATATGCAGCGCGCCTTTGCGCTGTTTCTATCGCTGGGCCATCACGACGCGCTGCTGCGCCGGCTCTCGGTGGCCTACCGCCAGCGCGCCCAACGCCTGCTCGAGGCACTGAAAGAACACCTGCCCGAAGTGCAGGCCACGCCGGTGTCGGGCGGCGCCTCGTGCTGGGTACGCGGCCCCGACTGGCTGGACGCGGCCGAACTCGCCCGTGCTGCCGCCGAACTCGGTGTGCTGATCGAACCGGGCAGTGTGTTTTTCAACCAGGACACGCCGCCGACCAACTACTTCCGGCTGGGTTTCTCGTCGATCGACGATGAGCAGGTGGCGCCTGGCATTGCCTTGTTGGGCCAGGCGCTTCGCGCCTTGGCACCACGCGAAAAAGGCTGACGCAACGCATATTTTTCGCGTTTTTCATCAATGCATTACGACGCATCTCTGCCGTCATCGCCTCGCCCTCAGCGAGCCTGATCGGCCGGACGGCAACACCTCTGGCCATGTCGGCGCATCGCGCTGGACCAAACGATTCCATCCAACTGGCTCTAAGCGTTTGGGCCAGCGCCCCGTAGTCTGAACTCCACAACATTCCGGCGATGTCGCCAGAGCGCCCCCACAGAAGCGCCCGGCCATCGTCGCAGCCCAAGGAGATTCAGATGTCGAACACAACCCAACCCACCGCCGAATTTCTCGCCGCCTTTGCCGAGGCCTGGAACCGTCACGACCTCGACGCCCTGATGACTTTCATGGCCGACGATTGCGCCTTCCACGCCACCGCCGGCCCCGATGAACTCGGCCGCAGCTTTGTCGGCCGCGACGCTGTCCGTCAGGGCTTCGAGCTGGCGTGGCAGACCTTCCCCGACGCCGCCTGGCTCAATGGCGACCATTTCGTGGCGGGCGACCGCGGCGTGTCCGAATCGACCTTCTGCGGCACCAAGGCTGACGGTACCCGCATCGAGGCGCGCATGGTGGATGTGTTCACCTTCCGCGACGGCAAGATCGCGGTCAAGAACGCCTTCCGCAAAGATCGTCCGCCGGTCGCCACGGCCAGCCGCTAAGCCTCGCCCCCGACGCACCGCCAAGGACACCATCATGGATGCCAACGCTGTATTGCGCGACGCTGCCGCCGGCAACGCCACCGCGCCGTCCCGCCCCTACGATCCGGCCTACGATCCGCTGGTCAGCCCGACCCCGGGCCAGGGCACTGACTATGCGCCGACCTACTGGATCGGTACCGCAGGCGAACCGCCGGCCGATGATGGCCCGATCACGCATGACATCGACGTCGATGTGGCGATCATCGGCTCCGGCTTCACCGGCCTGACCACCGCCATCCATCTGGCGCAGGAATACGGCATCAAGGCCACTGTGCTCGAAGCCAACCGCTCCGCCTGGGGTTGCAGCACGCGCAATGGCGGTCAGGCGCAATGCGCCTCGGGGCGCCTCAAGCGCTCGCAGTGGATCACCCGCTACGGCCTGGAAGACGCGCTGGCGCTGCACCGCGAATGTGTGGACGGCATGGAGACCTTCAAGGGCCTGATCGCCGATATCGACTGCGATCCGCAGCCCGGCGGTCACCTGTACATTGCCCACCGCCCGCGCATCATGCCCATCCTCGAAAAGGAAGCGAAGCTGCTGCGCGAGACTTTCAAGTACGATGCGCGCATTTTTGATGCGGCCACGGTCAAGAACGAATGGATTGGCGACACCGAGGCCTGCGGCGCCATGCACGAACCCGAAGGCATCGGCATCCACGCCGGCAAGCTGGCCTTCGGCTACCTCAAGAAAGCCCGTGCGCTCGGCGCCACGGTACACCCCGCCAGCCCGGTACAAGGCTGGGAGACCCGCAACGGTGTGCATTACCTGAAAACGCCGGGCGGCATCGTCCGCGCCCGTGCCGTGGGTGTATGTACGGGGGGCTATACCTCGAACCAGCTGCACCGCGAACTGAAAAACCGGTTACTGCCGATCCTCTCGAACTCGATCGTGACCCGGCCGCTGACGGCAGCCGAGATCGAAGCCTGCGGGCTGCGCACCACCCAGGTGATCACCGACACCCGCGTGCTGCGCCACTACTACCGCCTGATGCCGGACAACCGTCTGCAGATCGGCAGCCGCAGCGCCATCACCGGTATCGATGCGCCGCAGAGGCAGTATGAGCTGCGCCTGATTGCCGACATGGAGCGCAAGTTTCCCGCGCTCAAGGGCATCCAGATCGACTACTCCTGGTGGGGCTGGGTGGATGTGAGCCACGACATGATGCCGCGCATCCATCAGCCCGATCCGAAAGAAACGATCTACTACGCGCTCGGTTACGGCGGCAACGGGGTGATGTATTCCGCGCAAGCCGGCAAGCGTCTGGCGCAGTGGATTGCGGGAAAGGGGCAAGCGCTCACGCTGCCGATCTTCACCTCTCGGCTGCCCTTCCCGAACGTCAGAGAAATGGTGGAATCGCAGGCATTCGCGCCCTTCCGCCGCTTCGGCCAGCGCTTTTTGTACCGCTGGTACGCCTACAACGACGAGCGTCCGTAAACCGCACTGCGCTCACTCACACGGAGATCCTGGCAACACCGACGATCTACACCGCGCGGCCACCGCAGCGGAAAAGGCATTCAGACCCCGTAGCGAAGCAACACAAGCACAACGCAACAGACAATACTCAGACCCTTGCAGGAGACAAACATGAACATCAAGAAAACCGTATTGCTGCCCCTGATCACCGCCGGCCTGCTGGCCGCCGCACCGGGCGTGATGGCCGCAAAATTCAAGATGGCGCTCGGCGACGCAGCCGGCGGCACGCAGTGGGAACTGGGCCAGACCTTCAAGACCCTGTTCGAACAGAAGGCCGCCGGCAAGCACACCGTGGATCTGTTCCCCAACGGCCAGTTGGGTGACGAGCAGAACACCGTCAACAACGCCGCACTCGGCACGCTGGACTTCTCGGTGCTGGCCATCAACAACGTCACCCCGTTCTCGCCCTCCGTTGGCGTGCTGACCCTGCCCTATGTGATCCAGAGCGCAGAAGACGCGAAGAAGCTGACCCTGGGCCCCCTGGGCAAGGAGCTGACCGAGAACACCATTCGTGACGCCGGCGTGCGCATCGTCGGCTGGGCCTACTCGGGCTTCCGCGTGCTGACCAACTCCAAGCGTCCGGTAACCACCCTGGCCGACTTGAAGGGCTTGGTCATCCGCGTACCGAAGAACGAGATCATGATCGCCACGTATCAAGCCTGGGGCATCAACCCGACGCCGATGGCCTGGTCCGAGACCTTTACCGCCTTGCAGCAAGGCGTGGTCGATGGTCAGGACAACCCCTACATCACCGTCGCGGCGATGAAATTCAACGAAGTACAGAAGTACATCACCAACGTGCGCTACCTGTTCTCGCTCGAGCCGCTGATCGTCAGCGAGTCGGTGTTCCAGGAGCAGAAGCCCGATGTCCAGAAAGCCATTCTGGAAGCAGGCATGGAAGCGACCGAGCACAGCTACAAGTACCTGCTTGAGACCGAAGACAAGATCAAGAAGGATCTGGCCGCCAAGGGCATGAAGATCAGCGACGCAGCCGATGGCGAAAAAGAGTGGATCGAAAAGGCCACCAAGGCCGTGTGGCCGAAGTTCTATGAGAGCATCGGTGGCAAGGCAAAACTCGACCAGGCGCTGAAAAGCCTCGGCCGATAAGCATCGATCGCCGGGGCGCCTGCCCCGGCCCGGTAGCCCGCCGGGGCCATCCCCGGCGATGCCACCAACCGGACCGATCGACGCATTCGCGTAGTCACGACATCGTGGAGCCTGCCATGTCCATCAAGAAATTCATCCTCAATCTGCTTGGCAACATCGAGGAGTATCTGGCAGAAGCCCTGCTGGCCTGCTTCGTGGTCCTGTTGTTCGTCCAGATTCTGCTGCGCCAGTTCTTCCAGTACTCCCTGCCCTGGGGCGAAGAGCTGGCCACCTACATGTTTGTCTGGTTCGCCTACCTGGGCGCGACCGTGGCGGCCAAGATGTCGGCCCACAACAGGGTGACCTTCCAGTTCGCCTTCACCCCGCCCATCGTGCGCAAGGTGTGCCTGGCCCTCGCCGATCTGCTGTGGGTGTGCTTCAACCTGTACTTCGTCTACCTGAGCTACACCTTCGTGTTCAAGAAGATGAACCTGTTCTGGAAGTCGCAGACCCTCGGGCTGCCGATGAAGTACTTCTACATGATCCTGCCGATCGCTTTCACGCTGATGTCGATCCGCATTCTCTGGAACAACTACCTCACCCTCGTCAAGGGCGTGAATCTGTTGGACCCGGAAACCGAAGAGATCGAGAAGCTCAAGCACAGCGCCACAGCACAACAATAAAGCGGCCCACCGCAGAGAGACAATCATGGAAGCCTATATCGTAGAGATCCTGTTCGGCAGCTTCTTCTTCCTGATGCTGCTGGGCGCGCCGATCACCATCGCACTCGGCGGCGCAGCGCTGGCCACCTTCATGGTGGTGGAAAAGAACCCGATCGCCTTCGTGCAGATCGCCTTTACCTCGGTCGGCAGTTTTCCGCTCATGGCGCTACCGGCCTTCGTGCTGGCTGGCGCCTTGATGGAAGCGGCCGGCATTTCGAAACGCCTGGTCGATATCGCCGAAACCATGGCCGGCCCGATCACTGGCGGCCTGGGCGCCGCCACCGTGCTGGCTTGCCTGTTCTTCGGTGCCATCTCGGGCTCGGGACCTGCCACCACCGCCGCGGTCGGCATGCTGATGATCCCCGCCATGACCCAGCGCGGCTACGCCCGCCCATACGCCTCGGCCGTGACCGCCGCGTCCGGCGGACTGGGCATCATCATTCCGCCGTCCATCCCGATGGTGATCTTCGGCATTGCCGCGCTCGGTCTGGCGCCCCCGCCCGAAGCCATCGCCAAGCATGGCGAGTTCGCCTCGATCTCGATCCCGAAACTGTTCATCGCGGGCGTGATCCCCGGCATCGTCATGGCCGGCAGCCTGTTGATCATCAACTACTTCATCTCGAAGAAGCACGGCTATGTCGGGCTGACAGACAAGTGGGATTTCGCCGATATCCGCAGATCGCTGCGGAAGGGGTTCTGGTCGGTTCTCGCGCCGGTGATCATCCTCGGCGGCATCTACACCGGCCTGTTCACGCCCACCGAGTCGGCCATCGTGGCGATCTTCTATACCTTGTTCGTCGGCCTTTTCCTGCACCGCGAGCTGAAGTTCCCGGCGCTGCTCAATTCGCTGCGCACCACCACCTGGATTACCGGCCGCGTGCTGCTGATCCTGTTTACCGCCACCGTCTTCGGCCGACTGCTGGTCGAGCAGCGCATCCCGGCCATCATCGCCGAATCGATGCTGAGCCTGACCGACAACCTCTACCTGATCTGGGCCATGATCATCGTCTTCCTGATGTTCGTCGGCATGTTCATGGAAACCCTGGCGGCCATCATGATTCTGGTGCCGGTGCTGCTGCCGGTGATGTACACCGTTGGCGTCGATCCGACGCACGTAGGCATCGTCGTCATCTGCACGCTGTCGGTCGGCTTCATGACGCCGCCACTGGGGGAGAACCTGTTTGTCGCCTCCGGCATCGGTGGATCCAGCATCGAGGCCATCGTCTCCCGTATTCACCCCTTCGTCTTCGTCTCGGTGATCGCCATTTTCATCATCGCCTACGTACCACAACTGTCCCTCTGGCTACCGAGCCTCGTCGGATACTGATCGGTGCGACACGGCCTGGTCCGACAGCGGCCAAGCCGCGTCGCCCACTTATTTCAGTGCGCTCCGGGACGGCCCGCGGGCGCACTCTCAGGGAGAAACATCATGCTCTCAAACGCGCGCCAGTCGCTTTATTCAGCGCTGATTGCCATTGCCTGCGCGCTTGCGCTGGGCGCCCCCACTGCGAACGCGGACACCTCGGCACGCGAGGTCCTGCACAGCACCAGCGTCGAACGACGCGCCATGACACTGCTCGACCGCGCGGTCACCCATATCAAAGCCAAAGGCGAGGCCGGCACCGCCGCCTTCAACCACGGGCCGGAATTCATCGACCGTGACCTCTACACCTATGCGCTGAAGACCGACGGCACGTTTCTGGCCAGCGGCGGCGGCTCCGCAGCCCTGGTCGGGCAGAATGTGCTGAACGAGGTCGACCTGAACGGCAAACCGTTCTTCCGCGAAATCATCGAGCAGGCCAAGACCTTTGGGGGGGGCCGCGTGGAATACCGCTGGTTTAACCCCGCAGACGCGCGGGGCGAGCCCAAGGTCGCCGTTTTTCGGGCGGTTGGCGATGTCATCGTCGCCGCGGGCTACTATCCGCCGCGCGCCACCGCCATGCAGGCCAAGGTGCTCCTGCGCGATGCCGTCAACGCGATGGCCGCCAATCCGGAGGCCGCGCTGGACCACTTTCAGCGTCTGAACGGCCCGTTCATCCGCGATGACTTGTATGTCTTCGTCGTGCGTTTGAGCGACGGCGTCTTTCTCGCCCACGGCGCCACGCCTTCCCTGGTCGGCACCGATGCATATGAACTCATCAGCCCGGACGGGCACCACATCGTGCGTCGAATGGCCGAAATGGCCAAAAAGACGCAGGACGGCGAAACGGAATACGCCTGGCGCAATCCGGTCAGCGGCAAGGTGGAAACCAAGCACACCTACTTCAAGACGGTGGGCGACACGCTGGTGGCGGTGGGCTACTACCGTCGCTGAGCGCCGGCGACGGCCCAACCCCGTCAGTGAAGCAGCACGTTCAAGTACCGAACCGGGATCGCATAGCTGATCCCGGAGGGTTTGCTCAACACGTTTTCCTTGGTTTCTTTCACGAAGACCATGTTGAGCACGCCCAGCACGACGCCCGATTCCGGGTCAAACAGCGGGCTGCCGCTGTTGCCCGGATAGGCGGTCGCATCCAGTTGGTAGACCGAAAACGGATCATTGCCCAGGCTGCGAATTTGCCGCGCGTTCAGTTCCCGCGCATTGCCCCGGGGAATACTGATCGGCGTAATCGCCGATACGATGCCACGATGCGTGGCAGGCTTGAGCCCCAGGGCGCTGCCAATCGGAAAGCCGGTAAAAGCCACCGACTGCCCCTCTTCGGCCTGGCCCGACGAAAGCACCAGCACCGGCAAGGCCGGACCAACAATGCGCAGCGTGGCCAGGTCATGCGACGGATCGGAGCGCAGCTTTTCGGCCGAACGGACATTCGCCTTGTCACCCAACGGAATGGCCACGGCCAGGGTTTCTCGCCGGTTCGCATCCACACTCGCCGGCAGCACATGCGCGTTGGTGGCCACGGTCAGCCCGTCACCCACGACAAAACCCGTCCCCAAAAAGCGGAAGGCCGGGCTGCGGGTCGGCTCATACGTGCCAACAGCCACAATGGACGGCTTGACGCGCGAGACGGTTGCGGGCAAATCGGCGCGTGCCGACACGCTGACAAGCATCATCAGCGCCGAGACGGCAAAACAGAGCCAGCGGCTCATGGGCATGCTCCCTTATCGGTCAGCCATGAACTGGGGCGCCATGACTGCAGACGATTCAACCACACTCGCGTCGTAAGGATGCGTCTGCTCGCTGAAATAACCTTGAATTCGGGTCACGTAAGCCTGCGTCTCGGGGAACGGAGGTACGCCTTGATAGCGCTCGACGGCGCCTTCACCCGCGTTGTAGGCGGCGGCAACCAATCGGACTTCACCCCGAAAATAGGCCAACAGCCAGCGCAAATAGGCCAGACCACCGCGGATGTTCTGCGCCGGGTCATAGGCGTTGCGCACATTGAAACGTGCAGCCGTATCGGGAATCAGCTGCATCACGCCCATGGCGTTGCGCGGCGACAAGGCCAATGGGTTGAACGCCGACTCGGTCGATGCAATGGCCAGCGCAAAGCGAGCATCTACCCCGAACTCCGGTGCCGTGCGGGCCACCTGCAAAATGATGGCGTGGCGATCGGCGGGCAGGCGGGCCATCAATCGGCCGACCAAGCCCTCGTCTTGCTCCCAGGTGGGCGCCAGCAAACACGCCGGCACGGCCCCCGTGTACGGGCCGGTATACCGCATCATGCGTTCAGCCTGCGGGTGAGAGAGCATCGACGCCATGGCGAACAGCGTGCCGGCGTAGGCGTCGTCGCGCTGCACACCCCGCCCGTTGGCATACATCCAGCCCAGGGCGTACATGCCCTCCGCATTCCCCTGCCGGGCCGACTCGCAATAACACGCTGCGGCGCGCTCGGGCTCCCGTGGCACGCCTTCGCCATGCTCAAACGCCAGGCCGGCCTCGTGGAGATAGCCGGCGTGCTGGCTGAGTGCCGCCAGCTGCGCCGGCGACAGTGGCGGCTCGCCCGTGGCCGCCTGCACCGCGCTGCTCAGCGATAGCAGGGAAGCACACAGGACGATGGCGCGCCACATCGCCACATGCCTCAAAGGCGCCAGACGCGCAGGCCGGCATCGGCCAGCGCCGTGCGATCGAAGGCCGACTTGACGTCAATGAACACACCCTTGTCTTCGAGCACACCGGTCAATGTCGACAGCGACATCTCCGAATACTCCCGATGAGAGACGGTGGCCACCATGGCTTGCGCGCGGGGCAGATCAGCCCAGTCGACCAGCTTGACGCCGTATTCGTGCATGGCCTCGGCCGCCTCGGCCACCGGATCGTGCACCACCACGTCGCAGCCGAAACTCTGCAGCTCGCGGATGACATCGATGACTTTGCTGTTGCGCAGATCGGGGCAGTTTTCCTTGAAGGTCAGGCCCAGCACAATCACCTTGCAGCCCTTGATCGAGTGGCCAGCCTGGATCATCTGCTTGACCGTCTGCTCGGCCACATACTTGCCCATGCCGTCGTTGATACGCCGTCCGGCCCGGATCACTTCGGGGTGCAACCCAAGCATCTCGGCCTTGTGGGTCAGATAATAGGGATCAACGCCAATGCAGTGGCCGCCCACCAGACCGGGACGGAAAGGCAGAAAATTCCACTTGGTGCCGGCCGCTTCAAGCACGTCCAGCGTGTCGATACCGACTTCATGGAAAATCACCGCCAGCTCATTGATCAGGGCAATGTTCAGGTCGCGTTGGGTATTCTCGATGACCTTGGCGGCCTCGGCCACCTTGATGGTCGCGGCCGGATAGACGCCGGCGGTAATCACCGCACCGTATATTTCCTTCACCTTTTCGAGCGTCTCGGGCGTATCACCCGACACCACCTTGACGATCTTGGTGACCGTGCGCTCCTTGTCACCCGGGTTGATCCGCTCCGGCGAGTAGCCGACGAAGAAGTCCTGCTTCCACTTGAGCCCCGAGGTCTGCTCGAGAATGGGAATGCAGACCTCTTCGGTGGCGCCCGGATAGACCGTGCTTTCGTACACGACGATCGCGCCCTTCTTGAGGTACTTGCCGACCGACGCCGACGACTTCTCAAGCGGCGTGAGATCCGGCTGCCGCGCCGCGTCGACCGGGGTCGGTACGGCCACAACGATAAAATCGGCCTCAGCGATCACGGACGGATCGGAATGACAGCTCAACTGGCTGGCGGCACGCAGGTCCTCGGAGCTGACTTCGCCCGTCGGATCACGGAAGTCGCGATACGCCGCGACCTTTTCCTTGGAGAGGTCAAAACCCAGCGTCTTGAACTTCTTGCCAAACTCAACGGCCAGTGGCAATCCGACATAGCCCAGCCCAATCACGGCAACGGTGGTCACGAATAATTTCCTTCTGAATCAGGGTGTAAATTATGGCTCAAAGCGTTTTACGAAGCGTGTTGGCTTCTTCGTAGAACCGGTTTCCGACCGGGTATTCCCCGGTCAATGCGTTCAGCACGGTACGCGCATCTTCCTTGCGCCCCGCCTTGATATAGGCTTTAGCCAGATTCAAGGAAATCATCGCAGCCTTGGGCGCGAGCTTGCTGGCTTTCTCGATCTTCTTGATTCCGGCCTCAACGCTGCCGCTCTCGACCTCGATCATCCCGACGGTATCCAGAATCGCTGAGTTCTCCGGCGCCAGTTCAAGTGCGCGTCGGCCGTACTCCAAGGCTTTCGGGTCTTTGTTCTGACTCGCAATCCACGCCAGATTGTTCAGCACCAAGGGCTTGTCCGGCACCATTTCATTCAGCTTCTTGTACAACGTGTAAGCCGGTGCCAGCCGCCCCGTCGTCAAGGAGTACTCAGCGATATAAGCGGTCATCGCCGTGTCGTTGGGGTTCGCCGCGAGCCAACTATCCGCCAGCTTGTCCGCTTCCTTGCCATTGTCGGTGCGTGCCAGCGCCGCATGCAACTTGACCGCTGTCTGCGAATTGGGCGTCAGGGCATGCGCCTTGCGGAACAGCGGCAAAGAAGCGGCCCAATCGTTTTGCGAGACGTGGACATCACCCTCGAAGATATACCCCAGCCCCGACTCGGGCAGCTGCTTTTGAAGATCGCGCGACATCTTCAAGGCTTCGTCAAAGCGCTTGTCGTCGATCATGATGGAGATCAGAACGCGCTGCACTTCGAACAAATCCTGGCGCAAGGCCAAGGAGCGGCGCAGGTTGGCCTCGGCACTCTTGGGATCGCGATTCATGAACTGGGCACGCCCGAGATCCATAAACGCTTCAGCGTTTTCCGGCTCGAGAGACGCGCGCTTCTGGAATGCCGACACCGACTGCTGGACGTCGCCATTGGCAATCTGGGCATGCCCGAGAAGCTTGAGCACCGTCGGGTGTTCGGGCGAGAGCGATGCCGCTTCACGCGCCACAACCAGTGCTTCGGTCTTTCGCTGACTGCGCAGCAGGAAGTCGGCAAGCTGAAGTTTCGGCACCAGCAATGTCGGCGCGTTGCTCACCGCCTTGCGCAGGAGCGCTTCGATGGTCTCAAAACTGCCCCCGGCTGCCTTCTCCAGCTCGGCTGACGCGAGATAGACATCGGCGCGCGTCGGCGCCGTCTCCAGAATCCGCTTGTAAATGGCGCGCGCTGCTTCGACCTTGCCATCACGGAAGTCGAGGCGCGCCAGATTGGTGGCCGCCGGCAGGAAATCCGGCTGGATTGCAAGTGCCTCTTCAAATGCCTTGCGCGCCCCCGGCAAATCCCCCTTGCCCAGCAAAATACCGCCGCGCAGGTTCTTTGCCAGCGGATTGTCCGGCATTTTCTTTTCAAGGATCGCCTGCGCGCTCAGTGCCTCGTCGAACTTGCGCTCGCGCAGCAGCGCGGTGACCCGTGCGAAGTCGGCATACCCACCGGTACTGTCCAGATCACTGGCCTTGCCAAGATCCTTCAGCCCCTCCTGAACCTCGCCACCGGCAAGCCGGCTGATCCCAAGACGCGTCCGCGCGCGGGCATCGTCCGGCTGTTTCTCCACCTGTTTGGCAAAATAGGCTGACGATCTTTCAAAATCGCCGGCGAGCAGGTAAGCCTGCCCGGCCAGGGTAAGCACTTCTGACACATCGCCATGCGACTCGAGCAAAGGCTGCAGGGCTTCAATTGCCCGCGCGCCGTCGCGCTGCGCCAGATACGACATCACCAGCAAACGTCGGGCCACCGGATTGGCGTGGTTGGCCTCAAGCACCTTGTTGAGGTTGACCTGTGCCTGCAACTGGTCGTCCAGGCGGTAGAAGATGGAACCCGCCAACAGGCGCCCCGGTAGATACTCCGGCGCCAACTTGATCACTTCCTGGATGCCATCGCGGGCCTGCGGCAGACGATCTTCCAGGAAGTCGACATAGGCCTGCAGATACGTCACCACCGGCGACGCGCCAATGGCCGTCTTCATCTCGGCCAGTTGCGTCTTGCCCTCATCAACGCGCTGCGTCTGGAGCAGTGTATTGACCAGGGCGAAACGATAATTGGCATCTTTGGGCTTGAGTGCAATGGCCTTCTTCAGCGCCGCCAGACCGTCATCGAGCTGCCGGCGCGCAAACAGAATCTCGGCGCGCGTCGCATGTGCCTCGGGCACATCCGGCGACTTGGCCAACACGACCTCGATTGCCTTGAGCGCTTCGTCATACTTGGCATCCAGGGCCAGCACCCGGACCAGACCGACGCGGGCCAGCGCATTGTCCGGATTGGCCTTCAGCGCCTCATCATAATCGCGTGCGGCCTCGTCCCGATTGACGCCGATCTGCGCATCCCCCAAGACCGTCAACAAATCCGACAGCGCCTTGGGATCTTTCAGTGCCGTGCCGGTATAGGTCCGGATCACTTCCTCGCGCTGCCCTTGGCGCACCAGCGCTCGCGCCAGCATCGGCGTCACCAGCGATTCGTCGTAACCGAGACGGAGCGCAAGCTGCAATTCCTTGACTGCGCCCGCCATGTCGTCCTGGCCGTAATAGACCTTGCCCAGCAGATAGCGGGCCTCGGGCAAGTCGGGCTTTTCCTGCAAGGCATTCTTGAGCTGGATGACGGCAGCGCTGGCATCGTTTTTCTCAAGGTAGGCACGTGCCGAGGCGACCATTTCGTCGGGGCTGCTTCCACACCCGGCCAACAAGGCTGCGGTCAGCAACAAGGTCATCAACCGGCTGGGCCGGACTCGGCGAGACTGGGTAAGCGCTAAAGGCACGATCAGGCCTCCTTCTTGATTCCGTATCGATTCATCAGGTCGTACAGCGTCGGCCGGCTGACGCCAAGCACTTCTGCTGCACGTGCAATATTTCCATTGACGCGCGACAACACCTTGGTCACCGCCGAACGCTCGGCCGCTTCACGCACCTGGCGCAAATTCAGCACATCCAGGGCTTCTTCGACCGCATTCAGCCCCAGATCCTCTGCGGCAACACGATTGCCATCAGCCATGATCACGGCGCGTTTTACGCAGTTTTCCAGTTCGCGCACATTTCCTGGCCACGGCTGTGCTTCAATCGCTGCGATCGCATCGTCGGTCAGCCGCATGCTGCCCCGACCATTATCTTCGGCAAAGCGCTGCACGAAGGCATGCGCCAGCAAGCTCGCATCGCCCGGGCGATCACGCAAGGGCGGAATCTCGATCACGATCTCTGCCAGTCGATAATAGAGATCCTCACGGAACCGCCCCTCTTCGATCAAGCGTTTGAGATCCTGGTGTGTTGCGCACACGACGCGGACATCCACCGGAATCTCGCTACGTCCACCGATTCGCTCAATGACGCGTTCTTGCAGAAATCGTAACAACTTTGCCTGCAAGGGCATGGGCAGGTCGCCAATTTCATCGAGAAACAGCGTCCCCTTGTCGGCCGTTTCGATCTTGCCCTGTGTCTGTTTGACTGCCCCGGTGAAAGCGCCTTTTTCATGACCGAACAACTCGGCCTCAAGCAGGGCATCGGGAATGGCGGCGCAATTGATCGCGACAAAGCGCTGCTTGGAACGGGACGACAAGGCATGCAGCCCCCGCGCGATGACTTCCTTGCCGGTGCCGCTTTCGCCGAACAAGGCGACGGTCACATTGTTTGCCGAGGCCACCTTTTCAACGGTGCGGCAGACCTTCAACATACCGGGGTCGCGGGTGAGCATACCGCTCATGGCCGAACCCCGCTCTTCTTGCAATCGAATATTTTCGCGCTGCAGATCGTAAAGCCGGAAGGCGCGATCGATCGTCAGCGTGAGAAACTCCGGTTCAAACGGCTTGGCAAAGAAATCGTAGGCGCCCATGCCAATTGCACGAACGGCATTTTCGCGGTCGTGCTGTCCGGTCAGGACGACCACTTTCGTATCCGGCGCCAGGGCCAGCATCTCCTGCAGCAACTGAAAGCCTTCGCTCACCCCGTCGGGGTCCGGCGGCAGCCCCAGGTCCATGGTCACGACAGGCGGCTCGTGCCGGCGCAGTTGGGCAATAGCGCTCTCGCGGTCGCTGGCCAGAACGGTTTCATAGTCGCCAAACGCCCAGCGCATCTGCTTTTGCAGTGCCGGGTCGTCCTCAACCACCATCAGAGTGCGTTGTTTCTCGGTCATGGTTCTGAGTCTGAATGAGCTAGCGCCGCAGCGCCGGCATCTGACCGCGGCTGCGTCGGGAGCGTGAGCTGCATCGTGGTGCCAACGCCGGGCGTACTTTCGACACGAATGTCGCCGCCCAGCTCTCGCAAGTATTGTCGCGCCTCGAAAACGCCGATACCCATACCGCTCGACTTGGTGGTCTGGAATGGCCGGAACAGTTGATCGCGCATGAAGTCAGACGACATGCCGCATCCGGTATCCCTGACCTCGATCAGTGCATGGGTCTCGTCAAGACGACGAAGACATGCCGTTACCATACCATCGTCGCCGGTGGCGTCGAGGGCATTTTGCACGATATGCCCCACGACACGTTCAAGTCGTTCGGCGTTCGCACGCACATGAACGGGAGCCGATTCGACATTGACCGAAACGGCGGGTTGAAGGTGGGCCCTCTGCTTCCGGATCCGCTCCAGCAACTGCCCCAGATCGACTTGCCGATCCCGTTCGATGGCGGTCTTTTTCTGGAGCTGCTGCATCAAGTCGCGCATCTTCTGTTCGACATGCGCCACGGTTTCGAGCATGTCAGCCTGAAACTCGGGATTATCCTTGTACCGTTCGGCGTTCTTGAGCATCAGCGACATCTGGGCGACCAGGTTTTTCAAATCATGCACGACAAACGCCGACATCCGGTTGAACGCATCAAACTTGCGCGCCTCGATCAAGGCTTCAGCCGCCTGCATGCGGGCCAGATAGCTCGCCGCCTGACGCTGGGCGCTCTTGAGCAGGTCGAGCACCTCCCAGTTGATATCGACCGGCGTGCGCGGTGCGAGCAGCACGACGAACCCGATCAGCGTTTCGCCCGCGGTCAGCGGTACAACCAGCCAGCCGTCCTCCAATTCGGACAGCCAGCGCGGCGGGGTCAATTCGCCGTAGGTCTTGGGGCGCATTCGATATTCTTCAAGATTGAAGACCCAGCCCTCGTCGGCCAGAAAACGGCACAAAGGCGCATCGGCCGACTCCTCGATCGACGATTCGGCCATATTGAGCCGCGCCCGCATCACGAAACGCCCCTGCCCGTCGTCGAGCCACAAGCCGCCGCCCGAGCTCTCCACCAGATCGGCCAGTGCACGAATTGTCGTCTGCCCAAGATCCTGATGGTCCCCGTGGGTCGATAGCGCACGGGTAAACTTCAGCCACTCGATGCGGTAGTCGTAGCGGTAGGGAAACAAATGCTTGTTGAGCCAGACCCGCAATCGCGCCCGCTGAGTGCCCGACACTGCGACGACCCCCAACAGCAACAGCGCGGCAAAAAACAGGGTGACCTGAAGCGCCCGCCCCCAGTCGCCCCCGAAATAGCGCACGTAATAGCCCGCAGCGGCCACCAGTAACAGATACAAGCCCGACGCCGCCAGCGCCGTGGAGTGGAACACCATTTCCCGCGACACCGACAGCCGGATCGCCCAGCCCGGTACACGCGATGCGGATATGGCAATCAGCGGCAAGACCAGCGCATGGGCCAGGCCTCGAATACTCCAGATATCGCGATCAATGGCACCAAACAGGAAGGCGTCGGCAAACAGGTAGAGATCGAAGACCGCGGACGCGGCCATGGCCAGACAAAAGGGCTTGAGCCCCCAGCGGGACGCCGACGGCAACAGTCGATAGAGCTGCTCGACCAATACCAGCGCATACACCGCCGCCACGAGATGGAGAAAAATGAGGGCGCGCTGCGGGTCAATCGGCCAAGGCAGATTCAGCACCGTCATCAAGGCTGTCAGAAGGCGCAGCGCCACTACGACCACCGCAAACCGGGCCGGCCAGGCGCGACGGCTACCGTCAATCTGATGGATCAGGCCGACTACGAACGCGAGCCAGGCCGCGTCACGCGCTACCGACAAAAAAGCGGCCGCAACACCAGCAAGGCCCACACCGGAAATCATGGCCGCATTGGCAACGCACCACGCCGCGCTGACCCCGACCGCCAGCAGCAAGCGGCCGCCGGCCCCTTGTCCCCGCCAGGCCGCCGCGAGATACACGCCGAACAGCCCGAACGCCGCGGCAGCCAGGGCATAACCCCAAACTGCCACGCTCGTCAGTTCAAGCATCTCGAATCACCTTGGCCAGAGATCCGGCCGGAAGAATCAGGCGCGCCCTACTGCGCACCTTCGCCGGTAAGCACTACACGCACGGTTTCAGCGAGGACAACGATGTCCAGCAGCAGCGTGTGGTTCTTGACGTAGTACAGATCGTACTGGAGTTTCTGCACGGCATCATCTACCGACGCGCCGTATTGATAGCGGACCTGCGCCCATCCGGTCACGCCGGGTTTCACGCAGTGACGCACCGCGTAGAACGGAATCTCGGCCGTCAGTTGATCGACAAAGAACGGCCGCTCGGGACGGGGGCCAACCAGACTCATTTCGCCCATAAAGACATTGAACAGCTGCGGCAATTCATCGATGCGCAGCTTGCGGATCAAGCGGCCGATCCGGGTCACGCGCGAGTCATTCGACTGGGCCCAGCGCGGCTTGCCGTCCTTTTCTGCGTCGGTGCCCATGCTGCGGAACTTGATCACTTTGAACTGGCGACCGTTCTGTCCGACGCGCAGCTGGCGATAAAACACCGGACCGCCGTCTTCGAGCAAGATGAGCAGCGCCGCCAGCAGCATCACCGGGATTGCCAGGATCAACAACACCAGGGACGCGACCAGATCGAAGCAGCGCTTGACCAAGGTGCGAAGAAAACCCTGACGAAAGCCGTCGCCAAAAATCAGCCAGCTGGCTTTCAGCGTATCAAGGCGCACCTGACCACGCACACGCTCGTAGAAGGTCGATAAGTCGTAGACCTTGACGCCACGCATCTTGCAGTCGAGCAACTCACGCAGGGGCAGCACCCCACCCCGGCGCTCACGCACAGCGACGATGACTTCATTCACCCCGAGCTCGTCGACCACGTCGACCACCGCGCCGCGATTGCTCAGAATCTGATCAGGCGCAACCGCACGCTCATCTTCATCGCCGGTAGGCAAAAAACCAACAAATCTCAGTCCGCGCGAAGCCGGATCACGCAGCACCCGCTCGACCGACTCGGCCTCACTGCCGGTTCCCAGGACCAGCACCCGGCGCGACATGAAAGCCCCAAGCCGCCCACGATTGGCAAACCCGCGCATCACCAAGATCAACCCCAACAAGAGGATCACAGACACTTCCGCCGCCTCGGAGGCAAACTCCCCCCAGGGCAGCACGCGAAACACACCATAGGCCACTGGAATACTGACGATCACACCAACCAGAACGCGCGCCAACACATCCTTCAATTGCCGACCCGCAACAGGCCGGTAGAAACCGGTGATGGTGTTGAGCACGATCATGGCGATCGCGAAGAGTAGCGCCGACGGCAGAATGATACGCCACGACTCGAGACCGACATCGGGCTGCAACACAATGGCAGCAACGACCCCCGCGAACAATAGGAACGCGTCAAAGATGATTTGATATAGGGTCGTGGCGGGAAAATAATGGCTGAACACTTTGAGCATGATTCGTCCTCTCCGGTCCACCCTGCGCTCACATGGTGCGAGGCGCGGTAGAAACCTGATACGGACTGAACAATACCCGAGCCCGGAAGAACAATGCGTGAACCACATCACGCAAGACGCTGCCATAAAAAAGCGCCGACCGGCCAAAGACCGTCGACGCGCCTCGAAACCCGCTCAGCACATGGCTTTGCGGGCCGTCACGCTCAGTGGCTGGTTCCTGATGAGCGTGTGATTTTGTTGTAGAGATTGTACTTGCCCACCGGGCGGCGGGCCGGCAAGCGCTTCACCTCTTTAAGCGTAACCGCGTCATAGACGATCAAGGCGCCGTCGTCCTCCCACAGGCTGGCAATCGCGTAGCGTCCGTCGCGGGTAAATTCGATGTGCGCCAGCGTCTTGCCCGGCTCGGGCCTGAGCTGTGCGACAACCTCCAGGGTTTCCTTGTCGATCACCTGCAAAGTGTCGTGCGCGGTCGGGCTCATCATCGAATCCGTCCAGGCGTAGCGCGAGTTTTCATGGCTGCGCATGAAAAACCCGGGGCCGAGTGTCTTGATCTCCTTGACGACCGACCAGTCCTTCACGTCGATCACCGTGATCTTCCCATCCTCAAGGTTGGGCGATGCCATCACAGTGCGTCCCTGCCATTCCCAGGTAATGCCCGACCCCAGGTGCGGCATGCCACCCAGATCCAGGTCGGCAATCTTCTTGCGAACATCCAGATGTACCACCTGCCCCTTCTTGCCGGCTCGAGTAGCACCGATCAACTCGGAGTAGTCCTGCGTGAAGAAAAAGTCGTCCAGGATGTCGGCCAGCGGTGTACGTCGCGGATTGAGGTAGCCGCGCAGAAAGGCACCTTCTTTGTATTTGAAGTCATGAATCAGGCCCACCGGGATATCCTCCACGGTCGGGTCGTAGCTGATCTCCCACACTTCGGGCACATCCTTGAGCGCGGCCACAAAACTCTTGCGTGGTGCCGCATCGTAGACGGCCGACACACGGGACGACCTCGTCCCTTCCTTATCGGTGACATCGATCACCTTGATCATGTTCAGGTCGCTATCGAGCAAGACCAGCGAATGTGGCAGATAGTTGGCCACGGCCACCACCTTGCCGTCGGACGACACCGCCAGGTTGCGTGTATTGATGCCGGCGCGCACTTCGGCCACCAGCGTGAGGTTCCAGATGTCGTACTTCGACACCCAGCCATCGCGCGAGGCGAAGTACACAAACCGCCCTTCGGGACTGAACTTGGGGCCGCCGTGCAGCGCGAAACGCGACGGGAAGCGGTGAATGCGCTCCAGCTTGTCGCCATCGAGAATCGACACATGGTGGTCACCGGCCTCGACCACGATGAACAGATTCATCAGGTCGGCCTCGAACTTTGCCTTGGCCGGCAATGTGGCCACATCCGCATGCACGATCCGCGATGCCACGATCTGCTCGACATCCCATTTCGGCGGCGTCGGCGTCGGCTGGTAGATCAAGGCCACCAGGGCGTCGATCTGTGCCTCGTCGAGCGTCGCACCAAAAGCCGGCATCTGGGTCGCGGCGCGACCATTGACCACCACCTCACGCGCCGCCTTCTTGCGCAAACGAGACAGATTGTCCGGCAGCAGCGCCGGCCCCATCGCACCGAGTCGATCCACACCATGGCAACTGGCGCAATGCTGGGCAAACAAGGCCGTCGCATCGGCGGGTGCCGCTGACGCATGACTGACAAACAAGGACACCCCAAGCAGGATGATGACGTGAATCAAAGTGTACATGGCGAACTCAGGCGCGACGGCGCTCGAAGGGTGTGACGGTCAGACGCGGTCGAACGGCGTCATCGGGGTTCACGCCGATTTCCGCATCATCCAGATAGCAGGCGGGATCTTCTTCCCACGGATCGCCACTCGTTTGCTGAGCCCGCACCCGCGTATTGCCACCGCAGATATCGAAGTGCGCACAGGCGCCGCAACGCCCCTTGACCTGCCGCGGCCGGGCCTTGAGGCCCGCCATGAGCGGGTCGGAGGTGTCGGACCAGATCTCCGAGAACGGCCGCTTGCGCACATTGCCAATGGTGTGGTGCCACCACATGGTGTCGGGGTGCACATTGCCGAGGTTATCGATGTTGGCCACATTGACGCCGCTGGCGTTGCCGCCCCACTGCACGAGCTTGGCGCGGATGTGTTCTGCCTTGTCGGGGAAGCGCCGTGCCACCCACTGATAGAAATACACCCCGTCCGCGTCGTTGTTGCCCGTGGTGAATTCGCGCACGCGACCGGTTTTAACGTCGTCCAGACAGGTCTCGAACAACAAGTCCATCGCCCAACGGGTGAGCTGATGCTGCGCGTCGTCCTTGCGGTTCTTGTTGCCGCGCCCCGCGTAGTTCAGGTGCGAGAAATAGAACCGGTCGATACCTTCGTCGGCCACCAGTTGCAGCAAGGCGGGCAGATCGGCCGCGTTATCCTGCGTCATGGTGAAGCGCACACCCACCTTGAGACCGCGATCACGACACAGACGAATACCCGCCAGCGACGCCTCGAACGCACCTTTCATGCGGCGAAACTCATCGTGCGTATCGCGAATGCCATCCAGACTGACACCCACGTAGTCGTAATCGATCTCGGCGATCTGATCGATGTTCTCATCGGTGATCAGCGTGCCGTTGGACGACAGCGCCGTGTAGAAGCCCATGGATTTGGAACGGCGGGAGATGTCAAAGATATCGGGGCGCAGCAGCGGCTCGCCGCCGGACAGGATCAACACCGGCACCCGGTAGGCCTTGAGGTTGTCCATCACCGAAAAGACGTCCTGGGTGTCGAGCTCGCCCGGGAAATTGGTGTCGGCGGAGATCGAGTAGCAGTGTTTGCAGGTCAGATTGCAGCGCCGGATCAGGTTCCAGATCACCACCGGACCGGGCAGGTCACGCCGAGGCCCCACGGGCGTGGGGTGCTCAAGTTCATGCATGTATTGCGACAGTCGGAACATCGGTGTGACTCCAATTGCAGGCTTCGGCCATTCTTGCCCGCCCCCCTCTGTCCTGCGTTGATTGCGGTCAACCGCATGGTCAGAAGCCATCAATGGTGCTACCGTGCAGCCACTCCAAACCGACACGCAACACGGGATGTCACCCCACCATGGATTCACGGCGCCTGTCGCCCATCGACCACATCGATAACACGCTGCTCGACGCTTTCGTCCAGAACGCGCTACCGGATCTGCTCACGCCGCTTCAACGCACACTGGTTGAACGCCTGCCCCATCCATGCCGGCTTGCCGTGATCTGGCTGAGCGAGGATGCCACCCGCATCGCCGCCAGCGTAGACTCGATGGGCCGCCGCAAAACACCTGGCGAAAATGACATCTCGCATGTCATCGACAGCCCCACGCTACACCAGTGCCTGAGCCGCAATGCCACTGTGCGCTCGCCCGCCTTGAGCGATCCCCTGGTGCGCTGGGTTGCAGAAGACACCTGCGAACCTCTGCTCTGCCTGCCGCTGATACGCAATGCCGAACGCCTTGGCGCGTTGATGATCATGCAACGCGCGGGCTTCGAGACACCCGTGGCCAAACTGACCGAACTGACCAGCTGGGCACCCTTGATGGCCAGTTTGCTGGTCCACGAAATCGACGCCATTCACGGCCTCTTTGGTGCCGTACGTTTCGCGCGCGACTTCACCCTGATGCGGGACACCGAAACCGGCCAGCACCAGCTTCGCATCGGCGGCTACGCGGGCTTGCTGGCGCAGGTGATGGGCGGTGCCAACGGACTGGACGACGGTTTCGCCCAGGAAATCGCCCTCTACGCACCGCTGCACGACATCGGCAAGATCGGCATCCCGGACGAGATCCTGCTCAAGCCCGGCAAGTTTGATGAATCCGAACGTGAGCGCATGAAAGCGCATGTCACCAATGGCGCGGCACTCATCGACCGGCTGGTCGAGGACTTCCGGCTCGAGAACAACCCCCGCGTCAATGCACTGCGGGCCGTGGTGGCCTGGCATCACGAATACATCGACGGCAGTGGCTACCCGGAAGGCCGCGCGGGCGACCAGATTCCGCTGGAGACCCGAATCATCACGGTGGCCGACATTTTCGACGCGCTCACCAACGTGCGCGCCTACAAGCAACGCTGGTCACTTGACGAAGCCTTCGAGCTGCTCCAGTCGATGTCGGGCAAGCAGTTGGATAAGGAATGCGTTCAAGCCTTTGTCAGCGAACGCAAGCAAATCACCGAGATATGGCAGCACTATGCTGCCAACGGAGCGTAACGAAGCGCCGGGTCAACCAACGAGGCGCAAGCCGGTTTTCTTCAGAATCTTCGAACTGAACAGCACATCGCGGGCGCGCACTGCCGCCCCAAGCCGCTCGGCAATCTGCTCCGCCTGCACCAACACCTCAGCGCGGTCATGGCCGTGCACCATGGCAAACAGGTTGTACGGCCAATCCGGCATATGGCGCGGCCGCTTATAACAGTGCGTCACACACGCCATCTGCCCGACCGCCTCGCCCAGCACATCAATCTGCGCGTCATCCACATCCCACACCGTCATGCCATTGGCCACATAACCCAAGGCATAGTGATTGGGCACGGCCCCCATACGGCGGATCACGCCGATCTCGAGCAAGCGGGCCATGCGGGCCTGCACCTCACGGGCCGGCAAGCCGAGTGTTTCGCCCAGTGCGTCGTAGGGACGGCTCACCAGCGGCAAGCCGCTCTGGGTTGCCACAATCAGCGCGCGGTCGATCGAATCGATCTTTTCCATCCTCAGGCCTTGAGCTTCATTTCGACGAAGTATTCCTTCAGCTTCGGGAAGGGGTACACCGGCAGAGCTGTCTCGGCCTCGATCCGCGCAATGGCCGCATCAATGCCACCTGGCGTTTCGGTCGCCAATACAAACCACATATTGAAGGCGTGGTCCCGGCGGTAGTTGTGTGCCACCTCGGGCAAGGCATTGACCTGCGCATTGACGGCTTCAAAGCGCGACTCCGGTACCGCCATGGCCGCCAGCACGAAGCGGCCGCCCATGCGCTCGACCTGAAACATCGGGCCGAAACGGGTCAGTACCCGTGTGTCGAGCATCTCCTTCAATCGCTCGAGAAGCGCCGCCTCCGACATGCCCAGCGTCGCCGCGACATCCGCATACGGCGTGTCAGTGAGCGGAAATCCGCCCTGCAAGGCATTGATGATGTTGCGATCCAGATCGGACAGGGCCACAGGGGCCTGGCGCTCAGTCATTCGTCGAGGGCTCCGCCACATACCGCGCGCCACACTGCTTGAAGCGGCGGGTCGAAAACAAGACTTCTGACGGAAAATCGGCCAACTCACACTGCGCCACGATCTTGGCCAGTTGTTCGCGGACTTCGGTCTGGTCATGACCGTGAATCATGCAATAGAGGTTGAACGGCCAGCCCTCCGCGCGCGCCCGGCGATAGCACAGATTGACGCCATCGGCGGCGGCCAGGCGTTCGCCCAGGGCATTGGCCTGATCATCCGGCACATCCCACACGCACATCGCGTTCGCCCGGTAGCCCAGTTCGTGATGGCGTACCACCACACCAAAGCGCTTAACGATACCGCGTGCGATCCAGTCGCGCACCGTGCTCAACACCTCCGATTCACTCACCCCGGCTGAATTACCCACACTGGCAAACGGCCGGCTGACCAAAGGCAAGCCCGACTGCAAAACCTGCATGATCGCCACTTCGGTGGGGGTCAATACCTCGGGCACAACCGGCCCATAACTGACCTGCGTTGTGGTTCGCCCCTTTCCCGCCAGATCGAAGCCAAGGTCGATGTGATACTCGTCCCGCAAGGGCAAGGCGATCACCGGGCAACCCGTTTCACGGCGAATCTCACGGAGGACGCGGGCCAGCGCGACCGCGTCGGGCGCCGCCACTACGAACCACAGGTTCCACGCATGCTCACGCGCGTAGTTGTGGTTGATTTCGGGATGCGCGCTCACCACCGCGGCGGTTTCATCGAGATGCTCTGGCGGCGCCTTGAGCGCAGCCAGCGTGCTCGCACCAATCCGTCGCGGCGAAAACACCGGCCCCACCCGGCTCACCGTGCCGCCCTCACGCAGGCCGGTCAGCCGCGAGAGCACACCGGCCTCGGTCACGCCGAGATCGGTGGCAATCCGGGCGAATGGCCGGGTCATGAGCGGGAAGTCGCGCTGAAAGTCATTCAACAGGCGGAAATCGGCCTCATCGGAGAACACCGGCTGAAGCGTCATCATGGGCACACGAGGATCAAGCAGCATGGTCACCCCTTAGAATCCGATCCGCGCAGCCCGATGGCTGAAGAAGATTCCGGAAGGCGCCGTCGCCGGCAAAATCTTGCGCACCTCGAAGCTGTTGGTATCGAACACGGTGACGCGGTTGTCGTCACGCGCCGACACCCACACCTCTTCGCCACGCGGCGTAAATTCCATATGCAGCACCGCCTTGCCCGGCGCCAGTGTCTTGATGACCTGCCGCGTCGGCGTATCGATCACCTGCACCCAGCCGTTGTCCGGGAAGGCAAAATTCACCCACACCTGACGACCATCGGGCCGCGCCATCACGAAGACGGGTTGCCCCTTGAGCGGCACCCGTGCGGCTTCGGTCCAGGTGTTGGTATCGACCACCAGCACCTCATGACGCCCCACTGCGGGCAAAAACGCATAACCGCCCGCCATGGCCCAGCCGCGCAGATGCGGCATCTTGTAGACCGGCAGCTTTTCTTCGCCACGGCCGTAGCCGTCGAGAATCTTGCGCACCCCTTTCTCGGGATGCCACAGATCGAGCAGCGCAATGCCATCCTCACCAAACAGACCCGCCATGAAATAGCGGCCATCGGGCGTCACCAAACCATCGTAGGGTTGCTTGCCAGCCGGGAACCGCGTGGTCTGGGGGTGCCTGGGATCGGAGAAATCCGTCACCCAGATTTCGCCCGCTTCAAACAAGGCGTACGCAAATTTCTGCCCGGGCACATCGGCCAGGCCAACCACCTTGGAGAATTTTCCCGGCGCGTACTCCGCGGGCACTTCGGACACCAGCTCCAGTGTCTCGGCATCGAAAGCCTTGATGCCGCCCGGTTGATAGTTCTGCGCCACCACCAGTCGGCCGTCCTGAGAGACCGAGCCGCCAATCGAGTTGCCCGCCTGGATTACCCGCCTGACGATGCGCTGAGTCAGCAGATCGACCTTGGTGAGCCCCCCGTCCCGACCAAAAACGAAGGCATAGCGCGCATCACGCGAGTAGGTCACATGCGCGTGCGACAGATCGCCCAGGCCCGTCACGGACCCGAGACTGGTGCGCCCGGTGTGCTCAACGACCTGCACCGATCCCGTCGCACGCTCAATCACCACACCCATATCGCCGGTACCGCGCAACACCGGTGTCTGCGCACACCCCACAAGCAGCCCCAAGCACAACAGGCTGGCGCCCAACATCCGAACCGTCATTTCGACAACTCCATGTGTGTTGCAACCGGCGGGAACCCCTGCATCAAGCGTTGCACGATCCACTCAGCCTCACTTTCATTCATGAACGGCGCCCAGCCGGGCATCGCCGTCCCCGGGCGGCCGGTCATCACCGTCGCCACCAGCGACTCGGCAGGCTTGTCGCGCAGGTTCTCTGGCAGCAATGCCGGTCCGAGCCCCCCCTTGAGCGTCAGCCCATGGCAGGACCCACAGTCCTGCCGCACCATATTGACCAGTTCCCGCTGCCGCTGAGCGACGGGCTCGGCCTGCGCAGACGCGGCCACAGCGGCCACCCCCAGCAACACCAGCACATGCACCCACAGCGATCGATCGAAGCGCATTGGCGACTCCTGTCCTTCAATGTCCGCCACCTTAGGCCAAGCCCCATCGCCCGCCCTTGACAGTTGTCAATACCCCCGGCTTTGCCGTGGATATTGGCAACCAAGGCCTTGATCACACAATAAAAAAGGCGCCCGAAGGCGCCTTTTCAAGATGCGGAGGACAGGCCGCTTACTGCTTCTGGGCAACGATATCCGCCTTGGCGTCGATCCCCAGTGTGTAACCCATCGACACCTGGTGGAAACGACCTTTGGCGAAGTCGTCATGCACCGCGAACCCAAAGTTGTACGTCTTACCCGTGGCCAGCGCGATGTCGCCTTCGCCACCACCGGCCAGCTTGCGGGTGAACACCACGGTCCAGGTGTCGCCGTCTTTCTTGCCCTCGGCTTTCACCAGGCCCTTGCCGCCCTCCATGACCCGCTTGTCGGCAACATAGCCATCGTGGGCTTCACCCTTGCCGCTGCGCCATTGCATCAGATCGTAGAACTTGCCGCTGGCCAGATCGCCGCCTTTGACATATTTGGTTTTCTTGTCGTCGGCGCCCGGCATGGTGCGCGCATCGCCGTGACAGGTTTCCCAGCAGCCCGACTGATCTGCACGCTCAATCTTGTTGGCTTCGAGCATGAAGGCGATCTTCACCTGGTTGTCAGCATCCATCTTGGCCGCGCCAGAAGCCTTCGGTTCTTTCCAGCTAAAGCGCAGGTAGATATTGTCGCCGTCGTGGGCGGCCTGCACGCTGACCGGAATCGATGGGGCTTTGCCCTGAATAGGTGTCGGCTCGATCTTGCTGCCGCTGGCCATTTTCTTGCCCATGTCGGCCAGTTCTTCTTCGTGGCAGCCGACACAGGTCTCGCCTTTCTTGAGCAGACGGGCACCACCATGGTCGCTGCCCTTGGTGATCCACTCGATCGGCGACACGCCCGGATAGAACACCGTGATCTTCTTGGCGGCCACTTTGCTCCAATCAGCCGGCTCGGCGGCATTGGCTACGCCGGCACCAAAAGCCAGCGCGGCGCCCAGTGCGATTGCGGAAAACTTCATGCTCATGTTTTGTCCCCTGTAGGTCATTGGGTTTGCTACAAACCAGCGGTTGCCCGCCGATCAACCTTCATCTTCTTCGGTCATGCCTTCGGGTTTATGGTGTGCAATTCCCTTGTGACAGTCGATGCAGGTCATGTTGTCTTCGATGGCGTACGTATGACTCTTCTGCGCACGCTTGGCCTGCGCTTCCGGATTCATGCCATCAAAACTGTGACAGTTGCGGCACTCGCGCGAGTCGGATGCTTTCATCCGGGCCCACTCGTTACGCGCCAGACGCAAACGATTCTCTTCGAATTTTTCCTTGGTGTCGATGACGCCGGTGATCTTGCCCCACACTTCCTTGGAGGCCTGGATCTTGCGGATCATCTTGTGTGTCCAGTCCTTGGGCACATGACAGTCGGAGCACACGGCACGTACGCCAGTGCGGTTCGAGTAGTGAATCGTCTGCTTGTATTCTTGATACACGTTGTCCTTCATCTCGTGACACGAAATGCAGAACTCCAGCGTGTTGGTCGCTTCCATGGCGGTGTTGAAACCACCCCAGAAGAAAATACCCGAGAAGAAGCCGACGACGAGAAGCGTCAGGAGGGAGTACTTTGCGCTGGGTCGGCGCAAGCGTGCCAGAAAGCCTGATTTCTCGTTGGATTGATCGGTCATTTTCCGTCCTTCTCTGGGCTGCCCCTAATGGCAACCGTTAAAATCATTGTCAGTGATAGACCCGGGGGCCGAAGCCCCCGGGAGTCATACATCTACGGAATGTTGCTTAGTAGATATCGTGCTGCGTGTTGTACAGGTTGAACTTGCCGGTCGGAGTGATCATCTTCGGATCGGTGATCACCTTCTTGAGCTTCAGCGTCGCGTCGTCATACACAACGATCGCGGACTGATCGGCCTTGCCACCCCACAGCGAGATCCACACTTCAGTGCCATCTGCGCTGTATTCCGGATGCACGGCACGACGAATCGCCTTGGATTCGGGCAGGCCGGAGTCCTTGGCAACGTTCAGCATGGTCGGCGCCTTGGTCAGATCGGCGATCGCATACACGGCAACCGATTCAGCCAGCGACTTTTCCGGGTTCTGCGGTGCGTCAGCCCACAGGTGCTTGGACTTCGGATGGGTCTTGACGAACAGGTTGCCCGAACCCACGTGCTTGATTTCCTGAACGACTTTCCAGGCGTTGTCCTTGTGCTTCTCCGGATCGGTACCGATCAGGGTGATCACGTCGGCACCCAGGTGACCGGTGGTCCACACGGGGCCATAGGTCGGATGCACGAAGTTGGCGCCACGGCCCGGGTGGGGGATCTTGGCCGTATCGACCAGCGCGGCCAGCTTGCGCTCGACGGTATCAACCACAGCCACCTTGTTGGAGGCGTTGGCGGCCACCAGGAAGTAACGCTGGGTGGAGTCCCAACCGCCGTCATGCAGGAACTTGGCGGCTTCGAAGGTGGTTTCCTTCAGGTTCTTCAGGTCGGAGTAATCAACCAGACGAATCTGGCCGGTTTCCTTGATGTTGACAACCCATTCCGGCTTGGTCTGCGAGGCCACGATGGAGGCCACGCGCGGCTCGGGGTGATACTCGCCATCAACGGTCATGCCGCGGGTGCTGACAATCTTGAGCGGCTCAAGTGTTGCGCCGTCCATGATCGAGTACTGCGGCGGCCAGTAGCCACCGGCGATCGCGTAGGTGTCCTCGTAGCCCTTGAACTTGGAGGTATCGACCGAACGTGCGTCGAAGGCCACCTTGACTTCAGCCACAACGGCGGGCTTCTCGAGCCACAGGTCGATCAGCGACAGACGGCCGTCACGACCAATCACGTATACATAGCGGCCCGACGCCGAGATACGCGAAATGTGAACCGCGTAGCCGGTCTTGACGATGCTGGTAATTTCTTTGGTGTCGCCATCAATCAGCGCCACTTCGCCGGTATCACGCAGGGTGACCGAGAAGATGTTCTTCAGATTGATCTTGTTCATCTGCTTGGTCGGACGCTTGTCGACCGGCATCATGACTTTCCAGGTGGCCTTCATGTCGGCCATCGAGAACTCGGGCGGAACATCCGGCACGTTCTGGATGTAGCGGGCCATCAGGTTGATTTCATCCTTGGTCAGGATGTCATCGAAGTTCACCATGCCGCCTTCGGTACCGTAGGAGATGATCTTCTCGAGACGGTTCTGACCCAGCTTGAGCGTACCGCCTTCCAGTTTGGTGCCATCCTTGAGGGTCTTTTCCCAGTGCGGCTCGAGGTTTTTGCCGGTTGCGCCTTTGCGCAACACACCGTGACAGCCGGCGCAACGTTCGAAGTAAATTTTCTTGGCGGTTGCCTTCTCGGCATCCGTCATGCTCGGTGCATCAGCTGCAAAAGCACTGCTGATGGCAAACGGCATTGCCGCCATCGCCAGCGCGCTCGCCAGCCAGGTTCCACGGGTCTTCATGCTCGGTCTCCCTTCTAAGAAAACGCAGTTGCGGTTCATTCCGCTGGAGACGAAGGTTGAACCTCGCAAACCGCTGCGTCTTTGACTCCAATCAATCTTGATCCGATAGAAGGGTTGTTACAGTCGTACCCCATCGAACCCGAGGATGACAAACATGGCCGGCCCAAACAACAGTTTGACCTGTAACGATGGATTGACCGCCCCGGCCCTGTCTTCGCTCCTGCGCCGTATCGTTGATCGACTCAAATCCCGTGGCATCAGTGGGCGGCCGATTCCCCCGCGCGACCGAATCACCACGCCGCCAGACGGCGCCCCGGCGCACCAAGGCAAAGCACCGGACGGCGTCGTCAGTCTGGTGGGCGCGGGTCCGGGCGACCCGGAGCTGCTCACCTTGCGCGCCGCCCGCCTGATCGCAGCAGCCGACGCGGTGGTCTACGATCATCTGGTCGGCGAACACATCCTGACCCTGATCCGCGACGACGCCGAGCGGGTTTACGTGGGCAAGGAAGCTGGCAATCACACCCTGCCTCAGGGCGAAATCAACACACTTTTGGTCCGCATGGCGCAGGCCGGCAAGCATGTCGTCCGCCTCAAGGGCGGCGATCCGTTCATTTTTGGACGCGGCGGCGAAGAAATTGAAGAGTTGGTGCAGTCGGGCGTACGCTTCGAGGTGGTACCCGGCATCACCGCCGCGTCGGGCGTATCGGCCTACGCCGGCATTCCGCTAACGCATCGCGACTATGCGCAGTCCTGTACCTTCGCCACCGGCCACCTTCAGGACGGCACGGCCGACCTGGACTGGGCCGCGCTGGCGCGACCGCATCAAACCGTGGTGATCTACATGGGTATCGGCGCCCTGCCACAGATATCGAAGCAACTGATCGCCCACGGCGTACCCGCAGACACCCCGGCCGCTGCAGTGCAAAACGGCACCACCGACCGTCAGCGCACCGTCGTGGCCACACTCGGCACGCTCGCGGACGCGCTGGCCGATGCCGGCCTACGCCCGCCGGCGCTGCTGATCGTCGGCCAGGTGGTCAAGCTGCATCACCGTCTGGATTGGTACCAGCACGCACTGACCGAAGAAACTGCCTGATCCGGGCGTCCGCCCAAACACTCACGCCGCACCGAGGTGCGGCGTTTTCAAGTGGCCGACAGCGCCTCAGACAGATCGGCGGCCACTTGCGCAACCGCCACATTGGCCTGCGGGAAGTAGCCCCCTAGCGTGAAGAAGCCATGCACCATGCCGTCGTAGCCGTGATGGCGCACCGCCACGCCCTCTGCCCGCGCACGCTCGGCGAAGGCAAGGCAATCATCGGTGAGCGGGTCGCAGCCCGCTGTCACCAGCGTCATCGGCGGCAAGCCCGCCAAAGACTCGGCACGCATCGGCGACGCGCGCCAGTCTTCGGATTCGCCATTCGGCAAGTAGCGCTCAAAAAACCAGCGCAGGGTGTCGCGATCCAGAAAATAGCCGTCGGCATAGATCTCGCGACTCGGCCGATTGCTATGAATTTCGGTACACGGATAAATCGCCGCCAGATAGCGCAGCGGCGGCACGCCAGCACGATCCCGCCAGGCCAGCGCCACGCCCAGCAGCAAATTGCCGCCCGCGCTGTCGCCACCCAGCGCGACACGCTCGGGGTCGATCTCCAGCAAATCGGCGTGTTCCATCGCCCAGTCCGGCGCCAGCAAGGCATCGTCAAAGGCGGCGGGAAAGGGGTGCTCGGGTGCCAGGCGATACTCTACCGACAGCACGGCACAGCCCGCGCTATTGGCCAGCTCTCGACATACCACGTCGTAAGAGGGCACATCACCCACGCACCAGCCGCCGCCGTGATAGAACACCAGCAAAGGCAATACTTGACCGGAACGGGCCTGCAAGGGGCGATAAAGTCGCGCCATCAACACCGAACCATCGCGACGACCGATCGGCACCTCGGTCACCGAGGCGACCGGCGGCGCTTCGGGACGGAAGGCAAACATCAGTTTTTCAGAGGCGCGACGCGCCTGAGGAACATCCAGTTCGTGAAAGCGCGGCACACCCACACGCTGAACCATGTCGAGCAGTCCCCGGGCTTTGGGGTCGAGCGCCATGAAACCATTCTCCGCTGGATTCCGTCGGGGCCCGTGCCGCTGTACTTGGCAAGGCCGTCGTGTGACGGATAAGATTCGGGGCTTTTTCGCCCGCGATGAAGCGCTGGTGCCGGGAGGGGGACTCGAACCCCCACAGTGTTACCACCGGCGGATTTTGAATCCGCTGCGTCTACCGATTCCGCCATCCCGGCTGGCTAGCCGCGCATTATCACCAAAACCCGATCACGTATCAAGCACATGACACTCACTCTCGACGATTTTGATTACGCGCTGCCCGACGCACTGATTGCTCAGGCACCACTCGCCGAGCGCAGTGCGAGCCGCTTGCTGGTGGTCGGCAACGACGCATTGAGCGATCGCGGCATCACCGACTTGCCTGAACTCCTCGGCGCCAACGACCTGCTCATCTTCAACGACACCCGCGTCATTCACGCCCGCCTGTTTGGCCGGAAAGCCACCGGTGGCCAGGTCGAAGTGCTGATCGAGCGCCCGGTGGGCGAGCACGAAGCCATCGCCCAGGTGCGCGCCAGCAAGTCGCCCAAGGCCGGTAGCACGCTGCGCCTGGCCGATGCATTCGAGGTCGAGGTGCTCGGCCGCGTCGGTGATTTCTTTCACCTGCGCTTTCCCGCCGACGCCACGGTCATCGACTACACCGAGCGCTACGGCGCCCTGCCGCTGCCACCCTACATCACCCGCGCGGCTGGCGAGGCGGACGAATCGCGCTACCAGACCGTCTTTGCCCGCCACCCCGGCTCCGTGGCCGCACCGACCGCCGGCCTGCATTTTGACGAACCTCTGCTGACCCGCATTCGCGCGCGCGGCGTACGCACCGCGGCGGTAACCCTGCACGTGGGCGCCGGCACCTACCAGCCGGTGCGCGTCCAGAACCTGGCCGAGCACCAGATGCACCGCGAGCAATACATTGTGCCGGCCGAAACCGTGACCGCCATCGAAGCCACTCGTGCCCGCGGCGGCCGTGTCGTCGCGGTTGGCACCACCAGCCTGCGCGCGCTGGAATCCGCAGCGCAGTCCGGCCTGCTGGTGGCGGGCTCGGGCGAAACCGAGCTCTTCATCATGCCGGGCTACCACTTTCATGTGGTCGACGCACTGATCACCAATTTTCATCTGCCCAAATCAACGCTACTGATGCTGGTCTCGGCACTGGCCGGCATGGACACCGTCCGTGCTGCCTATGCCTACGCAGTTGAGCAGCAGTACCGTTTCTTCAGCTATGGCGACGCCATGTTTCTTACCCGGAGGCCGTCATGAGCCTGAGTTTTGAACTGCTGGCCACCGAGGGCGCCGCGCGTCGCGGTCGGCTCACGCTCAACCACGGTGTGGTTGAAACCCCCGTATTCATGCCGGTGGGCACCTATGGCACAGTCAAAGCGATGACGCCGCAGGCGCTGAACGACATCGGCGCACAGATCTGTCTGGGCAACACTTTCCATCTTTGGCTGCGCCCCGGCACCGAGGTGCTCGACACCTTCGGCGGCCTGCATGACTTCATGGGCTGGCAAAAGCCGATCCTCACCGATTCGGGCGGCTTCCAGGTGTTCAGCCTCGGCGCGCTGCGCAAGATCACCGAAGAAGGCGTCAAATTTGCCTCGCCCATCGACGGCAGCAAGCTGTTCCTCACGCCCGAAGAGTCGATGCGCATTCAACGCTCGCTCAACTCCGACATCGTCATGATCTTCGACGAGTGCACGCCCTACCCGGCCACGCTCGACGAAGCCGCAAAATCGATGCAGCTGTCGATGCGCTGGGCCAAGCGCTCACGCGACGCCTTCGACGCGCAGGAAAACCCCAATGCGCTGTTCGGCATCGTTCAGGGCGGCATGCACGAAAGCCTGCGTGACGCATCACTCGCCGGCCTGATGGACATCGGCTTCCACGGCTTCGCCATCGGCGGCCTGTCGGTCGGCGAACCCAAAGAAGACATGCAGCGCATCCTCGCCCACACCGCGCCGCGCCTGCCGCAAGACAAGCCGCGATATCTGATGGGCGTGGGCACGCCGGAGGATCTGGTCGAATCGGTGGCCGCCGGCATCGACATGTTTGACTGCGTGATGCCGACGCGAAACGCGCGCAACGGCTGGCTGTTCACCCGCTTTGGTGACCTGAAAATCAAGAACGCCAAGCATCGCAACGACACCCGCCCGCTTGACCCGACCTGTACCTGCTACACCTGTCAGCATTTCTCGCGCGCCTACCTGCACCATTTGCACCGCACCGGCGAGATCCTCGGCGCCATGCTCAACACCACGCATAACCTGCATTACTACCAAGCGCTCATGGCGCAAATGCGCAAAGCGCTGGAGGCCGGCAGCTTCGCCGAATTCGTGCGCCGCTTCCAGGACGAGCGCGGGCGCGGTGCCGAGGTGTGAGTCGGCGGCAACTGCTATACTTGCCGCCTTTTCAATGAAATGTGATCGGAGTCCAACGTGCTGATTTCCAATGCCTACGCGCAAGCCGCCGGAGCGGCAGATCCCAGCGGCGGTCTGATGGGCCTGCTGCCCCTGCTGCTGATGTTTGCGGTGCTGTACTTCGTCATGATCCGCCCGCAAATGAAACGCGCCAAAGAGCACAAGGGCATGGTCGAGGCATTGGCCAAGGGTGACGAGGTCATTTTCGCGGGCGTTATCGGTCGAATCACCAGCGTGGGTGACACCTACTGCGAGGTCGAGGTCGCCGACAACGTAACCCTCAAGATCCAGAAGCTCGCTGTCGCCAACGTGCTGCCCAAGGGCACACTGAAGAGCATCTAAGTCTTCGCATCGTACGGGCGGCCTGGCCGCCCGCTCCGTTTCTGATTCACGCCAGACCAGGCGACTCGCCCATGAACCGTTATCCCCTCTGGAAAAACCTGCTGATCGGCCTCGTGCTGATTTTCGGGTTCATCTACACCCTCCCCAATTTCTACGGCGAAGTTCCCGCCGTTCAGGTCTCCAGCGGCAAGGCCACGCTCAAGCTCGAACCTGCCCAGATGGAAGCGCGCGTGGCCGAGATCCTCAGCGCCGCCAAGCTGCCACACACCGGCATCTTCTCCGACGCCAACAGCGTGCGCGCCCGCTTTGAGACCACCGACCTGCAACTGCAGGGCAAGGACGCCATTGAGCGCGGCCTCAACCCGAATGCGGCCGATCCGAGCTACGTCGTGGCACTCAACCTGCTCTCGGCCTCGCCGCACTGGCTGACCTCCATCGGCGCCCTGCCCATGTACCTCGGCCTCGACCTGCGCGGCGGCGTGCACTTCCTGCTCGAAGTCGACATGGACGGTGCACTGGTCAAGCGCATGGACGCCACCGCTGGCGACCTGCGCACCCTGCTACGCGACAAGGACGTGCGTCACTCCGGCATCCGTCGCATCAGCAACGCCGTTGAAATCCGCTTCCGCGACGCCGATGTCCGCGAAGCCGGTCGCAAGGCCATTCTGGCCAGCACTGCCGACCTGCTCCTGGTTGATCGCGACGAAGACGGCCAGGCCAGCCTGACCGCCACGCTCACCCCGCAGGCCGCCAAAACGCTGCAGGAATTCGCGATCAAGCAAAACATCACCACCTTGCACAACCGGATCAACGAGCTCGGCGTGGCCGAGCCGGTGATCCAGCAGCAAGGCGCCAACCGCATCGTGGTACAACTGCCCGGCGTGCAGGACGTGGCCAAGGCCAAGGACATCCTCGGCCGCACCGCCACACTCGAAGTGCGCATGGTGGACGACACCGCTGGCCGTCTCGAAGAGGCAGAAGCCGGTCGCGTGCCTTTCGGCACCGAGCTGTACACCGAGCGCGGCGGCAGCCCCCTGCTGGTCAAGAAGCAGGTCGTGCTCACCGGCGAACGCCTCACCGATGCCCAGCCCGGTTTTGATGGCCAGACACATGAGCCGGCGGTTCACCTGACCCTCGACTCGGCCGGCGCCCGCATCTTCCGCGACGTCACGCGCGAGAACATCAACAAGCGCATGGCCATCCTGCTGATCGAAAAGGGCAAGGGCGAAGTCATCACCGCGCCGGTCATCCGCGGCGAGATCGCCGGCGGCCGGGTGCAGATTTCGGGTCGCATGAGCACCCAGGAAGCCACTGACGTCGCCCTGCTGCTGCGTGCCGGGTCACTGGCCGCACCGATGGAGATCATCGAAGAGCGCACCGTTGGTCCAAGCCTGGGCGCCGAGAACATCGAAAAAGGCTTCAACTCCACGCTGTGGGGCTTTGTCGCCATCGCGGTGTTCATGATTGCCTACTACATGCTCTTCGGCCTGGTCTCGGTGCTGGCGCTATCGGCCAACCTGCTGCTGCTGGTCGCACTGCTCTCACTGCTGCAGGCCACGCTTACGCTGCCCGGCATCGCGGCCATCGCGCTCACCCTCGGCATGGCCATTGACGCCAACGTGCTGATCAACGAGCGCATCCGCGAAGAGTTGCGTAACGGCTCCACGCCACAAGCGGCCATCACCGCCGGCTACGACCGCGCCTTCGACACCATTCTCGACTCCAACGTCACCACGCTGATCGCAGGTATCGCGCTGTTGGTGTTCGGCTCCGGGCCGGTGCGTGGCTTCGCCGTGGTGCATTGCCTGGGCATCATGACCTCGATGTTCAGCGCAATTCTGGTCTCCCGCGCCATGGTCAACCTGATCTACGGCCGTCGCCGCAAAGTCGCCGCCCTGTCCATCGGACAGGTGTGGAAGCCGGGTAACAACTGATAAAACTGGCCGGCCTTTGCGCCGGCAGCAAGGACTGCGAACATGGAATTCTTCCGCATCAAGAACGACATCCCGTTCATGAAGCACGCGCTGGTGTTCAACATCATCTCGTTTGTCACCTTCGTGCTGGCGGTACTGTTTTTGCTCACCCGAGGGCTCAACCTGAGCGTCGAGTTCACCGGCGGCACGCTGATGGAGGTGAACTACGCCGACGCGCCGCAAGTGCAGCTGATCCGCGACGCACTGGGCGAAGGCGGCTACCCTGACGCCCAGGTGCAAAACTTCGGCAGCGCCCGCGACATCCTGATCCGCCTGCCCAATCGAGACGGCCTGGACTCCAACCGGGTCTCCGAACAGGTGCTCGGCATGCTCGCCACCGTCGACGGCCCCAAGGGCGAGATGCGCCGAGTCGAATTCGTCGGCCCTCAGGTGGGTAAGGAACTGGCAGCCGACGGCGGCATGGCGCTGCTGCTGGTGGTCATCGGCATCATGATCTACCTGGCCTTACGCTTCGAGTGGCGCTTTGCCGTCTCGGCCATCATCGCCAACCTGCACGACGTGATCATCATTCTTGGCTTCTTCGCCTTCTTCCAGTGGGAGTTCTCGCTGGCTGTGCTCGCCGCCGTGCTGGCGGTGCTGGGCTACTCGGTCAACGAATCCGTGGTGGTCTTCGACCGGGTGCGTGAGACCTTCAAGAAGAAGCGCGCCATGAGTACGCCCGACGTACTCAACCACGCCATCACCAGCACCATCTCCCGCACCGTCATCACCCACGGCAGTACGCAGGTCATGGTCTTGTCGATGCTGCTCTTCGGGGGCGAGACGCTCTACTACTTCGCCCTGGCGCTGACCATCGGCATCCTGTTCGGCATCTACTCCTCGGTGCTGGTCGCCAGCCCGCTGGTCATGTGGCTGGGCGTGTCGCGCGAGCAATTCATCCAACCGAAGAAGACGAAGGAAGAGGCGGTCGTCTAACGGCGCCCACCCCGGAACCCCGCGACAAGGAAGTGCGCCATGGAAGTCAATTTTTTCGTTCTGCCGCTCTATCTCGGCCTGTTTGCGCTCGCCGGCCTGATGCTGTCCCGCGCCTGGCGCATCGGCAAACGCAACCGGCTTGACCTTGTCTGCAACTGGAGCAACGTTCAGCTCGAAAACCCCGGCCGCTACAAACCGATCTACATCACCATCAACCTCGTCGGCGGTATCTTACTGATCGCCCTTGCCGGCCTGGTATTGGTTGTGGGTCTGCCTTTCGCCACCTGGGTATCGCTCGCCGCTTTCATCTTCTGGAGCTACTTCTTCGCCTATCAATTCCTCTCCTGGAACGCGAAGAAGAATGCCCAGAACGAAGCAAAGTTGGCCGAGACGGCAAAACAACCCAAAGCCTGATTCGCGCCGGATAGCAAAAAGGGGATGCCACGGCATCCCCTTTTTTGTTGTCGTGCGCCATCGCTACCCCGACGGCGTCTCTCTCAAACCGCAAACACCTGCTTGACTCGCAAGGTTTCATCGCGCTCGATCACACCAATCAATCGATCGATATTCGGATGCTTACCTGGGTTGGCGCGGGCATCGTCCGTATGCTCGGCATACAACTCCAGGCCTTTCTTCGCCGCGTCGGGTGAAATCGCGCCGTACAGCTGCGCCAGATGGTTGTAGACCACCAGAGAGCCGGCCTGGCCCGCCTTGTTCTCTATGGTCGCCACCTCCCCACCGCCCGCATCAATCAGCGTCAGCGCCGCCAGATGCGAGACTTTGGGCAGTTGCTTGAGCGTATCCGCAAAGCTCATGTTTTCTCCATTGCATCAAAAGAAACAGGCGCCCGTGGGGCGCCTGTAGTGGTATCGAATGCGCTCAGATCGCGCGTGCGAGCTGCGCCGCAATACCGATGTAGCTCGCCGGCGTCATGGCCAACAGGCGCGTCTTCTCGGCATCCGGAATCGCCAGCGTCTGAATAAACGCATGCAGGCCTTCCTTGGTGATGCCCTTGCCGCGCGTGAGCGCCTTGAGCTGCTCATAGGGGTTCTCGACCCCGTAGCGACGCATGACGGTCTGCACCGGCTCGGCCAGCACTTCCCACGCCTGATCGACATCTGCCACCAATTTGGCCGGATCGGCCTCCAGCTTGCCCAGCCCCTTGAGCAAGGAGTCGTAAGCCAGCAACGTGTGTCCAAAGGCCACGCCCATGTTGCGCAGCACCGTCGAATCGGTCAGATCGCGCTGCATGCGCGAGATTGGCAGCTTCTCGCTGAAGTGGCGGAACATCGCATTCGCCACCCCGAGATTGCCCTCGGCATTCTCGAAGTCGATCGGATTGACCTTGTGCGGCATGGTGGACGAGCCTACCTCGCCTTCCTTCAGGCGCTGCTTGAAGAAGCCCAGCGAGATGTAGCTCCAGATATCGCGGCAGGCGTCGATCAGCATCGTGTTGCAACGCGCCGTCGCGTCGAACAACTCAGCCATCGCGTCATGCGGCTCGATCTGGATCGTGTAGGGGTTGAAGCTCAGCCCCAGCGACTCGACAAAGCGCTGGTTGAAACCAGCCCAATCGAAGTCAGGATAGGCCGACAGGTGCGCGTTGTAATTGCCCACCGCGCCGTTGAACTTGGCCGTCATCTCGACCTCAGCGATCAGCTTGCGCGCGCGCTTGAGACGATAAGCGATGTTCGCCATTTCCTTGCCCATCGTCGTCGGGCTCGCCGGCTGACCATGCGTGCGCGACAGCATCGGCGCATCAGCCAGTTCATGCGCCAAGGTCACGAAACGCGCAATCACCCGATCGAGCATCGGCAACATCACCTGCTTGCGCGCATCGTTCAGCATCAGCGCATGCGAGGTGTTGTTGATGTCCTCGGAGGTGCAGGCAAAGTGAATGAACTCAGACGCCTTCGCCACCTCGGCATTGTCGGCAAAACGCTTCTTCAGCCAGTACTCGACCGCCTTGACGTCATGGTTGGTCGTCGCCTCGATGGCCTTGACCGCCTCACCATCCTCCGGCAGGAAGCTCTCTACGACGCCGTCGAGCTTGACCTGCGTGGAGTTAGAGAACGGCGCCACTTCCACCAAATCAGGCGCAGCCGCCAGCGCCTTTAGCCAGGCGACTTCGACTTTGACGCGATTTCGGATGAGACCGAATTCGGAGAAATGGTCGCGGAGGTCGGCGACTTTCGGCGCGTAGCGGCCGTCGAGGGGAGAGACTGCTTGAAGAGCTGAAGGCTGCATGGCGAGTAAGCGTTGGAATCAAAAAACTAATTTTACCGCCTTGAGCACAAGACTCCTACCCGAGATTTTCGCAACCGATTTCTCACCATCCGTCGAGAGGCAAGAATCCAACCGGCCGAGCATCGACGGCACTCACCAAAACAACCCAACTGCTATTGGTCTTCGCCACCAGAGGCAAAAACCCGATCTTGCCGTCGTCAAGCCCCGAAGCTTGCACGGCCTCGTCAATTTGCAACACTTCTGCAGGATATCGTTTGCGAAGATTCTCAACAGGTTTCATTTCCCCCAGCACTTGTTCGCGCTGCGAATCAAATTCGACCCAGCGACTAGGCCGGAAGGAAGAATGGAGCCCTTGAAGAGACAGCTGCACGCTTTCTCGAAAATCGGGATCAGTTCCCTGCGCGACGCGGACACCGATCAAACGCGGCCCACCTAGCAAACTGAAATCGCGAAAACCGGGCTCTGCCTCACCCATCGCTGAAATATCAATTTCGGGCAGCGTAACGACGCGAAATCGATTCCCTTCGAATCCTAGGAAAACGGGTCTCGCCTCGGCTACGCTGTACAAACCGTACCCAAGCGCCGCGAACTGCATGGCAATAACCATACCGATATCGCGAAAAAGTTCGGAGCGCGGCTTCTCAGGATCAAAAACAATCAGTGTGAGCAATGGCCCACATACGAGATCGACAGCCAGCACAATCAAGAACAACTCTTTTCCGCCGACCAACTCGCTGTAGGGATAAGGGTACCAAAGTAAGAACACCAAGGCAGAGCAAATCAGCGCAACCACCGCGCTGCCCAGTAGGTGTTTTGAGCTGGCGGCGACTGCAGCCCGAACACGATCAGATTTCAACATGGTTCTTCCAGAAACAAAAAAGGGGCGCCAAAGCGCCCCCTTTATTACACCAAACTACTGCTTACTTGCACTCGGCCGGAGCAAAGCGTGCAGCCAAGCTACCACCGGTAACCCCTACGAACAAGCCAGGAGCCGCGCCGACGGCCGCACAGCGCCAAGCGACAGACTGAGCCGGCGGCGTGAAGGTTGCGCCAGCAGCTGCCGGCAGCGCAGTACCTGCCGGAGCATTCGGGGTCATCGTTAGCGTACCACCACCAGCAGCGGCCGTCGTAGTGATCGTGATCTCACCCGTGTTCGGAGCAATGACAATTGATGCTACGTTACGGCTTGCGGCCGGAGCCGTGTAGCCCAACGCATAACCATTGGCATCAGAAGACGGATTTCCCGAAGACAGAACGTCTTGAACGTTCACTTTGGCTGCGGAAGCGCCAACCAAGCCTTCGCTCACGCGGGCACGGACGGTGTAGTCCTGATACGCCGGCAGCGCAACAGCGGCCAAAATACCGATAATCGCCACAACGATCATCAGTTCGATCAGGGTGAAGCCTTGCTGGACGCGCTTGATGGTCTTGTTCATGGTCATACTCCTCAGAGAGAGATTCTGTCAGTCACGGATGGGCTCCGCTCGGGAACATATACGCACTGTGCGTGCCAGTTTTCGCAAAAAACATTTTTTCTCAATGTTTACAACGAGTTAAAACTTACCGCCAAATTTCAACGTGAGAATCGTCACAGCCGATTCGGCGAGGAGTGACGATTTTCGTCACCCATGTTGACGTCATACGTCAGCGCACGCAGACCTTGCGGACCTGCTTGATGTCGGTGGTGCCGTCCAGAACTTTCTCGATGCCGTCCTGCCGCAGCGTGCGCATGCCTTCGTCGAGGGCGAGCACCAGCAGGGCTGCAACCCGGGCGTGCTCCTGGATGAGCTTTTTGGCGCCGTCCGAGCCGAGCATCAGCTCGTGCAGGCCGACACGGCCGCGGTAGCCGTTGGTGCAGTCGTTGCAGCCGACAGGCTTGTAGAGCTTGAATTGCCCGTTCTTGTCGGCGAAGTCTTGCTGCCAGCGGCGGGCGACTGCCTTGCGGGCGGCTTCGGCGTCGGCGACGAAAGCCGGCGTGCCTCGAAGGTCGGTGCAGTATTCGTCGAGCAGGCTGGAGAGCTCGTCGCTGTCGGGGTGATAGCCGCTCTTGCATTTGGGGCACAGCCGCTTGGCGAGACGCTGGGCGAGCACGCCGAGCAGGGCGTCGGCGAAGTTGAAGGGGTCCATGCCCATGTCGAGCAGGCGGACGATGGACTCCGGGGCGCTATTGGTGTGTAGCGTGGAGAACACGAGGTGGCCGGTGAGCGAGGCTTCGAGGCCGACCGAGACGGTTTCACGGTCGCGCATTTCACCGACCATGATCACATCCGGGTCGGCGCGGAGGAAGGCGCGCATCATGGTGGCGAAGTCCAGCCCGGCCTTGCGGTTGACCTGCACCTGGCGAAGCCCTTTCTGGGTGATTTCGACCGGGTCTTCGGCGGTCCAGATCTTGGTCTCGGGCGTGTTGATGTGGCCGAGGATGGAGTGCAGTGTGGTGGTCTTGCCGGAGCCGGTGGGGCCACACACGAAGAAGATGCCGTAGGGCTGCGAGATGGCACCTTTAAGACGCTCCAGGTTATGCGGCGACAGGCCAAGCTTGTCGAGCGGGATGGGCTCGCTGTGGGCGAGGAGGCGCATCACCACATCTTCCATGCCACCCGCGGTGGGGATAGTGGCAACCCGCAGCTCGATATCAAGCGCGGCGTATTTACGGAACTTGATCTTGCCGTCCTGCGGCTTGCGGCGCTCGGAAATGTCGAGGTCGCACATGATCTTGATGCGGGTCACCAGCGGATTGCGGTAACTGGCGGGCACTTCGATATAGGGCACCAGCGTGCCGTCCTTGCGGAAGCGGATGAGGGTTTTGACCTTGCCAGGGCGTGGTTCGATGTGGATATCGGAGGCGCCTTGCTTGTAGGCGTCGATGATGACCTTGTTGACCAGCTTGACCAGTTCGTTGTCGGCCGCAGCAGAGATGTCCTCGGCCACCGAACCGTCCTGCTCTTCGTCACCGAGGTCCAACAACAGATCGTCGACCGACCCCAGATCAAGGCTGGCCTCAAAGTACTGATCGACCGTACGCCGAAAGTCCCGGTGGGTGGTTGCCCGGAAGACGATTTTCTTGTTGGGGAATACGTTGTGCGCGACGCGCGATGCGCGGGTCTGTTCGGGGTCGATCGCCATGACGACGATCCCCTCTTCGGTCTCTTCGAGCGGCAGCCAGTGGCTTTGTTCGACAAAGTCGCGCTTGATGTTGCGCAACAGGTCGACGGGCTTGATGCGATCTCCGCGAAAAGGCTCGTAGGGCACGTTGAAGCAGCGTGCAATGGCGCTGCCAACATCGGCCAGCGCGAGGCCCATGTCGTCGAGCAGCACATCTTCCGTGCTCACCTTTCGATCGCGCGCCTTGCGCCCCGCGGCGTCCAGCTCCTGGGCCGACAGATGCCCATCGGCCACCAGCAAGTCGTAACGGCTCCGGGGTTTGCCCTGCGTACGCGCACGCTGGGCAAAGGCCACGCCAAGGGTTTGGGCGAGACCCAGCAAGCCTTCTTCGGCAACCGGTGAAAACGGCTTGCCGTCGACGGCGTTGATGAGCTGAAGCACACCGATCAGCTCGCCGTTTTCGCCAGTCAGGATCGGAGCAACCAACATTTGTTTGCTGCGGTAGCCGGTAACCTCATCGACCTCGTTCCGAAACTCCAGACGCGGCGAGATCTTTTTGAGCGCCGGCGCATCGTACACGTCCGGCAGATTCAGCATCTTCTTGGTATGAGCCACATAGCCCGCAACGCTGTTTTCAGAAATCGGCAAACGAATGCTGTTAACCGAATGCAAGCCGGTTTTGACCTTGGAAACAATGGCAGTGCGCGCCTCGTCCAGCGTGTAGATGGTCAGCCGCTCCGCGCCGAAAAGATCGCACAGATCCGCCGACAGCTCGAAGATGATCTCGTCAATATTCTGGGTGGCGTGAATGCGATTGGTCGCGGCCTGCAGGCCTTTGAAGAAGGCGAGGCGGCTGGTCACATCTCCGCTCGAAGGGCTTTTGCCAGCAGCTTTCATGGCGTTTGATCCCTGCTCAATGTCATCAGTCCGGTGAGCGCGGAAGCGCTCATTGTCGCCATTCTAGCGACATCTGGCAGATGCGGCAGCGATCAGAAAGTCAGGACCTGTTCGTTGCTCAGCATGCTCGGCCTGAAAGCGCCGCCGGAAACGCCGATCTCGGCCATGGTTCGCTCACCATGCCCCGGCTTGAGATGGCTGATGTGCACCTCGGGTTGGCATGTGAGGGCATCCAGAAAGCCGGCCAGCAAGCTGGGGCACAAATGCCGCGACGCCACAGCCAGTCCATGCTGCGCATCAGAGAAGGCCGTTTCGATCACCAAATGCCGAAGCGCGGTCTGTCGATTGATCGCCGAGATCAGCGCCGGGCAGTAGGTGGTATCGCCGGTGTAAATGAGCTGTCCGTCGCCGCTATCGAGGCAGTAGGCCGCCGCGGGCACGGTATGCAGGGCTGGTAGCGAGGTGATCTTGCGGCCATCGAGCGCAATGGTTTCGCCCACCTTGAGCACCTGAAATCGCATAAATGGCCGGTGACGGTCGGGGATGGCGCTGAAGTCGGGCCACACCAGCCAGTTGAAGATATGAGAACGCAGAATGCGGATGGTTTCGACCGTGCCGTACACCGTGATCGGAGAGCGGCGATCATTCCCGACGGTATCGACGAGCAACGGAATGAAGCCAATATGGTCGAGGTGAGCATGGGTCACGAAGATATGGTCGATGCGCAACAATGCGTCGTACTCAAGCGTACCCACGCCTGTGCCGCCATCGATCAGCACGTCATCGTCGACCAGAAACGCAGAAGTCCGCATTTCCTGGCCACCAATGCCGCCACTACACCCCAATACCCTGAATTTCATTGATGACGCCCGCGCCCGGCACAGTTGCCGCCCATCGGGAATACCCCGGAACTGTTGAGGCTAGCATTGCCACGCCCCCCCGACCGAGAACTACGTCACAGGCCGACGAGGTCCTTGCCCGCAGATGGGCGGCTCAGGCGCTGACGCGCAAGAAGAACTCCATTTTTACACCCGCGATTTCGATGATGTCGTGATCGCTCAGGTGGTGAGCCTGCGCACCCAGCGGGCTGCCATTGACCACCGGGAAGGTCGAACCTTCCACGTGCGTAATGAAATAGCCATGTGGCCGTCGCGTGATGACCGCGACCTGAACCCCCGGCTTGCCAAGCGTCGTCAATGATTTGGTAAGCTCCAGTTCCCGCCCGACATTAGGGCCTGACAACACCTGGATCATCCCCCCGGCGCCTTCACCTGGCGGGGGCGCCGCGACCTTGGCTGGTGACACCGCCTTGTCCGCTACACCCGCACCTGCCCGGTCGAGAATCTGTGTGGCCTCGGCATCAATTGCGGCAATGGCATCGTCGCCGTCCACCACCGTATCGGTCACGCCGACGTCGGATTTCGACACATCCAGCTCGGGATCAGCCATGACCGGTTTAAGCGCCGCGGTATCGACGAAATCGGTCAAGGGCCCGGAGGCCGCCACGGCATCAACAACAAACTTGATGCGATATTTGCCCAGCTCGACCACATCGTTGTTCTGCAGCGCGCACTTCTTGACCGGCTGACCATTGACATAGGTGCCATTGGTGCTGTTGCGGTCTTCAAGAAAGGCGTCGTCGAGAATCGCAGTGATCACCGCATGTTCGCCACTGATTGCCAGATTGTCGATCTGGATGTCGTTATGCGGCTTGCGCCCGATGGTCGTCCGCTCTTTGTTCAGCGGAATTTCCTTGAGCACCAGCCCGTCCATGCTGAGGATCAACTTCGGCATCGTATTGTCCTGTCCCTGTTTCGCCCTGCTACGTTCTGCGCGCCGGGAAGGGCTGCAGAACCTTGATCAAAACTACGGTGATGTTGTCACGACCACCCCGGTCGTTGGCAAGCTGAATCAGATGATCTGCCGCCACGGTCAGATTAGCGGACAAGGTCTCGCATACCAGCGCGATGTCTTCGTCATCAAGCATATCGGTCAAGCCATCGGAGCACAGCAGGTAGACATCCCCAACCCGCGCCTCGTGCAGTGCCACATCAGGCACCACCGCGGGCTCCACACCCAGCGCACGCGTCAGCAGACTGCGTCCGGGCGCTACCCGCGCTTCATCGGCACTCATCATGCCGCCATCGACCTGCTCCTGCAACAAAGAGTGGTCACGCGTCAGCTGAACGAGCTCGTCGGGCCGATAGCGATACATCCGCGAATCACCCACATGAGACACCAGTAAAGTGTTGTCATGAAAGCGCGATGCCACCACTGTCGAGCCCATACCGTGCAACTCGCGGTCTTTTCTCGCCGCAGCAATCACGTCTGTATTGGCGCGCATCGTGGCCTGCCGCAACTCCGCCAGCATCTGGGAGACCGAAGTCGCTTCGCTGCCCCGCAAACTTGCAGCCAGGCTATCGACAACCAGCCGAGACGCCACATCGCCGCCTTGATAACCCCCCATACCGTCGGCCAGCACAGCCCAACGAGACGCGTCATCAAACAAACACGCATCTTCGTTGCGCTGACGCATCTTTCCCGTATCGGTTCGCGACGCCATTTGCAAAGCTGACTTCTCCCGGTCCTGCGATTCCATCAACACGCCACCCTCACCGGCGCACAGGGCAAGTCGCGCCTGGCCGCCATTTTTTCCCGGCCACCGTCAAACAGCTTCGGCCACAAGGTCTACGGCATCAGACCGCTAGACTTCACCCGCCTTTCTCGGCAGGAGTAACGCATTTTCACACAACACCTCGCCATCAGGCGGCGAAAAATATAACGAAAGTACAATATCCGAACCAAAAAAAACGCCGGCTTTCGCCGGCGCCTTTTCGCATCAGACAACGCTCAGAGCATGGCTTTGAGGAGCTTTGCCATCTCCGACGGGTTGCGCGTTACGGTAAAGCCGCATGCTTCCATGATGGCGAGCTTGGCATCGGCCGTATCCTCACCGCCCGAGATCAGCGCACCGGCATGGCCCATACGCTTGCCTGCGGGTGCAGTCACACCGGCAATAAAGCCAACCACCGGCTTCTTCATGTTGTCCTTGCACCAACGGGCCGCCTCGGCTTCGTCCGGACCGCCAATTTCGCCGATCATGATGACCGCATCGGTATCCGGGTCATCATTGAACATGCGCATCACGTCGATGTGCTTGAGACCATTGATGGGGTCACCACCAATACCGACCGCGGAAGACTGGCCCAGTCCGATCTCGGTCAGCTGGCCCACGGCTTCATAGGTCAGCGTGCCGGAGCGGGAAACCACGCCAATCCGACCTTTCCGGTGGATGTGACCCGGCATGATGCCGATCTTGATTTCATCCGGCGTGATCAGACCCGGGCAGTTGGGGCCGAGCAGCAGCGTTTCCTTGCCGCCGGCAGCAACTTTCTGCTTCATCTTGTTGCGCACTTCGAGCATGTCGCGAACCGGAATGCCCTCGGTGATGCAGATCGCCAGATCGATATCGGCTTCGCAGGCTTCCCAGATCGCGGCAGCAGCGCCGGCGGGCGGCACATAGATGACCGAAACGGTCGAGCCGGTTTCAGCCGCGGCTTCCTTGACGGATGCGTAGATAGGAACACCAAAGATGGACTCGCCCGCTTTCTTCGGGTTCACGCCAGCGACAAAGCAGTTCTTGCCGTTCGCGTACTCGATGCACTTCTCGGTGTGGAACTGACCGGTCTTGCCCGTGATGCCCTGGGTGATGACCTTGGTGTCTTTGTTGATCAGAATAGACATTCGAAACTCTCCTTACTTGACCGCTTCGACGACTTTCGTCGCGGCTTCGGCCATGCTGTCGGCGGAAATGATGGGCAACCCGGACTCGGCGAGAATCTTCTTGCCGATGTCTTCGTTGGTACCCTTCATGCGCACCACCAGCGGTACGGAGAGATTGACTTCCTTGGCTGCTGCGACCACGCCGGTGGCGATGGTGTCGCAACGCATGATGCCGCCAAAGATGTTCACCAGAATGCCCTTCACCTTGGGGTTCTGAAGCATGATCTTGAAGGCTTCGGTCACCTTCTCGGTCGTTGCACCACCGCCAACGTCCAGGAAGTTGGCCGGCGAAGCGCCGAACAGCTTGATCGTATCCATGGTCGCCATGGCCAGACCGGCGCCGTTAACCAGGCAGCCGATGTTGCCGTCCAGGCTGATATAGGCCAGGTCGTACTTGGAGGCCTCGACTTCGTCTGCGTCTTCTTCGTCCAGATCGCGGTACTCGACGATCTCCGGGTGACGATACAGCGCGTTGGAGTCGAAATTGAATTTGGCGTCCAACGCCTTGATGTTGCCGTTGCCTTCCAGAATCAGCGGGTTGATTTCCGCCAGCGAGGCATCGGTTTCCATGTAGCAGGTATAGAGCTTCTTGAGCGCGTCGACAGCCTTGTCGACGGAGCCGGCCGGAACACCAATCCCGGTCGCCAGTTCGGTCGCTTGCGCATCGGTCAGGCCGACGAGCGGATCGACGAAGACCTTGATGATCTTCTCCGGCGTCTTGGCAGCCACTTCCTCGATGTCCATGCCGCCCTCAGAGGAGGCCATCATGGCAACCGACTGAGTTGCACGGTCGGTCAGCGCCGCAACGTAGTATTCCTTCTGAATGTCGGCGCCTTCTTCGATCAGCAGGCGGCGGACTTTCTGTCCCTCGGCGCCGGTCTGGTGCGTGATCAGCTGCATGCCCAGAATCTCGCCGGCCAGCGCTTTCACTTCGTCGATCGACTTGGCGAGCTTCACGCCACCACCCTTGCCACGGCCACCGGCGTGAATCTGTGCCTTGACCACCCAGATCTTGCCGCCCAGCTCTTCGGCCGCTTTGACCGCATCGTCCACCGAGAAGCACGGAATGCCACGCGGGGTGACGACGCCATACTTTCTCAGCAGCTCTTTTGCCTGATACTCATGAATCTTCATGGTTGCCCTTCGATAGAAGCCGCATCTCCACACGGAGAACACGGACATTAGGTTGAACGGGTCAATTCGGGGCCCAGACCCCACGACATCTGCCGATCTCCCTCGTCCGGCACATGCCGTTGCATCAGCGACAAAGCGCCAATGCGTGCGACACACATCCGCAGCGCGCGTGAATTCTTGCACGGCGAAAGCCTTGTAATTATAACCGAATTCCGACGCATCGCGACCCTGGCCGCGGCTCGGGAGGCCGCGCCCGGCACTGACCACTCATCCGCCGTTAAACGTCGCCGTCTTCAGCATTCCCCGAACCGTCCGCAGGCAACCGATACCATGCGGGGTAGTACTGCCGAACCGTGTCGCCATCAGTCGCGAGGGCGTGACAGCGATCCAGCTGAAATGGCTTCTCCCCTACACTGGCGTTGTCTTTCATGAAGGTCGCAAAAGTCTGCACCGCAGCGGTCGGCAAACTCAGCAGCAACTCGGAGACATGGCTGCACCCGTCGGTCCCGAAAAACTCGGCCCGTATCGCGTCACGGAAGCCTTTCATCAGATTCATCCCCACCAAAGCCTGGTAAGCCGGGCCAATGCGATCGCAGGCGCCCGGATAGGGCATCCACTCCAGTTCAGCATGTGCATCCAGAATGGTGAAACCTTGATCGATCAGCACGGACACGCGCATGCGATGCACGGGATCGCCTTTCTTACGCACCCCGGCTGCCAGCGGATAGTCCACATCCTTGACATCGACCAGCGTTGCATCGAGTTCCACGAGGCCGTCGCCCCGGAAAAACCCTTCAATCTCAATGCGCCGAACCTGCGCGCGCCGGCGGCCAACCCCACCTGATAATTTGGCATTCATGACAACGTACGCAATCGTATGGCAACGCGTCATGATACCGCGACTTCGCCGTGCACCGCGGCTTGCCGGGCCGGGCATATGTGTGCAATTTTGTGCACAAGCCCATGACAAAGGGCCAAATCGAGCGCAAGTTCATTACAATGTGCTTCAAATAGTTTCGCGATCGCCCGAATTCATAAGGCTTTTCCGACTGAACGATGACGTCGTCACCAAGCAAGTCCTCACTGCTGCTTTGCGCCCTTGTGTCGATCCCGGCCACGGCGCAAGCCATCGGTTTTGGCGAAATCCTCAGTCAATCCGCCATCGGCGAGCCCTTTCGCACCGAAATCCGGCTCCACGGCGTCGGCTCAAAAGACGGCAGTGACTGTCTTCGTGTCGTGCCGGGCAAGGACCTCGCAGACGGCATTCCCTCGGTGCGCAACGCGCTGGTCAGCCTCCAGATACGCGCGGGCACGCCGATCGCCGTCATCACCCGCGCACAAGCCGTCCTCGACCCCATCGTCCGGCTCACGCTTGAAGAAACCTGCCAAGCACGACTGACGCGAACCTACACCCTGCTGCTGCCCTCCCCCGCACGCAGCATCGCGACGCCACAGGCGGCCACGCCAGCGTTTCGCCCGGCTATTCCTGCAACAGGCTCACCCGCGCTGGCCGCCTTGTCGACAGGCGAACTCGGAGGGGCCTGGACACTGCCCGATGACGCCTCCATCAATCAGCTGGCCCGCCAGCTCTACCCGTCGAACCGAGATGACCGGATCGGCTTTATCAGGGCAACACGCAAACTCAATCGTGGCGACCGCAGCATTCGCTCGTCACGGCAAACCCTTGGCGCGGGTACCACACTCCTCCTGCCAGGCCGGGAAGCGATTATCGCCGCCCGCCCGGCACCCGCAGCACCGAAACCAGTCGCGCGTGCGCCACAGCCGGCGCCCGCCAAGCCCCCCGCACCAGAACCTGCCGCAGCGACAACGCCCCCGGCAGAGCTGGTGACCGAAGCAGCTGTGGCGCCAACTGAGCCATCGCCCGCGGACAACGGAGACCGACTGACGCTCACCGGCGATGCGCCGGACTTCGACGGTTTCAAGCTATCCCGTCAACTGGGCGACCCCGGCCTGATCGACCGCACATCCGAGTCCGACCGCGATCTCCTGCGCCGCGAGCAGCAACTGATCATGCTGCTCGATGAGCAAATCACGGCGCGGCTCGAACTCACCGACCGCATCGAACGTATCGAGGCCCTGCAAAAGGCACTGGCCGACGAGGTCGCCAAGAAAGACATTTCGCAGGCAAACACGCCGGCCAATGAAACAAGATCTGCCGCGCCCACGATCGAGGCCGCAGCACCCGCCCCCGCGCCTGCGGCCCCCCCCGACTGGCTTACGACGGCCGAACACTGGTTCCCGGCCGGCCTCGCCGCGCTGCTGGCATCACTCATGACGGTCTGGCTTCTGCGCCGACGACGTACCGGCAACGAAGGCGATGAGCCTCTTTACGAAAACGAGGCGACACAGACAGCGCCCAAGGCCGACAAGCCGTCCATCGCCACGCCGCAGGCCAACCCAGGCGCCGAGAGCTTTGACTTCTCGCCCATCGACTGGGACGGGTCGGCACCCGCCGAATTGCAGCACAGCGTTGCGCCCATCACGATCGAAGAAGCCGACCTTTCCGAAGAGCATGAATCTGCGGTCGAACTCGCCGACATCATGATGTCTTTCGGCCGCATTCAGGGTGCAGCTGCAACCTTGGCCGAATTCATCCGCAACAACCCAAAACAGGCCGTCGCGCCCTGGCTGAAGCTGCTGGAGGTATACCGCACCGCCGACATGCGTGAAGACTTCGAAATCATCACCCGGCAGCTCAACCAGACCTTCAACGTCAAGGTCGTCGAGTGGGACGACTTCGACCTTGCGCGCCAGACATCCGAGTCAGTCGAACAGATGGCGCACATCGTCAAGGCGCTCACCAGCACCTGGATGACCGTCGACTGTCAGGCCTACATCCAGCGTCTGCTGCGAGACAACCGCGATGGCGCACGGCAGGGCTTCCCCATCGCGGTGATTGATGACCTGCTCATGCTCATGGCCGTGCTCGAAGACCAGCTCGGCTCCTACACCGGCCCGGTCGACATCCCCGTGGCAGCCATCGAAACTGCAGCCGATGCAGAAACACCGGCCACGGACGAAGCCCCGATCGACTTCAGCGCACCGCTCGACACGACAAACTCCGAGCCGATCTTCAGCCTCAACGAGGCCGACATCAGCCCGTCGCTGACCGAAACGACACTCCCCGACCTCGACTTCCAGCTCGAATCCGGCGACACGCCCGCACCCGAGGAAACGGAAGAGGAGGCACACGAGCCCGAATCACCGCCCCCGCCAGAACCCGACGAGGCGCCGCCACCTGCGAGGCCGAAGGGGCTGGGCGGCGACGCCGACGACGGCTTCACCGCCACCGAACTGCTTGGCGGCTTCAACCGCAAACGCGACGACTGAGCCAGTCATCACGAACACACCGCGATACACCGCCCCGATCGCCGTGGCGATAGCCTCGCGGCGCTCAAACCGGATTATCGATGTCCACAAATTGGTATGCCAGGCCGAACTGGTCGGCTAGATGCTCTCCAAGCGCCTGAATGCCATAACGCTCGGTGGCATGATGCCCTGCCGCGATATACGGCACCCCTGACTCCCGCGCCAGGTGCACGGTCGGCTCGGAGATCTCGCCCGACACGAATACGTCGCAACCCGCCGCCACGGCAGATTCAAGAAATGACTGCGCGGCGCCGGTGCACCACGCCACCCGCCGCACCACCCTGTCACCATCGCCCACCAGTTGCGCCGCTCGACCCAAAGTCGCGCCAAGTTGTTCTGCAAGCACGCGAGCAGGCAGGGCTTGGGATACATTACCGATCAGGCCCAGCGACTGCTCGCCGAAGCTTGCCGTCGCCGTCCAGCCCATTCGACGGGCCAACTGCGCGTTGTTACCCAACTCCGGATGCACATCCAGCGGCAAGTGATATGCCAACAAACTGATGTCATGTCGCAACAGGGTACTCAAGCGCCGCTTGCGCAAACCGACCACGCGCGCATCCTCACCCCGCCAGAAATAGCCGTGATGCACCAACACCGCATCGGCCTGCCGCTCAACCGCCGCATCGAGCAGGGCCTGACTGGCGGTTACACCGCAAACCACGCGTGCCACCTCCGGCCTTCCTTCCACTTGCAAACCGTTTGGGCAATAATCCTTCATCGCGGTCACATTAAGCAGCGCGTCCAGATAGCGCTCAAGCTCAGTCAATTGCATATGTCCGTCCTCCTTCCCATCGCCCGGGTGCCCAAACTGGCGCCCCACACATGATTCACCGGCTCTGGCTGACCTTCGCCCAGGCAGTCACCGTTGCGGTGGCTGTCGTATTTGTGCTGTCCACCTTCAAGCCCGACTGGCTCAAACCAGAAGTCCCGGTGGTTGTGATGCAAAACGAGGCGCCGCCCGCCGCGACCATTGTCCCAACGACCGACGCCCCCGGATCGTATGCCAAAGCAGCCCGAACCGCGCTCCCCTCCGTCGTACATATTTTTACCAGCAAGGAAATGCAGTCCCAGCGCAGCCCCTTTCTGGATGACCCGATTTTCCGTCATTTTTTCGGAGACCGCCTCGGTCCGCGGCAAGAACAGCGCACCTCGGGTCTCGGATCAGGCGTCATTGCCAGCGCCGACGGATATATTCTGACCAACAACCATGTCATCGAAGCCGCCGACGCCATCGAGGTCGCCCTCAACGACGGCCGCAAGTTCGAGGCAAAGCTCGTCGGCCGCGACCCTGAGACCGATCTCGCCGTGCTACGCATTGAAGCCGGCGACGCGCTTCCGGCGGTAAGCTTCGCACCGACCGAATCGCTGTCAGTTGGCGACATTGTCCTGGCCATCGGCAACCCCTTCGGTGTCGGTCAGACCGTCACCATGGGCATCGTCTCCGCACTGCAACGCAGCCACCTTGGCATCAGCACCTTCGAAAATTTCATTCAAACCGATGCGGCAATCAACCCCGGCAACTCTGGTGGCGCGCTGGTCAATAGTGACGGCGCGCTGGTGGGTATCAATGCCGCCATCTACTCCCGCTCGGGTGGCTCGCTCGGCATCGGCTTCGCCATTCCGGTCACCTTCGCCAAAGACGTGATGGATCAGATCATCCGTACCGGTCGTGTGACGCGCGGCTGGATCGGGGTCGAAATTCAGGACATCACCCCGGAGTTGGCTGAATCCTTTGGTTTACCCGACGCCGAAGGGGCCTTGATTGCAGGGGTGATGCGTGGCGGCCCGGCCGACAAGGGCGGCATTCAGCCTGGCGATGTCTTGATCGGCATCGGCACACAGCCCATTGCCAGCCCGCAACGCATGCTTGAACTAGTGGCCGCGCTCGCACCAGGCGCGGATGCGCGCTTCACGGTCCGCCGGAAAAAGCAGGTGATTGAGTTGCCGGTCAAGATCGGCCGCCGACCGACAATTCCTCGCCCTCAGTAGCGCGAGACATCGAATCGGTCGATCAGCTACGCGTCACTTCGCTGGCTGGCTCAGCGTCATCATCGGACGGCTGATCTTCACGCACCGCCACAAAGCGGGCGCACATAATGCCGACCTCATAGAGCAACCACATCGGCACCGCCAGCATGAACTGCGAAATCACATCTGGTGGGGTCACAACGGCCGCAATGACAAAGGCACCGACGATCACGTAAGGGCGGGCTTCCTTCAGTTTGGCTTGATTCACCAGACCAAACTTGGACAGCAGCACCACCGCAACAGGCACCTCGAAAGTGAGCCCGAAAGCCAAGAACAGCGTCATGACGAATGACAGGTATTGCTCGATATCCGGTGCGGGGGTAATGCTCTTCGGTGCGAATTCATTGATGAATGCAAACACCATCTTGAACACGAAGAAATAGCAAAACGCCATGCCCGCCAGAAACAGCAAGGTGCTGGCCAGTACCAACGGGATGCCCAGGCGCTTCTCATGTGCGTAGAGACCCGGCGCAATGAATGCCCAGGCCTGGTACAGCACCACCGGCAGCGCGCAGACGAAGGCAACCATCAAGGTCACTTTCACCGGCACAAAGAACGGCGTGACCACGCCGGTGGCAATCATGCGCGTGCCTTCGGGCAGCGCCTGCATCATTGGCAGCGCAAGCAAATCGTAAATCTGTCCGGCCCAGGGCATCAGGCAGAAAAACACCAGCAACACCGCACCAACCGCTCGCAGCAGACGGTCGCGCAGTTCGACGAGATGCGCAACAAAGGTTTCTTGAGTCGTCTCGGTCACGCCTTGGACTCCTTCGGCGCATCCGCAGGCGCAGCATTGTCGAGACCAAGCGCCATCTGATTGGCGTCGTTCGGTGGCGGAGTATGGCCGGCGGCGATATCGTCGGCAACGGTCTGGGCGATGGCCCGCTCGGCGTCCTTGAGAGCGGCTTCGGCATCAGCCGCCGTCGTGTCGACTGCCTTCGGCGTCGTCTCCCCCGTCACCGCGGAATTCACCGATTTGGCGGTGTTATCGAGGTCCGCCTGAACCGCCGCAGCCTGCCCGCGCAACCCGCTTTCGAGATCGCGCGCAGAGTCGGTCATTTCTTTCTGAAGCTTTTTGAGGTCTTCCAGGTGCATCTCACGCTGGATGTCCGACTTCACATCGCCGACATAGCGCTGCAGACGCCCCAGCATGTGACCAACGGTTCGCGCCACTTTCGGCAGGCGCTCGGGACCGATCACCACCAAACCGACGATGGCGATGATCATGAGTTCGGTGAAACCGATATCAAACATGACGTTCCTGCGCAGACGAAAGCAAAAACGAGGGGCCGACCTGCTTCGCCCCTCGTATCAAACCTACTGTCGATCAAGAATTATTGATCTTCTCTTTGGCTTCCGCATTGATGGTTTTGCCATCGAGCTGCTCAGGCTTGGCCGGCTCGCCGCCACTCTCGGCCTCCCGCACGCCTTCCTTGAAGCCCTTCACTGCACCCCCGAGATCCTGGCCGATATTGCGCAGCTTCTTGGTACCAAAAACAAGCATCACGATGACCAGAACGATCAGCCAGTGCCAGATACTGAATGAACCCATGAATAACTCCTCAACGCTTCAACATGGGGGGCAATACGTCCGGCCCGCCAACGAAATGAATGTGCAAATGATACACCTCCTGCCTGCCGACCCGCCCCGTGTTGACCAGCGTCCGGAAGCCGTCGGTACAGCCGTGCTCCACTGCCAGGCGGGCGCCGGTCTGCAGCAGTTTGCCCATCACCAGGGCATCCTCGGGCTGGGCATCGGCCAGCGACGCGATGTGCCGCTTCGGAATGGCCAGCAGGTGCACCGGCGCGACCGGGTTGATGTCGTGGAAGACGACCATGTCGTCATCCTCGAAGGCCTTTTTGGCCGGGATGTCACCCGACGCAATTTTGCAGAAGATGCAGTCAGACATAAGCGTGGTTTACCCTGCTGTGCGTGATTTTTTTTCGTCGATGCCGGATACGCCTTCGCGACGACGAAACTCGGCCAGCACATCGTCGACCGTCAGCCCAAAGTGCGCCAGCAACACCATGGTGTGAAACCAGACATCGGTGACTTCCCAGACCAGGTGCAGCCGATTGGCATCCTTGGCCGCCATGATCGTCTCGGCCGCCTCTTCGGCCACCTTTTTGCAGATGGCGTCCGTGCCCTTGGTGTAGAGGCTGGACACGTAGGACGCGTCCGGATCTGCAGCCTTGCGCTCGGCAAGCGTCGCGGCCACGCGGTGCAGCACTTCGATATCGATCATCCGTAAATCTCCTTCGGGTCTTTCAGAACCGGGTCGACTGCTTCCCAGTGCCCGGACTCTCCGAGGCGCTGAAAGAAACAGCTCTTGCGTCCAGTGTGGCAGGCGATGCCGCCGGCCTGCTCGATCTTCAACAACACCACGTCGTTGTCACAGTCGGTGCGAATCTCCAGCACCTTCTGGATATGGCCGGACTCCTCGCCCTTGTGCCACAGTTTGCGCCGCGAGCGCGACCAGTAGACTGCCTCGCCGCGCTCCGCCGTGAGCGCCAGTGCTTCGCGGTTCATGAATGCGAACATCAGCACGTCGCCCGTGGCGGCGTCCTGAGCGATGACCGGCACCAGTCCGTGGTCATCCCAGACAATGTCGTTGAGCCAACGATTGGGGAGTTCGATCACAGGCGCACCTCAATGCCGCGTTCGCGCATATAGGTTTTTGCCTCATGCACGGTGTGCTGACCAAAATGGAAGATGCTGGCCGCCAGCACCGCATCGGCGCGGCCTTCGGTCACACCCTGCGCCAGATGCTCAAGTGTGCCAACGCCGCCGCTGGCGATAATCGGGATACGCACGGCATCGGAGATGGCGCGGGTCAGGCCAAGGTCGAATCCGTTCTTGGTGCCGTCACGATCCATGCTGGTCAGCAAAATCTCGCCTGCGCCCAGCGCTTCGATGCGCTGCGCCCACTCGATCGCGTCCAGCCCGGTATTGCGGCGGCCACCGTGGGTAAAGACCTCCCACTTGCCCGGCGCGGTCTGCTTGGCGTCGATGGCCACAACGATGCACTGGCTGCCGACTTTGCCACTGGCCTCGGCTACGATTTCCGGATTGGTGACCGCCGCTGTGTTGATGCTGACCTTGTCGGCACCCGCGTTGAGCAAGCGGCGCACATCGGCCACCGTGCGCACACCACCGCCGACAGTCAGCGGGATGAACACCTGCTCGGCCACATGCTCGACCATGTGCAGGATGATGTCGCGGTCGTCGGAGCTGGCGGTGATGTCGAGAAAGGTGATCTCGTCGGCCCCCTGCTCATCGTAGCGACGCGCCACTTCGACCGGATCGCCCGCATCGCGCAGCTCGACAAAATTCACGCCTTTAACGACGCGGCCGGCACTGACGTCCAGACAGGGGATGATCCGTTTTGCGAGCATCTCTAGCCTGCCAGTTCGTCGGCGCGGGCCTGTGCGGCACGGAAATCGAGCGTGCCTTCGTAGATGGCCCGACCGGTAATCGCACCGGTCACGCCCTCGTGCTCGACCGCACACAGCGCCTCGATATCGGTCATCGACGCGATGCCGCCGCTGGCAATCACCGGAATGCGCAGCGCCTGGGCGAGTCGCACCGTGGCCTCGACGTTCACGCCGGAGAGCATGCCGTCGCGGCCGATGTCGGTGTAGATCACGCCTTCCACGCCGTAATCCTCGAATTTCAGGGCCAGATCCACCACGTCATGGCCTGTCAGCTTCGACCAGCCATCGACCGCGACTTTGCTATCCTTGGCGTCGAGGCCCACGATGATGTGACCCGGGAAGGCGCTGCAGGCATCCTGCAGAAAGCCGGGATTCTTGACCGCAGCGGTACCGATGATCACGTAGCTGATGCCGTCGTCGAGGTAGCGCTCAATGGTTTCGAGGTCGCGAATACCGCCGCCGAGCTGTACCGGGATGTCGTCGCCCACGGCTTGTACGATCTGCTTGATCGCCTTTTCGTTGACCGGTTTGCCGGCAAACGCACCATTGAGATCCACAAGGTGCAAACGACGCGCGCCCTGGTCGAGCCAATGCCGGGCGGTCGCGCCCGGATCTTCGGAGAACACGGTGGCATCGTCCATCTCGCCCTGTTTGAGGCGGACGCAATGACCATCCTTGAGGTCGATAGCAGGTATGAGCAGCATACGAGTAGGGCCGTCTAGACGTAAAAAAAGAGGTGCTGGTGCCCGCTTACGGGTTCCAGTGCATGAAGTTGGTGAGCAGTTGCAAACCGGCGCGCGCGCTCTTTTCAGGATGAAACTGCACGGCAAAAATGTTATCCCGCGCGACGGCACTGGTAAAGCGCACACCGTAATCAGTGTGGGCGGCGATCACCGAATCCTCAGCTGAATCGACGTAATAGCTGTGCACGAAATAAAACCGGTCGCCATCGGGGATGTCGCGCCACAGAGGGTGCTCGCGGTGATGCCACACCTCGTTCCAGCCCATGTGCGGCACCTTCAGGCGCAGCCCGGCGGCATCGAACATTTTTTCGTCTGGGAAGCGGCGCACCTGGCCCGCGAAGAGCCCGAGACCTGGGACATCGCCTTCCTGGCTGTGGTCGAACAACATCTGCTGGCCGATGCAGATGCCGAGAAACGGCTTTTTCGCCGCGGCCTCGACCACGGCCTGATGCAGACCGCGGCCTTCGAGTTCGGCGATACAGTCAGGCATGGCGCCCTGACCGGGGAACACCACGCGCTCGGCACGCATGACCACCTCCGGATCATCGGTCACCCGCACGATCGCGCCACCGGCGACGTGTTCGATCGCCTTCTCTACCGAACGCAGGTTGCCCATGCCGTAGTCGATGACGGCCACATCAGTCATGGTTTTGCTCGCACACAAATAAGGGAGGGCACGAAATCAGAGCGCGCCCTTGGTTGAAGGCACAACACCTGCCAGACGCGAGTCCACCTCGGCTGCGGCGCGCAATGCGCGGCCAAAGGCCTTGAAAATGGTTTCGCACTGATGGTGAGCGTTGTCGCCGCGCAGGTTGTCGATATGCAGCGACACGCCAGCATGATTGACGAAGCCCTGGAAGAACTCGCGCGCCAGGTCGACATCGAAATTGCCGATGCGGGCCCGGGTATATTCGACAAAGTAGTGCAGCCCGGGGCGGCCGGAGAAATCGACCACCACGCGTGACAGCGCCTCGTCGAGCGGCACATAGGCGTGGCCGTAACGGCGAATGCCTTTCTTGTCGCCCAGCGCTTTGGCAAAGGCCTGACCCAGCGTGATGCCGACATCTTCGACGGTGTGATGGTCGTCGATGTACGTATCCCCGTCACAATGGATGGCCAGGTCGATCACCCCGTGGCGGGCGATCTGGTCAAGCATGTGGTCCAGAAAGGGGACGCCGGTGTTCAGCTCGGCGGCGCCGGTGCCATCAAGATTGATTCGCACCGAGATCTTGGTTTCGAGGGTATTACGGGTAACGTCGGCTTGCCGCATGGTGGTGGCTTCCGGGCGCTTGAACACCCGGCCAGTGCTGATGGTTAAGGCGGTCATGATACCATCGCCCACGCCGAGTTTGTCTCTTTCACTGCCCGCCGAAACCCACGCCATGAGCCGATTCTGGAGCGACACCGCCCGCCGTTTGACCCCTTACGTCCCGGGCGAGCAGCCCAAGCTGGACAAGCTGGTCAAACTCAACACCAACGAAAGCCCGTACGGCCCTTCACCACGCGCCGTCGAGGCGATCCAGCGCGCCGCCAGCGAGGATCTGCGCCGCTACCCCGACCCGAACTCCGATGCGCTCAAAGCCGCACTGGCACGCTATCACAGCGTCAGACCGGCGCAGATTTTTGTCGGCAACGGCTCGGACGAGGTGCTCGCGCACGCCTTCATCGCGCTACTCAAGCACGACGCGCCGCTGCGCTTTCCCGACATCACCTACAGCTTCTACCCGGTGTACTGCGGGCTGTTCGACATTACCCACACGCCGATTGCGCTGACCGACGCGCTTGAGATCGACCCGGCCGACTACGCTGCTGGCGGCCCGATCATTTTCCCGAACCCGAATGCGCCCACCGGCCGCTTGCTGCCAATCGACGCCGTCGAAGCCCTGCTCGCCGCCAATCCGGACGTACCGGTGGTGATCGACGAAGCTTATATCGACTACGGCGGCGAATCAGCCATCCCGCTGGTGGATCGCCATCCCAACCTGCTGGTGACCCGCACCTTTTCAAAGTCCCGCGCACTGGCCGGGCTGCGTGTTGGTTACGCCGTCGGCAGCGCCGAGTTAGTGGAGGGGCTGGAGCGGGTCAAGAACAGCTTCAACTCCTACCCGCTGGGCCGACCGGCGCAGGCTGGCGCGATCGCCTCGGTCGAAGATGAACCGCATTTTCGCGACAGCTGCGCCCGCGTCATCGCCACCCGCGAGTGGCTCGACCAGGCGCTAACCGCGCTGGGCTTCGAGGTGCTGCCCTCGGCGGCAAATTTTGTCTTTGCCCGGCACCCGAAACACGCGGGCGCCACACTAGCCGCTGCGCTGCGCGACCAGGCGATCATCGTACGGCACTTCAAGCTGCCACGCATTGACGACTACCTGCGCATCACCGTCGGCACCGATGACGAATGCGCCGCGCTAATCGACGCACTCAAAGCGTTGGTGTAATCCGCCGGTGTAAACAACAACAGGCCGCATACAGCGGCCTGTTGTGTAATGACGCCTCGCCCGGATCAGGGCTTGATGCGGTAAGTCGCCGAACGCGCGTGCGCCTGCAAGCCCTCGCCTTCGGCCAGAACAGCAGCCACGCGGGCGAGTGACTGCGCGCCGGCCTCCGACACATGGATCAGGCTGGTACGCTTCTGGAAGTCATACACCCCCAGCGGTGACGAGAAGCGCGCGCTGCGCATGGTCGGCAACACATGGTTCGGCCCGGCGCAGTAGTCACCCAGCGCTTCGACCGACCAGTGCCCGACAAAGATCGCGCCGGCGTGGCGGATCTCGCCGATCCAGTCTTCCGCGTTTTCCATCGACAGCTCGAGGTGCTCGGGCGCGATGCGGTTGGCAATCGCGCAGGCCTCGTCCAGATCGCTGACCTTGATCAGCGCGCCGCGGTTGGCCAGCGAGGTCGCGATGGTCTGACGACGCGGCATCTCGGGCAGCAGCTTGGCAATCGAGGCTGCCACGGCATCGATGAAATCGGGATCGGTACACAGCAGAATCGACTGCGCCAGATCGTCATGCTCGGCCTGAGCGAACAAGTCCATGGCCACCCAGTCCGGGTTGCCGCTGCCATCGGAAATCACCAGCACTTCGGACGGCCCGGCGACCATGTCGATGCCCACCGTGCCAAAGACACGCCGCTTGGCCGAGGCCACGTAGGCATTGCCCGGTCCGACGATCTTGTCCACCTGCGGAATGGTCTGCGTGCCGTAAGCCAGCGCAGCCACGGCCTGGGCACCACCGATGGTGAAGACGCGATCCACACCCGTGATGGCGGCGGCGGCCAGCACCAGCGGATTGCGTTCGCCGTCCGGCGTCGGCACCACCATGATCAGCTCGCCCACCCCGGCGACCTTGGCCGGGATCGCATTCATCAGCACCGAACTCGGATAGGACGCCCGGCCCCCCGGCACGTACAGGCCAACACGGTCCAGCGGTGTGACGATCTGACCCAGACGGGTGCCGTCGGCTTCGGTGTAATCCCAGGATTCGGCGATCTGCCGGCGGTGATAGGCTTCAACGCGGCTGGCGGCCACTTCGAGCGCCGCACGCTGCGCTTCGGGCAGCGTTGCCAAGGCATCGTCCAGCGCATGCCGGGGCAGCTCGAGCGCCGACATGTGATTCACATCCAGCCGGTCAAAGCGGCAGGTGTAGTCGATCACGGCCGGATCGCCAACCGTGCGCACCGCCGCGAGAATGTCGGTGACCGCGTTTTCGATCTGCGAGTCTGTGCCGCTCTCGAAAGCCAGCAAGGCGTCGAGGGTGGCGAGAAAATCGGGGGTGCGGGAGTCGAGTCGACGGATCAGAGGTGCGTTCATGGTTTGACCGCTCCGGCAAAGGCGTCAATCACCGGCTGCAACAGCTCGCGCTTGACCTTGAGCGCTGCCTGATTGACCACCAGACGGGAGCTGATCGTGGTGATATCTTCGACCGCCTCGAGGTTGTTGGCGCGCAGCGTGTTGCCGGTGGAGACCAGATCGACAATCGCGTCGGACAGCCCGACCAACGGCGCCAGTTCCATCGAGCCATACAGCTTGATCAGATCCACATGCACGCCTTTGCTGGCGAAGTGCTCGCGCGCGATCTTGGTGTACTTGGTGGCCACGCGGATACGGCTGCCCGGCTGAGAGGCGCGGGCGTAATCGAAGCCCTTGCGCACCGCCACGCACACACGACAACGCGCGATGTTCAGGTCCAGCGGCTGGTACAGGCCGGCCCCGCCATGCTCGATGAGCACATCGCGCCCGGCGATGCCCAGATCGGCCGCGCCGTATTGCACATAGGTCGGCGTGTCGCTGGCGCGCACGATCACCAGTTGCACATCCGGTCGGTTGGTGCCGATGATCAGCTTGCGGGACTTTTCCGGGTCGTCGGTCGGCGTAATACCCGCCGCCGCCAACAGCGGCAGCGTCTCTTCGAAGATGCGACCCTTGGACAGGGCGATCGTGATGCCGGACACAGGAATTCCTTGTTTCGTACAAAAAACGGATTTTACCGGAGCCTCAGGCCTGCCGCCTGACCTGCGCGCCCAGCGCGCTGAGTTTCTTCTCCAGGTGCTCGTAGCCGCGGTCGAGATGGTAGATACGCTCGATCAAGGTCTCGCCCTCAGCCACCAGCCCGGCCACCACCAAACTCGCAGAGGCGCGCAGATCGGTGGCCATCACGGTGGCACCGTCGAGGCGCGCCACGCCAGTCACTACTGCAGTGTTGCCGTCGATGCGGATATCGGCGCCCAGGCGCTGCAGCTCGACCGCATGCATGAAGCGGTTTTCGAAAATCGTCTCGCGAATCACCGCCGTGCCCTCGGCCACGCAATTGATCGCCATGAACTGCGCCTGCATGTCGGTCGGGAACGCGGGATACGGCGCGGTGCGCAAACTGACCGCCTTGAGGCGCTTGGGCGCGCGCAGGCGGATCTCGTCGCGCTCGACGTCAATCTCGCAACCGGCGTCGAGCAGCTTGTCGACTACGATGTCGAGATAGGTCGACGAGGTGCCGGTGAGGCGAATATCGCCGCCGGTGGCCGCCGCCGCGCACAGGTAGGTGCCGGTCTCGATGCGGTCGGGCATGATCTGGTGGGTTGCGCCATGCAGCGCGTCCACGCCCTGCACCCGGATCACGTCGGTGCCAGCGCCGGAGATGCGGGCGCCCATGGCCATCAGGCACTTGGCCAGATCAACCACCTCGGGCTCGCGTGCGGCGTTTTCGATCACTGTCTCGCCGTCGGCCAGGCAGGCCGCCATCATCAGGTTTTCGGTGCCGGTCACGGTCACCATATCGGTAAACAGCCGGGCGCCCTTCAGGCGGGTGACTTCGGCGTGGATGTCGCCGTGCTCGACCTTGACCTGCGCGCCCATGGCCTGCAGGCCCTTGATGTGCTGGTCGACCGGCCGCGCGCCAATCGCGCAGCCGCCGGGCAGGCTCACCCGCGCTTCACCACAACGGGCCACCAGCGGGCCGAGCACCAGGATGGAGGCGCGCATGGTCTTGACCCGTTCATACGGGGCGACCGGATTGTTCAGCTCGCCGGCGTCCAGCGTGACAGTGCCGGCGGCTTCATCCCGATCGATCTTCACGCCCATCTGGGCAATCAGTGCGAGCAGCGTGCGGATGTCCTGCAACTGCGGCACATTGGTGAAGCTCACCGGTTCGCGCGTGAGCAAGGCCGCGCAGAGAATCGGCAGCGCAGCGTTCTTGGCGCCGGAGATGCGCGCTTCGCCGGTCAGCCGTGTGCCGCCGGTAATCAGCAACTTGTCCATGTGCGCTTACAGCCCCAGTTCCTGACGCACGCTCGCCCACTGCTCGGGCGTGTAGGTCTGCAACGCGAGGGCGTGGATTTCGTTGCCCATCAACGGCCCGAGCGTGGCGTACACTGCCTGGTGCTGGCGTACCTTCGGCTTGCCGGAGAACTCGGCGCTGACCACCACGCCAGTGAAGTGGACGCCGTCATCGCCCTGGATCTGGACGTAGTCACAGGGCAAGCCCTGCTGGATCAGGCGGGTAATTTCAGTCGCTTCAAACATGTAAGGTCTTCCTGCTGCGATCGATCAGACCGCGAATGTTAAGGCATCGTGCGCTCAGGCGCGCAATTTGTAGCCGCGCGCGAGCATCGACAAGGTAAGGATGGCCAGCACCACGAAACAGGCCGAGACCACGCCCAGGCTGACCCAGGGCGACACATCGGACTGGCCGAAGAAGCCATAGCGGAAACCGTCAATCATGTAGAAAAACGGGTTCAAGTGCGAAACCGTCTGCCAGACGGGCGGCAAGGAGTGAATCGAGTAGAACACGCCGGAGAGCATGGTCAGCGGCATGATCAGGAAGTTCTGGAAGGCCGAGAGTTGGTCAAACTTATCGGCCCAGATGCCGGCGATCATGCCAAACGAAGCCAGAATCGCGCCACCCATCAACGCAAAGGCAATGATCCAGCCCGGCGCGACCACCGGCAACGAGACCATCAGCAGCGAGACCAGAATCACGCCCATCCCTACGAAGGCGCCTCGCACAATCGCCGCCAGCACATAGGCGGCAAAGAACTCGCGGTAGCTGATCGGCGGCAGCAACATGAACACGATGTTGCCGGTGATCTTGCTCTGGATGAGCGACGACGAGGTGTTGGCAAAGGCGTTCTGCAGCACCGACATCATCACCAGACCCGGCACCAGAAAGACGGTGTAGGGCACGTCGCCATAGACCGTGACATGGCGGTCGAGCACATGTGAAAAGATCAGCAGATACAGCACCGCCGTAAGTACCGGCGCGCCCACGGTCTGGAACGACACCTTCCAGAAGCGCAGGATTTCCTTGTACAACAGGGTGCGAAACCCCGCGAAACGGACGGGCTCAGGCCTCATGCATGACCCCCATGAAGACTTTTTCCAGATCCGGCTCGCCGAGCACCATGTCCTCTACCTGTCCGCCGGTCAGACGAATACGCGACAGCATGTCTTCGACTTCGCCATAGGACTCAAAGGGAATCTCGACCCAGCCATGCCCCGCATCGCGGGCGCCGGGCAGAAAATCCAGCCCGATCGGGGCACTCAGACGCACACGCAGGATGCGCGAGGCGAAGCGCGCGAGCAGGTTGTCGGTGGTGTCGAGCGCCACCACCCGCCCCGCCTTGAGCATGGCGATACGGTTGCACAGGGTTTGCGCTTCTTCGAGGTAATGGGTGGTCAGCACAATGGTGTGACCATCGCGATTGAGCCGGCGGATGAACTGCCACAGCCCCTGGCGCAACTCGACGTCCACCCCGGCGGTCGGCTCGTCGAGCACGATCACCGGCGGGCGATGCACCAGCGCCTGCGCCACCAGCACCCGCCGCTTCATGCCGCCCGAGAGCATGCGCATGTTGGCGTCGGCCTTGTGAGTGAGGTCGAGGCTGGCGAGGATTTCGTCGATCCAGGTGTCGTTGCGGCGAATACCGAAGTAGCCCGACTGCAGGCGCAGCGCCTCACGCACCGAGAAGAAGGGGTCGAACACCAGCTCCTGCGGCACCACGCCCAGCTTGCGGCGCGCCTGCCGGTAATCGGCGACCACGTCGTGGCCCATGACGGCGAGTTCGCCCTCATCGACGCGCGTGAGCCCCGCCAAGGCCGAAATCAGCGTGGTTTTGCCGGCGCCATTGGGGCCGAGCAGGCCGAAAAACTCGCCCTGCTGCACCTCAAGATCAATCCCGTCGAGCGCTTTGAGCTGACCGTAGCGCTTGCGCACCCCGGCGATACGAATGGCGGGAGCGCTCATGCCGCGGTCGAGTCGCCCGTCGGGAGCAGTTCGGTCACGCCATACAAATCGGCCAGACTGCGCAGCCCTGCCGGCATGCTGACGATGTCGATAGCCTGATGCCGCGCTGCGGCTTCGCGACAGACATCGAGCAGCAACGCGAGCGCGGCCGAATCGGCCTCCGGCACACCGGAGAGATCGATTCGCAGCGCGCCGTCGGTCAACACGCGACGCGCTTCTTCGCGCATGGCGGTGGCGGTATCGAAAGTCAGCGCCGTCGTCGGCTGCCAGCAGGACTGAGGCACCGCCTCACTCACTTTGCGTTGCCGGTCAGGCCGGCATTTTTGGCTTCGAGCGCCTTGATGAGGCCTTCGATGCCGCCGCTGCGGATTTCGTTGCTGAATGAGCTGCGGTAGTTGGTGACCAGCGATACGCCGGCAACAACCACGTCGTACACCTTCCAGTTGTCGCCCTGCTTTTCGAGCGCGTAGTCGATCTCGATCGCCTTGGCACCGGGCTGGCGCACTTCGGTGCGCACCGTCACGTCGGTGTCAGCGGGCTTGGCGCGCAAGGGCTTGAAGTCGATTTGCTGGTCGCGATACTGGGTCAGCGCGTTGGAGTAGGTCCGCACCAGCAGCGTACGGAAGGCTTCGACCAGGCGATCGCGCTGCGCCGGGGTCGCCTGGCGCCAGTCGCGGCCGACGGCCAGCGACGTCATGACCCGGAAATCGAAATGCGGCAGCACTTTCTCATCGACCAGACCGGCCGCACGCGAGGCATCGCCCGACTGGATAGCCTCATCCGTACGCACGATTTCGAGCACCTCGTTCATCACGGTACGCACCAGGGCATCGGGCGAAGGGGCCGCCCACGCCGCCATGCTTGCCAGCCAGATCAGCGCCGCCATCAGGGTATTACGTCCAAACATCTTCATCTCACTCAAGTCTCGCATTGCATCACTCAGGGGCGGCTTCCCGTCAGCCCCGCCAATTCCAGGCGCATCGCGCCCACTGCCACACCATCGGCTTCGATGGCGTGGATCGCATACTGTTCCGCCGCCGGCGCACGGGCGTCATCAAAACGCTCCCGCGGCGGCTGGCCGTCGTAGACTTCGTAGCGGCGTTGCTGCAAATAGAAGTCACGGATATAGACGTATTTATCGAGGCTGCCCTGCGAGGCCGCCCGATCGGCGCCCAGCAGCGTGGCACGGGTGTGCACCAGCTTCAGCCCGGTCGCCGAATTGCGCGCAGCGATATCGGCGGGCTGCGCCCAGCTATTGCCATAGAGGTCCGCCGGCAGAGCTGCGGCATCGCGCAGCGTGCGCGGGCCGAAAAAGGGCACCACGAAATACGGACCGTCACCCACGCCCCAGACCGCCAGCGTTTGTCCGAGATCCTCATCGTGCTTCTCGATGCCCATCTCGGTGGCCACGTCAAAGACGCCAAAAATACCCAGTGTCGAGTTGATCAGCACGCGGCCAAGATCCGACATGCCATCGCCACCCTTGCCTTGCAACAGGTTGTTCAAGCCGGTCCAGACGTCCTCGATGTTGCCGAAAAAATTACCGATCGTGACCTTGACCGGCAGCGGAGCTACCTCGTCATAACCCGTCGCGAGTGGCTTGAACACGGTCTTGTCCACGCCCTCGTTGAAGGAGTACATGGCCCGGTTGTACCCTTCCCACGGATCGCGCGGATCGTTGCTGGTCGAGGCGCAACCCCCGAGCACCAGCGCGCCCATCACGGCGAATAACGATCGTCGTAGCGTTTTTGAGATAGTCATGCCTTCACCCGAATTCACTGCTGCGGCGCCTCGGCCGCCTTGTTGAACAGAAACTGGCCAATCAGTTTCTCTAGAACGACCGCCGACTGTGTAATCTTGAGCGAATCACCCGCTTTCAGCGAACGCTCGTCGCCGCCGGGCTCCAGACCAACGTATTGCTCGCCGAGCAGGCCCGAGGTCAGGATCTCGCCAATCGTGTCACGCGGAAAGCTGTAACGGCTATCGAGCGTCAGACTCACCACCGCCTCAAAGCGTTCATTGTCATAGCGGATATCGGACACCCGCCCGACCACGACGCCCGCCACCTTGACCGGCGCACGCACCTTGAGTCCGCCGATATTGCTGAAATTGGCCTCGATCGTATAGTTTTCGGCAAAGCTCGACGCGGACAGATTGCCCACCTTGAGCGCCAGAAACAAAATGGCGGCACAGCCCATCAAGACAAAAATACCGACCCACAGGTCGATGGTTGAGCGGCTCATGACTAGCCCCGGAACATGAAAGATGTCAGTACAAAATCCAGCGCCAGAATGGCCAGCGCCGAACTCACCACAGTGCGGGTAATCGCCCGCGAAACGCCTTCGGCAGTGGGTACGCAGTCGTAACCCTCGAAGACGGCAATCAGGGACACCGCCACGCCGAACACGAAACTCTTGATAACACCATTGATGATGTCATGACGAATGTCTACCGCTGCCTGCATCTGCGACCAGAAAGCGCCGTCGTCCACCCCGATAAAAGCCACGCCGATCAACCAGCCACCCAGGATGCCCATGGCCGAGAACAGCGCGGCCAGGATCGGCATCGAAATCACCCCGCCCCAGAAGCGCGGCGCAGCCACGCGGGCGATCGGATTGACCGCCATCATGTCCATCGCCTTGAGCTGCTCGGTGGTTTTCATCAGACCGATCTCGGCCGTCACCGCCGAGCCCGCCCGACTGGCAAACAGCAGCCCGGCCACCACCGGCCCGAGCTCGCGGGTCAGCGACAAGGCCACCAGCACCCCCAGCGCCTCGCTCGAACCATAGCGCTGCAGCGTTTCGTAGCCCTGCAAGCCCAGCACCAGACCCACAAACAGGCCAGACACCAGAATGATCAGCAGTGACAACACGCCACTGAAATAGATCTCGCGCAGAGTCAGATGCAGGCGGGTAAAGGACTGCCCCGAGTAGCGCAACAGCAAAAACAGAAAACGGGTGGCAAACCCCAGGCGCCAAACGCCTTCAACGACCATCGCCCCCAGCTTGCGGATCATCGCACCACCTCGCCCATCAACATCTCGCCGATCGGCGCGGCCTTCATGTGGAACGGCACCGGGCCGTCGGGCTCGGCGTGTACAAACTGATGCACAAACGCATCCTTGGAGGCACGAATCTCGTCCGGGGTGCCCTTGGCCACGATGCGCCCGTCCGACACGAAATAGACGTAATCGACGATCGACAAGGATTCCGCCACATCGTGAGTCACCATGATCGAGGCCGCACCCAACGCGTCGTTGAGACGGCGAATCAGCTGACCGATCACGCCCAACGAGATCGGATCGAGGCCGGCAAAGGGCTCGTCGTACATGATCAGCATCGGGTCCAGCGCAATCGCCCGCGCCAGTGCCACGCGCCGCGCCATGCCGCCGGACAGCTCTGTCGGCATCAGCGCATGACCGCCGAGCAAGCCAACCGCCTGCAGCTTCATCAACACCAGATCGCGCAGCATCGGCTCGGGCAGGCGTGCGTGTTCGCGCAGCGGAAACGCCACGTTGTCAAACACCGACATATCGGTGAACAAGGCCCCGAACTGGAACAGCATGCCCATGCGGCGGCGTAGCGCATACAACTGCGCCGTGTTCAGCTTGCCGATGTCCTGCCCGGCCACGTGCACCGTCCCCGCCGACGCCTTGAGTTGACCGCCGATCAGGCGCAGCAGCGTGGTCTTGCCACAGCCGCTGCCGCCCATGATGGCCACCAGTTGCCCGCGATGTACAGCCAGATCAATGCCCGACAGGATCTCGCGATCACCGTAAGCGAATCGCACCTGCCGCAGATCGACCAGCGCTTCTTGCCCGCTATTTGCCACGAAACGCTCTGATATCGTTGAAAAAGCGGCATTCTAACAGAGCACTCCATACATGCCATCAAGATGCGGCAGTGCATCACGACGACAGTGTGTCGATTCCGCTACACTGAGTTGTCCGACGCCCTTGCTCCGGAAACCCAAAACCCATGTCGCAGTTGCCTGACCTGCTTATCGTTGACGACGACGCGCTCATCGTCGAAACGCTCAGCGCCTTGCTGGAATCGGACTTTCACATCCTGGCCGCGCCCACCCGCCGCCAGGCCATCGATCTGGTGCGCGCCTTGCCGGTGCCGCCACCGCTGGCGCTGGTCGATCTCGGCTTGCCGCCGGTACCGCATCGCGCCGACGAAGGCTTCGCCCTGATTGGAGACCTGCTCGCGCACGCCCCCCAGATGCAGATCATCGTGCTCTCCGGGCAGAGCGATGAGAGCAACGCCCGCCATGCCCGCACCCTGGGCGCGCTCGAATTCGTCGCCAAACCGGCCGACCCGGCTTATCTGCACAAAATCCTGCATGACGCGCTGGAGGCCGGCGGCGCCCCTGGTGCGCGCACCACCGACGAAGGCCTGATCGGCTACAGCCCGGCCATGCATACGGTACTCGACCGAATCCAGCAATTCGCCGACGCGCCTTTCCCGATTCTGATCGAAGGCGAGTCCGGCGCTGGCAAGGAGCGCGTCGCCAAGCAGCTTCACGCAGCCAGCACGCGTCGTGAAAAGCCCTTTCTTACACTTAACTGCGCGGCCATCGCCCCCACCCTGATCGAAGCTGCGCTGTTCGGGCATGCCCGCGGCGCCTTCACCGGCGCGGCCGGGCAGCGCGCGGGTTATTTTGAAGAGGCCGGTGACGGCTGCCTGTTGCTCGACGAAATCGGCGAACTGCCGCTCGAACTACAACCCAAGCTGCTGCGCGTGCTCGAAAACGGCGAATTCCAGCGCGTCGGTGAAACCCAGCCGCGCTTCAGCCGCGCGCGCGTGCTGGCCGCCACCAATCGCGACCTGCGCGCCGAAGTCCACGCCGGTCGCTTCCGCGCCGACCTCTATCACCGGCTCAGCGTGTTTACACTACGCGTGCCCCCGTTGCGCGATCTTGGTCGTGATCGTCTGCTGCTGCTTGATCATTTTCGCGCACGCTTCGCCGCCCAGACCCGACAACCCGCCTTTACGCTCAACGAAGCGGCACGCACCTTGTGGCTGGACTACAGCTTTCCCGGCAATGTGCGTGAGCTGAAAAACATCGTCATCCGACTGCAGACCAAACACCCGGGCACCAGCGTCACACCCGGCCAGCTGGCTGACGAACTCGACCAGAGCGGCCACGACAACGCCCCCAGCGCCGCGCCGCTCACCAGCGACTTCGACACCATCGTGACCGATGCCATGCGCCAGCTCGAGAATCACGCCGAGTTCAGCCTCGACGAGGCCTTGCGCGAGCAAGAGCGCGCCTATGTCGAAGCCGCCCTGCGCATGGCCGACGGCAATGTCAGCAAAGCGGCCCGCCTGCTGGGCATCAATCGCACCACCTTATACAACCGCATGGACACCCTCGGCCTGCCCCGGCCGCAGGGCACCGTCGTTCAGTAAGCGATCAGCCATGTATCTCGACCACTACGGACTGCGCGAAGCCCCTTTCCGCCTCACACCACTCACCGACTTCTTCTTCACCGGCGCCCAGCGCGGCGCGACGGTCGATGCCCTCGTCTATGCCGTGCTGCACGACGAAGGCATCGTCAAGGTCAGCGGCGAGGTCGGCGCGGGCAAGACCATGGTCTGCCGGGTGCTGATCGAGCGCCTGCCCGACTCCGTGGATACGGTCTATCTGGCCAACCCCAGCCTGGCCCCTGACGACCTGCTGATCGCCATCGCCGCCGAACTCGGCCTGTCGCTGGGTAGCGAGCGTTCGGGCGCGGTGCTCGGTGCCGTGCAAGAAGACCTGGTGCGACGCCATGCCGAAGGCCGGCGGGTGGTGGTGCTGATCGACGAGGCCCACGCCATGCCCGCCGCCTCGCTTGAGCAAATCCGCCTGCTGTCCAACCTGGAAACCGGCCGCCACAAACTGATGCAACTGGTGCTCTTCGGCCAGCCCGAACTCGACACCCTGCTCGCCACCCGCGACATGCGCCCGCTCAAGGATCGCATCACCCATCACTTCCGGCTCAGCCCCCTGGCACCAGACGAAGTCGCCGCCTATCTCGACTTCCGCATGCATGCGGCCGGCTACCGCGGCCCGGCCGTATTCAGCCCCGCCGCAGCCCGCCAGATCGCCCGCATCGCCGCCGGCCTCACGCGCCGGGTGAATGTGCTGGCCGACAAATCGCTGCTCGCCGCCTTCAGCCAGAACCGCCATGTCATCGCGCCCAGCCATGTCACCGTCGCCGCCGAAGATGCGGAATACACATCGCCGCCGCAACGCCGCACGCTCTGGCCATTGATCGCGGCGGCGGCCGCTGGTGCCGCGGTGGCCGTCGTCGTCCCGCGTTGGCTGAACGACGCGCCGCTCGGTACGCCACCGACCGCAAGCATCGCCACCCAACTCCCTGCCAACATCGCGCCGGCGGTAGGGGCGTCCGCGCCCGTCGTCGCGGCGGCCGCCAAACCCGTCAACGAATCGGCCGTTGCCATCACACCAACACCCCCAAAGCCCGCCACGCCGCAATCGCCAGCACCCGCAGACGTAGCCATCGCCACACCGCGTCCGGCCAACGAAACACCCGCGCGCACCACCATGCCGCCCCCGACGGCAGCGCCCGTGGTTCGAAAGGAAAACACCCCGCCGCCCGCCGCCGATCCCCCGGTCACGCTGACCATGGTGGCCGAGCGCCCAACGGCAGCCATGATGACCGCCGCTCCGGTGCAGGCCGTCGAGCCCGCAGCTGAATCCGCGTCGCCGGCATTCGGCCCGCTCGCCCAGGCCGCACTGGCCGACCAGGCCGCCTGGATGGCCAGTGCGCCAGACACGCAGTGGTTCATCCAGCTTCACACCAACACCAATCTGGACTACAGCGATCTGGAGCGGCAGCTCGAGGCCGCCCGCAACGCCCTGCCGTCAGAACAGATCCGTATCTACAGCGCTCAGCTCGGTGACCGCCACCGCGTAGGCGTCATCACGGGCAGCTACGCCACCGAGCAAGACGCGCTGGCGGCGCTGCGGGCACTCCCACCGGGCTATCGCGACAATGCCTACGTCCGCCAGGCACGGCGCCTGCGCTAATGCCAAACGATTGTTTCATTGCCGCACGAAAGGATTGAAGTTCAAGCACAAACGTTTAACATGAGCGGGCTATCCACAACGGCACCTGAATGAAAACACGCACCGCGCTGGCCCTGCTCCTGCCCATTCTGCTTGCCGCGTGCGCGCAGGCTCCCAAGCCGGCGACGCCGCGAGGCCATCTCAAGACAGAAGATGTCCGGGCAGCCGTCACCCCCATCGCCGCGCCGATTCCCGCCCCGGTCCAGCGCAGCTTTACGCTGCCCCCGCCCAAACCGGCCGTCAAAGCCGATACCTACTCGGTGGTGGTCCGCGATGTCGACGTCCGCGAACTGCTGTTTGCCCTGGCGCGCGACGCAAAGCTCAATGTCGATGTCCATGCCGGCCTGGCCGGCCGCGTGACGCTCAACGCCATCAACCAGACGCTGCCGCAACTGCTCGAGCGCATCAGTCATCAGGTCGACATGCGCTACGAACAGAACGGCGCCAATCTGGTCGTCATGCCCGACACGCCCTTCCTGCGCGCCTACAAGATTGACTACGTCAACATCAGCCGCGCGGTCACCGGCACCGTCGCCACCAACACCCAGATCGCCACCCAATCCGGCACCGCCAACGGCGCAGTCCCGGGTGGCGGCAACATCTCGAGCATCCGGATCGAAAACACCTCGCTGAACCAGTTCTGGGCGTCGATCGAAAAGAACATCCAGGACCTGCTCAAGGAGACCGACAAGGTCCTGCCCGCCACGACGGCCACCAAAGACGGCGACACGCCGGGCGGTTTCCGCGAAGCCGCCTCCGTCATCATCAACCGCGAAACCGGCGTCATCAACGCCCGCGCCACCGCGCGCCAGCACGCCCGCGTCCGCGACTTCATCGACCGCGTGGCCGCCTCCGCGCGACGCCAGGTCATGATCGAGGCGACCATCGTCGAGGTTTCACTCAACGACGGCTATCAGCAAGGCATCGACTGGTCGCATCTGGGCGGCACCAACTTCGGCTTCAATGCCCCCAGCCTGGGCAGCAATGTCGGCAGCTCCACCACGCCGTTCTCGGTCACCTATCTGAGCAACAACCTGTCCATCGATATCGACCTGCTCGAGGCCTTCGGCACAGTCAAGGTCTTGTCCAGCCCGCGTCTGTCGGTGCTGAACAACCAGACCGCGATGCTCAAGGTGGTTGATGAATTCGTATACTTCAACGTCAAGGCCGAAACCGTCTCCACCGCCAACGTCGACAGCCGCACTACCTTCACCACCACGCCGCAATCGGTGTCGGTTGGGCTGGTGATGTCGATCACCCCGCAGGTGTCCGACACCGGCGAAATCACACTCAACGTGCGCCCGACCATCTCCAGCATCTCTGACCTGAAAGAAGACCCCAACCCCAATCTGGCGGCCGCCAACATCAAGAACCTGGTGCCACAGATCCGCACCCGCGAAATCGAATCCGTGCTGCGCCTGCGCAGCGGTCAGGTTGCCGTGCTCGGCGGGCTGATGGAAGACCGCATCGACTACAAGACCGGTCGCATCCCGCTGGTCGGCTCGGTGCCCTTGCTGGGCGAAGTGTTTACCTCGCGCGACAACGCCACCCAAAAAACCGAACTGGTGATCTTCCTGCGCCCGATCATGGTCGGTGACGGTCCGCTCCCCGACAATCTGGCCGAACACCTGCCCGACGCCACCTTCTTCGCCCGCAACCCGGTGCCCGGCAACCGTAACTTCGACAGCGAACCGGCCGTCACGCTGCCCCAGCGTCCATGAGCCTGCTGATCGACGCCCTGCGCAAGGCGGAACAAGACCGCGCCCAGACGCACGACGCCGACGTGCAGGCGACGATCGACGAACTCAGTCTCGAACCCCTCGCGCCGATTGCCCTGGCCGACCCCGCGCCGGCCGACGCAACAGCCAGCACCGAGCGCGCCGCGGCGGCCAACCTCTTTGCCGTCAAACACGCCAGCCACGAACACACACGCTTGCGCTGGATCGGCGGCATCGGCCTGCTCGCCGCACTCGGTATCGTGGGTTACGTGTGGTGGCAATGGCCCACCACACGCCCCGCGCCCACGCCAATGGCCGCCCGAACACCGCCGCCGGCGGCGCGTGCCATCGCGCCGCCCCCTCCGCCCGTCGCAGCCGCACCTGCGCCGGCACCGCCTGTCGCAGCCGCTGTCATCGCCGCCCCAGCCCCGGTTCGCCAGCCGCAACGTGGCGCGCTGGGCACCGCCGCAGCGCCGCCCCAGGCCGCAGCACCGGACAGCGCCACACACCCCCAGTTTCGTCGTACACAAGCGGCCGCACCCGCAGTGCCTGCAAGTTTGTCCAGCGCCTACGAGGCCTACGCCGCCGGCGACCTGGCGAGCGCACACCGTCACTATCAAAGCTATCTGACGCAAGACCCCAACAGCACCGATGCCCTCAACGGGCTGGGCGCCATCGCCCTGCACCAAGGCCAGAACAACCGGGCCGCGCAATGGTTTCGGCGGGCGCTGGTGGCCGATCCCAACAACGCCAGTGCCATCGCCGGGCTGAGCGCGGCCGGGCAGCGGCCGGCCGAAGACCGGGAAGCCAGTCTGCGTCAGGCGCTCGCCAATCAGCCCGAATCCGCCAGCGCGGCGTTTTCACTGGGCAATGTGCTGGCCGAACAAGGCCGTTGGGCCGAAGCGCAGCAGGCCTATTTTCAGGCGCACACGCTGAACCCGGACAGCCCGGACTACCTGTTCAATCTCGCCGTCAGCCTCGACCAGCTCGGCGAACGGCGACTGGCCATGGATTACTACAGCCGTGCGCTCGACGCCGCGCAGAACCGCGCGACGGTGTTTGACCCGGTGCCCGTGCGCGCCCGCCGCGACGCCCTCGCCGAGGCGCTGCAATGAACGCCCCCCAAGCCCAGGGCCACGCCCCACTCGGTCAGACGCTGATCGCCACCGGCTTGATCAGCGAAGACCAGTTGCGCATTGCCTTGCAGGAGCAATCCCGCGTCGACCATCCGCTCGGGCGCCTGCTCATCGAACTGGGTTTTGTCTCCGAGGCCGCCCTGCGCGACGCCCTCTCCGAGAGCCTGGGCAAACAAAGTGTCGATCTGGCCAACACCATTGCCGACGCCGATGCGCTGGCCCTCGTGCCGCAAGATCTGGCCAAGCGCCATCGCCTGCTGCCACTGCATTTCAACGCCACCGAAAACCGTCTGACTGTCGCCATCGGCGACATCAACGACGTGGTCGCGCTGGACACCCTGCGCGGCCTGCTGGCCGAAGACATCGTCATCGACACCTTGCTGGCAGGTGACTCGGAAATCTCCCGCGCGATCGACCAGTACTACGGCCACCAGCTGTCGATCGACGGCATCCTGCATGAAATCGAAACCGGCGAGATCGACGTGCGCTCGCTGTCGGCCACCACCGACGAGTACAGCCAGCCGGTGGTTCGGCTGATCGACGCGCTGCTGGCCAACGCCGTCAAGCGCGACGCCTCGGACATCCACTTCGAGCCCGAAGCGGCCTTTTTGCGCATCCGCTACCGCATCGACGGCCTGCTGCGTCAGGTGCGCTCGCTGCACAAGTCCTACTGGGCGGCCATGGCGGTGCGCGTCAAGGTCATGGCAGGGCTCAACATCGCCGAAACGCGCGCGCCGCAGGACGGGCGCATCTCACTCAACATCAGCGGCCGCCCGGTCGATTTCCGGGTCTCTGTGCAGCCGACCATCCACGGCGAAAACATCGTCCTGCGCGTGCTCGACCGTCACAAAGGCATCGTCCCGCTCGACGGCCTCGGCCTGTCCGACGCCCAGCTCGACCTGCTCAAGCTGATGATCGCCCGCCCCGAAGGGCTGATCCTGGTCACCGGCCCCACCGGTAGCGGCAAGACCACCACACTGTATTCGATCCTCAGCCATATCAACGCCGAGGGGGTCAACATCATGACCCTCGAAGACCCGGTCGAATACCCGATGGGAATGATTCGTCAGACCTCGGTATCCGAGGCAGTCAAGCTCGATTTTGCCGACGGCATCCGCGCCATGCTGCGCCAGGACCCGGACATCATCCTGGTCGGCGAAATCCGCGATACCGACACCGCGAAAATGGCCTTCCGCGCCGCCATGACCGGCCATCAGGTGTATTCCACCCTGCACACCAACTCGGCCATCGGCGCAGTGGCCCGCCTGATGGATGTGGGCATCTCACCCGAGCTGCTGGCCGGCAACATCATCGGCATCGTGGCGCAGCGGCTAGTCCGCAAACTGTGCCCCCATTGCCGCGAAGCCTATGCGCCCGAGGCATGGGAAAACCGCCTCATCAACCATACGCAGGAGCGCGGCCTGCCCACGCTCTATCGCGCCAAAGGCTGCGCCCGCTGCGAGTTTCAGGGCTATCGCGGGCGCACTGCCATCATGGAACTGGTGCGCATGGACAGCGACATGGACGATCTGGTGGCGCGCCGTGCCAGTGTTCGCGAAATTCGCAACGCGGCGCGCGCCAAGGGCTTTCGCGCGCTGGCCGAAGACGGTATCCGCCGGGTGCTCGACGGCGTCACCTCCCTCGATGAACTTGCCCGCGTGGTCGATCTGACCGAGCGGATGGTCTGAGCGGGCGGGGCCGATGGCGATGTTCGCCTATAAAGCGATCACCCCGGACGGGCGCCATGTGCGCGGCGAAATGGACGCAGCGAATCTGGTGGATCTGGAAATGCGCCTCAAGCGCATGGATCTGGACTTCATCAATGGCAACACACTCAAGGGCTCGCAAGGCTGGCGCAACGCACACATCCCGCGCCGCGAACTGATCAACTTCTGCTTCCACCTCGAACAACTGACCCGCGCCGGCGTGCCGATTCTCGAAGGTCTGGCCGACCTGCGCGACTCCACCGAGCACGCCCGCTTCCGCGAGGTCGTCGCCGGTCTGGTCGAAAGCATCGAGGGCGGCCGCAACCTGTCCGACGCCGCCGAAGACTACCCGCACGTATTCGACACCGTATTCTGCGCCCTGCTGCGTGCCGGAGAAACCTCCGGGCAACTGCCTCGCGTACTGCGCGAAATCATGGAAAGCATCAAACGCGAGGACGAACTCGCCGCCTTTGGCCGACGCGTGGTGATCTACCCCATCATCGTGTCGACCATCATCCTCGCCGCACTGGCCGTCGCCCTGCTCTTCCTGGTGCCACAACTGGGCAGCCTGTTTCGCCTCGCCGGGCAAACCCTGCCGCTACAGACCCGGCTGCTGATTGGCGCCTCGGAGCTGCTCGCCGACTGGTGGTGGTTGCTGCTGATCCTTGTTGCTGGCGCAGCCACCGCCTTGCGGTTGGCGATTCTGCGCAGCCCTTCGGCACGGCGCAACTGGGACGGACTGATGCTCGCCCTGCCGCTGATCGGCCCCATCCGCAGCAAGATCATCCTGGCCCGCTTCGCCGGCCTGTTCTCCATGATGTACGGCGCCGGCATCCCCATCGTCAACGCACTCAAATCAGCCGAAACCGTCGCCGGCAACACCCTGGTCGCCGACGCGCTGAGCCGCGTGCGCGACCGCATCGCCGAAGGCCACAGCGTCTCCAGCGCCTTTGCCGCCACGCCGCTTTTCCCGCCGCTGGTGGTGCGTATGCTACGCGTCGGCGAAAATACCGGCGCACTCGACACCGCGCTGGCCAATGTCAATTACTTCTACGACCGCGACGTCCGCGAAGCGGTCGACCGCCTGCAAGCGATCATCGAACCCTTGCTGATGATCGTGCTCGGTGCCATCCTGCTTGGCATCATGATGGCCGTGCTGGGGCCGGTCTACGACATCATCACCCAGCTCCCCATATAACCCATGCCCGTCCGCCACCTGCTCTATCTCGACGCCAATGCCCTGCACAGCTTCCGCTGGCAGCAGGGCAGTGTTGTGCCGACCGGCCGCTATCCGGCCGACGATGAGGGCATCAAGGCCTTTGCCGACGCCGTGCGGCAGGCCGGATCGGGGCTCTACACCTTGCTGGTCGACGTGGTCGAAGAAGGCTTTCACGCCGACACCCTGCCCAGCGTACGCGGGCCGGATCGCACCGCCATGCTCGAGCGCAAGCGGAGCCAGGCCTTCTTTGGCACCCCGTTCAGCGGCGCGCTTTCCCGCGGCATCGATCGCAACGGGCGGCGACGCGACGAGCGCTTCCTGTTCGTTGCGCTGACCCGGCCGGCCGTCGTCGAGCCCTGGCTGCAGGTGCTGCGCGTGGTCAACGCGCCGCTCACCGGCATCCATTCCGTCGCACTTGTCATCGACAGCCTCATCCAGCGTCTCGCCGCCCCGGCCGAGCGCTGCCTGCTAGTCACCTACGCCCCCGGCGGCATGCGCCAGACCTTCGTCGATCAAGGCCATCTGCGCTTCAGCCGGCTCGCCCCCAATCTGAACGCTATCACCCCCGACACCGCGGCCCGCTGCGCCGGTGAGATCCTCAAGACCCACTCCTACCTGATCAGCCAACGCATGTTGCCGCGCAGCGGCCAGCTGCCGGTATACATCCTCAGCAACGCAGCCGACCATGCCCACCTAGCGCCGCTTCTGAACACCTCCGAAGAGCGCATTTACCACCACACCGACATCGTCGAGCTGAGCCACAAAACCGGTCTGAGCAACCCCGGCAACAACAGCGATGCCATGCCATTGATGCTGCACTGGATCGCCCGCGAAAGTGGTCTGCTACAACTGGCGCCGGCCAACGAACGGCGGTTTTTCCGCCTGTGGCAGGCCCGTCAGGCGATCATCGGCGCAGGGGTAGCGCTGTTTGCTGCGGCATTGCTGTTTGCCGGCAAGCTCTGGTTTGACACCGAATCGATCAAGGCCAGCACCGAGCAACTGCGCAGCGACGCGACATCCACACAACACAGCCTCAGCCAGCTTCAGGCCGCCCTGCCGGCGCTGCCCGCGCCGCTTGACGACCTGCGCGACGCCTTCCACGCCCTCGATGCGTTTCAAGCCGGCAAGGCCTCGCCGCGCCCCTGGCTGAATCATCTGTCGGCAGCGCTGGACGCCACGCCGGAGCTCGCACTGCAAAGCATCCAGTGGCAATCGGATGCAGGCGACACGCCGTCGAAAGGCGTCGCCAAACTGAGTCTGCCACCGCAAATGGCGGTCGACCGCCGTGCCATGGTCGACACCGCCGAACGGTTTCTGGCGGACCTCGCCCGCCCGCCCGGCGTTGCGGCACGGGTCACCCGCATGCCGGTCGAGCTGCAATCAGATCGTGCCTTCCGCAGCAGCACCGATCCCGCCGGGCAACCGCCGGCGCCCACGCTCGAAGTGAGCTTTGCGCTGGGGGCCGGCCAATGATTCGCGCACAGGATGTACGCCTGCTGCGCTGGCCGCTGCTGCTGGCCGTCACCCTCATTGCGCTTGGCGGTGCCGCGCTGTGGTATGCCCAGACCGCGGCACAGCTTGCCGCGCGGGCACACGAGCTCGCGCAACAGCAACACAGCCTCGCCAATCGCCAGTTCCTGCAGGCGCGCTCCGATGAACACAGCGTGCGCGACACCCTGGCTCGCTACGAAACATTGGCCCGACGCGGTCTGATCGGGCCGGAGCACCGGCTCGACTGGGTGGAGATGCTCGACGCCACGCGCCGCCAGCTCGGCATCGACGTCATCAGCTACGAGATCCTGCCGCAGCGCAAACTCGACAAGGACGCCCAAGGCGCGCTGACCTGGATGGAAAGCCGCATGCGCCTGACGCTGCGGGTTCGCCATGCCGGCGTGCTGCTCGGCCTGCTCGATCAACTGCACCGCGTCGACAATGCGCTGGTCTTGCCGCTGAGCTGCGACATCAGCCGCCGAGCCGACAGCACTGATCTGGACGGCGCATGCGAAGTGCGCTGGCTCACGCTATCACCGGAATCGCCCGCATGAGCGCGCGCCTCAAACGGCTCACCATCGCCGTCGCCCTTACACTGCTGGGATCGCTCGGTGCACACGCCGCCGCGCCGCTGGGGCGACTTTTCTTCACACCGGAGGAGCGCAGCGCCATGGACCGCCACGAAGTCCCGGCCGCGCAGATTCCACCGCCGCAGGTCAACGGTATCGTCCGCCGCAACAACGGTCGCGCAACGGTATGGGTCAATGGCGAGCAACGTCGCGACATTCCGGCCAGCGATCAGCGCGCACAAGTCATCGACCCGCGCGGCGTGCCGGTGTGGCGAAAAGTGGGTGAGCCCATCGACGACGATGACACCCCGCCGGTCATGCGCATCGAGCGCCACCGGCGATGAAATCCCGGCAGCGCGGCCTCATTGTGCCGGCACTGCTGGTGCTGCTCATCATCGGCGGCCTGGCGGTAGTGCTGGGCGGCAACACGCTGTCTGATCAGGTGGCCGCCCAACGCCAGCGGACCACCACCGCAGCCCTCGCCGAGGCGCGTGCCGCGCTGCTTGGCTACGCCCAAAGCTATCACCTCACCCACCCCGGACAGAGCGTTGGCTATCTGCCCTGCCCGGACACCGATTCGGACGTTCTCGATGGCAGCGCGGGGCCGGGCTGCGGCGGCAAGGAAGAATTTGTCATTGGCCGGCTTCCCTATCGCACGCTCGGACTGCGACCGTTGCGCGACGGTTACGGTGAATGCCTGTGGTATGCCGTGGCCGGCACATTCAAGAACACGCAGAACAACGGCTTGCTGGACTGGGACACACCCGGTCAGTTCGACATTTCGGACGGCAGCCGGACGCTCAACCCTGCCATCTACGGCGATCAATTTGCGTCGGCGGTCGTTTTTTCCCCGGGTCGCCCACTCACCGGACAAGCCCGCAGCAGCTCCAGCCGCCGCTGTGGCGGCGACGCCGATGCCGCGACGGCCTTGCAGGCCTACCTCGAAGGCGCCACCAGCTCACCGTCTTCGGTCATCACCACACTGACCCGCGGGCGACCGGCCGACGAGACAAACAACGACAGCGTCGCCTGGATATCGGCAGACGACATCTTTGACGCCAAGCTGCTGGCGCGCGCCGATTTCGCCGCCTTTCTCAACACCATGAACACCAATCTGAAAACCGCGCTGACCAACGTCAAGACCGCCTCCCCCATCGCGGCGCTTCCGCCAGTCGCTTTCACCTCTGTCGGTTTGATCGATATCGGCGAGCTTCCCGCGCCCTTTTCAACGCCACCTGCAAACGCCGCCGAGCAGGCATACAACGATGCACACGCACTCGCGAAAAGCTGGCAAGGCCAGATCCGCTACCTGCGCTGCGCAGATGGCAGCGCCTGCCTTCAGTGGGACGACGGCTCGGGCATCCCGCGTCAGTGCATCGCGGCCGTGGCCTTTGCCGGCCATCGCTTGCCCACCCAGAATCGCTCGGACGGCATCGCCGATACCGCTGCATTCTTTGAAGGGGGTAATGTGTCCGCCGTCACAGCGGGCACCCCGCTCTCTGGCCCGAACGTGTACGACGGCGCCTTCCCCGCCACCGATGTGATCCAATGCGTGCAATGAGTCCGACACCATCGCACCGCCAGGCTGGCTTTACCCTCGCCGAGCTGGCCATCGTCTTGCTGATCCTCACCGTCCTCGCCGCCGCGCTGGTCGTCCCCTTCAGCGCGCGCCTGGCCGCCGAGCGTCGAAATCAGACGGCGACAATGCTCGACAATATCCACGCCGCGCTCATCGGTTTCGCCATCGTCCATGGTCGCCTGCCCTGCCCCAGTACCCGCAGGAATCCAGCCGACGCCCGCTACGGCGAAGAAGATTTCGACGCCGCCACCAGCAATTGCGTGACCGCCACCGAAGGCATACTGCCGTGGCGAACGCTCGGCCTGCCCGCCTTCGACGCCTGGGGCCTGCCCCGCCAGGTCGAAGCCGACGCATGGACCGGCTATTTCCGCTACCGGGTCGATCTCGGCTTCAGCAGCACACTGCCCGGCGCCAGGATCCGCGCCAACACGCCTTACCAGGACAAGATCAAAGTCGTCGACCACGCCGGCAACGAAATCACGGTGTCCTCGTATACCGGCAGCGAAGTGTTGAAAAACTCCACCGCCGTTGCACTGGTCTATTCGACCGGCTCCGACCTGACCCCCAACGGGGCCAATGCCAGCTACGAGAGCGGCAGCGACGCAAGCTACGAAGACGGCGATCCGACAACCCGCTTTGATGATATGGTTATGTGGATCGCCCGCCCGCTGCTGATTGCCCGCATGGCGCAAGCTGGCGCCTTGTAGCCACCGACTCTCGCAATGCCCATGGACACCTCGGACGATCTGTCCTACTACGCTCAGAGCTTTTCAGCGCGCCTGCGCAACGCCGGCGTGCGCCCGGACGACGACGAACAGACCCGCCTCGGCAAATCCCTGCTGGTTTTCGCCACCGGTTTGATGAGCATCGCCTCGGGCGTCTGGTTACTGCTGTATTGGCTTACCGGACCGAAGCTGTCCTCGACGCTGCCTTTTCTGTTTCAGGTCCTGCTGGCAGCCAATCTGGCCTACTACATCCAGAGCGGCAACTTCAGTTGGTTCCGCCTGAGCCAATTCACGCTGTTCCTGTTCTTCCCCTTTGTTGCGCAATGGAGCATGGGCAACTTCATCACCGGCTCCGGCGTCATTCTGTGGGGCTTGATCGCACCGGTCGGCGCCGTGTTTGTGATGGGCCTGCGCGAATCCATGCCCTGGTTCTTTGCCTACATTTTCTTCACCGCGCTCACCGGTTTTTTTGACTACCTGCTGGTGGACGTGGGCAATCCGCTCGACGCCGCCACGGCGGTCTCCCTGCGGACCTCTGTGCTGTTCTTCGCCCTCAACTTCATCGCCATTTCGGGCATCGTCTACGCGCTGGTGCGCTTCGCGCTCGAAGAAAAACGCAAACTGCAGACCCGGCTCGAAGAAGCCATGAACCTGCTGCGCTCCGAGCAGGAGCGCTCCGAACGCCTGCTGCTCAACGTGCTGCCCGGCGCCGTGGCCGAGCGCCTCAAAGCCAGCGACGACATCGTCGCCGACGACTTCCCCAGCGTATCGGTGATGTTCGCCGACATCGTCAATTTCACCCAGATCGCCAGCGGGCTGAGTGCCCCGCAGGTCTTCAGCATGCTCAACGAAGTCTTCTGTCGCTTCGACGCCCTGGCCGAAGAACGCGGTCTGGAAAAAATCAAGACCATCGGGGATGCCTACATGGTGGCCGGCGGTCTGGACAGCCGCTGCAAGGACCCCTGCGCCGCGGTGGCCGAACTCGCGCTCGATATGCGCGACAGCCTGGCGGCCTTGTCTGAGAAAGTCGGCGTCCCGCTGGCGCTACGCATTGGCATCGGCACCGGGCCCGTGGTCGCCGGCGTGGTCGGGCGCAAGAAATTCATCTACGACCTGTGGGGCGACACGGTCAACCTGGCCAGCCGTCTCAGCGGCGACGGAGCACCCGACGTCATCCAGTGCGACCGACGCACCCATATGCACCTGTCGCAGCGCTTTGCCTTCGACGAGCGCAGTATTCTGCGCATCAAGGGCAAGGGCGAGGTCATCACCTACCGCCTGCTCGGCCGCACCTCAGAGAGCACCAGGCCACCACATCAGCCAGCCGCGGCCTGACGCAGCCGGAACTGAACCCGGCCATCGAGATTGCTCGACAGACTCAGTTCATAGCCGGCCTCCTCGGCCAGTCGTGCCGCCTGATACAGCCCCATCCCCAGACCGCTCTGCGACGCCACCGGCGCACGCATCAACTGCCCTGCCAGCGCACCGGGCAGCGCAGCGCCATCGTCGCTAACTTCAAGCACCGCGCCCTCTGTCGCGCCCCCCAGCCACACCACAATATCCAGACCCGGTGAGAGCAGGCGCTTGTCCAGCGCATTCTGAATCAGGTTGTCCAGCACACTGTTGAACACGCCCGGCAGCACCTGCAGCGCCGAGAGCTCGCCGCTCGCCTCGAAACGAACACCCGTGCTCGCGTGGCGCGCAACGCACTCCTGCCACCAAGCGCTGGCGGGCACCGCCTCGCCCGGCAAGCCCTCCGGATGCTGCAGCTTTTCGAGGGTTTGTGCCAGCCGACGCGTGATCACCGGCAGCTGGCGAGACACCAGCGCGCGCAGCGCCACCTCATCGACCTCCGGGCGCGCCGCGGTGTAGCACAGGGTATTGAGCGACTGCAGCAGATTCTTGACGTCATGGGTCAGGCGCGCCCCGGTTTCGTGAATCGCGCGCAAATACGACAAGGTTTCCAGCTGCCGAGAATGGCGCTTCTCGCGACAAAACTCAGCCAGCATCCGCACCATGAGGCTGAAATGCCAACTCAGCGCCGGGCTGGGTGCGCGGCGAAGATAGAGCGTCACCGTCAGTCCCTCTTGCGTCAGCTGACGAGCCACCGCTGCCGACTCGCCGAAGCTGCCCTCGCCTTCGGCCAGCCGCCAATGCCCCCCGCAAACCCCGGGAATACGCAGCATGCGCTGGCAGGCCTGATCGGCCAAGGCCTCGGGCGTATCAGCCGACACCGACACACTGGCCACCTCGTGCAGCCATTCTTCAAAGGACAAACCCACCGACAGTACGCGCCGCGCAAACACCATCCCCAACTGCGGCCCGCTCGCACTCGGGTGCCATGCCCACGCCAGCACGAACAACACCATTGCCATGGAAAACAAGGCGGTCACCAACGCAACCAGATAGGACAAATGCATCAACCACATGAACGCAAAGCCACCCAGCGTGCTGATCGCCAATGCCACAAACAGCAGGATGGTCGACAGAAAATCGATCGCCCCTGCGCGCCGGGCAGCCTCCGGCGCGGAAGGCAGCAGCATCACCACCAGCGCCAGCGCCGGCAGCACCGTCAAGGCCAACAGGTCGAACAAGGGGCGCTCGGCCACTTCCACCGGCACGACCCGCGGCAGCACCATCATGAACAGACTGCACACCAGATACGCCACCGCCAATTGATAGGGCAGGCGACCGCGTGCGCCAATCTCCACAAACGCGCCGCCACCGATGACACCGGCCAGCACCATCAACCAGATGGCCAGCGCGCCCCATGACATTGCCAGCAGAAACAGGCCAATCACCGCCGCCATGACGAACAAATCCCGCGGCGCCAGTCGATAGGCGCCGCGCACCACCGGTTGCCAGATCAGGAACAGACCGAGGTGCGCAAGGACCAGCGTCCGTCCGACCAACGAATCGATCCCCTGCAGCATGCCCAGATGCAACACGAGCAGAGACGCGCCCAGCAGACGGTTTGGTGCCTGGCCGAACCATCGCCATGGTGCCTTGGATCCGTTCGTCATGCCCGCGTTGTTCGTCCTCATGTCCGCCATTGTAGTGAATGTCCGGGAAATCAATCAGGTCGCCCGGCGCGCCACGAAAAGTGACGAATCGATGACACAAACTGTCAGCATCTCGACACCCCGTCGTCAGCTATCGGTCACTTTTCGACGCCATTCCAGACGGATCACGCCTATCACCTTGGAAATAGCCCGGCACACAACTTGCTTACCCTAGGCGTATTGTGGAGATCTTTCAATGAAAAGCACCCCCCGAAAATATCAGCGCGGCTTCACCCTCGTGGAGATCGCAGTCGTCCTTGTCATCATCGGCCTGCTGCTCGGCGGTGTGCTGAAGGGACAGGAGTTGATCAACAACGCCAAGGTCAAGAGCCTGGTGCAAGAGTTCAAGAGCGTTTCGACCATGGTGTATGGCTACCAGGACCGGTTCCGCTTTCTGCCGGGGGACGATCCGCAAGTAGTCAATCACGTTGCCGGCACACTGGCCACCACCACACCTGCCGATGTTGGTAACGGCCGCATTGATGGCGCGTGGGACTCCGCCACGAAGACTGACGAATCCTTTTTGTTCTGGGAGCATGTGCGTCTCGCCAACCTGGCAAATGGCAGCACTGACATTGATGATGCCGTCAACTACCTGGAGCGAAATGTCGAAAACGGTCGCATCGGGGTAACGAGCGCCCCCGCGCCAATCACAGGCCTTCCTGGCCAGTTCTTTATCTGCTCCGGCAATCTCACAACACGTTTCGCACGCCAGATCGACACCACCATGGACGATGGCATCACCAATACCGGCACCGTCCGCGTCAGAACCGGCGCTGCACTGGCGGCCGTCAATCTCACCGCGGCAGACGAAAACGACGGCAATGTCTACACCGTCTGCGTGGGCTACTAAACGCCCTGCATCAGCCGCTGCTCGGCCAGTTCCAGATTTCCTGGCACACCGAGCAGCACCACCACATCGCCGGCCTGAATATCCGTTTCAGGCCCCGGGCTGAGCCCGCGGATATTCCGTCGGCGCACGACCGAGACGGTCACATTGAGCACCGTAAAGTCCATATCGCCAATGGTCTGCCCCACCGACCCGGCACCCGGCGGGATCACCACCGAATGCAATCGCAGCTGCTGAGACTCCGGGCCGTCCGGCGCGTCATCCGCACCATGAAACAAACCCTGCATCAATGCGTAGCGCTGATTTCGAATCTCGCGAATGCGGCGCAGCACGCGATTGAGCGGCACGCCAATCAGCGCCAGGGCGTGCGAGGCCAGCATGATGCTGCCCTCGAACGCCTCGGTGACCACCTCGGCCGCACCGGCATCTGACAGCTTGGTCATTTCAGACTCATCTACTGCCCGCGCCACCACCGGCAAATCCGGCCGCATCGCCTGCACATGGTGAATCACCCGCAAGGCCGCATCGACACCGGAGAATGACACCACCACGGCACTGGCCCGCATCACACCCGCCGCCTGCAGCGTTTCGCGCCGAGCCGCGTCACCATAGACCACCGTGTCGCCGGCCGCACCCGCCTCTCGCACCCGCTCGGGGTCCAGGTCCAGCGCTACGTAACCGATGCCTTCCTGCTCGAAGAAGCGCGCCAGGTGCTGGCCGCTGCGACCGTAACCGCAAATTACGATATGCCCCGTGGTGTTCAAGCTTTGCGCCGCCACCCGGGTCAGCTCCATCGAGCGCATCAGCCACTCGGACGCCACAAAGCGCATCACCAGCTTGTCGCTCACCTGCACGATCAAAGGGGCCACCAGCATCGACAACACCAGCGCCGCCACCGTCACCTGCAACAACACCGGCGGCAGCAGATCCAGGCCGTCGATCTGCGAAAGCAGCACAAAGCCGAACTCACCACCGGCACACAGCCACAACCCGGTGCGCATGGCCGTTCCCGGCGTTCCGCCAAACAAGCGTGACGCCCCGCCGGCGACCAACAACTTGAACACGAGCAATGCCGCCACCATGCCCAGCACGGCCGGCAGATGAAGCAGGATCTCGCCCACATCCAGGAACATGCCCACCGTCACAAAGAACAGCCCGAGCAGCACATCCCGGAAAGGCTTGATGTCCTCCTCCACCTGGTAACGGTATTCGGTTTCGGAAATCAGCATGCCGGCCAGGAAAGCGCCAAGCGCCAGTGACAGCCCAACCAGCTCACTCAGCCAGGCCAGACCGAGGGTGATGAGCAATACATTGAGCATGAACAACTCGCCCGAGCGCCGCCGAGCCACCAGGGTGAACCAGGCGCGCATCAGACGCTGGCCAAACACCAGCACCAAAGCCAGCATGGCCGCAGCCTTGATCGCCGCCACCGACAAGGTGGCCAGCAAGGCATCGCCGGGTTGCGACAAGGCCGGAATCAGGATCAGCAGCGGCACCACCGCGATGTCCTGAAACAGCAGCACGCCGATGACCTCGCGGCCATGGCGAGATTCAAGCTCCATCCGGTCGGTCAGCAATTTGGACAGGATCGCGGTCGACGACATGGTCAGAATGCTGCCCAGCGCAAAACTGGTGAGCAGACTCAGGCCCAGCGCCCAGCCAATCAGCATCACCAGCGCAATCGAGCCGGTTACCTGCACTGCGCCCAAGCCGAACACGATGCGCTTCATCGCCATCAGGCGGGGTAACGAAAACTCCAGGCCGATCGAGAACATCAGGAAGACCACGCCAAACTCTGCCAGGTGACGCGCACCGGTCGAGTCTTCCATCAAATTCAACGCATGTGGCCCTACCGCCGCACCGACCAGCAGATAACCGAGAACGGGCGGCAAGTTGATGCTGCGAAACAGGCCGACCACCAGCACGGCAGCGGCGAGCAACAACAGAACCAGTTCCAGGGTATTGACCATGCGCTACGCCAGTTGTCCTCAATCCGCGGGGCATCAGGCCGAAAGGGCGGCAGCGGCCTTCTGATATACTTTTCGTCCAAGTTTAACCGCAATCTTCGACCCACCCCAATGTCCCGCCCCACCTCATTTTCGCCGGAAGCATCTCTGGCGCAGGCGCGTCGTGTCCTCACCATCGAGGCCGCCGCGATCACTGCGCTGATCCCCCGTCTCGACGCAGCTTTTCCGCGCGCGGTGGAAATGATTCTGGACGCGCCGGGGCGCGTCGTTGTCACTGGCATTGGTAAAACAGGCCACATCGGCCGCAAACTAGCTGCCACGCTTGCCAGCACCGGCACCCCGGCCTACTTCGTACACGCGGCTGAAGCGGCGCATGGCGATCTGGGCATGATTACCTCGGCCGACGTGGTGGTTGCGCTCTCGCACTCCGGCAGCAGCGCCGAGCTACTCACCATCGTGCCGCTGGTCAAGCGCCAGGGTGCCCGGCTGATCGCCATCACCGGCCACGCCAGCTCACCCCTCGCCCAGGAGGCCGACGTCCATCTCGACGCCGGCGTCAGCGAAGAGGCCTGCTCACTCAACCTCGCGCCCACCGCCAGCACCACGGCCGCGCTGGCCATGGGCGATGCGCTGGCGGTCGCACTGCTTGATGCGCGAGGTTTTGGCGAAGCCGACTTTGCCCGCAGCCACCCCGGTGGCTCGCTGGGCCGGCGTCTGCTTACCCATGTGCGCGACGTCATGCGCAGCGGGCCGGCGCTACCGCTGGTCCGCCCCGATGCCAGCGTGACCGACGCCTTGCTCGAAATGTCGCGCGGCGGCATGGGCATGGCCATTGTGACCGACGCCAACGCGCAGCCGGCCGGTATATTTACCGACGGCGACCTGCGCCGCGCCCTGGCAGGCACCGACGACATCCGCCACACAGCGCTCACCGCGCTGATGACCCGCGACCCCCGCAGCATTGGCCCCGACGCCCTGGCTGCCGAAGCGGCCGAATTGATGGAGCGCCACCGCATCAACCAACTGCTGGTCATCAACGCCGACGGCACGCTCGTTGGGGCGCTCAACATGCACGACCTGATGCAAGCCAAGGTCATCTGAGCCCACCGCATGCGTCTGAGCCCCCAGCACCTCTACCCCATCATTGCACTGGCGGCCCTCGCCGGCGGCAGCATCTGGCTCGAAAGAGTCACCAAAGACCCGAATGCATCGCCAGCGCCCAAAGCCATGCGTGGCCCCGACGTCATCGTCGAGCAAATGGCCTTGACCCGCTTCGACCTCACCGGCAAGCCGCAGTACTACATCGATGCGCAGCAGATGAAACACCTGCCTGCCCAGGCACAGTCCGAGCTCACTGACCCGGTGGTACGCTACCAGCGCGACGGCATGCACATGCGCCTGACCGCCGAGCACGGCGTGACGCGCGATGACGGCGAACGGGTCGACCTCAAAGGCCAGGTCCGCGCCCAGCGCACCCTGCCCGGCAAGCCAGTATCTACCTTCGCCTCCGATACCCTCGTGCTGTGGCCCAATACCGAACAAGCCAAGTCCGTCGACCCGGTCGTACTGACCCAGGACGGCGCCGAAGTCCACAGCAACGGCATGAACGCCGACAACCTGTTTGGCGAGATTACCCTCACCGGCGGCGTCGTCGCCAACCTGCCCATCAAGCGGAAGCAACCATGAACACACGCCTCTGTCTGCTCGCCCTCACCGCCAGTCTCTGGGCGGGCCATGCGATCGCCGAACGCGGCGACCGCAGCCAACCGGTCAACATCGAAGCCGACAAGGTCACGGTGGATGAGCGCAAGAAAATCCACCTGTTTGAAGGCAAGGTCGTCCTCACTCAGGGCACGCTCGAAATCCGTGGCGACACACTCACCGTCACGCAGGATGCCGACGGATTCCAGAAAGGTGTCGCCACTAGCCACGGCAACGGCCTGGCCCACTTCAAGCAAAAACGCGACGGTACAGGCGACTACGTCAATGGCACGGCCGAGCGCATCGAATACGACGGTCGCACCCAGATGACCCACTTCTATATCCGGGCCCATGTCACCAGCGGCAAGGATGAGGTGCAAGGCGAGTTCATCGAGTACGACGGCTACACCGGCCAGTATGTGGTCACCAACAGCGGCTCCAAATCGGCCAACACGGGCGGCTCGAGTCGCGTGCGTGCGGTCATCCAGCCCAAGACCGCGCAATAAGCCCCTCACAAACAAAAGACGGGCCTTGCCCGATCGACAATCCAAGGAGAAACGCAGTGAGTTACGAGAACATCCTGGTAGAGACGCGCGGCCGCGTCGGCCTCATCACCCTCAATCGCCCCAAGGCGCTCAACGCCCTGAATGATGTGCTGGTCGACGAAGTCGGCGCCGCACTTGACGCCTTCGAGTCGAACGACGATATCGGCGCCATCGTCATCACCGGGTCTGAGAAGGCCTTTGCCGCCGGCGCCGACATCGGCGCCATGGCCACGTTCTCGTACATGGACGCCTACCTGAGTGACTACATCACCCGCAACTGGGAACGCGTCAAGACCTGCCGCAAGCCTATCATCGCAGCGGTCGCCGGCTACGCGCTGGGCGGCGGATGCGAAATGGCCATGGCCTGCGACATCATCATCGCCGCCGATACCGCCAAATTCGGCCAGCCGGAAATCAAGCTCGGCATCCTGCCTGGCGCCGGCGGCACACAGCGCTTGCCGCGCGCGGTGAGCAAGGCCAAGGCCATGGACATGTGCCTGACCGCCCGCATGATGAACGCCGAAGAAGCCGAACGCGCCGGCCTGGTGTCCCGCATCGTGCCTGCCGACAAGCTGCTGGACGAAGCCCTCGCAGCGGCCGAGACCATTGCCAGCTTCTCGCTGCCTGTGGTCATGATGATCAAGGAGTCAGTCAACCGCGCCTACGAGTCCGGTCTGTCCGAAGGCCTGCTCTTTGAGCGTCGCGTCTTCCACTCGGCGTTTGCCCTCGAAGATCAAAAAGAAGGCATGGCCGCCTTCGTTGAAAAACGGGCTGCAAACTTCAAGCACCGTTAAGCTCGCCCCGGGACGCTGGCCACTCGGCCGCGCCCCGCACGCCCACCTGCGGCGCCCGCCCGGTCATACGGCGGCAACATCCCACTGACACACTGCAATAACCGAAGCACCACTACATTCACATCGGCTACTCGGCGCCCAAGTTGAAGCGGAAAAACACTTTCTTCACGACGCAGACAAGCCGATGTTTTGTATCAATATTTTTCTTTCAAATAAAGTTGTGCAACGCAACATTGTTGTTGACAGCGGGAAATTTCTGCCTATAATCCAAACCATGCCGCACCGCAACATTACGTGGACACCAACTTAACTCAGGAGAAACACATGTTCGCCACCCCCGAGCAAATCGCCGCTACCAACAAAGCCAACATCGAAACCGTGCTGACGCTGGCCAACGCCGCATTCGCCAGTGCCGAGCGTCTGGCCGCCCTGAACCTGAACACCGCCCGCGTGTTCCTGGAAGACGGCGTTGCCAACACCAAGGCCCTGATGGCCGTCAAGGACGCACAAGAGTTCGTGACCATTCAAAGCACCCTGGCTCAGCCGGCTGTCGAGAAAATGGTTGCCTACGCTCGCAGCGTTTACGAAATCGCTACCCAGAGCCAGGACGAAGTGTCCAAGCTGATGGAAGGCCAGATCGCTGAAGTGAACAAGGGTGTTGCCGAAGCCCTCGACAAGGCCGCCAAGTCCGCACCGGCTGGTTCCGACGTCGCTGTTGCTGCCGTCAAGTCCGCTATCGCTGCCGCCAACTCTGCCTACGACAGCATGAACAAAGCTGCCAAGCAAGTGGCCGAGATCGCTGAAGCCAACGTTGCCGCTGCGACCAGCGCCACCGTCAAGGCTGTGGGCACCGCTCAGAAAGCCGGCACCAAGAAAGCCGCCTAATCAGCACGTTACTTGATGTTGAAGAAACCCCGCTTCGGCGGGGTCTTTTTTTGTCGGTACCGCACGAATCCCGGGCAGAGAGCTTTTCCCTCAGGACGCTACACCCCTCGTGCGGACGCGCAACGGCATCGCAGACCGCCGCCCAACTGACCCGGCGGCAGATCACCAGCCATGCCGACGCGCCGTGTTTCGGTGAGGTGTCTCGGCGGGCGCGCCCAGCGATCACCTGAAAAATATTCAACGGCACTGCGCCGAACCCCATCAGCGCACCGCGCTGCCGATCCAAGCCAAGTTGGCAGACTTCACCAAGCCCTGCAAGAACAATCAGGCGGTGCCTTGTACCGCCTCATCGGGATAGTGTGACGGAAACAAGCGCCGCATCTCGCCTTCGATCCACGCTTCGGCGCGCCGATTGACTTCGTCAGGGGCCAGACCGGTCGGGTCGATAGCCGGTCCGATGCTGACCACGATCTCCCCCGGCCGTTTGACGAAGGCATTGCGACGCCAGAACTCACCCGCGTTGTGTGCAATCGGCAACACCGGCACGCCGGCTTTGATGCTCAACCATGCCCCGCCAGCCTTGTAGCGGCGCGTCGCGCCGGGCTCGACCCGCGTTCCCTCCGGGAACACCACCACGTAAAAGCCTTCACTCAAACGGGCTTTACCCTGCTCCACCACCTGCGATAGCGCATCTTTGCCGGCGGCGCGGTCGATGGCGATGTTGGGCATTTTCCCAAGCCCCCAGCCGAAGAACGGCAGGCGCAGCAGCTCGCGCTTGAGCACGAAACAAATCGGCGGCAAGATGCGCTGCAGCGCGATGGTTTCCCAGGCCGACTGGTGCTTGCACAGCACCACGCACGGGTCTGCCGGAATATTTTCCGCGCCCAGCACCCGGTGCCGGATCCCCAGAAAATGCTTGATAAACCACATGGCCATCGTCGTCCAGCCACCGATCAGTCGATAGCGGGTCTGAGGCGGCAAGGGTGTACTGAGCATGCCGACCAAGGCAAACACCGGCGTAATGAACACCAGCACCACGGCAAACAAGGTTGAACGAATCAGGGGCATGGCCAGCTCAGTCCAGCAAAAGGGCGTCCGCAACCGCGGACAGATCAGGGAAGACCAGCGTGTCGGCCGGCAGCTCGGGGTCTTCGCGGGTGCGTTCGCCCTTGCCGGTGAGCACCAGGTAGGTCTGACACCCCACCGCCTGCCCGGCTTGCAGGTCGCGCAGGCTGTCGCCGACCGTCGGCACACCGGTCAGATCCACGTTGAAGCGCGACTCGATCTGCTTGTACAGGCCGGGCTTCGGTTTGCGGCAATCGCAGGTCGAGTCCGCCGCGTGAGGGCAGAAGAAGATGGCATCGAGCCGCCCGCCCGCCTGCGCCACGGACTCCACCATCTTGGCATTGATGGCATTGAGTGTATCCATGCCAAACAGGCCGCGACCGACGCCTGACTGGTTCGATGCAACAACCACCCGCCAGCCCGACTGGTTCAGCCGGGCGATGGCCTCAAGCGAACCGGGAATGGGTATCCACTCCTCGGGCGACTTGATGAACTGGTCGGAGTCCTGGTTGATGACGCCGTCCCGATCCAGAATGATCATTTTCATATGCCTGCCTCCCGGCGGGTGATGACGCTCACACGGACAGTCGCGACAAGTCAGCCACACGGTTCATCTGGCGTGCCAGGGCGGCGAGCAAGGCCAGACGATTGGCGCGAATCAGCGGCTCTTCGGCCATCACCATGACGTCCTCGAAGAAACGATCGACCGCGCCACGCAGCCCCGCCAGCACGCGCAAGGCTTCGGCGTCGTCTTCGTTGTCGAAGTAGGCGTCCACTTGTGGCGACACCTGATTGAGCTGTTCGAACAGTGCCTTTTCGGCCGGCTCTTGCAGCAAGGTGACATCGGGCTGACCCGGCACGGCGTCGGTTTTCTTGAGGATATTGATGATCCGTTTGTTGGCTGCGGCCAGTGCCTCGGCCTCGGGCAGTGCGCGGAAGGCCGACACGGCGGCCAGTCGCGCCGGCACACGGTCGATTCGCATCGGGTTGAGCGCCAGCACCGCGTCGATTTCCTCGCTGGCGTGACCGGCCTCGCGCAGCAGGTGACGCAGGCGATCTTGCATGAAGCCGAGCAGCGCCTCGGGCACCGGCTCGGTCAACTGGCCGGCGGCAAAGCCCTGAACGGCGTCAGCGATCAGCGCCGACAAATCCAGCGGCAGCGGGGTTTCCATCAGGATGCGCAGCACGCCGAGCGCGGCACGACGCAGGCCGAAGGGGTCTTTGTCGCCGGTGGGCACCTGGCCGATGCCAAAGAAGCCGACCAGCGCATCAAGTTTGTCGGCAAGTGCCACGGCGGCGGCGACATTGCCTTGGGGCAGCGCGTCGCCGGCAAAGCGCGGCAGGTAGTGCGCCTGCACCGCGTCGGCGACGACCTCGCCCTCACCGTCATTGAGCGCGTAGTAACGGCCCATCACGCCTTGCAGCTCAGGGAACTCACCCACCATGTCGGTGACCAGATCCGCCTTGGCCAGACGTGCGGCGCGGGCGGCGGCGGCCTGGTCGGCACCGAGCCGCGCTGCAATCTTGCCCGCCAGCACTTCCAGACGCTCGACCCGGCTCAGCACGCTGCCGAGTTTGTTGTGATAGACCACATTGGCGAGACGCTCCACGCGGGCGGCCAGGGGCTGCTTGCGATCGGTCTCGAAGAAGAAGCGCGCATCGGCCAGGCGCGGACGCACCACGCGCTGGTTGCCGGTGATGATGTTGGACGGATCATGCGGGCGCATGTTCGAGACAATCAGGAAGCGATTGAGCAGCTTGCCCTCGCCATCAAACAGCGGGAAATACTTCTGGTTGGCCCGCATGGTGAGGATCAGGCACTCCTGCGGCACAGCCAAAAAGTCGGCTTCGAACTCGCCGACGTACACCGTCGGGTGTTCGACCAGCGCGGCCACTTCGTCGAGCAGATCGGCGTATTCATCCAGGCTGGCGTTCTGGTGCGCGGCCTCGGCGGTAAGTTGCGCGTCGATATCGGCGCGGCGCTCGTCAAAATTGGGAATCACCTTGCCTTCGGCCAACAGTGTGGTCTCGTAGGCGTCGGCATTGGCCACCATCAGCTCGCCGCGGCTCATGAAGCGGTGCCCCATGGTCAGGTTGCCCGAATCGAGATCCAGCACCCGGCCCGGCACAACGCGATCACCATGCATCAGGATGAGCTTGTGCACCGGCCGCACGAACTGCGCCTCGCCCGCACCCCAGCGCATCACTTTCGGAATAGGCAGCGCCTTGACGGCAATGCCCACCACCTCGGCCAGCACGGCATCGAGACTCGCACCCGGCACCAGGCTGGTATAGAACAGCGCCTCGGCCTTGCCGTCCATGCGGCGTTCGAACCTGGCGATTTCGCTGGGATCGATGCCCTTGGCCTCGAGCTTTTTGAGCAGCGGCGGCTTGGGCGAGCCATCGGCCTCAAGCGCCACAGCCACTGGCATCAGCTTTTCGGTGACTTCGCGTGCGGCACCGGTCGCGCGCACGCCGGCAATGGTCACGGCCAGGCGGCGCGGCGAGGCGTAGGGGCGAAAGGCGGCGTCGGCATCGGCCAGCCCGCGGGCCACCAGTTCTTCCTGAATACGGCGGGCAAAGGCCTCACCCAGACGCGGCAGCGCCTTGGGCGGGAGTTCTTCGGTCAGCAGCTCAACGAGCAGGGTCGCGTTGGACATCACGCGGCCTCCTTGGAATTCGGTTGTGATTCGCCCAGCATCGGAAAGCCCAAGGCTTCGCGCGAGGCAAAGTAGGCGGCCGCGACGCTGCGCGACAGGTTGCGGATACGGCCGATGTAGGCCGCGCGTTCGGTCACAGAAATGGCGCCGCGCGCATCGAGCAGGTTGAAGGCATGGCCGGCCTTGAGCACCATCTCGTAGGCCGGCAGCGCCACGCCGACTTCCATCAGGCGCTTGGCTTCGGACTCGTAGCCCGAGAACAGCGAGAACAGAAACTCAACGTTGGCGTGTTCGAAGTTGTAAGTCGATTGCTCGACTTCGTTCTGGTGATAGACATCGCCGTAGGTCACCGGCCGGCCATCGGGCGCGATAGACCAGATCAGGTCATACACGTTCTCGACGCCTTGCAGATACATCGCCAGACGCTCCAGACCATAGGTGATTTCGCCGAGCACCGGTTTGCAATCGATGCCGCCGACCTGCTGGAAGTAGGTGAACTGCGTCACCTCCATGCCGTCCAGCCACACCTCCCAGCCCAGTCCCCAGGCGCCGAGCGTGGGGTTCTCCCAGTCGTCTTCGACGAAGCGGATGTCGTGCGCATTGGTGTCGATCCCCAGCGCGCGCAGCGAATCCAGATACAACTCCTGAATGTTCAGCGGCGAAGGCTTGAGCACCACCTGAAACTGGTAGTAGTGCTGCAGGCGATTGGGGTTTTCGCCGTAGCGACCATCCTTGGGGCGGCGCGAAGGTTGCACATAAGCGGCGTGCCAGGGCTCCGGGCCAATGGCGCGCAGGAAGGTGGCGGTATGCGAGGTGCCGGCACCCACTTCCAGGTCGTATGGCTGGAGCAGCACACAGCCCCGCTCTCCCCAGAAATGCTGGAGGCGGAGGATGACTTCTTGAAACGTCGGTTTTTTTACGGACATGAGCTTGGCGGTCGGGCGACGACCGCGAGAGAAGCAAAACGCCGATTTTACTGGCTAAACGCCCGATGTCGAAGCCGGATCGTGCCTTTTGTCATGTGAGCAGTCAAAAGACACCCGCGCCAGACGCTCAGGCCGAGGCTTCTCGCCCCGGACGGCGCCACCGCAACCACGCCGCCGGCAGCAAGGCGAGCACGGCCAGACTCAAGGCCAGCGCATCGCCCCAGCGCAAATACGGCGTCAGACCGGCCATGCCCTGCACCGTCACCGTCAGCACATCGCGGGTAAACGGCGCCAACGCGGCGGTCACACTGCCATCGGGCAGGATCGCCGCGGTCATGCCGGTGTTGGTCGCCCGCAGCATCGGCCGCCCGGTTTCCATGGCGCGCACCCGTGCAATCTGCAGGTGTTGAGGCTGCGCAAACGAATCGCCATACCAGGCGAGGTTCGACAGATTGACCAGAATGCTCGCTGCGCCCGCCCGCCGGCGGATCTCTTCGCCAAACGTGTCTTCGTAGCAGATATTCAGCGCCAGTCGCTGGCCGGCCAGATGCATCAAGGGCTGGTCCGCCGCACCGCTGGTCTGGTTTGACATCGGAATCTTGGCGAGCCGGTAGAACCAGTCGAAGCTCGGCGGCGAGTATTCGCCAAAAGGCACAAGATGCTGCTTGGCGTAGGTCTGCGTCGGAGAGGCGCCCACGCTGAGGGCGGCATTGTAAATGTGGCCTTCGGCGTCGCGCATGAACACACCGAGAATCGCATTGCCATCCTGGGCCGCTGCACTGGCGCCCATCTGGGCCAGATAGCCCTCGGGCAGGCGTTCCGCGAGCATCGGCAGTGTCGACTCAGGCAACACCACGATCTGGGCCGGATGAGTGCGCACCAGTTCGAGGTTCAGATCTAGCCATTGCTGGAGGCGCTCAGGCTGCCATTTGAGATCTTGCTCGATATGCGTTTGCACCAGCGCCGCGGTCACCGGCTCGCCGTCGGGCGCCGTCCAGGCGACCGAACGCAGGCTCTGGCCCAGGCCAAGCATCAATACGGCCGACACCGCCCACGGCATCAACCGGCCCGGCCCGCGCTGAATCATGATGCCCAGCCCGGCCGCTAAAGCGGCAACCAGCGCGCTGACGCCGTAGACGCCAAGAATCGGAAAGAAACCGGCGAGGGGGCTGGGCGGCGTTTGGGAGTAACCAATCGCCAGCCAGGGAAAACCGGTCAGCACCCAGCCGCGCAGCCATTCGGTCAGCGCCCACAAGCCGCCCGCGAGCAGGGCGTCACGCGCTGAGCGGCCGCTGCGCCAGCGCACGAACAAGGCCGCCGCCAGCGCTGGCCACAGCGCCAGATAGGTGCAGAACAGGAAGATGCAGAAAGCGGCCAGCACCGAGGGCATGCCGCCAAACTGATGCAGCGCGACGTACAGCCACGACACACCGCCCAAAAAAGCCCCCAAGCCCCAAGCCAGACCAATGGCAAAGCCGATGCCGGCCCGACGCTGGCGAACCAACAAACCAAACAAGATGGCCAGACTCAGGACCGCGGCAGGAAACAGCTGAAAAGGGGCAAACCCCAGCACCGAGACGATGCCGGCGAGCATCGCCATCAACGGCACACGAACGCGCATCAAGACTCCGTAGAAGCGGGTTTCGGCGCGGCCTCGACCTGCAGGGTGTGCACCCGCCGGCTATCGGCACGCAGCACCTGAATCCGCAGGCCTTCGATGTTGACCACCTCGCCGCGCTTGGGCAGGCGGCCCAGATGGCGAATGACCAGCCCACCAATGGTGTCGCAGTCATCTTCGCTGAAGTCGCGATCGAAGGCTTCGTTGAAGTCTTCGATCTCGGTGGTGGCCTTGACCCGATAGCGCCCCTGCTGATCAAGGCGAATATTATCTTCGACCTCATCAAAGTCGAACTCGTCCTCGATGTCGCCGACGATCTGTTCGAGCACGTCTTCGATCGTCACCAGACCGGCCACGCCGCCGTATTCGTCGACCACGATGGCCATGTGATTGCGGCTGACGCGGAACTCGCGCAGCAACACATTGAGTCGCTTGGATTCGGGCACGAACACCGCGGGGCGCAACATGTCGCGCACGTCGAGCTCTCGCCCGGCGAAGTAGCGCAGCAAGTCCTTGGCCATCAGGATGCCGACCACATCGTCGCGACTTTCGCCCACTGCGGGGAAGCGCGAATGGGCGGTATCGATCACCACGTTGGCGATCGTATCGATCGGCGAATCAAGCTGGATGATGTCCATCTGAGCACGCGGCACCATCACTTCACGCACCTGCATGTCAGAGACCTGCAGCGCACCTTCTATGATCGACAGGGCATCCGCATCGAGCAGATTGCGCTCGAAGGCGGAATGGAGCAGGCCGACGAGCTCGTCGCGATCCTCCGGCTCAGGAGACAGCAGGGCCGAAAGGCGGTCCAACAAACTAGGTCGACTCGGGGGGTTATCCATTCAGGGGTTCAGACTCACAACAAAAAATCGGGGCAACAAAAGACTTATTCAGCATACGGGTCGGGAAAGCCCAGGCCACCCAGGATCTCGCGTTCCATCGCCTCCATGGCCTCGGCATCGGTGGCGTCTTCATGGTCCATGCCTTGCAGGTGAAGCATGCCGTGCACCACCAGATGCGCCAGATGCGCCGTCAGCGACTTGCCCTGTGCTTCGGCCTCGGCCACCACCACCGGCAGGCAGATCACCAGGTCGCCGGTCAGTGCGCCGTCCGATTCATCGTAGACGAAAGTCAGCACATTGGTCGCGTAATCCTTGTCGCGGAAGTCGGCGTTCAGCTTGCGCCCTTCGGCCTCGCCCACCCAGCGCAGCGTCACATTGGCATCGCGCATCAAGGCGGCATTGGCCCATTCACGGATCAGCTTCTTCTTGGGGCGCAGGCGCTTGGGCTCTTCTTCGGCCGGCACGGCATTCTGCACGGTCAGCGTCAGCACGGGGTCGGCGTCTGCATCCACACCATCGATGAGGGTATCTACATCCAGCATGACAAGATTGCAGGCGGCCGGTTTCAGCGTAATGACAGGCACACCCGCCGGCGCCTCGGCCTGAAGCTCGATATCGCCCTCATCGGCAAACGGCAGGCTCAGCGTCAGCGTACGGCCGTCCGGCCAGCGCACTTCAATGGCCTCGGCCTTGAGCACACGGCTACGGCCGCGGCTGTCGACGGCGTTGAAGGTCGGCAGATCATTCGTCGTCATTCGTGCGCTCCTTGTTGCGCGCTCGCGCGGCTTTGTCGCGGCGTTTGTTCATCAGTTCGTAGGCTTCGACGATGCGCGCCACCAGCGGGTGACGCACCACGTCTTCCTTCAGAAATTCGGTAAACGCAATGCCGCGCACATTGGCCAGAATATCGCAGGCCTCGCGCAGCCCGCTGTGATTGCCGCGCGGCAGGTCGATCTGGGTCAGGTCGCCGGTCACCACCGCCTTGGCGCCAATGCCGATGCGGGTGAGGAACATCTTCATCTGCTCGGGCGTGGTGTTCTGCGCCTCGTCGAGGATGATGAAGGCACGGTTGAGCGTGCGCCCACGCATGAAGGCCAGCGGCGCAATCTCGATAACACCCCGCTCGAACAGCTTGCCCACCCGCTCGAAACCAAGCAGATCGTTCAGCGCGTCGTACAGCGGCCGCAGATAGGGGTCGACCTTCTGGTTCAGATCGCCCGGCAAAAAGCCCAAGCGCTCCCCCGCCTCGACCGCCGGCCGGGTCAGAATGATGCGCTCGACATGCTCGCGCTCAAGCGCGTCGACCGCACTGGCCACAGCGAGAAAGGTCTTGCCCGTGCCCGCCGGCCCGATGCCAAAGGTGATGTCGAAGTCCTGGATCTGATTCAGATACTGAACCTGACGCGGTGTGCGCCCATGCAGATCGGTCTTGCGGGTCAGCAGGGCCGGCGCCTTCTGGGGCATATCGGCCGCATTCGCCAGTTCGACCAGCCCGAGCTGGATGTCATCCACGCTCAGATGCTCGTTCGACTGGGCATAAAAATGCCGCAGCGCCTGCATGGCGAGCTGCGCCTTGGCCGGCGTGCCGAGCAAGGTGAAATGCTCGCCGCGGCGAGCAATCGCGATCTCGTAGGCCGTTTCGATCTGGCGCAGATTCTCGTCCAGGGTGCCGCACAAATTGACCAGTCGGGTGTTATCCAGTGGTTCGAGGACCAGTTCTAGTGATTTGCCCACTCAGACTTCCCGCGTCACGATGTCACCACGCAAACTGTGCGGCAAGGCGGAGGTGATGGTGAGATCGACAAACTGACCGATCAAGCGCGGATTGCCGACAAAATTGACCACCCGGTTGTTATCGGTGCGCGCCGCCAGTTCCTCGGTCGACTTCTTGGAGATGCCCTCGACCAGCACCCGCTGCACCGAGCCGACCATGGACTGACTGATCACCTGAGCTTGCTCATCGATGAGCTTTTGCAAGCGCGACAGCCAGGCCAGCTTCTCGGTGTGCGGCACCGGGTCGTCCAGATCCGCTGCCGGCGTGCCGGGGCGTGAGCTATAGACAAAGCTGAAGGATGAATCGAAACCAACCTCATCAATGAGCTTCATGGTTTTTTCAAAATCCGCCTCGGTCTCGCCGGGGAAACCGACGATAAAGTCGGACGACAGCGACAGATCCGGCCGCGCCGCGCGCAACTTGCGCACCACCGACTTGAACTCCAGCACAGAATACCCTCGCTTCATTGCGGCAAGAATACGGTCCGAACCCGATTGCACCGGCAGATGCAGATGCGACACCAGCTGCGGCAACTTCTCATACACCTCGAACATGCGCGGCGTCATCTCGCGCGGATGCGAGGTCGTGTAGCGCAAGCGCTCGATGCCCGGAATCTCGGCCACGCACTCAAGCAGAAAAGCAAAATCACCGAGCTCGGTGCCGCCCTTGTTCAGCGTGCCGCGCCAGGCATTCACGTTCTGGCCCAGCAGCGTCACTTCCTTCACACCCTGCGCGGTCAGCGTCGCCACCTCGGTCAGCACATCGTCCAGCGGGCGCGACACCTCTTCGCCACGGGTATAGGGCACCACGCAGAAGCTGCAGTACTTGGAGCAGCCCTCCATGATCGACACGAAGGCGCTCGCGCCATCGACCCGCGCTGGCGGCATGGCGTCGAATTTTTCAATTTCGGGGAAGGAGATATCCACCTGCGAGCGCCCCGAGCGTTTGCGCTCGGCGATCATCTGCGGCAGGCGGTGCAGCGTCTGCGGGCCAAACACCAGATCAACATACGGCGCGCGCTTCACAATCGCGTCGCCCTCCTGGCTTGCCACACAACCGCCTACACCAATGATCAAGCCCGGCTTCTGCTCCTTGAGCAGCCGCACCCGGCCCAGATCATGAAACACCCGCTCCTGCGCCTTCTCGCGCACCGAACAGGTGTTGAACAAAATCACATCAGCGTCTTCAGGCGAGTCGGTCTTGACCAGCCCTTCCTCCGCGCCCAGCACATCCACCATCTTGTCCGAGTCATACTCGTTCATCTGGCAGCCAAAGGTGCGGATATAAACCTTTTTCATGCCCGCCCCTTACTTCTTGCGCGCGGCCAGCGCGGCCTGCTCTTGCGGCGAGAGAATCCAGATCCGGTTAACCAGGCCCTGAAAATCGGCTTTTACGCCCACCACATAACTGCCATACAGATTCGACGGCATCACGATCATGTTGTTCGCATTGCGCACCTGCGCCGCCGGCGACAGCACCACCTGCCGCTCGCCGAGCATCACCGCAGCGCCCCCCTGGGCCACCAGGGTGGTCACCACGACATCGTCCGGCAGCTGCCGCAGGCTTTGCGCCAGCACAGCCGTAGACAAGAGGCAGGCCGCCAACGCGGCAAACAAGGCAGTAAAACGTGAAATCAAAACAGGACCCGGACCGCTTCGCCTCTGGCGAAACCCTTTGTCAGCAAGGCAAAGATGGTCGCCGAAGCCCCCCGAAAAGTCAATGCAAGCACCTGATTCAACACGCCAAACCCGCCCCAAAAACAGCCGCACCCACACCAACAAATCGCGCCGCAAGCTCTTGACAACACACATGCTCTCTCATAGGATGCCGGGCTCGGCGGTGATGTAGCTCAGACGGTTAGAGCGATGGATTCATAACCCATAGGTCGGCGGTTCGATTCCGCCCATCACCACCAACCGAATTCGCATATCGAAATAAGGGCTTGGGGAAACCAAGCCCTTATTTCGTTTACATCGGCTGGCGCAGAGGCTCAATCGGCGGACAGAGTGTCCAGCATCGCTCGCAGCAACATCTCCGACGGCTGCGCGCCGCTCAAGCCAACGCTGTTGTTGAGGATGAAGCACGGCACGCCATTCACCCCACGCGCGCTGATCGCGTGGTGCTGGCGCAGCACCTCGTCGGCCAGCTCAATGCCGTCCAGCCAGGCGAGCAGATCCGGCGCGCCGAGACCGGCTTCGGTCGCCAGCGCGGCCAATACCTCGCTGCGGCCGATGTCCTGCCCCTGCTCAAAATAGGCGCGAAAGATCGCCTGCACCAGCGCATCCACCCGGCCGGCCTCGGCCCCCGCGTTTTGCAGACGCAGGATCAGGCGATGCGCCTTGACCGTCGACGGCCGGCGACTGATCGCCGCGAAATCGAAGTGCACGCCACTGCCCTCGGCCGCCGCGCTCACCTGCGCCTGCAAGCCCTTCACCGCGTCCATGCTGCCAAACTTGCGCACCAGATGCTCGGGGTAGGCATGGCCCTCCGCTGGCATGTCGGGATCGAGCATGAAGGGCCGGTGGCGTACCACCACTTGCGCGTTCGGTCGCTGCTCGGCCAGCGCCGCCAGCGCCGTGTCGAGTCGCGCGGCGCCCACATGGCACCACACGCACACGAAATCGGCGACCACATCGATGCTCAGCACGGGCGCCTCAACAGAGGCATTCATCGTCTGGCTCAAACTGCATTCTCCTGAAAGCACGCTCGGTCGCGCGCCGAACATTGCAGGGCGGGTTTCAACCCGCCATGGTCGGCTGAAACCGACCCTACACGACATCGACACGCTGCAAACCTGACAGACACAGGCAGCCATTCAAGGTTCCACGCCAGTCCCCGTGGCGCGATCCTGATCCCGCGCCTCAAACACAAATTTTATCGACGCCGACGCCTCCCGCGCCGCCATTGGCATCGCGCCCGAAAGCACACTTTTTGCGCCCGCCCCGCCGCTTGACACCCGCGCCTCAGCGACAACAATGAGAGCATTCCCCCGCGAGTTTTGGCACCCCTCATGTCTGCTTCGCCCGCTGCGCTCGATGACCTGCTCCAACGTGCCGACCTGTGGCGCGGCGGCGCCTGCGCGCATCACGCCGAGGCGACGCTGGGCAGCGGCTTTGCCGCGCTCGACGCGGTGCTGCCCGACGGCGGCTGGCCCTGCGGCGGACTGACCGAAATACTCAGCGGCGGCCTTGGCATCGGCGAATTGAGCCTGTTCCTGCCTGCTCTGCGCCAACTCGACGCCGAAGCCGGCTGGATCGTCATCGTCGCGCCACCGGCGCAGCTGCACGCCCCGGCTTGGCAGGCGCTCAGCTTGCCGCTATCGCGCCTGCTGGTGGTCGAGGCCGAAGGCGCCGATGCCGCCTGGGCCTGCGAACAACTGCTCGGCAGCGGCGCGCTGGCCGCGCTCCTCGTCTGGCTGCCTACCGCCGACGCCCGCGCTCTGCGGCGGCTGCAACTGGCCAGCAGCAGCACCCGCTGCCTGAGCCTGGTCTTCCGCCCCGAGCGCGTCGCCAGCCAGCCCTCGCCCGCCCCGCTGCGCCTCGCGCTGCGCGGTAGCGACACCGGTTTGCAGCTCGACATCCTCAAGCGCCGCGGCCCGCCGCTGGCCAGGCCGATCAGCCTCGCCATCGAGCGACCGCTGCCGTGGTCGCGCCTGGTGCGCCGTGTTCGCCCGGCCGCGCCGGTGGCTCGGGAGCCGCACGTCGCCTGACGGCCCTGACCCATGCAGTGGCTGGCGATTCACTTTTTCCGTCTCCCCGTCGAGGTGCTGGCCCTGCCTGCGCCAGCGGTCGCCATTGCGCAGCAACGCATCGTCGCGGCCGATGCCGCGGCGGCGGCGGCCGGCGTGCGCCCCGGTCAGCGCCTGGCCGACGCCCTCGCCCTGCTGCCCGGCCTGCGCCCGCATGAACGCCAGAGTGAACGCGAACTCGCCGCGCTCGAATCGCTGGCCTGCTGGGCCGGCAATTTCACCCCGACGGTCAGCCTCGCCCCGCCCGACACCTTGCTGCTCGAAATCGGCGGCTGCCTGCAGTTGTTTGGCGGGCTCGACGCGTTGCTGGGCAGGATTCGCGACGGCGCCGCAGCTCAAGGCCTGAGCCTGCGCCTGGGCCTCGCCCCCACCCCGCTGGCCGCGCGCTGGCTGACCCACGCAGACAGCACCACCGAACACTGGCAAGCCGCGCTCGCCACCTTGCCGGTCGAGGTGCTTGGTCTCAATGACGCCGCCGAGCGCCGCCTGCACGCGCTCGGCCTGCGCACGCTGGCGCAGCTCTTCGCCCTGCCCGGCGCCACCGTCGGCCACCGCTTCGGCAAAGCCCTGCCGCTGCAACTGGCCCGCGCACGCGGCGAGCTGCCCGACCCGCAACCGCCCTTCGCCTTCCCCGAGCGCTTCGTCCAGCGGCTGGAGCTACCGGCCAAGGTCGAGGTCGCCGACCATCTGCTCTTCGCCGCCCGCCGCCTGCTGATGGCACTGGCCGGTTGGCTGCAGGCGCGCCAGCTCGGCATCACCACCTGCACCCTGGTGCTCGACCACGAAGATATCCCCGCCACGCACCTGCCCCTTGGCTTTGCCTCGCCCACCCGCGACGCCGAGCGCCTGATCCGCGTCGCCCGCGAGCAGCTCGAACGCCACCGCCTCGCCGCGCCGGTCACCGAACTGCATCTACACGCCGACGCGCCACAAACCTTGGCCGGCAGCAGCGTGGCGCTGTTCGGCCAGCAAGACGCCGGCAACATCGCGCCGGTCATCGAGCGCCTGCGCGCCCGCCTCGGCGACGCCGCCGTGCACGGCCTCGCGGTGCACGACGACCACCGCCCCGAATGCGCCACCCGCGCCGTCCCCTGGCCCGAGCCCAAAGATGCGCCCGACACCGCCACGCCCCCGCGCCCACTGTGGCTGCAAGCCAAGCCGCAGGCGCTGCACGAAGTCGCCGGCCGGCCCACCTACGCCGGCGCCGCGCTCAATTTGCTGACCCGCGCCGAGCGCCTGGAGAGCGGCTGGTGGGACCAGGACGAAGCCACCGGCGACCTGCGGCGCGACTACTTTGTGGCCACCACCGCGCAGGGCGCGTGGCTGTGGATCTACCGCGACGCCCAAGGTTGGTGGCTGCATGGCCAGTTCGCCTGAGTCCGCCAAACACACGCCGCGGCCGGCCTATGCCGAGCTGCATTGCGTGTCCAACTACAGCTTTCTGCGCGGCGCCTCGCACCCGGAGGAACTGGTCGAGCGCGCCTGGCAGCTCGGCTATCGCGGCCTGGCGATCACCGACGAATGCTCGCTGGCCGGCGCCGTGCGCGCGCACGAAGGCCTCAAGCTGGCGGCCGAAAAATTCAATGCCGACCCGGCCGATTTCAAACTCATCTACGGCGCCGAATTCACCCTCGCCTGCGGGCTGAAGCTGGTGGTGCTGGCCTGCAACCGCGCCGGCTACGGCAACCTCTCGGCGCTCATCACGCTCGGCCGCCGCCGCGCCGACAAGGGCGAATACCACCTCACCCGCGGCGACATCGACGCCCTCGCCCCAGCCGCCGCGCTGCCCGACTGCCTCGCCCTCTGGCTGCCGCACGAAGACGCCACCGAGGTAGACGCGCGCTGGTTTGCCGAGCGCTTTGTCGGCCGGGGCTGGGTGGGCGTGGAATTGCACAGCGGGCCGGACGACACCGCCCGCCTCGCCCGCCTGCGTGCCCTGGCCGACGCGGCAGCCCTCCCGCTGGTGGCCGCCGGCGACGTCCACATGCACCGCCGCGCCCGCCGCCCGCTGCAAGACACGCTCACCGCGCTGCGCCACAAAACCACGGTGTTTGAAGCCGGCCGGCGGCTGTTTCCCAACGCCGAACGCCACCTGCGCCACCCGCTGCGCCTCGCCCGGCTCTACCCGCCCGGGCTGCTCGCCGAGACCACCCGCATCGCCGATCGCTGCCAGTTCTCGCTCAGCGAGCTGCGCTACGAGTACCCGCAAGAGATCGTCCCCGCCGGCGACACCGCCACCACCTATCTGCGCCGCCTCACCGAGGCCGGGCTGCTCACCCGCTACCCCGACGGCGTGCCCGCCGAGGTCGCCCGCACCGCCCACAAGGAGCTCGCGCTCATCGCCGAGCTGCGCTACGAGCCCTTCTTCCTGACGGTGTACGACATCGTCTGCTTCGCGCGCGGCCAGGGCATCCTGTGCCAGGGGCGCGGCTCGGCGGCCAACTCGGTGGTGTGTTTCGCGCTCGGCATCACCGAGGTCGACCCGCAGCGCGCCTCCTTGCTGTTCGAGCGCTTTCTCTCGCGCGAACGCGGCGAAGCGCCGGACATCGATGTCGACTTCGAGCACGAGCGGCGCGAAATCGTCATCCAGTACATCTACCGCAAATACGGCCGCGAGCGCGCCGCGCTGGCCGCCACCGTCATCCGCTACCGCACCCGCGGCGCGCTGCGCGACGTGGGCCGCGCGCTCGGCTTCAGCCCCGAACAGATCAGCGCACTCACCCGCTCCATGGCCTGGTGGGACAAGCGCGACCAGCTGCCCCACCGCCTGCGCGAGATCGGCCTCGACCCCGCCAGCCCGCGCGTATCCAAATGGCTGGCGCTCACCGAGCAGCTCGTCGGCACGCCGCGCCACCTCTCGCAGCACGTCGGCGGCTTCATCATCTCCGACGGCCCGCTGGCGCGGCTGGTGCCGGTCGAAAACGCCGCCATGGCCGAGCGCTCCGTCATCCAGTGGGACAAGGAAGACCTCGAATCGCTCGGCCTGCTCAAGGTCGACGTGCTGGCGCTGGGCATGCTCTCGGTCATCCGCCGCGCGCTCGATCTGGTCAGCCAGCGGCGCGGCACGCCGGTGACGATGGCCGACATCCCCGCCGCCGACCCCGCCACCTTCGAAGCCCTGTGCAATGCCGACTCCATCGGCGTGTTTCAGGTCGAATCGCGCGCGCAAATGAGCATGCTGCCGCGCCTCAAGCCGCGCCAGTTCTACGATCTGGTGGTGCAGGTCGCCATCGTGCGGCCCGGCCCCATCCAGGGCGACATGGTCCATCCCTACCTCAGCCGACGAAACAACCCTGCCGAAGCCGCGCGCGAAATGGCCAAGCTGCCCGCCGCCGTGCGCGCCGTGCTCGAACGCACGCTGGGCGTCCCGATCTTTCAGGAGCAAGTCATGAAGCTGGCCGAAGTCGCCGCCGGCTTCACCCCCGGCGAGGCCGACGAGCTGCGCCGCGCCATGGCCTCGTGGCGGCGCAAAGGCCACATGCAGCAGTTCAAGGACAAACTGCGCGACGGCATGGCCGAGCGCGGCTACACGCAGGAATTTGCCGACGCCCTGTGCCGGCAGATCGAAGGCTTTGGCGAATACGGCTTCCCCGAATCGCACGCCGCCAGCTTCGCCCTGCTCGCCTACGCCTCCGCCTGGCTCAAGTGGCACGAGCCCGAAGCCTTCCTGTGCGCCCTGCTCAACAGCCAGCCCATGGGCTTCTACCGCCCCGCCCAACTCGTGCACGACGCCCAGCGCCACGGCGTGCGCGTGCGCCCGGTCGACATCACCCGCAGCACCTGGGACAGCACGCTCGAGCCCACCGGCGCCCTGCACGCGCGCCCCGCCGTGCGCCTCGGCCTGCGCGAAATCGCCGGCCTCAGCCACGCCACCGGCGCCCGCATCGACACCGCCCGCGCCGAGGCCCCGTTCACCTCGCTGCACGACCTCGCCCACCGCGCCGACCTGAGCCGCGCCGACCTCGACCGCCTCGCCGCCGCCGACGCGCTCAAGTCGCTCAGCGGCCACCGCCGCGCCGCCCTCTGGCAAACCAGCGGCCTGCACCGCCAGGGCGACCTCTTCGACACCGCCCCGCCGCAAGAAGCCACCGTCAGCCTGCCCGAAGCCAGCGAAGGCGAAACCATCCTCACCGACTACGCCAGCCTCGGCTTCAGCCTCGGCCGCCACCCCCTCGCCCTGCTGCGCGACCGCCTCACCGAGCGCCGCTTCCTCCCCGCCCACACGCTCGACCACCTCCCCCACGCCGCCCTCGTGCGCGCCGCCGGCATCGTCACCTGCCGCCAACGCCCCGGCACCGCCAGCGGCATCGTCTTCGTCACCCTCGAAGACGAAACCGGCATGAGCAACATCGTCGTCTACTCAGACCTCGCCGAACGCCAACGCCAGATCCTCCTCGGCGCCCGCCTGCTCGGCGTCTACGGCCAACTCCAACGCGACGGCCGCGTCGTGCATGTGCTGGCGAAACGACTGGTGGATTTGACGGATTGGATGGCGGAATTGACGACGCGGAGTCGGGATTTTCATTGAGGGGGTTGGGTAGATCGGCAGAGCCAGCCGACGCAAGTGACTTCACGACAACCGCACTCGCTCGCCACCCATGATGCGGGGGTGGCGCCTTCCATCTGGAATGGTGTAGCGTTCAGGTCATTGTGCGTAAATGCAAAAGCGTTGTTAGCTCATTCCGCCGAGGCAGAGACCACCAAAGCAAGTGGTGATGGAGTGCTAAAAGTGTTATCCGACACCCTGACGACAGATACGGCGCGCCAGCCCAATAAATTCAACGACTTACAAAAGAAGACCAGACTATTCGTCTGTCGCATAAATCGTGTACACGCCGTTTTGTCGTCTACTTAACAGTTAGATGCCATGGTCAAAAACGAGCCACATCCGGACGAAATGATACGTAAAAATCTCAGTGCCCTTCGGCAACTTAGGTTCTTCTGTCACTTTCCTTTCCTGA
>JAPWHF010000013.1 GCA_027214125.1 Zoogloeaceae bacterium G21618-S1
AATCATCCGCCCCCCCCCGAGACCTCCCCTCCCCTCGGCGCCGGCCGCGTCCTTTGTGTATACCCCCCCGGGCGTGGGCGGGACGGGCGTTGGCTCGGGCAACGGGGCGGGGGTCGGCGCAGCCGCCGCGACAGGCGGCACCGCCGTCGCGGGCGCGACACGCAGCGCCCACAAGTCGGCCTTGCTGCTGGTCCCTTTGGCCACCGCTCGACCATCGCCCGCGGTACTCACCCAATCAAGCGCAGTGGCCTTGGGGCATTGGTTGTTGAGCAATGCGCCGAGCTTTGGCAGCAAACGGGCCAGTGCCGCTGTATCGGGGCTGCCGCCATGCACCGCGCGCAAGGACAAATGTGGCGCACACCATGGTGTGCCCGCGGCATGCTCCACAAAAATCTCGATGTTTTCCGACTTGGAGAACGCCAGCCGGTAGCTGTCCGCCAGCGCAGATGTCGCCACCAGGCAGACCACGCCCACCAGCCAACACGCTACGCTGCGGCCGCCAAGCATGGTCAGCTCAGCTGCCAGGCGCCGTCGGCGCTCTGACAGGCATCAACCGTTTTGCTTTCTTCGCCCTCAGCCGTTTTCACGCGATAGTCGACCGTCCGGCAGGTCGTTTTTACCGCCACCTGCTCGGTCACCGCAGCACTCGGTTCAATGCTGTCCAGATCGAAGCCCTGCGCGTTGGCCGATGCCACGGAGATGGCATCGAGATCAGTCGGCGCATCCTTGGCTGCCATCGCTACCGGGCCGACCAGCGGCGCATACACGTAGCCGACGGTCACCCCTTTTCGGCCAACGGCGATCCAGTCATTGTCAGTGCGCCCGAGCGCGGTAAAGGTCTGCCCCGCCAGAAAACCACCAACCTTCTCGCCTTGCGTGCCCGGGGCGGCGCGCAGATTGACCGACTTGATGGCCTGGTAAGTCTGGTTGATGACAGCCATGTTCTGCACGGTCGCGATCTTGGGTGCGCGGCGAATGGTCTGCTGCGAGGTCACGGTCTTGCTCGACACGGGTGTAATCGTGGCGCTGGCGCCGCTGTGTGTGGATTGCCACGCCACAGCCTTACCTGAATCGAGCGCGTCCTGCGTGCTCGCCGCCAGCGCTTCGCGATCGCGTTCGTCGAGCTTGGCGCCGAGCCAGTTGCCCAGAGCGCCACCGGCCAGCGCGCCGGCAATGATGGCCAGGTTGCGCCCCGACCCCTTGCCGACCTGACTACCCAGAAGTGCACCACCGACCGCGCCGAGCACCGACCCCATCGTCTGCTTGGACATGCCGCCTTCGCCGTTGGTGGCGCAGCCCGCCAATCCGAGCGCGACCGATGTTGCGATGATGGTGAGATGTTTCTGTGGGGACATGAGTGCATCTCCCTAAAACACCCGGCATGCCACTTCGGGTAAAGATGATGGCCGGCACGCCCTGGCGGCGTGCTGCCCACGCACACATCAAAAAAATGAATCAGACAAATTGACTATAGAAATCGTGCTTGTCGAATACAAGTGGCTCGCCGCCTGACCCGAGGGCGGTCGACGGCGCGAATAGACGCCATCGCGAGATCAACACGGACTCGCCCAGAACCGCGGAATAGCACTATTCTAGACGGTGTCGTTACGGCGAACAGGCACAGACGGTCATCATGGAAGCATCTACCCTTGCCGAACTATGCACCGGCAACTTTCCGGTCGCCGCACCAGACACCATGGCGACGGAAATCCGCGGCCTTGTCGCGGAGCGCGGCATGCTGGTGGTCATCGAAGATGACCGCCCGGTGGGTGTGCTGACGGCCGCGCTACTGCTTGAACCGCCGCTTGACGCAAGGGAGACGGTACGAGATCGGATGGCACCCGTGGTTGTCATTGACGCACGTCTGGACTGCGCCACGGGCTACCAGCATCTACTGAAAACCTCGGCGTGCGCGCTGGTACTGGTCGACGACACCGGCGGTCTCATCGGTCTGGTGGGCGAACGCGAGCTGTTGCACTATTTTTCAGGCCGTGCAACGACGCGATCGACGGATGCGCTTGAATCCACCGACATTTCGCTACGTAAAGCACTCAACGAGGTGCGGCACAGCGACCACGTGCTGGATTCCGTGTTCTCGGCCTTGCCCGATCTGTTTTTCAGGATGCGTCACGACGGTACGATCATCGACTACCGGGCACGAACCGGCGACGATCTCTACGCGCCACCCGAGTATTTCCTTGGGAAGCGCATGCACGATGTATTGCCCAAGGCAACTGCCCAACAGTTTTCCAGCAAACTCAAGCAAGTCATCGACACCGGCCAGATGGCCAGCTTCGAATACGCTCTTGAGGTCGCCATGCACACGCGACACTTCGAAGCCCGGCTATGCCAACTCGATGACCGGGCGCAAGTCATCGCGGTGGTGCGCGACATTACCGACAGCTATGCCACGACAAAGGCACTACACGAAAGTGAAGCCCGCCTGAGCTTCGCACTCGACGCGACCGAAGGTGGTGTATGGGACTGGGACCTGGCAAGCGACACCTGCTGCGGCAGTGCGCGCTATTTCACGCAGCTGGGCTACCCGGCCGAAAGCGGGCCGATAACGCGGGCGGATTGCTTGGCGCACATTCACCCCGACGATCAAAGCATTTTCGAGCAACACATGGTGGCGCAACGCAAAGTCGGCGCGCCGCCATTCGATATCGAAATCCGCATGCGGCACGCCGACGGAAACGACCGCTGGATCCGCCGCAAAGGAAAAACCGTCGAGTGGGACACTGCAGGACGTCCGGCGCGCGTCGTCGGCACGCACACCGACATCTCCGCGCGCAAAGCGGACGAGCTCGCCCTCCAGGCGCTCAACCAGAAGCTTGAAAATGCCCAAAGCCTCGCGCATGTCGGCTGGTGGGAATGGTCGCCAGCCACGGATGAATCACGCTTTTCAGACGAATTGCTGCGCATCTACGGGCTCAACAGGGCGCGGCACCCGCCAACGCATCACGACTGCTTCAAGCATGTCGTCGCCGAAGATCGAGACCGTGTGCAGCGCGCGCACGAAGCCGCGTTTGAAAACGGGAGGCTCGAGTGCGAGTTTGCCATCCACCGATACGACAGTGGTGAGCGACGCGATGTCAAAACCATTGGTCATGTCTCGTTTGACGACCAAAAGCAGCCCGTAAAACTGTTTGGCGTCACCGCTGACATCACCGAATTGCGCGACATCGGCCGACGATATGCACTATCGGCACAAATCAGCGAATCGGCGACCTGGGAGATCTGGCCCAACGAAGGCCGCCTGCAGGCCGACGCCAACCTCGCACGCCTGACCGGCGACGCACCAAACACACCCCCGCACACACTCGGCGACTTGCTGTCGCGCTTGCCAGACGAAGACGCGCAGGACTTTCTCAACGCACTCAAGCGCATCACCGACGGCGACACCGACACCATCAAACTCGACCATCGCGTGCTACGTCGCGATGGTCAGACCGCCTGGCTGCATGTCCAGGGACAGCGCGTCTCCGGGCGTGACGAAACCCCCGTGCGCATCCTCGGCTCGTCAATGAACGTGACCGAACAAAAACTCGCCGAGCGCCGCATCCGAGACAGCGAGTTCCGTTTTCGCGCAATTGCCTCGCTCGCACCGGTGGGCATTTTTCGCACCGACACACAGGGGCAAATGACTTACGGCAACTCGCGCTTGTGCGCAATCACTGGCGTCGACCTCAAACAAGCCCTGGGCGACGGCTGGGTGCAGGCTTTGCATCCCGACGATCGTGAACGTGTCCATGCGGCCTGGCAAACGATGCTCGACACAAGACAACCATTTCACAGCGAATACCGCTTCCAACGGCCCGACGGCAAGATCATCTGGGTATTTGGTGCGGCTGAAGCACTCACCGATGCCGACGGCCAGGTGACCGACTATCTCGGCATCATCTTTGACATCACCGAGCGGATGCAGGCCGACGTCGCCCGACGCGAGCACATCCATTTTCTGGAATCACTTGAAAAGCTCGACGCCGCGCTGCACGCCAGCGGCGACATGAACGCCATGCTCAAGCGCGGCACCGCGGCGATTCTCGCAATGTTCGACTGCGACCGCAGCTGGCTGCTGGCCCCCTGCGACCCCGATGCCCAGACATGGCAAATCCAGATGGCAAGCACGCGCCCCGGGTGTCCCGGGGCCGGCCCGTTGGACACCAGCCAGCCGATCCCCCCTGATATCGCCGCCATCTGTCGCACTACGCTCGCCAGTACCGCTCCGGTCATGCTGACCGAAGAGCGCGACTCAGCCGCGCTGGCATCCATGAAAGCTGACTCCGGCATCCGTTCGCTCATGATCGTGGCCTTGCACCCATCAACGGGCCCGAGCCGGGCGATTTGCATCCACCATTGCCGTCATGCGCGCGAGTGGACTCCGAACGAGCACCACCTGTTTGCCGAAGCCGCACGCCGCGTGGCCATCGCCATCGACCTGCATGCGGCGATCCAGGCCTTGCGCGCCAGTGAAATCCGTTACCGCTCAGTGGTCGAAGACCTCCCGATCATGCTCTGCCGCAACCGCACTGACGGCACCATTGAATTCGTCAACCAGGCCTATTGCGAATACTTCGGTAAGCCAGCGGAAGCCCTGATCGGCCAGAACCTGCTCGACCTGATACCACCGAGCAGCCGGGACGATATCAGCCACCAGTTCCTGTCACTCAACGCCGACACGCCACTCATAACCCATGAACAAGAAGTGATTGACGGCATGGGCAATATGCGCTGGCAACGCTGGACCAATCGCGCCATCTGCAACGCCCAGGGTGAGGTCGTCATGCTTCAGGCCTTCGGTGAAGACATCACCGAACGCAAGCAGGTCGAACAAACCCTCGTCCGGCAACGGCGCGAACTGGCCGAAGCCCAAGAACAAGCGCACCTGGGCAGCTTCGTGTGGAACATTAGCTCCGGCGAAATCCGCTGGTCCGACGAACTTTTCCGGCTGTTTGGTCTCGACCCCAAGACACAACCCCCGACGTATGGCCTGTTCATCGGCGCCGTGCATGCCGACGACACCGCGCGCGTCGACGCGGCCTTCAAGGGCGCCCTGCGCGATGCCATACCGTTTCATGAAGAGTTCCGTCTCACACGGCCAAATGGCGAGCCCCGCTGGCTGTTTGCACAGGGTCAGATCGAAACAGAACCCACCGACCGGTCCGTGCTCATGCGCGGCACAGTGCTCGACATCACCGAACGGGTATTGGCGACCAAGGCGCTGCAAAAAGCGCATGACGAACTGGAACAACGAGTCGAGCAACGCACGGCTGAACTGAAAGCCACCAACGCCGAACTCGAAGCCTTCACCTACGCCGCCTCACATGATCTGCGCGCCCCCCTGCGCGCAATTCAGGGGTTTCAGCGTGCGCTTGATGAGGACTTTGGCCCTGAGATACCGGAAGGCGCCCAAGACTTCCTGTCCGAAATTGCCAAAGCCAGCGCCCGGATGGGCGACCTCATCGACGGCCTGCTGGAACTCTCACGCAGCAGCCGGGCAAGCCTGGTGCGGCAAACCCTGGATCTTGCCGATATCGCGCAATCCATTCATGCCCGACTCGCACGTAGCCAACCCGACCGCCGGGTCACCTTGCACTGCGAAGGGCCCATCATCGCCGTCGGTGACAGCCGACTGCTGGCAACCGCCATGCAAAATCTCCTTGAAAATGCCTGGAAATACACAAGCATCCGAGCCCAGGCCACCATACACTTCACCAGTAGCATGCAAGATGGGCAGCGAGTATATTGTCTCGACGACAACGGTGCGGGATTCGACCCTGCCTTTGCCAACAAGTTATTCGAGCCGTTCCAGCGTTTGCACCACCCCAGTGAATTTCCTGGCATCGGGATCGGATTGGCGACAGTGGCACGCATCGCACGGCGCCACGGTGGCTGGATTGAAGGCCTGGGGCGCCCCGGGGAAGGCGCCAGTTTCCGCTTCAGCCTGGGGCCGCAAGAGGGGAGTACGCAATGAACCACCGCAAGCTGCTGTTGGTTGAAGACGACGCTCAGGATCTGCGCCTGACCCTGCGCGCACTCAAGCGCATCAATGTAGTGAATGAAGTCGACGTGGTGAGTGACGGCGCCGCAGCGCTTGACTATCTTCTCTGTCGAAATGCACACGCCCGGCGGAATCCGGCCGACGGCCCCGCCGTGGTGCTACTCGACATACGCCTGCCGAAACTCAGCGGTCTTGAAGTGCTAGAACAACTTCGACAAGACCCTCGCACCGCCAAGATCCCGGTCGTCATGCTCACCTCCTCCGACGAAGAGCAAGACATCCTGCGCAGCTATGATCTGGGCGCAAACAGCTACGTACGCAAACCGCTTGACCCGGGCGAGTTCACCGAGGCGGTCGCCCAGCTCGGTTTGTACTGGATGCTACTCAACGAGCCACCCACGAGTCCCGAATGACGACCCCGCTTCAGATTCTGGTCATCGAAGATAACGAACAAGACTTCCAGCTTCTTGTCCGTCATCTTGAACGCTGCCAGCTCGCCTGCGAATGCACCCGGGCCGACACCCCCGGCGCACTCGCCAAGGCCCTGGCGAGACCCGAAGCACATTGGAACATCGTCCTCAGCGACTACAACCTGCCGGGCATCGATGTCCGCGAGACGGTAAACCAACTCGCCGCGACCCACCCCGACATGCCGATCATCATCATCTCGGGCACTATCGGCGAAGAAACCATCACTGATTTGCTGCGTGCGGGTGTGGCCGACTTCGTCAGCAAAGACAATCTCACCCGGCTCGTGCCCGCCATCAACCGTGCCGTAGACGCCGCCGCAACCCGCCGCGCCCAGCAACATGCTGAACGCGAGCTGCAATTGCGCGACCGCGCGCTGTCGGCCGCCACCAATGGCGTCGTCATCACCCGCGCCGACGGCGACATGCCGGTGGTCTATCTCAACCCCGCCTTCGAAGCGATTACAGGCTACCGTGCAGACGAGATACTCGGACGCAATTGTCGGGTACTGCAAGGAGACGATCGCCAGCAGCCCGAGATCGCAAAAGTCTACACCGCCCTGTCGCAGGGTGAAGGCTGTCAGGCGGTCGTGCGCAACTATCGCAAAAACGGCAGCGCGTTCTGGAACCGGATGAGCATCTGGCCGGTCAAGGACGCTACTGGCCACACCGCTCACTTCGTCGGCATTCAAGAGGACATCACCGAGCAACGCCTGGCCGACGATCGCCTTCGTCAAGCGGCGGCCGTGTTCGAAAGCAGCACGGAAGGAATGATGATTACCGACCTGTCGGCCACGATCATTGAGGTCAATCGCGCGTTTACCGAAATCACCGGCTACGAACGCGACGACGTCATTGGCGAATCGAGCAGCCTCCTTCGTTCTGGGCAGCATCCACCGCAGTTCTATCAGTCGCTCTGGCACAGCCTGCAAGAGAGCGGGCAGTGGCGCGGGGAGGTCTGGAATCGTCGCAAGAATGGCGAGATCTACCCCGAGTGGCTGACACTCAGCACGGTGTTCGACGACAATGGCACGCCAGTGTTCTATACCGGTGTGTTTTCCGACATCACCCGCGTCAAGCAATCAGCGCAGAAGCTTGAACACCTGGCCCATCACGACCCACTGACTGACCTGCCCAACCGCATGCTGCTCAACGCGCGCCTCAAGCACGCCATCGAGCACGCAACGCGCAGTGGCGTGTCACTGGCACTGCTGTTCCTCGATCTGGATCGCTTCAAAAACATCAACGATGTCTACGGGCATCCGTTTGGCGACGAACTCCTTCGACAGGTGGCAACCCGACTGCGCGACTGCGTCCGGCTCGACGACACCGTTGCCCGCCTGGGCGGTGATGAATTTGTCGTTCTGCTCGAAGAAATCAAAGAGCCGCACAGCGCCGTGCTGGTAGCCGAAAAAATCCAGCTCGCGCTCAATCAACCCTTCGCCATCGAGCACCGCGAGCAGTTTGTCACCGCCAGTATTGGCATCAGCGTCTTCCCGCGCGACGGGGACGATGCTGCGGAACTGATCCGCAACGCCGATGCCGCGATGTATCAGGTCAAAGACAAGGGCCGTTTCGGCTTCGCGTTTTACACCCCCGAACTCACCCTAAAAGCCACCGAGCGCGTTCGCCTTGAAAACGACCTGCACAAAGCGCTGGAGCTCAATCAGTTCGTGCTGCACTACCAACCGCAAGTCGACCTGAGCACGGGCCGCCTCACTGGCGTCGAAGCGCTGGTGCGCTGGACCCACCCCGAAAAAGGCCTGCTCTATCCGTCCGCCTTCATCCTGATCGCCGAAGAAAGCGGCCTGATGCCGCGTATCGGTCGCTGGATTCTCGAAACGGCATGCTGGCAGGCCGCCGAATGGCGAGATGGTGGGTTTGAGTTTGGACGGATCGGAATCAATATCGCCGCATCGCAATTGCGTCGAGGCGATCTCGTTGCCCTGACCCACGAAATACTCGCCACCACCGGACTTCCCGCCGACATGCTGGAGCTGGAAGTCACCGAAAGCTTCATCATGCAACAGGCGGCCGAAGCCATTCCGCGCCTGGGCGCGCTGCGAGCGCTTGGCGTCGCCATCGCCATCGACGATTTTGGTACCGGCTATTCGTCGCTGTCCTATCTCAAACGCCTGCCGGTCACACGACTCAAGATTGATCAATCCTTCGTGCGCGACATCCCCGACGATCGAGACGATGCCGCCATCTCCCGTGCCATTATCGCGCTGGCAAAGAGCCTGGCACTCGAAGTCATCGCCGAAGGGGTAGAAACTGCCGAGCAAGCCGCATTCCTGGTCGCGGAAGGCTGCCAACTCGGCCAGGGCTTCCACTTCAGCGAGGCGGTCAGCGCCGACACCCTGACACGCTGGCATGCAACGACATCGCTGGCAACGCAGCGCTAAGCGCTTTCGTCCGTGACCGAGTCAGCCGCAGCCTCCGGTAGACTGACCCGTACGCGCAAGCCCGTCCCCGCCGACGGCGTTTCAAGTTCAAGACGCCCGCGGTGGGCGCGGACAATCTCCTGAACAATCGCCAGCCCAAGCCCCACGCCGCTGCCCGCGCTGCCCGGCGTACGGTAAAACCGGGTGAACACGCGAGCACGCTCTTGCGGGGCAATGCCCGGCCCATCGTCTTCAACCGTCATCTGCACTTCGCCGGCATGCGCCGTGCAGTGCAGGCTGACCCGCCCGCCGGTTGGAGCATATTTCAGGGCGTTGTCCATCAAATTCGCCAACAACTCGCGCAGCAATGTCCCGTCGCCAGTCACGCAGGCCGACTGACGATGCACGCCCAGATCAATCCGCCTGCGATCGGCCTGTATCACCCAGTCGTCCAGCATGTCGTCGATCAGCAGCGCGAGGTCGACTGGCGTCGCATCAATCATCAAGTGCTCACCCGCTTCGGCGCGCGCCAGAGCGAGTAGCTGATTCGCCAGGCGCGTCACGCGAATAGTCGCGCGCGTCACGCGCTCGAGCTGATCTGGCGCAGGTGATGAACCCAACAACTCGACCTGCATTTGCAAATTTGCCAATGGCGTACGCAACTGATGCGCGGCGTTCTGCAAAAAGCTGCGCTGCTGCGCCTGGGCCGACGCCATCCGCCCGAGCACGGTGTTAAGCGCCTCGACCAAAGTGCGCAACTCCAGCGGCACGCTGTCCGGATCAATCAGGCTCAGATCCTCGCCATCGCGTGCCGCGAGGCGAGTGCTCAGCTTGGCGAGTGGCGACAACCCCGATGGAATGGCAATGCGCACAATCGCCACCACCGCCACCACCAAGCCGGCGATCGCCGCGACAAAACCCAGCAGCAGGCGCTCCAGTGCCGCCTGTCGCTTGCCCAGTGTTTCGGCGACGGTGACGTAGAACCCATGACCATCAACTCTCCGGTGAAGCCGCACACCGCGGATGTCTTTGCCGTGATAGACCGTATCGTAATAGTCGGGAGGTGCGTCCACACTGATCGCGTCCGGCGGTGGCAAATCGCCATCTCCGGCAACCAGATTCCCGTCATCGTCCCGAACGCGGTAGAAGACGGTGTCAACCGTATCAGAGCGCAGCAGCGCTACTCCGCCGTCAGCAATGTCCATCCGCAAACGCGACTCGCCGGCCCGGATACGCTCGGCCACGCCGTCGGCCAGATTCAACAAACTCACGTCGTAGGCGGCACCGATCACATCGATCGCCGTGCGATGTGCCAGCACCCCCCCCATCAGGGTGATCACACCCGGCAGAAGCAAGGCGCGAAGCAGTCGACGGCGAAGACTAGGCACGCGACATCCCGGACCTAAGCGTTCGCCGCACCAACGCCACCCTGATCGGGCGCTTTGCCTCGATGCTCCAGGCGATAACCAAAGCCGCGAACGCTCCGGATCACCAAGCCCGCCACCTCAAGCCGGGGGCGCAAACGGGAAATATAGACCTCCACCGCGTTGGCGGACCCTTCGGCAACCAAGCGCTCTTTGGGCACCGTTCGCCCGCCTGATTCAACCAAGGCGACCAGCACCGCCCATTCGCGCCCAGTCAGCGTCATGGGCTCACCGGCGAGTGTCGCCATATGGTCTTCGGCATCCATCTTGAGCGGGCCGAACACCCGCTCGCTGCGTGCCAGATGGCCGATTCGACGTGCCACGGCACGCATTCTTGCCGACAGCTCACCCAGTTCGAAGGGCTTGGCGAGGTAATCGTCCGCGCCCAGATCGAGGCCATAAATCCGGTCCGACAAAGCATCGCGCGCCGTCACCAGAATCACCGCCACGGGCAACTTGTCGGCGCGAATGCCGCGCACCAGTTCGTAGCCGGACAAGCCCGGCAGCCCCACGTCGATCAGCGCCATATCGATACCGCCGGCCGCCAGGCGGCGGCGGGCCACTTCGCCGTCGTCAACCGCCTCAACGGCCACGCCCTGCGCCTGCAGGTGAGTCACCATGCCATGGGCCAACTCGACATCATCTTCGACCACCAGTACGCGCATCTTTATCCTCTTACGCCTCACACCCTGGCACCTCACGCGCCTAGCAAAGTGTAGCCCGACCACGCGCGCTGGCAAGCCATCGCACACCCGATTCACAAAGAAAAACTCCCGCCGCAGCGGGAGTTTTTCAGCACAGCATCACAACAACACTTAGTGCGTCGCAGCACCGGCACCACGCGGGGTGCGGATGTCTTCGACCAGGTGCTGGATATGCTCCGGGCACGGGGCCGTAAACTTCGCCACGGTGAAGGCAACAACCATGTTCAGCAGCGCGCCAACGGTACCAATGCCTTCCGGCGAAATACCAAACAGCCAGTTGGCGGGGATGTTCTCAGCCATCGGCGTAATGAAGATCCCCTTGAAGTAGAGGATGTAACCGAAGGTGAAGATCAGACCGCTCAACATACCGGCAATGGCGCCTTCCTTGTTCATCGTCTTGGAGAAGATGCCCAGGAGGATGGTCGGGAACAGCGAGGCGCAGGCCAAACCGAAGGCGAAAGCCACCACCTGTGCCACAAACCCTGGCGGGTTGTAACCCAGATAGCCTGCCACGCCCACCGCCACCGCGGCGGCCAGACGACCCGCCAGCAGCTCTGATTTTTCCGACAGATCCGGCGTCAGGATGCCCTTCATCAGGTCATGCGAGATGGCCGAAGAAATCACCAGCAGCAAGCCGGCAGCGGTCGACAGTGCAGCCGCGATACCACCGGCAGCGACCAGCGCGATCACCCAGTCGGGCAGCTTGGCGATTTCCGGGTTGGCCAGCACCATGATGTCGCGGTCAACCGTCAGCTCGTTGCCTTTCCAGCCAGCGGCTTCAACCTTGGCGTTGAATTCCGCGTCCTTGGATTTGTCGTTGTAGTACTGGATGCGGCCGTCACCGTTCTTGTCTTCGAACTTGATCAGCTTGGTCGCTTCCCAACGCTTCATCCACTCCGGACGCGACTCGTAGCTCAGGCCGTTGCCTTCAGCGAAGGTCTCACCGGTCAGCACACCCGGGGTCATCGTGGCATGCAGGTTGTAACGCGCCATGGCGCCAACTGCCGGTGCCGTGGTGTAGAGGATGGAGATGAACACCAGCGCCCAGCCAGCGGACGAACGTGCGTCCTTGACCTTCGGCACGGTGAAGAAGCGCACGATCACGTGGGGCAGACCGGCCGTACCGGCCATCAGCGCCATGGTGATGGCGATCACGTCGATCATCGACTTGTTGCCGGAGGTGTATTCCTGGAAACCCAGGTCATGCACCACCATATCCAGCTTGGCCAGGAAGGGCTCACCCGTGGCCACCGACGCCCCCAGACCCAACTGCGGGAAAACGTTGCCGGTCAGGTTCAGCGAAATGAAGATCGCCGGCACCATGTAGGCAAAAATCAGCACGCAGTACTGTGCCACCTGGGTGTAGGTCACGCCCTTCATGCCGCCGAGCACGGCGTAGAAGAACACCAGACCCATACCGACGAGCAGACCGGTGACGATATCGACCTCCAGGAAGCGCGAGAACACGATACCGACGCCGCGCATCTGGCCGGCCACGTAGGTGAAGGAGATGAAGATCAGGCAGATCACCGCCACCAGACGCGCACCGTTCGAGTAGTAACGGTCACCGATGAACTGGGGCACCGTGAATTTGCCGAACTTGCGAAGGTAGGGGGCGAGCAGCACAGCGAGCAACACATAGCCGCCGGTCCAGCCCATCAGGTACACCGAGCCACCGTAGCCGAGGAAGGCGATCAGGCCAGCCATCGAGATAAAGGAAGCGGCGGACATCCAGTCAGCGGCCGTTGCCATGCCGTTGACCACCGGGTGCACACCCCCACCGGCGACGTAGAAGTCGCTGGTGCTGCCGGCACGTGCCCAGATCGCAACCCCGATATAGAGTGCGAAGGACAGGCCAACGACGACAAAGGTAAGTGTTTTCAGATCCATGTCTTGCGCCCCTTAGTCTTCGTGAACGTCGTGTTCGCGGTCGATCTTGTTCATACGCGCCGCGTACCAGAAGATCAGGATCAAAAATACGTAAATCGAGCCTTGCTGAGCGAACCAGAAGCCCAGCGGATAGCCGCCCAGATGAATGCTGTCGAGCGCCGGCTGCAAAATGATGCCGAAACCGAACGACACGACAAACCACAGGATGAGAATCACGGTCAGCAGACTGAGCGTCGCCTTCCAGTAAGCCTCGCCTGATTTTTTATCAGGGGATGTCATTGTGTTGTCTCCTCACGAAGTGTCTTGAGCGCACATGCGGTGCACGCGCTGGCAGCACTTTATGTCCGGAGCACTTACGCGATGCTTGCTCGAAGCTTACGTTTTGCTGAATTTTCCATCGACGCGCTGCACGGCGCATCGAAACCCTTTTCGGTACCATGGACGCCTCTGCTTCAGGAAACCACCATGTCTGACGACTGCCATCACGCCCCCACCCCGCGCCGCGGCATCGGTATCGCCCGCGAGGCCGACTTTGACCCCGTCGCATTCGAAAAGGCCGTCGGCGATCTGCTGCGCGCCTGCGGCGTCTCTACGGACGGGCCGCACACCGGCCGCACCGTCCAGCGCGTGCGTGAATTGTGGCAAAAGCGCCTGCTCGGCGGGTACGAGCTCGACCCCGCCGATGCGCTCGGCGACGGCTTTGAAGACCCGCGTCGCGACATGGTGGTGGTACGCGGCATCGCCGTGCATGGCATCTGCCCGCACCACTTGGTGCCGTTTCGCGGGGTTGCCCACGTCGCTTACATCCCCGGTGGCCGCCTGCACGGCTTCGGTCGTATCGCGCGCATGGTCGACGCCATCGGCCACCGCTTCACCTATCAGGAATGGATGACCCGCGACATCGCCGACGTACTCGTCCAGCACGGCCAGGCAGCCGGCGCCGCCTGTCTGATCGAAGCCGAACAACTCTGTTTGCTTCTCGGCGAAGACCGCCGTGGTGACGAGCGCGTGATCACCCAGGCCTTTGCCGGCAGCTTCGAAAATGATCTGCAGGCGCGCAACGAATTCATGCGCGCCGTCGGCCCCAGCCCTCGCTAAGCCCATGTCTCACACCCTGCTGCGGCGCACCGCGCTGATCGCGGTCCCGGTATTTATCGCGGCCTGCCAAAGCGCCCCCTACGAATCCCGCCCCTCGCCCTCGCTGCCGCCGGCGGTGACGGTGCCCGGCCAAATCCCGCCCGGGCCGATCCCTAGCGCACCCGTACAAGAAGCCCCTGCTACGCAGCGGCCCTACGCGCCAGCGCCCGTCGCTCGCCTGAGCGCGGCGGACCTGCTGCCCGGCGGCATCGCCGATCGCGCAGGCTGGGCACGCGACATTGACGCCGCGCTCGACCACCTCGGCATCCCCCGCAACGCCGAAAACCTGTGCGCGTCGATGGCCGTCATCGAACAGGAGTCCACCTGGCAGGCCGACCCGGTGGTGCCCGGCTTGCCGCGCATCGTGCGCAAGGAGATCGACAGCCGTGCCGAGCGCTACGGCATCCCAAAAATCGTCGTCAGTGCGGCGCTCGAAAAGTCCTCACCCGGCGGCCGCAGCTACGCCCAACGTATTGCCGCCCTGCGCACCGAAAAGCAGATGAACACCCTGTTCGAAGACATGCTCTCCGAACTGCCGCTGGGCAAGACCCTGCTCTCGGGCTTCAACCCCATCCGCACCGGCGGACCCATGCAGGTCAGCATCGCCTTCGCCCAAGACCACCTGCGCCAGCGCGCCTACCCCTACCCGCGCACCGGCAGCGTACGCCACGAAGTATTCACCCGCCGCGGCGGGCTGTACTTCGGCATCGCCAACCTGCTCGACTACCCGGCCGACTACCCGCACCCGCGCTACCGCTTCGCCGATTTCAACGCTGGGCAATACAGCAGCCGCAATGCTGCCTTCCAAAGTGCGATCAGCCGCGTCTCCGGTCGCAAGCTCGCGCCGGATGGCGACCTGCTGCGCTATCGCGGCGGCACGCCCAGCGAAGACGTCAGCGCAACGGAAGCCGCGCTACGAACACTGAGCGGCGCACTGCACCTGAGCGCCCGTCAGATCCGCAGCGATCTTGAACGCGAAAAAACGCTCGGCTTCAGCCACACCCGACTCTACGACCGCCTCTGGCAACTGGCCGAGCGCAAGGCCGGGCGCACGCTGCCACGCGAGCAGATGCCCGACATCCTGCTCCAGAGCCCGAAAATCCAGCGCAAACTCACCACCGCCTGGTTCGCCAAACGGGTCGAGTGGCGCTACGACCGCTGCCTGGCACGCGAGCGCTGATGGAGCCGCGGATGCAACTTTTCTACGCCGACCACTTCGTTTTGCCACTGCCGCCGGGCCACCGCTTCCCGATGGAAAAATACAGCCGACTGCGCACGCAACTGATGGCCAGTGGGCAGTTCGACGCATCCGATTTCTGCGTCCCCGACGGTGCCGACGACACCGCCTTGCTGCGCGCCCACAGCGCCGATTATCTCGAGCGCGTCATCAGCGGTCAGCTCACCAGCGCCGAACAACGCCGCATCGGCTTCCCCTGGTCGCCCGAAATGGTCGAGCGCTCACGCCGCTCGGCCGGCGCCACGATGGCGGCCTGCCGCAGCGCGCTTGAACACGGTTGCGCGGCCAACATGGCCGGCGGCACCCACCATGCGCACCGCGACTTCGGCTCGGGTTTCTGCGTGTTCAACGACGCTGCCGTCGCCGCGCTGGCCATGCGCGCCGAAGGCCGCATTGAGCGCGTCGCCATCATCGACTGCGATGTCCACCAGGGCGACGGCACCGCCGCCATTCTCGCCAACACGCCCAACGTGTTCACACTCAGCCTGCATGGCGACAAGAATTTTCCGTTTCGCAAAACCGTCTCGGACCGCGACATCGCCCTGCCCGACGGCACCGGCGACGCCGACTACCTCGCCGCCCTCGCCCCGGCGCTCGACGAGGTCTTTACGCATTTTCGGCCCGAGCTGGTGATCTACCTCGCCGGCGCCGACCCCCATGAAGGCGACCGCCTCGGCCGCCTCTCGCTTACATTCGACGGCCTCGCCCAACGCGACGCCCTGGTGCTTGGCGCCTGTCGCGACCAGCACATTCCCGTTGCCATTGCCATGGCCGGTGGCTATGGTCATGACATCAACGACACCGTCGCCATCCACGCCACCACATTACTCACAGCCGCCCGGCTGTTCCGGAGTGCCTGATGCAAGAAGAATCCCGAATCGCGCTGTTGATCGACGCCGACAACTGCCCCGCCAGCAAGATCGACCTGATGCTCGACGAGCTGGCCAAATACGGCGTCACCAACATCCGCCGCGCCTATGGCAACTGGAAGAGCAGCAGCCTCAACGGCTGGGCCGACAAGGTGCACGAGTTCGCCATCCAGCCAGTGCAGCAGTTCGCCTACACCAAGGGCAAGAACGCCACCGACTCGGCGATGATCATCGACGCCATGGACCTGCTCTACACCCAGCAGCTCGACGGCTTCTGCCTCGCCTCGTCCGACTCCGACTTCACCCCGCTGGTCATGCGCATCCGCGCCAACGGTCTCAAGGTGTACGGCTTTGGCGAAAAGAAAACGCCGATGCCCTTCGTCAACGCCTGCTCGCGTTTTCTCTATCTCGAAAACCTGATCGTCGAATCCACCGACGACACCGCCCCCGCGGCCGCCAAGCCCGAACGCGTCAGCAGCAAGACGCTGCGCGGCGACTCACGCATCACCAGCCTGCTGCGCAACGCAGTCGAAGCCTGCGCTGGCGAGGAAGACAACTGGGCCAGCCTGTCGTCGATCGGCTCGCACATCAGCAACCAGACACCGTTCGACCCACGCAACTACGGCTACAAGAAGCTCGGCGATCTGATCGAAGCCACCGGCCTGTTCGAATCCGAGCGCCGCGGCAGCCACCTTTACCTGCGCGACAAACGCCACAAGGGCAAGGGCGGCACTGGCGCGTGAGCGCGCTGATCGGCGTCGACTTCACCTCGGCGCCGCGCCCGGCCAAACCGATCACCGTCGCACACGGCCATGTTGTCGATGGCGTGTTGCAACTCGATCGCCTGTCAGCCCTGCCCGACTGGCCATCCTTCGAAGCCCTCCTCGACGCGCCCGGCCCCTGGCTGGGCGCCTTCGACTTCCCCTTCGGCCTGCCGCGCGAAGGCGTCAGCGCGCTGGGCTGGCCGAGCACCAACTGGGCAACGCTGGTGCGCCATGTCGCCACGCTCAGCAAAGCCGATTTTCGCGCCGCACTCGACGCCGACCGCCAAGCCCGGCCAATGGGCGCACGCTACCCGCACCGCCACACCGACGCGGCTGCCCACTCGCACAGCCCGATGAAACTGGTCAATCCGCCCGTCGGGCTGATGTTCTTCGAAGGCGCGCCGCGCCTGCTCACCGCGGGCTGCACGGTCGCAGGCCTCCACACCGGCGACCCGCAACGCATCGCCGTCGAGGCCTACCCCGGTCTGCTCGCTCGGCGGATCACGCGGGCCTCCTACAAGAGTGACGCTCGCCCCAAGCAAAGCCCCGAACGGCAGGCGGCGCGACAACACATCGTCGCCGAGTTGATCGCCGGCACCGCGCTCGACGGCTTGCGCCTGACGTTGACACCAGAACAACACGCGACCTTGATTGCCGATGCCCGCGGCGATCTGCTCGATGCCGTACTGGCGTTGGTGCAAGCGGCCTGGTGCGCCCGCCATGACGCCCGCCGATTTGGCATGCCGACGCACGCCGACCCGCTCGAAGGCTGGATCGCCACCGCCTGAGGGCTGCACGCCACGCCGTTTGAAACGCGTAGAATGTGGCCTCTCCGACGTTCTGGGCAAACACGCATGCTGCAACCGAGCCAACCGATCTACACCGTTGCCGGCATCCGCACCATTGAAACGGCTGCCATACCCTCCGCCAAACCCCCGCTGATGGAACGCGCCGGGCGCGCTTCGGCCGAAGAAGCGGTGCGTCTGATGATCGACCGCCCCGGCGCGCTGCTCATCGCCTGCGGCCCGGGCAACAATGGTGGCGACGGCTTCGTCATGGCACGCCATTTTTTGCAGGCCGGTCGCAAGGTGGTGGTTGCCTTCTCGGGCGATACCGCCAAGCTGCCTGGCGACGCCAGAAAATCGTGGGAGGCATGGCGAGATGCGGGCGGCGAAACCCTCTCGGACCTGCCCGCCGCCCCCCCCGAGGGCTGGGCTCTGGTCGTCGATGCCTTGTTCGGCATCGGTCTGCAGCGCCCCATCGAGGGTCGTTACGCCGACTGGATTCGGGCGCTCAACGCACTGCCCGGCCCACGCATGTCGATTGACGTGCCCAGCGGCCTGTGTGCGGATACCGGTCGCGTGCTGGGCGTAGCGTTCAAGGCAACGCATACCGTCACCTTCATTGCGCTCAAGCCCGGCCTGCTCACCCTCGACGGCCCCGACCACTGCGGCGAGCTGGTCGTCAAACGACTGGATCTTGACCCCAACAGCTATCTGCCGGCCCCTGGCTGGGAAGTACGTCCATCCTTGTTTGGCGACCAGTTCGCACCGCGCCGGCTGAATTCACACAAAGGCCTGTTTGGCGACGCCGTGATCATTGGTGGCGCCCCCGGCATGTGCGGTGCGCCATTGCTATCGGGCCGCGCCGCGCTGCGCGCCGGGGCCGGTCGCGTCTTTGTCGGCCTGCTTGCTCCGAACGCGCCGGTGGTCGACCTGGTCCAGCCCGAGTTGATGCTCCGCCCGGCCGACGAGGCGCTGAACGAAGGCCAGGCCATTGCCATCGGCCCCGGCCTGGGCCGCAACGAGGCGGCCGCATCCTTGCTGCATCGTGCGGTCGCCGGCAAGCACACGCTGGTTCTCGATGCCGATGCGTTGAACCTGCTGGCCACTGAAGACACACTTGCCGGCGCCCTCACGCGCCGCCAAGCGCCGGTGATCCTCACGCCCCACCCGGCCGAAGCCGCGCGCCTGCTCAAGACCACTCTGGATAAGGTGCAGGCCAACCGGCTCGATACCGCCCTGACACTGGCACAACGATTTGATGCGCACGTCGTCCTCAAAGGCCATGGCAGCCTCATCGCCCATCCTGACGGGCGCTGGCTCATCAACCGCAGCGGCAACCCGGGCATGTCTTCGGCGGGCATGGGTGATGTGCTCACCGGCCTGCTCGCAGCCTTGCTGGCTCAGCGTTGGCCCATAGAAACTGCCATCATCGGCGCCGTTCATTTGCACGGCGCCGCAGCGGACATCCTGCTCGCCAAAGGCATCGGCCCCATCGGTATGGGCGCGTCCGAACTGCCCGATGCCGTGCGAACGCTGATGAACCAATGGGTCGCGCAGCATCACCATCGTTAAGCGTAGCGCGTCACACCATTGGCATATTGCTTTTTTTTGAGGCGGGGATCGGCTACATTTGGTAACAAGTGGGTGACACCACGCATGCAGCGATTCTCATATGCCCGCATCCCGCCGTATCGGTGAATCGCCTTTTGCGACGTCGTCTGCGGCCGATCTTGCCCTGCCGATCACGGCACTGCCCGCCGACACGCCGCTCTCTGCCGCGCTCGCCAATCTGGCCAGCAGTGCATCCCACGCTGTGCTTGCCGAGCGCCGCGGTGAAATCATCGGCATCCTGACCGAACGCTCCGCCCTGGCGCTCGGGCTCGATCACTCGAGCTCGCCAACGGAACAGCGGCTGTCCGACGTCTGCCAGCAGCCCGTGCTGTGGGCCAACGCCGACGAGAACTATGTCGACGTCTACGAACGCATGTTGCGCCATGGCATGCGCCACGCCATTGTCCGTGGCGCCGACGACGGCATGGTTGGCCTGCTCTCCGAGAGCGCCATTCTCGGCCGCATGGGCATCGAACACTTTGCGCACCTCGACGCCATCGAGCAGATCATGACGCCCCGGCTGACCACCGTCTCACCGGGCACCTCGGTACTCGACTGCGCCGAGTTGATGCGCAAGGAACATATCGGCTGTGTCGTCGTAGTCACAGACACCCACGCGCCAATGGGTATTCTCACCACACGCGACGTGACCCGTCTGCTCGTCAAGCAAAACGCCTTGCATGCCATGCAAGTCACCGAGGCAATGACATCCCCGGTCATTCAACTGGATGTGAGTCGCCCGGTTTTCGAAGCCGCGCGCATGATGTCCACGCGTGCCATCCGTCATGTGATCGTCACCCAGGACGCGAAGCTATGCGGCGTCGTCTCTGAACACGACATCGTCCGTTGCCTGGAGCATCGCTATGTTGACGTGCTGCGCCGGGTCATCCATCGCCAGGCCGACGAACTCGAAGCCCACCGGCAAGTCCATGCCCACACCAATGTGCTTGATCAACTCCTGTCGCGCAGCCAGGAACTCGGCTTGTGCCTTGTCGAGACCGGTGGCCAGATCGGCTTCGTCAATGCGGCAGCACGCGCGTTGTTGAATCTGGCCCCGGAGCGCCCCACCCGCCAGCTCACCGAAGTTTTCCAGCATTCACGCGAAGAAGATCGCGGCACCGTCCACGCGCTCACTCAGGCCGCTCAGCCAGGGTCACCGATCTCGATTCGGATTGGTGAACGCCAACTCATGGTGCAGGCCCAGCCGTTTGACTCCGACGCCCATGGCCGCACGCTATCGCATCTGCTGATCCTGATCGACGAGTCGGTTGCCAAAGAAACAGGCGAACTTCTGGGCTTCAGCCGGCACGCCTTTGGCACCATGGCGCTACCGATGATGTGGGCTGACACGGAAGGCAACATCTCGCTGAGCAACGCAGCGTTCAAACAGCTTGCCGGCTGCGAAGGCCCCGACACAATCCACCTGGAACAGATTTTCGACTGCACCGACACCGCGCTCACCCTGCCGGACAACAGCAATGCACTGCGAGCACAGCGCCAACTCATTCGTACCGACGGCGTCAGGATCCCGGTCGAATTGTTCTTCAGCAAAATGCACTTTCTGGGTAAGCACTACCTGGGCGGATTCATCATCGATCTCTCTGCCCAGCAAGCCATCCAGCAAGCACTGCACGATTCTGAACAACGTCTGGACGCGCTCCTCGCCACCTCGCCGGATTTCATTGCTGTCAAAGATTCGGCGGGGCGTTGGGAAATGGCCAACTCGGCCGGCCTGCACATGTATGGGTTGTCCCAAACCGACTGGAGAGGAAAAACCAATTCGCAGCTCGCCGCCCAAGCGGGCGGTGAAATGCGGGACATCCTGTCCCGCTGCAACAACACCGACACGCTCGCCTGGTCACGCCGCGAATCCATTCGCTACATCGAAGAAATCCCCCACTCCGATGCGCCCGGCGTGCGCTCGCTGGACATGATCAAGACCCCTATTCTGGACGCGCAGCAGCAGCCCAAAGCTTTGATGGTGATCGGCCGCGATATCACCGGACGCATGCGCGCCGAAAGCTCACGGCGCGAAAGCGACGAGCGCCTGCACAGCGCGCTCGCGGGCATGGACGATCTGATGCTGATCACCGACTGCGGTGGCATCATCCAGGACCATTACCCCAAACCCGCTCCGCCCCGCTTCCAGCTCCCAAGCCCCGAGCTGACAGGCCTCCAGGTAGCAACACTGCTGCCGTCGGAGGCCGGGGCGCTCTTCAACACGGCGCACGAAAAACTCCGCAGCGGTCTTGGCATTCAGCAATTCGACTACTCGGTTGAAGTCGCAGAACAAACCCACTGGTTCAATGTCAGGATGTCGCGCCATCGACTTGCCAGTGGCGGGCGAAACGGTATGACGCTGGTGATTCGCGACATCACCGCCAGCCGGAAAACCGCCGAGCAGCTCGAACGCCTCAAAGCCACGGTGGAAGACCATGTCGATGCCCGCACCGTCGAGCTGAAGAGCGCGCTCGATGAGCTCGAGTCGTTCAGCTACTCACTGTCACACGACTTGCGCGCGCCGCTGCGCGCCATCGACGGATTTGGCCGCCTGCTCGAACAAAACATGGCGAGCCAGCTGAATGACGTGAATCGAGAGTACCTGACGCGCATTCAGGGCGCCGTCGGCCGAATGGGTGGGCTCATCGACGACATGCTCGATCTTGCCCGGCTATCGCGCAAGCCCGTCGACCGGCAGCCGGTGAACATCTCCCGGATGGCGCGCCAAGTTTTCGCCGACTTGTCGGAGCGGGATCCCGAACGCACGGTGACCTGGGATATCGAACCGGATCTGCACGCCGAGGCCGACCCCATCCTCATCCAGTCGGTCCTCGACAACCTCCTCGGCAACGCCTGGAAATTCAGCCGGCGTGTCGACGCGGCAAACATCAAAGTGCTTTCGGAGCAACGCGACGGCCGACAATGGTTTGTAGTCCAAGACAACGGCGCTGGTTTCGACATGGCCTATGCCGACAAGCTCTTCAAACCTTTCCAGCGCCTGCACTCGCCGCGTGACTTCGACGGCACCGGCGTTGGCCTGGCCACGGTTCAGCGCATCATCAGCCGCCATGGCGGCCAGATTGAAGCGGAATCCATCGAAGGGCAAGGCGCACAATTCCGTTTCTATCTGAGCCAATGACGCGCTCTCCTCAGTTCACATGCAGCCCCCTCAAGATTCCGAGAGACGCGCCGGTTTCTTGCGTCAGATCAGATTTGAGCCCCCTGAGCACCCTATAATTTCACGATAAGCAGAAAGGGGAGGCCACATGACAACAGCAACAGAATCGCTCGTAGGCGCCAGCACCGAATTTCTCAAGCGCTTTTCGCCCTTCGACCAAATGGAACCAGAGGCGCTGGACTATCTTTCCGAACGCGTACTCCTTGGCTTCTTCAGTAAGGGCGCGACCATTCTGTCTGCCGAAATGGGCCAGCCGCGCTACTTCTACATCATCCAGCGCGGCAAGGTGCAAGCCAGCCAGAGCGGCGATATCGCCCTCACTGAATACGCCTCCATGACGCTCGGGCCGGGCGAGTGCTTCCCGATCGGTGCGATTTCCGCCGGCCGGCCGTCTACCAACACCTATGTGGCGCTCGAAGACAGCTTCTGCTTTCAGCTCCCTGCCGACGACTTCATGGCGCTGATGCGTATCAGCCCGGTTTTCCACGTCTTTTGCACTCAGTACATCGCCAGCCTGCTCAGTCAGTCACGCCAGCAGTTGCAGACCACCTTCTCGCAGCGCGCAGCCGAGCAGCAGACCATGACCACCCCGCTCGGCCAACTGATCAAGCGTGACCCGATCTTTGTCACCCCCGAAACCAGCACCCGCAGCGCGCTCGAAAAAATGAACGAGCTGCGCATCGGTTGCATGGTGATCGCCGATGCCGACAGCCGCCCGGTAGGCATTCTCACTCAGAGTGATCTCTTGTCCCGCATCGTGCTCCCCGCCTTCGATCTCAACCGGCCGATTTCGGATGTCATGACCCCCGCCCCGCAGGTCTTGCCAATGACGGCAACTGCCTACGACGCCGCACTCGAAATGGCGACCCACGCCCGCCGCCACCTGCTGGTGGTCGACTCCGACGACAAGCTGCGCGGGGTGGTTTCCGAACGGGATCTGTTCTCCCTGCAGCGCATTGGCCTGCGTCAGATTCGCGCCAGCATCGAAGGCGCCGACGACATTGAATCGCTGCAACATGCCAGCCGCGACATCCGGCAGCTGGCGCTCAACCTCATCGCGCAAGGCATCGGCTCCGAACAGCTCACACGATTCATCTCTGCGCTCAACGACGCCCTCACCCGCCGCATCATCACACTGGAACTGGAGCGTCACGAATTGTTCGGTGTCCAGTTTTGCTGGCTGGCCTTCGGCTCCGAAGGGCGTCACGAGCAGACGCTCTCCACCGACCAAGACAACGGCATCATTTTCTCCGCCCCCGAAGGCGAGCACGAGGCGATCAAGAAAAAACTGCTGGCCTTCGCCAAAGACGCCAATGATGCACTCGCCGCCTGCGGTTTCCCGCTGTGCAAGGGCAACATCATGGCCAGCAATCCCGAGCTGTGTCTGACGCTCGGAGAATGGAAGCGACGCTTCGGTGCCTGGATCCGCGAACCCGACCCGCAAGCGCTGCTCAATGCCTCGATCTTCTTCGACTTCCGCGTGCTCTTCGGCAACGAAAAAATTGGCGACCAGCTGCGCCGCTGGTTACTCGAAACTGCGCGCGGCAACTCCACCTTCCTGCGCATGATGGCCCAAAACGCACTGGCCGTCGCACCGCCACTGGGTCGTTTCCGCGACTTCGTGGTCGAAGACGACGGCATGATCGACCTGAAGAAATCGGGCGCGCGCCTGTTCGTCGACGTTGCCCGCATTCTGTCGCTGCGCTCGGGCGTCGAAGCATCCAGCACGGTCGGTCGCCTGCGCCAGTCCGGCCAACGGGCCAACATGGCGGAAGAAGAGCTCGACGCCATCACCGACGGCTTCCACTTCATTCAGCTCCTGCGCCTGCGCTCGCAACATCTCGACACCGAGCACGACGCCCCCGGGGACAACAAAGTCGATCCCGACACGCTCAACGAACTGGATCGGCGCATTCTCAAAGAAGCCTTCAGGCAGGCGCGAAAGCTGCAACTTCGCCTCAAACTGGACTATCAACTCTAGAACGGCACATTCGTCGACCGCGCGCCACGCAGCACGGCGCTAACGCCGCGCGGACACGAAGCACACTTTTCCGACGACTCACGTTTGGCAAACAACCACCGATGACCTGGCTCTCCCGACTTATTCCTGGCGCCCATCCGCCCGTGCAACTGACGCCCGAAGTCCGCGCACGACTCGACATCTGGCGCAAGCTGCCCGCAACGGCGCTCGATCGGCAACACGTCGAGACGCGCTACGTTGTTGTCAATACCGAAGCGAGCGGTCTTGATCTGAGCAAGGATCGCCTCCTGTCCGTCGCGGCCATCGCCATCGAAAACGGCCTGATCAACCCAAAACTCGCGTTCTACCAAAGCCTGGAACCCGACCCGGCGGACGCGCTGACCGGCCTGCTCGAATTCATCGGTAGCTCACCGATCGTCGTTTTCAACGCCGGCTTCAACAAGCGCGTGCTGCTCAACGCCATGGAGCGCGTTCTGGATATGGCGCCCGAACTACACAGCCTGGATCTGTTCTGGTTGCTGCCGGCACTGTTTGCCGAGCGTAGCCAGGGCGCAAGCAAACTCACTGAATGGATGAATGCCCTGCGCATTGAGACGTTCCAGCGACACCATGCGCTGGGTGACGGCTACGCCATCGCACAGCTCTTCCTCGCCACGCAGGCGCGAGGTCGCATCCTGGGGCACGCAACCCCGCAAGCACTGATCGAGCTTGAGCATGCTCGCGAGCGTCTGAAGCGCCCGCTCTGACGCAACCTAGTTCGCCAGCCAACGCACAATCGTTTCGCTGTCCGGCAGGGCATCATGCTGCCAGCGGGCATAGCGCACACCGGCGCGCTCCAGCGTTTCTCGCTTGACAGCATCGGCCGACAGTGCGCGCTCCCCCCGCACGAGATCAACGGCAGCGACCGGTACCAGCGCACTTGTACAGACCACAAAGTCGAGCAAGGCATCTTTTTCAATCGCCTCCAGGCCGGCCGCCCGTCTCAATGAGGCGCGAGGAAAAACCTCATGGGCCGGCAAGGCCGCTCTAAGCCGCCGGTAGGCCGTTGCCCGCACAGCATCCAGATACGCCGGCCGCGCCCCCACGGGCACCGATGCAGTCATGGCAGAAGGTGCTGGCTGCGGTGCAACATCCTGAAGGCTTTCGCCATTTTTCGCCCCACGCCCCACGGCATCGCCCCCCATCACCGCCCCACCTGGCAACTCGCCATGGGCCAACAAAAAGGCCATCTCTCGGGCTTGCTCCGATTCTTTGTGCTCGCGTCGACGACGACGCACCAAAAAAAACAACCATGCAATGGCCAGTATCGAAACGAAGAAAAATATCCACGCCATCCCGCGCATTCTCCTTGGTGTCAGGGCTCAAGACAAAAACAGTGCCAATAATCAGCGCTTTACTGAAGAGCGCCAAGAAAGTATATTCGCGCGGATGGGTATTCGACACGCACTTCCTGTTGCCGCGCTTCTGTTCGCCTTGGCTTTATCGGGGCCGGCACGCGCCACCGAAGACGTGAGTATCTCTATGGACCCCGGCAGCACCCCAGCCAGCGCCAGCACACCGATCAGTGAGCTGATCGTGCAAGGGCTGGCCTATCTCGACACCCCGTATCGCTTCGGTGGCAACTCCCGAGATACCGGCATCGACTGCAGTGCTCTGGTGCAGCAAGTCTTTCAACGGGCGCTTGGCCTTGATCTGCCTCGCACCACCACTGAGCTTGCCAAGATCGGCGACGATCTCAAGCGTGCACAACTCAAAGCGGGCGATCTGGTGTTTTTCAATACGCGGCGCCGCGCCTATTCTCACGTGGGCATTTACCTTGGTAGTGATCGCTTTCTCCACGCCCCCTCCAGCGGTGGCAAGGTGCGCATTGAAAGTCTGAACACCCGCTACTGGAACAAACGCTTCAATGGCGGACGACGCATCGTCAGTCACACGACCAGCCCCGCCACCGCTCCAACGACGCTGCAATAGGCCGCCCTCGTCGCTCAACAGCGTCGGTTCGGACACGCCCGGCAAAGACTGCCGGCGCGTTTATCAAGCGCCTGCTTCAGCGCGCACACCGAACGGCGACAACACACAAACTCCACCCCCGCCTTGCCGGCTGCTTCGCGAAAACGCTGCATGACGTTGTGGCCGAGAAAATCCGTGAACAAGATCACCAGATCCACGCCCACCGGCAAATCCGCCGCGCGTCGCTGATGTGAACGGTCACGCCCCGTCACATGGGCAGCGATCCGGATACCAAACTCGTCCAGGACGCCCGGGATGTTCCCAAGACGATCGGCGCCGATAAGCAGTGCATTCATGACAAACTCCTATTGAGAACAATTCTCAACTAGATTACACCGAATGAGAATCGTTTGCATTTGCAATTTGTTCTCGGTACACTTTGGCCACGCAAATTTCTTGAATCAAAGGTCCGACCAATCATGAATCGTACTGTTGCCACTGCCGCCCTGTGCGCGCTCTTCTCCGTCACTTCCGCACACGCCGACGACAAGGTGCTCAACCTCTATACCGCGCGCCACTACCAGACCGACGAGGCGCTGTACGCCAACTTCACCAAGGCCACCGGCATCAAGGTCAACCGCATCGAGGGCAAGGAAGATGCGTTGCTGGAACGCATTCGCAGCGAAGGTGAAAACAGCCCGGCCGACGTATTCATCACAGTGGACGCCTCCCGCCTTGCCAAAGCCGACGAGATGGGCGTGTTCGCGCCGGTCAAATCAGAGACACTCACCAGCCGCATCCCGGCAAACCTGCGTACCGACACCTGGTTCGCCTTCTCCACCCGCGCTCGCGTGATCGTGTACAACAAAGCCGGCATCAAACCCGCACTGGTGCAGAACTACGAAGACCTCGCCAACCCGGCGCTGAAAGGCAAGGTATGCACACGTTCCGGTAGCCATCCCTACAACCTGTCGCTGGGCGCAGCCATGATTGAACACCATGGCATCGAAAAGACCGAAGCCTGGGCCAAAGGCATCGTCGCCAACTTCGCGCGCGAGCCCAAGGGCGGCGATACCGACCAGATCCGCGCGGTCGCGGCGGGCGAATGCGGAGTGGCGATTGCCAACAGCTACTACGTTGCCCGCCTGATCAACTCGACCAAGCCGGAAGATCAGAAAGCCATGGAAGCGGTTGGCATCGTCTGGCCGAACCAGAGCAATGTCGGCACGCACATCAACGTGTCTGGCGGTGGCATGCTCAAGTACGCGCCGAACAAGGCAGCTGCCGTGGCCTTCCTCGAGTACCTGGCATCGGATGAAGCACAGCGCTACTTTGCCGATGGCAACAACGAGTGGCCGGTGGTTGCCTCCGTCAAGGTGAACAACGCGGCCCTTGAACGCCTGGGCGCCTTCAAGGCGGATGACCTCCCCGTTGGCAAACTTGCCAATTCGGTCGCTGAAGCACAGAAAGCCTACGATCGCGCCGGCTATCGCTGAGTCGAACCACATCAGAACAAAGCGACCTGCGGGTCGCTTTTTTTCTTGGCAAGTCGCGCCTTGTCGCCTCGACCTCTCGGGCCGTCGAGCCGATACACCCCGGCTGCGTTCCAAAAGAAAACCCCCATGGGCTCGCGCGCATGGGGGTGCTCAGACGACGTTCAATAATCAGAACATGTCGTCTTCAAGTGCCAGCGCACCAGCGGCACCATTGACCACGGCGTAAGCCAGACCGGGCGCCTGCGACAGGATGTGGTCGGCGTAGAAGCGGGCCGTCACGATCTTGGCTTGGTAGAACGACGCATCCCCCGCGCCTTCGTTCAAGCGCGTCTGCGAAATCATCGCCGCACGCGCCATCTGCCAGCCACCGGCCACAATGCCGAACAACTTGAGCATGGGCACTGCGCCCACCGAGGCCGCCTTGATGTCGTTGCCGTAAGTGGCCAACACATAGTCGGTTGCCTCTTCCAGCGCGGTAATACCGGCGGACAGCGCGGTGCGGATCGCCTTGTACTCCGGCGCACTCAGCTCGTTCAGCTGAAGTACAACGCTACGCATTTGTTCGATGACGGCTTTCATGGCCATGCCACCATCACGCGAAATCTTGCGGCCGATCAGGTCGTTGCCCTGAATGGCCGTCGTGCCTTCGTAGATGGTGGTGATCCGCGCATCGCGGAAATGCTGCGCCGCGCCCGTTTCCTCGATAAAGCCCATGCCGCCGTGGATCTGCACGCCGGTCGAAGCAATGTCGATCGAGTTCTCGGTGCACCAGCCTTTGACAATGGGAATCAGCAAATCGACGAACGCCTGATTCTGCGCACGCACGGTTTCGTCCGGATGGTCATGCGCCATGTCGGTTGCAGCGCCGACCACGTAGGCCAGGGCACGCATCGCTTCAGTCTGAGACTTCATCGACATCAGCATGCGGCGCACATCCGGATGACGGATGATGGCCACTTTGCCGCCGCCGCGTACGCCGGGCTCAGTCCCCTGCACACGATCACGGGCATAGCCCAGCGCCTGCTGATACGCACGCTCGGACAGGGCCAGGCCCTCCATACCGACGGCAAAACGCGCCTCGTTCATCATGATGAACATGTACTCAAGGCCCCGGTTGGCTTCGCCAATCAGATAGCCCGTTGCGCCACCCTTGTCACCAAAGGCCAGCACGCAGGTCGGGCTGGCGTGAATGCCGAGCTTGTGCTCGATCGACACACAGTGCACATCGTTGCGTGCGCCCGGCGTGCCGTCGGCCTCAACCATGAACTTCGGCACCAGGAACAGCGAAATACCCTTCACACCCTCCGGTGCATCCGGCAGACGGCCGAGCACCAGATGAACGATGTTGTCGGTCAGGTCGTGCTCGCCGTAGGTGATGAAAATCTTCTGGCCGAAAATCTTGAAACTGCCATCGGCCTGCGGCTCGGCACGGGTGCGCACCGCCGCCAGATCGGAGCCGGCCTGCGGCTCGGTCAGGTTCATGGTGCCGGTCCACACTCCGCTCACCATTTTGGTCAGATAGACCGCTTTCTGCTCGTCGGTGCCGCGCAGCATCAAGGCTTCAATCGCGCCATTGGTCAGCATCGGACACAGGGAGAAAGCCATGTTGGCCGACTTCCACATTTCCATGACCGCGGTGCTCACCAGCTTGGGCAAACCCTGACCGCCGTATTCCGGATCGCAAGCCAATGCCGTCCAGCCGGACTCGGCGAACTGACGGTAAGCGCCCTGCCAGCCCGGCGCCGTCGTCACTTGGCCATCGGCCCACTTGGCGCCCACCTGGTCGCCCGTGCGGTTCAGCGGCGACAGCACGCCAGTGGCAAACTTGCCGGCCTCTTCCAGCACCGCGTCGACCAGGTCGTCGGTGGCATCGCCGAAGCTCGGTAGCTGACTCACCTGCTCAAGGCCCGCCAGCTCCTTCATCACGAACTGCATATCCCGAATCGGGGCAACGTACTCGCTCATTGTCCATGCACTCCTGTTCAGTATCTGATTGTGGTTGCGACGATCGCCGCAGCCGTACCTATTTGTTCTTCAAGTAAAGACGGTCATCGAAACTGGCGACCCAATCCGGTCGATAGATAACCATCACGGTAATCACTGCGCCCGACAGCCAAGCTTCGGAGAAGCCCAGCAGCAGGAAATACGGCAGATAGTCCGACGCCAGAAAATCCAGGGAATACACCTCGGCGAGACTCAGCAGCACCGACGCCAGCACCCCTTGCGCCATCACGGTGGCCGCACTGCCAAAAAAAGCGACCACAAACACATACACAAAAAAGTGCCGGGGCAGGCGCAACGCCACCTGGCGCCGCACGCCTTCGGCGACCACCACCGGCCACACAACCATGACCAGCCAGTTCAACCCAAGGCTCTGCCAATCGCCGCCGGTGGCCAACGTGACGGCCGCCAACACGATGCCGAGCACGGCCATGGCCAATTGGGGGCCAAACAACAAGGTCGCCACCATCGCGCCGAGCAGGTGCAGATCCAGACCGGGAAGCACCCCCGCCTTCATCCGCCACACCAGCATCAGCGCGACAGACGTCCCGAGCCACACATTGATCCGCTCGGGACGACACAGGCTGGCCCACGGACCGGTCCGGACAATCCAGACCAGCACCAGAGCGGCGAGCGCATACGCGCCCCAAAGCCAGCCTTCGGCAAATAATCCAGCGGTGAAGTTCACCGCCGCAACACCTTGCGCTTAACCCAGCGCCGCGGTCAGCGCCGGGACAGCTTCGAACAGATCGGCCACCAGACCATAATCCGCCACCTGAAAGATCGGGGCCTCTTCGTCCTTGTTGATGGCAACGATCACCTTCGAATCCTTCATGCCGGCCAGGTGCTGGATGGCGCCTGAAATCCCGATCGCCACATACAACTGCGGCGCGACAATCTTGCCCGTTTGGCCAACCTGGTAGTCGTTGGGCACGTAGCCCGCATCGACCGCGGCACGGCTGGCGCCAAGCGCTGCGTTGAGCTTGTCGGCCAGCGGCTCGAGCAGGCTGTGGTAGTTCTCACCACTGCCCAGGCCACGGCCACCCGAGACGATGACACCGGCGGCGCCCAACTCGGGACGCTCGGATTTGGTCAGGTCGCGATTGACCAACTTGGTCAGGCCGGTATCGGCTGCTGCGTCGAGTGCTTCGACGCTGCCACTGCCACCGGTCTCGGAGACCGCATCAAAACCGGTCGTACGCACGGTGATGACCTTGACCGGATCGGCGCTTTGCACGGTGGCAATCGCGTTACCGGCGTAGATCGGACGACGGAAGGTATCAGCCGAAACCACGGCGACGATTTCGGAGATCTGTGCCACGTCCAATTGAGCAGCGACGCGCGGCATCACGTTCTTGCCTGAGGTCGAAGCCGGGGCGAGAATGTGGGTGTAGCCCGCAGCATTGGCAACTACCAGCGCTGCAACGTTCTCGGCGCCACCATCGGCGTAATGGGCCGCATCGGCCACACGCACTTTACTCACGCCAGCGAGCTTGGCGCCGGCTTCGGCCGCAGCTGCGCAGCCACTACCAACCACCAGCAAATCGATGTCGCCACCGATGGCTTGTGCTGCGGCGAGGGTGTTGAGGGTGCCAGCCTTGATGCTGGCGTTATCGTGTTCTGCGATGACGAGGATGCTCATATTCAGATCACCTTGGCTTCGTTCTTGAGTTTGGCGACCAGTTCGGCCACATCGGCGACTTTGACACCAGCGCTGCGCTTGGGCGGCTCTTCAACCTTGAGCGTCTTGAGGCGCGGTGCGACATCCACGCCCAGATCGGCGGGAGTGACGGTTTCCAGCGGCTTCTTCTTGGCCTTCATGATGTTCGGCAGCGTGGCGTAACGCGGCTCGTTCAGGCGCAGGTCGGTGGTAACGATGGCCGGCAAACTCATCGACAGAGTCTCGAGACCGCCGTCAATCTCGCGAGTCACCGTGGCCTTGCCGTCGGCGATCGCCACTTTGGAGGCGAAAGTCGCTTGCGGCAGGTTCAACAGTGCGGCCAGCATCTGACCGGTCTGGTTGGCGTCGTCATCAATCGCCTGCTTGCCCAGGATGACCAGTTGCGGGCCTTCCTTCTCAACCAGCGACTTGAGCAGCTTGGCCACGGCCAGCGGCTGAAGCTCTTCGTCGGTCTGCACCAGAATACCGCGATCGGCACCAATGGCCATCGCAGTGCGCAGGGTTTCCTGACACTGGGCCACACCGCAAGACACGGCAATCACTTCCGTCGCCACGCCCGCTTCTTTCAGGCGGACGGCCTCTTCGACGGCAATTTCGTCGAAGGGGTTCATGCTCATTTTGACGTTGGCAATATCGACGCCGCTCGCATCGGCCTTCACGCGTACTTTTACGTTGTAATCAACGACCCGTTTGACGGGAACCAGAATTTTCAAGGCTGTCCTCCTTAATCCAATCTTCAGAAAGGCAATACTGCTACAAAGCCAACAATCATTATGGCATCGCGCACGATGTTTCGCTTGACGCCCCTGGATGACAAACTTCCATACGGAAAAGTATGGGCCGTACGGTAGCGTATGGAGGGTGATTTTGTCAATACTACGCCGTATGGAAAATTCGAAGACCAAACCTCGCGCCCAACTTGACCGCTCGGCCTGGGTGCTCGCCGCCACGGAGCTGCTGGCAAAAGAAGGCGTCGCCGGCTTGCGCGTGGAACTACTGGCCAAACACCTCAAAGTGACCAAGGGCAGTTTTTACTGGCACTTCAAGGATCGCAGCGATCTACTTCAGTCCGTGCTGGAAGTCTGGAAAGAAGGCCGCATCAAGGACATCGTGAAGCAAACGCGTGCCAACGGGGGCAAAGAGCTGTCGCAATTGCACCACGTGATCGAGGTCTACAGCGCCAGCCGCAGCCGCAAGGGCATGATGATCGAACTGGCCGTGCGCGACTGGGCGCGTCGCGACGAGGCCGCTGCCGCGATTGTTGAAGAGGTCGACACCTGGCGCCTCAAATGCGCGCGCGAGCTGTTCCTGGCCTGCGGCGTGCCGATGGCCGAGGCATCAAGTCGCAGCATGCTGCTCTACGCCTATGTGTTCGGTGTCTCGCTGATGTTTTGCGACCGCTACGCCGACAACATCAACGAACTCAAGAACGATATTGCCGGGCTGATCGCGCGCTCCTCCGACACACCGGTGCTCTGACGTAGCGGAGACTCAGCCCAATAGCGCGCTTAGGCGTGGCAGCGCACGACGCGCATTGATTTCGGTGGCAGCGATCACATCGGCCAGCAACTCGCCGCGCAAGTCGGCCAGCGTCTTGGCGATTCGTACCAGATTGATCGGCGCGTTTCGCTGCCCCCGCGCCCACTCGGGCGGCATGTCCGGGGCGTCGGTTTCGAGCACGATCGCATCCAGTGGCAAACTGGCGGCCAGGGCGCGAATCCGCCGAGAGCCGGCGTAGGTCAACGTCCCGCCGAAACCCAGTTTGAAGCCCATCGCCAGCAAGGTATCAGCCTGCTGCCGACTGCCATTGAACGCATGAGCAATGCCGCCGCCGACGCCGATTTTCTTCAATGATCGAATAATCGGCTCAACGGCATGACGCACATGCAGGATGACTGGCAGATCAAATTTTTTGGCCAGCGTCAGCTGTGCCTCGAACCACGGCAGCTGGGCCGCCAGACCGGGCATCGGGATATACCCATCCAGACCGATCTCTCCTACCGCGGCCGCCTCAGGCCGCGCCAGTCGCAGCGCGAGCAACTCGAGGTCTTCTTGCGTTGCGCGATCGATGTAAAGAGGATGCAGTCCGTAAGCGCGCGCCACGTTCGGCGTTGCATCGGCGAAGGTATCGAGCGCATCAAAGCCTGCTGCGGTGACGGCCGGGACCACGAAGGCCCCAACCCCGGCCGCGCGCGCCGCGTCAATCACCGATTGACGGTCTGGCGCGAATTCATCCGCGTCGAGATGGATGTGGGTGTCGATCAGCATCGCACCCCCAGTCCAACGCTCAGCGCCCCTTCCAGACCGGCTTGCGCTTGGCGATGAAGGCGTCGATGCCCTCGCCCGCGTCCTCGGTCATCATGTTGCAAGCCATGGTCTCTGCCGCCGTCTGGTAAGCGGCTTCAATACCCATTTCGAGCTGTTGATAAAACAATTGCTTGCCCATGCTGATGGCCGCCGCCGATTTGTTACAGATCGACGCAGCGAGTTTGGCCACTTCCTCGTCAAGCTGTTCGAGCGGCACCACCCGGTTGATCAGGCCACGGCGCTGTGCTTCGGGCGCATCAATGAACTCACCGGTAACCAGCATCTCGAAGGCGGCCTTGCGGCCCATATTGCGCGACAAACCGACACTCGGCGTCGAGCAGAACAGACCGACGTTGATGCCCGATACGGCAAAGCGCGCCCCTTCGGCCGCCACGGCCATGTCGCACATCGACACCAACTGACAACCCGCCGCGGTGGCGATGCTGTGCACCCGCGCGATCACCGGTTGCGGAATGGCGATGATCTTGCACATCAGCTTGCCGCACAGGCGGAAAAGCGCCTGCTGGAATTCGAGAGTGTGATTGCCGCGCATTTCCTTGAGGTCGTGTCCCGCACAAAAGGCTTTGCCCTCGCCGGCCAGCACCACCACACGCACGGCCGGGTCGGCGGCAATCGCATCAAGCTCGGCGATCAGCGCGTTCAGCATGGCCTCGGACAAGGCGTTGAACTGCGCCGGGCGATTCAAGGTCAGGTAAGCGACGCCATCGCGGTCCTCGCGCAAGACCATCGGGCTATCGTCCTGATTCAGCACTGCACTCATGATTCTCTCCTCCGTGCCGGGCAGTCTCTACGGATGCCCGGGCATTGTCTCGGCCGCCCACGGCTGTGCGCGACCCTCTCGGTTCATGGTAGCGCGCAGATCGCAAATTGACCAGACGGTAGCGTATGGATCAATCGATCGCGTCGGTCGATCGCATGCGCTCGCGCAGCACAAACTTCTGGATCTTGCCGGTCGATGTCTTCGGCAACTCGCTGAACAGGATCTTCTTCGGCAGCTTGTAGCTGGCCAGATGCTCGCGGCAATGCGCCACAAGCTCGGCTTCGGTCACACTGGCGCCTTCGCGCAATTCGATGAACGCCGCTGGCACTTCGCCCCACTTGTCATCCGGCGCAGCCACCACGGCGACGGCCATCACGGCCGGATGCTTGTAGAGCGCGTCTTCGACCTCGATGGAGGAGATGTTTTCGCCGCCAGAAATGATGATGTCTTTGGAGCGATCCTTGATCTTCACGTAGCCATCGGGCTGCAGCACACCCAGGTCACCCGAATGAAACCACCCACCGCTCAAGGCCTCGCGCGTCGCCTGCGGATTCTTGAGGTAACCCTTCATGACCAGATTGCCGCGGAACATGATCTCGCCCATGGTCTCGCCGTCGCGCGGCACGGGCTGCATGGTGTCCGGATCCATCACCGTGATGCCTTCCTGGACGTGGTAGGTCACGCCTTGGCGGCCGTTGAGCCGCACCTGCTCGGCCAGCGGCAGATCGGCCCATTCCTCGTGCTTGGCGCACACCGCTGCCGGGCCATAGGTTTCGGTCAGTCCATACACATGCGTCAGCTCGACGCCGATTTTTGCCATGCCTTCGATCACCGAGGCCGGCGGCGGCGCGGCGGCCACCAAGCCATTGAGCTTGTGATCGATGCCCTCGCGCATGGCGGCCGGTGCGTTGGCCAGCATCGAGTGCACAATCGGCGCGCCGCAGTAATGCGTGACGCCATGCGCGCGAATCGCGTCAAAAATCAACGCGGGGTCCACCCGGCGCAGACACACGTTAACGCCCGCATTGGCCGCCATGGTCCACGGAAAGCACCAGCCATTGCAGTGGAACATCGGCAGCGTCCACAAGTACACCGCATGCGGTGCCATGCCCCAGGAGACGATATTGGACAATGCGTTCAGGTACGCGCCGCGGTGGTGGTAGACCACGCCTTTCGGATTGCCCGTGGTGCCCGAGGTGTAATTCAGCGAGATGGCATCCCACTCGTCGGGGGGCATCTCGAAGACAAAATCCGGATCGCCTTCGGCCAGCAGCGCCTCGTAGTCGAGCGCGCCGACGCGCTCGCCGGGGCCGGTGAATTCCGGGTCGTCCACATCGACCACCAGCAGATCCTGCCGGTTGGCGCGCCGCAGCGCCTCGCGCATCACTGGCGAATACTCGCGGTCGGTGAGCAAGACCTTGGCTTCGCCGTGGCCAAGGATGAAAGCGGTCACATCAGCGTCGAGCCGGGTGTTGATGGTGTTGAGCACCGCACCAATGGCGGGGATGCCAAAGTGCGCTTCGAGCATTTCCGGGGTGTTGTTGAGCACCACGGCCACCGTATCACCCCGACCCACTCCGCGCGCCTTCAGCGCCGAGGCGAGGCGGCGACTGCGCGCGTACATCTCACGCCAGGTGTAGCGACGCGCACCATGAATGACGGCCAGGCGATCGGGATACACCGCCGCACTGCGCACGAGAAAACTCAGCGGCGAGAGCGGCACATAATTGGCGTCACATCGATCAAGGCCTTCGGAATAGGGGCTGGATGTCAGGGTCATGCGTCACTCCCGCAGGTAAATGGTTTGAAACGACGGTTGAACGACTCCGGCTAGCGCGAACAACGCGCCCGAAAAGACTCCGACCCGGCCGCCTTGCGCTCAAGCCCGGCCAGCCAGCGTCCAGCGTCCACCGCGAGTTGATTGACGCCGGCGCGCATGGCGATCACGCCACCGGCGGCGTCGGCCGTCGGCGCGGGCACTTCGACCGCAAAGGTCTGACTGGCCATCACCGCATCGGTGCGCGGCGCCAGCAAGCTGGCGCGCAGCTCAATCAAGGCCACACTGGTGTCGACCGTGTCAAAGCGCTGAATGAATTCATCCACGTCCACCCGCAGGCGACAACCCGAACCATTGGTGGCCGGCTGGGCTTCAACCACACGCCCGAGCACAATCCGCAGCATTTCCGAAGGCATCCCCGCCCACCGGCTATTGGTATATGCCCGACGCTCCAGCGGATGTTGCGGTATCAGCCGGTACTGCATGGCCGAAGACGATAGCCATGAAGGCGCGACCACGTCGATGCCCACCAGCGGCACCGCGACCGGCACGGGCGTGTTGCCCTGCGGGCCGATGTCGTAAATGCTGAAGGATTCGGGGATGGCACTGAAGTTGGTGCATCCGCTCAAACCGGCAAGCAGCATCGCCGCAGTCAGGCCTGTGTATCGAGTCATTCATCGGTCTCCTGTCTATCAGCGCACGGCCGGAACGGCAAAGCCATCTTCACCAGGGCCTGGCGCCTGGTCGCCACGCCCCAGCAGTAACATTTGTGGCGACGCGTCGACCTCTTCGATCAGGCGGGTGAGGCGCTGTGAGGTCACCGTCAACTCCTTCATCAATCCATTCAATCGGGGCAAGGTGCCATTGAGCAGACCATCGCCAGTAGCCACTGCGGTCTGATCGATATGCTCGCTCACATCCTGAAGCTTGAGCAACAGCCCGCGCAGCTCGGCCAGTGTTGGCCCGGCTTGCTCTGAGGCGCTGGACAGATTCGCAAGACTGCGCGTCAGGTGCTGCCGATTCTCCGGCGTCAGGAAACGCCGCGCCTCGGCAAGCACCTCGGGCGCCGCCTCAAAGGTCTCATCCATGCCTTTGACCGCCGACTCCAGGCGGGCCATGGTCGACTCGACCCGCGCCACCGATTTTTCGTCAAACACCCGCTCCACCTGCGCAGCGATCTTGCGGAATTGGTCGAGCGCCTGCACGGCCACCGTCGATAGCTCGTCGAGCAGGCCGGAAGACAGCGCAATGCGCGGCGGATTGCCGCCCTCGCCCACCAGTGGCGCCGGATCCGTTCCCTTGTCGTCGAGCTGGATAAAAGCCAGCCCGGTCACGCCCTGATACCCCAACGAGGCCTTGGTGCCCTGGGTGATCGGCAGATCGGTACGCAGACTCACCCGCACCAGAATATTCTGCGGATCGGCCTGATCGATAGAGATGGATTCCACCCGCCCGGCCGAAATGCCGCGGTAGCGCACCGCCGCCTGCAGATTGAGGCCGGTAATGCTGCCGCGGCTGACCAGTTCCAGCGTGCGTGTCGCCTCGCGCTCGCCCGAGAACCACCATACGCCCGAGACCGTGGCTGCACCTAGCAGCAGTACAAACAGGCCGGCCAGAATGGCATGCGCCCGATTTTCCATAGATTACGCTCCCTGCGCCCGAGCCAGCGCACGTGAGCTGCGCTCGCTGAGGAAAAATTCCTGAATGAAAGGATGGTCGACCTGCATCACCGCTTCCAACGAATCGAACGCCAGGATGCGGCGCTCGGCCAGCACCGCCACTTTTGAGGACAAAGCCGCCAGCGTGTCGAGATCGTGCGTCACCAGCACCACCGTCAAACCCAGTTGCTGCTGCAGATCGCGGATCAGCGCCACGAATGACGCACTGCGCGTCGGGTCCAGCCCGGCCGTCGGCTCGTCGAGCAACAACAACTCAGGCTCCAACGCCAGCGCACGCGCCAACGCCACGCGTTTGATCATGCCGCCCGACAGCTCCGCCGGCATCAGCGCGGCATGACTGGGCAGCAGTTCGACCATGCTCAACTTGAGCGCCACCAGCTCACGAATTTCGGCTTCGGTCGCGATGCCCGCCTCGCGCAACGGAAACGCAATGTTCTCATACACCGTAAACGCCGAGAACAAGGCGCCGCCCTGAAAGCACATGGCAAAGCGACGACGACGCTGGCGCTGAGCCTCGCGACTCCCTGCAAACAGGGGCTCGTCAAAAACTCGCACTTCGCCCTCGGTGGGCGTCAACAAGCCCACCATCTGACGAAGCAGCGTGGTCTTGCCGCTCCCCGACCCCCCCACCAGAGACACCACCTCACCTGGCGGGATGTCCAGGTCCACGCCTTTGTGCACCCAGTTGTTGCCGAAACGGGTGCTAAGGCCCCGCAGGCTCAACACCGGCGCACTCAAAGCGGCACCCCGATCGAGCGCGTGGCGATGGCAAATACGGCATCGACCAAAATCACCAGGGTGATCGAGGTCACCACCGAGGCGGTGGTGTTGGCGCTCAGGCTCTCGGTGTTGGGTTTGACCCGCAAACCAAAATGGCAGGCCACCAAGGCGATCAGCACGCCAAACACCGCGCCTTTGCCCAGCGCGATAAACAGGTTGGCCGCCGGCACCACCTTGGGCAAGGTTTCAATGAAGTAACCGTAACTCAACCCCAGTTGCAACTCGGCCGACATCATGCCGCCGATCAGCGCCACGGCCGAGGTCCACAACACCAGCAAGGGCATCGCCACCGATAGCGCCATCACCTTGGGCAACACAAGACGAACATATTTGGAAATACCCATGACGGTCAGGGCATCGACCTCTTCCGTCACGCGCATCACGCCGAGCTGCGCGGTCATGGCCGAGCCGGAACGCCCGGCCACCAGCACCGAGACCAGCACCGGGCCCAGCTCGCGAATGATGCCCAGGCCCAGAATGTTGACGATGAAGATGTCCGCGCCAAAGGCCTTCAGCTGCAAAGCAGACAAGTACGACAACACCACGCCGATCAGAAAGCCCACCAGCGCGCTCACCGGCATGGCCTTGACGCCCACCTTGTACAGATTGGCTGAAAACTCTTTGAGCGGCCAGTTGCGCGGCTGCCCCAGCAAATGCAGGCAATCGAGCGCCAGACGGCCGATCAGCGCGAGGAAATCCCCCAAGTGCGCAAACAGCCCCAGCACCGCGCCGCCAACGCCGGCCAACAGATCGGTAAATACAAACCTGGGCGGGTGCGGCACCGGCGCCTCATCCATCGCCACAAATCGCTCAAACTGAGTCGCAAACCCGTCGGGCAGCACCATGTCGGCGGGAAGGCGGCCACCCCAGGCGCGCCACAGCAGCAGCGCACCGAAGCTGTCGAGTCGGGTCAGCGCCGACAAATCCCAGCGCGTCGCGCTGGCTGTCGCCAAAGCGCTACGCAGGCGATTCGCGTGCGGAGCCAACGCCAGCAATGTCCAATCCCCTGTCGGACTCAGGCAACCCTCACGCAAATGCAGCTCCGGTGTGCGGATGGCGTCGGCCATAGGGGTGGTCAAACAGTTAACGCGAAACCGGAGCGCGTAGAGACCGACAGCGGATGCCCCAGGGCGGACCACTGCGCCACTTCATCGGCCAGCGTTGCGGCCGTCAATGGCAGCGCGTCCAGCCAGGCCTTGTCAGCCACCAAGGCAAAGCCGCTGCCCTTTCGCTCGATACCGACCGGCGGACGCCCTCGGTTGTCCCGCGCGCGATGAAAGACGACTGCCAGGCGCAAACAGGCAATCAGCAACCAGTCGCTGCTGGCCGGGTCGAGGCTCGCGATGCGCGCGAGCTTGCCACGATGCGCCAGGACGATCCGTGCCAGCCGCCCCTGGTCCATGCGCGAAAACCCCGGCATGTCGGCATTCCCCAAAATATAGGCGCTGTGCTTGTGATAGCTTGAATGCGCGACCGAAATGCCCACTTCGTGCAGCAAGGCGGCCCACTTGAGGTAGCGCAGATCAAGGTTGCCTTCGTCCGAGGCAGAGGGGTCGAGCTGGGTAAACAAGAAACTCGCGGTATCGGCAACCCGTTCCGCCTGCGGTCGGCCCACGCGATATCGAACGGCAAAGGCCTCGACGGTCGCGTCGCGCAGATCGTGATGATGGTAGCGGCCCAGCAGATCGTAGAGCACGCCCAGGCGCAATGCGCCCTCGGAGAACACCATCTCTTTGAGGCCAAACGCTTTCAATACGGCAATCATGATGGCCAGACCACCCGGCAACACGGGCAGACGATCTGCCTTGATGCCCGATAGCGACAAGGCGTCGAGACTACCCGTCTTGATCAGTGCAGTGCGCAGTTTTTCCAGCCCAGACAAGGTAATGCGCCCATCGGTGTAACCGTTGCCGCGCAAGATGTCGCTGAGCGATTTGGCGGTACCGCTAGAGCCCACCGCCAGCTCCCAGCCCACTTCGGAAAACCGCGTGACAATGGTCTGCAACTCGCGTTGAGCGGCCAGATCGGCTTCCTGAAAGCCGCGTCTATCGAGTCTTCCATTGGGAAAATAGCGCAGGCTGAAACTGACGCAGCCCATGTACAAGGATTCGAGTTCCAGTGGCTCGAACGCCCGGCCAATGACGAACTCCGTCGAGCCGCCACCAATATCGACCACCAGTTGCTGGCGCTGCGGATCGGCCAGCGAGTGGGCTACGCCGATATAGATCAGGCGCGCTTCTTCGCGGCCGGCAATGACCTCGATCGGGAAACCCAGCGCGGCCTCGGCACGAATCAAAAACTCCGGTGCATTCTTGGCGACACGCAAGGTGTTGGTTGCCACCGCCCTCACCTGGCTCGGTTTGAACCCGGCCAGCCGCTCGCGAAACCGGCTCAGCGCCATGGTGCCGCGCGTTTGCGCCGCCGTGTCGAGGTATTTTTCAGGCGACAGCCCGGCGGCGAGCCGGACAGGCTCCTTGAGCCCATCGAGCGGATAGATCTGCCCCTCGACGATGCGCCCGACCTGAAGGCGAAAGCTGTTGGAACCCAGATCGATTGCGGCAATCAATTCGTTAGTCATGGTATGGCCGGAGAGCGCCCGGCGGAAGGCATAGGCAGACGCCCCGGATTCTAGCACCGTCGCGCAAGCGGGCCGCAGCCCAATCCACCCGGCACGCCTTTTGTCATCGCGATGTAATATGAATGTCAAAGACTCTCGCTCTTACCTTGTTTCAACACGGCACGATCACTCATGAATCCCGACGACCTCCCGCACGTGACTTTCATCAACCGCGAACTGTCCTTGCTGCAGTTCCAGCAGCGCGTGCTGGCGCAGGCGGCGGACCACAGCGTCCCGCTCCTCGAGCGCCTGCGCTTCCTGTGCATTGTCTCCAGTAATCTGGACGAGTTCTTCGAAATCCGGGTTGGCGGCATCAAGGAGAAAATCCGTCAGGGGCTGCGCACCCCGGACACGGAAGACGGACTGACCCCGCACGAACTTCTCGATCAGGTCAGCGCTGTGGTGAATGACATCATCGAGGAGCAATACCGCCTGCTCAACGAAGAGATTCTGCCTTCGCTCGAAGCCGAGGGCATTTTCCTGCTCAAGCGTGAAGCGCTCACCGAGGCCCAGCAGGCCTGGGTCGCCGACTACTTCGAGCACGAGGTTGCGCCGGTACTCACGCCGATCGGCCTCGATCCGGCACACCCCTTCCCGCGGGTGCTCAACAAGAGCCTGAACTTCGCGGTCGAGCTCGATGGGCTCGACGCCTTCGGCCGCGACACCAACACGGCCATCGTCCAGGCGCCGCGAGCCCTGCCCCGAATCATCCAGATGCCCAAACACATCTCGGGCATGGAACACGGCTTCATGTTCCTGTCGTCCATCCTCCATGCCCATGTCGACAAACTCTTTCCGGGCATGGCGGTGCTGGGCTGCTACCAGTTCCGGCTCACTCGAAACTCAGACCTGTTCGTAGATGAAGAAGAGATCACCAATCTACGCAGCGCGCTCAAGGGCGAATTGCAACAACGCCACTTTGGTGACTCCGTCCGCCTCGAGGTGGCCGACAACTGCTCACCGGGCATGGAAGCCTTTTTGCTGACCCAGTTCGGGCTGTCGGAAAACGACTTGTACCGCACCCCCGGCATCGTCAACCTCGTTCGCCTGATGCAATTGCCCGACAGCGTCGACCGCCCCGACCTGACCTTTACCCCGTTCAAACCCGCCATGCCCGCGGGACTTGGCGGCTCGTCGTCCGACATTTTCGCCGCCATCCGCAAGCAGGACATCCTGCTTCACCACCCCTTTGAAAGCTTCACGCCGGTCATCGAACTGATCAAGGCCGCGGCCGACGATCCCGGCGTGCTCGCCATCAAGATGACGGTGTACCGCACCGGCACCGACTCGGTGCTGATGGAGCACCTGATCCGCGCCGCCCAAAAGGGCAAGGAAGTCACCGTGGTGGTCGAGTTGATGGCGCGCTTCGACGAAGAGGCCAACATCGGCTGGGCGGCACGACTCGAAGAGGTTGGCGCGCATGTGGTGTATGGCGTGTTTGGCTACAAGACCCACGCCAAACTGCTGATGCTGATCCGCCGCGAGGCCGACGGCCTGCGCCGCTATATTCATCTGGGCACCGGTAACTACCACCCGCGCACTACCCGCTTCTACACCGACTTCGGCCTGCTCACCGCCAACCCTGAAATCGGTGAAGACGTCGCCGCGCTATTCAAACAGATCACCGGCCTGGGCAAAGCCTCCACGCTGACACACCTGTGGCAGGCCCCCTTTGCGCTGCACGCCAACGTGATCGCAAATATCAAAGCTGAAACCGAGATCGCCCGCGCCGGCCGCAAGGCGCGCATTCTCGCCAAGATGAACGCCCTGCTCGAACCCCAAACCATCATGGCGCTCTATGAAGCGTCGCAAGCCGGCGTCGAGGTCGACCTCATCATCCGCGGCCCCTGCGCACTACGCCCGGGCGTGCCGGGACTGTCGGACAACATCCGGGTGCGCTCCATCATCGGGCGCTTTCTCGAGCACCACCGCATTTTCTGCTTCCATGCCGATGGCGAAGACAAGCTCTACCTGTCGAGCGCCGACTGGATGGACCGCAACTTTTTCCGCCGTATCGAAACGGCCTTCCCGATCCTCGATCCGCGGCTCAAGCGCCGAGTCATGAAAGAAGGCTTCCGCGTCTATCTCAACGACAATTGCAATGCATGGGAAATGCAGCCGGACGGTGGCTACCGCCGTAAATCACCGCGCGGCACACGCCATCCGGCGCAACAAGCGCTGCTCGAAATGCTGGTTGAGCCGCGACCAGCCACCTGAATCCGCCGGTACACCCCCTGCCGCCCCCCGGCGTTTCGCCGCAAAGCGCACGGCGTAGTCCTAAAGCCACAAAAATTCATGCCGCTAATTCCCGCATGCCAACCGGGAGCCTCGCATGAAGAGAGCCATCACCCCCACCCAGGTCGAACGCGTGATGCGAGACGATGATTTCATCGTCTCGAAAACCAGCCCCAAAGGCATCATCACCTACTGCAATCCCATTTTTGTCGAGTTCTCCGGCTACACTGAAGAAGAACTCCTTGGCGTTCAGCACAACATCATTCGCCACCCGGACATGCCTCGTGCCGCCTTCAAGCTCGTGTGGGACGCCATCGCCGCCGGCAAGGAAATGTTCGCCTACGTAAAGAACCTGTCCAAAGACGGCGGGTTCTACTGGGTACTCGCCCATATCACGCCAGATGTCGACATCAGCGGGCGCATCACCGGATATACCTCGGTGCGCCGCTGCCCCGCCCGCCCGGCCATCGACATTGTCTCGGCGGTCTACGCGCAAATGCTGCAAGCTGAAAAACAGGCGGGCGCGCGCGACGCCATTGCGGCCGGCACGCAGGTGTTGATGGAAGTGATGAAAGCCAAGGATATGAGCTATGAAGAACTTGTTTTCGCGCTTTGATCGGCGCCATGGCGTGTTTCTGCTCGCCTTGGGGGCCGCCGCATCTGCCTTCTGGCTGCCCGCATTGGCAGCGGTTCTCGCAACCCTCGCGGGTATCCTTGTGATGCTACCGCCCAGCGCGGCAACCGGTGAGATCGACTCACTGGCAACCCTGCTTGGCGAAATCGGCAAGGGAACGCTGAACAGCCGCGTGCCACGCGCCTATCGCGATCCGACGCTCGAAACCATGCGCGTCAATCTGAACTCCGCCCTTGACCAGACCGAAACTGCCTTCCGCGAGATTCTGGGCGGCATGGACGCCGGCGCTAACCAGCGCCCATGGCGCCGCTTGCAGACCGTTGGGCTGCACGGACTGTTCAAAAACGTACTCGATCGCATGCAGGTGATGCTCGACAACCTCGACGCAGCGCAGGTGTCAGTTGCGCGCGAAGCGCTGCTTTCACGCATTTTTTTACGCTCGGAACGTGGTCTGTCGCTGGCCATCGATCATGTGAGCGGATCACTCGGCTCCGTCTGCAACGATGCCACGGAGTCGGCCACGCTCGCCCACGATTTTTCAGACACCGCCCACTCAATGTCCGAGGCGGCATCGCACATGTCGGGCGCGCTCGGCGACGCCAGCGTGCGTGCCAACGAAGGCGCACGCGCGGTGAGTGACCTGTCTGAAAAAGCCGGTGCGATTCGAGCGCTGACCGGTAACATCGATCACATCGCGAAACAGACCAATCTGCTCGCGCTTAACGCATCGATCGAAGCGGCCCGCGCCGGCGAGGCCGGTCGCGGATTTGCGGTAGTCGCCGACGAGGTGCGGCAACTGGCCGACCAGGCCCAGCGATCAGCGGAGGAAATCGCCGAGGCCATCAGTGCAATAAGCGCCTCCATGGCCGCCGCCAACAGTCAGATCAACGCCTTGGCGAGCGCGGTGTCCGACGCCCGCGACACCGCCGACGAGTTTCAAGAAAAGCTCATCACCTCAGCCAAATCGGCCCACCAGGTAGGGACGCTGGCCAGCCGAATCGGCGAAGGCGCGTTATCGATGAGTCGCTCAATGAACATAGTGTCTACCGCACAAAAAGCGCGTGCTGACGCCAACCTCATCATTCAGGGCGAGGTCACCGACCTGCGCAGTCTCTCGGACATGGAACAGGAAGCCGCGCGGATTGCGGCCGACCGGCGCTGGGTCAAGGATAGCCGCGACCGCAGCGCTTTGGTGGAGATATACGATCACCTGTTCGAGAACCTGGAACAACAGATGCGTTGACCGCCTGCCACTCCAAAAAAGCCCGCAAACCGCGAGATCGCGGGCTTTTTACGCGCAGATGCGACTCAGCCGAAACGGCCGGTAATGTAGTCTTCGGTGAGCTGGTGACGCGGCTTGATGAACAGCCGATCGGTCTCGCTCACTTCGATCAAGTCGCCCATGTGAAAGTAGGCCGTGCGCTGCGACACCCGTGCCGCCTGCTGCATCGAGTGGGTGACGATCACGATCGAAAACTGCTGGCGCAACTCCTCGATGAGCTGCTCGACCTTGGCGGTGGAAATCGGATCAAGCGCGGAACACGGCTCGTCCATCAGGATCACTTCCGGCTCGATCGCAATTGCCCGGGCGATGCACAAGCGCTGTTGTTGACCACCCGACAATCCGGTGCCGACATCGTCAAGACGGTCCTTGACCTCTTCCCACAGATTGGCCTTGCGCAGGCTGCTCTCAACGATCACATCCAGATCGGCCTTGCTGTCGCACAGACCATGAATACGCGGCCCGAAAGCCACATTTTCGTAGATCGATTTGGGAAAGGGATTCGGCTTCTGGAACACCATCGCCACCCGCGCCCGCAAGGGCACCACATCAATATGACGACCGTTGATGTCCTCGCCGTCGAGCAAAATCTCGCCGGTGACGCGGCACTCGCGCACCGTGTCGTTCATGCGGTTGAGGCAACGCAAAAAAGTGCTCTTGCCGCAGCCCGAGGGGCCGATCATGGCCAGCACTTCGCCTTTGCCCACATCCAGACTGATGTTCTTGATGGCGTGTTTTTCCCCGTAGTGCACATTGATGTCAGTGCACCGAATACGCGGATCATTCACACGAACTTCACCCACCGTCTCGCGAACATCGCGCCCCACCGTGGTGGTGTGCGCCGAACCGGCCGCACCATCAAACTTGAAAGCCATTGCTTGCCCTTGGGGACTCATGATTTGACCTCGATTCTCAATATTCTATCTGCCAACGCTTACCAGCGCCGCTCGAAACGTTTGCGCAGGAGCACCGCGACCAGGTTCATCAACGCAAGAAAGCCCAGCAGCACCATGATGGCCGCCGAGGTGCGCTCAACATAGGCACGCTCGGGACTATCGGCCCATAGGTAGATCTGCACCGGCAGCGCGGTGGAAGGATCAAACACACCCTGCGGCACGTCCGCAATGAAAGCCACCATACCAATCATCAGCAGGGGTGCGGTTTCGCCCAGGGCCTGCGCCATACCAATGATGGTGCCGGTGAGCATGCCTGGCAGCGCCAGCGGGATCACATGAAACAGCGTGGCCTGCATCGGCGAAGCGCCAATACCGAGCGCCGCATCGCGGATCGACGGCGGCACCGATTTGAGCGCGGCGCGACTGGCAATGATGATGGTCGGCAGCGTCATCAGCGTCAGCACAAGGCCACCGAGCAACGGCGCCGAACGCGGCAGCCCGAACACATTGATGAACACTGCCAGACCAAGCAGACCAAACACGATGGACGGTACCGCGGCGAGGTTGTTGATATTCACCTCGATCAGATCAGTCCATCTATTCTTGGGCGCGAACTCTTCGAGATACACCGCCGCCGCCACGCCGAGCGGGAAAGACAGCGACAAGGTCACGATCAAGGTAAAGATGGTGCCCATCAAGGCGCCACGAATACCCGCCAGCTCCGGGTCACGCGAATCGCCCTTGGTGAAAAAGTCGATATTGAAGCGCAGTTCGAGACGATCCTCCGCCTTGAGCTGATCGATCCAGCCCAGGGTGTTGTCCTTGATCCGCCGGTCGCCCTCTGCCGCATCGCGATCAATATGACCCTTCATCAACATATCGACATCGTCATCGGCGGGCACCCAGAGTGACACCTTCGTGCCGATCAAGGATGGGTCAGCCATGACCTTGTCACGCAGATCGAAGGCTGCGCCGTTGCTGACCAGCCCATACAGCGCAAACTTGTCACGCCGGCCCGACACCTCGGGGAACATGTCGCGCATGCTCTGCTTGATCAAGGACGAGTAGTCCGCCTTGCGCAGCGTCTCTGCGTTACGCGTGCCTTCCGGGTCGATGTCCTCGGCCGCCAACACCACATCGATCCGCATCTGGGTTTGCCAGAACGCGGTATATCCCTTGCTGACAATGCTGATCAGCAAGACCGACAAAAACAGCAAGCCGACGCTTACCGCCAGACGCCCCAGCATCTTGAACCGGCGCTCTGCCGCCCGACGTTTGGCCATGCCGGCCTGAATACGCGCGAAGCTCGATGCGCCCTCGGGCAGCGCGTTGCTTGGATTAGTCATACTGTTCCCGATACTTACGAACGATGTAGAGGGCCAAGAAGTTCAGCGCCAGCGTCACCAGAAACAGCACCAGACCGAGCGCAAAGGCCGCCAGCGTTTTCGGGCTGTCGAATTCCTGGTCACCGACAAGCAGTGTCACGATCTGCACCGTCACCGTGGTCACCGCTTCAAGCGGATTGGCCGTGAGATTCGACGCCAGGCCCGCGGCCATCACCACAATCATGGTTTCGCCAATCGCACGCGACACCGCCAGCAAAATCGCGCCGACGATGCCCGGCAAGGCGGCTGGGAAAATCACCCGGCGGATAGTCTCGGACGAGGTCGCGCCCATGCCGTAAGCGCCTTCGCGCAGCGACTGCGGCACGGCGTTGATCACGTCATCGGACAGCGACGACACGAAGGGGATGATCATCATCCCCATCACCAGACCGGCGGCCAAGGCGCTCTCGGAGGCCACGTCCAGCCCCAGAAAACTGCCGGATTCACGAATGAAAGGCGCCACGGTCAATGCCGCAAAGAAGCCATACACCACGGTCGGAATACCGGCCAGCACTTCGAGCAAGGGCTTGGCGACGGCGCGCACCCGCGCACTGGCGTATTCGGCCAGATACAGCGCCGACATCAGTCCGATCGGCACAGCGACAGTCATGGCAATAAAGGTGATCAACAAGGTGCCGGCAAAAAGCGGAACCGCGCCAAAGGCGCCAGACGAGCCGGCCTGATCGGCGCGCAGCGCAATCTGCGGGCTCCACTCGAGACCAAACAAGAACTCGGTAATCGGCACCGCCTGAAAAAAGCGGATCGACTCGAACAGCACCGACAGAACGATACCGACGGTGGTGAGAATCGCGACCATGGAACACGCCACCAACAACCAGTTGATGATCGACTCGACACCGTTGCGCGCACGATGCTGCATGCGAATTTTCGAATAGCCAAACCAGCCACTCAGGCCTGCGACGACGATCACAACGACAAACAACAGATTGCGGCTTACGCTCAGCAAGCTGCGATAGTAGTCGGCAGCCGCGAGCATGGTGGCATCCGGCTGGCCGGAGACAATATTTCCCGACACCAGATTTCGGATGTCGTTAACCACCAGATTGAGCCGATCGGGCCCCAACTGCTGAATCGCGTCTGGCAGTGACGACACCACCATGCGGGTAATGATCGAGCCCTGGAACAACAGCCATGCACAAAGAATCAGCAGCGCCGGCAGCGCGGCCCATAGCGCAACGTACAGGCCGTAATACCCAGGCAAAGAATGCAGCTTCCGGATCTTGCCGTCCGCCACACGGAAGGCGCGCTTGCACCCAAAGTAATAGGCAGCCGACGTTAGCGCCAGCAGCAGGACAAGAAGTATGGGGGTCTGGGTCACGGGAAACAATCAGCCAATAAGGACGGGGAGAGGTCCGCGGGGCGACGACCGGGTCGCCGCCCCGCGGATGCTACCTTACTTCATGACGTCCAGTGCAGTAACGCTCTTCGACACGGCCATGTACTCATCCTTGGGCAGCGGAATCAGACCACGCTCGGCCAGATACCCCTCATCACCCATGGCTTTCTTGCTGATGAACTCGCCCAGGTATTCCTTCATGCCCGGAATCACGGCGACGTGCGCTTTCTTCACGTAGAAGAACAGCGGACGCGACACCGGGTAGCTGCCATTCGAAATCGTTTCGAATTCCGGTTGCACGCCCTCGATAGACAGGCCGCGCACCTTGTCGCGGTTCTGATCGAGGAAGCTGAAACCGAAGATACCCAGTGCGGCCGGGTTGGCTTCGAGCTTTTGCACGATCAGGTTGTCGTTCTCACCGGCTTCGACATAGGCGCCATCTTCGCGAATCGTCTGGCACGCGGCTTTGTGCGCCTTCTTGTCCGCCTTTTTCATTGCCTTGACGAAATCAAAGGTATCGCAGCCCTCGTCCATCACCAGCTCGACAAAGGCGTCACGCGTCCCGGAGGTCGGCGGCGGGCCGAGCACTTCGATCTTGATCGCCGGCAGCGCGGCATTGACGTCCTTCCAGGTCTTGTAGGGGTTGTCGACCAGAGTCTGCGTGCCGTTCGGGTTCGGCACCTGCTTGGCCAGCGCCAGGAACAGATCGCGACGCGTCAGTTTCATGTCCTTGCCGGCCTTGCTCTCGGCCACCGACAAACCGTCATAACCGATCTTGACCTCGACCACGTCCTTCACGCCGTTGGCAGCGCACTGCTCGAGCTCGGATTTCTTGATGGCGCGCGAGGCGTTGGTAATGTCCGGATGCTGCACGCCGACGCCAGCGCAGAACAGCTTGATACCACCGCCCGAACCGGTCGATTCGATTTTCGGCGTCTTGAACTTGGTAGCCTTGCCGAACTGCTCGGCAACCACCGTGGCGAACGGATACACCGTCGACGAACCGACGATGCTGATGTAATCACGCGAGGACTGCGCCAACACCGGTGCGGATGCAACCGCTGAGAGCACTGCAAGGGCGAGAGCCGCCTTTTTCATCGAGAATCTCCTGTTGAGAACAATTCCGGACGTCGGCAAATGCCGGACCGTCGCGGCGTTACAGCAGATGAGTCAAAGGCGGTTTCACTTTTCTGGCACCGCCCTTCCTCATCGGGCCGCGCCATTATTTGTCAGCAAGGTTACAGTGATGTGAACGCTCACATCTGTGTCACAAAATCATGTGAGTTGACGAAAGTAATAGCTCCGCTCGCGCGCACGGGCCGGCGCCGAGCGCTCAGGCGATCAGCCCCTGCCGAATGGCGTAGCTCACCAACTCGGCGTTACTGGCCAGCTCAAGCTTGGCAAGAATGCGGCCACGATAGGTGCTGACCGTCTTGACGCTCAACAACAGTTCCTGCCCGATCGTCGTCAGCGAGCGGCCATTGACAATGCCCATCAGAATCTGCAACTCACGAGGCGACAACGCAAAATGCGGCGGCTGCCCGGTCTTGTCACCCATCGCCACCACCACCTGGGAAGCCATCTCGGGCGGGATGTAGGCACCACCACCGATCACCGTGCGCACCGCGTCGAGCAGCTCATCGCAGCCCATATCCTTGGACACGTATCCGCGCGCCCCGGCGCGGAAGGCCGTCACCGCGTACTGCTCGGCGTGATACATGCTCAACACCACCACACGCAACGCCGGCCGCTCGGCGAGCAGGCTCTTGATCCAGTCCAGCCCGGAGCGGCCGGGCAGATTGATATCGAGAAACACCACCTGATACTCCGTCTGGCGAATACGCTCCAGCGCCTCGCCGCCACTGCCCGCCTCATCGATCAAAAAATCATCACCCTCGTCGAGCAACAAACGGCGCACGCCCTGGCGGAAGATCGCGTGATCGTCCACCAGCAAAATGCGCACTTCCGACAAGCATCCCTTGCGGCGCTCTGCCATGCTCACTCCCGCCCCACCGGCACACTCAGCGCCACCCGCGTGCCCTGCGGCGCGACCGCCTCGACCATCAGCACACCGCCCATTTCGCGTGCCCGTTCCGACATGCCGAGCAAGCCCATTGCACCGCGACGCGGCGTCGTGGCGTCGATACCCACGCCGTTGTCTTCAATCGACAGATTCAGCACACCGTCGGCCGCCACCAGCGACACCGACACCTCAGTCGCCCGCGCATGCTCGCCGACATTGGTCAGCGCCACCTGAAAAATGCGGTAGATCGCGGTCGCCTGGGCTTGCGGCAGATCGACCAGCAACTCGTCCGGTTCAAGCACACAGGCAATGTCGTGGCGCTTCTGAAAATCCAGCAATTTGCTGCGGATCGCCTCAAACAAGCCAAGGTGGTCGAGCACGCCCGGGCGCAAGTCGTCGGAAATGCGCCGCACGGTAGCGATCGCCTCGCGCGTCACCGACGCCATGTCATCAATGATAAGCAGCCCCTCCGGCGTGTCAGTGCGCCGGCGCAGGCGGCTGATGTCCATTTTCAGGGAACCCAGCATGCCGCCCAGCTCATCGTGCAGCTCGCGCGCAAACTTGGCGCGCTGCACCTCACGCACCGTATTGATATAGGCGGTCAGCTCGACCAGCTCGGCGCGTGAGCGCTCCAGCTCGCGGGCGCGACCAATTTGCTCCGTCACGTCCAGCCCGATCCCCACCACCGCCGGCCGACCGCGATAGCGCATGCGCGCGGCATCGACTTCCATGAACACGCCGTGGCCGTCCTCGTGCGTCAGCGCCACCACGTAACGCAACTGGTCAATCTCGCCGTCGATGCGCCGGCGCACGTTGTCGAGAATTTTTCGCGCTTCGTCCGGTTCGGCAATCGCCTCGATGCCGTGCCCCACCACCGCGTCTTCCGTCTTGCCCAGCATGTGCAGAAAGGTCGGGTTCACATACACGAACACCTCGTCCTGGATCACGTAAATCCCGGCCAGCGACTGCTCGACAATCCATTGAAACGGCAACTCGGCCGACTCCGACATATCCGCGCTCCTGTGTTGGCCGAGCATAGCAAGTCCCACCGCCCGTGGTCAGGCGTGCCGCGCTTTTCAGAATATTCCTACACGCGGCGCGGACACTTCCGATTACGGCCGCGCCCCGGGCACACCACACTGAGCCTCAGACAAAGCCTGCCACTCACCACAAAAAACAGACACGGGTGTGGCAGCGACAAAATCCAAAGGAGACAGCGATGGAGCACGCCCCGACAGGCCACGCCGCGGACGACGCCCCCGGCCCCGCCAACTACGTTCCGCTCAGCCCGGTCAGCCTGCTGCACCGCGCCGCCGACATCTACCCGAGCAAGATCGCCGTCATCGATGGCGAGCGCCGCTTCAGCTACACCGAGTTTCGCGCGCGCTGCTGCCGGCTCGCCTCGGCGCTGGTGGCGCGCGGTATCGGCCGGGGCGACACCGTCGCCGTGCTCGCGCCCAACACCTCGGCCATGCTCGAAGCCCACTTTGGTGTGCTGATGGCCGGCGCCGTGCTCAACGCCATCAACATCCGCCTCGACGCACCAACCATCGCCTACTGCCTGCGTCACGGCAAGGCCCGCATTCTGCTGGCCGACACCGAATTCGCAGCGCTGACCCGCGCCGCACTGGCACAACTCGACGCACCGCCGCCAGTGGTCGACATCCACGCCGAGGGCTTCGATGCGCACATCAGCGACACCACTTACGAAGCCTTGCTGTCAGGCGCAGACCCGGCCTTTCGCGGCCCCGGCGCGCAGGACGAGTGGCAAACCGTCTCGCTGCTCTACACCTCCGGCACCACAGGCAACCCGAAAGGCGTGCTCTACCATTCGCGCGGCGCCTATCTCAATGCGCTGTCCAACGCGCTGATCACCGGCCTCACGCCCGAGTGCGTGTACTTGTGGACGCTGCCGATGTTCCACTGCAACGGCTGGACCTACCCCTGGGCCGTCACCGCCGTCGGCGGCACGCATGTGTGTTTGCGCAAGATCGACGCCGGCGCCATTTTTGAGCTCATTGAGCGCGAACGCGTGACCCACCTGCATGGCGCGCCAGTGGTGCTCAACCTGCTCATCCACGCGCCCGCCGAACAAAAGCGGCCCATCACGCACCGGGTCGACATCGGCGTCGGCGGCGCCCCGCCGCCCTCCCGCGTCATCGCCGACATGGAACGCCTTGGCGTTCACGTCACGCATCTGTATGGCACCACCGAAACCTACGGTCCCTCGGCCATCTGCGCCTGGCAAACCGACTGGCACACCCAGCCCGCCGACGCCCAGGCCAGGCTGCGCGCACGCCAGGGCGTACGCATGCTCGCTCAGGAAGATATCCAGGTGGTCGATACGCTCAGCGGGCAACCCGTCCCCGCCGACGGCGAAACCCTCGGCGAAGTCCTGCTGCGCGGCAACGCCGTGATGAAAGGCTATCTCGACAACCGCGACGCCACGGCCACCGCGCTGGCCGACGGCTTCTATCACACCGGCGATCTGGCCGTGCGCCATGCCGATGGCTACTTCGAGATCCGCGATCGCGCCAAGGACATCATCATCTCCGGCGGCGAAAACATCGCCTCCATCGAGGTCGAAGAAGCCCTCTACCAGCACCCTGACATTCTCGAGGCCGCCGTGGTCGCTGCACCCGATGCGCGCTGGGGCGAGGTGCCTTGCGCCTTTATCACCCTGCGCGAGGGCGCCACACTCAGCCCCGAGGCGATCCAGCAGTTCTGTCGCGAGCGGCTGGCGCACTTCAAATCCCCGCGCCACATCCTCTTCGGCCCGTTGACCAAGACCGCCACCGGCAAGGTGCAGAAGTTCGCCCTGCGCGCCCAGGCCCGCGCCCATGTCGACGCCACCACGGGGGTGCCGTCATGAGCGCCACACTTCCCGCCTCGCCAACCCGGCGCGACGCCTCGGCACTGCCGTTCTGGCGGCGCATGCTGGCGCACGCCAGCTTCCCGCGAAAAGCCGGCCACAAAGCGCCCACCGAACGCGACTGGAAAGCCATCGAGCATCTGCTCGCCGACGCCGCACGCGGGGGCGATGGTGAAGCGGTGGCCCGCGATCGCATGCTGCGGTTGCTCGATTTCCATGCCCTCGCCGACGACGCCGGCAAGCGGCGCCTGTTCAAGCACCTGAACGACGCCTACTCGCCCGACGCCACGCGCGTCGGCCAGGCCATCGAGCGCTACCTGAGCGCCACCGACACCCACGCCCGCAGCCTTGCCGAGACCGATCTGCGCGATGCGCTCGACACGCCGCGCATCCAGATCCTGTCGCAGTGCAATCTCTTGCCCGACGGCGTGCACGCGCTGGTGCGGCTGCGCGCCGATTTGATCCGGCTCGATCCGCGCGGTGAGCATTTCGCCGCCCTCGAGCGCGATCTGGTGCGGCTCTTTCATGACTGGTTTGATGTCGGCTTTCTGGCGCTCAAGCGCATCGGCTGGGGCTCGCCCGCCGCCTTGCTCGAAAAGCTGATCCAGTACGAAGCCGTGCACGAGATCAAATCGTGGACCGACCTGCGCAACCGGCTCGACTCCGACCGCCGGTGCTACGCGTTTTTTCATCCGCGCATGGAAAACGAGCCGCTGATCTTCGTTGAGGTCGCGCTGTTGGAAAACATCGCCGACAGCGTGCAGGCCCTGCTCGACGAATCACAGCCCACGCTCGACCCGACCACCGCCACGGTCGCCGTGTTCTACTCCATCTCCAACGCCCAGGCCGGCCTCAAGGGCGTCAGCCTCGGCGAGTTCCTGATCAAGCGCGTGGTCGAGCAGCTCATGAGCGAGTACCCACGCCTGCGCACCTTCGTCACGCTCTCGCCAGTGCCCGGCTTCACCCGTGCGCTGGCCCGGACGCTCGACACCGAAGACGGCGTCGCGCGCATCCCCGCCAAACTCGCCCCCCTGGTGCAAGGCGCCACCGACGGCCAGGGGCGCATCGACGCCGCCATCGCTGCCGCTCAGAGCACGCCGAATGCGGCCGTCAAGCAGGAACTCCAGCGCTGGCTCACCGGCGAATGCGCCCGCTACCTGCTCACCGACAAGCGCGGCAAGCACCCGCTCGACCCGGTCGCCCGCTTCCATTTCGCCAATGGCGCCAGCCTCGCCAAAATCCACTGGATGGCCGACACCTCCGCGCGCGGCCTGCGTCAGTCCGCCGGGCTGATGGTCAATTACCTCTACCGCCTCGACGAGATCGACACCAACCACGACGCCTATGCCCGCGACGGCGCACTGGCCGCCTCGGCCGAGGTCAAGCGCCAGCTCGGCCGAAAAAATGGCGCCGCCAAACGCTGACCCAGACACCCTCAACCCCAAAGAGATACACATGAAAATAGAACGCGAAAACGCCACCCTGCTCGTCGTCGACATGCAGGACAAAGTCCTCAATCTGGTCCCCGACCACGAACACATCCTCACGCAGTGCGGCTGGCTCACCGAGCTAGCGCGCGACATGGGCGTGCCGGTGCTCGCCTCCGAACACTACGCCCGCGGCCTCGGCCCGGTGACCGAATCCCTGCTGGCGCTCATCGGCGACACCAACGTAGTCTCGAAATCGCATTTCTCCTGCATCGAAGACGGCTGTCTGGCCGAGCGGCCGGAACTTAAGCGACAGCAATGGATCCTCTGCGGCATCGAAGCCCACGCCTGCGTGATGCTCACCGCGCTCGATTTACGCGCCGCGGGCAAAGAGGTGTTCGTCGTCACCGACGCCATCGCCTCGCGCGGCGCCGAAGACAAGCAGCGCGCCATCGAGCGCATGGCCGCCGCCGGCATCGTGCCGGTCACCCGCGAGATGGTCTTGTTCGAATTGCTGCGCAAGGCCGGCACGCCGGAGTTCAAGGAAATGAGCAAAAAATACCTGCAGTGAGTGCCACCGCGACAGCGCTCAGGTAGGCTTTTGGCCACACGAAAAACAGAGGAAACACGGATGTACATCAACGGACAGTGGGTAGCGGCGGCCAGCGGCCAGTGTTTTGACGTGTTCAACCCCGCCACCGGCGAAACCATCGGCAGCATGCCCGACGGCGATGCGCGCGACGCCACCGCCGCCATCGAAGCGGCCGCGGCCGCCCTGCCCGCCTGGGCCGACACCACCGCCTACGCCCGCTCGGCCATCCTGCACAAAGCCTGGCAACTGATGCTGGCGCGCAAGGAGGCGCTGGCCGAGTTAATGACCGCCGAGCAGGGCAAACCGCTCAAGGCCGCGCGCAATGAGGTGCAGTACGCCGCCGACTTCTTGCAGTGGTTTGCCGAAGAGGCCAAGCGCATCTACGGCGAGACCATCCCCTCGGCGCGGGCCGACCAGCGCTTCATCGTCGCCCACCAGCCGGTCGGCGTGGTCGCTGCGGTCACGCCATGGAATTATCCGGTGTCGATGATCACCCGCAAGCTGGCCCCGGCGCTGGCGGCCGGCTGCACCGTGGTGCTCAAGCCGGCCGAAGCCACGCCGCTGTGCGCCAAAGCCGTGTTCGAGATCCTGCACGAAGCCGGCCTGCCCGCCGGCGTGGCCAACCTGGTCAGCGCGGCCGATCCGCGCCCCATCGGCGAGGTCTTCACCACCCATCCGGCAGTGCGCAAACTCACCTTCACCGGCTCCACCGCCGTTGGCAAACAGCTGGCGCGCGAAGCGGCCGGCGGCATGAAGCGCATCTCGATGGAGCTCGGCGGCCATGCGCCCTTCATCGTGTTTGACGATGTCGATGCCAGCCACGCGGCCAAGGGCGCGGCGCTGGTCAAGTTTCTCAACACCGGTCAGGCCTGCATCTCGCCCAATCGCTTTCTGGTGCACGAGCGTGGGGCCGACGCCTTCGTCGACACCCTGGCCAAGCGTATTCAAGCCATGAAAGCCGGCAACGGCATGGACCCAGCCACGTCGATTGGCCCGCTGATCAACGAAGCAGCCATTGCCAAGATCGAAGCGCAGGTGGGCGACGCACTCGCCAAGGGCGCCAAGCTGATTTGCGGCGGTGAGCGCCTGCGCGCCGACGGCCTGGACCGTGGCTGTTTCTACGCCCCCACCCTGCTCGATCATGTCACGCCCGAGATGCGCATCTATCGCGAGGAGACCTTCGGCCCGGTGGCGCCGGTGGTGCGCTTCAGCGACGCCAACGATGTGCTCGCCATGGCCAACGACACCACGTACGGTCTGGCCGCCTATGTGTACACCCGCGACATCGGCCGTGCACTGCGCATGTTCGAAGGCCTGCACTTCGGCATCATCGGCATCAATGACATCAACCCCACCTCGGCCGCCGCGCCCTTTGGCGGCATGAAGGAAAGCGGCCTCGGCCGCGAAGGTGCGCGCGAAGGCATCATGGAGTATCTGGAAACCAAGCTGGGCGGATTCGCGATCTGACTCCGCCGGGGTGACGGCGCCTCAGTCGGTCCGGCACCCCGCCTCGGCGTCCGGCTCAAGATAGGGCAAGAGCGCCGGCCCCATCGACTTGAGAATCTGCACCGGCAGCGCCGAGGTAAATCGATAGCCCGCCGCGTTCGGGCCAAGCACGTAGGCGGTGAGCGTGCCGTAGTGACGCGGGCCGAGATAGAACACGAAGGTCGCCGTGCGGTTGAGCGACGGACCGGTACGGTCCCCCGCGAGCACGATGCGGTTATCGCCCGTGCCAGTCTTGCCACCGAGGGTCAGCACCGTGCCGTCGGCCAGGGTGAAAGCCCCGGCGAGCCGTCGCGCCGTGCCGCCTTCGACCACTTCCGACAAGGCCTGCCGCAAGGCCGTTGCCACTTCCGGCGCCATCACACGCTCACCTTCCGCACGCCGACGCGTGAATTGCGTTTCGTACGGCGTGTCGGCCGCAAACCGGAATCCCTCGATACGCGCCGTCGGCAAACGCACGCCATCATTGATGATGATGCCCATCAACTCGGCCAATGCGGCCGGGCGGTCGCCCGAGCTGCCCAGTGCGGTCGCCAGCGAGGGCACCAGATGCTCGAAGGGATAGCCCATGCGCGCCCAGCGCCGGTGGATATCGAGAAAGGCCTCGACTTCCAGCATGGTGTCGATGCGCACATCCTGCGCCCGTTTGAATCGCGTACGGAACAACCAGCGATACACCGCCTGGCGCTCATCTTCACTCGCCTCCAGGGCTGCGCCCAGCGTGGCGTCCGGGTGCCCCGTACGATACGCCACCAGCCAGAGCTCCAGCGGATGGAGGCGTGCCACATAACCGCGATCGGGCAAGTCGAAAGCCTCCGGCGCATGGCGAGCGTAGAGCTGCGCAATCTGCCCCTCTGACATCTTTGCATCGCCCAGCCGCTCGCCAAGGAAACGGGCGAGTTCTGCCGGTGGCGCCGCCGGATCGAGATAGCGAAATACGGTGCTGAGCCGATCCGCGCTGGGGCGCAGACCGTCAAGCAATTGTGCACGCATGGCCTCCGGCGTGAGGCCCTGGTATTTGCGCCAGAACCGCCGCAAGAACGTTTGCCCTTCGCGGTCGGCAAAGCGCGCCAGATACTCTGCACGGCGCGGGTCTTCGCTGTCTTCGAGCAGCTTCGCAGTACTGCCCGGCACCTGATACATCGAGTAGCGCACGACCTCGCGCATCAGCCGCACGAAGGGCAGATTGATCGACGCCTGCAAGGCCTCACGCACGGTCGGCGAGCGATTGTCATCCTTGTGATTGAAGTTGCCAAACGTATGCAAACCGCCGCCGGTAAAGAAGCTTTCATCCGGGCTGGCCGAAAAGCGGCGCTCCAGCGCGGCTTCAAGCATCGCCGGCAGCGCGCGGTCATCGGCCGCCATCAGATAGTCGACGGCCCAGCGACTGAGCCTGTCGCGCCGCGCCAGTTCGACTTCGCGCAAGGCATTCTTGTCCAGCGTGGCATAGCGCTCGTGCAACTCGGCGACGATCTCGAGATAGGTGGTCAGCACCCGTAACTTGGCGGTCGAGCCGAGCTCAAGCTTGCTGCCCTCATTGATGTCGAGCGGCTTGTCGGTCGTGTCGGTCTGCACGCGCACCCGGTTGCCACCGGCGGAACGCTCAACCAGATTGAAGCTGTAGCGCACCGCCCCCAAAGAGGTTGGGCCCAGCATGCGTTCGCCGATCAAGCCCTGCCCGGCGGCAAACTCGGGCTCGCTGAGGCGAGCGAGATAGTCGCTCACCGCGTACTGCAGATCCCGATTCAGGGTAGACGACACATCCACATCAATGCGATCGAGTCCATACAGCGACGTGCCCAGCAGCCCGGCAACGCGCGCGCGCACCGCGCCGGCGCCTTTTCCGGTCACCGTCGGGTGGCGTGCCGGGTCGTTGATCTGATCACGAAAGGCCAGGGTCTGCGCCCGCGCCGCTTCGCTCAAACGCGGCGAAATGACGCCCGCCTCGGCAAGCAACCGCAGGTAGCTCCCCGTCAGTTGCACCAGATCGTCGCGGCCGCGCGCCAGGTAATAAGAGGGCCGGCGGTGCGCAATCATCAGTGCCACCACCTGGCGCATGGCCAGGCCCTGGGCCGCGAGCGTCTCACCGTCACCGTCGGCGCGCGACAGCAAATCATTCACCTGCGAAAAATCGGCACCGAACCACACCCACAGACCATCGCCCAGACCGTTGACCTCGCCATACCCTGATGCCGCCGACAGGGGCACCGTGTTGAGGTAGCCAAGCACCAGGTGCTGACGCGCCGGCAAGGTATTTTCACCCGCCTGATACGCGCGCACGCTGGCCGACACCATCTGCCGTAACTTCTCACGCGCATTGTGCGTAATGCCATCAGGCGAGTGGCGGTATTTCTCGATCTGCGTTGCCAGCGTGCTGCCGCCGGGCGCATCCAGATCGGCATCGACCATTCGCCCCAGCTGGCCAATGGCGGCCCGACCGAAACGCACCCAGTCAACCGCCGGATTCAGCTTCGGACGCTCAGGGTCGAGCAGATCGCGATTTTCGATGAACAACAAAGACCCGGCGACCCGTGTGGGCACCGCCTCAAAGACCGGATACGCATGAAAGGGGTAGCGAAAACGGTAGAGCGACGTGTCCCGGCAGTCGGTCAGCGCAAAGCCTGCCTGGCTTTTTTCTCGATACGGTGCGAAATAGCCACGCTGGGTGTAGTCCATCAGCGCATCAGAAAAGCGCGTTTGAGCACTCAGCGCAAAGCCACGCGCCTGCAAACGCTCGGCGATCCGCGGAAGCTCGGTGTAACCCATGCGCTGGTCAAAGGGACCATGCAACGGATAAACGACGGCCTTGCTCGGCCCGGCCGAGATCTCGAACTTGAGCTTGTCGGCGTAAGTCGATATTTCACGCGCCTGCAAACGCGAATAATTCAATTCGTAGGAGATCAACAAGCCGCCAGCGACGAGGCTCACCAATACGACGATAAATACTGCAATACCGACCAGACGAAAGAAAGTCAGCCGCTGAGCGGATTTGATACGACGAGCCACAAACAAGTCCCGGAGGTGATGGGTGACACCAATTATCCCGCATCCACCGCAAAAGCCATCGCACCCCGCACGCGATTGTCGTATTTTTTACTCACCGATCAGCCCGTTCGCCGGGCGACCCGGCTTTCGGACGGCGCACAGAAGAGCCCCTGCGATCAGGCGGGCCAATCAGGTGGGAATGATGCTGATGAACGACGAAGGCGCTGCGCCACGTACGAACACGACGATCCATACGCCCAAGCGCGTGCCAGCGACATCCGCCAGACACGCATCAGCCGTGCCCGGCGACAACACCAAACGATCGCTCAAGGCAGGGCGCCGACAGCCCCGGCGTTTTCGTTCAGGACACCTGAACAGCGGTATCGCCGTGCAGGCGGTGGTGTAGCCGACGCATGCCGAACCACGTCGCCCCAAGCACCAGCGGCAAGACCACCCCGACCACGCCGTCGACATTCACCCCGGCGCCCCAACCTTTGAGCGCTTTAAGCCCGTAGGCGACCAGGCCCACGCCGTAGTAGGACACTGCGACCACTGACAAACCCTCGACCGCCTGCTGAAGCCGCAACTGCATGGCTGCGCTGTGGCTCAGGCGTTCAAGCACACGCTGATTCTGGCCTTCCTGGGCGATACTGACACGGGTACGCAGCAAGTCATTGGAGCGGCTGACCTTGTTGGCCAAAGCTTCTTGCCGCGCAGCCACCGACAGGCACGTATCCATCGCCGGCGCCAGACGGCGCGCCATGAACTCACCCAGCGTCGGCACACCTTCGATACGTTTCTCGCGCAACTCACCAATGCGATCGCGCACGATACGGTAGTAGGCTTGCGCGGCGCTGAAACGATATCCACTGTCGAAAGACATCGAGCGAACCCGCGCCGCCAGACGCGAAATATCCTGCAGCAACAAGGCCTCATCGGTGGTGTTCTCGGAAGTCTGCATCTGCAGACCCAGCCGGGTGACATCCGCTTCCACCGTGGTCAGCCGTGCGGCGTGGTCTCGTGCCAGCGGCAAGGCCAGCATCGCCATCAGGGTGTAGGTCTCGATCTCGCAAATGCGCTGCACAATGCGGCCCAGCTGCATTTCGCGCAAACCCGTGTCGCGCAGCAGAAAGCGGGAAAAGCCATCCGGACCGACCTGCATGTCGGTCCATAACTCACCCCCGGCGAGCACCCGACTGCCGACCAGCAGCGGCGCGGGAAAGAGCCGGCGCAAACGCGGATTGTCCAGCTCATAGGCCTCGCCCTGCTCGGCCAGGATGTGCGAGGCGACGATCACCTGCCCCGACAGCGCCTCCAGCCAATCGCGCGGCACATGCCGCATCGGCGTTTCGGCAAACGCATCACCCGACACGCCCTGCTCGATAAAACTGAAGGTACAAAACTCGGTGTGGCGCTCCCACTTGAGCCGAAAGGCACCAAAATCGTGAAAGAAATGCTGTGCGCCCGGCTGCGGCCCGGCCACGCCGAAGCGCGCGCACAGGCTGAGCAAAACGCGCTCGTCAGGGGCGCCACCGTTTTCACCATGAATGGCCAAGTGCGAGACACAGGCCGGGGCGCTCAACCGAATGAACGGCCTGGCATGCAACTCGGCCGCCAGGGTCAAACGCAAGGGATGATTCAGGCCGGCAGAGAGCACCGTCCGCTCGGGCATATTCAATACCAAGGCATTTCCGATCAGTTGTAGCCCAGATCGACCACCCGGTCGAGCTCGACCGACTCCGGGCACACGGGCTGCACTGAATCGCACGCTGCCGGCTGCGGCACACGTGCGGCGCCCTGAGCCATGTGGGTCGGGCGGAACACCTTGGCAGGAACGGACTGGCTAAGCTGCATTTTCTCTGTCTCCGGAATTCATCCATCTGGGGTCTGGCTACCCCCATTCAATATCGGCAAGCGCGAGAAGAAACGAAACATGCGTTTCAACAACGACTTGCCTCCTTATGCGGGCGCCATTCTCACGACTGGGCACGGCTTTATCAAACGAAATACACTACGGAGATTGTGAGTTTGAGGAATGATCCATGCGCCGACGGGTTCCCAGCATCGAGTCCTTGTCAGCCTTCGAGGCCTCCGCCCGGCACCTGAGTTTCACGCGCGCAGCCACTGACCTGTCGCTAACGCAGAGCGCGGTGTGCAAGCAGGTGGCGGTGCTGGAAAGCTATCTTGGCGTTCGCTTGTTCAACCGCATCAAGAAACGCATTTCCCTGACGGAGGCCGGGCAGGTCTACATCCGCCAGGTATCGGATGGGCTGGACCGGCTCGAACGCGACACCGTCGCCATCATGACTCACCGCGGCGCAGGTGACGTCCTTGAACTGGCGGTGATCCCGACCTTCGCCACTCGCTGGCTGATCCCGCGCCTGCCGGACTTCCAGCGCCAGCATCCAGGCATCACCCTCAACCTGACCACCCGCGCCGAGCCTTTTCTGTTCACCGATACCGTCTTTGATGCCGCCATTCACTTCGGCTCCTCGCAGTGGCCCGGCGCCGTGAGCAGCTACCTGTTTGACGAAGAAATGATTCCGGTAATGGCGCCCTCCCTGCTGAATCAACGCCCCGATCTCGAACCCGCCGCCCTGGCTGCGCTTCCCCTGCTCCACCAATCGGCACGCCACGATGCCTGGCGCCGATGGTTCGAGCTGGCCGGCGTCACCGGCGTAGAAGCGATCCGCGGCCCGCGCTTCGAGCTGTTCTCGATGCTCGCCGAAGCGGCCCGGGCCGGACTCGGCGTTGCCTTGGTTCCGCGCTTTCTGGTTCAGGCCGAGCTGGCTTCGGGCGAGTTGCTCGCCCCGTTCAACATTGCATTGACCGGCGACCAAGCCTACTACCTGAGCTGCCCCGAAAACCGCCAGGACCGCGCCGCACTCCAGCTTTTTTCAGCTTGGCTGGTGGCCCAGGCCAAGGCCTACCAACTTGGCAGTCTGTCCGGCCCCACGCCCTGAAACAGGCCCCGGCGCCAGCAAAACGCCCGTCAGAAATCGCGATTGCCGAGCAGTCTTCGCACTCGCCATACCGGGCCACACCCGGTGACAACGCACCAATCACCGCCAGTCGGGGCAGACCAGAGAGGCCGTCAAGCCGGCACACCTGGAATAGGTACCGTGGCTCAACCCCGAACGGCGGCTTGAGCCCATCGGCGCCACTCCCCCACCGAGGTTGAGACAAACGACTACCGTCAGCGCTCCGAGCGGACCGCAACCGTGGTCCAGGCCTGCACCAAGCAGCCTCCACCCAACCTGCGGCGTTTCAAGGTCAACTTGAATGAGCGCGTGCAAGTGCTTGAATGACTTCTGAAGGGGTGCATATGCGGACGCGCTATCCGGCGGCCCGTCCTTCGACACCCGTTCCGGCGCGTCCACGCCGTCCGCCGAATTCGCCCGAGCAGGAGCGCCTCACCAATGAGTGCCACATCCGCCCAGCTGGTTTTCATTTCTTACAAGCATGTCGAACATTCGACGCGTGTCGCCCGACGTCTGCGCAATGCGCTCGAGGTGGTTTCCGATGCGCTCGATTTTCGCGTTTTTCTCGATGACGAGGACTTGCGCGCGAGTGACAACTGGCAGGACGAGGTGAACACGGCGCTGAACAGCATGACCCATTTCATCGCCTTGCTGACGGATGACTTCTGGCTATCGCCAGAGTGCCGCCGGGAGCTGGCCACAGCGATCAACCGCTACGAAGATGGCAAAAAGACCCGCCTGCTGTTTGTACTGATCGACGACATGCGCCCCGATCTGCTCAGCCTGAACCCCGATCGCCGCGCCGGGCGGCTGCTCAGCGACGACCCGAAAGTCCAGCGCATGGGTGACATCCATTTTCTCGGCCCCTACAACAGCGCCAAACAGCTGGTGCGCCTGCAGTGGGAAAACGAAGCGGTCCTGCGCGACCAGATCAAGCAGCTGATCGACCATTTCGAGCGCACGCTGCCAACACGGGGGCGCTGAGCCATGGCACGGGCAAGCAGCCAGATCGCTGACGTTGAGGACAGTCGCCGGCTGATCTATGTCTCCTGGCGGCCGGACCTGCTGGCCAGCGAAGTGTTCGGCAAGCTCACCGCGCGGCTGCAACTGTCGGACTGGGACGATCATGGGCGGATGCTGACGGTCGTGGCCAGCGATCCGGGCCAGCAGGCTGGCGAAGAGAGCGCCACGATTCGCAAGTTCCGCTCGGAGGCGACCGACTTCGTCGCCATCTTCACCACCGACTATCTGCTGCATGCCAAGACGGCCAGCGACACTGACGAAGCGCCGGACCTGCTCTACTTCATCGACACCAAAGCCAGCGCCCAGCCACCAGACAAACTGACCATGTGGATATTCCCGGTCGAGGCCATCGCCCTGCATCGGGTGAGCTTCCGCAACGCCAACATCGCTCACCTGGATTTCGATTGGTGGCACGGCTGGCGCGGCGAGAACGACCGCATCCCCCTGCCCAGCGATACCGCGCGTTCGATCCAGGAGTTCAACGACGACATGGGGCGCCGCATCGACCAGATCCTGAAACACCCCGACTTATGCCCCCCCTGCACCCACCCCGCCGGAGACTCGCCCGATGACACGTCCTGAATCCGCACACACGCACTTCGTTGGTCGAGGCTCGCTACCGATGGCCGGCCCGTGGCTGCGCGAGGGCTATGCGCCGGCGAGCGACACCGCCGTGCCCGGCCATCCGGCCGGATACAGCGCCGACAGCGGTCTGGTCGAAGCGGTCAATACCGCGCTCATTCTGGCCAAACCGCTGCTGCTCACTGGCCGCCCCGGCACCGGCAAGAGCGAGCTGGCCGAACGCATCGCCTGGGAGCTGGGCCTGGGCCCGGTACTGCGGTTTGAAAGCCAGTCGCTGACCGAGGCGCAGGAGTTGTTCTATCGCTTCGACCTGATCGCGCAAATGGCCGATGCGCAACTGCGTGGCAGCAACGGACCGCGTCCGCCGCAACACTTTCTGAGCTTTGGCGCGCTGGGCAAGGCGATTCTCCATGCCAACCCGCAGGCTCACGCCGAACTGATCGACTGGGACCGGCGCAACACGCAGGCAATGCAGATCGGCGAAGGCCAGACCGAGGACGCACCGATCGGCACAGCGCGGCGCAGCGTGGTGCTGATCGACGAGATCGACAAAGCCGCGCGCGACGTACCCAACGATTTGCTCAACGGCATAGAGCGCATGGCTTTCCGCATCCGCGAGATGCGCAACCACCTCGTATCGGCGCCCAATGACGACACACTCAAGCCGATCGTGATCATCACCAGCAACTCCGAGCGCGACCTGCCCGACCCCTTCCTGCGTCGCTGTGTGTACTACAACATTCCCGATCCAACGCAGGAAAAGCTGGCCGAAATTCTGCGTCTGCGGGTGCCTGCCGCGCTGGGCGGCCCGTCCGGTGGCGCGGCGGGCACCGGCGCCATCGACCGGCTCGCGCCCTTCTATCAGGACTTGCTGAGCTTCTTCGTCGAATACCGCGACGAACGCGCCGCCCATCTGGCCTACCGCCCCGGCACCTCCGAACTCATCGACTGGGCCAACGCACTGGCCCGCTACCAGGCCGACGCACAGGGCGATCTGAAGGCAAACGCCGCCTTGATCGGACGCAGCCTGGGTACGATTCTCAAGCACCAGGATGATCGCCAGACACTGATCTCGCGGCTCAAACGCGTTGGTCTCGACCTCGGCACCGGGACGGCATGAGCACCCCGGCGGAGGCACTGACCCCGGGCGGCGGTGTTGACGGCCTGATTGTCTTTCTGCGCGCGCGCGGCTTCCCGGTCGGTCCGGCCGAGGCGGTCGACGCGGCACGCCTGATCACACATCTGGCGCACGGCGACTCGCCCAGCACCGCGCCAGACGACCCCGCCTGGCTGATCCCGAAGCTCCGCCCCGTGCTGTGCAAGCGACTGGAAGATCAGGCGCGCTTCGACGCAGTGTTTCGCGAATGGGTGAGCGCCCGCCAGCCACAGCGCGCCCCGGTAGCCGACACCCCCGACACCGCCACGGCCGCCACACCGCCGAAAACCCCGGTCTGGCGCAAGCTGACGGGCCTGGTCTTTGCCATCATCGTGCTGCTGGCGTGGTGGGATTCAAGCCAGCGTTCTACCCAGAAACCAGCGGTACCAGAGGCGCCCCGACCCGGCATCGCCGCGCCAACAACGCCATCGCCGGCCCCCACACCGGTCGCCAAGAAGACGCCCCCCCGATTCACCGGTTACAGCCCCGCCGTACGCTACAACTGGGAGTTGCGCCCGTGGGTGGCGGGCGCCCTGCTCGGTCTCGGCGCGCTGGGCATGCTCGGCCTCTCGCTGCCGCTGACCACCCCCTGGTTGGGCCACGCGCGGCGCAGCGGACGCCGCGTGCCGCTCGACCTGTCCAGCCTGCGCGAAGAAGCCCGGCGCATCGTGCCACCGCTGTCCGCCGACATCCAGGCCCGGCTGGAGCGCCATGTCGCCGGCCCGGCCACTGCGCGCAGCCGCTTGCAACGCCGACCGCCACTGCACATCGGGCGCACCCTCGACGCCACCGCGCGCCGCCTCGGCGTACTCAGCCTGCGCCATCGTAACGCCCGCCTGCGCCCCTCCTACCTCCTGGTCATCGAAGTCAATGCCGATGCCGACCAGATACCGCATCAACTGATCAACGACCCCCGCGGGCGCATGTTCTACCACTGGGCCGAGCGCCTGCGGAAACACGGTATTGATGTCGACATCCGACTCGCGCGCTTCGACGCCGAGGCGCACACCGCGCTCGTCTGCCGCCCCACCGGCACCGGCTGGCAACTCGACGGCGACGATGGCGAAGCGCTCGACCGCCTGCCAACACCGCCCGTCGGCCAGCGTCTGGTCATCGTCTCCGACGGCCACCTGCTGATCGACGCCGATCACCAGTGGCGCGACTGGGCAGTCCGCGCGCGCTTCCATCGCTGGCCGCAGCGCGTCGTGTTCACCCCCGTCGAACCGCGCCACTGGGGCGCGCGCGAAGACGCCATCGAACGCCGAGAACGCCCCACCGACCCCGGTTTCTATGTGCTGCCGCTGGACGAGCCGGCGCTGGCCGCATGGGCCGAACTGGTGGTCACCGGCCGCCTGCCGCGCTTTACCCTCAGCCACGCGCAACGCTATCCGGCCCGCCTGCGGGCGCTCGAAGCCGACGACCGCATCGACGCCTTGCTCGACCCCGACACCCCCATCGACGGCCTCACCGAACTGCTCGAAGAACTCAAATACTACCTCGGCGAAAACGGCTACTACTGGCTATGCGCCTGCGCCGTGCCGCCCATCGTGCGCTGGGAGCTGACCCTGCTGCTCGGCGAGCAGTACTACCTCAACGCCAAACTCCCCCCCGAAGACCTGGCCGAATACATCGCCCACGACTACCCGCGCCTGGCCATGCTGCCCTGGCTGCGCCGCCAGCGCATGCCCGACTGGCTGCGCCTGGCCCTGCTCGACAGCCTCTCGCCCAGCGTGCAGGAAGAAGTCCGCACCGTGGTGCGCGGCAAGCTCGGCCAGATTCAGCTCGACGCCCTGGGCGACGACGCCCTCAGCCTGGAAGAGCCGCCGGGTCCACTGAGCCGCGCCCACCCGCCCGCCACCGACACCGCCGCCGACACGCTCTACCTTGGCTACCTCGCCGGTCACACGCCGCGCCAGCTGATGCTGCGCGCCCCCCGCGAATGGTCAGGCTGGCTGGCCCAACTGCCGGTGCGCCAGCGCAGCGGCCTGTGGCGCGAATGGCTCACCGCCTGGCGCGACCGCCTGCTGTGGCGCAATGGCCTGAGTTTCTACGGCAGCTCGCGGCGCATGCTGCGGGTCTCCGCCGGTGTGCTCGCCATCGGTGTGGTGCTTTCCGTCACCGCCCTGCGCACCGAGCCCGACACCCTGCCGATCGGCTGGCGAGATGCGCTCTACACCGAACAAGGCCGCTGGACCGGCGGCGTGCTGAGCACTTCAATCCGCAGCGTCGCATACCGCGCGGACGGCGCCACCCTCGTATCAACCGACTGGGACGGCAGGCAACACCAATGGGATCCGGGCACGGGTCAGCTGATCGGCACTTTATCGAAGGGAAACCAGGGCGCCCTCTGGGCAAACACCTTCACCAGCGTGGCATTCAGTGCCGACGACAGCCGCATGGCGACCGGCAGCGCCGATGGCATGCTACGGTTGTGGGATGCCGACACCGGCGAGGCCATTGACCCGCCCATCAAGGCACACGCAGGCGCGATCACCAACCTGACCTTCAGCGCGGACAACGCCCTTGTCGCCACCGTCGGCGGCGACACCACCGTTCGACTATGGAACATCGCCACCGCCGAAGCCATCAACCAGGCTCTCCATACCCGAACCCCAGTCACCAGCGTGGCCTTCAGTCCCGACGGCCGGCGCCTCGTCATCGGCAGCACGGACGGCGTCATGCAGCAGTTGGACATCAACACCGGGCAGCCCCTCGGACCCACCATGGCCGGCCATGAAGACGAGATCACCAGCGTGGCCTTCAGTCCCGACGGCACCTACATCCTTTCGGGCAGCGGCGACGCCAGCCTACGCCTGTGGGACGCAAAGACCGGCGACGCTGTCGGCCCGCCGATGCGCGGCCATGCGGGCCCGGTCAACAGCGTCGCCTTCAGCCCCGACGGCGCGCAGGTGGTCTCGGGCGGTGCGGACGGCACGCTTCGGTTCTGGACGAACCGGGGCGATGAAACCGCTCTCGTCACACTCGACAACACCGCCGCAATCTATCAGGCGGTGTTCAGCCCCGATGGCACAAAGATCGCCACCGCCGGCAACGACAAGACCGTGCGCCTGTGGGATGCCGCCACCGGCCAAGCCATCGGCGCGCCGCTGCAGGGGCACTCCGCCACGGTCTCACGCGTCGCCTTCAGTCCCGACGGCAGGCGAATCGTCTCGGGCAGTTTCGACACCACCCTGCGCCTGTGGGATGCCACTACCGGCCAGGCCATCGGCGCACCGCTAAAGGGACACTCGGGCCCGATCCTGACGGTCGGCTTCAGCCCCGACGGCACGCGCATCGTCTCGGGCGGTGACGAGCTGCGCCTGTGGGATGCCGCTACCGGGCAAGCCATCGGTGCGCCGTTGCAGGGGCATTCCGGCCCGATCTGGAGCGCGGCCTTCAGCCCCGACGGTACGCGCGTCGTCTCAGGCAGTGAAGACAACACCTTACGACTCTGGAATGCCGCCACCGGCCAAGCCATCGCCGAACCAATGCGAGGGCACTCGGGCCCGGTCCTAAGCGTCGCCTTCAGTCCCGACAGCGCACGCATCGTCTCAGGAAGCGGTGACACCGCCGTGCGCCTGTGGGATGGCGCCACCGGCCAAGCGATCGGCGCACCGCTGCAGGGGCATTCGGCCGAGGTCAGGAGTGTGGCCTTCAGCCCCGACGGCGGGCGAATCATCTCAAACAGCTACGACACCACCCTGCGTCTGTGGGATGCAACCACGGGTCAAGTCATCGGCGCGCCAATAACACAAGCAGGCGCGGGCGAAAGTGTCACTTTCAGTCCAGACGGCACCCGGATCGTGAGCGCCTGGGTTGCCGATCAGCCAGTCATTGCGCCGCAACTCGACAAAGTCGGCGGGCCACCTGACAACACCGCAACAACTCAAGCACCGGAAGAGACGGGAAACAGCAACACGCAGTCGAGTTCGCCGCCAACGAAAACACCAAAGTCACCTACCACTCGCACGCCACAAGAGAAATTTCCGCCACGCCAAAAACAGATCGCGCCGCCGCAAAAGCTGCAGGAACCCGCAAAAAAATCCGAACAGGACTCTGGCAACCGTGTGACATTCGCGTCGCTTTTGCGCGACATCATTCCCACGGCCCACGCTGCCGCACCGGCGATGGCGCTGGCCCAAAATACCGAGCCACAAACGCGCCAGACGGAAACGCCGCGCGCTACCTCGGAAAGCGACGCCCGCGCGCAATCGAGCGCATCCGCCCCGCCTACGGCCGAAGCGCCGGCCCCATCCGGCGGCGTACAGATCTGGCGCATCCCGCCCTACCCGCTGCCGCTGCGCCCGGCTCAAGCCCCACCGCAGCTTTGGAGCTACGCCTTGTTGGCCACTTTGGGTCTATGGCCGGTACTGCTGCTCTGGCGCAGACGCCGGCAAGCGCGGCAGATCAGCCGCGTGATCGCGGAGGCCAGCCAATGAATCGCCCAACCCGCGCACCTGGCGAGGCCTTGCTCGCGTTCTGGCACGCCGCCCGGCGCGAAGCCGAACACGGAAACCAAATGGCCAGCAGGCTACCCGCCGCCGTGCGCGTCGCGCTCGAGCGTGCGCCAGGCACCCAGCGCGGCATCGCCATCACCGCCATGCTTCTCGTCCTGCCGCTGGTTCTGGGCGGGCGCGACACCACCTGGCCTGGCGTGTGGATCGCCCTGCAGGTTGGTGGCGGCACCGCACTGATGGCGCTGCCCGCTGTCATTGGCTGGTCGCAAGCGGCCATCGGCCGCTTCGCCGCGCTGATGTTGGGGGCCGCCTTTTTTGCCGTCATCGGACTGAGCAACGTCCTGCCCGGTGATCCCACGCAGGCACAAACGCTTCGCCAGGCAGTGTTGGTCGGCAGCGCCATTGCGGCATGTTTGTCGCTCTCGATGGTGCTCATCACGCAACGCCTCGGGCGCATCCTCGGCACATTCGCGCTTCCGCTCTCTGCCGCCCTGGCGATCGCCAGCGGCGCTGCGCTGTTCGTGCTGGGCGTCACTGCCTGGCAAACCGGCGACAACCTGGTCCGCTTGATGGCGATTGTTGGCGGGCTGTGGATCGCCGCCTTTCTATGCAACCGCTTTGAAGCCACCCGAGGTTTTCGCGGGGCCGGAAAATTGCTTACCTTGCGCAACGGCACGATCCGCCTGGGTGGCCTGTTGAGCGGTGTGGCCCTGGCCCAACTCACGGTGCCCTGGCTGGAGAGCGCTGCCTGGCGAGCTGCCTTCAACACACCGCTCGAAGGCATCGCACCGATCGCCGGCATGCTCGCTGGCATGGGCTGCGCACTGGCGATGGCCGGCGCCGGCATGACACTCCCAGCGCTCCTCGCGCGCTGGCAGCTGGGCGGGAGAATCTGCGCCAGCACGGCTGGCGAAGTCGCCTGGTTCGCCGCCTGGATGCTGCTGATGGCCAATGCCGTCTGGTTGACTGAAACGCTCGCCGCGCTGCTGAGCGCGCTCGGCCGGGAGGGGGTTTTTCTGCACGGCGTGCCGGTCGATTTCGGCCCGCGCGATGAGGCAGCGGCGCATGTAGCACTCGCTTGTCTGGTGGTCCTTGTCCATGGCGTCGCCCGCATTCTGATCGGCCGCCCTGCACGTTCACCGGGCACACCGCTCTGGCTGGTGCTGCCCAGCGACGCCGAATTCACCGTAGGTCTGCACATCGCCGAACGCGTCGCCACCGAATGGAGCGATGGACCGGTCACGCTACTCGCGCCAAGCGCTGCTGCACCGCGCCTGCGGGGCGCACACCTGCGGCTGGCTCAATACGCCAACTCGGTCGCCGACCTCTTCCTGAGCACCGCCATGGACGCAAAAGTCTGGCAGCACCAGCCGATGGCCGAGGCCACCCGTGGCGCGCTGCATTTGCGAGAAGTCTATGCCACGCCGGCAGCAGCCCAAGCGCTGATGACCATGCTTCCCGACGACGCACGCGTGCTGGCCCTGGCCGACGGTCCGCTGGCCGAGGGCTGGACCGCCGCGCTGGCCGAGCTGCCCGAGCATTCAGAACGCCTCACGCTCCGCCCCGTAGTGCTGGGCAAGCCCATTGACGCATCCTGGAAAGAAGGGCCGGACCGCGAGCACCTGATTGCCGGATTCTTTTTCAAACACCGGCCAAAATCCATTGAAGAACGCCGCATGCTGATCCTGCACAGCGCATCGGACGGCGCGCTGGCCGAACAACTGGCCCGCGCGCTGTATCAACAGACCGACGCACACGGGCGGCGCATTGTCGCCACCCTGCTCCAGCCCGCGACGACGGGCACCGCGGCACTGGGCTGGTCAGCCGGCACCTGGCTGACCCTGCTGGCCCTGTTCAACCGCTTTGCACAGCAGGGCGGACTCGGCCTCTTTGGACGGTTGATCTGGCGCTTTCTGCCGGCACCTGAAACGCGTGCGCGCACCCAGCGTTTCGATCTGATCATCATCGAAGCGGGCATGAGCACGTCGGAAACGACCGCCGCGCGCGGCCTGGAACGGATGGTCGATTCGGTGATCGGCCTGACCCCGGCGATGCGCTCTCACGATGCCCCAACGCTCTATGGCGCAGACGAATACACCGCCCGCATCAGCCTGCCAGCGCCAAGCGCGCTGGCCGACGCCCTGCCAGCGCTGGCCCGCCAATTGACCAACGTCGAAGCGCGGCCACGGCATTCCGACCACCCTGAATCCAAAGGCGGCACCCACCTTGGCAAGACTCGGAACGCGTCCGAGAGCAAAAATACCATCAACAGCCCGTTCGACGATTCCCCCGAGGAATCCGACGTGCCGACCGAACTCACCGAGCAGTCCGCAACAATCCCCATGCCCGAGCCTTCGACGCCGGAAGACAGTGCCACCAACCGGCAAAGCTTCAGCTGGCTAAAGACAGCACTCCCCGCCCCCTTCATGCTGTGGCGCCTCCTCCGCAAGTGGCTTACGCGATCGGATTCAAACTAAGGGGCGATCGCCAAACCCGTGACTCAGACGGACACCGCGGGTTTACCGGAAGTGGGTCTACCTGCCACAGGTCAACGGGCTTTCCGCAAGGGGTCAATCAGGCCTACCAGATTATTGTGGTCGAGCTCATACATGAGCGCCAGTAGCTGCCCCAAACGGCCTTCGGGAAAACCTTGTCGTGCGAACCACGCAAGGTAGTGCCCCGGAAGGTCCGCAATGACACGTCCTTTGTATTTACCGAAGGGCATCTCTTGGATTAGCAACAATTCCAGGAGTTCTGGGTTCATAGTGAGTCAAGGGTGTTCAACACAATGCGCTCGGACCAAAGACCTTGGTTGGTGCCGCGGCGCCCGGACTGTTCAAACTGTACAAAAGGGAAGACAACGCACTCGGAGCCACCCAAACGCCGAAAAGCAAAAAGCCCAGTCCGAAGACTGGGCCAAGTGCCTGTTTCTATTGGTCGGGGCGGCGGGATTCGAACTCGCGACCCCTTGCACCCCATGCAAGTGCGCTACCAGGCTGCGCTACGCCCCGACACAGGAGCGGAATTATAGCACCGGAAATCAAAACTACAATTCCGCAAGGCCGATATTTTTAACAAACCTAGCGCTTCAAGTCATCCAACAAGGCGATCAGGGTCTCACGCGCTTGCGAAATAGACGCTCGCAACTCAACCGCCTGCTCCGCGTCTTCCTGTGCGTGGATCGCCGATGCATTCAGTTGATTCCGCGCGCCGGAGATCGTGAAACCATCACGGTACAGCAGTTCCCGGATCTTGCGGATCAAGCGCACCTCATGGTGCTGGTAATAGCGTCGGTTCCCCCGACGTTTTACCGGCTTGAGCTGGGTAAACTCCTGCTCCCAGTAGCGCAGCACATGCGGTTTGACAGCACACAGATCGCTGACTTCGCCAATCGTGAAATAACGTTTGGCCGGGATCGGCGGCAGTACGACATCCGCTTCCGGATTAGGACTTTCCTGCATAGCTCAGCTTTTCCACAGAAGATTTCAGCTTCTGGCTGGCGTGAAAGGTCACTACACGGCGGGCGGTAATGGGAATTTCTTCCCCCGTTTTCGGGTTCCGGCCCGGACGCTGGGGTTTGTCGCGCAACTGGAAGTTGCCAAAACCGGACAGCTTGACGCAGTCCCCCCGCTCCAATGCCGTGCGAATTTCTTCGAAGAACCCTTCCACCATGTCTTTCGATTCGCGCTTGTTCAAACCGACCTGCTCAAACAACAGATCCGCTAATTCGGCCTTCGTTAACGTCATGCTTGCGTCCCTTATCTACGCAGGGCGGCGTTGAATTGTGCTTCAGCGCACTGAACCAGCGCGCTCACCGCAGCGTCCACCTCGGCATCTTCAAGGGTTCGTTGAGTATCTTGCATCAACACCCTGAAAGCAAGGCTCTTTTTGTCGGGATCAACCCCCTTCCCTTGATAGACATCGAACAGCTGGATGTCCCGAACAATGGCCGGCGCAACCTGCTTGAGCGCCGCCATCAAAGACATCGAAGTGATCGAATTGGCGACCACCAGTGCCATGTCACGGACCACGGCGGGTTGTCGCGAAATGCTTGAATACACCGGAAGATTCGTTGCCAGTACGGTGTCTACATCGACTTCGCAAACGACTGGTGCAGTTCCCAACTCGTATTTTTGCACCCATTTCGGGTGTATTTCGCCGATATAGCCGACAAGCTTGCCTTCGACCAGCACTTTGGCGCTGCGACCCGGATGCAAAGCGGGATGCTCGGCCGCTTCGAAGGCGAGCATCTGCGGCGCGAACAAAGCCTCAAGATCACCCTTCAGGTCGTAGAAATCGGCGTTGCGATGCGCTATGCCCCACTGCTCAGGGGCCGTACCCGCCGCGGCCAGCAGACCGAGCCGCACAGGTTGATCGTATCCTGCCACCGGGGCGCCGACGGCATCGATGCGGAAGCAGCGACCGGTTTCAAACACGCGCACGCGAGGGTTCTGCCGCTTGCGATTGGTCAGCAACACGCCGAGCAGTCCGGGAATCAGACTGCTGCGCATCACGTTCATCTGGCTGGCAATCGGGTTAGCCAGACGGATCGGCTGCGCATTGCCGCAAAAGTCGCGCTCCCATGCTTCTTCAATGAAGGAGTAAGTAACCACTTCCTGGTAGTCGCGGCCGGCCACCATGCGCTTCACTTGCCACAGGTCACGACGGGATTCTGGCCGTTCCAGCATGGCCAGATGGCCTTGCGGCGCAGGCGCGGGAATGTTGTCGTAGCCATGCAGACGCGCCAGCTCTTCAACCAGATCGACTTCGATCTCGATATCAAAGCGATACGACGGCGGCGTCACACGGAAGTTATCGCCCTCTCGCGCCACATCCAGGTGCACGCGGGCAAGCAGGCTGGCCATAGCGTCATCGGACAGATCGATACCCAATACTTTGCGAGCCCGAGCGGGGCGCAAGGTTACCGGCGGACGCGCGGGCAGGTGCGCAAGGCTTTCCGCCTGAACGACCGGACCGATCTGGCCACCGCAGATCTCGAGAATCAATGCGGTGGCACGCTCGATTGCCACGGGCGACAGCGCAAAGTCGACGCCGCGCTCGAAGCGGTGAGAGGCATCCGAACCAAAACCATATTCGCGTGCGCGACCGGCCACTGCGTCTGGCGCAAAGTAGGCGGCTTCAAGAAATACGTTGCGGGTGTCGAGCGAGATACCGCTCTCCTCACCACCCATGATGCCGGCCATGCCCAGCACGCGGGCATCATCTGCAATCACCAGGGTGCCGGCTGCCAGATCAATCACCTGCTCGTTGAGCAGCAGCAGCTTTTCGCCCGGCTGCGCCATGCGCGCATGGATCGTGCCATCGAGGCGGTCGTTGTCGTAGGCGTGCAGCGGCTGGCCCAGTTCGAGCATCACGTAATTGGTGATGTCCACCAGCGCGCTGATCGCACGAATGCCGCTGCGCTCCAGGCGACGCACCATCCATTCTGGCGTGCTTGCGCGCGCGTCCACACCTTGAAGGATTCGGCCGCAAAAACGCGGGCACGATTCGGGGGCGTCAAGCGCGATGACCCGACGATCATCGATCGTCGGTTCGACGGGCGCCGACGCGGGCATCGTCAGCGGAAGATCGGTCAGCGCCGCCACTTCGCGGGCCACGCCCGCGAGGCTGAGACAGTCCGCCCGATTCGGCGTCAGCTTGATCACATACACCGTGTCATCCAGCCCCAGGAGCTGGCGAATATCGGCACCTACGGGCGCCGAATCGGGCAGTGCATACAGGCCACCATGTTCGTCGGAAATGCCAAGCTCACGGGCGGAGCACAACATGCCGTGCGAAGCGACACCGCGTAACTTGGCTTTCTTGATTTCGAAACCCGGCAGCGTGGCGCCAACCAAAGCGCACGGCACTTTCATGCCGGCCTCGGCGTTGGGTGCCCCGCACACGATTTGCAGCGGTGCCTCCTGACCGACATCGACCTGGCACACTTTGAGGCGATCCGCGTCCGGGTGTTTTTCGGTCGACAGAATCTTGCCCACCACGACCGAGGTAAACACCCCGCCGACGGCGTTCATTTCTTCCACTTCCAGGCCAGCCATGGTCATCAACTGACCGAGCGCCTCGCTGTCAATCTTCGGATCAACAAAGTGGCGCAACCATTGTTCTGAGAATTGCATGTTCGCTTACCTGAATTGGCCGAGGAAACGCAGATCACCCTCGAAGAAAAGGCGCAGATCGTTAATGCCATAACGGAGCATGGTCAGCCGGTCAGGCCCCATGCCAAAGGCAAAGCCTGTGTAGCGTTCGGAGTCGATACCGCCATGACGCAGCACGTTCGGATGAACCATGCCGCACCCTGCGATCTCCAGCCAACGCCCTTTCATCTCGCCGTGCATGAAGGCCACGTCGATCTCGGCGCTCGGCTCGGTAAAGGGGAAGAAAGACGGACGGAAGCGCACCTGGAGGTCATCAGTTTCGAAGAACTTGCGCAGGAAATCTGCGATCACGCCCTTGAGATCGGCAAAACTGATGTCTTCACCCACCCACAGCCCTTCGACCTGATGGAACATCGGCGAGTGCGTAGCATCGGAGTCGACACGGTACACCCGGCCGGGGATGATCACCCGGATTTCCGGCATGTGCTCGCGCTCGCCATACAGCGCCACATGCTCGCGCATCGTTCTGACCTGAACCGGGCTGGTGTGCGTCCGCAAAAGCACATCGTCCGCCCCTTCGAGATAGAAGGTGTCATGCATCGAGCGGGCCGGATGATTCTCGGGCGTGTTCAGCGCAGTGAAGTTCAGGAAGTCGGTTTCGATTTCCGGGCCATCGGCCACTTCGAAGCCGATGGATCGGAACAAGGCTTCGATGCGCTCGAGCGTCCGACTCACCGGGTGCAGACCGCCCTTGCCCATCCCACGGCCTGGCAAAGTAACGTCGAGCGCCTCGGCCGACAGTTGAACAGCCAGGGTGGCATCGCGGATCGCCTCGCGACGCGCTTCAAGCGCCGTCTCGATCTGGTCCTTGGCCGCATTGATGCGCGCACCAGTCGCCCGGCGTTCATCCGGACCCAGCTGCCCCAGCGTCTTCATCTGCTGAGTGATGGCGCCGCCCTTGCCGAGATATCGCGACTTGGCGACATCAAGCTGAGTCGCGTCAGCCGCGTTCTCAAAATCGGTGCGCGCTTGCGCTACGAGAGTGTCGAGCTCATTCATGAACAATGGCCGTAAATCAATTCAGAAAAAAAAAGGAGGCCAGGCCTCCTTTCTTTGAGCTGCATCTACTTATGCAGCAAGCTTTGCCTTGGCCTGATCAACAAGGGCAGAAAACGCCGGCTTGTCGAACACTGCCAGATCGGCCAGCACTTTGCGGTCAACTTCAATCGCGGCTTTCTTCAAGCCATTCATGAAGACGCTGTAGGTCAGACCCAGCTCGCGGGCAGCCGCGTTGATACGGGCAATCCACAGAGCGCGGAACTGACGCTTGCGCTGACGACGGTCACGATACTGATATTGACCGGCCTTCATCACCGCCTGTTTGGCGACGCGATAGACGTTCTTGCGGCGACCGCGATAGCCCTTGGCTTGAGCAAGGACTTTCTTGTGGCGGGCGCGGGCCGTTACACCACGTTTAACTCGGGACATCTTTTTCTCCTATCAGGCGTAAGGCAACATGGCGCGAACCATCTTGACGTCAGACTCATGAACCTCCAGAACACCGCGCAGGTGACGCTTCACCTTGGTGGTCTTCTTGGTCAGAATGTGACGCTTAAACGCCTGGGCACGCTTGATGCCACCGCCGGCGCGCAGCTTGAACCGCTTTTTTGCGCCGCTCTTCGTTTTCATCTTGGGCATGACTGCTCCTGTTATGTCATGGCACCAGGTAACGCGAATACGCGTATTTTTTTACCCGGCTCCACTTGTCATGGAAGTGACTGGCACCTCCCCTACTTTTTGCGCAGTGCGCAAAAATCCTTAAACCGTTTTCTTGCTCGGCGCGATGATCATCACCATCTGACGCCCTTCCATCTTCGGCATCTGCTCGACGTTCGCCAACTCAACCAGATCGGCCTTGATGCGCTCCAGCTGCCGCATGCCGTATTCCTGGTGGGCCATCTCCCGTCCGCGGAAACGCAGCGTCACTTTGACCTTGTCGCCATTTTCCAGGAAGCGTTTCAGATTACGCAGCTTGATCTGGTAGTCATTCTCGTCCGTTCGCGGACGCAGTTTGACTTCCTTCACCTGAACCTGCTTTTGCTTGAGCTTAGCCTCATGCGCCTTCTTGGCGCTCTGATACTTAAACTTGCCGACATCCATGATGCGGCAGACCGGCGGTTCAGCCAGCGGAGCGATCTCTACCAGATCCAGCCCCACTTCATCGGCCATCGCCAGTGCTGCACGAATGGACACGACACCTGCCTGTTCCCCGTCGGCGTCGATCAGACGCACTTCCGGCGCGGTAATTTCTGAATTAACGCGCTGCTTCTTTTCCTGAGCGATGGTTCAACTCTCCAAATTCGAACAAAATCAGTCCATGCCGGCGCGCGTAAGAACTTCACGCTGCCAACGCTCGATCAACGAATCGAGGGACATTTGACCGAGGTCTTGACCGCCTCGGGCACGCACGGCAACCAATCCTGCTTCTTTTTCCTTGTCACCGATGACAAGCTGATACGGCAGGCGGCGTACGCTATGTTCGCGGATTTTATATGTAATTTTCTCGTTCCGCAAATCTGAAACGACCCGGAAACCAGCTTTCTGAAGCCGGCTTGTCACTGATTTTACATAGTCGGACTGCGGATCGGAGATATTCATCGCAACGGCCTGAACCGGCGCGAGCCAAAACGGGAAGTGGCCGGCGTGGTTTTCGATCAGAATGCCAATGAAACGCTCCATCGACCCCAGAATGGCGCGATGCAGCATTACCGGGCGTGCGCGGCTATTTCCTTCGGTCACATACTCGGCATCCAGGCGCTCAGGCAGCACGAAGTCGAGCTGCATGGTGCCGCATTGCCAGGAGCGTCCAAGCGCGTCCTTGATGTGATATTCGATCTTCGGACCGTAGAAGGCGCCCTCGCCTTCGAGTTCTTCCCAACTCACGCCGGACGAGGCCAGCGCCTCACGCAATCCGTCTTCGGCCTTGTCCCAGACCGCATCCGAACCAGCACGCTTTTCAGGGCGAAGCGACAGCTTGACGTCGACTTCCGTAAAGCCGAAATCGCGATACACACGCATCAGCAGTTCGTTGAAGTCACGCACCTCGGAGACCACCTGGTCTTCGGTGCAGAAAATGTGGGCATCGTCCTGCACAAAACCACGCACACGCATCAAGCCATGCAGCGCGCCGGAAGGCTCGTTGCGATGGCACGAGCCAAACTCAGCCAGGCGCAGCGGCAGATCGCGGTAGGAATGCAGCCCGTGGTTGAAAATCTCCACATGGCCGGGGCAGTTCATCGGCTTGACGGCGTAATCCCGTTTCTCCGACTCCGTGGTGAACATGTTCTCGCGGTAATTTTCCCAGTGGCCGGAACGTTCCCACAGCGCGCGATCCATCATGAAAGGCGTCTTCACCTCCTGATAGCCCGCCTCATTCAGCGTACTACGCATGTACTGCTCAATCTGCTGCCATAGCGTCCAGCCCAGCGGGTGCCAGAACACCATGCCCGGCGCCTCATCCTGCAGGTGGAACAGATCGAGCTGTTTGCCAATTTTGCGGTGATCGCGCTTTTCGGCTTCTTCGAGCATGTGCAGGTAGTTGGCCTGGTCGTCCTTGCTGGCCCAGGCCGTACCGTAAATCCGCTGCAACATCTCGTTTTTCGAATCGCCACGCCAGTAGGCGCCCGCGAGCTTCATCAGCTTGAAGACTTTCAGCTTGCCGGTAGAGGGCACGTGCGGGCCGCGGCACAGGTCGACAAAATCGCCTTCGCGGTACAGCGACACGGCCTGATCCTGCGGAATCGAGGCGATGATCTCGGCTTTGTAGTTCTCGCCAATTGATTTAAAGAAGGCCACGGCTTCGTCACGCTGCCAGACCTCGCGCACGACCGGCAGATCTTTTTTTGCGAGCTCGCGCATGCGCGCCTCGATCTTGGTCAGATCTTCGGGCGTGAAGGGGCGCGCGTAAGAAAAATCGTAGTAGAAGCCGTTTTCAATCACCGGACCGATGGTGACCTGCGCTTCCGGGTACAACTCCTTGACGGCATAGGCCAGCAGGTGGGCGGTCGAGTGGCGGATGACTTCCAGGCCATCGGGATCTTTCGCGGTGATGATGCTCAGCGCCGCGTCGGCGTCCATTTGATGGGACACATCGACAACAACGCCATCGACCTTGCCCGCCAGCGCGGCGCGCGCCAGCCCTTCGCCGATCGATGCAGCAACTTCAAGGACGGTCACCGGCTGCTCGTAACTTCGAACGGAACCGTCGGGGAGCGTGATCTTCGGCATGACTCAATCCTTTGAGGCAAAAAAAAAGTGCGGTCTGAGCCGCACTTTTTTCGTTCGCAACGCAAACGTCGTGAAACTCGACCTGTTCAGTTATTGCAACCGGTGCAAGTTCGGAAAGCCACGACAATGCGCTCCTTAGATGTTTGGTAGGCGCGATTGGACTCGAACCAACGACCCCCACCATGTCAAGGTGGTGCTCTAACCAGCTGAGCTACGCGCCTAAGGAGGCCGAATTATAGCCGAACCCAATCAGCTGTCAAATACTTTCAACGTTTAATTCGTGTGTAGACAAACAAAATCAAAACCGCACCAACCAACGCGCCAAGAAAGCCCGCGCCCTGTCCCGGGCGGTAGATCCCGAGCGCCTGTCCGCCGAAGCTTGCGACCATCGAACCCGCAATGCCCAGCAGCGCCGTCATCACCAATCCGAGGTCTTCCTTGCCCGGATGAAGAAACTTCGCCAGCACGCCAACCACCAATCCGATCAGGATCGCCCAGATGATTCCCATAGTATTCGATGCTCCAGTGACAAATTCATGACTCGGGCCACTGCGCCAGGAAGGCCTCCCAATGCGGCGCGCCGATCGCCTTCAATGTAGCGCGCACCACGGCCAGTTCAGCCTGGTACTCCTCGGCCAGCATGACCCCACGCATGCGCTGAAAACGCAAATACACCAGATACGTGTTAACGACGTCGGTTTCACAGTAGTCCCGGATTTCAGCGATCCGCCCCTCCTGATACGCCCCCCACACCGCGGAACCGTCCATGCCGAGCTTGCCCGGAAACCCCATCAGCTTGGCCAGCACATCCAGCGGTGCGTTGGCGCGTGGCTGATACAAAGCCAACAAATCCATCAAATCCAGATGCCGGCTGTGGTAGCGGCTGATGTAGTTGTTCCACTTGAAATCGCGAGCGTCCCGCGCATCGCCTTCACCCATCTCCCAGTAGCGCGGGGCACTCACCCCGTGCAACAGGCCTCGGTAGTGAAGCACCGGCAGATCAAATCCGCCACCATTCCATGAAACAATTTGTGGCGTGAAGCGCTCGATGCCATCGAAGAAGCGCTGGATGATGCCCGCCTCATCCGAATCAGGCTCGGAGAGCGAAAACACCTTGAACTGCGCCGCATCACGAAAAACACAGGAAATGGTGACGATGCGCTGAAGGTAGTGCGGCAGAAAATCATTCCCGGTCGCTGCGCGGCGCCGCTGCATGGCGAGCTCAGCCACTTCGTCATCGGCGAGATCGTCAGGCAGATCGTGCAAACGACGCAGCCCCGCCACATCGGGAATTGTCTCGATATCGAAGATGAGGACGGCACTCACTTGCGCGCCCAGCCCCGCGAGCCTTCCACCCACCAACCGCCAGGCGCCTTGTCGATCCAGCGCTGCGCGAAGGTATTGCGGATATCGCCCGCCCATTCGGGGTGGCCGTTGGCCGTGGCGATCTCGCGGTAGAGTGCCGCACGGTCATTGTTCTCGGCCGCCACCAGCGCGTTGAGCTTGCCACGCTGCGCGAGCGGGACGGCATTGGCATCATGGACGGCGAGCGATCCATCCGACTTCAGACCGACCGCGCCGGATGCGTACAGTGGCGCGAGTTGCGCATGCCGCTGCGACATGGACGATTTGATCGCCGAAATCGCAGGCGTATCGACCTCGAGATTCCCTTGTGCAGTCGCCAGGGTCGCGGACAGCAGGCTGACAACAAACACGGCTTTCCAAACGGATTTCATCGGCTGGGCGCTCCTTCCTTGGTGGCGGCTTCGGGCTTGAGTTGCCAGACTTCGTCGATAATCCGGTCCGCCGCCTTCTCTGCCGCCGCCGCCGGAAAATAGATATTGATTGTGACGCAGCCTGCAATGGCCAGGCTGAACGCCGTCACCGCGGCCCAATTCGATACCGGTTTCATGTCTATCCTCACTTGATGACCGGCGCCGCATCGCTGGCGATGGCCGCCTTGACGCGCTCGATCAGCTCGTCCCAGTTCACGCGCCGATTGTAGCCGATGACGTTAAGCGCCGGGATACCGCCGCCGCGCACGATGGTAAACGGCGCCGAATCTGCGCCCGCGCCCTCAGTGCCTTGCATTTGGCATATCCCGTTGGCAAGACGGCAGCCCACACCGATCTCCCGATAGCCAAAATCGTTGAAGAACTGCAAAAAACTGCGCTGGATGGCCGCACTCGCGCTCGGCCCGCCAAGCGCGGTGATGTGCTCCACCGCACGCTGGCTGATTCGCCGCGGATAGTCGCCGGGCGTACTTCGCACCGAGGCGTCGAAGCGCACAGGTTTCCAGGCCGCCATCTGCAGATCGTTCAGCGCCAGATCCACGAAGCCACTGACCGCACCAAAAGAAAAGGTTTCGGTCAGCTGCGCCATATCGAGATGCTCGGCCACGACATCGGCGCGCAAACGCGGCAACAGCCCAAAAGGCTCGATCACCTCCAGCCCCGTCGCTTGCACATACCCATCAAACAAGGCGATGACCAGCGCGCCGTCCAACGCGGCACGGCGCGGCGTCACCAGCAAACCGGGAATCGAAGCCGACAAGGTCCCCACCATTTCCGGCAGGTCCAGCGCCGCGGTCAGCGCACGCATCGACACCGGCTCCATGAAGAAGCCGCCCCGGCCCTGCCACCCCTCATCGCTGTTCACCACCGTGAGGTGATCAATGATGATCGCCCCGTCCAGCACGGGCAATCGCGCCGGCGCGACCGTGATGTTGCCCTGCGCGACCGCCATATCCAGCGAAAATGGCGCGAAATCGAGTTTTTGCCAATGCAGACCATCGACCTGAAGATGTCCCTCGACCGACGCGTCCCGATGCCACGGCAGACGGCCCGACAAGGGCCCGACCCGGAAACGCTGCCCCAGATACGCAAAGCCGACCTGGTCGAGCCCGACATCAACACCTTGAAGCTCGCCACCCCGCCACCGGACATCGACATCCGCCCAGCCTGCCACCTGCCAACGCTCCGTTTGGGCGGGCGCAACGACGGGCAAGACGAACTGCGGCACCACCACCGCCAGATCCGCATGGCTGACCGACACTTCGGCGTCGATGATTCGCCGCCCGGCAATATCGAACTGCCCTTTTCCCGAAACGTACGAAACACCGGGCGCCTCGATACGCGATGAAAAGATATCAAGATGCCGATCGGAGACCTGTCCTTCGGCCTCCAGTGACACGCCCGGCGGGACAAACACGGGATCCCAGAAAACCCCGCCGCCGGTCCACCCTGCACGCACATCCCAACGCCAAGCATTGCCGGTTCGAGCCGCACTCAAACGCACGTCACCCGTCAGCGCCTCGCCGGCATGGCTTCCCGAGACATCAGAAAATCCGGCGTTTACAAGTGTTGCGGTCAGCGAAAACTGACGTCCGTCAAAACCGGCACGACCGGTCAACGCGCCTGACGGCTTCCATTGATCAGTCGGCGGCCAGACCCGCCCCAACAGCGCAAGCGGCATTTTCTCGAACTGGATATCCAGCGCCGAACTGGCGCTCAGCGCTGCCGTGAGCCACGCGTCGCCAACAAATTTCGCGGTGAGGCGCCCCGAACGGGTTTGGGTAGAGAAGTCGAGGTCAAGCCGGGCATCGGCCAGTTCAGGCACGCCGCTGATCCGCGCATCGGCACACTGGATACGCCCCTCATCCAACCGCAAGTGGCGACAGTCGAGCTGTACGGCATGCCACTGCCGGCCCGCCGCGGTAAATCGATCAAACCGAATCCACCCGGCGTTGCTCTCCAGCGACAGGCTCACCCCACGTGCTGAAAAGCTCGGATGATCAATCTGGTGAATATCGAGTTGCAAGCCCGCCCGGGCGGACGCCCCCCACAGGAGCAACGCCAGACCCGTCCGCCAGATCGGCGGACGCCACCCGTGAACACGCTCAGGCCGGGAACACACCCGTCGACAGATAACGGTCACCGCGGTCACAGACAATGCTGACAATCACCGCATTGCTCACCTGCGCAGCAACGCGCAGGGCGACATGCATCGCGCCACCGGATGAGATGCCCGCAAAAATGCCTTCTTCGCGCGCCAGCCGGCGGGTCATCTCCTCGGCGTCCGCCTGGGTCACGGGTTCGATACGATCAACGCGGGATGCGTCATAAATGGTTGGCAGATACGCCTCGGGCCATTTGCGAATACCGGGAATTTGCGCGCCATCGGCCGGTTCGCAACCGATGATCTCAATGCCGGCATTCTGCTGCTTGAGGTAGCGTGAAGTGCCCATGATGGTGCCGGTCGTACCCATGGAACTGACGAAATGGGTGATTCGCCCGACGGTCTGGCGCCATAGCTCGGGGCCCGTGCCCTCGAAATGCGCCTCCGGGTTGTCCGGGTTGCCGAACTGGTCGAGGATCACGCCCTCGCCGTCGTCGCGCATCCGGGTCGCCATGTCGCGCGCCACTTCCATGCCGCCGCTTTTGGGCGTCAGGATCAATTCAGCGCCGAAGGCGCGCATCGTCTGGCGGCGCTCGACGCTCTGATTCTCGGGCATGACCAGAATCATCCGGTACCCCCGAATCGCCGCTGCCATGGCCAGCGCGATGCCGGTATTGCCACTGGTGGCTTCGATCAGTGTATCGCCGGGTTGAATGCGACCGGCCGCCTCGGCACGCAGAATCATCGACATCGCAGGCCGGTCTTTGACCGAACCCGCGGGGTTGTTGCCCTCGAGCTTGGCGAGAATCACATTGCCGTCACCGGCATTGATCCGCTTGAGGCGCACCAGGGGTGTGTCGCCAACATAGTCTTCAAGGGTCTTGAATTGCATCCGTTCTTCCAGTGGTTAGGTCGCGTCAAGACGCGCTGGCGCGCAGTTCATCCAGCGTGACGACCGCCGTTCCGAGTTTTCCGACGACGACGCCCGCAGCAAGATTAGCCCAGTGCATGGCATCCGGGGCAGACAGGCCGCAGGCCAGCATCACGGCAAAGGTCGCGATCACGGTGTCGCCGGCGCCCGATACATCAAAGACCTCGCGCGCGCGTGTCGGTTCATGACTCACGCCGTTTTCGTCAAACAGTGTCATGCCCTCTTCCGAGCGGGTCAGCAGTACAGCACCGATCGACAACTCTTTGCGCAGCGTATCAACGCGTGCGGCCAAGTCCGCCTCGGAGCGCCAACGCCCAACGATTTCCTGAAGCTCACCCCGGTTCGGCGTCAACACGGTCGCGCCAGCATACCGGGTGAAGTCGTCGCCCTTGGGGTCGACCAACACCGGCTTGCCGGCCGCTTTGGCGGCCTGAATCATGGCCTCCACGTGGTCCAGCGTGCCCTTGTCGTAATCGGAAATCAGCACCAGATCATGGGCGGACAACAGTTGTTTGAAGGTGTCCAGCTTGGCCGCAAGTACCTCGGCTTGCGGTCTCTGTTCGAAGTCGATGCGCAACAACTGCTGGCTTCGGCCAATGACCCGCAACTTGAGCGTGGTCTGAACGCTGGCGTCACGAAACAGATGGGCGCTTACCGCCGATTCGGCCAGCAAGCGATCGAGACTGTCGCCCGCCTCATCCTGGCCGACCACCGACAGCAAGGAGACCTGCGTCCCCAGCGCCGAGGCGTTGCGCGCCACGTTGGCGGCGCCGCCGGGGCGATCTTCGGCGCGGGTCATACGCACCACCGGCACGGGTGCTTCGGGTGAAATCCGGCTGACGTCGCCAAACCAGTAGCGGTCCAGCATCACATCGCCGACCACAAGAATGCGCGCTGCCGACGTCGCCGGCAGCACGTCGCGGCCACTCATGTCAGCCGCGCCCGATACCGAAATATTCGATGCCTTCGGCACGGATCAACGCAGGATCGTACATATTGCGCCCGTCAAAAATAACCGGTTGCTTGAGGCGCGACTTGATGGCGTCAAAATCGGGGCTACGGAATTCTTTCCACTCGGTGACGATGACCAGCGCGTCGGCATTGTCGAGCGTGCTCTTGGGGCGTCCGGCGTAGCTCAGGCGGGGTTCATCGCCAAAAATGCGCTCGGCTTCCTGCATGGCCACCGGATCGTAAGCCGCAACCGTGGCACCGCGCTTGAACAGTTCCTGAATGATCACGCGGCTGGGCGCATCACGCATGTCATCGGTGTTCGGTTTGAAGGCCAGCCCCCACAACGCGAAATGCCGACCGGTCAGGTCCTCGCCGAAGCGGCGCACAATCTTGTCGACCAGCACATGCTTTTGAATTTCGTTGGCGGCCTCGACGGCGCTGAGCAATTTGAGGTCGTGGCCGTATTCAGTGCCGGTACGGATCAGCGCCTTCACGTCTTTCGGGAAGCACGAGCCGCCGTAACCGCAACCAGCATACAAGAAATGCCAACCGATGCGCGGGTCTGAACCGATTCCCTGACGCACCAGTTCGATATCGGCACCCAGCGTCTCGGCCAGATTGGCCAGTTCGTTCATGAAGCTGATCCGCGTGGCCAGCATGGCATTCGCGGCGTATTTGGTGAGCTCCGCGCTGCGCACATCCATGAAGACCAGACGGTCGTGATTACGCTGGAACGGCGCATACAACTGACGCATCAGCTCGATGGCCTGCGGCTCTTCAGCGCCCACCACGATGCGATCCGGACGCATGAAGTCTTCAATCGCCGCGCCTTCCTTCAGGAACTCGGGGTTCGACACCACGCTGAATTCCATCGTACTGCCACGCTTGGCCAACTCTTCGGCCACTGCAGCGCGCACCTTGTCGGCGGTTCCGACCGGCACTGTGGACTTGTCCACGATCACGCGGTAGCTGTCCATGTGCTTGCCGATGTTGCGTGCGGCAGCAATCACATACTTAAGATCGGCCGAGCCGTCTTCATCCGGCGGTGTCCCGACGGCAATGAACTGCGTCACGCCCCATTTGGCCGCTTTTTCAATATCAGTGGTGAAGGACAGACGCCCCGCCTCAACGTTCCGGCGCACGATTTCGAGCAGCCCCGGCTCGTGAATGGGAATGCCGCCGTCTTCAAGAATCTTGATCTTGGCCGGATCGACATCCAGGCACAACACATCGTTGCCCACGTCGGCCAGGCAGGCACCAGACACCAGGCCCACATAGCCGGTGCCAATTACGGTTACTTTCATTGTTCAGTCCTCATTTCATGTGCTGGCGCAGCAGTTCACGCTCATGGCACCAGATCATATTCTTCCGTTCGCCGCGGCGGCGTCGTTTCCCAGCCGCCGCAGGCTGGGCATCGCCAGTAAAACTGACGCGCCTTGAATCCGCATGAATCGCAGCGATAACGCGCCACGCGCCGCGTGTGGCTATGCACCAGCTGGCGAACCAGTTCGATATCCGGCCGCAACTCGGTCGGAGCCGCCACCAGGGCCGCCTCCAGCATCTTGTCCAGACCGAGGACACTGGGATTGCGCCGCAACTCGTCACGAACCAGATCGTAGGCACTGAGCGAACCCGCCAGCTTCAGGGTGCGATCGAACAATACATCAAGCAGATCAAGCGACGAATGACGCTCTAGGTAGGCGCGAAGCAGTTGCAGCCCATCTTCAATCCGGCCCTGTGCGTCGTAAGCCTTCATCAGGCGTTCAGCGGCAAGCGACAGGTAATGCGGGTCCTGGCCTTCAATCCGCTTCCAGGCCGCAACGGCCTCGTCGAGATCGCCTCGCCGAGCGGCGAGATCGCCTTTGATCAGACTACCGCGCACCGATCGCGGGTTGACCTGCAATGCCGACTGAATCGCCGTATCGGCATCGTCAAGCCGCGAATCCGCCAGCGCATCGGAGGCCATCTCGCAATGGAAGTTGGCCATTTCCTTGCGCCACCAGACGCTCTCGTGATCGGGCAACGCTTTGGCGATATCGATCGCTTTCGGCCAATCCTTTTCTTGTTGGTAGATTTCCAGCAGATCGCGCAGGGCGATGTCGTTCAAGGCCGTACCGCGCAAGCGCAAAAACACGGATTCGGCCCGATCGAGCAAACCCGCTTTCAAATAGTCCTGACCGAGTTCCGCCAGGGCCTGCAGACGCTGGGATTCGTTCAGATCTTCGCGATCAATCAAATGCTGATGCATGCGGATCGCGCGCTCGGTTTCGCCACGGCGCCGAAACAGGCTACCGAGCGCAAAGTGCAGCTCGACCGTATCGGGGTCGATACGCACCGCTTCGATGAAGGCGTCGATCGCTTTGTCGGGCTGCTCGTTGAGCAGGAAATTCAATCCATTGAGATAGGAGCGCGGCAGGCTGCGCGACTCCTTCATGACATGCCGGATATCAACCCGCGCCGCCATCCAGCCCAAAGCAAAGAACAGCGGCAGCGCCAGTAACCACCAGAATTCAATTTCCATGGAGGTCAGAACGCTTCAGGTGCGTCCCCGTCGGCCCGCGGCACAACCGCCGTGCTTGCCAACGCTTTGATCTCGGCCTCAGCCTTGCGCAGCGATTTACGCAGCCGGCCGATCTCGCGCCGCTGACGCACCAGCGAGGACAGTGTCGCGGTCACGCCAACAAGGGCTCCGGCGGCAAAGGCGCCCAGGATGACCAAGACCAATGGCAACTGCCATTGTTTGCCCATGTAAAAGTTCAACGTCGTGAGCTGGTCGTTCTTGACGGCGAAGCCGAACAGAACAAGGAAGACCGCCAGACGGATAATCCAGACAATGATTCGCATAGGGGGTGATTATGGCCGACTCGTGGACAAAAAAGAAGGCGGTCGAAACCGCCTTCCCCAATGACACGATCTGAACCGATTATTCGGCCAGATCCACGCGTTCCCGCAATTCCTTGCCCGCCTTGAAATGCGGCACATGTTTTTCGGCAACCTCAACCCGTTCACCGGATTTCGGATTGCGTCCCATGCGGGGCGGGCGGTAATTCAGCGCAAAGCTGCCGAAGCCGCGAATCTCGATGCGATCACCACGTGACAATGAGTCGGTCATCGCATCGAGAATCATCTTGACAGCATAATCGGCATCCTTGGCAACCAACTGCGGAAAACGTGCCGCCAGTCGCGCAATGAGCTCCGATTTGGTCATGTGTGCACCAATTATTGCTTCTGCTCGTCCATCTTCGCCTTGAGCAAGGCACCCAGACTGGTGGTGCCCGTCGCGGCGGAGCTCTCTGCGGCCAGCTTCTGCATGGCGTCGGAGGTCTCAGCCTGATCCTTGGCTTTGATCGACAGGTTGATCGAACGGGACTTACGATCGACGTTGATGATCATCGTCTCGACTTCTTCACCTTCCTTCATCACGGTGGTCAGGTCGTCGATACGGTGCGGAGCGGCTTCAGACACGCGCAGGTAGCCTTCGATGTCGTCCCCCAGCGAAATCACTGCACCACGAGCGTCGACCGTCTTGACGGTGCCGCGCACGAGGCTGTTCTTGTCGTGGGTCGCGATGAAGTTGGTGAAGGGATCCCCATCCATCTGCTTGATGCCAAGCGAAATACGCTCGCGCTCGACATCGATGGCCAGTACCACGGCTTCGACTTCGTCACCTTTCTTGAAGCGACGCACAGCCTCTTCGCCCTGCTCGGACCATGACAGGTCGGACAGATGAACCAGGCCGTCGATGCCGCCATCCAGACCGATGAACACACCGAAATCGGTGATCGACTTGATCTGACCGGCAACCTTGTCGCCCTTCTTGAAGTTCATGGCGAACTCGTCCCACGGGTTGGCCATGCACTGCTTCATACCCAGGGAGATACGGCGACGCTCTTCGTCGATGTCGAGGATCATCACTTCCACCTCATCGCCCAGCTGGACGACTTTGTTCGGGTGGATGTTCTTGTTGGTCCAGTCCATCTCGGAGACGTGCACCAGACCTTCGATGCCCTGCTCCACTTCCACGAACGAGCCGTAGTCGGTGATGTTGGTGACTTTGCCGAACAGACGGGTACCGGTGGGGTAACGACGTGCAATGCCGACCCACGGATCTTCGCCCAGCTGCTTGAGGCCCAGCGACACGCGGCAACGCTCGCGGTCGAACTTGAGCACTTTGGCTTCGAGTTCGTCGCCGACGGCAACCACTTCCGACGGGTGACGCACACGGCGCCAGGCCAGATCGGTGATATGCAGCAGGCCGTCGATGCCACCCAGATCCACGAACGCGCCGTAGTCGGTGATGTTCTTGACGATGCCCTTGACGACCATACCTTCGGCCAGGTTTTCGAGCAGCTTATCGCGCTCTTCACCCATGGTCTCTTCGAGCACGGCACGGCGCGACACAACCACGTTGTTGCGCTTGCGGTCGAGCTTGATGACCTTGAATTCGAATTCTTTACCCTCGTACGGGGCGGTGTCCTTGACCGGACGCATGTCGACCAGCGATCCCGGCAGGAAGGCACGGATACCGTGGGTCATGACCGTCAGACCACCCTTGACACGACCGCTGACAACACCGTTAACCAGCGTGCCTTCGTTGAGCGCGAGCTCCAGGTCGTTCCAGGCGGCGATGCGCTTGGCTTTGTCACGGGACAGGCGGGTTTCGCCGTAGCCGTCTTCGAGTGCATCGATGGCAACCTGGACGTAGTCGCCTTCTTTAACTTCAAGTTCGCCGTGATCGTTGCGGAACTCTTCGATCGCGACATAGCTTTCGGACTTCAAGCCAGCATTCACGACAACGAAGTTCTGATCGATACGGACCACCTCGGCGGTGATCACTTCGCCCGTGCGCATTTCTTGCAGCGCTAGGCTTTCCTCGAACAGTTCGGCAAAGCTTTCCATGGACATTTCAGGAGTGGGGATGGACATAAAAAAAGACCTGGTGCTGCCACAAGGACAGCGGGTTAGTTAATAAAAACACCGGCCAAATGGCCGGAATACGCTTGGACCGGCTCACCGCTTCAGGCGATGCGCTCGGCCACAAACCGGACCGCTTCATCGACCGTCATGTCTGACGTCTCGACAAGCACTGCGTCCGGCAGTTTCTTCAAAGGTGCCACGCTGCGGGCCGCGTCTCGCGCGTCACGCTCGGAAAGCTCCTGAGAAAGACTATCAATGTTAGCAGGCAAACCCTTTTCCATCAACTGCTTATAGCGCCGTTGCGCCCGCGCCTCGACCGACGCCGTCAGAAAGAATTTGCTTGATGCGTCCGGAAAAATCACCGAGCCCATATCGCGCCCTTCCGCCACCAGACCCGGCGCCTGACGATAGGCGCGCTGGCGCTCCAGCAAGGCATCTCGCACTGCCGGAATCGCCGCCACTTTCGAGGCCATGGCTGCACATTCTTCGCTGCGGATGGCATCGGTCACATCGGCACCGGCGAGCAAGATCTTTCCGCCCACGAACTCGGCTGGCAGGGCCTCGGCCAGCGTCGCGATCGCGGCCTCATCGGTGACGCCACCGCGAATCGCCGCCAACGCAACCAGGCGATAGAGCGAACCGCTGTCGAGATAGTGGTAGCCCAGCGATTCAGCTACACGCGCGGCGACCGTGCCTTTGCCCGACGCCGAGGGGCCGTCAATGGCGATGACGGGCACCGGCGTCGCAATGCTGCGATAGGCGTCGAAATAGCGGGGAAAGGTCTTGTTTACACAGGCCGGATCATTGATAGTGACGCCGGTGCCCACCAGGGTGACCAACGAGAAACACATCGCCATACGATGGTCGTCGTAGGTGTCGATGGCCGCATGGCGCAGCGTCTGCGACGGCGTGACACGCAGCGCATCGTCAAACTCCTCGACCTCGACACCGATCTTGCGCAGCTCGATCGCCATCGCGGCAATCCGGTCGGTCTCCTTGACCCGCCAGCTGGCGATATTGCGCAGATGGCACGGGCCATCGCAGCATACCGCCATCACCGCTAGCGTCATCGCGGCATCGGGGATGTGATTGAGATCCATATCGAAGGCTTTGAGCCGGCCGCTGACGGGCGCGCTTGCCTCGATCCAGTGCTCGCCCATGGTGATCTGCACGCCAAGCTGTTCAAGCGCTTCGGCAAAACGCACATCTCCCTGAATGCTGTTGCGCCCCACGCCCTCGACACGCACCGGCCCGCCACCCATTGCACCTGCGGCCAGAAAATACGAGGCAGACGAGGCATCGCCTTCCACATGGATATCACCCGGGCTGCGATAGCGCGCGCCTCCGGGCACGGTAAACCGCTGCCAGCCTTCGCGCTCGACCTCGACGCCGAAACGCGCCATCAGATTCAAGGTGATCTCGATGTAGGGCTTGGAGATCAGTTCGCCAATGACTTCAATATGAATTTCAACGCCGGTCAGCGGTGCGGCCATCAACAAGGCGGTCAGAAACTGACTGGAGACATCACCACGCACCGACACGGTTCCACCGGCGCGAATCGCGCCTTTGCCGATCGTCAGCGGCGGGAAGCCCGGATTGCCGGCATAGGTCACCGCGGCGCCCAGTTGCGACAAGGCGTCCACCAGATCACCGATCGGCCGCTCGTGCATGCGCGGCACGCCCGACAGGCGGTAGTCGCCCCCCGACAAGGCCAAGGCAGCGGTCAAGGGACGAAACGCCGTCCCCGCATTGCCGAGAAACAGATCGGCGTCGGCCACCGGGAAGCGCCCAGCCACGCCTTCGACGACGAAGCAGTCGGCGCCCACATCGTGCTGCCACGGCACGCCCAGCGTGCGCAGCGCATCGAGCATGCGCTCGGTGTCGTCTGATCGCAGCAAATCGTGCACTCGGGTCTGCCCGTCGGCCAGCGCCGCGAGCAACAACACCCGATTGGAGATGCTTTTCGAGCCCGGCAGGCGAACCGTGCCCGCCGCCCGGATCATTGGGGCAAGATCAAGGGTTTCCACGTTGCGACATCCGTATCAATCAAGAAGGAAAGGTTTTCTCCGCCCAGCGGTTACGCGCTTCGCGCGCCTCGCCAAACAGGGTTTCGAGACTGGCGCCGTCGCCCGACATCAAGAGTGCGCGCAAATAGGCCAGCTCGCCGAGATATTGGTCCAGCTCGGCCGTGAGCGCATGGCGATTCGCCATGCAGATGTCTCGCCACATTTCAGGGTGACTGCCGGCAATGCGGGTGAAGTCACGAAAACCGCTGGCGGCAAAGCTGAAGAGCTGTTCGGCATTGGCACGACCGGCCAGATCGTGCACCAAACCAAAGGCAAGCAAATGCGGCAGATGGCTGACCGCGGCGAACACCCGGTCATGATCTTGCGGGCTCATCTCGCGCACCAAGGCGCCGCAGGCTTCCCAGACTGCGATCACCCGTGCCACCGCCGCCGGATCATTCTCTGGCAAAGGTGTGACGACGACATTGCGCCCACGGTAGAGCGTTGGAAACGCGGCATCGGCACCGCTTTTCTCGGCGCCGGCAATCGGATGTGCCGGCACGACATGCGTTAAATGCCTGTCGAGATGGGCGTAAATCGCCTCAATCACATCGCGCTTGGTGCTGCCGGCATCCGTCACAATGGTACCGGGCGCCAGATGTGGCGCCATCGCCTCCATCACGGCATTCGCCTGACCGACAGGCATGGCAAGGAGCACGAAATCGGCGCCGTTCAGGGCCGTTGCCCAATCCAGCGCGACTTCATCAATCACACCAAGCGTCTTGGCGCGCTCCAGCGAGGCTTGCGTGCGCCCGACACCCACGACATGCGCCACCATTCCGGCCGACTTCAAGGCCAGCGCAAACGAGCCGCCAATCAGGCCGGCGCCACACACCACCAGCCGTCGAATCGGCGCTCCCGGCAATGCATCCATCAGCTCAATGCCTGCTGCAGGGCCGAAATGAATCGGGCGTTCTCTTCGGGCAGGCCAATCGACACCCGCAACCATTGAGGCATGCCGTAGCTGGCAACAGGACGAACAATCACGCCTTGCGCCAAGAGCTTGCGGTTGATCGCGTCACCATCGCCCACTTTTACCGTCACAAAGTTGGCCCACGACGGAATCCATTCAAGCGACATGGCCCGAAACGCGTCAGTCAATTGCGTCATGCCACGGCGGTTGAGAGCCGCACTCTTGGCCAGAAATTCTTCATCGCCCAGCGCGGCGGTCGCTGCCGCCAAGGCCAGGCTATTAACGTTAAATGGCTGACGAACCCGGTTGAGCAGATCGATCACGCTCGGATGCGCCAGGCCATACCCCACCCGCAGGCCGGCCAACCCGTAGGCCTTTGAAAAGGTGCGCGACACCAGCAAATTCGGGAAGCGCGCCAGCCAGCCGATGGCATCGTAGCGATCATCGTCCGACAGGTATTCGGTATAGGCCTCGTCGAGCACCACGAGCACACGTTCCGGAATCTTCTCGAGGAAGGCCTCGATCCGCGCCCCCGGCAAGAAGGTGCCGGTCGGGTTATTGGGGTTGGCAATGAAGATCACACCGGTTTTGTCGGTCACGGCCGCCGCCATGGCGTCCAGATCATGGCCAAAATCCTTGGCCGGCACGGCGACCGGCTTGCCGCCCACCGCCATCGTCGCCAACGGATAGACCGCGAACGCGTGCTCGGATAACACCGCCTCCGAACCCGGCGTCAGGAAAGTGCGCGCCACAAGTTCAAGCACGTCATTCGAACCGTTGCCAAGCACGACGCCGTTCATCGCCACACCGGTACGCGCCGACAGCGCCGCCTTCAGCGCAAAGCCATTGCCGTCCGGATAGCGCGCCAGCTCGAGAACTGCCCGCGAGATCGCCTCTTTGGCCATCGGACCGATGCCGAGCGGGTTCTCGTTGGAGGCGAGTTTGACAATGCTGGCCTCGACCAAACCCATCTCGCGCGCCAGCTCGGAGATCGGTTTTCCCGGCTGATAGGGAGAAATAGCCCGAATGTAGTCCGGCGCCTGATCGGCGATTGGCATGACGGCGTCTCCTGAATAGTGCGTTCTTATTTGTGTTTGCCCTGCTACGCCTCAGCGTTCAGAGCGCGGCGACCGGGTAAGACCCCAGCACCTTCACGAAGCTCGCATTGCGCTCCAGGTCGGCCAAAGCCGCGACAACCTTCGCTTCGCTCTGGTGGCCTTCAAAATCGATGTAATAGACATACTCCCACAGGCCAGAACGCGCCGGGCGCGACTGCAGCTTGCTCATGCTCACGCCATGCTCAGCCAGGGGCTGAAGCAGCCGGTGCATGGCACCAGCGCGGTTGGGCGTAGAGCACACCAGTGAGGTCTTGTCTTTACCCGAGGGACCGGCATCGTGCTGGCAGATCACCAGGAAACGTGTGGTGTTGTTCGGGTCGTCTTCAATATTGCCGGCCAGGATATTCAAGCCATACAGCTCAGCGGCCGCTTCGCCGGCAATGGCCACCGACTCCGGGTCTTCTGCCGCCAGGCGCGCGGCCTCGGCATTGCTGGCCACCGGCACACGCGGCAGCGAGGGCAGATTGCGATTGAGCCACTCCTGACACTGCGCCAGACTCTGTGCATGCGAGTAAACCCGTCGCGCAGCCCCCAAACCGTCAGATTTGGACATGAGGTGCTGGTGAATGCGCAGCTTGACCTCGCCACAGATCTTGAGCGGATTGAGCAGCAGCAGATCAAGGGTACGGCCGATGGCGCCTTCGGTCGAGTTCTCGACCGGCACCACGCCGTAGTCGACACTGCCCGCCTCGACCGAACGGAATACGTCGTCGATGGCCAGCATCGGCATGAAGGTCGGCGCGCTGCCGAAATGCTTGCGCGAGGCACTTTCCGAGAACGTGCCTGCCGGCCCGAGATAAGCCACCTTGAGCGGCTGCTCGAGCGCCAGACAGGCCGACATCAATTCACGGAAAATCCGCTGAATCGCCGTCGACGGCAAGGGGCCCGGGTTTGCGTCAGCCAGCCGGCGCAGCACCTGGGCTTCGCGCTCCGGGCGATAGATATTGCCCTGCTTGATCTCGCCCACACGCTGGGCGAGCTTGCCGCGACGCGACATGCTGGCCAGCACGGCGTCGTCGATTGCATCGATTTCGTTGCGCAGTTTGAGCAGCTCCTGCTCTTCGCTCATCCCTTCAGCCATCACCCGTTCCGCCTTTCAAAGTCCCGCATGAACTCGATCAACGCTTCGACGCCGTCCAGCGGCATCGCGTTATAAATGGAGGCGCGCATGCCTCCGACTGATTTATGCCCTTTCAACTGCACCAGGCCAGCGGCGGAGCTTTGCTCGAGAAACGCAGCATTGCGCGACTCATCGGCCAGGAAAAACGGGACGTTCATCCGCGAGCGATACCGCGGATCGATGCGGTTCTGATAGAACGCGCTTTGATCGATGAAACCGTAAAGCCGATCGGCCTTGTTCTTGTTGATCGCCTCAATGGCTTCAACGCCGCCCTGGGCACGCAACCACTGAAAGACGAGCCCGGCGATGTAGATCGCGTAGGTCGGCGGCGTGTTGTACATGGAGTTATTGTCGGCCACGAGCTTGTAGTCGAAGGCCGACGGGCAATCTTTATGGGCCCGGCCGAGCAGGTCCTCGCGCACGATGACGATGGTCAGCCCCGCAGGTCCGATGTTTTTCTGCGCGCCGCCAAAAAGCACGCCGTAGCGCGACACGTCCACCTTGCGCGACAGGATGTGCGAAGACACATCGGCCACCACCGGCACCTCGCCGCGGCCGATGGTGCGCAGATCGGGGTCAAAACCGAACTCGACACCATCGATGGTCTCGTTGGTGCACACAAACAGATAGGCGGGATCATCCGACAGGCGCCAGTTGCTCATCGCGGGCACGGTGTTGTATGCACCGTTTTCGGTCGCCGCCGCGATATTCACATCGCAGTAACGCCGCGCCTCTTTCTGCGATTTGGCCGACCAGGCGCCGGTCACCACATAGTCGGCACCCCGCTTGTCACCGAGCAAGTTCATCGGCACCAACGCGTTTTCGGCAATCGCCCCGCCCTGCATGAACAGGATGCGGTAATTCGATGGCACCGCCAGCAGCTCACGCAGATCGGCTTCGGCCTGGTCGTAAATCGACTGGAAGGCCGGGCTGCGATGGCTCATTTCCATCACGCTCACGCCGGTGCCGTGCCAGTCGAGCATTTCCTCGGCCGCACGACGCAACACAGACTCGGGCAGCGCCGCAGGACCGGCGCTGAAATTGAACACGCGGGACATCACTCTGCTCCGTCTGCGCCGTCTTCCGATGGAGCCTCAGCGGCACCGTCCATCTCGGCAGGCGCATCAACCGCTGCGTCGCCCTCGACGCCCTCGGCCACATCCATGGCTTCATCAAAAAACGCGTCATCATCTTCGGTTTCAGCCACTGGTTCGATGCCCGCCAGATAGGTGCCGTCATCGAGCGAGATCAGCGTCACGCCCTGGGTCGAACGACCCATCTCGCGGATATGCTCGACCTTGGTGCGAATCAGCACGCCGCCGGTGGAGATCAGCATGATCTCGTTCTCTGGTTTGACCAGTACGGCGCCCACCAGCTTGCCGTTGCGCTCGGACGACTGGATGGCGATCATGCCCTTGGTGCCGCGGCCATGGCGGGTGTATTCGCCAATCGGCGTGCGCTTGCCGTAGCCATTGACGGTGGCGGTCAGCACGGACCAGCTCTCGTCATCGGCCACCAGCATGCTGATTACCTGCTGACCCGATTCGAGCATCATGCCACGCACGCCGCGCGCCGTGCGGCCCATCGGGCGCACATCGGTCTCGGCGAAGCGCACGGCCTTGCCGGCGTCGGAGAACAGCATCACGTCGCACTGGCCGTCGGTGATCGCCACGCCGATGAGGTAATCGTCTTCGTCCAGCCCGACCGCGATGATGCCGGCCTTGCGCGGGTTGGAGAAATCAGACAGCGGGGTTTTCTTGACCGTGCCACGCGAGGTTGCCATGAAGACAAAGTGGTCCTCATCAAAGGCTTTGACCGGCAGCACGGCGGTGATCTTCTCGCCCTCAAACAGCGGGAACAGATTCACGATCGGCTTGCCGCGCGAGTTACGCGTGCCTTCGGGCACCTCGTAGACTTTCAGCCAATAGGCACGACCACGGTTCGAGAAGCACATGATCGTATCGTGGGTATTGGCCACAAACAGACGGTCGATGAAATCATCGTCCTTCATGGCCGTAGCCTGCTTGCCGCGACCACCACGGCGCTGGGCACGGTAGTCGGCCAGACGCTGACGCTTGAAGTAACCGGTGTGCGACAAGGTCACCACCATGTCTTCCGGCGCGATCAAGTCTTCAATATTGATATCGGAGGTGTCCATGACCACCTCCGAGCGGCGGTCATCGCCGTACTGGTCGCGAACCGCCGCCAGTTCTTCAGCGATGATGCTGGTCACACGCTCGGGGCGCGCCAGGATATCGAGCAGGTCGGAGATGGTTTCCATCACCTCGCGGTACTCCGACAGAATCTTGTCCTGCTCCAGACCGGTGAGCCGCTGCAAGCGCAGTTCGAGGATGGCTTGCGCTTGCGCATCGGACATGCGGTAGCCGTTGTCCTGTAAGCCAAACTCGCTCGGCAGGCCAGCCGGGCGGAAGCTGTCGCGATCGGCCACGGCACGCGCCAGCATCTCCTCGACCAGCGGCGAACGCCAGAGGCGGCCCATCAGGCTCTGCTTGGCTTCGGCCGGCGTCGGCGCCGCCTTGATCAGCGCGATCACCTCATCCACGTTCGACAAGGCAACGGCCAGACCTTCAAGCACATGGCCACGTTCGCGCGCTTTTCGCAGCTCATAAATGGTGCGGCGCGTCACCACTTCGCGACGGTGCTGCAAGAAACAATCGAGCAGCTCGTGCAGGTTCAGCACCTTCGGGCGGCCATCGACCAGCGCCACCATGTTCATGCCGAAGGTGTCCTGCAGCTGCGTTTGCTTGAACAGGTTGTTGAGCACCACCTCGGGCACTTCGCCGCGCTTGAGCTCGATCACCACGCGCATGCCGGACTTGTCCGACTCGTCGCGGATCTCGGAGATGCCCTCGATTTTCTTCTCGTTGACCAGCTCGGCGATACGCTCGAGCACCGAGCGCTTGTTCACCTGGTAGGGCATTTCATCGACGATGATCGCCTGACGATTGCCACGCTCCAGATCTTCAAAGTGCGTCCGCGCGCGCATCACCACCCGGCCACGACCGGTACGGTAACCGTCATGCACGCCGGAAAGACCGTAAATCAGGGCGGCCGTCGGAAAGTCCGGCGCCTTGACGATCTTGATCAGCGCTTCGATGTCGGTGTCCGGCTCGTTGAGCAACAACAAGCAGGCATCGATCACTTCACGCAGGTTATGCGGCGGAATATTGGTCGCCATTCCCACAGCAATACCCGACGAACCATTGATCAGCAGGTTCGGGATTCGCGCCGGAAGCACGGCCGGCTCGCGTTCCTTGCCGTCATAGTTCGGGACGAAGTTGACCGTTTCTTTGTCGATGTCCGACAGCAGCTCGCTGGCCACGCGCGCCTGGCGGCACTCGGTGTAACGCATGGCCGCCGCGTTATCGCCGTCAATGGAGCCGAAGTTGCCCTGACCATCAACCAGCATGTAACGCAGCGAAAAATTCTGCGCCATGCGCACCAGCGTGTCGTAAATGGCCGAGTCGCCATGCGGGTGATACTTACCCATCACCTCACCGACCACCCGCGCACACTTCACGTAGGGTCGGTTCCACGCATTGTTGGACTCATGCATGGCGAACAGCACGCGCCGATGCACCGGCTTGAGACCGTCCCTTGCGTCCGGCAGCGCACGCCCCACGATCACGCTCATCGCGTAATCGAGATAGGCATGACGCATCTCTTCCTCAAGGCTGATCGGAAGGGTCTCTTTTGCGAATTGATCCATGGCTGTCAGCGTGCCTGAAAAGGCGGCATTCAAAAGAGAGAAATATTACCACGTCGCGCCCCACCTTCTCCCCCTCTGGCATCTAGGCCGCACTCCCTCAAAGCACCAACCCGCAACACAACTGCACCCCGCCGCACCACCGCCGACTTGATCTTTATCGAGTGCCGGGCTTGAATGCCACCTCCATCCACCAATCCCTGAGCGAACAGACGCCATGAGCGAACAGGTCGACCTGCTGATCAGCGCCCGCTGGGTTATCCCCGTCGATGCCAGCGACGCAACGCTGGAGCATCACAGCGTGGCGGTACGCAACGGCCGCATCGTCGCCGTCCTGCCAAGCAATATTGCGCGGGACCGCTACCACGCCACCACCGAAACCCGTCTGCCCGACCACGTGCTCATCCCCGGACTGATCAACCTGCACACCCACGCCGCCATGACTCTCATGCGCGGCATTGCCGACGACCTGCCGCTGATGACCTGGCTGCAAACGGCGATCTGGCCCACCGAGGCCAAACATGTCAGCCCGGCCTTCGTACGTGACGGCACCCTGCTTGCTGCCGCGGAGATGCTCCGCGGCGGCATCACCACCTGCAATGAAATGTATTTCTACCCGGACGCCGCGGCCGCGGCCTTCGACGCACTGGGCATGCGCTGCGTCATCGGCATCACCACCATCGACTTCCCGACCTCCTATGCTGCCAGCGCCGACGAATACCTCAGCAAAGGGCTCGCCGCGCGCGACGCCTGGCGAGGCAATCCGCTCGTTCGATTCGCCCTGGCGCCGCACGCGCCCTACACCGTCTCCGATGCCACGTTTTCTCGCATCGTCAGCCTATCCAACGAACTGGACCTCCCGATTCACATTCATATCCACGAAACGGCGCAGGAAATAGAAGACAGCCTCAAACAATACGGCCAGCGCCCGCTCGAACGCCTGGCCCGGCTAGGCGTGGTCGAAAGCCAACTCATCGGCGTCCATGCCGTGCACCTGACACCAGGCGAAATCGAGACCCTCGCGCGACACGGCTGCGCCCTCGCCCACTGCCCCACCTCCAACATGAAGCTCGCCTCCGGCATTGCACCGGTAGCCGACTCACTCGCCCACGGCATTCCCGTCGGCCTCGGCACCGACGGCGCCGCCAGCAACAACCGGCTGGATATCTTCCAGGAAATGCGCATGGCCGCGCTGCTCGCCAAAGTCAGCACGCTCGACGCCGCCGCCATCCCCGCAAAAACCGCTCTGCGCATGGCCACACTGCATGGAGCAAAGGCCCTGGGGCAGGAAAACGACATCGGGAGTATCGAAATCGGCAAGTGGGCCGACCTCTGCGCCGTCGATCTGTCACCATTTGAAACACAACCCTGCTTCGACCCAGTCTCGCATCTTGTATATTGCGCAGGCCGAGAACATGTGTCGGACGTCTGGGTTGCCGGACTGGCGCGTGTTTCCAATAAACAAGTGTTGCAAAAAGCAGACAATGAATTGCTTGGCGTTGCACGCGTATGGCAGAATAAGGTCGGTAGTCGTTTCGACTAGTACCGCGACAAAGACCGTGGAACTTTCACCGCTCAACCTTGCCCTGTGACGAGGAACATATGATCAAACAAATGAAAAAGCATCTCATCATGGCGGCCGCTGCTGCCGCACTTAGTGTCTCCGCATCGGCAGTCATGGCCGATAACCACGGCGACATCACAGTGACTGGCCAAGGTGACATCCCCTACGTGATCGACGGTCGCAACGTCGTTGCTCGCAGTGGCACCAACCTGTGCTGGCGCACCGGTTACTGGAGCCCGGCTGCCGCTTCAAGCGTTCTGGCTGGCGAGTTCCCGGTTGGCTGCGGGTGTGATGGCGACATCGTCCCGAAAGACAAGTGCGTCGCTCCGATGGCCGCCGCTGCCAAGCCGATGGCCGCTCCCGCACCGGCACCGAAGCCCACCGCAAACAAGGTCAAACTGGCCGCTGATGCGCTGTTCGACTTCGACAAGGCTGTCCTGAAAGCAGAAGGCAAAGGCAAGCTGGACAAGCTGGCTGCTGAAGCTGGTTCGCTGAAGCTGGAAGTGATCCTGGCTGTCGGTCACACCGACCGTCTGGGTTCCGCTTCTTACAACCAGAAGCTGTCCGAGAAGCGTGCTGCTGCTGTCAAGCAGTACCTGGTCAGCAAAGGCGTTGAAGCCAACCGTGTCTACACCGAAGGCAAGGGCGAAGCCCAGCCCGTGACCACCAACTGCAACCAGAAGAGCCGCAAGGCCCTGATCGACTGCCTGCAGCCGGATCGTCGCGTTGAAATCGAAGTCATCGGCTCCAAGTAATTCAGCCCGCTTCGACTGAAAAAGCCCCGCACACGCGGGGCTTTTTCTTTTCATGCTATCGTTTCGCCACCCTATATTTCGCAAGCCTTTCGCCATGAATGCAGACCCCTCCGAACTCCAGAAATTCGGTGATATGGCCCACCACTGGTGGGACCCCGAATCGGAGTTCCGGCCACTCCACGAAATCAACCCGCTACGTCTGGACTGGATCGAAAGCCACCTCCCGCTGCAAGGAAAAACCGTGCTGGATGTCGGCTGCGGCGGCGGCCTCCTGTCCGAGGGAATGGCAGCACGCGGCGCTGACGTAACCGGAATCGACCTCGGCGAGAAGGCACTCAGTGTTGCAAAACTCCACCTTCACGAGTCTGGTCTGAAGGTCGACTACCGACTCATCAGCGCCGAGGCAATGGCACTCGAAATGCCCGCCCACTTCGATGCGGTCACCTGTTTGGAAATGCTCGAGCACGTCCCCGATCCGGCAAGCATCGTCAAGGCATGTGCCACCCTCGTCAAACCCGGCGGACACGTGTTTTTTTCAACGCTTAACCGCAATCCGAAATCCTATCTGCTGTCCGTCATCGGCGCCGAGTACCTGCTTCGCATGCTGCCGCGGGGCACGCACGACTACGCAAAATTCATCAAGCCCTCGGAACTGGCACGTCACTGCCGATCAAACGACCTGGCGCTTGGCGAACTGACCGGCCTGACCTACAACCCACTGACGCGTATCTACTCACTCAGCCAGGACACTGACGTCAATTACCTGATGCACACCCGGCGCCATGTTTGAAGCTGTCCTGTTCGACCTCGATGGTACATTCGCAGATACCGCCCCCGACCTTGGGAGCGCGCTCAACATCCTCCTGGCCGAAGATGGCCTGCCGGCACTACCGCTCGAGACGCTCCGGCCTCACACCTCCTCCGGAACCCGCGGCATGCTGCGCATCGGCTACGGCGTAACACCCGACGCCGCCCGATTCCCCGAGCTTTCAGCGCGCTTCCTGACCCACTACGCCAATGCCCTGTGCGTCGGGTCCAGACTCTTCCCAGGTATCGAAACACTCATCTGCGCCCTTGAAGCCGCGGGTACGCCATGGGGCATCGTCACAAACAAACCCCGACGCTTCACCGAGCCGCTCGTCAACGCACTCCCGCTTGGATCGCGCGCTGCCTGCGTTGTCAGTGGCGATACCACACCAAACCCCAAACCGGCCCCTGACAGCCTCCTGTTTGCCTGCCAGGCACTGAACGTCTCACCCGCCAGAACCCTCTACGTCGGAGACGACCTGCGAGACATCACCGCCGGAAAAGCCGCCGGCATGCCTACCGCCGCCGCCAATTGGGGGTATCTTGGGGTCGACCACCCGATCGAAACATGGGGCGCCGACTGGATCGTCGACACGCCTGAAGCGCTACTTCACGTTCGACTTCAAGACTCATGCTAAACTGCAGGGGCTTGAAGTCTGGGATAGCATCCCCAAATACCACTTCAAGGGGCCGACTTGGCTTCGACGTGGGTCGCAAAGCAATTGAGTGCATACCGAGGTCCAGTTACCTCGTAAATCAGCTGGAAACAAACTAAACGCCAACGACAAGCGTTTCGCACTCGCCGCTTAATCCCGGTGGGCGCTGCCCCGACAGGTTCCTGGGTCGGATGATGGGGTGAAAATCCTTTCTTGCAGTGTCATTTACAGGAACTCGTGGATGCGTCGGGTTACTTGGCGCATCTCCTAAAACCAAGGTAACTCGTTGCGGGACGGCCCGTCCGTCGGCCAACCCCCGTGATTAAATCCAAATAGACGGGACAAGTATGTAGAGCTCATTGTGGAGGGCTTGCGGACGGGGGTTCGATTCCCCCCGGCTCCACCAAACACTTTCCGGACCATCCGGACAAAACCAGAAAATCTGAAATCAGATTTTCTGGTTTTTTTTATGCTTTCGTTTGTCTACATTCACCTGGGTATAGAACAAACCGCCGGAATACCACCACGCTGGACGCGTGCCCCCGCGCAATATCGGGTTTCCCCAGTCCGCTCAAGCGGCCCTGAAGGCCACGCCGCAACAATCGCTCATGCGCCATCGTTGTGCGCCGCGAGATTCAGCAAATGGCCGATCATCTGCTCGGCAGCCGGCGACCTCTGTCTGCCTTTGCGCTCAAGAATGCAGATCCGGCGCTCGACACGTGGCGCATTCAACGCCAAACGCTGTAGCGCTCCGGGAAACACCGCTGGCAAAGCGCTCGAGGGCAGGACGGCATTGCCTTCGCCGTTCTCGACAAGGGCCATCGCGGTGCTCATGAACGACACCTCGTAGGCCGGCACCGGATCCAATCCGATCTGTCCGAACGCCGAATCCGTGAGACGGCGAATACTGGTGCCCCGTGCCATGGCGATCAAGGGCTGGTCGGCCAGTTCGGACCAGGCCAGCGCCTTGCGTGTCGCCTTGAATTGCCCCTTTTGGACGACGGCCACCAAGGTGTCCGTCAGCAACTCGGTCGCGATCAGATCGTCCTCGCCGGGGACCGCAAAACCCAGCGCAAAATCCGCTTCACCGGTTTTGAGCGACTCGACGACCACATCCGCGACACCATCCCGGATCACTACCCGTACGTTGCGATACTCACGGCGGAAGCTTGCGACCGCCTCGGCCAACAAGCCCGACGCGAGGGACGGCAACGCCGCCACGGTCACCCGGCCCCGACGGCAGTCCGCATAGTCGTGAAGCTGACTCAGCCCCTCGTCGATCTCTCCGAGGACCCGGCGTGCCGTTTGAAGCATTTCATGGCCGGCGGGTGTCAGTTCAACCTTGCGCGTCGTCCGGTGAAAGAGCTTCAACGCCAGCACCTCTTCCAGCTGCTTGACGAGCAAGCTGAGCGCCGGCTGCGACAGACAGATGCGAATGGCGGCGGCGGAGAAGGTCCCCTCCTCCGCGATTGCCACCAGGGCTTGGAGCTGCCGCATGTCGAGATTTATACGTGCCACAAATAAACTTATGTGATTATTAAAATTGTTTAATAGCAATGACTTTGCTTCAATCACCCCATCGAGTCAATCGCATTTTGAAGGGGTGAGCGCTTGCAGAAAGAATCGATACTGATCGGTTGCGGCGCTGGGTTTGCCGGTGACCGCCTCGACGCCGCCATACCTGTCGTCCAGGAGCTGATCGCACGAGGCAAGCCTGCCTGCCTGATCTTCGAGACCCTGGCCGAGCGCACGCTGGCCCTGGCGCAGTTGCGCCGCCGTCAGGATTCTCAGGCCGGTTACCTGACCACTCTGGCCGAGTTGCTCGCACCGGTCCTGGCCGAGTGCATCGCGAACCGCATCCCGATCATCGGCAACTTCGGTGCGGCCAATCCCGTGGCCGCGGCCCGGCGGATCCTCCAGTTGGCGACCGAGCTCGGCTGCCACCCCATCAAGGTCATGGCCGTCACCGGCGACGATCTGCTCGGCCGCATGCGCGCCGACGAACTGCTCGCCATGCCGTTCAGCCCGCCCGCCCGGATCGCGCCAGCGAGCCTGGTGTCGGCCAACGTCTATCTCGGCGCGCAAGGCATCGCCCAGGCGCTGGCCGCGGGTGCGGACGTGGTGGTGACCGGCCGCGTGGCCGATCCGGCCCTGGCGCTCGGCCCGCTGGTGCATCACTTCGGCTGGCGCTGGGACGACTGGGACCGGCTCGCGGCGGGCGTGCTCGCCGGCCATCTGCTCGAGTGCGGCGCGCAGGTCACCGGCGGCTATTTCGCCGACCCGGGCGTCAAGGACGTGCCGGACCTCGCCTCGGTGGGCTACCCGATCGCCGAGATCGCGGCCGACGGCTCCCTCGTCATCGGCAAGCCGTCGGGCACCGGCGGCATGGTCTCGGAGCGCACGGTCAAGGAGCAGATCCTCTACGAGATCCACGATCCGGCCGCCTATCTGACACCCGACGTCACGCTCGACCTGTCCGGCGTCACGGTCGCGCAAGCCGGGCCCGATCGGGTCCGGGTCACCGGCGCCGCAGGCAAGCCGCGCCCGGCCACGCTCAAGGGCACGGTCTGCTTCGATGGCGGCTGGATCGGCGAAGGCGAGATC
>JAPWHF010000014.1 GCA_027214125.1 Zoogloeaceae bacterium G21618-S1
GACATCGACCACGAAGGCCACGTACAGCCAGCCCTGCCAGGTCGAGACATAGGTGAAGTCCGAGACCCAAAGCTGGTGTCGGCAGATCGGCTCGACCCCGAAGGTATCGCGATGCTGATCGACGAACGCTCTCAGGACTTGAATCGGCGGTCGAGCTCCGCCTGGGCGAAAAACGCGCTGGCAAGCTTGAGGATCTCGTTGACCTTGCGCAGCTCACGGACCTCACGTTCCAGTTCCTTGACCCGCTGCTGATCAGCCGTTGTAGGGCCCGAGCGTTGGCCGGTGTTGCGTTCGTGCTGCCGAACCCAGCCATGCAAGGTCTGTGGCGTGCAGCCGATCTTGGCGGCGATGGACTCGATGGCCGCCCACTGCGAGGGGTGATCGCCTCGACACTCGGCAACCATGCGTACGGCGCGCTCATGGACTTCGGGGGAGTACTTCGCGGGTTTCTTCTTCATGCTGTTCATGGCTCTATCTTCTCAAGAGGGAGAGCCTCCACCAAACCCGGGGCGATTCAAATCTCCCAGCCCCCGGGCATCACTCCATTCTGTGGTACGGCTGAAGGGGGCAGGTTATGTTGCTCGGACATCTACCGCTGCAGGCGAAGAAAAGGCGACCCGCGGGTCGCCCTTTAATCCTTGAACCAGCCTGCACTCAATTGTCGAATCGTGCCTCGAGAGCGGCGATGGCGGGCAGTGTTTTGCCTTCGAGGAATTCCAGGAAGGCGCCGCCGCCCGTCGAGATGTAGCCGATATCGTCGGCAATGTGGAATTTGGCGATGGCTGCGAGCGTGTCACCGCCGCCGGCGATGGAGAAAGCTTCGGAGTGGGCGATGGCGGAGGCCATCATCTTGGTGCCGCCGGCGAACTGCGCATGCTCGAAAACGCCAACCGGGCCGTTCCACACGATGGTGCCTGCGTGGGCAATGATGTCGGCCAGCTTCGCCGCTGTCTTGGGGCCGACATCGAGGATGCGGTCGTGAGCGCCGACTTCATCGGCGGGGATACGGTTGGCGCGGGCAAGGGCGGAGACTTCGTCGGCAACGACGACGTCGACCGGCAGCGGGACTTCCGCGCCACGGGCCTTCATCATGTCCATGATGGCCTGGGCTTCCTTGACCAGTTCCGGCTCGGCCAGCGACTCACCGATGCGCTTGCCGGAGGCGAGCAGGAAGGTGTTGGCGATGCCGCCACCGACGATGAGTTGGTCGACCTTGTCGGCCAGCGTACGCAAAATCGTGAGTTTGCTCGACACTTTTGCGCCGCCGACGATGGCAACCAGCGGACGGGCGGGGTTTTCTGTGGCTTTGGACAGGGCGTCAATCTCTGCGCCCATGAGCATTCCGGCACAGGCGACCGGCGCAAACCGGGCAATGCCTTCGGTCGTGGCTTCTGCGCGGTGCGCGGTGCCGAATGCGTCATTGACGTAGATGTCGCACAGAGCGGCCATCTTGCGGGAAAGATCTTCGTTGTTTTTCTTTTCGCCGATATTACCCCGGCAATTCTCGAGCAGCACGACTTCGCCAGGTTTGACTTCGAATCCGCCGTCGACCCAATGGTTGATCAGACGCACAGGGCGATTGATCAGTTGGCCAAGGCGAACTGCGACGGGCGTCAGGGAGTCGTCGGCACCGAGCTGTCCTTCAGTGGGACGGCCGAGATGGGAGGTGACCATGACGGCGGCGCCCTGGTCCAGACAGTATTGAATGGACGGAATGGACGCCCGGATGCGAGTGTCTTCGGTGATGTTGCCGGCATCGTCTTGCGGGACATTGAGGTCGGCGCGGATGAAGACTCGCTTGCCGCTGACATCGAGTTCGTTGAGTTTTTTGACTTTCATTGCGGGGTTTCCAGAAGTGAATCCAAAGAATCCGTGCTTGACCAGCGGGGGTGCCAGTGATGCAGCACATCGACCATCCGGCTGGCGAACCCCCACTCGTTGTCGAACCAGATCAGCAGACTGAGCAGGTGTTCGCCGCCAATGCGTGTCTGGCCACCGTCGATGACGGCGGAGTGGGGGTCATGGTTGAAGTCGATCGAGGCGTGAGCCTGTTCAGTGTAGGCGAGTCGCGCCAGATGTCGGCTATGGGCGGCATCGGCGAGGAGCTGATTGATCGCCTCGACACTGCTGATCGGCTTCTGCACCGTCAGTGCCAACTCGATGGCCGAGACGTTGAGTGTCGGCACCCGTATGGCTTTTGCCTGAACGCGTCCAGCGAGTCTGGGTAGCAGACGCTCGACGCCGCGTGCCAATCCGGTAGCGACCGGGATGATGGACTGCATGGCGGAGCGGGTTCGGCGCAAATCGGTGTGATGGTAGCCATCGATCAGGGGCTGGTCGTTCATCACCGAATGAATGGTGGTGAGGATGGCCTGATCGACGCCGTAAGCCTGGTCGATGATGTCAAGTACCGGGACGACAGCGTTGGTTGTGCAGGAGGCATTGGAGACGATGCGCTCACGGCCGGTGAGCGTGTCGTGATTGATGCCGAAAACGATGGTGGCGTCGACATCCTCAGCGCTATTGGCCGGGTGCGAGAGGAGGATACGTGGGCAGCCAGCCTTGATGAAGCGTTGCAGTTCCGCGCGTGTGCCGTAGTGACCGGAGCACTCGATCACCAGGTCGATGTTCATGCCGGACCAATTGACCGCTTCGGGCGTCGTCTCGTGCGTGACAGCGATGCGCTGGCCGTCGATCACCAGTGTGTTCGTATCGATCTCCACCACACCAGGGAAGCGGCCATGGGTCGAGTCGAAGCGGGTGAGGTATTCGATGCTGGCCAGGTCAGCCGGTTCGTTGATCGCCACGACCTGATAATTGTCGCGGTAGGGCGATTCGTGCAGTGCGCGCAGCAAGCAGCGGCCGATGCGACCGTATCCGTTGATAGCCAGGCGAAGTGTCATGGGCGGGTCCGGCAGGCGTGAACGAAAACGGGGACGCTGTGGGCGTCCCCGTGCTCGTGTAAGTTATTTGGCCTGCGCGAAGGCGCGCGCGGCGTCGAGCATACGGCAGGAGTAGCCCCACTCGTTGTCGTACCAGGCCAGTACCTTGACCAGCGTGCCATCAATGACGCGGGTCTGGGTGGCGTCGAAGGTGGACGACACGGTGGTGTGGTTGAAGTCGCTGGACACCAACGGCTCGTTGTTCACCGCCAGAATGCCCTTGAGCGGGCCATTCGCCGCGGCGGTCATCAGTTCGTTGATCTCTTCCTTGGTGGTCTGACGCTCGGCCGTGAAGGTGAGGTCGACCAGCGACACGTTGATGGTCGGCACACGCAGGGCGAAACCGTCGACCTTGCCCTTCAGTTGCGGCAGTACCAAGCCGACGGCCTTGGCGGCGCCGGTTTTGGTCGGGATGATGTTGGCGGCGGCGGCGCGGGCGCGACGCAGATCCTTGTGGCGCACGTCCACGGTTACCTGATCATTGGTGTAGGCGTGGATGGTGGTCATCAGGCCCTGCTTGATGCCGATACTGTCAGACAGCACCTTGGCGACCGGTGCGAGGCAGTTGGTGGTGCACGAGGCGTTGGAGACGACGGTCATGCCTTCGCCCAGCACTTCTTCGTTTACGCCCATGACGATGGTGGCGTCGACGTCGTCACCGCCCGGGGCGGAGATCAGTACGCGCCTGGCGCCCATGTCGAGCAGCTGCTGGGCCTTGGCCTTGCTGGTGTAGGCGCCGGTGCACTCGAGCAGCACGTCGACGCCATGGCTGCCCCAGTTCACGCCTTTCGGGTCTTTGGTTGAGTAGAAGGGGATCTTCTTGCCGTCGATGATGATCGTGTCTTCACCTTCGGTTTCAACCGAGGTGGCGAAGCGGCCATGCGTGGTGTCGTACTTGAGCAGGTGCGCGTTGGTGGTCAGGTCGCCCGAGGCGTTGATGGCGACAAGCTCAAGTTCGCTTTGCAGACCTTGTTCGTAGATGGCGCGCAGGGTGCAGCGACCGATGCGGCCGAAACCGTTGATGGCAACTTTGATCGTCATGGATAGCGTCCTTCGTTCTCTAGTTTGAATCCGGTAAGTGTCTTTTTGCCTCAGGCCACGCGAGAGCGCACAGCGTCGACTACCGCTTCGGCGGTAATGCCGAAGAGCTTGAACAGTTCGCCCGCCGGGGCCGATTCGCCAAAACTGTCGATGCCGATCACCGCGCCTTCGAGGCCGACATACTTGCGCCAGAAGTCCGTCACGCCGGCTTCGACCGCGACGCGCGGGATACCCGTGGGTAGTACCGAGGTTTTGTAGTCGGCATCCTGACGATCGAACACGTTGGTGCAGGGCATGGAGACCACGCGTACGTAGGTGCCAGCGTCTGCCAGCGTCTGTTGCGCGGCCATGGCCAAGGCGATTTCCGAGCCCGTGGCGATGATAACCGCATGCGGCGCGTCGCCGCGTGATGCATTGCCGGCTTCGGCCAACACGTAGCCACCGCGTCGAATCGCGGCGGTCTGTGCTGTGCCGCGGGCCTGGAAGGGCAGGTTCTGACGCGAGAAGCACAGGGTCGACGGGCCGTCGGCGCGCTCAATGGCGTGCGCCCAGGCCACGGCCGATTCAGTGGTGTCGCAGGGGCGCCACACGTCCATGTTGGGAATGTAGCGCAGCGTGGCGGTTTGTTCGACCGGCTGGTGCGTGGGGCCGTCTTCGCCGAGGCCGATGGAGTCGTGGGTGAACACGAAGATCTGGCGCAGCTTCATGAGTGCGGCCATGCGTAGTGCGTTGCGCGCGTACTCGCTGAACATCAGGAAGGTGGCGGTGTAAGGGATCAGCCCGCCGTGCAGGCTGGCGCCGTTGGCGATCGCCGCCATGCCGAATTCGCGCACGCCGTAGTACACATAGTTGCCGCCAGCTTCGCGCGTGACGCCTTTGGCGCCCGACCACAGCGTGAGATTGGAGCCGGCGAGATCGGCCGAGCCGCCGAGCAGTTCGGGCAGCTTGGGGGCGAAGGCTTCGATGGCGTTTTGGCTAGCCTTGCGGGTGGCGATGGTCTCGGCCTTGTCGCCGACCTGCGCCAGCACCGTGTCGACGTGCGCTGACCAGTCGGCCGGCAGCGTGCCGCTCATGCGGCGCTCGAATTCGGCGGCCAGCGCGGGGTGGGCGCTGCGGTAGGCGGTGAAGCGGGTGTTCCACTCGGCTTCGGCCGCGGCGCCGGTTTCACGCGCATTCCAGGCGGCGTAGACGTCGGCGGGCACTTCAAACGGCGGATGGTTCCAGCCGATGTACTCGCGCGCGGCGGCGATTTCGGCATCGCCCAGCGGGGCGCCGTGCACATCGTGGCCACCCTGCTTGTTGGGCGCGCCGGCGCCGATCACCGTCTTGCAGCAGATCAGCGTCGGCTGGGTGGTGTTGGCGCGGGCCTGCTCGATAGCGGCCTGAACGGCGGCGCTGTCGTGGCCTTGCACGTCGCGGATCACCTGCCAGCCGTAAGCTTCGAAGCGCTTCGGGGTGTCATCGGTGAACCAGCCGTCGACATGGCCGTCGATGGAGATGTTGTTGTCGTCGTAGAAGGCGGTCAGCTTGCCCAGGCCCCAGGTGCCGGCGAGCGAACAGGCTTCGTGCGAGATGCCTTCCATCAGGCAGCCGTCGCCAAGGAAAACCCAGGTGCGATGGTCGACGATGTCGTGACCAGGCTGGTTGAACTCGTCCGCCAGTACTTTTTCGGCCAGCGCCATACCAACAGCGTTGGTGATGCCCTGGCCAAGCGGGCCGGTGGTGGTTTCGATGCCCGGTGCGTAGCCGTATTCGGGGTGGCCCGGGGTCTTGCTGTGCAGTTGGCGGAAGTTCTTCAGGTCGTCGATCGACAGATCGTAGCCAGTCAGGTGCAGCAGGGCATAGATCAGCATCGAGCCATGGCCGTTGGACAGTACGAAGCGGTCGCGGTCGGCCCACTTGGGGTTGGCGGGGTTGTGCTTGAGGTTGTGACGCCACAGCACTTCGGCGATTTCTGCCATGCCCATGGGCGCGCCGGGGTGGCCGGACTTGGCTTTCTGGACCGCATCCATGGCCAGCGCGCGAATCGCGCCGGTGATCGGGTTGAACTGGGGCAGTGTGACGTTGCGCTCAGACGACATCGCTCTCTCGCGGCTCATGGGCCAGATTGGGGAAAGGCGGAATTATCGTCGAAACCGGCCCGCTTGGGTACCCGCTTGTGCGTCGCAGCAGCCCGGCGGTCGGTATGTAGCAGGTTCGATTATTGTCATGGAATCATTGTCTTGCCATGAAAATCAGACCCACTGACGACGGCGCTCCATGAGCTTCCAGATAAGGGGCGTGAGGATGAGTTGCATGGCGAGGTCCAGTCGACCGCCTGGCACGACGATGGTATTGGCCCGCGACATGAACGCGCCGCTGATCATGTTGAGCAGGTAGGGGAAGTCTACGCCGCGCGGGTCCTTGAAACGCACGACCACCATCGATTCTTCGAGCGTTGGGATGTCGCGCGACGAGAAGGGGTTGGAGGTGTCGACCACCGGCACGCGCTGGAAGTTGATATGGGTGTGCGAAAACTGCGGGACGATGTAATGCACGTAGTCGTGCATGCGTCGCAGGATGGTGTCCTGCACCGCGTCTTTGGAGTAGCCGCGCAGGCGGGTGTCGCGGTGCAGCTTCTGGATCCACTCCAGGTTGATGGTTGGCACCACGCCGATCAACAAATCGACATGGCGCGCGATATTGACCTCTTCGGTCACCATGGCGCCGTGCAGGCCCTCGTAGAACAGGCAGTCGGTGCCCACCGGAAGGTCTTCCCACTCGGTGAAGGTGCCCATCGGCAGGTTCCAGCGCAGCGATTGCGCTTCATTGTGCACATAGTGGCGACGCCGACCGGTGGCCGAATCGCCATAGGCGCGGAAGATCTGTTCCAGATCGGAGATCAGGTTGGCCTCGGGGCCGAAATGGCTGATGCCGCGCTCGCCGCGGGCTTCGGCTTCGTCGATGAGGCGCTTCATTTCGTCGCGCGGATAGCGATGGAAGCTGTCGCCTTCGATCACCGCGGCGTTCACGTTCTCGCGATGAAAGATCGCCTCGAAAGTGTGTTTGACCGTGGTTGTGCCCGCGCCCGACGAGCCGGTGACGGCAATGATCGGATGCTTCATCGACATGAAAGGACTCCGGAGAAAAGCTGGCGAAAATCAGGAATGACTGGATACCCAGGTGCGCCACTGCTGGAACAGTCCGGGGCTCGCGGCAGCAATGATGCCGCGCTTGACTGCCGGGCCGGCCATCAAGTCGCCGCCGTCGAGGGCTGCGCATTCGCCGCCCGCCTCTTGCAGAATCAGCCGGCCGGCCGCGTAGTCCCACAACATCTGGCCGCCATGGATGTAGACGTCGAGTCGGCCCGCCGCCACAAAGCACCATTCCAGCGCGCTGGAGCCGAAGTTGCGCTGCGAATAATAGGGCGGGCGCACGGCCAATTCATCGGCCAGATGATGGCTGACCCGCTTGAAATCCACGCCGGCGACGGCCTCGCTCAGGCGCTCGGCGGGTTGGCGCAGGGGCAGTTCGGTGCCGTTCAGATACGCGCCGGCGCCAGCGGCTGCGTAGAAGCACTCATCGGTGACCGGGTTGTACACCACGCCGAAGCGCGGTTCGTGCTCCATCATGTAGGCGATGGAGACGGCAAAAAAAGGGACGCCGTTGGCGAAATTGGTGGTGCCGTCGATGGGATCGATACACCACAGCCCGCGCTTGCCTTCAGCCCACAGGCGGGCTTGCTGCTCGGGGCTCATTTCTTCACCCAGCACCGGGCCGGGGGCCAGTTCCGGCAAGGCTTGAGAGAACATGCGCTGAGATTCGAGGTCCGCCTCGGTAAACAAGGAGCCGTCGCTCTTCTTCTGGCGCGCGGTGTTGAGGTGTCGCGGCAGGATCACGTCGCGGGCGATATCGCGGACGACGGATTCGAGGGCGCGGGCCCGGGACAGACGCTTGGCGGCGGTATTCATGCGCAAAATTCCTGCTGTCGGGGCGGTGCGGCAATCCGGCGGGCCGGTGCCCCGAGGCGTCGCCGGTATGCCGGCGAACCGGGGTGGGCAACACCGTTGAATTGGAGGCGACAATCGGGGGGAGTCGCTCGAAGCGCCGAGCACTGGAAACTCCAAGCAAAGCCGACCCTATAATAGCATGATGACTCATCGATTCTTTTGCCCCGGCCCCCTGTCCGCGGGCGCTTCCGTCGTGTTGCCCGACGACGCTGCTCATCATGCAACGCGGGTTTTGCGCCTGCGCGCCGACACGGCGATCGAGGTGTTCGATGGCGAAGGGCGGGCGCATCCTGCGGTCTTGGCGTCCACGACCTCGCCGGTCACCGCCGTGCTCGGCGCCGCCTTGCCGTTGGCGCCCTTGCCGCGATGCCGCATCACCCTGGTGCAAGCGCTGGCCGGCGGCGACAAGATGGACTGGGTGGTTCAAAAGGCCGTAGAACTGGGCGTAGACATGATCCAGCCCGTGGCTGCCAAGCGGTCAGTGCTGCGTCTGGAGGGCGCGCGGGCCGAGAAAAGGCTGGCACACTGGCAGAAGGTGGCGGTGTCGGCGTGTGAGCAATGTGGGCAGAATCGCCTGCCGCAGGTGATGCCGGTGCTGCCGCTCGAGCGCTGGTTGATGGCCGCGTCGGGTGGCTGGGTGCTGGCGCCGGCTGCGCCGCAGGCCTTGCGCTTGCGCCCGGTGCCGGAGGATGGGCAGATCACTTTGTTGGTCGGGCCGGAAGGTGGTTGGGACGATGCCGAGCTGGCCGCGATGGCGACTCGGGGTGTCGAGGCGGTGTCGCTGGGGCCGCGCGTGCTGCGTACCGAAACCGCCGGTTTGGCTGCAATAGCGGCCATACAGGCACTGTGGGGTGATTATTGATCGGCCGGGGTGCAGCGTCGGTCGCCGCAATTGACGGGAGAGAGCATGTTTGAATCCGCAGAGTTGGGCCACCGAATCGACAAGGCGGTGTACGACGCTGAAGTGCCGTTGTTGCGGGCCGAGCTTCTGGACGCCCAATTTGATTTGCGTGAGTTGGCCGAATGCGCCGTGGTGGTGCTGATCAATGGGGTGGATGCTGCCGGCAAGGGCGAGACGGTGAATTTGCTTGGCGAGTGGCTGGACCCGCGACATCTGGTCATCCGCGCCTTTGATCGCCCGAGCGACGAGGCGCGTCAGCGCCCGCCCATGTGGCGTTTCTGGCGCAGCCTGCCGCCCAAGGGGCGCATTGGCATTCTGTTTGGCAACTGGTATCACGAGCCGATACGGCAGCGGGCCGATCGCCACATGAAGTCGTCGCGACTGGACCAGCGCCTGGATGAGATCAACCGTTTCGAAGCCATGCTGGCGCGCGAAGGCGTGCTACTGATCAAGTTTTGGTTCCATCTGTCGCGTGACCGGCAAAAGGCGCGGCTCAAAAAACTCGCTGCCGATCCTCTGACGCGATGGCGCGTGACCGACGCCGACTGGCGAAACTACAAGCAATACAACAAGTTGCGGGATGTGGCCGGGCATGTGCTGCGGCACACCGATACGGCGGAGGCGCCGTGGATCGTGGTCGATGGCTCCGACGCACGCTACCGCGCGTTGCGGGTGGGACGCGTCTTGCTGGCGGCATTGCGCAAACGCCTCGGCGCCGCGCGACAGTGGCAGGCGCGCCTGAGTGTGGCGCCGATGGCTCCAGCGGACGATGGCCGTTCCTTGCTTGACGCCTTGGTGCTCGATCAGCCAATGAGCAAAAAGGATTACGGCCGGGCGCTGGAGCGACTGCAAGGTCGTCTGGCGCTCCTTACCCGTCGGGCAGGCTTTAGCAAGCGTGCGTTGGTGCTGGTGTTTGAAGGCATGGATGCGGCCGGCAAGGGCGGCGCGATTCGTCGGGTCACCGCGGCGCTAGATGCGCGGCAGTACCAGGTGTTGCCTATCGGTGCGCCCACCGAGGAGGAGCGTGCGCAGCCCTATTTGTGGCGTTTCTGGCGGCATTTGCCACGCCGTGGCAAGGCGCTTATTTTTGATCGGTCGTGGTACGGCCGGGTTTTGGTCGAGCGGGTCGAGGGTTTCTGCGCCGAAGCCGACTGGATGCGCGCGTATCAGGAAATCAACGATTTCGAAGATCAGTTGTCCGACGCAGGGGCGGTGGTGATCAAGTTCTGGCTGGCGATCAGCCAGGATGAGCAGCTGGTGCGCTTCGAGACGCGGGCCAATGAGCCCCACAAACGCTTCAAGATCACCGATGAAGACTGGCGCAACCGCGAGCGCTGGCCAGAGTACGCGTGCGCGGTCAGCGACATGATCGACCGGACCAGCACGGAAGTGTCTCCCTGGACGCTGATCGAAGCGGACAACAAGCGCTTTGCACGGATCAAGGTGCTCGAAACCATCTGCAGCCGGCTGGAGGCCGCGCTGGAATGAGGCTTGCGTCGTTTTGAGCGATGCAGCATCAGATCGGGTGATCACGCTAGAATAATCGTATTGGCTGCGATTTGCGGCGACCGGACCCTATGATGGAGCACCCGTGCAGGACACACTCACCGATCTCGACCCCGCTGATGAACTGAGCCAGAATTTTGTGGCCTGGGTGCGCGGTGCCGCTCCGTACATCCACGCCTTTCGCGGCAAGACCTTCGTGATCGGTTTTGGGGGTGAGATTGCCGCCGGAGAGCAGGCCCAGAAACTCGCTTACGACTGCAACTTGTTGTCCGCGCTGGGCATTCGGCTGGTGCTGGTGCATGGTGCCAGACCGCAGATTGATGCCGAGCTGGCGCGCCGTGGTGTCGAATCGCGCTTTCACAACAACATACGCGTCACCGACGCCGACGCACTCGACGGAGTGAAAGCCGCGATCGCCGTGACGCGCCTGGAACTCGAAGCCTTGTTGTCGCAGGGCTTGCCCAACACACCGATGGCCGGCAGCTATATTCGCGTGACCGGTGGCAATTTCATCATTGCTCGGCCCGAGGGGGTCGTCGACGGCATCGATCTGCAATTTACCGGATCGGTTCGCAAGATTCTGGCTGAAGAGATTGCGGCTGACCTCGACCAACAAAACGTGGTGCTCATTTCGCCCTTGGGCGTGTCGCCCTCGGGAGAGATTTTCAACCTGACGGTCGAGAACGTCGCCGAGGAGGTGGCTGTCGCCCTGTCGGCCGAGAAGCTGCTGTATTTGTGTGATGCGCCGGGTCTGCTCGATGTTGACGGGCAACTGATCGACTCCATTACTGCCGATGCGGCAGAGCGAATGCTCCAGGCGGGGCAGGGCATGACGGAAGACCTCGATCTTTACCTGCCGTGCGCGATTCGCGCAGTGCGCAAGGGCGTCAATCGGGTGCACTTGATCGACCGTGATCGCGACGGCGCTCTGCTGCTCGAGTTTTTTACCCACCAGGGCGTGGGTACGGTGGTGTCGCGCGACGTGCTGTTCCGCTTGCGCGAGGCCTCGGTCGATGACGTCGGCGCGCTGGTCAGCCTGCTCGCGCCGCTCGAGGCCGATGGCACCCTGGTGCGGCGGGGGCGGGAGCTGTTGGAGCAGGAAATTACGCGCTTCTCTGTCGTTGAACATGATGGGATGCTGGTCGGGTGTGCCGCCTTGTATCCGTTTAGTGAAGAGCGCGCCGCGGAGCTGGCCTGTCTTGCCGTGATGCAGGAATACCGGGAAGCCGGCTTGGGCGAGATGCTGTTGCGGCGCATGGAACGGCGTGCACGTGAGCAGTCGCTCGAAGCCTTGTTTGTGCTCACCACGCGCACCGCGCATTGGTTCCGCGAACGCGGGTTTGTCGAAGTCGGGCCGGAGCGCTTGCCTTCGCAAAAGCGCGATCTGTATAACTTTCAGCGTCGGTCGAAAGTGCTGGTCAAAAGCATCAGGTAGAGACCACAACCAACGGCCGTATACTCCCCATCGGAGGCGGTCATGGCGCGAATGGCGGGAAAGAGGCACTGGGCAATACCGCTGTGGCAGGCCCTGCTGGTGGGTTTTGCGGCGCTGCTGGCGGCGGGGCTGGCCAAGGGTGCAGGTGCCGGAGGCGCGGTCGAAGGCTTGGCTGCGGCGTTGGCGAGCAGCGTGGCGGCCTTGCTATTCCTTGGGCGGGCCTATCAGCGGGGCGTCGCTGGGCAGCGCCTGCAACTGATTGCTGAAACCGGTGCTGGTGCCGAAATGGCCTTTTCGCCCGAGGGTCGCTTGCTGTGGGTCAGTCCTGCCATCGCTTCGCTTTCGGGGTATTCGGCTGACGAATGCACTGCTGCGCCGGATCTGATCAATTTGCTGGTCGATGAACTGGATCGAGGCTATGCCCGCGAGCAATGTGCGCGCGCCATGGCGGGAGAATCCGGTCAGAGTGAAATGCGCTTGTGTCACCGGCAAGGTGACATGGTGTGGGTCACGTGTTTCTGGCGTCCGGTGCGAGACGATGGCGGCCGTCTCCAGATTATCCGGATGTCGATTGTCAGTGACCAGGCGCGCAAGACGACAGAACTCCAATTGCTCGAAACCGTGGCGGCCTTGCGTCGCGCGCAGGGCCTCAGCGAGCACTATCTTTCGCGCAATCGCGATGAACGTCAGCGACTCCAGGCACTGCTCGATGTCATTGAGCTGGGGATCTTGTTTGTCGACGCCGACCGCCGGGTTCGCTATGCCAACCCGGCCTTGTTGCGGATATGGGGGTTTGGTGGCACGGGCGAGAACTTGCTCGGTGTGCGAGACGCGCGCTTGCTGGCCGAAGCCATGGCGCAGATCGAGGCGGCTGAGGCCTATCGTGTTCATGTCGACGCGGTACAAAAGCAGCGCGGTCGGTCGGAGCCTTTTGAGTTGCGCCTGCTCAATGGTCGCCGGGTTCAGGAGGTGTCAGCCATGGTCACGGCCGAGGGCTCGACACGTTCGCTGGGGCGCCTGTGGGTGTTTGAGGATGTGACTGAACAGCGTCGCGCGTCGGAGGATCTGGTGCGCCTGGCCGAGCGCGATCCACTGACCAATCTCTACAACCGTCGACGCTTCCACGATGCGCTTGAATCAAGTCTGGCTGGCGCTCAGCGCGGGCAGACGCAGATCGGTTTGATGATGTTCGATCTCGACGGCTTCAAGCCGATCAATGATGAACTTGGGCATCAAACCGGCGACGAAGTGCTGGTGGCGGTTGCGGTGTCGATTCGCCGTGTTGTGCGGCGTAACGAGCAACTGTTTCGCGTGGGCGGCGACGAGTTCGCGATATTGATTGCCGAAGCTAATGAGTTGGCGCTGCAAGAGCTGGCGCAACGGGTGGTCACTGAGGTGGCGGGGATCAAGATCGCTGGCGCATCGATCAGTGCGAGTGTCGGCTACGCCTGCTACCCGGACGACGCATCGTCGGTGGATGCCTTGGTGGCGGCGGCCGATTCAGCCATGTATCGGGCGAAATCCGCCGGCAAGAACTGCTGGCAGACCTGCGCGGCGCGTGGGCGCCATCGCTCCTGACGGGCGGCGGCGTCTTTTCCGCTAAAATGCCGCCTTGATGATCCATCGATTTCGACACAGGTGAAGACAATGGCAAGAATGGTTCAGTGCGTGAAACTCGGTCGCGAGGCCGAAGGGCTGGAACGCCCCCCGGTGCCCGGTGAGATGGGCAAACGGGTGTTCGAGAACGTCTCCAAGGAGGCTTGGGGGCAGTGGGTCAAGCACCAGACCATGCTGATCAATGAAAACCGCTTGAACCTGATGGATGTGCGCGCGCGTAAATATCTCGCCGAGCAGATGGAGCGTTACTTTTTTGGCGGTGGTGCCGATGCGATTGGTGGCTATGTGCCGCCGGCCGATTGAGGCGGCTTTCGTCAAAACAAAAAGGGGACGGCGATGCCGTCCCCTTTTTTGCGCGTGTTGTTCGGGCTCAGTCGGTGTTCGCCGTGCGCTCGATGTTGGCCAGGCCTGTATGGCGCACATCCTGCCCCTTGACCATGTAGATCACGTACTCAGCCACGTTCTTGGCGTGATCGCCAATACGTTCGATCGCTTTGGCCATGAACAGGATGTCGATACCGCGCGAAATCGTGCGCGGATCTTCCATCACAAAGGTGATCAGCTGACGGATGATGCCTTTGAATTCAGCATCGACCTCGCGGTCCTGACGCACCACTTCAGCGGCGGCGCTCATGTCGAGGCGGGCAAAGGCATCGAGCGCCTTGCGCAGCATGTCGATCGCCAGGCTTGCGGCGTGGCGCAGCTCGATTCGGGGCACAAAGGCGGAGTCGCTCGAATGCAGACGCTTGCTCATTTTTGCGATTTTTTTTGCCTCGTCACCGATGCGTTCCAGATCGGTAATGACTTTGACGACCGACATCACCATGCGCAGATCGTTGGCCGCCGGTTGGCGTTTGGCGACGATCTGAACGCAGGCATCGTCAAGTTCCAGTTCCAGCAGGTTGATGCGGTGATCCTGGTCAATGACTTCTTCCAGCGCATCGACGTCGCCCGTGGCGAGCGCTTCGATGGCTTTGGCAATTTGCAGTTCCACCATGCCGCCCATTTGTAGAACGCGGGTGCGAATGCTTTCAAGCTCGAATTCAAATTGCTTGGAGGTGTGTTCAGTCATGGGGAGGAAGCCGGGCCGGGAGAGTCGAAGGAGGAAAAATACTTAATTTAGATGACAGTTTGATGTCAAACCGCATCAATGCGGCGGACACCACCCGGTGCCGCGAGCAACAAGCTGTCTGCACCGCGACGGGCAAAGAGCCCGTTGGTGACGACGCCGACGATCTGATTGAGCTCGCTTTCGAAGGCGACGGGGTCGGTGATTTGCAGCGCATGCACATCAAGAATCAGGTTGCCGTTGTCGGTGACGAAGCCTTCACGCAGCATCGGGCGCCCCCCGAGGGCGCTCAACGCACGCGCGACCTGGGCACGGGCCATGGGAATCACTTCGACCGGCAGGGGGAAGCGGCCCAGCGTCGTGACTTGTTTGGAGGTGTCACAGATGCAGATAAAGCGTGTGGCCACCGCGGCGACAATCTTTTCGCGGGTCAGCGCGCCGCCGCCGCCTTTGATCATGGCCAGCGATGCGTCGATTTCGTCTGCACCATCGACATAGACGGGCAGTTCGGTGACGTCATTGAGATCGAACAGGGTGATGCCGTGTGCCGCCAGACGCCGGGCGCTGGCTTCGGAGCTGGCGACCGCACCACGAATCCGGTCCTTCATGCGGCCCAGACCATCAATAAAGAAATTGGCCGTCGAGCCGGTACCAACGCCAACGATGCTGCCTTCGATCACAAAGTCGAGGGCGGCTTCGGCGGCGGCTTGTTTCAGTTCATCTTGCGTCATGGTTCGCCAGGGGTTGGGCCGTTGAATGCCTGCATTCTACCGAAATGTGCGACCGGCGATCTTGTGAAACCCTGTCACGTGTCTTGTTGTGCTTGATTCAACAGGCCATGATGTCGCGACTCGAACAGGATGAAGGAGGGCACACCATGGGATTGCTTGATCAACTGGCCGGACAGGTGCTTGGCGGCGGTAAGAGTGCGGGGAATCCGATGATGGATATCGTCAAAGCCCTGATTCAGAACAGCGAAGGCGGCTTGCCCGGTTTGTTGTCGCGCCTTCAGGCGGGCGGTTTGGGTGGTGAAGTGGCCTCCTGGTTGGGGCAGGGCGAGAATCAGCCGGTGGACGCCGACGCGTTGAGCCAGGCGATTGGCCCGGACGCCTTGGCGCAGGTGGCCAGTCAGGTCGGGATGAGCCAGCCGGACGCGGCTTCGGGGTTGGCCGGCGCTTTGCCGCAGTTGATCGACATGCTCTCGCCGAACGGGCAGATCGATGACAACTCGGAGATGCTTCAGCAGGGACTGTCGATGCTTGGCGGGCTGTTTGGCAGTCGTTAGAACACCGTCGTCAGGAAGGAAAATGCGCCCGCGGGCGCGTTTTTTGTTTGAGCTGCTTGCTACGCTTTGTGTGCTTGCGTCGCGCGCTCCAACTCGGGGGCGCTGTTGACGTGCATGCCGTCGGGTAGATGTAGCGTGCGCGTGGGGAATGCGATTTCGGCGCCATGCCTGTCGATGATGGCCGCCACTTGCAGCAGGACGTCCTGTTTGACGCGATGGAACTCCACCCATTTGGTGGTGTGGGTGAAGGTGTACACGAAGAAATCGACCGATGAGGCATTGAAGGTGTTGAAGTGCACGATCATGGTCTGATCGTCTGCAATGTCGGCATGATCGATCAGCATCTGCCGTACGTCGTCGGTAATCGCCTGCATCTTGTCGAGATCGTCATAACGAATGCCGATGGTTTCGTTGATGCGACGGTGGGTCATCCGGGTGGGGTTTTCGACGGAAATCTGGGTAAAGATGGCGTTGGGCACGTAGAGCGGCCGTTTGTCGAAGCGGCGGATGCGGGTCAGTCGCCAGCCAATGTCTTCGACGGTGCCTTCGATGTCTTTGTCGGGGGAGCGGATCCAGTCGCCAATGGCGAAGGGCCGATCGAGGTAGATCATCAGCGCGCCAAAGAAATTGGCCAGCAAGTCCTTGGCAGCAAAGCCGATCGCGATGCCACCGACACCGCCGAACGCGAGTACGCCCGAGATGCTGAAGCCAAGTGACTGCAGGGCGATCAGCACCGTGGTGATGATGACGGTGATGCGCAGCAGCTTGCCAACAGCGGCCACCGTGGAGAGGTCTGCAGGTTGTCCGAGCGCTTCGCCGCGCGCGATGATGGCATGCTCGGTGTTGCCGATCAGGCGGGTGAGTGTCCACGCAATCAGGGCAATGACGCCGATTTTTCGCATCGGATCGACGGCATCAAAGATTGGCGCGTCGGTGTGCTGGCCGACGATGTCGGCCGCAAAGGCGATGCCGAGCAGCCAGATCAGCATTCGCAACGGCCGGCCGAGTGCTTCAAGCGCGGCATCGTCCCAAACCAATGCCGTTTTACGGGCTGCCGCGATCAAGCGTGTAAGGATGCGGCCAATCACTAAGTTAGCTAGCACGACAGACAGGACGACGAGAAATACTTGAGAGGTCAGGCCGCTCTGCGCGGTGTCGAAGCCCAAGGTTGTCAGCCAGTGAGTCAGAAATTCCATGAGTGTGCGAGGGGTGTTATTGCAATGGAGGGCGAGCGCAGCGGGCAGAATCGGTCTGCAACCGCCCGCTGCGCAATGAAAAACGGGGGTGCGGTGTTCCGTGTGGAACGCGGCACCCCCGAATGATAACAGGCTGTCTGTGAGCGGGCTTTATGCGGTGCCGCGTACGACCATCATCGAAATGCTCACTTTCTTGAGCAGTTTTTCGGCAACGCTGCCGAGCAGCAGGCGCTGCACGCCACGACGACCGTGCGAGCCGACGATCAGCAGGTCTGCACCGGATTCGGCGACGGTCTGGACGATCTGATCGGAGGTCGAGTGATGCTCGGAGACGAGCAGCTTGCTTTCCGGCGTGGTGCCGGCGGCGGTCGCGGTGGCGATGGCGCTATTAAGCACGCTCTTGCCTTCTTTGATGAGCGCTTGCTGGACTGCGTCCCGGCTGGCCAGGGTGACACGATTGAAATGTGCGAACAGCGCCTCATCCACGGCATGCACCACGGTCAGGCGAGCGCCGGTGGCGACACACAAGGTGGCGGCCTCTTCAATGGCGCGTTGGGAGGTAGGGCTGTCGTCAACGGCAACGATGATGTGTTTGTACATCTGGGGCCTCGAATTTGGTGGGTTTCGGGGAAGGGAGTATTGGTGCTGTGCAGCGTACCACCGAGAGGGCCCGTGTCGTTATCGGCGTTTTCCCCAAGGCGAGGTGCGAACTTGGATGATGCAGCCGGGATGCCAAAAAAGAAAACCCCCGCCGAAGCGGGGGTTGTCCGAACACCCAGGGGTGTTTCTACTTAGTGGGTCGCGGCACCTGCACCACGCGGGGTGCGGATGGACTCGACCAGATCCTGGATGTGCTGCGGCGTCTCGGCGGTCATCTTGGAAACCATGATCGCGACTGCGAAGTTCACCACGGCACCGATGGCGCCAAAGGCGTTCGGTTGGATGCCGAGGAACCAGTTGGGGCCCAGGTCACCCAGGAATTCCGTGCCTTGGATGAAGAGGATGCCCTTGTGCTGGAACACATACAGCATGGTGACCGAGATGCCTGCGACCATGCCTGCGATCGCACCTTCCTTGTTCATCCGCTTGTAGAAGATACCCATCATCAGTGCGGGGAAGATGGAGGCGCCCGCCAGACCGAAGGCGATAGCCACCGTACCTGCGGCGAAGCCCGGGGGATGCAGACCGAGGTAACCCGCCACCATGATGGCACCTGCCATAGCGATACGACCTGCGCGCAGTTCGGCTTTCTCGGAGATGCCCTTCATGAACACGCCCTTGAGCAGGTCATGAGAGATGGCGGAGGAGATGGCCAGCAGCAGACCAGCAGCCGTCGAGAGCGCGGCGGCCAGACCACCGGCTGCGACCAGGGCGATCACCCAGTTCGGCAGCTTGGCGATTTCCGGGTTGGCCAGCACGATGATGTCGCGGTCGACCTTGACCATCTCGTTGCCTTTCCAGCCGAAGGCTTCGGCTTTCTTGGCCATTTCCGGGTTCTTGTCGTTGTAGTACTGGATGCGACCGTCGCCGTTTTTGTCTTCGAACTTCAGCAGACCGGTTTTTTCCCAGTTCTTGAACCACTGCGGACGGGCTTCGTACGACAGGTTGCCTTCCGGCGAGCCGATTTCACCCGTCTGGATGGTGGCGTGCAGATTCAGGCGAGCCATGGCGCCAACAGCCGGAGCCGTGGTGTAGAGGATCGCGATGAACACCAGCGCCCAACCTGCGGAGGAGCGAGCGTCGGATACCTTCGGCACCGTGAAGAAGCGAACGATCACGTGCGGCAGACCGGCGGTACCGATCATCAGCGACAGGGTGTAGACGAACATGTCGAGACGGCCGGCGATGGTCTGGGTGGTGTATTCCTTGAAGCCGAGTTCCGTCACCACGAGGTTCAGCTTGGCCAGCAATGTCATGCCCGAGCCGTCAGCCATCGTCGAGCCGAGACCCAGCTGCGGCAGCGGGTTGCCGGTGAGGTTCATGGAGATGAACATTGCCGGGATGGTGTAGGCGAAGATCAGGACCACATACTGTGCGATCTGCGTGTAGGTGATGCCTTTCATGCCGCCGAGGGTGGCATAGAAGAACACCAGTGCCATGCCGATGTACAGGCCGGTGTCGTAATCCACTTCCAGGAAGCGCGAGAACGCGACGCCGACGCCTTTCATCTGGCCGATCACGTAGGTGATGGAAGCCAGGATCAGGCAGACGACGGCAACGATACGGGCGCCGTTGGAGTAGAAGCGATCCCCGATGAATTCCGGCACGGTAAATTTGCCGAACTTCCGGAGGTACGGGGCAAGCAGCATGGCCAGCAATACGTAGCCACCGGTCCAGCCCATCAGGAACAGCGAAGCGCCGTAGCCGTTGTATGCAATCAGGCCGGCCATCGAGATGAAGGAGGCGGCCGACATCCAGTCAGCACCAGTAGCCATGCCGTTGGCGATCGGGTGAATGCCGCCGCCGGCGACATAGAATTCGCCAGTGCTACCCGCACGGGCCCAGAAGGCGATACCGAGGTACAGGGCAAACGTTGCCCCGACGACGATATAGGTCAGTGTTTTCAGATCCATTCGTCAGGTCTCCTCAGTCTTCGTGAACGTCGTGTTCGCGGTCGATCTGTCCCATCCGGTGGGCGTAATAGAAAATCAGCGCCACGAAGATGTAGATCGAACCCTGCTGTGCGAACCAGAAACCGAGCGGGTAACCGCCCAGCATGATGCTGTCGAGCATCGGCTGCAGGATGATGCCGAATCCGAAGGACACGACAAACCAGATAATGAGCACGGTGGTCAGCAGGCCGAGCGTGGCGCGCCAGTATGCGTCGCCTGACCCTTGTGGCTTCTCCATCGCCTATCTCCTCTCAAATATTATTGAATGCCATTTCCGGACAGTGTCCGACGGCGGTAGCCAGCGTGTTTCCTGGCACCCTCCACCAGCACACCGGGTCAGTGAGTGGACAAACCACGCGCTGCCGGAAAGTGACGGGCAGATGGAGTATCGAGAGGAAAGCTTACAGAAACCTTAATGCGCTTTATCAAGGCATTAATTAGATTGCGGACGTCGGCTGCGGCGGCTCACTCGCCAGACGACGGGAAGCGGGTGCGCGGCTCGCCGGGGGCGGATTCACGCACCCAGTCGCGATCAAGCCGGTTCATGTAGCTGACGTAGATTCCAATGATGATCAGGTAGATCAGCAAAGAGCCTTGGGCGAACAGATAGAAGCCGAAGGGGAAGTTGAAGAGCGTGAAGTGGTTGAGTTCATCGGCGAAGTAGCCGGCGACGAATGTGCTCACAAACCAGACGCACAGCAGCGCCACCGTCAGTCGGGTGTTGCGTTGCCAGTAAGCGCGTTGTGCCGGTCTCGGTTGCATCGCTCGCCTCCACGCCGAGTATCGGACAGATCGCGCCAGCGGGCAATGTCTGCACGCGGCGAGTGCTGCGCTGTTTCAGGCAAACCAGCGACTGAGCCAGGGCAGTAGCCACGGCGTCAGCAAGGCTGTGAGCAGGCCATTGGTCGCCATGGCCAAGGCGGCAAAGGCACCGGTTTCAGCGCTGATCTGAAAGGCGCGTGCGGTGCCGATGCCGTGTGCGGCCAAGCCCATGGCAAAGCCCTGCACTGCGGGGTCGCGGGTGCCGAGCAGGCGAAACAGGCCTTGCGCGACCATGGCGCCGAAAATGCCGGTCATGATCACCAGTGCGGCGGTGAGCGAGGGTAGCCCGCCAAGGGCTTCGGCGACGGCCATGGCGATCGGGGTGGTGACACTTTTTGGGGCAAGGGAGATCAGTGATGCCTCACTGGCGCCGAGCAAGGCGCCTGCACCCCAGGCCACCACGATGGCTGTCGTTGCGCCGCACAGCAGTGTGAGGCCGAGCGGAATGGCCATGGCGCGCAAGCGCTGGAGCTGACCATAGAGCGGAATGGCCAGCGCGACGGTGGCGGGGCCAAGCAGGAAGTGAACAAACTGGGCACCGTCAAAATAGGTTTCGTAGGCCGTGTCGGTAGCCCAGAGGATGCCAACCAAGGTCAGCACGGCGATCAGCACCGGATTGACCAGCGGATGCCCGCCGGCGCGGCGATGGAGTTGCCAGGCGCCGAGGTAGGCGATCAAGGTGAGCGTCAGGCCGAGCAGGGGTGAGGCGGAGAGGTAGACCCATAGGCCGGTGAAGTCGTGACGGATCATGAGCCGCTCCCGCGGCGGCGCAAGATGAACGTCAATACCAGTGCGGAGACGGCCAGCGCGGCGAGCGTGCTGATCACCAGCGCGGCCAGCAAGGCTTGCCATTCGCTGGCGAGGCGGTCGGCATGCAACATGATGCCGGCGCCGGCGGGGACAAAGAGCAACGAAAGGTGGCTGAGCAGTCCGTTGGCGGTGTCCTGCAGATTCTTGCCGGGCCCGCCGTGCAGGATGAGCGCGACAAACAGCAGCGCCATGCCGAGCACCGGGCCCGGCAAGGGAATGCCCAGGCCGCGGGAGATGACTTCGCCAGCGAGTTGGAACACCAGTAGCAGGGTGATGGCGTTGAGCATGGGCGGAACCTCCTGGTCAGGTGAGCAGTATGTGTCCGATGGTGCGCAGCGCAATGCCAACGGCCCCGCCGAGCACGGCGACGCGCCACACTGCGGCGACGGGCTTTCCGGCAGAAATCAGTACGGCGATGCCCGGAATGTCCAGCGGATGTACCAGAAAGCCCGCGCTGGCGTTGAGGCTGGCAACGCTGGCCGTGCCGGCGCGCAGCATGTCATTCATCACCCCCATCATGGCGGTGCCACCACCGATGAATTTGGTGAGCGTGGGCAGGATCAGCGCGGGGTCGATGCCGAGCAGCACCAGGGTGGGTGCCAGCACATCGGTGAGTCCGTCGATGATGCCGCTGGCGCGCAAGCCGGCGACGGCGACCAGTGCCAGGACGAGCATGGGAATGGCGCCAATGGTGATCTTGAAGGCTTCGGCGCCGGCCCGGTTGATGACATCAAGCACACCTTTGGCATCGTCGGCGACCGGGTGGCGCAGGGTTTCGTCAATGCAGCCTTCCTGATCGGAAAGGTGTTTGCCGAATACGTGATAAGTCGTCGCCGCGGCAGCCAGGCCGCCGAGCAGCGACAGGAGGAGGGTGATGCCAAATGCGAGCCCCATGGTGGACATCGGGATCAAGACGTTAGCCTGACTCATGGCCATTACCATGGCCAGCGTTGCAGCGATATGCCGCGGCGAGGTGCCCCGTTGGGCCATCATGGCCAAAGTGGCCACTGGCGCGGCGAAACTGACAAAGTTGATCTGCAAGGCTGCGAATACGCCGAGGCCGGTCAGTCCGGCGGGGCGCAGCAGTGGCGCAAGTTGGCGGACCAGCCAGTCGAGTACGCCGCGCGCTTCGAGCAGGCGCATCAGTGACAGCATGACAACCATGACGGGAAGTAGCACAAACAGGGCAAGCTCGACGCCCGCGCGGCCGGCGCGAAGCACAACATCGAAAATTTCAACCATTCCAGGAGAGTCCGGGGGTAATGCAGGATCGACGGTGCGCCCGTCACGACGGTGGCAGGAGTTCGGGGTGTCTGGCGGGTGAACGCCGACCAAGGACAATACAGACGGCGTTTATTGGTGTGTGGTCACCACCTGAATAGTGCATGCGTGGGGGCGTGGCGAATATCGTACGAACACACCCGTGCTCCAAGCCGCCCGTATTCTACGCGATCGTCACAGCCTAGTTTGTGTTGGGGCGGTAGGCGTCGAGCCAGGCGGCCAGATCGTCGGCGATCATCGGGCGGGCGAGCAGGTAGCCCTGCATTTCGTCGCAGCCGAGGGCGCGTAAGCGGTCGCGCTGGCTGGCGGTTTCGACACCTTCGGCCAGCACCTTCATGCCGAGCTGATGGCCGAGCGGGACGATCATCTCGGCTATCCGCCCACTTTGACCATGTTCGAGCGTATGGATGAAGGAGCGGTCGATCTTGAGCCGGTTGGCGGGTAGTCGGTGCAAGTAAGACAAGGACGAGAAGCCGGTGCCGAAGTCATCAATGGCAATGGAGACACCGCGGGCGCGGATGGCTTCGAGGAGCGTCCGGACCTGGTTAATGCCTAGCGCCGCAACGGATTCGGTAATTTCGAGCTCCAGGCACTCGGGGCAAATGGATGAGGTGTCCAGTGCGCGGTCGAGGATACTCAGGAAGTTGGGTTGGCGCAGTTGCACGGTGGAGACATTGACTGACATGCGCAGGCCGGTATGTCCGTGCTGATGGAGTGACTCCAGCACGCGCATCGATTGGTGAAGAATCCACTCGCCAATGGGGAGGATAAGCGCGGTTTGTTCGGCCACCGGAATGAAGCGATCGGGCGGCACATGCGTGCCATTGTCGATCCGCCAGCGGGTGAGCGCTTCGAATCCGACCACCCGTCCCGACAGGAGGTCGAGCTGCGGCTGAAAGACCGGGTAGAGCTGATCGCCACTGGCTAGCGCACGGTGCAGTGCAATCCGCATCCGGTTGCGGTCATGCGTTTCATTGGCGATGGACTCGCAATAGTAAGCGTGGTGGCCGAGCCCGGAGGTTTTTGCTCGTTTTAGCGCGATGTAGGCGTTTTGTATGCCGTCCGAGCCGCTGCCCTGAACATCACGCAAGTGCACGATGCCAGTGCTGACGGTGAGCGGGTGGTCGACCTGGTCGATATTGAACGGCGTGCTGAACAGACGGCCGATGGCGTCTGGGGTCAGGTGCTCGCGTCGGCCCAGCAGCCCAAAAACATCGCCGGAGACTCTGGCGACAAAACATCCAGGAAATTCGGTACCCAGTCGTTGAGCAATGGCGCGCAGTAGTTGGTCGCCATAGGGGTGCCCAAGGAGATCGTTGACGGCCGAAAATTGATCGATATCGACAAGGGCCAAGGCTTGCTCATTGCGGCTGGGGCTGTCAATGGCGCGATCCAGCTCTCGAAGCATGGCTGAGCGGTTGGGGAGTCCGACCAGACGGTCACAATATGCCTGGTCGCGCAAGGCGCTGACCAGCTGGATGTTCTGCGCGCACAAGGACATGTTGGTGCAGAACATGTGCAGCAGGTTTTGGTCGAGTTCGTGAATTGGCTCACTGGAGTCGACGAAAACCGCGTAGGCGTGTTGATCCCGGGTTTCAAAAAACAGCGTGAGGCTGTGTGGTTCGACAAGGTTGCGGCGTTCGATCAGGCTTTGTCGCAATGCCGCGGTGATTCTCGGCTCGTCGATGGTGTTAAATGGTTGGTCCGTCAGCCCGCTAAAGCGGCCAGCCGCGGCGATGATCTCAAACTGGGGGGCGTGGCCGTTCTGAGGCGGTATTTGCGGCGTACTGGCGCAGACCAAGCCTTCGGGAGGTATCCCGATGAGGCTGGCAATTTGGATGATGATGCCCTCGGCGAAACTGCGTAGCCCCGGGCGAGTCATTACGTCATTGCTGGCGGCGATGACCTTTTCGAGTCCGCGGCGGCTGGCGTCAAGGCGGCGCAACTGTTCGTAAGAGCGCAGGGCAGCCGTCACGGTGGTGAATAGCTTGTTGCGGGTCAGTTCATTCTTGGTTTTGTAGTCGTTGATGTCGTAGCGGCTGATCGCGTCCATTTCAGGCGCCTGGCCGGGTTGTCCGGTACGCAAGACAATGCGCAGATTGGTCAGCTGAAGTTCTTCGCGGATCGCGCTGACAATGCGCAGCCCGGCGTCTGGCGTTTCCATCACGACGTCGAGCAGCAGGACGGCGATATCGTGTTCGCGGCGCAGGACAGCGAGGGCTTCGGCGCCCGAGTGGGCATGGAGGAACTCAACCGGGCGGCCAAGAATGGGGATGCCCTTGAGCGCGAAACGTGTGGCCTCGTGGACGTCGGCGTCGTCATCCACCACCAATATTCGCCACGGCGGTTGCGTTGGCATCAGAGCGCCGTTGTTGGGCAGCTCTTCGTCCGCGAAGACGAACTGCCCCTCCCCCTCCGCCATAGTGTTCTTCCCTCTGAGTTTGGCCGTCGAGGGAATTAACGAGTGCCACCCGAATTTCTTGAGGGGCTGCGGGGGCGGTGGAGTAATTTTTGTCTTAGCGAGGCAAGGCGTAGTAGACAGTTGGCCCGCAACCAATCGTGATCACCATGCGTCGCAGCCAAACGGCCGGCAAGCGCCGGGCGAGGCGCGCACCCATGTAACCCCCGGCGACCGCGGTGATCAGCATGATCCAGGTGTGGGGCCAACTTACCGCACCCGCAATCACAAAAGTGACGACCGCGATGCTGTAGATGACCGCAGATAGCCAGTTCTTGAGCGCGTTGATTTCGTTCAGATCGGTATGCCCTTGAATGGCCAGCGCGGCGATCATGACGATGCCCATGCCCGAACCGAAAAATCCGCCATACACCGACACCAGGAACTGGAACACCGTGCCGCCCAGGCCATGACTCGGGCCCGCGGTGCCGCGCAGGCGTGCCAGTAGGCGCGACAGCGACCCGCTCAGCGCAAACAGCAGCGTGGCCACACCAAGCAACCACGGGATCAATTGCGTAAACAGTCGGTCTTGCACTTTGAGCAACAGCACCCCGCCCAGCAGCCCGCCCAGAAACGCAACAATTGAAAGCGGAAGCAGGCGGTCGCGGTATTTGTACAAGGCGTCGCGACTGGCCAGTGCCCCGGCCAGACTGGCCGGCCAAAGCGCAACCGCATTGCTGGCATTGGCCATGACGGACGGTACGCCGACGGCCAGCAGTGCCGGAAAGGAAAAGAAGGTGCCACCACCCGCGACTGAATTCATGGCTCCGGCCATGAAGGCCGCCACGCCAATCAGGGCAATTTCACTCGCGGTCATGGCTGACGCTGATGGTGTTGGTGGATGGCATCAAGGATGTCGGTGAGTCGTGTGCCGCTTTCCGAAGGCAATGCAGCCCGCTGCCCGGCCGCTTGATCGCATCGCTTGGTCCCAAAATGACTGAGGCCAAACCCGCGGGCGCCGGAAGCATCCCTGCTGTTCGACATGACGCAGCACAGTGGGCGAGTCGGAGCGTCAGGGTCGATGGCTCGAATGGGGCCGTTGCGGCGCATAGGACACTCTGGAACAGGCGCCCAGATACTGTCGTGAAGATCTCGGTTTTTTTTGAGCAGTGAACGTTCAGGCGGTGCGCAGTGCAAAGTCCTTGGCTGCGCACCGCGGAACATTTATCAGTATTACCAGCAGGCTTGAACCGTGCCGCCGGTAGCTGCTTTGACGCCGGTTTCAGTGAGCGACAGCGTGCCGCATGTGTCGCCTGCCTGGCTTCCCGTGGGGGCTGCGTTCAGCGTAAAGGTGGTCTGGGTCGCCGCAGCAATGGTCAGGTTATACGTTGCCGCGCCGCCATCGATCGGGCATTGGGCAGGGTAGAACGTTGCTGCGGGCGCGCCAGTGTTCGCGCCGCCCGCGGCCAGACCCTGGTAGGATTGATTCGTCGAGAAACGACGCTCCATGGCGGCAGCCATCCCGACCAGCGCGCCGGCGCAATCATTGCGCTTCGAGCGCAACACGTACTGGGTATAGTTCGGGTAGGCAATGGCAGCAAGAATGCCGATGATCGCGACAACAATCATCACTTCAATGAGCGTAAAGCCGCGTTCTCCGCTGCGCCGGAAGGACTGCTCTACGCGCTTCATTGCCCACCCCCGTTGTTGAAAAGGTGGAGTTCGACGACCACGATATTTCCCTGGCTATCGGCGTTCGTTTCCATGGCGATCTGCTTTCCTACCCATGCCGAAGAAACGGGTGAATACGCCAGGTTGCGATCGTCTGCGGTGATCTTCGTTGCTGTGGTGATCAATAACTTCCGGTCGCCGACGACAATGGTGGAGGTCGCCGGACTGACGGATTTAATGACACCGATTTCCTCAAGAGGGCGCTCCTGTGCGTTGGCTCCCACGCTCAAGAGCCCGAACAGGCTGACCAAGGTCAGGCGACGCACAAATGTCTTGATGTTCATGGCCGGTTTTCCTTATTGCAGTTGTCGCCACGAGATACGGCGACTCCCGTCGGATTGTTGAGTGCTCTTGTCGATGGTGCCGGTCGAGGTGGAGCCGTACTTGTGGGTTTTACCCCCGGCGTCGCGCACCTGGCCCAGGCTCTTGATCATGCCGCCCACCACACGACGGCCGCTGACGACCTTGTTGTTGTACTCGTTGCTGCTACCGTAAGTGCCGTCCCTTGCCAAGTCGAACACGTTATGTTCGGTACGCGCGCCCGTGTAGGGGGCCAGCTCGATAATCCAGCTTGAGCCGCCGCCGGCACAGGCATCGTCATCCGGGATGGAGCTCACATAGATGATGCGGTCTTTCCAGAGAATCGGGTCGGTGAGGATGCGTTCGCCTGCCTTGATGTTGGTCGGCGGGACGAGATCCACCAGAAAGCCACGTTGATTCACCGTGGGCGTGTTCTGCGAGAATTGCCGAATCTCCCAGACGTTGCCGTTAAAGGCCTGAGATCCTTCGTAGGTAATGCTTTGCACCAGCAGGTCGCTCCGCGCGACTTTGGATGCGTTACTGACGCTGCCGCAGCCCGTGCCGGAGACGCCGATGCCGCATTCGTCCTGCACACCATAGAGGGATTGCTTGCTCAGGTCAGTGTTGTCGCCCGACTCAAAATACTTGCCCGTGCCGAAATAGACCATCAGGCCTTGTTTCGGGTGCTTGCTGACTTGTACTTTGGCGGTGATCGGCTGCGCTTGTGCAGGGCTGCCGCCATCGGTTGCTTTAAATAGCGGCTTGCCACCAAAGGCAACTTTCCAGTTGCTGCTACTGCTACCGGTAAAGTCAAATTTCCAGAGATTACCGTGCAGATCCCCGGCATAAACCAGGTCGATAGAGCCGTTCTGGTCGCTGTCGATGACCACAGGGGTGGCCAGTCCATTTGGTGTCGTTGCGCTGCCGACGCTGGTGTCGATTTTCTTGATCAGTGCGCCGGTACTGATATTGACGACGAACAACTGGGCCTTTTGGGCCGTGCTGTTGTAGCCATTGCCAAAGATGGCTACCCAGTCACCGCTTTCGGTTCGGCCAATGGACGCCTGACCGAGCGCGAAGCCCAATTCTCCGAAGCCGGTGGTGGTGTCGTTGACTTCCCACAGCACGTCGGAGGCTCCGAAGCTATGTGCATTCTCAACGTTGAGGGCGAAGTATCCCTTGCCGCCAGCGCCGGTGGAGCCGACCAGCACGGTCTTCCAGTTGCTGCCGACGAGGGCATCGCCGACCTTGGGCGCACCGTCCACATAGTAGCGGTGGGTGTACTTCGGGTCCGCCAGCGTGGGCAAGCCGGACATGATTGTGTTGGGGACGTAGCCGAAGAGCTCTGCGCCCGTGTCGCTGTCCAGACCGCGGAAAATGCCGTCATTGGCACCAAAGAAGAGTGCTCCCTTGCGGTTCAGGAAGTTGGTGGAGACCCGTCGTGTGATATAGGCGTTTCGTTCCGACGTGCTTAGCGAACCGGCCAGGCTGTATCCATAGTCCTCATTCTTCACGAACGCCGGGTCCGAGTTGACGACGTCGCCCATGATGCTCTTGCGCGTGCGGAAGGGGCCGTTGTTAGACGCCTCTTTGCTCTGGTCGCCACGCACCCATTCCAGCAGGGTCGAGTCGTTGCTGAGGGCTGTTTTCTGGCTTGTCGCCAACGAAGCCCAAGCTAGCGGAATGCCCTGCCCGTTACTCGGGTTTATGGTGAAAAGGCTGCGGGTCAAAAAGGCCGGAATCTGTTTGCTCGCTTGCCACGTCGGCGTGGTATCCGGGTCGCCGGTGTTGACATCAATCTTGTAGGCCAACATGTCTCCCGTCCAGGTGCCGCTGTCGAAGCGTGCCTGGAAGAGGAGCGTATTGGTGCTCAGGCGAGTGGAGTTGGCCGCCACTGTTGCGGCCGAACTGGTCCGGGCGTTGATGGTGGCCAGCGTGGCCGCGAGTGCGTTGGCGAAGGTTTGTGGGTCTTTTGCGCTGAAGAATTCGCCTCGGCCGTTCAGGCTGGCATGCAGCAAGTCATCAATTTTGGCCGGGTCACTGGAGGTCGGGCTGGGCCAGCCAGGGTCCGTCTTGGTCGCAATTGCGGCAAAGGCGGTGGTTGAGGAGATGGTGCCTTCAACGCCGAGACCGACACCAAAGGTCACCATGTGCTGCCAAAAGGCGGGGTCGTCGGTGCTGACCGGGACGTTGTTGTTCAGATCGCTGCGCAGATCGCGATTCCAGTAGTACATGGCGATATCCGCCAGGTTGTTGCTCCAGTTGTCCTTGAACGGACCGATCGGTGTGTACTGATATGTCGCGCTATTGGGGCCGGTAATGAGCGGGCCATTGCTACCATCGTTGTTTTGCCTAGCACCCGACGTTGCCGCTTCATAGTAACTGCCGTTAGTCCAGTAGCCATCGGTGGTCAGAATGGTGAAGTTCTGGCGGCACGACAGATCCTTGCCGCCGGACACGCCAGGGGTGGTACTGGCGGCGCCGCGACTATCTTGCCATTCGTAGTAATCGCCCGCTGCGTCAAGTGCCCGACGTAGCGGGGTACTGCCTGTGGGCTGTTGCGCAAACAACCAGTCAAAGAACTGCTTGCGGTTGTTGGTGACGTTGCCAAAGGTGTCCTTGTCGCTGAAATCACGAACGCCACGTTCAATGGTGGACGTCGACAAACCATCAACGTTTATGCTGCTTCTGTTGATACGGCCGTAACCAATTCGCAGCCCCGTGCCCTGTTGCGCAAAGGCCCGGCTGACCCCCGCCTTGGCGGCCGACATGCGGTCGCGGTAATAGGAGTACCAGTTGGCAAAATTGGTTTCTTCACTGCTGCCTACCTTGACGTAGGTATAGCAGTCGTCATCCGTTGCTGTGCCGTTGCAGTTGGCGTTTCCGGCGTTGAACACGTAATAAAAAGCGGCCTGGGAACTGGCGGAATATTCGTTGGAATAACCCGCGTAGTACCAGGTTGGTCTGAATGAGGTGCTGAGGTTGACCGTATTGGCACCTCGGCTGCTTGAATAGCCATCTTTCCAAGCCGAGGTGAAAGTCGAGTCGCCGCGACTGACGCCATCTTGATCCAGCGGCGGGAGATAGGTGGCGGTGGGATCGTAATAGATCTTGTTGTAATAGCTCGACTTGGCCCGTTTGGTGTTGTGGTATGAATAAATGCCGTCCGGCATGAAGGACCAATCCATTGAGCCGGAGTCATCGAGCACGAACAAGATGTTCGGCTCCACCGTGCCCCCCAGATAGAGCGGGACCTGCGAGATCGCCAGCGACGCTGAGAGCGCCTGGCTGGGCAGGCCGAAAGCGCATGCAGCAACGACCGCTGCAGCGATGGGGGTCAGCGTTTTGGGCGGTGTAGTGTTCATGGCAACACCTTTCAGAATGGCGCGCGCGGTGTTCATTGCATCACCGTCGAGCGCAGGATGACGGTACTGGTGCCACTGGCACCGGTGGAGCGGGCGGTGATGTCGAAGATGCGGACATCGGCCGGTCGCGGTTCAAGCGACGAGGTCGAATACACACCAGGGCGTTCTTCAATCCAGTAGTCCGGGGCTTCGGCAAAGCTTGGGTATGACACAGCCGGCGATGAGGGTGCTGTATAGGAAGTCATGGCCTTGAGGTTGTTGCCAGCAGCCCAGCCGCGCACGTTGGAGGTGGTTTTCCAGCTTGCGGCAATTGATTCGTCCGGAGCAGGTTTCGAGGGGAACGAAAAAACACCGTTTCCAGAGAGTGAGCCGAGGGCTGTCAGTGCCTCGTTTTCGCCAGCACGCAAAGCCATCTCAGCCGCTTGGGCGGCCAGGTCGCGGTCGCGCATGTTGCCGGACATCCGCTCTTCCAGTGAGGTTGTTTGCATGGCGGTCAAGCCCAGCATGGTCATTACCAGAAGGAGGATGAGGCCGACAATCAGTGCAGAACCAGACTGACTGCTTGGGGGGCATTTAAAATGATTTCGTGGCGTCATGGCGAGACCTTTAGAACCGGTTACGCAAAGCGATGGTGGTCGACACTGTCGAGTACATGCGTCGATCTGCCGCGGTCGTCGTTGCGCCATTAAAGGTGATCGGCATCGGTACAGAGACGGCGTTGTCGTCGGCACTGACCAGCAGTAATTCAAACTGGATGGCGATGACATTGGCCCAGTCGGTCGCCGTCATGGCGGTGGCCGGCAGGTAGCGGGCGACAGTGCGACCCGTCACGCCGGGTCCGGCGCCGGCTGCCGGCAGGCCGTACAAGACGTTCATGTTGGCGACGCCTTCGATCATCTCGTTGCCGTTCAGGTACAAGGACTGCAGTGCTTGCCCCTGGCGGTTCAGTTTGCTCGATTGCGCAAGGTGGAACACCTGGGTCTGAAGGCGCATGACGCGGGTGCTGTCGCCGTAGTCCCTATCGCTGGCGAGGCTGTCAGAGATGTTGGCCGCGCCGGTAACTTTATGCTCCAGTGTGACGTTGTTGCCCGAGGCCGGCACATTGCTGACGCGGAAAGCGTCGGCTGAGAGGCAGTCCGCCAGCATCACAATATCGCCTTGACGAAAATCCATGGCGTTGTCACGAATGACCAAGGGGGCCGTGCCTTTGACCGAGTTAGAGAGCGTTGTTGCTGCACCGGATGCAAAAAGAATAGTGATGACGTCCGTGCCGGCGACGCCGATATTCGCGGGGCTGGCGTAGGTGCCCACAACGCCTGGCGCGCCTGCCGCATAGGGAAATGCACTGATTGAGTTTGTGCCATCAAAGCTTACGCCGGTCGCGGCGGACCGGGGAAAGACGGCGCCATAGCCTTCCTGCTCAGCGCTGGCGGCCATATACCCGCAGCCAAGGTGCCCGACCATCCGGAAATTACGCTGCAGGAATTCGACGGCAAAGCGGCCTTTCTCCTGAATACGCGCCAATTCCTCGTTGTAACGGTAGGTTTGCTTGTTGTTGACGAACAGCGTGATCATGCCGCCAACGAGCAACAGGCTGATGACCATGCCGATCATCAGTTCGATCAGCGTTGAACCACGCTGGCCGGTCAGGCGACGGCAGCGGTCAAAAACGGAGAGGGGGGCGATCGGGCTCATTGTCGGGCGCTCATTCGCGGGAAACGATCTGGATGGTTTGTGCCTGTCGGGCGGCGGTTACGTCGTTTGCTTCGCTCCACCTGACTGATATGACAAAAAACGGACCGCCGTCGCAGGCGCCGGGGGCAGCGGGGTTGCTGACCGTGCAGACGGAACCATCACCCAGCGGCAGTTGTGCAGCCAGGCGCGCTTTCCAGTCAGTGATTTGCTGGTCGGGAAAGGTTGTTGCGCTAGTGAATGCGCCAAAGCCCACGTTGAAATCACCATTGGTCGCATTGGAACCACTGGCACGCACGCGCTCCTGCATGTCATAAGCCAGCGTGACCGCTTTTGAACGCAGTTGGGCAGTCTGGTTGAACTTGAGGGAGCTGACCTGAAGTCCTGCCAGGCCAAGCAAGCCCAAGGACAGCACCACCATGGCAATCAGCGCTTCGATAAGCGAAAAGCCGCGTTGGTGAGCCCGGGGTTGGGTTGTGAGCCTTGTCATGTCTAGCACCCCACTACCGTGATGGCACCGTGTCCGATCGTGTTGATGATCAACCGTCGCATGCGTAAATCGCCAGATGTGCAGCCCGGCGGGGAGAGGTCAATCGTTCGATCGGCCTGGGCGATATTGACGCCGAAGGAGTCGAAGGCGATGGCCGTTGTTGCCTGAGCGCCGGCCATGGTGACTTTGGGTAGGGCTTCGTGATCGCGCAGCAAGGTCCCGTCACTGGCATTGACTTGCCACCCCGCGCTGTAGCCGCCCACTTTGGGTGTCACCGTGACCGTGATGCCGCGTTTGACGGCTTCGCTGCGGGCGAGCGCAAATGCGGAAAGGAGTTCATTCGCCTGGGTTGTCATTCGATTGTCTTCAATCATGCGAGTAAAGCTCGGCGCGGCGATCGCGGCAAGAATTGCCATGATGGCCAGGGTGATCATTAGCTCGATGAGGGTGAATCCGCGATTCATGGTCGTTGTCCGTAGGTTCTGGCTTGACTCTAGATGGCTCAAAGTGCGCGAGCGACTGGCAAACGCTGGGATGCTGGTTCCGGGGGATGAACGGTGGGTGAGGATAATGATTGCAAGTTTTGCAAAGCCTCGATAAAATTTGCGCCCTTTGCTGCTGTAGCTCAGTCGGTAGAGCAACTGATTCGTAATCAGTAGGTCACCAGTTCGATTCCGGTCAGCAGCACCAGTTGTACGACAAGGCCCTGGAGGTTTTCCTCCGGGGCCTTTGTCTTTTGTGGCCGGGCGAGGCCAGTTTGATTGTTTCGCACGACGGTGTTTCGGCGCGTGTTCGTGATGGGCTTCACGCTTGCGTGCGGGGGTGTTTCGTGTGCTTGGGCTACGCGCCACCGACGGCTAGCTGTCCTTCGACTACACTTTGCTAAACACTTTTTTCGGGAGTGGCGCGCGTGCGTGGATGGCTGTTGATTGGCTTGAGTTCTGTGTCGCTGTGTGTACAGGCGGCGGAGCCCCTGGGGCGGGTGGATTTGTCGGTCGGGCTGTACCGGATCGATGCCGAGGTGGCGGAAACGCCGGGCCGGCGGGCGCAGGGGTTGATGGGGCGGGAGCGTTTGTTGCCGCATGAGGGCATGGTGTTTGTGTTTCCGGAGTTGCGCGCGCACTGCATGTGGATGCGCAATACGCCGCTGCCCTTGTCGGTGGCGTTTATCGACGACTCGGGGCGGATCATCAATATTGCCCAGATGAAGCCGCATTCCGAAGACAATCATTGTGCGGCCCAGCCGGCACGTTACGCGCTTGAGATGAATCAGGGCTGGTTTGCCGAAAAGCGTGTGGCGCCGGGCACCAAGCTTGTTGGCCTGGAGCGCTTGCCGCCGCCGCGCTAAACCTGCGTTTGCAGAATTGGGGCGGTTTTCTGCCCTTTCTTCCGCCCTGATATTGCCCGCTACGATCTGATAATGCTCACATCCGCTGCTCCGCGAGGGCAGCTTGTGTGGCCGGATCGGAGAGCGGCGTGGCCGAAGAGAGTGATCTCGAGAAGACAGAAGAGGCGACACCACGACGCCTGGAGCAAGCGCGCGAGGAGGGGCAGGTCCCTCAGTCGCGCGAGCTGTCGACTTTTCTGGTCATGATGGCGGGTGTTGCTGGTTTGTGGGTGATGGGGCAGTGGGTGGCGGGGCGCATTGTCGCGCTGGTCAAGGGGGGCTTGAGCTTTGAGCGCGATCTGGCCATTGATCCGGTGTTGATGGTGGCAAACTTGCGCGATGTGCTGGCCGAGGCGGTGCTGACGGTTGCGCCGGTGTTTGCGGTGCTGATGGTCGCGGCGGTTGCGGCGCCCATTTTGATGGGCGGCATGGTGTTTTCGCCGAAGGCCTTGCAGTTCAAGTTCGAACGCATGGACCCGCTGAAGGGGCTGGCCAAGATGTTTTCCGTGCATGGCGCGGCGGAGCTGGTCAAGGCCTTGCTGAAGGCTTTTCTGGTTGGCGGCGTGGGCGCGTGGGCAATCTGGCGCGAGAAGGATCAGATGCTGGCCTTGATGTCTCAGCCGCTGGCGGCGAGCCTCAACGATTTTGCGCAAATCGTGCTTTTCTCCGCATTGCTGGTGGTGTCCAGCCTGGCCTTGCTGGCCGTGCTCGATGTGCCTTTCCAGTTGTGGCAATACCACGACAAACTGAAGATGACGAAAGAGCAGGTTCGCCAGGAGAACAAGGAATCCGAAGGCGATCCTCAGCTCAAGGCGCGCATCCGCCAGGCGCAGCGCGAAATGTCGCGTCGCCGGATGATGTCCGAAGTGCCCAAGGCCGATGTGGTGGTGACCAACCCGACGCATTACGCAGTGGCGTTGCGCTATGAGGCGGGCCGAATGGGCGCGCCGGTGGTGGTGGCCAAAGGGGCGGACCTGACCGCTCAGAAGATTCGTGAAATCGCCGCCGAGCACAATGTGCCGACGCTTGAGGCCCCGCCGCTGGCGCGGGCGCTGTTCGCGCACTGTGAAATTGACCAGGCGGTGCCGGCGGCGTTGTACACCGCGGTGGCCGAAGTCATGGCCTACGTCTATCAACTCAACCATTGGCTGGCCGATGGCGGACAGGTGCCCGAGGTGCCGCAGGCCTTGCCCGTGCCCGCCGACATGGACCCCGGCGCAGGCCGCGCCTGATGCTGAACCTCACTGAATACGCCCACTCATGAACGCCGTGACCCTCCGTTCCCTGATGTCTCCGACGGCGCTGCGGCAACTGGCCGCGCCGATGCTGATCATCATGATCCTGGCGATGATGGTGTTGCCGCTGCCGGCGTTTGCGCTGGACGTGTTCTTCACCTTCAATATTTCGCTGTCGGTGATGGTGATGCTGGTGGCCATGTACGCCAATCGGCCGCTCGACTTCTCGGTGTTTCCGACGGTCTTGCTGCTGACTACATTGCTGCGCTTGAGCCTCAACGTCGCCTCGACGCGGATCGTGCTGCTCGAAGGTCATGGCGGGTCGGACGCCGCCGGCAAGGTGATCGAAGCCTTCGGCCACTTCCTGGTGGGCGGCAACACGGCGGTCGGTCTGGTGGTGTTCACCATCCTGACGGTGATTAACTTCGTGGTGATCACCAAGGGCGCGGGGCGGATCGCGGAGGTGAGTGCACGCTTTACCCTGGACGCGATGCCCGGCAAGCAGATGGCCATCGATGCCGACCTCAACGCCGGCCTCATCGATGACAAGGAAGCCAAGCGCCGTCGTCGCGAGATCGCGCAGGAATCGGACTTCTACGGCGCCATGGACGGTGCGTCCAAGTTTGTACGCGGTGATGCGGTCGCCGGCATTCTGATTCTGTTGATCAACATTGCCGGCGGTCTGGTGGTGGGGGTCATGCAGCACGACATGGCGCTGTCGCAGGCCGCCGAGATCTACACCTTGCTGACCATTGGTGATGGTCTGGTGGCACAGATTCCGTCGCTGATCATTTCCGTGGCGGCCGGTCTGGTGGTGGCCCGAGTCGGCGACGAGGGACAGATCAGCGGGCAGGTGGTGCGCCAGGTCTTCTCCAATCCGCAGGTATTGATGCTCACCGCGGCGATTCTCGGCGTGCTCGGCCTGATTCCCGGCATGCCCAATCTGGTGTTCATTCTGCTCGCCTCCTTGTTTGGCTGGCTGGCCTGGTGGCGGCAATCGAACCCGATAGATGGGCCGGAAGACGAGGAGGCAATGAAGATGCCGTCTCAGGCCGAGATCGCGGCCGCCACCGAGCAGTCGCAGGAAGCGAGCTGGGCCGATGTGTCGCCGGTCGATGTGCTGGGCCTTGAGGTCGGTTACCGGTTGATCCCGATGGTCGACAAATCGCAGGATGGCGAGCTGCTCAAGCGCATTCGCGGCCTGCGCAAGAAATTTGCGCAGGATGTCGGCTTCCTGGCGGCGCCGGTGCATATTCGCGACAATCTGGAGCTCAAGCCCAACGCCTATCGCATCGCACTCAAAGGCGTGGAGATCGGGAGCGGCGAGGCGTATCCGGGGCAGTTTCTGGCGATCAATCCGGGGCGGGTGACTGGCCCCTTGTCGGGTCGCGAAACCAAAGACCCGGCCTTCGGGCTGCCCGCGTTCTGGGTCGATGCCGGTCAGCGCGAGCAGGCGCATGCGTTGGGCTACACCGTAGTCGATGGCAGCACGGTGGTGGCGACGCATTTGAATCACCTCATCCTCGAACACGCCGCCGAGTTGCTTGGCCGGCAGGAAACCCAGTCGCTACTCGATCACATCGGCCGCGACTCGCCCAAACTGATCGAAGATCTCGTGCCCAAGCAACTGCCGGTGTCCACGGTGCAGCGGGTATTGCAGAACCTGCTCGAAGAAGGCGTCAATATCCGCGACATGCGCACCATCATCGAGGTGCTGGCCGAACATGCCGCGCGGATTCAGGATCCGCTCGAGCTCACCTCGCGTGTGCGCCAGGCGCTGGGCCGCTCGATCATTCAGGCGCTGTTCCCGGGTGACTCCGAGGTGCAGGTGATGGCGCTCGATCCGGGGTTGGAACGGGTGCTGATGCAGGCCATTGGTACGGGCGGGCCGGAGGGCGGCGCGATAGAACCGGGGCTGGCCGACAGTCTGTTGCGTCAGACGGTGTCGCTGGCCCAGCGTCAGGAGAGCATGGGGCTGCCGCCGGTGTTGCTGGTGCCGGGGCAACTGCGCTGGCTGCTGTCGCGCTTCCTGCGCCGTTCGGTGCCTACGCTCAAGGTGATCGCCAATGCCGAAGTGCCGGAAAACCGCATGATTCGCGTCGGTGCGACGGTCGGATCTGCCGCTTGAGCACTCGCTGGAAAAAATGACCGGCAAGAAATAAGGGGGGAGAACCCCCTTTTTCCGGCGAAGAGGTGGACGGCGCTCTCCGCATAATCGACGCATCAAGAATCGTCCGGACGATCGGACCGATGGCTGCGGAGATCACCATGAACGTCAAACGCTATTTTGCCCAGACCGCCCGGGAAGCCCTGCGCCAGCTCAAGGAAGAGCTGGGCGCCGAAGCCATCGTGCTGTCGAATCGATCGGTCGACGGTGGCGTCGAGATCGTGGCCTTGCCGGCGGATGCGGTCGAGTTGCTCCATCAAAGCACCCGCAGCGCGCCGGCCGCCGCCAAACCGGCGTCCGTCAAAGCACCAGCGGCATCGCTCGCCCATGACGATGACGAGGGCGAGGGCGACTACCGGGTTCAGTTGTCGTCCGCGCGCCGCCCGTCCGCGCCGGCAGCTCAGCCAACGCGTGCGCCCGCAGCCGCGCCGGCGCAACAGATTCGCCCGTTTCAGCCGCCACGCCTCGATCGCCCGGTGATGCATCACGAGGTGTTTCCCCGGCATGACGAGATGCGCGCCGCCGAGCCGCCGCGCACCGCACGCACCGAAGCACCGCGCCAGAGCGCCCCGGCCCCGCGCACAGTGCCGGCCGAGCCGCGCCGCGAAGAAGAGTCGGCCCGCATTCGTGCCTTGCAGGAAACCAATACCCGTCTGATGGAAGAGATGGGCGGCATTCGCGCCATGCTCGAACGCCAGCTCGCCGGCTTTGCCTGGGGCGAGGCCGGGCGTCAGGCGCCAGCGCGCAACCGCATGACCGGTGAGTTGCTCGAAGCCGGATTTTCGGCGCAGCTGGCACGCACGCTATGCGATGCCGTTGATCCGAATGCTGAATTGAGCGCCGCACGCAATGCGGTCAAAACCGCACTCAACCGGGGGCTGCGCGCCTTGTCGAATGATGCCGACGTGATCGACCGTGGCGGTGTGTACGCGCTGGTCGGCCCGACCGGCGTGGGCAAGACCACCACCGCCGCCAAGCTCGCCGCGCGTTGCGTGGTGCGCCATGGTGCCGACAAGCTGGCCCTGATCACCACCGACGGCTACCGGATCGGCGCACATGAACAACTGCGCATCTATGGCCGCATCCTCGGCGTGCCAGTGCACGTGGTGCGCGATGCCGGCGATCTGCGCCAGACCCTGGCGGACCTGCGCGACAAGCACATGGTGTTGATCGATACTGTGGGCATGTCGCAGCGCGACCGCATGGTCGGCGAACAGGCGGCCATGCTCACCGGTGCCGGCAACGTCAATCGGCTGCTGCTGCTCAACGCCACCTGCCGCGGTGATACGCTCGACGACGTGGTGCGCGCCTACGACGGCCCCGAACTGGCTGGCTGCATTCTCACCAAGGTCGACGAGGCCGCCTCGCTCGCACCCGCGCTCGACGTCGCGGTGCGTCACGAGATGTCGGTCTACTACGTGGCCAATGGCCAGCGCGTGCCGGAAGACCTCCACTTGCCTAATCGGGCCTATCTGCTGCATCGCGCGATGAAAGCGGTGGACGAGGGCTCGCCCTACCACCTCAAAGGCGAAGAGGCGGGGCTGTTGATGGCCTCAGCCGGTGCCGGAGCCTGACATGATTGACGGGCGCGAAGACCAAGCCGCGGGGCTGCGGCGCTTGTTTCGCAAGGCACCGCCGACGGTTGTTGCGGTGTTCTCCACCGGTCATGTGCCCACCAGAACCGCGGCGCAGGCGATCAGCCGGCTGGGAGGGCAGGCGCATCGCGTGCTGGTGCTCGATGAAGCGGCCGGCGCGTCCAGTCTGGCCGAGGTGTGGGGGCATGCGCCGGGCGGCGATCTGCTGCATGTGCTTGACGACCGTCAATCGCTCGACGGCCTGTTGCTGCCGGTGCCCGGTTTGATGGGGCGCCTGCCGACCGCGGCGGTGGCCATGGCGCTGCCGCTGCTCGACGACGAGCGTCGGGCGCAACTGCTCACCCATTTACAGTCCTTGCAGCGGCGCACGCGGTTCATGGTCATCCATGCCTCGGTGCAGGCGCTGGACCCGGTGTCGCCCTTTGTGTTTGCCGCGCCACGCCATCTGGTGCTGGCCGAAGCCAGCGGGCGCGGTGCGACCGAAGCCTATGCCTGCATCAAGGCGTTGGCGGCACAGGGCGCCGGATCCTTGCATGTGTCGGTCGCGCGGGCGCGCGATCGCGCCGATGCGCGGGCCTTCTTCGATCGGCTGGCAGATCTGGTGCGCGACAAGGTGGGGATCCCGCTCGCCTGGGTCGGGCAGGTCGAGCACGATGATCTGGCCGGGCCCTTGTTGCACCACGCAGCTTTACCGCGTGAGGCGGAGGCGGCCTTCTTGCGGCGGCTGCATGGCTGGCGACACACCGGGGCGTCGGCAACGCGGTCTTAGTCCATCGATGGGGTCAGATAAGCTGTTTTTGCGCCATGAAGAGAATAAGGCGGTAAGAAAGCGCCTTTTTTGGAGTGCAGTAAATGGGTAAAGCACGGACAATAGGGCGTATCGGGCTTCATGGCGACGGCCATGAAGCGAGTCGAGTCCCCGGTCTGGGGCTGCACCACTGAACGGGCCACTGCATGTACACCGCATCCGGCACACTTGATCGCGACCAGTTGGTGACGCATTACGCGCCGCTGGTCAAACGCATTGCCTACCACTTGATGGCCAAGTTGCCAGCCAGTGTGCAGGTCGATGACATTATTCAGAACGGCATGATCGGGCTGCTCGACGCCATTGGTCGCTACGAAGAGGGCTTGGGCGCGCAGTTCGAGACCTACGCCGTGCAGCGGATTCGTGGCTCCATGCTTGATGGTTTGCGCGAAAACGACTGGCTACCACGCAGCCTGCGTCGCGACATGCGCCGCATCGAGGGGGCGATTCACGAACTGGAGCAGCAGAACGGGCGTCACCCGACCGAGCGAGAACTGGCCGACACCTTGGGCATGGCGCTGGCCGAGTACCAGAAAATGCTGCAAGACGCCCGCGGTCATCAATTGGTGTATTTCGAAGACTTCACAGACGGCAATGATGACGATTATCTCGAGCGTCATGCGGTCGGTCATGAAGGCGATCCGCTGGATGCCTTGCTCGATCAGAGCATGCGTGACATTCTCGTGGCCTCCATCGACGATCTACCCGAGCGCGAAAAGATGGTGATGGGTCTCTACTACGAGGAAGACCTCAACCTGCGCGAAATTGGCGAGGTTCTCGGCGTGTCCGAGTCACGCGTGTGTCAATTGCACAGCCAGGCCATCGCCCGCTTGCGCTCCCGGATTCACGGCACCAAAGGCGGCCCCAAGGCACGGCGTGGGCGCCCGCCCAAGAACGCTGCCGACGCGGCCTGATCGCCTAGGAGACGGCTTCAGTCATGGATAGCATCAGCCTGATCGGACTGGTTCTCGGCCTGGCCGCCATTTTGGTGGGGCAGGTGCTCGAGGGCGGGCATATCAGTTCGCTGGTTCAGCCGACTGCGTTCATGATCGTGATTGGCGGTACGCTCGGTGCCGTCATGCTGCAAAGCCCCTTGCGCGTGTTCACCGACGGCATGCGCATGGCTAAATGGATTGTCGTGCCGCCTGCGGCAACGCATGGCGAACTGATTGGCCGCGTGGTCGGCTGGAGTCACGTGGCACGCCGTGAAGGTCTGCTGGCGCTGGAAAATCAGATTGCCGGGGTGGGAGATACCTTTACGCAGAAAGGCATTCAGTTGCTCGTCGATGGTGTGGAGCCCGACCGCCTGCGCGATGTCATGGAGGTTGAAATCACCGCTTGGGAAAGCCGGATGAAACTCGGTGCCAAGATCTGGGAAGCCGCTGGGGGCTATGCGCCGACCATCGGCATTCTCGGTGCGGTGATGGGCTTGATTCACGTGATGGAAAACCTCTCCGATCCGTCGAAACTCGGTGCCGGTATTGCGGTGGCCTTTGTGGCAACCATCTACGGCGTGGGCTTCGCCAACCTGGTGTTCTTGCCGATGGCCAAGAAGCTGCAGGCACACGTCGCGCGTCTGGTGTCGCTGCGAGAGATGCTGGTCGACGGCCTCGTGGGCATTGCCAATGGTGACAATCCGCGCATCATCGAGAGCCGGTTGCAGGGCTACGACGTTTGATTCCGGATGCGGCCGGGCCTCGGTCGCATCACGTATTCCGTGTCTCGCGTCACAAATAATTCATGTGTTTTCCGTGTCATTTCGATAATATTCGAATTATGGAAATTAAAGACGCTGCGCAGCTGTTGTCGGCACTCGGGCACGACGCCCGGCTGAGCATTTTTCGTTTGCTGGTCGAAGCCGGCCCCGCAGGCCTCAACGCGGGCGCTATCAGTGATGCGCTGGCCATGCCGCCGGCGTCGGCATCCTTTCATCTGGCGCATTTGAGCCGGGTGGGGCTGATCCAGGGGCAGCGGGCGCATCGCTTCATCCACTACTCGGCCAATTTTTCGAGCATGGATGCGCTGATCGTCTTTCTGACCCGCAACTGCTGTCAGGGTGAAGCCTGCCTGCCACTGACTGCGGCGTGCGATACCCGAGGCACGCGCCGGGTTCATATGACGGGCGATTGAGATCGCAATAACAAACTGAGGTGGGGCAGGGCCCCAGGGACATCATGCCTGACCTGAAAACCGTGCTGGTGCTGTGCACCGGCAACTCCTGCCGCTCGCAAATGGCCGAGTCGATACTCAACCACGATCTGGCGGGCCGGGTGCGCGCCTTGTCAGCCGGGACCGCGCCGCAGCCCAAGGTGGCCGATGGTGCCATCGCGGCGCTGACGCAGGCCGGCCTGCCCACCGAGGGATTGACGCCCAAGGATGTGTCGGCTGTGCTCAACGAGGTCATCGACTTGGTGGTGACGGTGTGTGACAACGCCAAGGAGAGCTGCCCCATTTTTCCGCGGCCGGTGCCGCGCATCCATGTGCCGTTTCACGATCCGCATGGCGAGCCGCTCGATAGTTTCATCGCCGTGCGCGACGAGATTCGTGCCCGCCTGCTGCCCCTCGTGCGCGACGCGCTCGATCTTTAATCGGAGGACGCCATGTCTGCACAATGTGAAGTCACGGCCAAGGCGATCGCCGGTGCGCCGATCAGTTTTTTTGAACGCTATCTGACGGTTTGGGTGTTTCTGTGCATCTTTGCCGGCATCGCGCTAGGTCAGTTGGCGCCGGGCGTGTTCCAGGCGCTCGGCCGGCTGGAGATTGCTCAGGTCAACCTGCCGGTGGGCCTGCTGATCTGGGTGATGATCATCCCGATGCTGATGAAGATCGACTTCGGCGCGCTGCACGAGGTGCGCGAGCAGAAGCACAGCATGGCCATCACCCTGGTGGTGAATTGGGCGATCAAACCCTTCACCATGGCCGCGCTGGGCTGGCTGTTCATCCGCCATGTGTTCGCGCCGTGGCTGCCGGCCGATCAGATCGACAGCTATATCGCGGGCTTGATCTTGCTGGGGGCGGCGCCGTGCACGGCCATGGTGTTCGTGTGGAGCAACCTGTGCCGGGGCAATGCCAACTTCACGCTGACCCAGGTGGCGCTCAATGATCTGGTGATGGTCTTCGCCTTCGCGCCCATCGTCGCACTGCTGCTCGGGGTGTCATCCATTCCAGTGCCGTGGGACACGCTCTTCCTGTCGGTGGTGATGTACATCGTCATTCCGCTGGCGATCGCGCAGTTCTTCCGCAAGCGCTTGCTCAAGCGCGGCCGGGCGAACTTCGACGCCGCATTGGGGCGGATCGGGCCGTTCTCGATCATGGCCTTGCTGGCCACGCTGGTGCTGCTGTTTTCCTTCCAGGGCGGCACCATCGTTGCCCAGCCGGCGATCATCGCTATGCTGGCGGTGCCCATCCTGCTGCAGACCTTGCTGATTGCCGGCCTCGGCTACGTACTCAACCAGCGCCTGCGGGTGCGCCATGACGTGGCCGGCCCGTCGACCATGATCGGCGCCTCCAACTTTTTTGAGTTGGCGGTGGCGGTGGCGATCGTGCTCTACGGTTTCGACTCTGGCGCGGCGCTGGCGACCGTGGTCGGCGTGCTGATCGAGGTGCCGGTAATGCTGTGGCTGGTGCGGACGGTCAATGCCAGCAAGGGGTGGTACGAGCGGGGGCAGCAGCGCGCCTAATGTACGCGCTGCGACCGGGGCTCACAGGCGGAAGCTGGCGACCGAACCTTTGAGGTCGCCGGCCAGGTTGCGGAGCTGATCTGCCGCACCGGCCATGCGTCCGAGGGCTGACTGGTTGGCTCGCACCTGCTCGGCCATGTCTTCGACATTGCGACTGATATGGCTGCTTGAGTCGCTTTGCTCGCGCACCGCGCGGGTGATTTCCCCGACCTCCGCTGTGGTGTGGCTGACTGAATCATTGGCCTCGCCAAGCGCCTCGGAGGCCAGTCGCATCCCGTTCCGGCTGTCTTCCAGCGATTCAAGTCCCTTGTTTAGCGCCTTTTCCAGAGTGCGCGCCTGCTCGCCAAGCACATGGGTGATGCCGTCGATCTGGCTGGCCGACTGGCCGGATTTCTCGGCCAGTTTGCGCACTTCATCGGCCACCACCGCAAAGCCGCGACCTTGTTCGCCTGCGCGGGCCGCTTCGATGGCCGCGTTCAGCGCCAGCAGATTGGTTTGCTCGGCAATCTCACGCACCTGCTGGGTCATGGTGGTGATTTCCTGCGCACTCTTGAAAAAGGCTTGCGCGGTCTCGGTGACGCCGCGCATGACACTGGCCGAGCCTTCGACAGACTTCGACAAGGTGTCGAGTCGGGCGGCGGCGCGGGAGGAGGCTTCGAGGCCTTTTTCGGACAATGCGCTCAGCCGTTCGGTGTTGCCGCTGATACGCTGGATGGCGGCGGTGACAGTGTCCACGCCATGCGCGGTGTCACCGGCAGCTTCGGTCTGGCGTTCGGCAGATTCTGCCGCTTTACGCGATTCCGTGGCCACTTCGCCCGCTGCAGCGTCGACGCTGTCGACGGATTTGGCCACCCGGCCGATGAGCTGGCCCAGATCATTGCGGATCGATTCTGCGCTGCGTGCGATGCGTCCCAGTTCATCCCGCGTGTGGGCCCGGATCGGTTGGCTGAAATCGCCTTTTGAGAGCGCGAGCAGCCCACTTTCGAGCTCGCGTGCTGGGCCAATGAGCTGACTGCGCAGCAGCCACAAGAAGAGCGCAAAGGCCATGGCGCAAGCGATCGCCATGAGTGCGGCGGTGATGACGATGGCCTGGCGGGCGTCGGCCTTTATGGCATCGGTGCGCTCGGCAATCTGTGCGTTTACCAGGGCGGCGAGATCATCAAGGTGTTTGCCTGCGGCTTTGTCTGCATCTCGCACATTTTTCTCCAGCGCGTAAATGTCATAGCTGACGCGGTAGGCCGAGAGCGCATCGCCATAGGACTCGCGCAGTGCGTGGTGTGCGGTCAGAAACTCTTTGGAGAGTGCCTTGGTCTGCTCATTGACGAGCGGGGAGGCGGCCAGGGTTGTCAGGGCTGCCTGCAGTGCGTCCTGTTTTTTTCCGTAGGCGAGCCAGTAGTCAGCCGTTATTTCGTCTTCGGTGATGCGCAGGAGAATGTTCTTCCAGTCGAGCAACTGGGAGAGGAAGACCGTTTTGTTTTCGGCCAATTTGAATTGTTCGGAATGAAGCGCATCGACTTCGCTGGTGAGGGTGTCGATGGCGCGGTATTGCAGGAGCAGCCCGACGCAGGCCGCCACCAACAGGAGGGTGGTGCCGCCACCACAGATCAGCAGCAGTTTGTTGCGGATGCTGGACAGGATGAAGTTCATGATCGGGCCATCGGTGGAAGTCAAAGTTGACGTCAACGTACGGCCGCCGTGAGCGATTCTTTAGCGAGAAAAACCCGTATTTGTCGAGGCGTCGATACGGTGCTTATAGGGATGGTGCTCAAGGGTGTCGGTGCGATGCCGTTATGGGTCCGAGGGTGGCACAAACGTTGCGTTAATTGGTTGTGATGTCACCGAAGGACCGGACGCCGCCATGGCCAGACGAAACAGAGACGCAGAAGAACACGAAAACCACGAGCGCTGGCTCGTGTCCTACGCCGACTTCATCACCTTGTTGTTCGCCTTTTTCGTGGTGATGTACTCGCTCAGTTCGGTGAACGAAGGAAAATACCGCGTGCTCAGCGACTCGTTGGTTCAGGCCTTCCGCAGCGTGAGCGTCAATGAATCCGGCACCCAGATAGTGGTGCAGCAGGTGTCCATGCCGACCGGCCCCATTCCTATGCCAAAGCCGGATCGCGTGCAGCAGGAGGCCGAGAAAGCCAAACAGGCCGCAAAAGAAGCCGCGGTCAAAAAGGTGCGGAGCATGGCGGAAGAAATCCGCCGGGTACTCAAACCGCTGTCCGACGGCGGGCAGGTGCTGGTCACAGAGGGGGCCAACGGCATCAAGGTGGAGATCAACGCGGAGGTGCTTTTTGCGCCCGGTGAGGCCTTGCTCGGCGCACAGGCGGTGAGCGCTCTGAGTGCGGTGGCGCAGGTGCTGGTCGGGTCGGAGTTTCCGATCGTGATCGAAGGTCATACCGATAACGTGCCAATTAGTACTTATCGTTTTCCCTCCAACTGGGAATTGTCGGCGGTGCGTGCATCAAGCGTGGTGCGCTTGTTCGTTAATTCTGGCGTTGAGCCGGCGCGGTTGACGGCCGCGGGCTACGGTGACCAGCGGCCGGTCGCCGACAACGAAACGGCCGAGAGTCGCAGTAAAAACCGGCGAGTGACCTTGCTGATCGAGTCCATTCTGGTCGAAGAGGAATTGCCGCCGGTGGTTCCGCTGCGCCGCAATGATCCGATTCAGAGCATTTTGCCTAGCGCGAGTGCTGGCCAGACGGTACAGGCGAAGATGTTCTAACATTGATGTGCATCAAAACTGTTGCGGCGCACAAGAATAGGATACAAGTTACATTTTTTAACATCGAGCACGCCATGGCGGAATTATTTCAGTGGTCCGATGCGTACGACGTCGGTATTCAAGAAATCGACGAGCAGCACAAGGTGCTGGTCGACTTGCTCAATCGTTTGCATGATGCGATTCATGCGCACCAGGGGTCCGAGACCTCACGCAAGATTCTCGGCGACCTGGCTGACTACACCCGCACCCATTTTGCGGTCGAAGAGTCGCTGATGCGGGTGTCGAACTACCCCGAATTTGCGGCACACAAACAGAACCATGAAGACTTGATCGGCCAGGTCAATGCCTTGCAGATCAAGTTGGATTCGGGCGAGGCCAAAATCACGTTCGAGTTGCTACACTTTCTCAAGGTCTGGCTGACCAATCACATCAAGGAAGCGGACAAGCGTTTTGCCGATTTCTTCGTCAGCGTCGGTGGTGCGCCCGCGTGGGCGCCGCATGTCGAGCAGTCGATGAGCGAAAAGAAGTGGTGGTGGAAGTTCTGGTAGGCAGGATATTGCGTAGATCGAAGCGGCCCCGCGGGGCCGCTTTGCTTTTCAGGCGTTCGCGGCGCGTCTCAGCGGTAGTCGGGATAGCAGGCGGATGACGATCAGCGCAAACAGCACACGCGCCCACAGGATGCCCGACAGATCGGCACCCATCAGCAGGATCAGCAGCGTGTCTTCGATCAGGCTGTGACACAGGCCGAGAAAGCTCAGGGTCAGGAAAACATCACGCCGGCTCAGCGTGCCGCTACGCACTTCCTTGAGCAGCAAGCCCGCACCGAAAGTCAGCCCGAGCGTGGCGCCGATCACCGTGATATTGGCCGCTTCGCCGCGAATCCCGATGAGCCGCAGCGCCGGCACGAGCAGGGCGTGGATGAGTTTTTCGATGCCCAGGGCGCGAAGCGAGCGAAGCACGGCCATCAGTGTTGCGATGATGACAAGAATCCACAGCAGTGTTTGCGCCTGGTCCAGTGCCCAGCCCGCCAGCGTGGGCGCAGCGGCCGGTGCCTGCCAGGGTAGATCCACCGGCTGGGCGAGCCAGCCGGTGCCTTGATAGATCAGATGCAGCACTGTGCCGAGTGCGATCGCGCCGATGAGACGAATCGCCAAGGTGGCGCGCCAGTGCACGCCGGCGGCCTTGGCCACGGCGCCTTCGACCGGCAGCGAGTGGGCGACCAGCATCATGGCGCCCAATACGGTGGCTTGCGCTGCCGTCACCGGCATGTCTGCGGCGAGGGTGAAGAACACCACCAGACCGGCGTAGATGTTGCTGAGCAAGGTGGCTGCCCAGACAAGGCCGAGGGCGTCGGGCAGGCCGACCAGTGACATGATGGGTGACAGGGCCCACGCAAGCGCTTCGCTGCCGCCGGCCATGTCGAGCGCCTTCACGATGAGCAGGGCCGGTACCATCACTTTCAGCAAGGCGCCGTAAACGTAGAGCACCTCGAGGGCAAAGGAGATGACCGGGTGCTTCGGCGCAGTCGGGGGCGTGGCGGACATTCTGGTTTCAGCCTTGGGCTCGGAATGACTGCCAGTCTAGCGAGGTGGGTGGTAAATAATTAAGCATTCATCGAGACGATCTTTCCAAAAACTTTTCTATTTGCTTTAAAAAGGAAAGATTCGAAACACCTTGCAGGTGAAGCCATGGCGCTCGACCGTCTTGATCGACGTATTCTCGATATTCTCCAGCATGATGCGCGACTGACCAATCAGAAACTCGCCGAGGTGATCGGGCTGTCGCCGCCCGCGTGTTTGAAGCGGGTCAAGCGCATGACCGAGCAGGGCTATATCCGTCGGCAGGTGGTGTTGCTCGATCCGGAGCGGGTCGGGCCGCTGCTGCACATCGTGGTAGAGGTGACCATGGAGCGCGATCGCAAGGATCTCTATCAGCGATTCCTGGGGCGTGCAATGGCGTATGCGGCCGTCAAACAGTGCTATCAAGTCACGGGCGAGATCGATTTCGTGTTGATTGTGGTGGTACAGACCATGGAGGCGTATGACCAGTTTTGCGACGAGGTGCTGTACGCCGACGACAATCTTCGCAAGTTTCGTACGCTGGTGTCGCGCTTCCGGAACAAGTTCGACACGGCGCTCGATGTTGGCATTTAGTGGCTTTTGGGCGTCTCCGGCGTGTGGCGCAGACCGGCGGCTGGCCTACGGAAACGCCGGCTCGCGGTTGGGGGTGATGAAGGTTTCCTTGGTCAGCCGGTTCAGCGGGACGTTCAGGGTCGGGGTGTTGAACCAGCGTTGGTAAAGCGCCGGCATCTCCGCTGTTGGCAGAAGGCCACTCAGGCTGTCGCTCACCATCTTCGTGAAGGGCGTGTCGCCCTTGCGCATCATGATGCCGTAGGGTTCGATCGAGAGGAACGGCCCGACCGCCTCGAATTGCGCGCCGTCGGGGGCGGTGGAAATCTGCGAGTAGAGAATGATGTCGTCGAGCACAAAGGCCTTCGCCTTGCCCTCACGTACTGCCGCCATCCCCGCGTCTGCGTCGAGCACGTAGATAAAGTGGAGCCCCAAGGAGGCGGCGTCGTTGTGTGCCATCACCAGCTTTTCGCCGGTTGTGTTCTTGATGATGGCGAGTGTCTGGTTGCCCAGATCGTCGATCGATCGGATCTTGTCGGCCTTGCGGGTCAGCAGACGAGTGCCGGTGACATAAAAGGCCGGGGAGAAGTCATACCGTGCCTGACGGTCGCGGGTCATGGTCGATGCGCTGCAATCCATGTCGGACTTGCCCGTATCCAGCATCGTGAAGCGGGTGTCCCAGTCGGTTTCGACATAGACAATCTTCAGTTCGGGCAGACCCAGCCGGGTTTTGAAGTCGGTAGCGATGCGCTTGCACAGATCGATGGTGTAGCCCTGCGGCGTGCCGGTGGCGGAATGGCTGCCGAACGGCGCATTGCCGGGAACCCAGCCGATGGCCAGCGTGCCGGTGCGTCGAATCTTGTCGAGCGTGTCGGCCTGGGCGGACAGCGTGCAGAGGATGGCCAGGGCGGCGACCAATGTATGGGTCAAGCGAGTGTGGGCCATGCGATGTCTCCTTTGAATCCGGGCGCATGTGCGGAACGCACTGTGGGTGGTTTCCGTCTATTTTGTGGTGCGCGGCGAAAAAGGCTCCGGGCGAGGTGACGGATAGGTCACGACGCCCGGAGGGGGTGTTCCCGGGGTCGCCGGGAAGACTTATTAGACCGGAGCTGGCGGAGCAAAAAATGCTTTATGGCGCCAGAATTCGAAGTGTTCTGAAAAACCCGTGCGATTTTCCGTTGTGATCGGAAAGGAAATCCCCCGGGGCGGTGTTGCGCCGCACCCGGTGGTGAGTTTCGACCCAACGCGTGCCTCAGGCCGCGCCGGTGGGTTTGATCTTCTGCGGCAGTGGCACGCCCTTGCGCGCACGTCGGTGGCGCCATAGTTCGAGCTGATTGGGCTTGATGCTCAACTCGGTGGCGCGACTGCCGCGACCGATGCCCTGAACAAGGAGGTTCGCGGCATTGTCGGGGACCGCCACGGCGGCCAGTTGCGCGTCGGCGTCGAGCGCCATGACGATGACACCGCGTCCGCCCGACTGCACTTTCATCTCGCTTGTAGGGAAGACCAGAATGCGCCCGTTGTCCGAGAGCGCGGCAATCCAGTCGCCCTTGACCGGCGTCGGGGCCAGCACCTTCTCGCCCTTTTCGAGCGTCATGAACGCCTTGCCGGCACGCTGGCGGGTGGTCGCATCGGCGATCTTGCAGATGAAGCCGTAAGCGCCCGAGTGGCTGAACAGGTAGTGCGCCTCGGGCGCGGCGGTCACCACCTGCGCCAGTTTTGCTCCGTCCTGAAACTCGACGAGCGTGGCGATCGGTGTCCCGTCACCGCGTCCGCCGGGCAGATCGGCGACACGCACGGTGTAGGCGCGGCCCTTGGTGTCGATCACGATCAGCGGCCAGATGCTGCGGGTTTCGATCACCGCAAAGCCGCTGTCGCCGGTCTTGTAGTTGATGCTCTCGGCGTCGATGCCGTGGCCCTGGCGGGAACGTACCCAGCCGTTTTTGGATACCACGACCGTCATCGGTTCGTCCGCCACGCTCACCTCGGCCACCGCCACCGGGGCAACGGTTTCGATCAGCGTGCGGCGCTCGTCGCCGTACAGCTTGGTGTCGGCCTCGATCTCTTTGAGGATGAGTTTGGTCATTGCCGGACGGCTGTCGAGCAGGTGAGTCAGACCGTCGCGCTCGTCCTTGAGCTTGGCCAGTTCCTGTTCGATCTTGATGCCTTCGAGGCGCGCCAGCTGACGCAGGCGGATCTCGAGGATGTCTTCGGCCTGGACGTCGGTCAGGCCGAAGGCTTCGATCAGCGCCGGCTTGGGCTCGTCGGACTCGCGGATGACACGGATCACTTCCTCGATGTTGAGGAAGGCGATCATGCGCCCTTCGAGAATATGAATGCGCCGGTCGACTTCGTCCAGGCGGTGGCGGGTGCGCCGCTCGACCGTCACATAGCGGAAGTCCACCCACTCGCTGAGAATCTGCACCAGATTCTTCTGCTGCGGCCGGCCATCGCGGCCGATCATCGTCAGGTTGAGCGAGGTGGAGGTTTCGAGGCTGGTGTGCGCCAGTAGCACGGCCATGAATTCGTCACGGCTCTGGCGGCTGGAGCGCGGTTCGAGCACCAGGCGGATCGGTGCCTTGTCGGAAGATTCGTCGCGTACGGTCTCGAGCACGCCCAGCACCAGTTGCTTGAGCTGCTTTTGTTCCTGCGAGACGTCCTTTTTGCCGGTGCGCGGCTGCGGATTGGTGAGGGTTTCGATTTCAGCCAGCACCTGTGCGGCCGATACGCCATGCGGGAATTCGTCGATGATCACCCGCCACTGGCCGCGCGCCATTTCCTCGATACGCCAGCGCGCGCGCATGCGCAGGCTGCCACGGCCGGTGGCGTAGGCCTCACGCAGGGTCTCGGTGGTCGAGATGAGTTGGCCGCCGCCGGGGTAGTCCGGGCCGGGCAGGACTTCCATGACCTCGTCGAGCGTGGCCTCGGGTTTGCGGATCAGCAGGCAGGCGGCCTTGGCCACTTCGCGCAGGTTGTGCGGCGGGATTTCGGTGGCCATGCCCACGGCAATGCCCGAGGCGCCGTTCATCAGCACAAAGGGCAGGCGCGCTGGCAGCAGCGCCGGCTCCTTGAAGGCGCCGTCGTAGTTGGGGCGGAAGTCGACCGTGCCACGGTCAAGCTCGGACAGCAGCAGGTCGGCGATGGGTGTGAGCCGGCATTCGGTGTAACGCATGGCGGCGGCGGAGTCGCCGTCGCGCGAGCCGAAGTTGCCCTGGCCGTCGACCAGCGGGTAGCGCAGCGAGAAATCCTGCGCGGTGCGCACCATGGCGTCGTACACCGAGCTGTCGCCGTGTGGGTGGTACTTGCCGATTACGTCGCCGACCACGCGGGCGGATTTCACATGCTTGCTGCTGGCCGACAGGCGCATCTCGTTCATGGCGAACAGGATGCGGCGCTGCACCGGCTTCATGCCGTCTTCGACTTGCGGCAGGGCGCGCGACTTGACCACGCTCATGGCGTAGGCGAGGTAGGCGCGCTCGGCGAAGAGGTCGAGCGGCAGGGCATCGTCGGCCATCGGTGGCGGGGTGTCGCCTGACGGCGGGACGGGCGGCGGCGCGTCAGCGCCAGGCGCGGGGGCCTCGTCGGCGGGCGGCGGGGCAAACAGATCGAGAGAATCGTTACTCATGAAATCGGGTAGGTCTCAGTACATCATGTGGCCACTACCGCCGATGACACCAATGTCGCGGTAGGTGGAGCCGTTGTGGCGGGTGGGCGAATAGCTCAGGAGAAAGCCGGAGGCATTGGCTGGGTTGAGGCCTTCAAGCGCATCGCGCAGCTTGGCGCGGGTGATCGGCGCGGTGGTGTTGTCGGCGGCGATCAGCATGAGCCGCGCCGAGATAAAGCCTTCCATGGTGTTCGGTGACAGTTGCTCGGCCGTGTCACCGTAGATCTTGTGAAGTGCGCGCAACTCTTCGCAGATCTTGAGTGTGCAGGAGCCTGGGTCGGGCATGACCGACACCATGCCGAAGCCGCGAGCCGCCTCGATGCCGGCGGTTTTGACGATCTGGGTGGCGTCGTTCACCGAGATGCCGATGCGCGGTGCGAACAGGCCGGCGGCGTGCGTTGCTTTTACAATGATGGCGGTCGGAGCCCCCGCGGTACCGATCAGCACGCCTTGCGGGTCGGCCGCCATGACGGTCGCTACGGCGGCTGACACATCGACACTGCCGCGCGGGCTGATGCCACGGCCGGCGGCTTCTAGACCATGTGCTTTGAGGGCTTCCACAAAGGCGCTGTGGATCGATTCGCCGAAGGGGTCGTCTTCATGCAGGATGCCGACGCGTTTGATGCCGGAGTTGGCAAAGTGCAGCACGATGCGCTCGACTTCTTCGGCGTAGCTGGCGCGCACATGGAATACCTGCGGATTGACCGGCGAGCGCAGGTGGTCGGCGCCGGTGTAGGGGCCGATCAGCGGAATCTTCGCGGTGTCCAGCATGCCACTCTTGAGCACCGCGGCGGTGTTGGCCGTGCCCAGGATGTTCACGATGGCGACGGGTTTGTGGGTGTCGATGCCTTCCTTGAGCAGCCGGAGTGTGTCGTTGACTTCGTAGCGGTCGTCGAGCGCGACCAGTTTGATCTTCTGGCCATGAACGCCGCCCTGACGGTTGGCCTCGTCGATGGCGAGACTTGCGCCGTAGCGCAGGGCGCGGCCAAGGCTGGCACGGGAGGCGGAATAGTCGGCCACCTGGAGCACGGTCAGTTCGGCGGTGTAGGCGGGGGGCATTGCCAGGCCCAGGGCGGCGGTGAGGCACAGCGCGCTTAGAATTTGCCGGGTCATGGTGTGGCGCCTCGTGTGAAAGCAATGAGATCACAGGTCGGCATCGACGGTGTCTCCCTTGGTTTCCATCCAGGCGCGGCGCTTGCTCGCTTCACCTTTTCCCATCAGCAGCGTAAACATGCGCAGGGTGTCGTCGAGCGCGTCGGCGCGCACTTGCACCGGCAAGACACGGCGGGTGGCCGGGTCCATGGTGGTTTCGCGCAGTTGCTCGGGGTTCATTTCACCGAGGCCCTTGAATCGGCCGATTTCCAGCGACTCGGGCTTGAAGCCTTCCTGCAGGGTTCGGTCGCGGATTGCGGTGAGCTCGCCGTCGTCGAGCGCATACAACCGACGGGCCGGGCGTTTCTTGCCTTGCGCCGGTACGTCCACTCGATACAGCGGCGGTTGCGCCACATAGATATGACCGGCCTCGATCAGCTTGGGGAAATGACGAAAGAACAGTGTCAGCAGCAGGGTCTGGATGTGCGCGCCATCGACGTCGGCGTCGGACATGATCACCACCTTGCCGTAGCGCAGGCTGCTCAGGTCGGGCGTGTCATTCGGGCCGTGGGCATCCACGCCGAGGGCCACGGCAATATCGTGGATCTCGTTGTTGGCGTAGAGGCGGTCGGGGTCGATCTCCCAAGCGTTCATGACCTTGCCGCGCAGTGGCAGGATGGCCTGGGTTTCTTTGTTGCGGGCGAGCTTGGCGCTGCCACCGGCCGAGTCGCCCTCGACCAGGAAGAGTTCGTTGTGGTCGATGTCTTCGCTTTCGCAGTCCGACAATTTGCCGGGCAGCACTGCGACGCCTGAGGTCTTTTTCTTCTCGACCTTTTTGGCGTTTTTCTGGCGTGCTGTGGCGGCGCGAATGGCCAGCTCGGCAATCGCCTTGCCGGCCTCGACATGATTGTTGAGCCAGATCTCGAAGGGGTCGCGCACCATGCCGGAGACCAGCTTGACCGCTTCGCGCGAGTTGAGCTTTTCCTTCACCTGACCCTGAAACTGTGGGTCGAGCAAGCGGGTCGAGAGCACAAAGCTGAGTCGGCTGCAGGCGTCGTCCTGCTGTAGCTTGAGGCCGCGTGGCAACAGTGCGTGATGCTCGATGAAGCTTTTGACCGCTTCGAACACCCCGGCGCGCAAGCCGGACTCGTGCGTGCCGCCAGCGACGGTGGGGATCAGGTTGACATAGGATTCGGCCGGCACGGCGGGGTCGAACCAGCCAAAGGTCCAGGCTGCGCCTTCGCCGCTGGCAAAGGCCTCGTCATCGCTGGCGGCGTATTTTTCGCCGGTGAACAGCGGCGCGACGGGTTCCTGGTCACCGGCGAGCTCGGTCAGGTATTGGGCCAGACCCCCGGGATAGTGCCATTGCTTGCTGCTAAAGCTGCCATCGGCCTGTTCGACATCGAGCTGCACCGCGACGCCGGGCAGCAGCACGGCCTTGGAACGCAGCAGGCGCTCGAGCTCGTTCATGGGCACCCGCGGCACGTCGAAGTACTTCGGATCAGGCCACACCTTGACCGTGGTGCCGGTGTTGCGCTGGCCGCAGGTGCCGATCTCTTCGAGCGGGCCGATACGCTCGCCACCGTTGGCAAAGACGATGCGATGCACCTTGCCGTCGCGCTTGACCTCCACCTCGATGCTTAGCGACAGCGCATTGGTGACGGCCACGCCGACGCCGTGCAGACCGCCGGAGAAAGCGTAGGCGCTGTTGCCCTCGCGCTTGTTGAATTTGCCGCCGGCGTGCAGCCGGGTATAGGCCAGCACGACCACCGGCACGCCTTCTTCGGGGTGCAGACCGACCGGGATGCCGCGGCCGTCGTCGGCCACGGTGATCGCGCCGTCGCGATGGACGGTCACCTGGATCTTCTTGGCCGAGCCGGCGAGGGCTTCGTCGGCCGCGTTGTCGATGACTTCCTGGATGATGTGGGCCGGCGAATCGGTACGGGTGTACATGCCCGGCCGCTCGCGGACTGGCTCCAGGCCTTTGAGGACGCGGAAGGAAGATTCGTCGTAGTTTGCGTTGCTTGCCATGCGGGTTCCGTTTGAAGCCGTCCGCCGCGGGGGCGGATCACGGGTCGAAAGGATAGCGGCTTTGCCCTGCTCTGTGTGTGGCGAGGGCGGGGCGGTCAGTCCGTTGGCGGAGGTTTGGCGGTTTCGGTGTCAAGCTGGGCCAGAAAGGCGCGCATGAATTCGATACGTGCGGTTGCCTCGCGTCGGGCCGCAGCGGTATGCAGCGTTTCGCCGACATGAAACAGCTTGCGATAGAAGTGGTCGATGGTGAAGCGCTGGTCGTCGGGCTCGCGGGTGTCGCAGAACGGGTCATCGGAGCTGTAGAGCGGCCGGCCCAGCGCGCCGCCCACCATCAGGCAGCGGGCGATGCCGATCGCGCCGAGCGCTTCGAGCCGGTCGGCATCCTGCACCACGCGCGCTTCGAGTGTGTCGGCGGCAATGCCGGCACTGAAACTGTGGGCCTCGATGGCGTGGCCGATGGCCGGGAGCAGGGCGGCCGGGGTGCCCTCGTCGCGTAGCCAGTCGATGGCCAGCGCCGCTGCATGGCGGGAGGACAGCGCGCGGTCGGGGTGATTCTTGGGGTAGCTCACACAGTCGTGCAGCCAGGCGGCGGGGATCACCACGGCCAGATCGGCGCCTTCGGTCTCGGCAATCAGGCGGGCGTTGGCCACCACGCGCTCGACATGCGTGATGTCGTGCGCCGGGTCGGCCGGCAAACGGGTCAGGATGAAGGCGCGCAGCGCCGCGTCGGAGGGCCTCGGCGCGTCGTGATCGAGGCGGGCGCGGCTGGTCTCAGACACTGCCCAGGCTTCGACCGCCGCCCGCGGGGCGCGATTGCCCGTCCGGGCCGTAGAGCTGGGGTTGGTTGGCCGCGGCCAGCAAGGTGCTCAGGGCGGCCTGGTTGTGTTGCATGCGCTCGACGATCAACACGCCGTTACGCTGGTTGCGATCCCGTGCTTCACGGGCCAGCTTGAGCACGGCGTCCCAGGCGGCGAGTGCGGCAGGCGCGTCCTGGCAAAGCGCGCGAATGATCGCGTCGGTCTGTTGCAGCCCGAGGCGGGCGAGCAGACGGGTGCGGTCGTCGTTGATTTTTTGCAGTTGACGGTAACGCTGGTTTTTGTCGTCGGCGACCGGCATGAGCGCGTCGGCCTGTCCGTCGATCAGCAATTGCTCTTCGTGAACGAGTAGATCGACGAAGCCGCGCAGGCGCGAGGCTTCGTCGATAATCAGTGCGTGCAGGCGAAGGCGGTCCGGGTTCTGGTTGGTCACGCTTGTCTGGGTTGGTGAGCCAGCATCTGGCGAACGCTTTCGATCAGCCCGTCGGCGACCTTGTTGGCATCCACAGAAAACTGGCCATCACTGATGGCTTGTTTGATTTCATCTACGCGTGCCTGGTCAACCACCGGGGTCGCCGCAATGGCTTTTTCCGCCTTCTGCAGCCCCGACGACAGCTGCACCTGATCGCCTGTTGGGGCGCTCGGTTGCGCTGCGGCAGTCGCTTTGGCACGCTGCTCGCCGGCAGGCGTATTGCCCACCGATTTCACGGAGTTGTCGATTTTCACAGCCTGGTCCTCTTTTTTTATATATGACTACAGGTGCTGTTACGGCGACGCACAAGAGAACTTTAGCATCCAGATCAGATACCGAATGTAACGTCGTTTTGCCTGCTGCCATGCTGTGAAACATATCACGGACTGAGCACAACCTCCCCGTTTTCACTGGCAACGCCATGGACCACTTTGCCTGACGGCAGCCGCACACGCACGCCCTGGCCCGCGCGCGCGCTGTTGAGCGCCGTGCCGCTGTTGGCCACGCGAAAACCGCTGCCTTGCACAATCACCGATACCGGTCGGCCGGACTGGATCACTTGCGGCTGGGCCATCATCGTGGCGCGCAGGGGCTGCCCCTGGGCGACCGCGAAGCGCATCTGACTGCCAATGGCCTGGGCGGGGTCGGTAAGGAGCTGACGGCCCATCTCGGTGAGGTCGCCTTGCTGTTCGGCCAGATCGCTGGCGGTGAGAATTTCGCCGGGGCGCAGGGCGCGGGCGCTGACAAGATAGTGGCCCATCACCTGGACATGGGCGGCCACATACAGCGACCAGTTGGCCGGGCCGGTGCAGCGCACACCGACCCGGACCCGTCCCCAGGCACGCGCGCCGGCCGGCAGCCACGGTTCGATCCGGTCACAGGCGGGCAGGGGTGGTTGCATTTGTGGCGAGGTGACCTCGATGCGCACCTCGCCCGGTGTGCCTGCCGTCTGGCCGCGCAGGAACTCGTACACCACGGCGCGGATGGTGTCCGCCGTTTGCGCCCCGACGCCAGGGCCGAACAGGGTGAGGCCGACGAGTAGCAGGCAGGAGGCAATGCGTTTCATGGCGGCATTACACCATGATCGGGCGCGATGGCGTGCCGTGAACAAGCCGGTGTTTCCGCGCCTGTTTGCCGGATCGGCAAAGCTTGCCGCTTGCCGGTTGGATTTGCCGGTGGGGCGCCTGAAATGCCTGTGTTTTGGCGGCTTATTCGGCCGATGAACCCTGATCAGTGGTGCGTAGGATGCCTGGCATGAAAGCTGCAATAGGGTTCCTGCCCCCGGTGCCTGCAGCTGATGGCCCGAGGCACAGCAAACGAGGTGACACCATGACCAACCGGCTCGATAACGCACTGCAGTTTCACCAGGACGCGCTGAATGCGCGCGCCTACCGCCAGCAGTTGCTGTCTACCAATATCGCCAATGCCGACACGCCTAACTACAAGGCGCGCGATGTCGACTTCAGCGCCGCGCTGACGGGTGCGCTGGGATCGCGCATGGGGCCGCTGGCATTGGCCACCACCGCGCGCGGTCATCAGTCGGGGAACACGGCCAATCCGCTTGAAGCAGCTGCGCGCTATCGCACCGAGCAGCAGGCAAGCGTCGATGGCAACACCGTGAATATGGATGTGGAGCGCGCCGCCTTTGCCGAGAACGCGCTGCACTACGAAGCGAGCATCACCTTCATCAACGGTCTGTTGCGCAGCATGCAGTCTGCGGTCCAGGGCCAGTGAGCGGAGGCTGAATCATGAGCATGCTTAACGTTTTCAAGATTGCGGGCTCGGCGATGAACGCCCAGTCGGTGCGGTTGAACACTACAGCCTCCAACATGGCCAACGCCGACAGCGTGACCGGGCCGGATGGCCAGCCCTACAAGGCCAAACAGGTGGTTTTTTCGGCCGAATCGGTCGATGGCGCCGGCTCCGTTGGTGTGAAGGTCGATCAAATTGTCGAAAGCGCCGAGCCGGGGCGCTTGGTGTATGACCCAGCCAACCCCGCTGCCAATGGCGAGGGCTATGTGGAAATGCCCAACGTGAACGTGGTGGAGGAGATGGTCAACATGATCTCCGCCTCACGCTCGTATCAGGCCAACGCGGAGGTGATGAACACCGCCCGCACCTTGCTCCAGCGCACGCTGGGCATTGGCCAGTAAAGGAGAGATGAGTCATGGCTGCCGTCGATAGCGCCACCAGCGCACAACAGATTCTGAACAATCTTGCCCGCACCGAAGCTCAAAAGCCGAAGGCGACGGACGATGCGCAGAGCCGCTTTCTCACGCTGCTGACCACGCAGCTGAAAAATCAGGACCCGCTCAGCCCGATGGACAACGCGGCGGTGACCTCGCAGCTTGCGCAGATCAGCACGGTCGACGGTATCGAGCGCCTCAACGCGACACTCGGCGAATTGATGGCAGGCCGGCAGTCTTCCGAGGCCTTGCAGGCGGCACAGTTGCTCGGCCGTGGGGTGTTGGTCCCCGGCAAGGGCCTGGTGCTGACCGATCAGGGCTCGCTGGGCGGCTTCAAACTCGACGCCTCAGCCGACAAGGTGATCGTGTCCATCTCCGACGCCAATGGTCTCGAGGTGGCTTCTGTCGACATGGGTGCGCATACCGCTGGCACGCATTCCTTCCAGTGGGATGGCACTGCCACTGATGGCACTCCGGCCGCTGCCGGCGCCTACACGGTGAAAATCACCGCGACTCAAGGCGATGAAAAAGTCGCCGCCACCGCACTCGAACTCGGTCAGGTGTCCAGCGTGATCCGCGGGCCCAAGAGTGTCGATCTGCAGGTGGGTTCGCTGGGCATTTTCCAGCTTAACGAAATTCAGCAAATTCTCTGACGGGAGCATATCGCCATGGCTTTCCAACAAGGTTTGAGCGGACTGAATGCCGCCTCCAAAGCCCTCGACGTGATCAGTAACAACGTGGCCAACGGCAGCAACGTCGGCTTCAAGGGCGGCTCCACCCTCTTTACCGACGTGTATGCCGCGGCGCTCAACGGCGCCGCCGCGGGTGTGCAGATCGGTATTGGTACGGCGGTGGGCGCGGTTGCCCAGCAGTTCTCGCAGGGCAACATCACGCCGACCGGCAATCCGCTGGATATTGCCATCAACGGGCAAGGTTTCTTCCGGGTCAGCGGGCAGGGCGCGATCGCCTACACCCGCAATGGCCAGTTCGATGTGGACAAGAACGGCTACCTGGTCAATTCGTCCGGCTACCGGCTCACCGGCTACGCGGCCGACAACCTGGGCAATATCCTGCCGTCCTCGCCGACCGATTTGCAGATCGACACCTCTGACCTGCAGCCGCAGCCGTCGTCGGCCATTGCCGTGGGTTTGAACCTGGATTCACGTGCGGTGGCGCCGGGTGTGGCCTTTAACGCGGCCAATCCGACCACCTACAACGCATCGACCTCGGTGACGGTGTTCGACTCGCTCGGCAATGACCATATTCTTAATATGTACTTCCAGAAGACCGGCGGCGGCACCTGGGATCTCTATACGCAGCTCAACGGCGGTCCGGCCACGCTCGCTACGGGTAGTCCGTCCATGACCTTCGACGGCGCAGGCGCGCTGACCGCGGGTGCGACACACACCTTGTCGTTGACCATCCCCGCCACCTTCGGTGCAAACACGCCGCAGGCGGTTACGCTCGACTTTTCGGGTAGCTCGCAATATGGCAGCGCCTTCGGGGTGAACCGTCAGGTGCAGGACGGTTACGCCTCCGGCCGTCTGTCCGGCATCACCATCGCCGACGACGGCACCATGCAGGGCCGCTACTCCAACGGCCAGTCGCGCAACCTGGGTCAGGTGGTGCTGGCCAACTTTGCCAGCTCGGGTGGTCTGCTCTCGCTCGGCAGCAACCTGTGGGGTGAGTCGCCGGACTCCGGGCAGCCGCTGATCGGCGCGCCGGGTTCTGGCAGCCTGGGTCAGCTCGCGGCGGGTTCTGTCGAAGAGTCCAACGTGGATATGACCGCCGAACTGGTCAACATGATTACCCAGCAGCGGGCCTATCAGGCCAACGCGCAGTCGATCCGCACCCAGGACCAGATTCTGCAAACCCTGGTCAACCTGCGCTAATAGCCGAGGGAGTCGCACGCCATGGATAAGTTGATCTACACCGCCATGACCGGCGCCAAGCACATCCTGACCCAACAGGCAGCGGTGTCGCACAACATGGCCAACGCGACCTCGACCGGTTTTCGCACCGAGATGCACAAGTTTCGCGCGGTCGATGTGCAGGATTCGCCGCTGGCCAGCCGCAGTTTCGTGGTGGATGCCAGCGTAGCGACCGACTTCCGACCGGGCCCGATGCAGCTGACCGGTCGCACCTACGACGTGGCGGTTGAAGGCAAGGGCTGGTTTGCAGTGCAAGGCGCCGATGGTCGCGAGGCCTATACCCGCAACGGCAGTTTTGAACTCTCCGCCGAGGGCGTGCTGCAGACCCGTGACGGCCGTGCGGTGATCGGCGACGGGGGCCCCATCACGGTGCCGCCGGACAACCAGATCGTGATCGGCAAAGACGGTTCGATCTCGGCCATTCCGACGACGGGCGACAAAAATGCGGTCAACGTGATTGGCCGCCTCAAGCTGGTCAATCCGCCCGAGGCCGAGCTGCGTCGGGGCGAAGACGGCTTGTTTCGCACTGCCAGTGGCGCGCCTGCGCCGGCCGACGAGGCCGTTCAGGTGGCCGGTGGCTATCTGGAAGGCAGCAACGTGAATGTGGTTGATCAGATGGTCAACATGATTTCCCTGGCCCGCCAGTTCGAGATGCAGACCCAGCTGCTGCGCAAGGCCGAGACTAACGACCAGGTCGCCACCAAGCTGCTGACGACCGGCTGAGGCCGGAACTGACCGGAATTTCGGCGCCTCTTCCTCGCATCGGAAAAGCGTCGCCCGGCGTACTCTGATTTCAAGGGCCGCCTTGTGCGCTGGCCCACGCGAATGCAAAGCGCCCACGCGGCGCGAAGGAGCCCGACATGATCCGCTCACTGTGGATTGCCCGCACCGGTCTGGATGCCCAGCAAACCCAGCTGGACGTGATTTCCAACAACCTGGCCAACGTCTCGACCACAGGTTTCAAGCGTTCGCGCGCGGTGTTTGAAGACCTGCTGTATCAGACGCTGCGTCAGCCTGGCGCCCAGTCGACCCAGCAAACCCAGATCTCCAGCGGCTTGCAGATCGGCACCGGCGTGCGCCCCGTTGCTACCGAGCGCATCCACACGCAGGGCAACCTGCAACAGACGGGCAACGGCCTGGATGTGGCGGTGCAGGGCGAGGGCTTCTTTCAGATTCAGCTGCCCGACGGCACCACCGCCTACACGCGTGATGGCTCGTTCCAGCTCGACAATCAGGGCCAGATGGTCACCGCCAGCGGCTATCCGCTGACCCCGGCCATCATCCTGCCGGCCGACACCGTGAGCATGACCATCGGCAAGGACGGCACGGTCAGCGTGCAGCAGTCCGGACAGGTCTCGCCCACGCAGGTCGGCACCATCCAGCTGGCCACGTTTGTGAACAACGGCGGATTACAAAGCGCAGGCGAGAACCTCTACCTCGAGACTGCCTCCAGCGGCACCCCGACGCCCAACACCCCGGGGTCGAACGGCGCCGGCGTGCTCAACCAGAATTACATCGAAACCTCCAACGTGAACGTGGCTGAAGAGCTGGTGCAACTGATCACCACCCAGCGTGCCTACGAGCTCAACTCGCGCGCGATCCAGACCTCCGACCAGATGCTCGGTCGCCTGACGCAACTCTGATCGGGCTCAGGGAGACTCGCCATGCGCGTGCTGCTCACCCTGTTGCTGACGAGCTTGCTGGCCGGTTGCGCTGCGCTCGACACCACACCGCCGACTGCGGTGCACCAACCCATGTCGGCCCGGCCCGAAGTGCGCGCTGGTGTGGCACCGGCCAACGGTGCCATTTTCCAGACGGTGGGCGTGCGTCCGCTGTTCGAAGATCGGCGCGCCCGGCTGGTGGGCGACACCATCACCATCAATCTGGCCGAGAGCACCACCGCCCGCAAGGCGTCCAATGCCAGCGCGAGCCGCGATGGCAGCTTGAGCGCCGGCATCACCTCCATCAACAAGCTGCCGCTCAAGGGGCTGGCCGGTCTGGGCGTGGAGGCGGAGAGCGAGAGCGACTTCTCGGGGCAGGGCGCGGCCGCCGCCAACAACCTGTTCAACGGCGTCATCACCTGTACGGTGATCGAGGTGTATCCGAACGGCAATATGCTGGTGTCGGGCGAAAAGCAGGTGTCGATCAACCAGGGCAACGAGTTCATCCGCTTCTCGGGCGTGGTCAATCCCAACCATGTGACCACCAGCAACACCGTGCAATCCACCCAGGTGGCCGACGCGCGCATCGAATACAAGGGCAGCGGCTATATCAACGAGAGCCAGGTGATGGGCTGGTTGCAGCGCTTCTTCCTGCTGCTGCTGCCGATCTGAGGTTGTTATGGATATCGAGCACACGCACATCGTCGCCAATGTCGTAGGGCGGGTTTCAACCCGCCACTGGCTGGATCGGTTTCGCGGGTTGAAACCCGCCCTAAGCTTAGCCATCGCGTTGCTGTGTGGTCTGTTTGTTGCGACCGCCCACGCCGAGCGCATCAAGGACCTGGCCAACATTGCCGGCGTGCGCAGCAACCAGCTGGTGGGCTACGGTATTGTGGTGGGGCTGGACGGCAGCGGCGACCAGACCACCCAGACGCCGTTCACCGTGCAGAGCATCATCAACATGCTCGGCAACATGGGTGTGACCATGCCGCCGGGCACCAACCTGCAGCTCAAGAACGTGGCCGCAGTGATGGTCACCGCCGACCTGCCGCCGTTTGCGCGACCCGGCCAGCGGATCGACATCACCACTTCGTCGATTGGTAACGCCAAGAGTCTGCGCGGTGGCACGCTGGTGATGACGCCGCTCAAAGGCGCCGACGGCCAGATTTATGCCATGGCGCAGGGCAACGTGGTGGTCGGTGGTGCCGGTGCGTCGGGGGGCGGCGCGTCTGTGGTGGTCAATCATCTGTCGGCCGGGCGGGTACCCAACGGCGCCACGGTCGAGCGCGCGGTGCCCACCGCATTGGGGCAGGGCGAGGTGATTCTGCTTGAGCTTGAACAAACCGATTTCGGCACCGCCCAGCGCATGGTTGACGCCATCAACAGCGCGACCTCGCCGGGCCAGGCCCAGGCGCTGGACGGGCGTACCATTCAGGTTCGTGCGCCGTCCGATGCATCGATGCGTGTGGCCTTTCTCGGTCGGATCGAAAACATCGACGTCACCCCGGCGCTGCAATCGGCCAAGGTGATCATCAATTCGCGCACCGGTTCGGTGGTCATGAATCAGGCCGTGATGCTGCAGCAATGCGCGGTCGCGCACGGCAACCTGTCGGTGTCGGTCACCACCGAACCGGTGGTCAGCCAGCCCAATGCGCTGTCGGGCGGGCGCACCGTGGTGGGGGAGCGGGGTGATGTGTCGATCGATCAGTCCGGCGGCGCGCTGATGCGTGTGTCGGCCGGCACCAACCTTGCCGAGGTGGTCAAAGCGCTTAATGCGCTGGGCGCCAATCCGATGGACCTGATCAGCATTCTCCAGGCCATGAAGGCCTCGGGCGCGCTGCGGGCCGATCTGGAAGTGATCTGATGCAGGGCGCGGCGCAACTCAATACCCTTGATCCGAATGCCATGGCCGACCTCAAGCGTTTGGCCAAGGACAATGATCCCAAGGCCATTGAAGCGGCGGCGCGGCAGTTCGAGTCGCTGTTTCTGGCCATGGTGCTCAAGTCCATGCGCGCGGCCATGCCTACCACCGGCTTGATGGACAACGATCAGAGCCGGATGTATCAATCCATGCTCGACCAGCAGCTGGCCGCCAATATGGCCGCCAGCGGCGGGGCGGGTCTGGCCAAGGCCTTGATCGCCCAGCTCGGTGGCAACCCGATGCAGGCGCCCAGCCGCGACGAGATTTCGGCCGGCTTCGATATCGCCTCGGTGCCGCGCCGACCGGCAAATGCTGCCGCCGCGCCCTTGTCGCCGGTCGATCTTGCCGCCCGCCGTGCCGCGCTGTCGGCCGGCGTGAATGCGCCCACCACCATCGCGCCGACGCCGCCCGAGATTTCGTCCGACGCCGCCGCTTTTGTGCGCAAGGTGATGCCGTATGCGCAGGCCGCCAGTCGCGAAACGGGTATCCCGGCGCACTTCATGGTCGCCCAGGCTGCGCTCGAAACCGGTTGGGGCAAGTATCAGCTGCGCGACGCCAGCGGCCAGCCCAGCCACAATCTCTTCAATATCAAGGCTGGCAGCAGCTGGCAGGGCAAGGCGGTGTCGGTGGGCACGACGGAATACGTGGATGGCCGCCCGGTCACCGAGCAAGCCCGCTTCCGCGCCTATGGCTCCTATGCCGAGTCCTTCCGTGACTACGCCCGTCTGATCGGCAACAGCCCGCGCTACGCCGATGTGGTGGGGCAGCAAGACGCCGCCGCCTTCGCCCGCGAGCTTCAGGCCGCCGGCTATGCCACCGACCCGCGCTACGCCGAAAAACTCACCCAGATCATCAACGGCCCCACGCTGCGCGCCGCGCTGCCGGGCTGATTCCGGCTACGTGTCGTAGGGCGGATAAGCGAAGCGCATCCGCCGAACGGTGTGTTCGTGTGGCACGGCAGCGGATGCGCCTGCGGCTTATCCGCCCTACGCAGCGCTTATTGGCCCGTTTGTCGCGCAAGCCCAGAGTTGGCATAAGTTTTGCGTTGTTCTGGTCGTAGAAGTCTTAGCGACGAGGAACTCCCATGGCAGGCATGCTCAACATTGGCATCACAGGTCTGAACGCCGCCCAGGCGTGGTTAAACACGACCAGCCATAACATCTCCAATGCCTCGACGCCCGGCTTCAGCCGGCAGACGGTCGGCCAGAGCACGCTCACGCCGTTGTTCACCGGCGGTGGCTTCATTGGGCAGGGCACGCAGGTGGATTCGGTCAAACGGGTCTACAGCCAGTTTCTCGAAAACCAGGTGCTCACTGCCGACACCCGTCGCGCGTCGCTGAGCGCTTATGAAAGCCAGATTACGCAGATCGACAACCTGCTCGCCGATCCGACCGCGGGCTTGTCACCGGCCATCCAGAGCTTCTTCAAGGGTGTGCAGGAAGTGGCGGCGAATCCGTCGAGTGTGCCTGCACGGCAGGCGATGATTGCCTCCGGTGAATCGCTGGCGTCGCGGTTTCAGTATCTCGATGGACGCTTGCGTGACATCAGCGTTGGCGTCGAGGGCGAAATTGCCAGCACCGTCACGCAGATCAATGCGCACGCCAAGCAGCTGTCGGAGATCAATCAGCGCATTCTGGTGGCCGAGTCGGCCGGTCCCGGTACGCCGGCCAATGACTTGCACGACCTGCGCGCCACGGTGCTGAGTGATCTCAACAAGCTCATCCAGGTGAGCACGGTGACCGAAAGCAATGGCTCGCTCAGCGTGTTCATCGGTAGCGGGCAGCCTTTGGTGATCGGTGGACAGATCACCACGCTCAATACCTCACCCAGCGTCGACAATCCCGAACAGCTCGCCGTCGGCCTGCAACTGATTGGTGGGGGCTCGGTGCAGATGCCCGAGACGCTGCTCACCGGCGGTTCGCTCGGCGGCCTGCTGGAGTTCCGCCGTGATGCGCTTGAAAGCGCCAAGAGCCAGCTTGGCCTGATCGCCGTTGGCTTGAGTGAGACGTTCAACGCCCAGCATCGGCTTGGGCAGGATCTGGATGGCGCGCTCGGGCTCGATTTTTTCAAGCCGCTGAGTCCGGGCATTCGTCCGCTCAACAATGCAACGACCGCCCCGACGGTTGCCTTTGGCAATGTGGCCAACCTCACCGGCGACAATTACCGTCTCACCTATACCAACACGACGGGCGCCTACACGCTGGTCAATGCACGTACCGGGGCGAGCGTGGCCTCAGCCGCCAGCGTGGGGCTGACGATTACCCCGCCGGGCACGACCGTCAGCGGTGAACAGTTTGTCATTGAGCCCACTCGCGAGGCCGGGGCCAACATCAGCGTCGGCCTGGGTGATACGCGCCTGGTGGCCGCGGCCGGTCCGGTGCGTGCGCTGGTGGCCGGCAACAATACCGGCACGGGTGCCGTGAGCGGTGTGAACGTGACCAGCACGGCCGGATTTGCCACAGGTTCGCCGCATATCGGCGGGCACACCTTGCAGTTCAATGGCCTGACCAACCGGTACGATGTGCGCGATGCCGGCAACACGCTGATCGGCAGCATTGCCTACAACCCGGCCACCGATTCGGCCGGCGTGACGCGGACGCTGCCCGGTGCGCTCGGCGGCATCGATATCAAGCTCGCCGGAGTGCCGGTCACGGGGGATCGCATCACGCTCGAAAGCAATACCAGCGGCGTGGCCGACAACACCAATGCGGTGGCGCTGAGCGCTCTGCAGACAGCCAAGACCTTGTTGGCAGGGGGCGGTACGCCCACGTCGAGTTATCAATCCACATATTCGAATCTGGTCAGCAATATTGGCAACAAGACCAGCGAGGTCAAGGTCAGCCGTGCCGCGCAAGACACGCTGGTCGGCCAGGCCACGGCCAGCCGCGAAGCGTTGTCCGGCGTGAATCTCGACGAAGAGGCCGCGAACCTCATCCGCTTCCAGCAGGCCTACCAGGCCTCGGCGCGGGTGATGTCGATCGCCTCCAGCCTATTTGACGAAATTCTCTCCATCGCGCGCTAAGGCAGCGAAAAGCAGGAGCCCGATCATGCGAATCAGTACCAGTATGCTGTATCAGACCGGCGTCAAAACGATACAGGAGCAGACCGCGCAGTTGCTGCAGACCCAGCAGCAAGTGGCGACCGGTCGGCGCATCATCGCCCCGTCCGACGACCCGATTGCGTCGGCGCGCGCGCTGGAAATCAGCCAGTCGAAGGGCATTAACGCCCAGCAGCAGATCAATCAGGGCTACGCCAAGGATTCGCTTGGCCTGCTTGAAAACAAGCTGTCGGCCGTCGAAGAGCTGCTCATTCACACGCGTACCCGCGCGGTCGAGGCCGGTAACGGCACCTATGCCCCGAGCGAGCTGAAGGCACTCGCCACCGATGTGCGTGCCAGTTTCGATTCCATGCTGGCCCTGGCCAACAGCCAGAACGGGCAGGGCGAATACCTGTTTTCGGGTTACCAGGCCGATGTGAAACCCTATGTCGGCACGCTCGATGGCGTGAGCTACCAGGGTGACCAGGGGCAGCGCACGCTGCAGGTGTCGCCCTCGCGGCTCATGCCGGTCAGCAACGCAGGCAGCGATGTGTTCAATTCCGTGCGGCAAGACCCCGGCAAGTTTTTTGCCGTGCCGGTCGCCCCCAACGGCGGCACCGGCCATATTGCCCAGACGCAGACCACCGGCGCCTACACCGGCACCCGTTACGACATTCAGTGGGATGGCACCAATTACAACGTTACCGACGCCGATACCGGTGCCGCGGTGGTCAGCCAGAGCGGCCCCACGCTGACATTTGGTGCCGTGCAGCTGGAGATGGGTGGCGTGCCCAACCCGGGTGACAGCTTCGAGGTCGGCCCGCGTGCCAACGTCTTCAATATGTATACCAACATGGTCCGCGCGCTCGAAAATCCGTCGGCCACTGTCGGCATCCAGGGCGCGGTCGCCCAGGCCATTGAAGGTATGGACCGCAGCCTTGACCAGGCGCTGACCGTGCGCGCCTCGGTCGGCTCGCGCATGGTCGAGCTGACCACGCTCGAGTCGGTCAGTGGTGACCTCGATATCCAGTACGCCCAGACGCTCTCGCGCCTGCAAGATGTCGATTACACCGAGGCGGTGAGCAACCTCACCTTGCAGCAGACCTATCTGCAAGCCTCGCAGCAGTCCTTCCTGCGTATCAACCAGCTCAGCCTCTTCAACTACCTCGGCTAAGATGCGCGCCGCCCGCCCACTTCTCGCCATCGCTGCGCTCGCCATTGCCGGTTGCAGTAGCGTGCCCAACCCCAGTCTCGGCGAAGGCCCCAGTACCCAGTGGCTGCTGGCGCCGGCCGCCGCCATCACGGTGATCGAAAGCGGCTATACCACCAACCCGCAGATCGCCACCATGGTGGCCGCGTGGGCCTTGGTCGACCCGCTCGCCCCCAACTGGCAGATCCAGGCCACGCGGGTCGACGAGCGCAATGTGCGCTTCCGTCTCCAGCACAAACTGCTGCACACCGGCGGCGAGGGCGAAGCCCGCCAGGTGCTCCGCCGCAACGCCGAGCGCATCACCGAGCAAGAAGGTTTCAGCGAATACGAGATCGTGCGCTTTGAAGAAGGCATCGACTCCACCCGCCCGTTTGCCCGGCGTACTGCCATCGCCGATGTGCGCATGCTCAGGGGTCGATCGCTGCCGGGGCTTTAGGGTAGACCACCCGCCGCCTCTCGCCTGTCGGTGTGCCCGACGCAGCAACGGTGGCTCGTCACCTGCTACCGTCAGCCAATGTTATGGCAAGCGCTGGCTGCGGCTGGCGTATGCCAACACGCATCGATAGTGCTTTACTCCGCCGCCGCGAGCGTTGAACATAGCCCGCTTTTGCGGGTAAGGCGCGGCGGCGATGAAAGTTTCCCCGGTGTTGATGATGTGGCTGACGCTCTTCTGTGCGCCAGTGCAGGCGGCAGACATGGATGCGTTCTTCGCGGATGCGAATAACGAAAAAGGCTTTGTGACCTCGAAAGCGGCCGGGCAGATTGTTGCGGGGCGTCAGCGCATGGCAGCGATGTGCGCCGAGGCGAAAGCAAGGCATCCGGCAGCAGACTGCACCTGTGTTGAGCGCGAGCTGGCGCAGGTGTCTGACCGCGCGTTTTATTATGAAAGCGTGCTGGCGTATCGGGAATACCGGGAAAAGCTAGAGGCGCTTGAGGCGGATGACAAGGCGCTGTATGCGCAACGCAAGCAGCGGCACGCGCAGCGGATGAGTTTGTCGCGCCGTCTCGAGACGGCGTGTGGAAAGTTTTGATCGGCCCGGTGGGCTGCGTTTGATAGGGCGGCGATGATGCGCGATGTGGTGATTACGGTGGAGCCGGTTGAGCTCTACAAAATCCTGAAATTTGAAGGCCTGGTGGGCAGCGGTGGCGAGGCGAAGACGGCTGTGGCCGAGGGTCGGGTGCGGGTCAATGGTGAGGTTGAAACCCGTAAACGGCGGCAGATCGTGGCCGGCGACGTGCTGGGTTTCGCCGGCGAGACGATTCGTATCGTGCGGGCTTAGGGCGTGGCGATGCAGATATGGGTCGACGCCGATGCCTGCCCGGTGGTGATCAAGGAGATTCTGTTCCGGGCGGCCGATCGCGCCAAGGTGATGACCACGCTGGTGGCCAACCAGATGGTGCGGGTGCCGCCGTCGCGGTTTATCAAGATGGTGCAGGTGTCGTCGGGTTTTGATGTGGCGGACAACGAAATCGTCAAACGCCTTGAGCCGGGCGACCTGGTGATTACCGCCGACATTCCGCTGGCGGCGGATGTGATCGAGAAGGGCGGCCATGCGTTGAATCCGCGCGGCGAGTTTTACTCGGCGGAGAACATCCGCTCGCTGCTGAACATGCGTGACTTCATGGACACGCTGCGCTCCAGCGGTGTCGATACCGGCGGGCCGCCGGCCTTCAGTCAGGGCGATCGCAAGGCCTTTGCCAGCCATCTCGATCGCTTCCTGGCGCGCCACGCACCCCGCGGTTGATCTCAGGCGGCGGGCGCGTTGGCAGCGAGTTCGGCCAGCGCTGCGCGACGCCGTTTCTGTTGGCGCACCACCCAGGCAATGAGCGCCAGTGCGGGCAGGAACATCCATTCCTGCGCCGGTCGGTCGCTTGGCACCTCGACCGCATCAATCCGGAATCCCCCTTGAATACCGAGCTTGGCGGCCTGGCTGCCGAATTCGACGCGCGTGATGGTGAAGCCGGTGTCGCTGATCACCGTGCCGACGCCGCTGTCGGCGAGGCGTCGGGTAGCGCTGGCCGCCGGCGCGCCGAGGGGCAGCAATACGCCGCGCTCGACCTCGTCACCCTCGATGGTGGTGCCGCTCAAGAACACTCGCATTCGCGCGTCGGGCGGTGCATTGACGATGGCCGCCTCGGCCTCGGCGCCGGTGAGCTGATCGTAAGGTGCGATGAGCGGGTCCATGAACATGCCGGGGTTGAACAGCATGAACACCGCCAGCAGCATCACCAAGCGCTCGCGGCCGGTGCTCTTGATCAGCAGCCAGCCCTGATTCACCGAGATAAACGCAAAGCCCGCCAGCGTGGCGCTGCCGAGCGTGATGAGGGTGTGGCCGATGCCCTCCACTCCGATCAGCAGCAGCTTCGGGTTGAGCACGAACATGAAGGGCAGCAAGACCATGCGCATCGAGTAGCGGAAGGCGATGAAGCCGGTCTTGATCGGGTCGGCCAGCGCGATGCTCGCCGCGGCGTAGGAGGCGAGCCCCACCGGCGGGGTGATGTCGGCCATCAAGCCAAAATAGAACACGAACAGGTGGGCGGCGATGAGCGGAACGAGCAGACCGTTTTGCGCCCCCAGTGCGACGATGACCGGCGCCATCAGTGAGGACACGACGATGTAGTTGGCGGTGGTCGGCAGGCCCATGCCCAGCACCAGGCAGATCAGCGCCACCAGCACCAGCATGAGGATGATGTTTCCGCCCGACAGCGCAGTGACCAGATCGGTCATCACCAGACCGATGCCGGTGAGTGTGACGGTGCCGACAATGATGCCGGCGGTGGCCGTGGCAATGGCGACGGTGACCATGTTGCGCGCGCCCGCCGCCATGCCGTCGACCAGGTCCTGCGCGCCGCGCCAGGCCGAGGCGCGAATACCGCCGTCGCCTCGAAACCACGCCAGGATCGGACGCTGGGTGAGCACGATGAAAGCCAGGAACAGCGTCGCCCAGAAGGCTGCGCGGGTGGGCGAGAGCTGCTCGACCACCAGGTTCCAGACCAGCGCACCGACCGGTAGCAAGAAGTAGAGCCCAGAGCGCACCGTCGGCCCGAAGGCGGGCAGGGCGGTAATCGGCTGGTCGGCGGAATCGTCGATGCCGGCAAAGGGCGCGCTCAGGCGCAGCAGTACGAGATAGGCCACCAGCAGCAGGGCGGCCATCACCGCGAAGGAGATCTGCGGTAGCGCGGCATGCACGATGCTGCCAATGATGGACACCGCGGCAATCACCCCGGCAATGCCCAGAAAACCGAGCGAGAAGTTGGCCAGCGAGCGCTGCCAGCGGGGCGAGTGACGGCGGGGCAGGCCGCGCAGATTGGCCTTCACCGCCTCCAGATGAACGATGTACATCAGGCCAAGGTAGGACACCAGCGCCGAAATGAGCGCGTGCTTGAGCACCTGCACATAGGGCACGCCGACATACTCGACCATCAGAAAGGCCGCGGCGCCCATCACCGGCGGCATGACCTGACCGTTGACCGAGGCAGCCACCTCGATGGCGGCGGCCTTTTCGGCCGGGTAGCCGACGCGCTTGATGAGCGGGATGGTGAGCGGGCCGGTGGTCACCACATTGGTGATCGACGAGCCGGAAATCAGCCCGGTGGCCGCCGAGGCCACCACTGCCGCCTTGGCCGGCCCGCCGCGCAAATGGCCGAGAAGCGCCACCGCGCTGCGAATGAAGTAGCTGCCCGCGCCGGCGGTTTCGAGCAGCGCACCGAACAGCACAAACAGGAAGATGAAGCCGGCCGACACGCCCAGCGCAACGCCGAATACGCCCTCGGTGCCCAGCCACAGATGGCCCATGGTATGGCTGAACGAGGCGCCCTTGTGGGCGATCAGATCGGGCATCAGCTCGCCGAAGAAGATGTAGATGAGCAGCGTCAGCGCCAGGCCGACCATGGGCAGTCCGAGCACGCGGCGGGTCGCTTCGAGCAGCAGGGTGAGGCCGATGGCGGCGATACCCACCTCGAACAGCGAGGGGTTGCCCACATGCTCGCTGACCGATTCGTAGAACAGGGCCAGATAGCCCGCGCTCAGTGCTGCCATCGCCGCCAGCACGATGTCGGCGCGCGGGACGTCGGGGCTGCGCTTACGGCGCACGACCGGGTAGGCGAGCAGCGCCAGGAAGACGGCAAAGGCCAGGTGCAGCGAGCGGATGCGCGCTTCGTTGAGCGCCAGCACGCCCAGCCATTCGGGCAGCGGCGAGGCCACCCACAGCTGAAACATCGACCACGCCAGACCGGTATATGCGAGTACATGCGCCATGTGTCCGGTGGGCACGCGCAGCCCCATGGCGATATTGGCCGCGCGGATGCGTGGCGTGATCGCGGCTGGTTCGGGGGGGTGCTCGTCCGCAGCGCTCATTTGCGTGCCTGGCTCCCTGAGTAGGGCGGTCTGTGCCGCTTGTCGGGTGTTGCTCGCCGGCAACACAGCTGTGCCGGTTCAGTATCTTTGGCCGATCAGGGGGCGGTCAAGGGGGGCGGCCGGGGTCGCGGGTTTCTGGCGCTGACCTGCTTGACGAGGTGGTGCTCGGCGGGGCGTGTCGGCCGCTGATTTCGTGGCACGAATTGTGCGATACAGCAGGGCGTGCCTCCGGGAAAAAGATGATGCTCAAAGTGCTTGTTGTCGATGAATCCAGTGACCGTGCCGACGAGATCTGTCTCAGTCTCGTCCGTGCCGGCTATCTGGTGTCGGCGGTCCTGCCCAACGCCATGGACTTGCCGCGTCATGTCGAGGCGATGTCGCCGGACGTGATCCTGATCGACACCGAATCGCCCAGCCGCGACACGCTCGAACACCTGTCGGCCATCAACCGTGCCAACCCGCGGCCGGTGCTGCTGTTCTCGCGTGAGCGCGACGCGCAGATCATCCGCAGTGCCTTGCGCGCCGGGGTGGCGGCCTATGTGGCCGAGACCGTGGCGCCCGAGCGTCTGGGCGCAGTGGTGGAGGTGGCGCTGGCTCAGTTCGAGGAGCATCAGAACCTGCGGCAGGAGCGTGACGAGGCGGCGCAGCGGCTGTCCGAGCGGGTCACCATCGAACGCGCCAAGGGGCTGCTGATGAAGGCGCGCGCGCTGGACGAAGATGCGGCCTATCACGCGCTGCGGCGCCTCGCCATGGCGCGTGGGCGCAAGCTGGTGGAGATTGCGCAGGGCGTTGTCGATGGGGCCAGCCTGTTGATGTAGGGCTTGCCCCGAAGTGGGGCGAAAGTGATTTTGGTGCACTGCCGCAGTGCTCGACAGGGTGCTTCAGCGCTGAAAATCAGGGGCAACGCCCCGGTCCGCAACAATTGTTAAAACTGGCACGCTCTTCGCTAATGGGTGTGTGAGGCGGAATCAACGGCGATTCTGCACAGAGAATGATCTCGGACAACGGTGTCCATCGAGAGCAGGTACGCGACAGGCGTGCCGGCCTTCGGTGCGACGCCGTTTTTTATTGCCTCAATGATTTGAACCCCTGGAGATGACGCCATGACTGAACTGAACACGCCGGAACTGAAACGCCGCGGCTTCCTGAAAGCCAGCGCTGCCATGAGCGGGGCCGCCGCGCTCGGCTCGCTGCTGCCCTTTGGCGGCGCCTGGGCGGGTGGCTCGGAAGGGCTGGAGAAGACCGCGCTCAAGCTGGGCATCATCCCGCTGACCGACTGCGCGGTGATCGTCGTGGCCAAGGAGAAGGGCTTCTTCAAGCAGCACGGTCTGGATGTGGAAGTGTCCAAGGAAGCCTCCTGGGCCAATATCCGCGACAAGGTCTCGCTCGGCGAGTTGGATGGTGCGCACATGCTGGCCGGCATGCCGCTGGCCGCCACGCTGGGCGTGGGCGCCACGCAGAAGGAGACCATCACCGCCTTCTCGATGGACCTCAACGGCAATGGCATCACGGTGTCGAACGAGCTCTACGAGCGCATGATGGCGGCCGACCCGCAGGCCATGAAGGCGCGCCCGACCACCGCGGTGGCGTTGAAGAAGGTGATCGAGGAGGACAAGAAGGCCGGCAAGGCGCCGATGACCTTCGCCATGGTCTTCCCGGTGTCGACCCACAACTACGAGATCCGCTACTGGATGGCCTCGGCCGGCATCGACCCGGACAAGGATGTGCGCCTGATCGTCATCCCGCCGCCGCAGATGGTGGCCAACCTGCAGGCGCGCAACATCGTCGGCTATTGCGTCGGCGAGCCGTGGAACCAACGTGCGGTGGAGATGGGTATCGGCCGTTCGCTGATCACCAACTACGAGATCTGGAACAACAATCCGGAGAAGGTGTTCGGCGTGAATCGCGAGTGGGCCGACAAGCATCCCAACACGCACAAGGCGCTGATCCGCGCCATGATCGAAGCCGCCGAGTGGATGGACAAGCTGGAGAACCGCCGCGAGGTGGTGAAGATCATCTCGCAGAAGTCCTACGTGAATGCGCCCGAGAGCGTGGTCGAGAATTCCATGACCGGCACCTGGCGCTACACCAAGACCGAAGAGGTGCAGCTGCCGGACTTCAACGTGTTCTACCGCTACGCAGCGACCTTCCCGTGGCAGTCGCACGCGGTGTGGTTCCTCACGCAGATGGTGCGCTGGGGGCAGATCGAGGCGCCGATCAACTTCAAGAAAGTGGCCGCGTCGGTGTATCGCAGCGACATCTACCGCGATGCGGCCAAGGATCTGGGCATCGCCGTGCCGAGCATCGAGATGAAGCCCGAGGGCGTCAACGCCGAGCGCTGGATGCTCGAGAAAGCGAGTGCGCCGATCCAGATGGGGCCGGACATGTTCTTCGACGGCATGAAGTTCGACCCCGCCAAACCCATCGACTACCTCAAGGGCTTCCCGGTCCATGCCATGAAGCTGGATCTGGCCGCGCTGGCCAAGGCCAATACCTGAGCGAATGCATCCCACAAGGAGAACGCAGATGAGCACACTGAGCTTGTCCGCCGCCAGTGCGGCGCCAGAGAAAATCGATAAGGCCGTCTTGGCGACGGCGTCGGCTGCGGCAACGACCGTCGCGGCAGTCGAGGCGCCTGCAGTGCGCCGCGGCGCTATGTCCTTGCAGTGGCTGCGCACACTCATTGCCGCGCTGTCGGGCATCGGCGCGCTGGTCGTGGTGTGGTGGATGGTTGCTGACAATGTGGAGAGTTTTCCGGGCCCGATCCCCACCTGGCATGCCGCTGTCGAGTTGTTTTCCGATCCTTTCTACAACAATGGCCCCAACGACATGGGCATCGGCTGGAACGTGCTCTATTCGCTGGAGCGGGTTGGCGTCGGTTTCGGTCTGGCGGCGCTGGTGGGCATCCCCGCCGGCTTCCTGGTCGGGCGCTTCAACTTCATGCGCTCGGCCAGCGAGCCGGTGATCAGCCTGCTGCGCCCGGTGTCGCCGCTGGCCTGGCTGCCGATCGGCTTGCTGGTGTTCCGTGACGCCAACCTTGCGGCAATCTGGGTGATTTTCATCTGCTCGATCTGGCCGATGATCATCAACACCGCCGCCGGCGTGCGCGCCGTGCCGCAGGACTATCTCAACGTGGCGCGGGTGCTGGCGCTGTCGGAGTGGAAGATCGTCACCAAGATTCTCTTCCCCGCGGTGCTGCCGCACATCCTCACCGGTGTGCGCCTGGCGGTCGGCACCGCCTGGCTGGTGATCGTCGCCGCCGAAATGCTCACCGGCGGCATCGGCATCGGCTTCTGGGTGTGGGACGAGTGGAACAACCTGTCGGTCGAGCACATCCTGGTCGCCATTGTGGTGATCGGCGTGGTCGGGCTGGCGCTGGAATACGCCTTGTTGTGGCTGGCCAAGCGGTTCAGCTACGGCGGTACGGTCTGAGGAGAGCCGCAATGAATGCACCTATCGTCATGGTCGAAGCCGTCGGCATGCGCTTCGACACCAATAACGGACCCTTCGTCGCGTTGCGTGACATCGATTTGCAGATCAGTCGTGGTGAATTCGTCTCGCTGATCGGTCACTCCGGCTGTGGCAAGTCGACCCTGCTCAATCTCATTGCCGGTCTGACGCTGCCCACCGAGGGCATCTGTCTGTGCAACGGACGCGAGATTGGCGGGCCGGGGCCGGAGCGCGCTGTGGTGTTTCAGAACCACTCGTTGCTGCCGTGGATGACCTGTTTCGAGAATGTCTATCTCGCGGTCGAACGCGTCTTTGGTGCCGCCGAAGGCAAGGCTCAGCTCAAGGCGCGCACCTGCGCCGCGCTGGAAATGGTGCACATGGAGCACGCGATGGAGAAGTATCCGAACGAGATCTCCGGCGGCATGAAGCAGCGTGTGGGTATCGCCCGTGCCTTTGCCATGGAGCCGCAGATCCTGCTCATGGATGAGCCCTTCGGCGCGCTCGACGCGCTCACCCGTGCCAGCCTGCAGGACGAGTTGATGGGCGTGATGGGCAAGACCGGCGCGACGGTGGTGATGGTGACCCACGATGTGGACGAGGCCGTGCTGCTCTCCGACCGTGTGGTGATGATGACCAACGGCCCGGCGGCCACCATCGGTGAGGTCCTCGAGGTCAGGCTCGACGCGCCGCGCGAGCGGCTCAAGCTGGCCCATGACTCGGCCTTTGCCGAATACCGTGCGGCGGTCATGGAGTTCCTCTACCAGAAGCAGATGAAGAAGGCCGCGTGATTGTCGGTCGGCCCGCCGAGGCGGGCCGACAAACGGCGGCGGGGGCGCTCAAGCTTTTGGGCAGGACGGTCGTTAGACGCCGGACCCACACCGAAATCAGAGAGCCCCCATGAAGAGCCTCCAGACCAAACTCATCGTCCTGTTCATCGCCCTGGTACTGGCGATTTCCGCGGCTCTATCCATCGCCGCCTATCTCGAACTGCGCAAGGGCCTGCTGGCCGGCGTCGCCGACGAGGCCCGCGCCGTCGCCCTGGGTAACAGCGCCCGTATCGCCGAATGGATCGACACCCGCGGCGACATCGTCTCCGCCATGGTGCCGGTCGCGCTCGCCGACGATCCACTGCCGTTCTTCCAGCGTGCTGCCGAAGGCGGCGGCTTCGACATCGTGTATGCCGGCTATGCCGACAAGCACACCGTGTTCTCCACGCCGCAGAACCTGCCGGCCAGCTACGATCCGACCGCGCGCCCCTGGTACAGCGGCGCCGTGGCGGCGGGCAAGCGCATCCTCACCGCCCCCTACGCCGACGCCTCGTCCGGCGAACTGGTGGTCACCTTCGCCACGCCCGTCAAGGGAAGCAGTGGCGTGGATGCCGTGGTCGCGGGCGATATTTCCATTGCAGCACTGGTCAAGTCGGTGCTGTCGATCCAGCTCAACGGCGGCTACGCCATGTTGGTCGATCGCCAGGGCACCATCATCGCCCACAAGGACAAGGCGCTGACCCTCAAGCCGATGGCCGATTTCTCGCCCGAACTGGCGGCCCTGTCGAGCCAGCTCGGCAGTGCCAGCACCAATCAGATCGACGCCAGCGTCGGCGGTACCGCCTCACTGGTGAGCTGGCAGCCGGTGGCTGGCACCGAGTGGACCCTGCTGCTGGTGCAGGACCGCGCCGTGGTGCTGTCGCCGCTCAACGCCTTGCTGATGACCCTGGCTGGCATCGTGGTGGTCTGTGCCGGCGGCTTCGTGGCGCTGGCCGTGGTGGTGCTGCGCCGCCTGCTGCGGGGGCTGGGCTCGATCCACAACGCCATGGAGCAGATTGCCGGTGGCGGGGGCGACCTGACGCGCCAGATCCCGGTGCACGGCGATGACGAGGTGGCGCGCACCGCACGCGCCTTCAACCAGTTCCAGGCCGGCCTGCGTACCATGTTCCAGTCGCTGCGGCAGGACGCAGCGGTGCTCGCCGAGGGCGTGCAGCAACTCGAAGCCAATGTGCAGCGCATGGCCAGCCGCTCCGAAGCGCTGGCCGACACCACCACCGCCAACGCCGCCAGCATCGAGGAGATCACGGTCAGCGTGTCGCATATCGCCGACAACAGCGCCGATGCCGAATCGCTGGCACGCAGCACCGGCAAGCTCACCGACAGCGCCGCCGAAGAAGTCGCGCACATCGCGACCCAGGCCGGTGCTTCGGCCACGCGGGTGCGCGAACTGGCCGATGTGCTGTCCGGGCTGGAGCGGCGCTCGGAAGACATCAACGGCATCGTCAGCGTGATCCGCGAGATCGCCGACCAGACCAACCTGCTGGCGCTCAACGCCGCCATCGAGGCGGCGCGCGCCGGCGAGCAGGGTCGCGGTTTCGCGGTGGTGGCCGACGAAGTGCGCAAGCTGGCCGAGCGCACCGGCAAGGCCACGGTGGAAATCTCCGACATGCTCGGCGGCATGCGCCAGGAGACCGGCCAGGCCGTCGGCTTCATGACCGAAACCGTGGGCACCGTCGAGAGCAGCGTGTCGCTGACCGAGGATGCGCGCGTCAAGATCCGCGAGATCGGCGAGCAGTCGCGCAACGTGGCCGAGCGCATGGCCGAGATCGCGCTGTCGATCAACGAGCAGCGCAGCGCGACCTCGGTTATGGCGCAAAGCACCGAAGACATCACCACCCGCGTGCAGGAGACCGACGCCGCCCTGCAGGACGCGCGCGGTACCGTGCGCTCGCTGGCCGATGTGGCGCGGCGCACGCAGGACCAGTTCGCCCGCTTCACGCTGTAGACCCGCGCCGGGACGGCTGCGCGCGTCGCGGGTGTAAGCCTCGCGCCGGCCGGACGGTCTACCCGGGGAGGCGCCTGTTGCGCCGAACCGGAGACCTGTCCATGAACCTTCATTTCCTTCGTGCCGGTTCGCGCCGCTTGGCGCAAGTCGGCGCGCTCGTGGCCACCGTGCTGACGCTGCTGACCTCCGCTGCAACAGCCGCGCCGCCGGCGCTCATGAGCGCTGCCAGTCGGCATGATTTCGATACGCTGGTGAGTCGCCTCGAAGCGGCGATCGGCAGGCATGACATGGGCCTCGTCGCCCAGGCCAGCGCCAGCCGTGGCGCGGCGGCCCGGGGGGTGAAGATCCCCGGCAATGCGGTGCTGATGGTGTTCCGCAACGACTACGCGGTGCGCATGCTCGCCGCCAGCGTGCCGGCGGGTATCGAGGCGCCGCTGCGGCTGTATGTGACCGAGCAGCCCGACGGCACGGCGCAGATCAGCTACCCGGCGCCGAGTGCGGTATTCGCGCCCTACGGCAGCGCGGCGCTGGACGCCATGGCGCGGGAGCTGGATCCGGTGTTTGCGCAGATCGTGGCCGATGCCGTTGCACCCTGATCGATCGCTGACCGTGCAGTGGCAGGTGGCTTTGCTGGCGCTGGCCGGCGTTCTTGGCCTGATGCCGTTTCTGGCCGGGCGAATGATGGCGCTGCTGGTGATTGGTGTGCTGCTCGGGCTGACGCTGTTTCATGCCGCTTTTGGCTTTGCCTCGGCTTACCGGGTGGCGATCTTGCGGCGCGAGTCGGCCGGCGTGCGTGCGCAGTTGTGGATGGTCGCTTTTGCGACGGTGTTGTTTGCGCCGGCACTGGCAAGCGGTTCGGTGTTCGGCCAGGCCGTCGGCGGGGCGGTGGCGCCGGTGGGATGGCAAGTGGCCATCGGCGCCTTCGTTTTTGGCATCGGCATGCAGCTGGGTGGCGGTTGTGGCTCGGGCACCTTGTACACCGCGGGTGGTGGCAATCCGCGCATGGGCGTGACCTTGCTGGCGTTTATCGCCGGCTCGTTCTGGGCCAGCCTGCACATGGGCTGGTGGCAGACGCTGCCGGGCGTTCCGGCCGTATCGCTGGGTCACTCGCTGGGCTGGCCGCAGGCGGTGGCATTGCAATTGGCCGTGCTGGGCGCGGCGGGGTGGTGGCTCAAGCGCCGCGATGGGGTGTCTGCGCCGCAGGCACGTCGGCACCGGGTCTGGCAAGGGCCGTGGCCCTTGATGGCCGGTGCGGTGGCGTTGGCGGTGCTCAACCTCGCCACGCTGACGCTGGCCGGGCATCCCTGGAGCATTACCTGGGCGTTTACGCTGTGGGGTGCAAAGGTGGCGAGCTGGGTCGGCTGGGACGCGGCGACGGCGCCCTTCTGGCAGGGCGGGTTTCAGCAGGCGGCGTTGGCGGGCAGCGTGCTGACCGACACCACCTCGGTCATGGATATCGGCGTGTTGCTCGGCGCCATGCTGGCCGCGGCGCTGGCCGGGCGCTATGCGGCGAACCGCCAGTTTTCGGGGCGAGCGCTGATGGCGGCTGTCGTGGGCGGGGTGTTGATGGGTTACGGCGCGCGCATCGCCTTTGGTTGCAACATCGGCGCCTTTGTATCGGGCGTGGCCTCGACCAGCCTGCATGGCTGGTTGTGGATTGCCTGCGCCATCCCGGGTACGGTGGTGGGTATCTGGCTGCGACCAAAGTTTGGTTTGGCGAATGAACGCCCGCAGGCCACAGGAGGAGATCGATGAGCGAGGACGAAGGCGACTGGCTGTTGGTGGCGCGCTGTCTGGACCCGACCGAGGCGCATCTGCTGTGCGCCTGCCTGAAGGCTTCGGGTTTGAGCGCCATGGTGGCCGATGCCAATCTGGTGCAGACGCACTCGCTGATTGCAGTGGCCGTGGGTGGCGCGCGAGTGCTGGTGCCCGAGGCGCAACTTGAGCGCGCCAAGGCGGTGCTCGAAGCTTATCACCGGGGTGATTTCGCGCTCGACGAGAACACCGACGTGGGCGAACTGCGCGACTGACGTTTCAGGTGGCGTGCGCGGCGGCGGCCGCGTCGCGCCGTTCGACCGCTTTGAGCATGACCAGCAAGAGCGTGCCGATCACCATGACCCCCGCGGCCAGGTACAGCCCGCCGGCGTAGCTGCCCAGGCGGGTGGCGATAAAGCCGGTGATGGCTGGCGCGATGATCTGTGCCACGCCGTAAGAGAGCGTCATCTTGCCCATCATCTTGGCCGGCCGGGTGGGGTAGTAGCGCCCCGCCATGGTCAGCACCAGGCTCACCATGCCAATGAAGGTGCCGCCAAACAGGATGGCGCCGGCCATGGCAGGGATCAGGCCGTGGCCCACCACGGGTAGCACGATGCCGACAATCTGCAACGCCGACGCGAGAATCAGCGCGTTGAGATCGCCGGTGCGTCGGGCAATCAGATCCCACAGTACACAGGAGGGGGCGCCGGCGATGCCGATGGTGAGAAACACCAGCCAGCCACGCCCCGCGAGGCCGGGGAGCTGGTCGATGATGGCGACAATGAAAGTCGCGCTGACCACATAGCCGACACCGGCACAAAAGTAGGCGGCCATGAACAGACGCATGAAGGCCGGGCTCGGCGGAGCGTCGACCAGCTTCTGGCCGGTTTTGGTGACCGCGCTGCTGTCGGGCGGCGGCAGCCAGCGCAGTGCCGGCACCAGCAGCACGCAGCCGATGGCGGTGAGGGCGAACCACTGCTCGCGCCAGTCAAAGAAGGGGCTCATCAGCGCGACGGCCGCTGAACAGCCAGCGATGCCCAGACCAATGCCGGCAAAGTGGATGCCCAGTTCGCTTCGGTGATTGTGGCGGATCAGCCAGTTGAGAATCAGTCCGGTGCCCAGCAGCATGCCGGCGGCGCTCGACAGCCCGGCGATAAAGCGCGAGATGGCCCACACGGTGACATCGGTGGTCAGCCCCATCATCACGGTGCTGAGAATCGCCACCACCAGACCGATGCGGTAGAGCCGATCCTTGAGCACCAGATCGCTGATCAGCGAGGCAATCAGCGCACCCGACAGGTAGCCGGCGTAGTTGATCGCGGCCAGAGCGCCCGCTTCGGCCACGCCCAGCCCGGCCTGCGCCTGCATGATCGGCAGCAGCGGCGTATAGGAAAAGCGCGCAACCCCCAGGGCCAGCAAGAGGCTGAAGATGCCGGCACTCAGGACTTTGAATCGTTCGCGTTGATCGCTCATTGGGGCGGATTTTTTCTGTTTGGTGGACGCACGATAAACGGGCTAATGTATCAATACAAATGATTTGTTAAGAACGGTTCGTTCTCTATTGGAGGTATCAGGATGGAGCTGGTGGCGTTGCGGACCTTTCAGACCGTGGTTGAGGAGGGCGGCGTACTGGCTGCCTCGCGTAAGCTCAACACGGTGCAATCCAATGTCACAGGCCGAATCCGCCGGCTCGAAGAGGAGCTGGGGGTCGAGCTGTTTTTTCGCAAAGGCCGTGGTCTGGAGCTGGCGCCGTCGGGGCGGGTACTGCTGGCGTATGCCCGGCGCCTGTTGCAGCTTGAGCGGCAGACTGCGGCGGCGGTCAGGCAGATCGGCGAGAGTAGCGGCGAGTTGCGTATCGGCACCATGGAGACTTTTGCCGCGCTGCATCTGCCCGGGGCATTGAAGGCGGTGCGCAGTAAGCATCCCTTGCTGGAACTTCGGGTCAAGACCAACACCAGCGCGGCGTTGGCGGAGGCGGTGCTCGACCACAAGCTGGACTGCGCGTTTGTGGCGGGGCCCGTGACCCACCCGGCGCTGCAGTTTGACGAGCTGGTGGTCGAAGAACTGGTGCAGGTATCGGCACCGGGGATCAGCCCGGTCACGCATCCGCTGATCTTCTTTCGCGAGGGGTGCGCCTACCGCACCCGTGCGCTGACCTGGCAGCGGGCGATTGGCCATGCGGTGTCCGACGCGATGGAGTTCGGCACGCTTGAAGGCATTCTTGGCTGTGTGTCGGTCGGCCTTGGCTGGACCTTGATGCCGCGCGCTGTGGTCGAGCAATCGGGCCATGCCGACGCGTTGGTGCTCGAAGCCTTGCCCGACGAGGTGGGCAAGGTGCCGACCGGCATGGTCTACCTGCGCGATGCCCCACCGATGGTGGCCTTGAAGACGCTCGCCGAGGCCGTCATGGCCGGGGCTGCGCGCTGAGCGTGAGGTCTTGTCAGGGCGAACCGCTCAAGGCCTGCACCACCACCGCGATGGTTTCGAAACCTTGCTCGTAAAAGTGCATCATCACCGGGCCGAAGGCGTCCAAAGAGAGCATGAGCACGATGAAGCCGGCGGACATGGTGATGGGAAAGCCGACAGCGAAGAGGTTGATTTGCGGTGCGGCCCGGGTGAGCACACCCATGGCGATGTTGGTGGTGAGCAGGGCTGCGACCAGCGGCAGCGCCAGCAGCAGGCCGGAGGCGAAGAGCATGGCGCCGGTGGCGGCGGCCTCGCGCCAGCCGATACCTGCGAGCGGCTCGGGGCGGATCGGCAGCCAGTCAAAGCTGCGCACCACCACTTCGATCATCAGCAGATGACCGTTGAGGGCGAGAAACAGCAAGGAGGCGAGCAGGCCCATGAATTCGGCCAGCACACCGGTCTGGCCACCCGATTGCGGGTCGAAGAAGGTGGCGAAAGACAGGCCCATCTGCAGGCCGATGAGCTCGCCGGCCACATCCACCGCAGCGAACACCAGGCGCATCACGAAGCCGATGACCACGCCGATCAATATCTGCTGCACAAACACCGCCAGGCCGAGGCCAGAGCCCGGGTCGATGGCCGGCAAGGGCGGCAGCGCGGGCAGGATGGCCATGGCGGCGGCGATGCCGACCGCCAGGCGGATGCGCACCGGCACCGCGCCGTTGCTGAACAGCGGGGCGGCTGAGATCATGCCGAGAATGCGCGCGAGCGGGAGCATGAGCCCGGCGAGCCAGGCGTTGAGTTCGGCGCTGGTGACCTCGATCATGCGTGCGCGCGACCCTAGCCGATGACGGTCGGGATGGACTCGAACATGCGAATCATGAAGTCGGTCAGCAGGGTGATCATCCACGGGCCGGCGAGAATCAGCGTGACAAAAATGGCGATGACCTTGGGGACGAAGGAGAGCGTCATTTCGTTGATCTGAGTGGCGGCCTGGAAGATGCTGACCAGCAAGCCGGTGACCAGCGCGGCGATAAACAGCGGCGCGGCGACGAGCAGGGTGACTTCGACCGCCTGACGGCCAATGTCGATGACGGTTGCCGGGGTCATGGGTGGGCTCCTGGGGTGTGGGGGATGGGGGCGCTCACAGCACGAAGCTCTGTACGAGCGAGCCGATCAGCAGCGTCCAGCCATCGACCAGTACAAAAAGCATGATCTTGAAGGGCAGCGAGACGATCACTGGCGACATCATCATCATGCCCATCGACATCAGCACCGAGGCGACCACCATGTCGATGATCAGGAAGGGGATGAAGACGATGAAGCCGATCTGGAACGCGGTTTTCAGCTCCGAGGTGACAAAGGCCGGCACCAGCACTTTCATCGGCAGGTCGGCCGCCGAATCGACTTTGGGCGTGTCGGCCATCTGCGAGAACAGGTTCAGGTCGGGTTCGCGCACCTGGCGCAGCATGAATTCCTTGACCGGTTCGGCCGCGCGGTTGGCCGCTTCGTCCAGCTCGATGGTGCCTTCGGTGAGCGGCAGGTAAGACTCGGTGTACACCTTGTCGATCACCGGCGACATGATGAAAAAGCTCAGGAACAGCGCCAGACCGACCAGAATCTGGTTGGGCGGTGAGGTCTGCGTGCCCAGCGCATGGCGCAGCAGCGAGAAGACAATGATGATCCGCGTGAAGCTGGTCATCATCAGCACGACTGCCGGTACAAAGGTGAGCGAGGTGAGCAGCACCAGCGTTTGCACGCTGAGACTGTAAGTGGTGCCACCGTTGGCCGTGGGTACGCCGGTGATGGCGGGCACGGCCTGGGCGAGCGCCAGTTCGGGGAGGGCGGCGAGTGCCAGGGTGAGCAGGGCGATGCCGGCGCGAGCGAGGTGGCGCATCATTTGCGCGCCTCGATCAGCGACTTGAGGCGTGCCGCGAAGCCGTTGGCGTCTTGCAAGTCGTCGGTGGTTGCGGCGGGCACGGTCAGGGCGTCGGGATCGACGGTGTGCAACATGTTGACCCGGCCGGGTGCGACGCCGAGCACCAGCACGGTATTGCCGACTTCGACCAGCACCACGCGTTCGCGCGGACCCACCGGCGCGGCGCCCAGCACCTTCAAGCCACGGGCGCTGCCGCGCGGTGCGCCCAGGCGCTTGAGCAGCCACAGGCACACCAGCAAGACCGCGACGACCACGATCAGACCGAAGGCCATTTGTCCCAGGCTGCCGGCCAGCGAACCGCTGGTGGCGCCAGCCACGCTCGGCGCCGGCGTGTCGGCCGCTTGGGCGACCAGGGGCAAGCACATCAGGATCCACAGCACACTTCGCAACATCGAGCGCCTCAGGGCGGTTCAAGAACACGCTGGCAGAGTAGCGCGGGGCGAGGCAAGACCAGGGCGGGATAAGGCGGCAAAAATTGCCGCTATTCCGGCCCGGCGTGGAGGCGTGTTATCTCGGGGGTGTATCGAAGCAGGCTTTCAGTAGCGCTTGCATTTTGTCCGCGCCGAGCGCTTCCACCCGCGCGATGTTGCGCTCGGGGATCTGCTCCGGGTCGGGATAGTTCTCTACTGCGCGGGCCAGGCTATCCTCGCGGATCAGGTGCAGCAGCGGGTAGGGCGAGCGGTTGGTGGTGTTCTCGACGTCGTCGGGTTCGGTGCCGCCGAATTGGTAGTCCGGGTGGAAGCTGGCGATCTGGAAGGTGCCGCGATAGCCCAGCTGCTTGAGGATCCGGTGGGTGTGGTTGATGAACTGGTTGTATTCGAAGAAGTCCTGCAATACGTCGGGGTGGATCAGCAAGGTGGTTTCGATGGTGGCGTCGTTGGCCATCAGCGCGAGCTCGGCCTCCAGGTCCATCTGCAACTGCTCGTCGGTGGTGGCTTCCGATACAAAGAAGCGCACCCGGTTTTTGACCAGTTCGCGCTTGGCGAAGGGGCACAGGTTGAGACCGATAACGAGGGTTTCGAGCCAGCGCCGCACGGGCGCGATGTAGTGTTCGTGGTCCAAGGAGCGGTCCAATTGTGTTGGCTCGGCAGCGAGCGGGTTGATCGCGGTGGGGCATGTTCGGCGGGGGCGAGCCGCATGCAGCGGCGCGCGAGCGTGATCGTTATATGTGCTTGATCTGCGCAGCAGCATGCAGCTTAGCGAAATCGCTGGGTGCGCGCTGGGTTGGTGCTGACAATGGGGTCAAATCATTATGTTGCGGCGCAACAAAAGTGTTGACAAGCTGGCTAATCGGCTTATACTTCACTCCATGTTGCACCGCAGCACAAGTTTTCAAAGCGTTTTGCGGGCCACCGACTTTTAATTGATCTCACAAGGAAATTCACCATGAACAAGTTCACCACCCCCGAGCAGTTCGCCGACGCTGGTAAGGCCGGTCTGGAAGCCCTGCTGTCGCAAGCCACCACCGCTTTTGCTCGTGCTGAGCGCCTGGCTGCCCTGAACCTGAACACCAGCCGCGCCATGCTCGAAGACGGCGCCCTGAACACCAAGGCCATCATGGCCATCAAGGACCCGCAAGAGCTGGTCAAGCTGCAGACGACCCTGGCCAAGCCGATGGTCGACAAGGCCGTTGCCTACGCTCGTAGCGTGTATGAAATCGCAACCGAAGGCCAGAACGAAATGGCCCAGGCTTTCGAAGCTCAGATCGCTGAAATGAACAAGACCTTCAGCGCCGCGCTGGCTCAAGCCGAGAAGTCGGCACCGGCTGGCTCCGAGGCCCTGTTCGCTGCTGCCAAGCAGTCGATGGCTGCCGCTTCGAGCGCCTATGATTCGATGAACAAGGCTGCCAAGCAAGCTGCTCAGATGACCGAAGCCAACGTGGCTGCTGCCACCAAGGCCGCGACCAAGGCTGTTAGCGGTAAGTAATGACGGCGCTCGGTTCGGCTTCGGCTGAACCGACCCGGCGCTTCGGCGCAGATGCCGTCCGGTGAAAACCGGGCGGCATTTTTACGTCTACGATCCGGTGTTTTCGTTGGCATGTCTTTGTAATATGTCGGCGCTAGGCTGGCGGCACTATTCAATTTCGGGAGCCGTCATGATTGCCCAACACCTGATCCGCCAACACCATGTCGAATCGCTTGATCACTTGCATGCCGCGGGTCAGCTTGCGGTCGATACGCTGTCGCGCCTGACCGATGTGTCCTTGCGCCATCTTCGCGGCAGCGCCAGCACGCACGGGCAGCGGGCACGGGCGGTGAGCGCTCGGGAGCTGCCCACACCGATGGATGTGGAGGCGGCGGCGTCCGTGCTGAGTGAATCGATACATGTTCTGACCGAGAGTTACGCGCGCTGGATTGCGCTGGCCGAAGCGCAGCTCCAGCTCATGCAGCGCACCACGCATGCCACGCTGGAAGATCTGCAGCGCTGGACGCCAGCGGGTACCGAGTTTGCCGTCGATACAGCCGAAGTGCTGACCGACGCGATGGAGTCTGCGGTCGAAATCGCGGCCGACGCCAGCGTCGCCATAGCCCATTCTGCTGACGTAAAACCAGCCGCTGCGGCGCGACGCACACGCCGTGCCGCAGCGCCGAAAGCCGAGTGATGCGCCCGCACTGAGACGTTGTGGCGCGCCGTGAGGCGCTCCGGTTTGAGATGCCCCGTTCAGTCGGCCGCAGGCTCGTCGAGTGACGGCTGCGCGGGGCGGGACTTGATGTGCAGGTCGCGTTGCGGATACGGAATGGTGATGCCGGCGGCTTTGAACAGGCGCCAGATCGCCAGGTTCACATCGGTGCGTACATTGCCGATGCCGTTCTCCGGGTCACTGATCCAGATGCGCAGTTCAAGCTGTATTCCACTGTCGGCAAAGGCCAGCATGCGCGCTGTCGGCACCGGGTCGGTGAGGACGCGGGGCGAGGCTTTGGCCGCTTCCATCAGCAAGGCCATGGCCTGCTCCGGATCATCGTCATAGCCGATCTGAACCGGAATGCGCACCCGGGTGTTGGGGTCGGTATAGCTCCAGTTCACCACCTCGGAGGTGATCAGGTTTTCGTTCGGGATCAGGCGCTCGACGCCATCGCGGTCGCGCACCACCACATAGCGCGCACGCAATTCCTGCACCCAGCCGAACTTGGTGTCGTCAGCGCCCACTGAGATCACGTCGCCGGGCTTGATCGAGCGGTCGAGCACCAGAATGAAGCCGCTGATGAAGTTGCTGGTGATGCGCTGCAGACCAAAACCGATGCCGACGCCGAGCGCGCCGCCAAACACGGTGAGCGTGGTCAGATCAATGCCGGCCGCGTCGATGGCGAGGAACAGCGCGAGTGCGATCAGGAAGAATTTGCTGAACTTGCCGAAAGCCACCTGTAGCGAGGGCGTCATGTGCGGCGATGCGCGCATGCGCCGCTCGATCACGGCCGAGATCCAGAACGCCAGCGTGAGCAGCAGTGCGATCAGTGCGACCAGCTTGATGGTGGATAGTACCGAGATACGTGAGCTGCCGATGGTGATGGCCAGGTCGTCGAGGCCGGCCTCGACCGCGGGCAGCCAGCCCACCAGATCGAGCGCGACGGTGGTCCAGATGCCCGCCGCGATGATGTTTTCCCATGCCTTGACCGCCGGCGTGGCGCGAAAGCCCTTGCGCAGGAGGTACACAAGCAGCCGAATGGTGGCCAGTGACAGCAGCAGCGGCACGGCCACGTCGAGCATGCCGGACGGCGCGCCAATGCCGCGAAACACGCCGCGTCCGATGAGCACGGCCAGCAGCGTCATGGTCGGCCACATTACCCGTTGCACGGCATGCAGCGTGAGTCGGCGCAGGTCGCCTGGCGGGTATTGATCGCACCGTTCGCGCAAAGGCGCCTTGAAGACGCGGTTCAACAGCCATGCACCTGTGCCGGCCACCAGCAGGAAGCCGATTTCATACAGCACGGCCGGTTGAATCAGCGCGTCGAGCAATTGCGGCATGCGTGCCAGCAGCGCCTGAATGTCTGTTTCCATTGTGACTCTCATCACCTCGGTGAACCTGCAGTCTAGCGCGGCGGCACGCTGGCGCGGTGTTCCAAATCGCAGCACCTGCATCGGGATGATCCATTGGCACGGCGAGATTTGTCGTATTTACGGCCTCCCGCCGGTTGCACGCTATTTGCAACTGTCATGGTTTGATCGGCAGCTACCGCGATGGAGGCAGGATATGAAATATGAAGATCTGCTATGCCAGGCACTCGAGATTGAGCCCCCCTGGCAGATCGTTCGCATGCGCAATGACCTGGGCAGACATCAGCTCGATGTCTGGGTGGCTCGCGAAATGCCTCGTCGGGGATGGATCTTCGGCCCGCGCCACGCGCTGCCGGAGGTGCCGGAGCGAGTGTGGCGGCACATCAATGTCGGCCAGTCACGTTGCGTGGTGCACGCAGCTACCACGGCTGACATGGCACAGATGGCGCTGCCCTGGATTGGCGCCGACGAGCAGGTGTTTACCCACGCGCTGAGCCGTCAGATCGCCACCCATTTCATGGAAGGGATCAAGTTTCAATCGATCTGCAAACTGCTCGACATCCCGGCAGGTGACCTGTGGAAATTCAAGCATAGTCTCGATAACGGAAAAATCAGTTTGTCCGGCAAGGACACGCTCATGGCGGACAGCGGACAGGCGAAGTTTGATATTCCCGAGGTCGACCATCCGGTGTGGACCGCCTTGCTGACCGGCGGGCTGGATATCGAGATCCGTGTGCTGAGTCTCAAGCTGCTGCTGACCAAGCTGCGTGGGCAGATGCAGCTGATCAGCGATCCGGAGGTGCGTCAGATGAAGGCGCATGAGTTGCATCACTACTTTGTCCGCCATGCGATTCAGCTTTCGCATGAGCTGGCGCAGATCCGCCAAAATTGACCGCCCCCGGAGAGTGCACATGATGCCAAAAGAAGGATTGATGCCCGTGGCCGCTGTGGCCGAGTTGATTCGAGAAGGTCACTATCTGAGTCTTGCCGGTGACGAAGCGGCACTCAGGCAACTGCCCCTGGGTAACTGGATCGGCGGCACGATCCCCTATTTCATGGCGGCGACCGGTGGCACGGTCTGCCGGGACCAGGTGTTTGTTCAGCCGGTGACCGGGTTCGCGACCCCTCCGCGCTTGCGCCTGTACGATCCGGGCAGCTTGCCGCAGTTGTGTCGCAATGCGCCCGATCACGGTTTCAGCTTGCTGATTGTGCCTGCCTTCAGCACCTGCCATGGCGACTTCGCGCGCAACGCGCCGAACTATGAAGACATGTACCTCAAACCCCTGGCCGGCTGGGTGGCCGGAACGCATCTGGACGATGCCGGGCGTGCGACGCCACAGGTGGTGCTTGGGCCGAGCGGTGAGTTCTCTGCCGAGCACGCGGTGGTCATGGACGTTGAGCTGCCCCCCGAGCGTTTTGCCCAGATCGACATCGTCAACCCGTTCAAGCCCGGCGATGGTGACGCCATCAGCTTTCCGGACACCGGCTTTTCGGTGGACATCTGTCGCGTCAATGGCGAGGCCACGCATCTGGCCGACTATCTTGGCGCACTCGGGGTCGATACCCGACTGCCGCTGGTGGCTGACTACTGCGGCGCGTCGGTCAACGTCAGCATCAAACACCTCGACACAAAGGCACGACGGGTCGAGTTTTACGCCCCGGTATTTCCAGGGCTGACCTATCGGGTCGCCACCCGCTCTGGCGAGGATGCGCCGCCGGCTGTCGGTGGCGATGCGCCCGGCGGCGTCAGCCCCACTTTCGCATGCAACTGCATTCTCAATTTTCTCTACGATGGGCTGGAAGGCAAACCCGCCGGCGCGCTGACTGGCCCGGCCACCTTTGGCGAGATCGGGTACCAGTTGCTCAACCAGACGCAGGTGGTGCTCACCGTTCGCTGATCTTTGTCGCCTCCCGCTACGCCGAGCGGCGACGCGTGCAATGACGTTGTCAATCCAGCCCCGGTTTTGTAGGCTGCGTCGGCAATCGTCTTTTTGCGGCGACAGAGGAGAGTGTGATGTCAGAGTCAATTCCAGCCAAAGGGCGCTGTCTGTGCGGTGCCGTGACGCTGAGCGTGGCGCGCCCGGCCAGCAGCGTGGGCGCATGTCATTGCAGCATGTGCCGCAAGTGGGGCGGCGGGCCCTTGTTGGCGGTGGAATGCGGTACCGAGGTAAGGATTGCCGGTGAGGAAAACGTGTCGGTGTTCGACTCCTCGCCCTGGGCGCAGCGCGGCTTTTGCAAGCACTGCGGCACGCATCTGTTCTACCGGTTGAAAGAGCCGCAGCAGTATCACTTGCCGGTGGGACTGTTCGACGAGGCGCCCGACTTCAGCTTCAATCAGCAGATATTCATCGACGAAAAACCGGCGTATTACCGCTTTGCGGACGACACCAGAAACATGACCGGCGCCGAGGTGTTTGCGCTGTACGCGCCACCGCCGGACTGAGCGCCACCGTGGCGAGTCATGCTCGCCACGGACGATTTTCAACGCCGGTCATTCGCCCATCACCACGCCTTCGCGTCGCGGATCGGCGCCGCCGAGCAGTTGCATGTTGCTGCCTTCGCTCTGCACCCGAATGGCCTGCAGGCCGCTCGTCATGTCGATCTCCTTGACCTGATGGCCTCGGGCCTTGAGCCCGTCGATGGTCCTTGCGTCAAAGCGTCCGGCTTCGAGCAGCACCGGCACCTTGCCGCCCACTGAGGCAAAGTTGGGCAAGTCGATCGCCTGTTGCGGGGAGAGCCCGCGGTTGAGCGTGCCGTATAGGGTTTTTGCGGTGTAGTGGATGATCAGCGCGCCGCCCGGGCTGCCGCCGCTCATCACGAGTTTTCCGGTGGCCTTGTCGAATACCAGCGTCGGCGCCATCGACGAGCGCGGGCGTTTGCCGGGCTCGACCCGGTTGGCGATCGGGCTGCCGTCGGCGGCTCGGGGCGCGAAGCTGAAGTCCGTCAGTTCGTTGTTGAGCAGAAAGCCTTTGACCATCTGTCGCGCGCCAAAAGCGTCTTCGATGGTGGTGGTCATCGCCACCGCGTGCCCGTTGGCGTCGACGATGCTGATGTGGCTGGTGCCGTATTCGGGCTGATCCGGCATGGGCGCATAGCTGGTTTTCATGGGGCCGGGCGTGCCGGCCGGGGCGTCGGGCATCGCCATCTCGCCGATCAAGCGGCTGCGCGCCGCCAGGTAGGCCGGATCGAGCAGGGACGACCAATTGCCGCCGGGCGCGGCGACGAAGTCGGGGTCGGCGAGGTATTGCGCGCGGTCCGCAAAGGTGAGGCGCGAGGCCTCGACATAGCGATGCAGCCAGTCGGCCGACGCCATGTCTGCCGGCGGCTCGGCCGCGCCGGCTTCGAGCGAGATCGCGCCGTTTTCAGTCTGGCCCAGAATGCCCAGAATCTGTCCGACGGCGATTGCGCCGGAGCTCGGCGGCGGGAAGCCACAGACCCGGTAATCGACGCCGCGGGCGCGGTGGTCATGGCACATCGGGTCGCGTTGTTTGGGCGTGTAGTTGGCCAGGTCGGACAGTGCGAGCAGTCCGGGGTTGGTCGGATGGGAGGTGACCTTGCTGACGATGGCGCGCGCCACTTCGCCCTCCAGCAGTCCGGTGGCGCCGCGTTGGGCGATGGTCCGCAGCACGGTGGCGAGTTCGGGGTTTTTCAGCACATGCCCGACCGGCCACGGTGTGCCGTCGGCATCAAAAAAGTAGGCGCGCGCTGTCGGGTCTTTGGCGATGAAGGCGTCCTTGCTCAGCATGGTGTTCAAGCGTGGGCTCACCTTGAAGCCTTGTTCCGCGAGCTCAATGGCCGGTTCGAACAGCATCGCCCAGGGCAGCTTGCCGTGCTTGGCGTGCGCCATCTCCAGCATGGCGACCGTGCCTGGTGTACCCACCGAGCGGCCACCGACCTTGGCGTCGTCAAACTTCATCGGCTTGCCGTCCCTGTCCAGAAACAGCGCCTCGGTGGCGGCGGCGGGTGCGGTTTCCCGACCGTCGTAGGCGGCCACGTCCTTGCCGTCGAAATACATCAGGAAGGCGCCGCCGCCGAGGCCGGACGACTGCGGCTCGACCAGCGCCAGTACCATCTGGACGGCAATGGCCGCATCGATGGCCGAGCCGCCCGTCTTGAGAATCTGAAAGCCGGCGTCGGTGGCCAGCGGGTTGGCGGCCGCGACGGCAAAGTGCTGATGCGTCCAGCCCGGCTTGGCGGTGTAGCCGGAGGCGGCTTCGGGCTGGTCGGGGCGGGTGTAGGTGAAGCTGGGCGCGCTGGCGCAGCCGGCCAGCAGGGCGGCGCCGATCAGGGCGCCGAGCCTGGGGATCAAAACCGTTCGCATGTCGATCTCTCCGCGGATATGAATGCTCACTATAGATGACACGCGTCTGGGCGGCAGCGGGTGGCGCTCAGGATAGATTCAGTTTGCGCAGCAGGCGGTGGAAGTTGCCGCGGTCGATGCCGAGCGAGCGGGCCGCTGCGGCCTTGTTGCCGTCATGGTGCTTGAGGCGGGTCAGGATGATCTTGCGCCGGCAGTGGTCGATGACTTCGTCCAGCGGCCGGGGTGTCTGGTCTGTGGTCTCGGTGGCGGCGACGACTTCTTCGGGCATCGGCAGCACCTCGGTGCCCAGGTGCTGGATGCCCAGTTCGATCACCCGCTCGCGTGACGGCGCTGCGCTGAGCGCCCGGATCATGGCGCGTGACAGGGTGTGTTCGAGTTCGCGCACGTTGCCGGGCCAGTCGTATTGCGCCAGCCACTGGCGTGCGCGACGGCTCAGTCGTACGCCGTTCAGGCCGAGGCGGCGCTGGTTGCGTTCGATGAAGTAGCCGGCCAACAGCAGTACATCGTCGCCACGCTCGCGTAGCGGTGGCACCAATAGCGGATAGACGCTGAGCCGATGGTAGAGGTCGGCGCGGAAACGCCCGGCGGCCACTTCGCTTTTCAGATCGCGGTTGGTGGCGGCGATGACGCGCACGTCGACGCGATGGTGCCGGTCGCTGCCGATGCGCTGGATCTCGCCATTTTGCAGCGCCCTTAGCAGCTTGGCCTGCACTGTCAGCGGCAACTCGCCGACCTCGTCGAGAAACAGCGTTCCTTCGTGTGCCAGTTCGAACTTGCCGATACGGTCGTCGGTGGCGCCGGAGAAGGCGCCGCGCTGGTGGCCGAAGAGTTCGCTCTCGGCGATTGTTTCTGGCAGCGCGGCACAGTTGAGATAGACCATCGGCTCCTTTCCCCGGGTCGAGTGGCGGTGGATCATTCGTGCCACCAGCTCTTTGCCGACGCCGGTCTCTCCCAGGATCAGGGTTGGCAGATCGGATGGCGCAACGGTCTGCGCTTCACGCTTGAGCTGGTCGATGATCACGCTCTGGCCGATCAGTTCGTCGACCGTGCCGTCGTGAGGCTCGGCGCGCTGGATGCGGTGATGGCGCTCGAGCTGCTCCTCAAGACGCACGATCCAGTCGGCCGCCCGCACGGTGGCGGCGGCCACGGCCACGAAGGCGCGGAAGACGTCTGCGTCGATGGCATCGAAGCTGCCCGGCGTCATCGCGTCGAGGGTGACCACGCCCCAGGGCTGGCCGTCGATGTACAGCGAGGCGCCCATGCAGTCATGGACGTAGAGGTGGTCGCCCGCCTTGTCGACCAGACCGTCGTAGGGGTCAGGCAGGGCGGAGTCGGCCGGAAAGCGCACCGGCTCGGCGCTGTGCACGATTTGCGCCAGTCGCGGCTGGTCGCGGATGACGAAACGCCGGCCCATGGTGTCGGGGCTGAGCCCGTGCACGGCGCGCGGCACCAGCTGATCGCCGTCGCGTTCGAGCAGGGCGATGGCATCGCACGGAAAGCTGTTGAAGAAGGCTTCTAGCAGGCGCGCATAGCGTTGCTCCCGGGGCATGGCCTTGGACAGGTCGGCCACGGCGCCAGCCAGGTTGAGGAAAGTTGCGTGCGTTGTCATTTAGATATCGATGTTGTCATTAATACAACTTTCGTTGTGCTGTCATTCTGACGGCATTGAAAAATAACTTCATGAAATATAAGGAGAAATTATTCTGGCCCGAATATTGATATAGGTCAAGTGGCATTTGAGCCACAACCTCTGGAGAACCGATATGAGACAACGTCCCCTGACTGCCATGGTGCTGCTGACCGCGGCCCTGGCAAGCGCCAATGTTCTGGCAGCTACCCACAAGGTGGAGATCCCGGTACGCGAACTCGATCTGGCGATCGATAACGCCGGCAACACGGCCCCGATGTGGACATTCGGCGGCACCATTCCCGGTCCGCTGGTGCGGGTCACGGAAGGCGATGAGGTCGACTTCACCTTGCTGAACGAAGCCGGCAACAAGAACAGTCACTCGATGGATTTCCATGCCGGCCGTCTTGATGTGCTGGCCGACTTCGAGGCGATCAAACCAGGGCAGAAGAAGCAGTTCTCGTTCAAGGCTGAGTACCCCGGCGTGTGGATCTACCACTGTGGCGCCGATTCGATGTCCGAGCACATCTCGCGCGGCATGTACGGCGTGGTGATTGTCGATCCGAAGGCTGGCTACAGCGACAAGTACCCCAAGCCGGACCGCGAATACGTGCTGGTGCACGGCGATTTGTACGAGACCGGCGCCTCGGCCGAGGAGCGCACGGCGGGCGAGAAATGGAAGGGCGTGCTGGTCAACGGCAAGGTCTTCCACTACGACCCGGTGCATGACGCCAACGCCAGCATCGCGCTTGAATCCAAGCCCGGCGAGCGTGTCCGCATCTACTTTGTGAACGCCATGATCAACGAGTGGGCTGCCTTCCACCCGATTGCCGGTATCTGGGATCGGGTGTGGGACAACGGCAACCCGCAGAACGTGTTGCATGGCATGCAGACCATGTCGGTGCCGCCGGCACACGCGGTGGTGGTCGACCTGATCAGCCCGGCCGATCGATCGACCAACAACGCGCTGGTCGATCACAGCATGAAGCACGCGCTCAAGGGCGGTATCACGGTGCTGATGAACAGCAAGGACGCCAACCCCGACAAAGGGCGGGGCGATCAGTTGATCCTGCGTTGAGCCGCGGATCGACCAGACCATGACGAAAGGAATTCCCGTGAAACTACGACTGACTCTCGGCATTGCCGCCGTGCTGGCGGTCGGCGTGCCCTTGGCTGTGCACGCCGACACTGCCGCTGACGTGAAACAGCAGTGCGGTAGCTGCCATGCGCTCGATCACGACTACGCCAAGGCAGCCAAACACGAAAGGGCTGAACGCAAGGCCCCGCCGCTCGACTATGCCGGTAACAAGTTCCGGCGCGAATGGCTGTACAGCTGGCTGCAGAATCCGGTGCGCCTGCGCCTGGCCGGTGTTTTTCCGCCAGCGCATGCCAAAGCCTCGGCCGACGGCGATGTGGTCGATACCGCCACGCTGGCCAAGCACCCGGCGCTCGATGCCGCGCAGGCGGGCAAGGTGGCCGACTACCTGATGACGCTGACGCCCTTCGACGCACTGATCGCGGCCGAAACCTACCAGCCCGGCAGCATCGCTCAGCGCATGGGGCAGATGAACTTCGGCAAGTTCAAGGGCTGTGACGGTTGCCATCAGGATGCCCCCGACAAGGGCGGCGTGTCGGGGCCGGAGCTGTATACCGCCTGGCAGCGCCTGCAGCCGGCGTTCATCAGTGCCTATATCACCCAGCCCGCGGCCTGGGACCCGCACACCATGATGCCGGTGGGCGACGCCAACGCGGCCGCGGTGCACAAGCTGGCCAACTATCTCAAGCTCATCGGGGAGAAACAGCCATGAAGACCCTGCTACTCGCAGCGACCCTGTCGCTTGTCAGTACCACCGCGCTGGCCGAGGCCGGCTCGGGCAAGCAGCTGTACTCGATCTACTGCACGCAGTGCCACGGGGTGGCGGGCGACGGCAAAGGCATCAACGCTGCCCAGATGGCCGTCCAGCCACGTGACCACACCGACACCAAGGAGATGTCCGCACGCACCGACGAGGAATTGTTCAAGGTGATCGAGCACGGCGGCAAGTCGATCAATAAATCGGTGCTGATGCCGCCCTGGGGCGACAACCTGAACGATGACGAGATCCACGCACTGGTCGGCCACCTGCGCGAGCTGTGCTGTCAGAAAAACTGAGCCGATGAGGGCGTGCCCTCGTCGACACCGGACGGCCACTCCTGGTGGCCTGTGCGGTCTCTTCCCAATGCAATGGAGTTCCACCATGACGAAGAAACAAACCTTGCTGGCGCTGTGCCTGGCGCTTGGCCTGAGTGCCAGCGTGCACGCCGAACTGCGCAAATTTGAAATGACCATCGAGGAGGTCGACCTTCAGGTCGCGCCGAACCTGGCGGTCAAAGTGTGGGCCTATAACGGCCAGGTTCCCGGTCCGCTGATCCATGTGAAGGAGGGCGATGAGGTCGAGGTGCTGCTGCACAACAACACCACCCTCAGCCACACCATCCACTGGCATGGCGTGTACCAGACCAACAGCTGGCAGTCCGATGGCGTACCCAACGTGACGCAGGAGGCCATCGAGCCGGGCGACAGCTACATCTACCGCTTCATCGCCGACAAGCCCGGCAGCCTTTGGTATCACTGCCATGTGAACGTGGCCGAGCATGTCGCCCTGCGCGGCATGTGGGGGCCGCTGATTGTCGATCCCAAAGAACCGACCGCGCTCGAGAAGACCGTAACCAAGGACGCGGTGCTGATGTTCTCCGGCTGGAACTCCGAGGTGGCGCAGGAGTACGGAAAGGGCGGCCACCCCAGGGAGGTGAGTGATTACTTCTCGATCAACGGCAAGTCCTTCCCGGACACCCAGCCGATCCGCGTCAAGAAGGGCGACGTGTTGCGATTGCGCCTGTTTGCGCCGACCTCGCCGACGGCTTTCCACCTGCATGGCCACGACGCGCTGGTGACTCACAAGGACGGCTTGCCGCTGGAGACCCCGTATGCCGTGGATGTGCTGCCGATGATGCCGGGCGAGCGCTACGACCTGATCGTGGAGATGAACAACCCTGGCATCTGGATGACGCACGACCATATCGAGCATCACACCAGCAATGCCGGCAAGGACCACACTGGTTCGATGCTGGTGGTCGAGTACGAGGATATCGAAAAGCCCGACTATTACATGTGGAAGGACAAGCCGTACGACCCGGACTTCTACTGGATCGAGTCGATGAAGAAACCCCACGGCCTGCATGAAAACCCGGCCTTCAAGGGCTTCGACCCCAGCCAACCGCCACCTGCGACGGCGAGCAAGACGATGCACCACGGCAAGTGACGCCGTGACCGGCCGACGGGGGAAACCCCGCCGGTCGGTGTGCTATTTGGGCGGCGCCAGGAGGCGATCCAGCCGCAGCCGCTCGCGCTCATCGAACAGGCGCCGACTGGCGGCGAGGACGGCGGCGAGTGTGCCGAAGCCGGTGCCGACGGTGATCGTGAACATGATCAGGATCTGGTATTTCACCGCCAACGTGGGTGCGGCGCCGGCCAGGATCTGGCCTGTCATCATGCCTGGCAGGCTGACGATGCCGGCGGCAGCCATGCCGTTGATGATCGGGATCATGCCGCTGCGCATGGCGTCGCGACGCGCCTCGCCAATGGCCTCTTGCCAGCGATGGCCGAGCATCAGCCGGTTTTCGATGAGCGCGCGCTGGCGCCACACCGCGTCGGTGAGCCGGTCGAGGCCGACGGCGATGCCGGTCATGGTGTTGCCGAGCATCATGCCGAGCAGCGGAATGGCGTATTGCGGTGCATACCAGGGTTCGGGGCCGATGATGGCGACCAGCGTGAGCACGGTGACGCTGAAGGCCGAGATGAACATCGACAGCGTACCAATGCCGAAGGCCCAGCCGCCGGTGAGCCGACGCTTTTGCCGGGCGGTGACTTCGCGGCCGGCCATCAGCAGCATCACCAGCGCCATCAGCGCGATCCAGGGCAGGGCGGCGACCGAGAACAGCGCTTCGAGCACCAGGCCGATCAGGCTCAGTTGCACCACGGTGCGAACCGCCGCGACGAGCATGGTCTTTCCGATGTCCAGCCGGGCGAGCTGGGTGCACACGGCCAGCGCCAGCACCAGTCCGGCCGCGAGAGCAAGTTGCCACCACGCGAGGTCGATCAGCTGCATGGCACCGCTTCCAGTTGCTTGCCGGCGATGCGCAGATGCGCGTTGGCCACGCGTTGGATCTGGGCCGGGTCGTGCGCCACCCAAAGCACCGGCCAGCCGTGGTGCCGGGCCAGCCCGGTGAGCCAGGCTTCGACGGTGGCGGTGGTGTCGGGGTCGAGGTTGGCGGTGGGTTCGTCCAGCAAGAGCGCGCGCGGCTGGTGTGCAACGGCACGCAGCAGGGCGAGGCGCTGCTTTTCGCCGGATGACAGCCGGCTCACCTGCCAGTCCATGACCTCCGGGCCAAAGCCGAGTGTGTCCAGGTCGTCGGGCGCGCCGGCGGGGAAGTGTTCGCCCACCGTGTCGGCCCACCACTGACTGTCGGCCGGCACCATCATCACCGTTTGCCGCCAACGGTGGCCTGTGACCCCGGTTTGCGCGAGCTCGCCCAGCGCGACGCTCCCATCATGCGGGTCGAGATCGGCCAGCGCGCGCAGCAGTCGGCTTTTGCCCGAACCGGACGGGCCGGACAGGGCGAGGATATGGCCGGGCGGGATGGTGAAATCGATGGCCGATAGCGCGCCAACGCCCAAGGCTTGGGCACGCAGGGCGGCAGACGTATCGGCGTGGGGGGCAGGTTTCAATCGGTACGCTCGGCGATGGGCGGAGGTTTCATGATACCCGCCGCCGGGCGGGGTGATCAGCGCCCGGTGGCGGCCCTGCCGTCGTGATGCTCGCGTGAGTCGGCGGGCGCTTCGGCACGGGCGCGCATGCCATAGTCGCGCACCACCTCGGCGACCCGCAGCCGGTAGTCGGCAAACACCTGCTGCCGGCCGGCGACTTGCGCCGCGCGATGTGTTTCGAGAGTGCGCCAGCACTGTATGGCGGCTTCGTCGCGCCAGAAGGACAGCGACAGCAGCCTGCCGGGCTGGGTCAGGCTCTCGAAACGTTCGATCGAGATGAACCCGTCGATGGCGTCGAGCGACGGGCGCAGCGCGGCGGCGAGGTCGAGATAGGCGTCGCGCTGGTCGGCTGCGGGTTCGACTTCAAAGATCACGGCAAGCATGGTCAAGCCCTCATCTGCGGCACTTGGCAGAAGGTGCCGCCTACGGTGTCGACAAAGCTGCGTTCCTCGCGGAGGATGAAGCGTGCGTCCTGCGCGAAGGCGAAGTTGGCGCGGCCTTCGGCATCGTTGCGTAGCCGTGCACGGTAGCGTTCGTAGGCCGCCAGGTTGTCGAAGCCGATCAACCCCCAGGCGATGTCGTTGGTTCCCTCGTGCGGCAGAAAATAGCCAAGCAGATGCCCGCCGCAGCGCGGGATGATGCGGCCCCAGTTTTCGGCGTATCTCTTGAAGGCCTCGCGCTGGAAGGGGTCGATCTGATAGCGGATGAAACAGGTGATCATGGTCGGGGCTCCGGCGTGAATGACGGAACCACAATAGCGAATTGAAGTGGCTGGATGGTTCGGCTAGGATCGAACCATGAAAGACGGACCCCACATCGCCCGCGTCGCCGCGCTGATCGGCGACAACGCCCGCGCCGACATCCTTACCGCGCTGATGGCCGATCGCGCGCTCACCGCCACCGAGCTGGCGGGTATTGCCTGGGTGACCAAGCAAACCATCAGCGGTCACCTCGCCAAGTTGCTTGATGCCGGGCTGATCGAGGTGGATGCACAAGGCCGGCATCGCTACTTTCGCCTCGCCGGGCGTGACGTCGCGCACTTGCTGGAATCTCTAATGGGCGTGGCGTTTCGCACCGGCGCCGTGCGCCTGCGCTCGAGTCCGCGCGAGCCGGCGCTGCGCAAGGCGCGCGTGTGCTACGACCATCTCGCTGGTGAACTGGCCGTGGCCGCCTTCGAAGCCATGCTGATGCGGGGTTGGTTTGCCGCCCGGGTTGGCGAGTTGAGCCTGACCGGCGCCGGTCGCGCCGCGTTCGAGGCCATTGGTGTGGATGTTTCCGTGCCGGGTTCGAGTCGCCGTCCGGTGTGCCGCATGTGTCTGGACTGGGGGGAGCGGCGGCACCATCTCGCCGGTGGCGTGGGCGCCGCCTTGCTGCAGCGGATGTATGCTGCCGGGTGGGCCCACCGACAGAAAGATTCGCGGGTGGTGGTGTTCAGCGCCGAGGGCGAAAAAGCGTTTCGAGAGGTCTTCTTGCTGGACTGATCAGCGCCGCCGGACAATGACCTCGATGATCCACCACACCACCCCGATGGCGGCACCAAAGGCACCGGCAATGGTACCGAACATGGCGGTCAGCGCCAGCCCGGTGGGCGTGACATCGGTCGAGCCAAACTGAGTGAACAGCCACAGGGGCACTGCGGTCAGTGTGCCGAGGATGAGGCTGGTGAGCACAATCTTGATGCCGGTGCGCACATCGCTGCGGTAGAAATTGAGAATCGGGTTCACGGCGGGGTTCCGGAGAAATCGTGGTGCAGACAATACCGGAGCGCGAGCCACCGCGGATTGATCGAAGTCGAGAATCGGAGTTGTACCGTTCAGCACTTGAACCGGCGGGTCGGGGCACGGCATTGACTTCATTGTGTCCCGGGGGACGCAGTGCGTCGCCCGGGGGCCATGCCTGATCAAACGACGGTGCCGGGACGCACCCCGGCACGCAAGTTTTGAGCGACGCGGACTAGCCTCGCGTGCCTTTCACGAACGCCAGCGACGCCTGAAACACCTCAACATCGAGCGCGTAATCCGCCGCGTCAGCGTGGTCGATCTGCACCCACTCTTTCGAACTCGGCATGCCACCGGGTTGAAAGGGCACGACGTCGCCCCGCGAAAACTGCAGCTCGATCGCCATGGCCGCCGACACGCGTATACCGACGCCGTTGCCGCTAATGCAGGCGAACATCTTGTCGGACACAAGATAGGCGTCAAGCCCGCCAATTTTTTTCGCCTTCACGCCCGGCAGCTTGAGAAGAACGTCGTCGATTTGTTGCTTTCGGGTGTCGGGGATACTGGTAGCCAAGGGAACTCCGTGGGGTGTCGCTGAAAAGGGTTGGAACACCTGCTTTGATACGCGAGAGACGCCGCGACTGCAAGGAAATCATGCCGAGGTCGGGTGATGTTGTGAGGCACGGGGCAGGTCAGTGCCGGTGTGGGTTTCCGGTTTCGACCCGTTGCTGACATTGGAGAATTGAAAAAGCTGACGCTCAACGTCTGAGTTGAGGGGCAGCTGGAGCGAAGCGGAGGGAACCAAAATGCGCAGCATTTTGGCTGTCCCGCTCGAACGATGGGTTAGGCACGATTGACACTTCGATACCCCCAATATATTGGCAATACCACGAAGAAGGAAAGCGCGAAATCCATTGTGAATAGCGCGCCGATGCCAAAACAGCCGGACAAAGCGAACAAAATTACGGCAACAGCTTTTGAACGAGCAAGGCCGAGCAAATATGCGACACCTAGGATCGCGCAGGAACAAGGGAGAGCCGCAAGCCACACAAACATTAGGCGAGAAGGATTCTCTTGGGAGAATAGGTACGCCAGTGAGCTGGTAGCTGATTCAGTGGCCGACATGCTTGAGGGTGTGGCTACAAAAAGAATGAGATACCACATAGGCAGAAAGGCTAATGCGGCTAGAAGTGAAAGCAAGCCAGCAACATTGTTCGGAGATCGAAGGAACGCCATGCGGAAGTGCCTAACGTTTGAATTCACAGGCCTGCGCGGCTTTTTGCGCAGGTCCGGTGGAATGATGAGTTAGAGGCTGCGGAGGCATA
>JAPWHF010000015.1 GCA_027214125.1 Zoogloeaceae bacterium G21618-S1
CGAGCCGGTGTTCGGCAACCTGAGGCACAACAAGCGCCTGAGCCGCTTCACGCTGCGCGGCAGACAGAAGGTCGATGCTCAGTGGAAGCTGTGGTGCATGATGCACAACATCGAGAAGCTGGCGCATCACGGGTATGCGGGATAGATTACGGGGGTGGCACACCGCGGCACTTGGCCCTTTGGGCGACTCGATGAATCAAGGCAGGACGATGCCGAAGCGAATGGACTGAACGGATGACGAATTCCCCCGCACCGGCGAACACCGGGAAGATCGACTCGGCCCGGAAACGGGTTTTTCTACAGCGTCGTTAGGTACTTACCTGCATGTCGCGAAAAGGTATTGATAGAGTTCCAGAGCGGCTTATAAATGAATGTAGCTTCTGTCATAGAAAAGGCATAAAGCCCGGGATTTTGGCGGTGGAGTTTCCTTCAGACCCGAAGACGCAGGAGTACTTCCGGATGCTAATCGACGAAATGGAATTGTGTGAGAATGGCCGCTGTAGAGAATGCAATGAACTGTTCAATCGTCATGCCAATAGCACCTAACACAGCGCTCAAAATGGACGCCAATTTCGCTTCGCTCCATTGGCGCCTTTTAGCTCAGCGTTGGGCGTCGAGATGAGACCTTCGTCACGAGTGATTCTGCTAGTTGCCGCCGCTTTCGCGCTTGTCGTTGTTCTAGCTTGGAGCGGCACGTGGAAAGCTACCGCACAGAATGAGTTGAGCGTCTGGTCCTCCGAACAAGACGCCGCCTATGCCGCGGCAAAGTCTAAGCCGATTGCTCAACCAGTTTCTCGCGTAGATCGCAATGTCGAGGTGGTGGTGCTATGGGATACCTATGGAAAGGACTACTGGGCTTGCTATATAAAGACACCGGCCAATCAACTCGGCTGGGTTTTGTGCACTTCATTGCAACGCGTTCGCTAAAGACTGTGCAGCCTCCGTCCTTTCCGTTCGCTTCGCCGCCCAACCCGGCGCTCAACCTCGCTCCCTTCGGTCGCTGGACGCTGCGCGATAAAGCCGCGCAGCGCCGGTTAGCTCTACGTTAGCAGGTTGATGCGGCCGCCAGGGTCAGGTCTTGAAATACGACAAACACCCCACTCCCACTCGAACGCATTCAGCATAAGCCGCTCGGCCCGTTTCGGAAACAAGCACCCAACCTAAGCTGCCCAGCCTCTCCAAAAAAAAAGCCCGCGCCAAGCCCAGACGCAAAACGGCCCCACCAACATGGCGGGGCCGTTCTTCATTCAAGGCTGCAGCGGGCGATCACCCCATCCGCAGCGCCAGTTGGGCCACGCGCGCGCCCAGATGCTCGGCGGTGCGCAGGTCGGAGTCCTGCATGGCCTCGGCGCCCTGGTCGGAGTTCGATTGCGCCATGGCGCCGAGCTGTCCGCCGAGGCGGTTGAGGTCTTCGACCGAGCCTTTGCTGTGGTTGTTGCCCGGCATCAGGCCGAGGTTTACCCAGGTCATGCTGTGCTGGGCGGCGAAGACCGACAGCTGCACCAGCGCGTTGAGCTTGTCGCCCGATTGCGAGGCCGAGTTGGTGAAGCCGGCGGCGAGCTTGTCTTTCCAGCCCTGGCCGAACCACACCTTGGAACTGGCGTCCATGAAGGTCTTGAACGGCGCGGACACACTGCCCATGTAGGTCGGGGCGCCGAAGATGATGGCGTCGGCGGCGGCCAGGTCGTCCCAGTGGGCGTCGACCGCGTCGGCACCGATCTGCTGCACTTGCACGCCGTCGACCGAGGCGGCGCCTTTGGCGACATGTTCGGCCTGGCGGGCGGTGTGGCCGTAGCCGCTGTGATACACGATGGCGATTTTCTTCATGATGATTTCTCCTGTCGGGGCATCACCCGCCAGCGCAATGGCCGACTTTGGCAACGCCGCAATTGAATTTACTTCACTGTGGATGCATTATCAGGAAAGCCATCGATAATAAAAACCGACAAATTTTGATCAATTTGTTGAGCTAGATTCAACATGAAACTCACCCTCGACGCCCTGCTCATGCTCGACGCCATCGACACCGCCGGCAGCTTTGCCGCGGCGGCGCGACAACTGCATCGTGTGCCTTCGGCGCTGACCCACGCCGTACGGCGACTGGAAGACGACCTGGGCTACGCCATCTTCGAGCGTGTCGGCCGGCGCGCCCTGCTGACCCCAGCCGGTCGCTCTCTGCTTACCGACGGTCGCCAGCTACTCGCTGCCGCCGACGCGCTGGAGTGCCGCGCCAAACGGGTGGCGACCGGCTGGGAGGTGGAGCTGCGCATCGCGCTCAACGCGCTGGTGCCTTTCGCGCTGATGCTGCCGCTCATTCGGGACTTCGACGCGGCGAACCACGGCACACGCTTGCGCTTCAGCGGCGAGGTGCTGGCGGGCAGTTGGGATGCGCTCGGCGCCGGACGGGCCGATCTGGTGGTAGGCGCACCGGGCGAAGCGCCGCGCGACGCCCGCTTCGTCTCCCGACCGCTGGGCGATGCCGCGCTGATCTTCTGCATGGCGCCCGGGCACCCGCTGGCTTCGGCAGCCGAGCCGCTCTCCGCGCACGAAGTCGGCCAACACCGTGCGGTGGTCCTGGCCGACACAACGCGCGTCATGCAGGCGCGCAGTGCGGGGCTGGTGATTGGTCAGGACGCGCTGATCGTGCCGGACTTCCGCGCCAAGCTCGAGGCGCAGATTGCCGGCCTGGGCGTGGGCCATCTGCCCTACTTTCTGGCGGCCGAGGCACTGGCTGACGGCCGGCTGGTCAGGCGTCAGACCGATGCCAGTCGCCTCCAGGAGCCGCTGCATCTGGCCTGGCGCCGCGACCACGACGGCCGCGCGCTGCAGTGGTTTGTCGAGCGCCTTACGGCCGCGCCCTGGCAGGCGCAGCTGGCGCAGGCGGTCAGATTGCCTTGAACAAGGCGTTGAATTCGTCGGCGGCCGCCGCGTCGCCCTGCATAATCCGCCGCGACAAGGCGTAGACCCGCTCAGTAGTGACCAGAATGCGGGCCTTCAGATCGCGCCGCTGGGTGTCGTCGAGGCGATCTTCGCCGGCATAGCGGGCGAGTAGCTGGTCAATGAGTTGATTCATCTCCACACCGAGCACGGCGGCGTCGCGGCCGATAAGTGCTGTGTGCTCCGCCACTTTCGGCGTCGCGATCAAGGCCTGCAAATCGGCCACATAGCGGCTCACAAATGTTGGCGCATTGCGGATGTAGACACCGTTGTTGCTGTCCATCATCAGGCTGCGCACATCGGCGTTGGCCGAACCAATGAAGATGTCCGAACCGAACACCATCACTTTTGAGTGCAGCGACAGTCGCGCATCGTCGCCCTTTTGATACTCAAGATAGCGCAGCGTGGCGGAGCCCGCGGACGGGCCAACGTCCTTGAGATGATCGGCAAGTGCCTTGAGCTGCCACACCGCCAGCAGATTGACGATATTCAGGTCGGTGGTGGCCAGCGAGTTGGTCAGCAAGGTGAGATCCACGCCCGCGCATGCACGACGCCCGTCGAGCATCGCGGCGACGTCCTGCAGCAGGTTGGCCGGCAAGAAGAAATAGGCGTTGTGGATGATCACCGGCTGGCGCGCTGATGCCGGCCTGGCGCACACCTCGCGCAGCGCGGCACGCCATGTCGCCTGAATCATCTTGCCCGACGCCGCTTCACGATCATGGCGCGCACCATAGCTGCGCTGCCCGTTCGCGATCGGCAGATTCTCCAGGTAGTCGAGCCGGGCGCCAGCGTCGATCAGCAAGGGCTTCGGCGCTGCGCTTGGGCGGTAGTTGCGCGCGTGTTTTTTCAGGCGCGCGCGATGCTGCTCGCCAAGCGCATCCAGCCGCGCAGACACGGGCACGAAATGCATCTCGAGGTAGTGGTCGACACAGGCTGCGTCCTTGCCCTGATTGCAGGCCGCTTGCGCCGCCTCGACCATGTCGAAATTCTCCAGCAGATCATTGGGCGCATGCTGACGCACCTCATCGAGCCGCGCCACCATGTTGCCCAGCCCCCACAGGCGGTCAAAACTGGCAGTCAGTGCGGCGGGACGATCAGCAAGCGACAACGCCACATCGGTGTCCATGAAGATGTATTTGTCGGCCAGCGGATTGGGCGACATGTGATATTCGTCGGCCACGTTCCGCCCCCCCAACACCAGCGTGCGCCCGTCGGCCAGCAGGAATTTATGGTGGAGAAACTCGGTGAGATAGTCCCAGTCACGCTGCGCCGCGGCGTTGTTCTGCCGCGACAGCGGCAAATAGCTGCTCACCGCATCAAACACCGGATTGACCTGCTCGGCGAAGGCGAGACGTACCACGGCCAGTTTGAATTTGGCCGCCAGGCCATCGACACCGCCCATGTAGCGCGCGCGGAAATAGAGCTTGCCCAGCTCCTTGAGTTTGGCGCTCTGGTCGGCGTTCGCACTGCCGGCGCCGGCAGCCAGCGCCTCGCTGTCGATCGCCTGACCGTGGGTCACGGCATAGGCCATCAGCTTGGCGTGCTTGCCATACAAGCCCGACAGAAACACGCCCGAGCCGGCCACGCTGCGGTTCAGCGCACTCGGCGCACCCGCTCCGCCGGGAGCAAGGCGCTGGCCGACCTCGGCCAGCTTGGCCACATCGCAGGCGCTGCCCGTTGCGCCGACATCTGCACAACTGAGCGTGAGAAAGGCCGCATCCTTGATGATCTCGACCGTCGGCCGATTGTAGAACCGCACCGCGATGCGCCCTCGCCCCGCCCGCTCCAGCCAGCTGAAACGGTCGAGGTCTTTATAGGCACTGAAGTAATCGACCAGCAGGCGCACCTGCACGCCCCGCGCCGCGGCATCGATCAGGGCCTGACTGAGCCGCGACGAGGTGTAATCGTCGGCGAAGATGTAATAGGCCAGATCGAGGCTCTGCGTAGCCGATTCGATCGCCCGCAGCTTGGCCGCGAAGGCCGCATCGTTGTTGGTCAGCACCTCGCCCGACACCAAAGCGAGCGGTCCGGCTGACGCCTGCTGCTCCAGGCCCTCCGCCAGACCGACCGGCTTCACTGATGGCGCCAGCGCGCACCCTCCCAGAATCCAGCCGGCGAGCATGACTGTGGCAACACGGTGCAGTCTCATCAGGTCTCCTTGTTCGGGCGGTCGCGGCACCAGGCGATACAGCCACTCAGCGCGTATGCATATGCCACAGTATAGCCACGCATCTAGCTCCTGCGGCGCACTTCAACACGCCCATCCATGCCTAAAGTCTCAATGCCGGTTCGCCGTTAAAATGCGCACTCATTTTCCCGAAACAGGTCCGCCACAATGCCCTCGCGCAAACTTCTGATCGTCGACGACATGGACGCCATCCGCACGCTGGTAGCGGCCATCGGCCGTGACGCCGGCTTTGAAGTGCACCAGGCCAACAACGGCGAACAAGCCCTGTTCCTCTGCCAGACCATCGCATTCGACGTGGTGCTGTGCGATCAGAACATGCCCAGGATGAGTGGTGAAGCCTTCGTCACCAAACTGCGTGAGGCCGGCAATGACACTCCGGTGGTCATGCTCACCGGCGAGACCGACCGCAAAAAAATCGCAGCGCTGGTGAGCGTCGGCATCAACGGCTTCATCCGCAAGCCCTTCAAACCCGAGCAGATCTATCAGGCACTGGAGCGCGTCAAGCCGCGCACTGCCGCGGCCTGACCGGCGCGGCGCCTGCCGCAAACCAGACGCTCGGCCATCAACAGGGCGACCGCGCTCGCAAGCTCGAGCGTTCAAGCCCCGATCTCACCCCGACCCAAATCGCGTCCGATACCCCGGCGCACTGTCACCGCTGTCCCGCCCTTCGTGTTACGGTCAAGTCGCATCGGGGAAAAGTCTCAGAACGTCCATCTGATCCGGGGACCGCGCATGACGCATCTACGTCTTATGGGCATGCTGTTGGTCGGCCTGCTGCTATCGGGGTGTTCGCAGTTCACGCCGTACCGGATCGCGCTCCCGGCGGGCTCGGCGCCCACCGGCGTCGCCTGCGAAGTGCCCGGCCAGCTGGCCGACGGCAGCGCCGCACCGACCACGCTTCCGCCCTGCGAGACAGCCGACGACACCCTTCCCGCGCCGGCCCTCCAGCACCGCCACTACACCAGCACCTTCCGCGACAAGACCGGCGCGGCTGACCCAGCGGACAAGGGCGATTACTTTCTCTCCTTCGTCGAGTTCGACGATCAGGGCTGGTTCGCCGACCGCCGCCAGATGGACGCGCTGTTCGCGCTGCTCGCCGACCTCAAAAAACAGAAGCGCGAGACGCTGATCTACGTCTATGCCCACGGCTGGAAGCACAATGCCAGCCCCTGCGACAACAACGTGGTGTGTTTCTCGCGACTGATCGAGCGCCTCGACCTTGCCGAGAAAAAGATCCGCAGCGACGACCCGGCCAAACAGCGCACCGTGGTCGGCGTCTATCTGGGCTGGCGCGGTCTGCCCTTCGGCACCGCGCTCAACAACCTGTCTTTCTGGTCGCGCAAGGACACCGCGGCGCGCGTCGGCAGTGGCGGGGTATTTGAACTCCTCACCCGCCTCAATGACTATCGTGACAGCCGTCAGGCCGGCAAAACCACCGACCCGCTGCGCACCCAGCTCGTCATCACCGGCCACAGCTTCGGTGGCCTGGTGGTCTACTCCGCCTTGTCCCACGCGCTGATGGAGCGCGCCGCACGCACCGGCGACACTGCCGGCGACACGCAATACGTCACGGTGAAGAGCTTTGGCGACTTCGTGATGCTGGTCAATCCGGCCTTTGAAGGCTCGCGCTACGAGCCGCTTTTCCACATCGCCACCCAACGCTGCTACGAGACGACCCAGCGCCCGGCAATGATGATCGTCACCTCCGAAGCCGACAGCGCCACCCGGCTGGCCTTTCCGGCCGGGCGCGTCATGAGTACCATGCTCCAGCACGCAAAATCACCCGCGCAGCGAGACAGCATCCTCCAGACCGTCGGCCACAACGCCCGCTATGTCACCCACGAGCTTATCGACGAAACCGCGGACAAGCTTGCACCCCGCATCGTCGATACATCCGACTGCGGCTGCCCCTACCTCGACCCTACCGCCACCTGGGGCCAGCAAGGCCTGCTGCAACTGATGGGCGGCATCATCGCCGTGCAGGCCGGGCAGAACCAATACGGCGGCGATGACGACCCAAGCCAGAAGACCGTCGCGCTCAAGCCGGTGCCCAGCGCCACCGCCAGTTCAAGCTACGCCGCGAACTACCCCTTCCTGGTGGTCAAGACCGGCGAATCGCTGATCCCCAACCACAACGCCATCTACAACGAGCGCTTCACCACCTTCACCCAGGTATTCATGCTCTCGCATGTGCTCAACGGCACGCCACTGCCGGCCGACGCCGGAAAACAACAATGCCTGGCCGACCCGCAAGCCCTCGCCCGGCACGGCGAAACCGGCCTGCCGCCGCCGTGGCTGTCCTGCCTGAACGACAAAGGTGAGGCCTGCGCTTCGGCGGGCACGTGGCCGCGCTGATCGCTGCTCGGCGGTGAACCCGGGTTGGCGCTGACGGCGTCGAACGGAGCGACACAGGCCGCCTGAGGCGAGGCGCCGCGAAGGCCGTGCGAAGGCTTACTGCTGCTCTGCCGCTTTCAAGCGCTCCATGGCCTGCGCGTTAGCGGCGTCGAGTTGCGCTTGCACCTGCGCCTTGACGGCCTGGGCCTGTTCGACTTCCTTGACCTTGGCGGCGGCCACGGTCGCCGCGCTGGTGGCGGTTTCGGCGCCGCAGGCGGTCAGCGCGGCGGCGGCGAGCAGAAGGATCAGCGTGCGCATGACAAACCCCTAGATCATGTCCGGAAGTCCGACCATAACATGGCCGTCGGCCTCCAGCGCGGCGCGCAGGGCGCGGGCGGTGTCGACCGCCTCAAGGTTGTCACCGTGCACACAGATACTGTGGATGGGCGTGGGCAGCACGGTACCGTCGAGCGCAACCAGCCCCCCCGCCGCAAGCAGGCGGCGGACATGGGCGATGCATTCGGCGGGATCATGCAGCACGGCGCCCGGTTGGCTGCGAGGCACCAAGGTGCCGCGCGCGGTATAGGCACGGTCGGCAAAGACTTCGAGCGCCACCGGCAGGCCGGCCCGTTCGCCAGCGGTGGCCAGTTCTGAGGTGGCAGGCGCCAGCAGGATCAAGCTGCGGTCGAAGGCGTTCACGGCGCGCGCAACGGCGTCGGCCATGGCGGCGTCTTCACAGGCCATGTTGTTGAGCGCGCCATGGGGTTTCACATGGGTGACGCGACCGCCCTCTGCCTGCGCCATGCCGGCCAGCGCGGCAATCTGGTAAATCAGCATGGCTTCGAGCTCATCGAGCGGCAGCTGCATTTTGCGCCGGCCAAAGCCTTGCAGGTCGGGGAAGGCGGGATGGGCGCCGAGGGTGGTGTGGCTGGCCAGCGCGGTGCGCACGGTGTGGCGCATCACCAGCGGGTCGCCGGCGTGAAAACCGCAGGCGATGTTGGCGGAGTCGACAATGGGCAGCAACGCGGCGTCAGCCCCCATGGCCCATGCGCCAAAGGATTCGCCGAGATCGGCATTCAGGTTGAGCTTCATGCGGTGTCTCCGTCGTCTTCGCGGCCGTCGATGATGCCGCTGAGCAGGTTGCAGGTGTATAGCGCGTCGAGGTCGATCACGCCGTCACCGGCCAACGGCACGATGTCGCCGAGGCTGGCTTGCAGTGAGTGCTCGGCCGCACGGGCGAGGTCTTCGGCCTCGGCGACGCTCACCGCGACGAAACGAATCTGCTCGCCCGGTTTGCGCTCGGCCAGCCGCACCAGGTCGGCGGTGATGACAGTGGCGATTTTGGGATAGCCACCGGCGGTGTGGCCGTCGGCCAGCAGCACGATGGGCAGACCGTTGCCGGGCACCTGGATGGCACCGGGCACGGCGGCGTCCGACACAATCTCGCGCGCGGCGGCATCACGATGCACCAGCGGCTCGCCCGCCAGGCGCACGCCCATGCGGTCGGCTTCGGCGGTGATCTCGAAGGGCGCGCTCAAGAACGCGTCGAGACTCGCCGGCGCGAAATGATCCGCCTGCGGCCCGAGCACCACGCGAATCGGCCCGGCATCGGGCGTGGGTGGCTGACGCAGGTGCTGCTCGGGTGCAGGAGCCGGTTCGATCACGTTCAGACGGTCACCCGCCTGCAGTGCGCGACCGTCCAGCCCGCCGAGCGCCGCACGCGCATAGGTGGCGGCGCTACCGAGCACCCGCGGGCGGTCGAGGCCAAACACCGCGACCACCGCCAAACGACCCGCACCGGTCGTCACCACACGCAGCGTTTCTCCGTCGGCCAGCGTGAGGCTGCGCCAGGCGACGAGCGAACGCTTGCCGTCGGCAGTGAGATGTTCGAGTTGCGCGTCGCCGGCCACGGCCAGGCGCACCGCGCCGTCACGCGCGACAAATTGCTGACCGCCATCGAAGCATTCGATGGCCGGCGCCAGCACGTCATTGCCGGCCAGCGTGTTGGCGATGCGTAGCAGCTGCGGCGCCAGCGCGCCGGCCCAGGGCACGCCAATACGCCGCCAGCCACGACGGCCGACGTCCTGGATCGAGGCCAGCGCGCCGGGCGAACGAATCTCGAGCGCGCTCATGCCAACGCTCCGACCGGCGTGCACCACTGTTGCGGATCGAGCTGACCGGCTTTGAGTTCGGCATCGAGCCGGTCAAATTCATCGGCACTGACCGGCGTGAAACGCACCCGGTCGCCGGCGGCCAATAAGGCGGGCGCCTCGCGCGTGGCGTCGAACAGCGGCACCGGGCAGCGGCCCAGCAGGTGCCAGCCACCAGGGCTCTCCCAGGGGTAGATAGCGGTGAGGCCGGTGGCGATGGCGATGCTGCCGGGCGGCACACGCAGCCGGGGCTCCCGCCGGCGGGGCAGTTGCAAGGCGGCGGGCACATCGCCCATGAAGGGAAAGCCGGGCAGAAAGCCGAGCATGTAGACCACGTATTCGGTGGTGCTGTGCGCATTGATCACGGCCTCGGGCGTCAGGTCGGTGGCGGCGGCGACATCGGCCAGATCGGGCCCGAATGCGTCACCGTAGCAGGCCGGCAGACGCCAGTGGCGACCGTCGCTGGCCGGCGCATGGTCGGCCGCAGCGATCAAATCGCGCAGTGCCGCTTCGAGGGAGGCGCGACGCGTCTGCAACGGATCGTAGATAACCGTCAGCGAGCGGAAGGTGGGCACAGTCTCGATCACGCCATCGAGCTGCCCCGCGCTGCGGGCGTGCTCGATGGCCACATCAAGCGCATTGACCCGGGCTTGCAGCGCGGGATCGATGGCATCGCCGAACTCAACGGAGAACGCGGCGTCGCCCATGTCGAGAATACGCATGCTCACAGACTCGAGGTCGAAGCAGCGCGGGCGGCCTGGTCATAACGACCGGACAGCGTGCGCAGCAGACGGGCGAGATCGCCGATGTGCGCGTTTTCTTCCGCCGACCCGGAAAATCCGGGCATCAGGCAGGCTTCGCGCACTTCGCGATAACGCAGGCAGGCATCGCGGCCGTCGTCGGTGGCGCTGTAGAACGCCTCCTTGCCTTTGCGATGGCTGGTGACCAGCTTGAGCGCCATGAGCTTCTTGAGCGAATAGGACACCACATGGGTGTCTTCCACGTTGAGTACAAAACAGATATCGGCCAGCCGCTTGGCGCTCTCGCGATGCACCACATGGTGCAGCACCAGCACGTCAATGGTGGTCATGTCCTCAAAGCCAGCGGCGGCCATGCACCGCATCATCCAGCGCGAAAAGCCATGCCACGCGACGATCATGCCGTATTCGAACTCCGACAGTTCGGGGGATTTGGCGGACACCAGATGCTCTGAAGAGACGATCCGGCTCGGTGCGGGGCGGCCATCGGGGGGCAGGATTTTTGGCATTTCGTTGTCACCTCGTCGATATTTTGTTGACAAATTATAGATGAAATACCAAAGTTGCAAGGCCGGCGATGAGAAAGCAGCCTCGCGCCGCAATCAAAAAAACCCTTGGCGTTCGCCTGATCGAACGCCCTGCGAGGAGACACCCGATGCGATCCACCAAGCCTTTGCGTTCCGCCCTGTGCGCCACCGTCGCCGCCTTCGGCCTGAGTACCGCCGCCCTGGCCGAAACGACCTGGGACATGCCGACCCCCTACCCCGCCACCAACTTCCACACCGAAAACATCCAGCAGTTTGCCAATGACGTGGCCAGCGCCACGGCCGGCCAGCTGAAGATCACCGTGCATCCGGGCGGCGCGCTGTTCAAGGGGCCGGAAATCAAACGCGCGGTGCAGGCCGGGCAGGCACAGATCGGCGAATTGCTGATCAGCTCGCTGGCCAACGAAGACGCCATGTACGCACTCGACACCGTGCCCTTCCTGGCCACCAGCTACGCCGAGTCGGCCAAGCTGTGGAAAGTGTCGCGCAGCGCCGTCGAAGCGCGTCTGGCCAAGCACGGGCTGAAGCTGCTGTTCACCGTGCCGTGGCCGCCGCAGGGCATCTACAGCAAGAGCGCCGTGGCCTCGATGGGCGACTTCAAGAACATGAAGATCCGCTCCTACAGCCCGACCGTGGCGCGCATGATCGAGTTGATGGGCGGCCAGCCGGTCACCGTGCAAGCCGCCGACCTGACGCAGGCGCTGGCCACCGGTGTGGTGTCGGCCAACATCACCTCCTCCTCGACCGGCTACGACTCGAAGAGCTGGGAGCAGTTGTCGCACTACTACGATGTGCAGGCCTGGCTGCCGAAGAACATGGTGTTCGTGTCGCAGAAAGTCTTTGACGGCCTGGACGCCGCCACCCGCGAGGCCTTGCTCAAGGCCGCGGCTGCCGCCGAAACCCGCGGCTGGCAGGTCTCCGAAGAGAAGACCGCGTGGTATGTCGATCAGCTCAAGAAAAACGGCATGAAGGTGCTGCCGCCCAGCGACGCCCTGCGCGCGGATCTCAAGAAGGTCGGCGACACGATGACGGCCGAATGGCTTGAGCGTGCCGGCGCCGACGGCAAGGCGGTGCTCGACGCCTACCGCGCCGCGCAGTAAGACCACGACGGGGGCCATGTGCCCCCGTGCTGTATTTCTTCGGGGAATTCTGCATGCGTACAACGCTCGACACCCTGTACCGACTCGCTGGCGCGCTCGCCGCGGTCGGCATGATTGCCACGCTGGTGATGGTCACCACCGGCATCGTCACCCGCCCGCTGGGCATCTACCTGCGCGGTACCGACGATTACGCCGGCTATGCCATGGCGGCCTGCGGTTTCCTGGCGCTGGCCTACACCTTCAAGCATGGCGAACACATCCGCGTGACGCTGCTCATCGACCGCATCGGCGGCAGCGTGCAGCGCGTGCTGCAGTGGATCGCGCTGTTGATCGGCACCGGTGTGTCGGGTGCGCTGGCCTGGTACAGCCTGCGTCTGGCCTGGCAGTCCCACGCCTTTGGTGACATTTCGCAGGGCGTGGACGCCACGCCGCTGTGGATTCCGCAACTGGCGCTGGCCATTGGCGCAACGGTTTTTCTCATTGCCATGCTCGACGATCTGGTGATGACCACGCTGGGCCGGCCTTGCGCCCGCCTCGCCAACGCCGGCCAAGAACCGGCGCGGATGGAGTAATCCCATGGACTTGATGGTTGCCGGCCTGCTCTTGCTGGTCATGCTCGTCTTGCTGGCCAGCGGGGTGTGGATCGGCTTGTCGCTGATCGCCGTAGGCGCCCTTGGCATGCTGATGTTCACGTCGCGCGCGCCGGGCGACGGTATGGCGGTGGCGATCTGGGGCATCGGCTCGAGCTGGACGCTCACCGCGCTGCCCTTGTTCTTGTGGATGGGCGAGGTGCTGTTCCGCACCAAGCTGTCGGAGAACATGTTTCGCGGCCTCGCCCCCTGGGTAGAACGCCTGCCCGGACGCCTGCTGCACGCCAATATTCTCGGCTGCACGCTGTTTGCGGCGGTGTCGGGCTCCTCGGCCGCCACCTGCGCCACCATCGGCAAGATCAACCTGCCGGAGCTGGAGCGTCGTGGCTACCCGACCTCGCTGGCGCTGGGCACGCTGGCCGGCGCCGGCACCCTGGGGCTGCTGATTCCGCCGTCGATCATCATGATCGTGTATGGCGTCTCGGCCGATGTGTCGATCGCCAAGCTGTTCATCGGCGGCGTGTTACCGGGTCTGCTGCTGGCCAGCCTGTTCATGGGCTGGGTGATCGTCTGGTCACTGCTCAACCCCGACAAGATTCCTGCAGGTGAAGGCCGCACAAGCCTCATGGACAAGCTGCGCGCCTCATGGGGGCTGATGCCGGTAGTGCTGCTGATCGGCGCCGTGCTCGGCTCGATCTACACCGGCGTGGCCACCGCCACCGAGGCCGCAGCGCTGGGCGTGATCGGCGCCTTCATCATCGCCGCGGCGCAAGGTTCGCTCACCCGAGAGAGCTTTTTCGCCAGCCTGATGGGTGCCACCCGCCTGTACTGCATGATCGGCCTCATCCTCGGCGGCTCGGCCTTTCTAACGCTGGCCATGGGCTACATCGGCCTGCCACGCCACCTGGCCGAGTGGATCTCGGGGCTGGGGCTGTCAACGGGTTGGCTGCTGGTGGCGCTGACCGTTTTCTTCATCCTGCTCGGCTGCTTTCTCGACGGCATCTCGGTGGTCGTGCTGACCATGGCCGTGCTGCTGCCGACCATCCAGACGGCCGGCATCGATCCGCTGTGGTTCGGCATTTTCGTGGTGGTGGTGGTCGAGATGGCGCAGATCACGCCCCCGGTCGGCTTCAACCTCTTCGTGCTGCAAGCCATGACCGGCCGGCAAATTACCGAGGTGGCGCGCTACGCGCTGCCCTACTTCCTGCTCATGTGCGCGGCGGTGATCTGCCTCTACACCTTCCCGGGCCTGGTCACCTGGTTGCCAGGCAAGATGATCGGCTAGCGCGCGCAGCGCTCAGACGTCGGTGCGAGACAACGCGCCGGGCAGTGGCGTCGTCCGGATCGCCGCCACCAGCGCGGCGATCGATTGCTCAAGCCCGGCCATCATCTCCGCGTCGGGTTCGCGGCCCTGCACCGCCAGCGCTTCGACCGCCGCGGCCTGATCCGCCAGGGCGTCAGCGCCCAGGCTGCCCGCCGCGCCGCGCAGGGTGTGCATCAGGCGCGCAGCGCCCATCAGATCGCCCTCACCCACCCGCATACGCAACTGCGCGCCACAGTCCCCATGCTGACGCTCGAACAAACCGAGCATGCGTGCGTACAGCGCGGGCTTGCCCATCATCCGCAACAGCCCCGCCTCGACGTTGAGCCCAGCGATCGCGGGGAAATCGACCGCCGCGGCGGGCCGTGATGCCGTCACCGACATCAGCGCCGGCACCCGCCCGGCCCAGCGGGCCAGCGTGGCAAGAAAAAGCGGCGGATCGACTGGTTTGGCGAGATGGTCGTTCATGCCGGCCGCGAGGCATTGGTCCCGCTCATCGGCCATCGCATGCGCAGTCATGGCGATGATCGGCAGCGCGGCAAAACGCGGGTCGGCACGAATCTGACGCGTGGCTTCGAGACCGTCCATTTCCGGCATCTGCACATCCATCAGCACCACATCGATCGGCGGCGCACCCGGGCGCATCACACGATCGACCGCTTCACGGCCGGTGCCCGCCGTGTCGACCAGCACGCCCTGTTCGGCCAGCAAGGTTTCGGCGATCAGCAGATTGACCAGATTGTCTTCGGCCACCAGCACGCGCAAACCATCAAGATCCGCCGTGGGCTGCGGCACGCGGGGCGTTCTGGCGAGCTCACCGGTGGCGGCGACGCCGAGTTCGACATCGAACAAAAAGGTGCTGCCCTGACCGGGCTCGCTATGCACGACGACATCGCCGCCCATCAGGCGGACCAGTTGGCGGCAAATCGACAGCCCCAGCCCGGTGCCCCCAAACTTGCGGGTGGTCGAATCGTCCGCCTGCGCAAAGGGTTGAAACAAGCCGTCGATCTGGCTGGGTGTGAGGCCCACACCGGTATCACGCACGGCAAACTGCAGACGCACGCGCCGGTTGTTGGGCGGATCGGCGCGCACCGTCACGGCCACCTCACCGCGCTCGGTAAACTTGATCGCGTTGGCGACCAGATTGATCAGCACCTGCCCCAGGCGCATGCCGTCGCCGACCAGTGCATTGGGTACATTCGGCGACACCGACAGCTGCAAGGCGAGCTGTTTGGCGCGCGCCTGCTCGCCAAACAAGGCCATCAATTGCGCCAGCACCGCATCGAGTTCAAACGCCGACTGCTCCAGCGACAGGCGCCCCGCCTCGATGCGCGATACGTCAAGCACATCGTTGATCACCCCGAGCAGGGCGGTGCCGGCCTGGTGGATCTTGCTCACATAGTCGCGCTGGGCGGGCTGCAGATCACCGCCCAGGCACAGGTGAGACAACCCGATGATAGCGTTCATCGGCGTGCGGATTTCATGACTCATATTGGCTAGGAAGCGGCTCTTCGCCTGCGTCGCGGCCTCGGCCGCCTGTTTGGCGTCGCGCAGCGCGGCCTCGGTCGCCTTGCGGGCCGACACATCCTCGAGCACCCACACGCCGTGGCTCAACTCACCGTTGCGCTCGGCCAGTGCGCTGACGGCCACGCTGATCCACACCAAGGCGCCATCCTTGCGACGGATCTGACACTCGCAGCGCCACTCCTCACCCACCGACAAGGCCGCCCATGCCTCGACCTGCACATCTCTCGCCTGTCCCTCGGCGTCGCGCACCTCGGGCAGACCCGCCACCAGATCGCCGAGCGCGTAGCCGGTCACCGCCGTGAAGTGCGGGTTCACATACTCCACCGCGCCGGCACGACGGGAAATCACCACCATCACCGGACTGTGCTCGACCGCCAGCGACAGCTTGCGCAACTGGCGCGCGGCGGCGCGGCGCTCGGTAATATCGTAAGTCCAGCTCAACACCACCGGCGACCCGCCAAAAACACCGCGCTCCAGGCTCAGCAACACCCAGTAGACGCTGCCATCGGCCCGCCGCAGCGCCACTTCGCGGTCGCGCACCACCTCACCGGCGTCGAGCGCTGCGAGCGCCGCATGCCGCTGCGCCGGATCAACATACCGCTCGATTGCCGGCGTCTGCATGAACGCTTCGCGCGAGAACCCGGCCATCGCGCAGGCGCGCCAATTGGCAAACACCGGCACGCTATCTTCACCGGCAATCACCACGCCAATCGGGCTGGATTCGAGAATCCGGCTCAACTGCGCCTCGGCATCCCGCGCGCGACGTTCAGCCGCCTTGGTGTCGGAGATATCGACCACCACCCCAAGCAAACCGCCGGGCTGGCCATCCGCCAGTCTGAACCCCTGCACCCAGTACAAGGTGTCGTGGCGCACCCCGTCGGCGAAGACGATGGCCTGCTCCCGGTCCCGCGAGGCGCTGGTCGCAATCAGGTGCACGTCCTCCGCGTGAATCGCCGCTCGCTCGGCGGGCGAAAAAACCTCCAGCTCGAGAATGGTCTTGCCGCGCAACTGCTCACGGCGTAGGCCGAAACTCGTTTCGAACGCACGGTTACACCCCAGGAAGCGCGCATCCGCCCCTTTGTAGAACACCGGGTTGGGGAGCGTATCAAGCAAGACTTCGACAAACAGAAGTTGGTCGGCCAGTTCGGCTTGTTTGGCGGCCAGTGCATGGGTGCGCTCGGCCACCTTGTCTTCGAGCGCATCACGGGCCGTCGCCAGACGCCGGGTCGCATCCTCCAGCAAGGCCCGCATCGCCCCCTGGCTGTCGACCAGCGCGGCCATCTCGCGCCAATGGCCCTCGATCGTCGGCCCCGGCGTCAGATCCAGCTGACCGATCCGTTCACTTTGTGCCACCAAGGCCTGCAAGGGGTGACGCACGCGCTCGGCCACCCGCACCGCCATCAACACACCGAGCGCAATGACCCCGAGCATCAGGGCCACAAAAATGACCGCATCACGCGCACGGGCCGGCACAAAATCGGCCTCAGGCGCGAAGGCCGCCACCCACAGCGCGTTTGCGCCCAGGTGCAGCGGCGAGAACTCGGCGCGCCAACGCCGACCATTGAGCATGAAACCGACATCGCCGACCGGCCGACCGGCCGACTCCCAGGCGCTCACGCCACCGCTCAGATAGGCCACATCAATCTCGGCAACCGCCTTGAGCACCGCCGCACGCACCGCTTCAGCCACCGCGAAGCGGGGCGAACTCGGCAAGCCCAGCACCTCGCCGGCATCGGTCAGAATGGCCACGCCGCCATGTCGCCCGACCCGTATGGCGGACGATAGCCGCGACACGTCCGACAACAACATGTCGAACGCAAGCACCCGATGTTGACCGTCCGGGGCGGTCCAACGGGTGGATACCGTGATCCCCGGCTCGTCGGTGGTGAAGAACTGATAAGGTCGCGTCCAGAACACCCTGCCATCGGCCGGCAAGGCCATCGCGCCAACAAACCAGGGGCGTCCGCGCGGCTCATAGTCGCTTTTCAAGACCGCATCACTGATGAGCTCGCCGGTGTCGGACCAACGCATCGTGCGGTGTCGTTCGCCTGCCTCGGGCAAGCCAGTGATCCGGTTTCGCCACTGGCCATCGGCCATTTCGAGCAGCAGCAACTCCCGTCCATCTTCCTTGGCCAGCAGCGCCGACGACAGCCGCAGATCGGTCTTCAACATCGGGCGCAGAACGCGATTGAACGCGCTCAGGGTGTCGACATCGAAAACACCCGCCTGCCCCCACGCGGCGGCCGTCTCGAGCATGCGCTCGACCTGGCGAAAATCACGCTGAATCTGCGCATCAATGGTCGTGGTGGCCTGATGCACCGCACTGCGCGCCAGCTCGGTGGTCGAGGGTTTCAGGATCAGGCCATAGAAGGCCGCACCAAACACCACAAAGCACACCACGATCAACAGGGCGAACTGACGCATCAAGCCCCGCACCAGCGAGGGGCGCGCTCGCCCGGCGGGCACGAGTTTGACGGCGGGATCAGCGCGCATTCAGTAACGCTCGATGGGAAATGGACACCAACAGCATACGCAATCAACCCTATCCAAAAAATGGTTTTCCGCGATCCCCGATGGCCGGTGCAATGTCCGGCAACGTCGATCGACGCATTCGCCGCTCTGGCTAGCGCGGGGCTGAGTCGTTTGTCGGGCGCGGAAACGGCGCATCGCCCACCTCAATCCGCCGCGACACAGCGTGCCGCCGCCCACTCGCGCAGCGCGGCGACCTGCTCGGCCATGATGACCGACAGCGGACGGGTCCGTGCGGCTTCGGCCACCAAGTGGGCCGTCTCCAGCGTGCCGCCATCGGCCAGGGATTCATACAGCCCGGCAACCACCAGTTGTTCAAGCTCGGCACCGGAAAAACCATCGGTAACCACCACCAGTGCGTCGACATCGAAACGCGCTGGGTCATGGCCGTGCCGTTTGAGGTGGATGTCCAGAATGTCGCGCCGCACCGCGGGCAAGGGCAAGTCGACGAAGAAGATCTCGTCGAATCGCCCCTTGCGCAGCAACTCGGGCGGCAAGGCAGTGACATCGTTGGCGGTGGCAACCAGGAACAGGCGCGCCTGCTGTTCATTCATCCAGGTCAGCAAGTGGCCGAGCAGGCGGCGCGACACGCCACCGTCGCCATCGCCGCCGCTGGCCAACGCTTTCTCGATCTCGTCGATCCACAGCACGGCCGGCCCCATGGCTTCGGCGCTCTCCAGCGCCTCGCGCAGCTTGCGCTCGGTTTCGCCGGTGTATTTGTCGTACAGGCTGGCAATATCGAGGCGCAGCAGCGGTACCCGCCAGCTGCCAGCCGTCACCTTGGCGGCCAGGCTCTTGCCCGCGCCCTGCACGCCGAGCAACAGCATGCCCTTGGGTATCGGTAGCCCAGGGGCGCTGCGCTCGCCGGTAAACACCGGCCGCCGTTTGGCCAGCCAGCTTTTGAGCTGACTCAGACCGCCGATGTCATCGGGGCCCAAAGGTGTCATTTCGACCGACAGCGCGGTGCCGCCGAGCATCTCCTGTTTGTGGCGGATGATGCGGGTGAGATCGTCGGCGGTGATCAGGCCGTCGTCACGCACGGCGTTGCGCAGCAGGCGGCGCACATCCTCTTCCGGCAAGCCCAGCACTTGGTGAACCAACGAATTCACCATGGCGGACTCGCCGCGTACCGATCGGTCGTTCTGCTGTCGATAGAGATCCAGCTCCTCGCGCAGCAACTGCTTGACGCCATCGAGGTCCGGAATGCGCAGCTTCAGGTGCGCGGCATGGCGCGCCAGCTCGGCCGGCAAGCTCACGCGCGGCGCGACCAGCACCAGGGTGCGCTCGGACACCGGGTGGTTGAGCACCACCTCGCGAATCAGGCGCAGCACCACCGGGTCGTCGAGAAACGGATGCGGATCGAGCAGCACGTAAAGCCCGCGGCTGGCGTCCTTGTCGATGTAGTGCAGGGCCGGCTCCAGGCCACGGGTGTCGGGAATCGCCCGGCGCTGACCGTCCTTGTGGCCCATGGTGGTCGGCACATCCCCGACCGTGGCAAACAAGGTGTTGGCGGACTTGGCCGGGCCGTAGCGGAAGTTCTGCTGGCTCAGGCCGTCGGCCACGCTCCAGCAATACAGGTCATGGTTGTCTTCGCGCGCCAGGCGGTCGATCAGTCGCAGCACCTTGGGTTCTTCGACGGTTTCGATACACACCAGCGGCACGCGGGATCGCACCAGGGCGGACAGTTCTCGGAAGTCGGGCATCAGATCACGAATGGTGGAAGCATGCGGAAGTATATCGGCCGACGCCGCACGCACTGTAGGCATGATGCATACGGAACCGGCAATTCTCCACACGCGCGTTGACGCCTCGCGCGCGGGGCAGGACACTTCGGGCTCACGCCGCTCGGCGCGGCCGGATCGTGCCATCGGTCGATGCCGCTTGATCCGCCGCCCCGCTTTCGGTAAAAGCCCAGCTTTGCGTTTGCCTCGGCGACACGGCTCCCCGTGCGCGCCCATCGGACTTCATCTTCATGACTGCCACGCCCTTTCCGCCCGAGTTGCTCAAGCAAGCCGAGCGCCGCCGCACCTTCGCCATCATCTCCCACCCCGACGCGGGCAAGACCACGCTGACCGAAAAGCTGTTGCTGTTCGGCGGCGCGATCCAGCTCGCCGGCACGGTCAAGGCGCGCAAGAGCGCCCGCCACGCCACCTCGGACTGGATGGAAGTGGAAAAGCAGCGCGGCATCTCGGTGACCAGCTCGGTGATGCAGTTCGACTACATGGGCCACACCATCAACCTGCTCGACACCCCGGGCCACGAAGACTTCTCGGAAGACACCTACCGGGTGCTCACCGCCGTGGATGCGGCGGTGATGGTGATCGACGCGGCCAAGGGCGTGGAGGCGCAGACCATCAAGCTGCTCGACGTGTGCCGCCTGCGCAACACGCCGATCATCACCTTTGTGAACAAGCTCGACCGCGAGGTGCGCGAGCCCTTCGACCTGCTGCAGGAAATCGAGGAGGTGCTCAAGATCGAGTGCGCCCCGGTGACCTGGCCGGTGGGCATGGGCAAGGCCTTCCGCGGCGTGTACCACCTGCTCGAGAACCGCATCCTGCGCTTTACCCCGGGCGAGGAGCGCAAGAGCGCGGCCGAGATCATCACCAACCTCGACAACCCGCAGCTCGACACCCTGTTCCCCGGCGAAATCGGCCAGGTGCGCGACGACGTCGAGCTGATCGAAGGCGCGAGCAGCCCGTTCAAGCTCGAAACCTTTCTCGCCGGCCAACAGACGCCGGTGTTCTTTGGCTCCGGTATCAACAACTTCGGCGTGCAGGAAATTCTCCAGGCTTTGCTCGACTGGGCACCGCCGCCGCAGCCACGCGACGCGGGCGCCCGAATGGTCGCGCCGGCCGAGCCGAAGTTCTCCGGTTTCGTGTTCAAGATCCAGGCCAACATGGACCCGCGCCACCGCGACCGCATCGCCTTCTTCCGCGTGTGTTCGGGCAAGTACCAACCCGGCATGAAAACACGCCACCAACGCATGGGCCGTGAGTTCAAGATCGCCAACGCGCTGACCTTCATGGCCAACGAACGGGTGCATATGGACGAGGCCTACGCCGGCGACATCATCGGCATCCACAACCATGGTCAGCTGCAGATCGGCGACACCCTGACCGAGGGCGAGGCCCTGCACTTCAAGGGCATCCCCTACTTCGCGCCGGAAATGTTCCGCGCCGCCCGCCTCAAGGATCCGCTCAAGACCAAGCAACTGCACAAGGGCCTGATCGAGCTGGGCGAAGAAGGCGCCATCCAGGTGTTCGAAGCCATCGGCGGCAACATGCTGCTCGGCGCCGTCGGCCAGCTGCAGTTCGAGGTGGTGGCCCAGCGCCTGCAGGACGAATACAAGGTCGACGCCATCTTCGAGACGGCCGACATCTACACCGCGCGCTGGCTGACCTTCAAGGACGAGGCCACCCGCCGCAAGTTCGAGCGCGAGCAGGCCATGCGCCTGGGCACCGATGTCGACGGCAACCCGGTGTATCTGGCCACCACCCGCTACAACCTGCAGGTAACCATGGAAAAATGGCCGGACGTCGGCTTCCACGCCACCCGCGAGCACGGTCAGGTCATCGCCACGGCTTGAGACATTTGCACGGCAGACGCGGCGATTTCAACACGCTAGAATGCCGCCACTTACGATTTCTTTGATTTGAGGTCAGAACCATGCAAGACGAAGATGATGATCTGCGCGTTGTACTCGGCGTACTGTTCGGACTGCTGGCCCTGGTGATCGGCCTGGTCATCGGCATGGGCGTGTATTCGCTCAACCGCGCCACCGCCGTGCCCGTGGTCGAAGCCGCACCCACCCCCATCACCGAAGTGATGCGAGCCGCCGCCGACAGCGTGCCGACCGAAGCCATGGCCTTTACCGACGTGGCGCCGCAGGGCGACGCTCAGGTCAAAGTGTATTTCGCCGTCGGCGAAACGGGTCTCAGCGATGTCGCCGCTGCCGACCTGGCCAGCTTCACCCAGATGGCTGCCGACAAGCTCGGCACCATGGTGGTGCTGGTCTCGGGCTTTCACGACGCCTCCGGCAGCGCCGAGGTCAACGCCGAAATCGCCAAGACCCGCGCCATGAACGTGCTCAACGCACTGCTCGCGGCCGGCGTTCCGGCGGACAAGGTCTTGCTCAGCAAGCCGGCGCAAACCCTGGGTGATGGCGACGCGGCCGAAGCCCGTCGTGTTGAGGTGCGCTTGCAGTAAGCCGCTCAGCGCAACACAAGAAAAACCGGGCGATCGCCCGGTTTTTTTTCGTCAGCTGATGGCGCAGGCGCGCTGCCAATGCGCCGGTCAGCTTCCAGTGTTCAAGGTCGGAGCAAGGGCCAGGCGCTCACCAACCCGGCCAAGACCGCAGCCGACGACCCACCTCAAAGAATCTGCGCGACCGTGTCGAAGTCCAGACGCGGGCCGCGCGGATAATTGGCCACTGGATCGCCGTAGCCGAGATTGACCAGGAAATTTGCCTTGAACCGGCCATCGGGGAAAAACTCGGCATTGAGCGTATCGGCATCAAAACCACTCATCGGCCCGCAGTCGAGGCCGAGCAAGCGCGCCGCGAGGATCAGGTAGCCCCCTTGCAGCGTGCCGTTGCGAAACGCCGTGCTCTCGGCCAGCGCAGCATTGCCGGCGAACATGGCGCCGGCCTTGGCGTTGGCCGGAAACTGCGTCGCCAGGTGTTCATGAAACCGGGTGTCGGTGGCGACGATCACCGTCACCGGTGCGGCCATGGTCTTGGCCACATTGCCTTGCGCCAGCGCTGGCGCCAGGCGCGCCTTGGCGGCCTCGCTCTTGACGAACACATAGCGCGCGGGCTGGCAGTTCATCGAGGTCGGCCCCCATTTGAGCAGCGCATACAACTCGCGCAGCAAGGCGTCGGATACTTCCTTGCCGCTAAAGGCATTGAAGGTACGGGCAGTACGAAAAGCCTGGTCAAAGACCTCGGGTGAAATCGGTGTCATGGCGTCCTCTCAGCGGTTGTGGCGGGGTCGCGGCCGCCTCGTCGAGCGGCTCGCCATGCCCTATCCTACGGACAAACGGCTAGTCGCGCAGCGCCGCCCGCGCCTCCTGCAAAGTCGAAAACAGCCGCCTGTCCTCGCCCAGCACCTCGCCCAGCTTGACCCGCGCAAAACCGCTGGAGGCATAACGCACCACGGTGGTGTAGTAGGTATCGACCAGCGACTGCACCATGGCCGCGTAGTCTTCGAGCAGATCCGGGTCGATCTCGAAGTGATCGTAATTGACCACCGCGCGCACCCGCCGACCCAACGGTGCGAGCTCTTCGGCCACGCGCTGGCGGATCTGTTCGATCTGCGCGCGATCGCGCACCGTGTAGCGTTCGAAATCGACAAAGAACAAGTCCTGGTCGGCGTCGTAATGCAGCCGCGCTTCGATCGGCCGGTCGAGCAGCACCGCGCGCAGGCCGATGTGCGCGTCCTGAAAAATCCGCGCGTCCATCAACCGGGGCGCCCCTTCGATGAGCGGTGCAAAGCCCATGTGCGCGAGGATGTCGCGCTCGATGTCGATACCTGGCGCAATCTCGATCAACGCCAGCCCACGCTCGGTCAGGCGGAAGACGCAGCGCTCGGTGATGTAGAGCACCGGCTGACCGCGCTGATTGGCCACGTCGCCACTGAAGGTGCGGTGCTCGACCTGCTCGACAAACTTGGGCGATTTGCCCTCACGCACGATGCGCAGCTGGCCGTCTTCAACCGCGACCTCCAACCCGCCCGCGGTGAAAGTGCCGACAAAAATCACCTGCTTGGCGTTCTGGCTGATGTTGATGAAACCGCCGGCACCGGCGATGCGGCTGCCGAACTTGCTCACATTCAGGTTGCCCTGACGGTCGGCCTGGGCCAGCCCGAGAAAGGCAATATCCAGCCCGCCACCGTCGTAGAAGTCGAACTGGCTGGGCTGATCGATGATCGCCTCGGTGTTCACCGCCGCGCCAAAGTCCATCCCCCCGGCGGGAATACCGCCGATCACGCCCGGCTCGGCCGTCAAGGTGAGCAGATCGATGATCGACTCCTCCGCCGCCACCGCCGCCACGCCCTCGGGCATGCCGATGCCCAGGTTCACCACCACGTTGGGACGCAGCGCCATGGCCGCCCGGCGCGCGATGATCTTGCGCTCCGACATCGGCAGCGAGGCCACGCTGGTGGCCGGCACACGGATCTCGCCAGCATAGGCCGCGCTGTACGGCGTGCCAAAGGTCTGCTCATGGTGCTCGGGTTTTTCGGCCACCACCACGCAGTCGACCAGCACGCCGGGGATTTTTACCTGACGCGGGTTGAGCGTGCCGCGATCGGCCACCCGCTCGACCTGCGCAATGACGATGCCGCCGCTGTTATGGGCTGCCATGGCAATGGCCAGCGCCTCCAGCGTCAGCGCCTCTTTTTCCATGGTCACGTTGCCGTCGAGGTCGGCCGTGGTGCCGCGGATGATGCCCACGTGAATCGGAAAGGCCTTGTAGAACAGGTAGTCCTCGCCGTCGATGGGCATCAGACGCACCAGGTCTTCCTGCGTCACGGCGTTGATCTTGCCGCCGCCAAAGCGCGGATCGACAAAGGTGCCCAGGCCAACGCGGGTCAGTGTGCCGGGCTTGCCGGCGGCGATGTCGCGAAACAGATGGGAGATCACGCCTTGCGGCAGGTTGTAGGCTTCGATGCTGTCGGCCACCGCCAGCGCCTGCAGCTGCGGCACCAGCCCCCAGTGCCCGCCCACCACACGCTTGACCAGCCCGCGATGGCCGAAGTGGTTGAGGCCGCGCTGCTTGCCGTCGCCCTGACCGGCGGCGTACACCAGCGTCAGTTCACGCGGATAGCCCACGCCATCGGCGCTCTCCTGCGCTTCGGCGAGAAAACGTTCCTCAAGCGCCACGGCGATGCCCTCGGCAAAACCGATGCCGACAAAGCCACCGGTGGCCACGGTGTCGCCACTGCGCACCAGCTGCACCGCCTCGTCGGCGCTCACCACCTTGCCACGCCGACGCCGGCGCAGCTCTTCAATCATTCGTGCCGTATTGCCCCGTTCCTGCATGCCCTCTCCCCCTCGCATCGCGGCCGTCGATGGGCCACTTGAATATGGCGCAACGATACTGCGCCCTTCGGGGAAAAGGCTACCGGGTTAACCCGGCATACCGTCGATGCGAGTGCTCACCAGCCACTTGCCGTAGCGCCACAGAAAGAGCAGCAGCGCGGCCGCAAAACTGGCGCCGGCCGCATGGATCAGCGGTTGATACGCGGCGGGGATGAAGGCTGCCCCAAGGCGCAGCACCGTCGCCAACAGCATCAAGGCGTAGGCCGGCACCATCAACGGCGGCAAGACCAGGTTGCGGCCGGTGTGCCCGAGCGCAGTGCGCGTCATCATGCCGAGGGTCAGCACACCAATGCCGCCGATGGCGATGCAATGCACCGCCGCCGACATCAGCGCTGGTGCCACCGACAAGGCCAGCCCCACCATCCCGATCCCGAAGGCAGTCAGCGAGTAGCCCAGATACAACACCCACAGCAGCGGATGCTGGCGCATCGAACCATGCGCATTGCGCATCAGCAGCACCAGGTTGAACACCATGCCGGCTGCGCCAACGATCAGCGCCAGCACCGACGGCGCATCGGTGGCAATCAGTGCCGCCAGCATCACCGGCGACAGCAAACCGACAATGCCCGCCCAGCGCGGATGGCTGACCTGCGGACGCTTGAGCGCACGGTGGGTAAAGAAGGGAATCACCCGCAAGCCGATCAGCGTGATGAAACCGGCCACCAGCAACAGACCGGTGAACAGCAGACGACGGGCATCCATGTCCAGCACACCGGAGACGGTCAGCAAATACAAGGCATTGGCCAGCGCGAAAGCGAGCAGCAAAAAGGGCACGCCGGCATTGCGCTTGCTGCGCGCCCGCCAGACCGGCAAAGCCACCGCGGCAGCCGCACAGACGAAGAAGCTCACCGACAGCAGGCCGGTGATCAAGGGCGCACCGGTCTCGGTCGAGGCGGCAATGCGCGCCCCCAGCCACAGCGCGGTCAGGCCGGCCAGTGGTGTGCCCGAGAAGGCCGGCTGGCCGGTCCACGAAGCGACGGCTGTCAGCAAAAAGCCGACGATCACCGCGCCCGCGTAGCCCCAGATCATCTCGTGCCCATGCCACAGCATGCCCGGCAGCGCATCGGTGCCGTTGAAACCGGCCACCCAGGCCAGAATGGCGACCACCCCGAACAGCGCCGCGAACAGGTAGAAGGGGCGAAACGCCATCGCCATGAAAGGCGACCAGCCGGCGCGGCTGGCCGGCAGGCGGAGGCGGGGTTCTTCGAGTCGGATAATGGCCATCGGAAATCTCGTGAATCAGATCAAGGGGCGCGCAGGCACCCGGCAGAAAAGAATCCGGGCGCCTGAATGCGACGCACCGGGGTGAGCTTGGGGTTGGGGGTGGGCACCTTGGGGCGCCTCGGGATGTTCATTTTTTGTCACCGGGCCCACGATTCAGGCGGCCACCGGGGCCAGATGACGCTCCACCGCGGGGAACATCTCCCGCTCTTCGAAACGCACATGGGCAATCAAGGCCTCGCCCGCCTCGGCGCATCGCCGGCCGGCCTGGGCGTCGTCGAACAGTCGCACCAACTGCGCATGCTCGCTCAGCAGCCGACGCACCAGCGCATGCTCGCCGGCGGCACGCAGCACCGGCAGCAAATCACGCTCTTCTTCCTCGAAGTGCGCCTGCAACTCCGGCCGCATCTGCGTCAGCATCACCACGCCGGTGCCGCCGATCAGGGCACGGGCAAGCCGCAAGGCGGCGTGGTGTTCGCGGGACAAGGGGACGAGACGGGGGTCGCGGCGCATGGGCAAATCCTCGGGTCAATGAAACGACTTCACGAAGATGCATTTTAAGTGTATCTTTTAAAGAGTCAACTTGAATGACTCTTTAGCCCTTAGCTCAATCGGCCAGATACCTCATGCAGATCACTCAGTACACCGACTACGCCCTGCGCGTCCTGATCTATCTGGGCGCCTGCCCCGAACGGCGCGTTACCATCAAGGAAGTGGCCGAAACCTTCGATATCTCGCGCAGCCACGTGATGAAGATCGTCAATCAACTGGTATCACTGGGCTTCGTGGAGGGCACACGTGGCAAGGGCGGTGGACTGCGCCTGAATCGTGCGCCGGCGGCCATCGGTGTGGGCGAAGTCGTGCGTTTGATGGAACCCGGTTTCGATCTGGTCGACTGCTTTCGCGCCGAGTCCGGTTGCCTGCTGAGTTCCGGCTGCCGACTCAAAGGCGCATTGCATACGGCATTGCAGGCGTTCCTCGCCGCGCTGGACGAGGTTACGCTGGCCGACCTGATCGTCAATCAGCCGCGGCTGCGCAACATGCTCGGCGTGATCGCGCTCAACCCATCACCGTAACCACCACCGAGCGCGTGGCGCCACGCGTGCGGTGCTCCCACAAATAAATGCCCTGCCACGTCCCGAGCAGCAACCGGCCACCACCCACCGGCACAGTCAGACCCGTGTCGGTCAGCACCGTACGCACATGCGCCGCCATATCGTCCGGGCCTTCAAGATCATGGCGATAAGCCGGGTCGCCGTCTGGCGCCAGGCGCACCATCACCGTCTCGAGGTCGCGCCGCACATCCGGATCGGCATTTTCGGTGATCATCAACGAACAGCTGGTGTGCTGCACGAAGACATGGCACAGCCCGGTGACAAGCCCGCTGTCGTGCACCACCGTGGCGACTGAATCGGTAATCTCCTGCGTTCCCCGACCGCGCGTCATGATGCCGAGCACATGTTGGTGTGTTGTCATGCCGCCACCTCTAGGCAAAAATATATAGGGAAAACCCTTAAGCTCGATCGCTGACCACCCGTTAATTCATCCGACCCATCGCCTATCTGTTTGAGCCACCATGCCCCCAAAGCGAATTCTTGTTGTCGACGACGTGTCCGTCATTCGTGGTTTCGTCAAAGGCGCGCTCAAGCACCTCGACGTGCGCGTCGGCGAAGCCTCGAACGCGGAGCAGGCCTTGGTCATGCTCGAATCCATGCCGGCCGACGTCATCATCTGCGATCTGAACATGCCGGGCCTGAGCGGCGAAGCCTTCGTGAAAGCCCTTCGCGAACGCGGCGACCAGACCCCGATCATCATGCTCACGGTCGAGGGCAACCGGAACACCGTGGCCAAGCTGATGCAGGTGGGCATCCAGGGCTACATGCTCAAGCCGTTCAAACCCATGATATTGGCCGAAAGAGTACAGGAACTGCTCGACGGCACGGCGCCGCCAGTGCGTCCCTACGAAGCCCCGGCCAATACAGCCGACACTGCCGCCGAAGCCGATGCCCCGCCACCGGATGACACGGCCGTCAACGACGCCCCCACGGCCAGCGCCGAGTCGACCGGCGCCCGCGGCTAAACCCGCCTACAGCCCCCGCGCCCAGGCCGGCCGCAACCCGGCCTGCGCCGGTGCCTCAAGCGCGGCGCGCACCTGGGCCAGCAGGCGCGCCTTGTCGGCGCCCAGCGTGCCCTTGAGCACCAACCAGTTGGACGCATGATCGGAACGGAACACCGTCCGCTTCAAATCCAGCTGCGACAACAAACCTTCCATCTCAAGCAACAGACCGCGCAAATCCAGCGCCTCCCACTCCGGAAAACCGGCGCGAAAGCGCGCCTCGCCGGTCGGGAAACTCACCACCAGCGTGGCCAGGTACTCCGGCTGGGTCACATTCGCCAGCCGCGCCGAGGCCTTGGCATGCTGCGCGCTGAACACCGAGCCGCCGAGGCCATTGAGAATCATCACCGAACGGGTGATGCCGGCTTCACCGAGCTTGTCCAGCGCCTCGCGTGTGGTGTCGAAGGTCTCGCCCTTATTGACCCGCGCCAGCACGGCGTCATCGCCCGACTCGGCACCGACGTAAACCATGCTGAGCCCGGCCGCAGCCAGCGCCTGCATGTCGGCTACCGATTTTTTGCGCAAGTTGCGCGGCAAGCAATAACTGGAGATACGGCGCACAGCCGGCAAATGGGTGCGAATGGCCTCGAGAATGGCCAGCAGGCGCCGGGTGGGCAGCACCAGCGCATCGCCGTCGGCCAGAAACACGCGCCGCACCTGATCGCCAACCATTGCAGCAACCCGACGGATGCTGTCGATCACCTCATCTTCGCCACGCGCGCGAAACGCCTTTTGCGGCGCGGTATACATCTCGCAAAACGTGCACTGGTTCCACGAGCAGCCGTCGGTCACGGGCAGAATCAGCGACTGCGCTTCGCTCGGCGGCCGGAACACCGGCTCGACATAGCGGATCGGAATCGTCTCAGTCATACAGCGCCAGCACGGTCTCGGCCTCAAAGACCGGCGGCGGCAGCGCCCGCCCCATCCGCTCGCCCAGGCGCACCCCGACCTCCGGCGCCCAGGCCGGGTTGAACGCCATCATCGGTTTCGGGAAGAGCATCACCACCGTCGAGCCGAGCAGAAAACGCCCCATCTCTTCGCCCTGCGCCAACACGATGTCCTGGTCGTCGTAACGCCATTTGGTGATGTCGGGCCGGCGCGGCGGATTGACCACGCCATGCCACACCGTCGCCATACTGCCCACAATGGTGGCGCCGACCAGCACCATCACAAAAGGACCGGTCGCAGACTCGAACACGCACACCACCCGCTCATTGCGCGCGAACAGACCGGGCACACCACGCGCGGTGGTCGGATTCACCGAGAACAGCGCGCCGGGGACGTAGATCATCTCGGTCAGACGGCCATGACAAGGCATGTGGATACGGTGGTAGTCACGCGGGCTCAGATACAGCGTGGCAAACTGGCCATCCTCGAACCGCGCCGCCAACTGCCTGTCGCCGCCGAGCAGGGCGCTGCAGCTATAGCTGTGGCCCTTGGCCTGAAACACCTGATCGCCACGAATCGGCCCGAACTGACTGATTGCCCCATCGACCGGGCAGATGAAATCTGCCTCGGCCAAGCTGCGGGCATCGTCGCGCAGCGCGCGGGTAAAGAATTCATTGAACGTCGGATAGGCCGCCGGATCCGGATTGGCGGCCTCGCTCATATCCACCGCGTAGCGACGAATGAACCAGCGGATCACGCGGGTCGTCAGCTTGCCGCCGCGCAGTCCAGCGAGCTTGCCGGCGAGCACGGTAAGCACGCGTTTCGGCAGCAGGTATTGGGGAAGTACGGCGAGGCGATCGGACACAGGACATCCAGAGTTCAAGGGCTAAGTCGCCAATTATAGCGACAGCGGCTACGGCTTCGGGGCGACGAAGCTCGCCCTCGTATCGGCGGCACATTTCGACATTAAAAAATTAGACTTTTCTTATATTAAGCTTAAACTAGTAAGCAACCACTTACTTACCACGACGACGCCATGCCTCAAACCACCGACCGCCAGCCCACCCAGACCCGCCAGGCCGAGATCATAGCCGCCGTGCTCGCGCGCTCGGCCAGCCAGGGGCCGGGCACCATCACTACTCAAGACATCGCCTCATCGATCGGCCTGACGCATGGCGCCCTGTTCAAGCATTTTCCGACCAAAGCCGCGCTGTGGCTGGCTGTCATTGACTGGGTCGACACGCACCTGATGGCCCGGCTGCAAACCGCCGCCGACAGCTGCGACCACCCGGTCGCCGCACTGCGAGCGGTGTTCATGGCCCATACCGATTTTGTTGTCACCCACCCCGGGGTGCCGCGCTTCATCTTCAACGAGTTGCAGCAGCCCGAGGACTCGCCGCTCAAACACCGCGTTAGCGACATGCTCGGCCGCTATCGGCAGCTACTGCAGGCGCTGCTCAAGCACGCCGCGTCGCTGGGCGCGCTGCGCCCTCGACTCGACCTCAACGCCGCCGCGACCCTGTTCATCGGCAGCCTGCAGGGCCTGGTGATGCAAGCCATGCTGCGTGACAACACGGCAGGCATGCGCGATGCGGCCGAGGCCGTATTCGCAATCTACCGGTCCGCCATCCTTGTGGAGCTCGCCTCATGAAAACCGCCGCCCTCCGCCGCTGGGCCTGGCTGCCGCTGGCCCTCATGCTGCTCGCCGGCTTCGCCTACGTGGTCGCCCGCTCCGGCCCGCTGGCGCCGGTCCGCGTCACCGTCGCCACCGTGACCGAGGGCCAGGTCGCACCCGAGCTGTTCGGCATCGGCACCGTCGACGCCCGGCGCGCCTATGCCGTGGGTCCGACCGCCCCGGGCCGGCTGATGCAAGTCGAGGTCGACGTCGGCGACACGGTGCGCGCCGGTCAGTTGCTGGCGCGGCTCGACCCGGTCGACCTCGACGCCCGCATTGCCGCGCTCGACGCCTCGGCCGATCGCGCCCGCAGCACGCTGGCCGCCGCCCAGGCGCAGCAACGCGATATGCGCGCCCGCGCCGAAGTGGCCGCCATTAACGCGCGCCGCTATGTCTCGCTCGGCCAGCAACAGTTTGTCAGCGCCAGCGCGGTCGAAGCGCGTACTCAGGAACACACCTCGGCCCGCGCCGCGGTCGATGCCGCCGCGGCCAGCGCCGACAGCGCGCGCGGCGATCTGGCCCGCCTGCAGGCCGAGCGCCAGGCGCTGGTCGAACAACGCGACACCCTGACGCTGGTGGCGCCGGTCGACGGCGTGGTCACCGCCCGCGAAGCCGAACCCGGCACCACGCTGGTCGCCGGCCAGGCCGCGCTGCGCCTGATCGACCCGGCCAGCCTGTGGGTGCGCACCCGCATCGATCAGGGCCGCTCGCAGGGGCTGACAGCCGGCCTGCCGGCGCAGATCGTGCTGCGCTCGCGCCCGAGCGAGCGACTCACCGGCCAGGTCGAGCGGGTGGAGTTGATCAGCGACGCGATCACCGAAGAGCGCCTCGCCCAGGTCACTTTTGCGACGGTACCGGCCGGCACCTCGATCGGCGAGATGGCCGAGGTGACGGTGCAACTACCGGCCGCCGCCAATGGCCCGGTGGTGCCCAATGCCGCCCTCCAGCAGCGCAACGGTCAGACCGGCGTGTGGCAACTGGACGGCGACGCCCTGCGCTTCGCCGCCGTGCGCACCGGCGCCACCGGCCCGGACGGCCAGGTGCAGATCCTCGACGGCCTGGCCGCTGGCGACCGGATCGTGGTGCACAGCGAAGGCACGCTGAAGCCGGACGCCTCGATCAGCATCGTCGACACCCTGAGCGCGGTGCGCCAATGATCAGCCTGGCCGGTCGCGATATCCTGCATGCCTGGTCGCGCTTTGTGCTCACCGGCATGGGGCTGGGGCTGCTGATCGGCGTCACCCTGTCGATGGCCGGCATCTATCGCGGCATGGTGGACGACGCCGGCGCCCTGCTCGACAACAGCGGCGCCGACCTGTGGGTGGTGCAGAAGGACACCCAGGGCCCGTATGCCGAATCGTCCAGCCTGCGCGATGACGTGGTGCACAGCGTGCGCGGCATGCCGGGCGTGGCGCGGGCGGCCAACGTCACCTACTTCACCATGCAGGTCGCCCGCGGCGCGCGGGATGTGCGGGCCATGGTGGTCGGCTTCGAGCCCGGCCTGCCGGGCGCGCCGGGTGAGTTGATAGCCGGCCGGCGGATCACCCGAAGCCATTACGAGGCGGTGGCCGATGTGAAGACCGGTTTTGCCGTCGGCGACACCATCCGCATCCGCCGCCACGACTACACGGTGGTCGGACTGACCCGACGCACGGTCTCGTCAGGCGGCGACCCGATGGTGTTCATCCCGCTCAAGGACGCGCAGGAAGCACAGTTCCTCAAGGACAACGACGCCATCGTCAACGAACGTGCCCGCAGCGCCGCCAACCCGGCGTTCAACCGCCCCGGCCTGCCCGGTCTGCTCGAGGCCATCACCGATTCGCAGAGCAGCAATCACAATGTAAACGCGGTGCTGGTGCAGATCGCCCCCGGCCTGGACGCCGAGGCCGTGGCCGAGCCGATCCGCCGCTGGAAGCACCTCACGGTGTTCACCCGCGCGCAGATGGAGGAGATCCTGGTGGCCAAGCTGATCGCCACCTCGGCACGCCAGATCGGCATGTTTCTGGTCATCCTGGCGGTGGTCAGCGCAGCTATCGTGGCCTTCATCATCTACACCATGACGCTCGGCAAGATCCGCGAAATCGCCGTCCTCAAGCTCATCGGCACGCGCAACCGCAGCATCGCCGGCATGATCCTGCAGCAGGCGCTGGGCCTCGGGCTGATCGGCTTCATGGTCGGCAAGACCGCCGCCACGCTGTGGGCGCCGATCTTCCCCAAATACGTGCTGCTGCTGCCCGGTGACGCCCTGCGCGGCTTTGTGGTGGTGATGGCGATCTGCGCGCTGGCCAGCCTGATGGCGATCCGCGCCGCGCTCAAGGTCGACCCGGCCGCGGCCATCGGAGGCTGACATGACGCATCCCACCCACGGCATCCGCATCGAAGGTCTGCGCAAGCGCTACGGCGAGGGCGACACCGCCGTCGACGCGCTCAAGGACGTCAACATGCAGGTCGCGCCCGGCGAGGTGGTCGGCCTGATCGGCCCCTCCGGCTCGGGCAAGAGCACCCTGCTCAAGTGCCTGGGCGCGGTCATCGAGCCGACCGCCGGGCGCATGATCCTCGGCGAGCAGACGATCTACGACAACGGCTGGAAAACCCCCGACCTGCGCGCCCTGCGCCGCGACCACATCGGCTTCGTTTTCCAGGCGCCCTACCTGATCCCCTTCCTGAACGTGACCGACAATGTCGCCCTGCTGCCCATGCTCGCCGGCCAGAAGAACGCCGTCGCCCGCGCCCGCGCACGCGAGCTGCTCGGCGCGCTGGACGTGGCCCACCGCGCCGAGGCCCAGCCCTCCGAGCTGTCGGGCGGCGAACAGCAGCGCGTGGCCATCGCACGCGCGCTGGCCAACCAGCCGCCGGTGATCCTCGCCGACGAGCCGACCGCGCCGCTCGACTCCGAACGCGCGCTGGCGGTGATGCGCATCCTCAACCAGATGGCCGCGCAATACCGCACCGCCATCATCGTCGTCACCCACGACGAAAAGATCATCCCCACCTTCCGCCGCATCTACCACATCCGCGACGGCAAGACCCACGAAGAAGCCGGCGAGGGGCGCGCCATCGACCTCGCGCCGGCCCTCGCCTGACCAAGCCCCGCATGCGCCATCGCCGCCTCCTTGCCGTACTCGCCGCCCTCGCCATCGCCTTTGGCGCACTCACCGTGTTCAGCGGCGGGCGTGTGCTGTTTGGCGGCGCCGAGGCACGCGCCGCGGCCGGCCAGGTGGTCGGCTTCGTGCTGTGGTTCAATTTTCTTGCCGGCTTCGCCTATGCCGCCGTCGGCCTCGGGCTATGGCGCCGACGGCGCTGGGCCGTGCGCGGTGCCGCGCTGCTGGCGCTGCTCACTGCGATCATCGCAGCGCTGTTTGGCCTGCATGTGCTCGACGGTGGCGCCTACGAGCTGCGTACCGTCGGCGCGCTGACCCTGCGCCTGAGCTTCTGGAGCGCAGTGGCCGTCATCACCCGCCGGGCCGCTCAATCCACCACCGCATAGCCGGCGGCCTCCACCGCCGCGCGAATATCTCCTTCGTCGAGCATTGCCGTGTGCTCGATGGTGGCCACGCCGGTATCGAGCGCGACCTCGGAGTGCTCGATGCAGGGCAAATCCTGGATCGCGTTCATCACATTGCGCAGATCGTCATCGGTCTTGAGGCCGGCGACAACGAATTCAGTGGTCGGCATAAGCCCTCCTTCAGACTGGGGTCGGCCTCAGAATAACCCGAGTCGATTTCGACTCGCCATCAGTCGCGCACCGGAACAGCACCCCGCCGACGCAGACAAAGCGGACTGCTTCCGATCAGGATATCTACGTCACTCATACGGATTCGCCCTCACACCCACCAGTACCGCACGATGTGAAAGAAGATCGGCGCCGAGAAGCTGATCGAATCGACCCGGTCGAGCATGCCGCCGTGGCCTTCGATGAGCGTGCCCCAGTCCTTCACACCGCGGTCGCGCTTGATGGCCGAGAGCACGAAGCCGCCGAAGAAACCGACGATGTTGATGGTGAGCGCCACCAGCGCCGCCTGCCAGGCGGTGAAGGGCGTCATCCAGAACAACGCGGCGCCCAGCGCCGTCGAGGTGAGCACCCCGCCCACCAGGCCTTCGAGCGTTTTCGACGGCGAGATGGCCGGGGCCAGCTTGCGCTTGCCGAACAGCTTGCCCCACACATACTGGAACACGTCGCTCGACTGCACCGTGAGCACCAGGAAGAAGATCAGCTGCGCGTTGTGACCTTCGAAGCCGGGGATCTCCAGCGTCAGCAGCGCCGGCACGTGTGAGATGCAATATACGCAGATCATCAGCCCCCACTGCACCTTGGCGGCGCGCTCCAGAAAGCGCTCGGCATCGCTGCCCAGCGTGGCCGAGATCGGCAGCAGCAGGAAGGCATACACCGGGATGAGGATGCTGAACAGGCCGTACCAGTGGCTGGCGATGAGCACGTACTGGGCGGGCAGAAAGAAGAAGAAACACCACGCCAGCGCCCGGTGGTCGCCGCGTCGGGTGTGGGTGAGCGAGATGTACTCGCGCAGCGCCTGGAAGGAGATGACCGCGAACAGCGCGATGATGCCGCCCTCGCCGATCCAGAACGCCACCGCCAGCACGCCCACCATCCACCACCAGGCGTTGATGCGCGCATTGAGGTTGTCGATCACCGCGCTCGAAGCGCCCGGCGCCAGCCGCCACTTGAGCACCGCGGCAATGCCGCTGGAGAGGGCCAGCGCCGCGAATACCGCGGCAAAGACGTTGAACAAGGTGTGATCGGAGGGCATGGCTGGGCTCCAGCGTCAGTTCGCGGGTGGGGCGAGGTCGAGCAGCGCGCTGCGGGCGCGGTCGATGAATTCGGGCTTGGTTTCGTCCGCCTGCAGGGTGAGCGGGGCGCCGAAGGTGAGCGTGCACAGCAGCGGTACCGGCACCAGCGCGCCCTTGGGCATCACCCGGCCGAGGTTCTCGATCCACACCGGCACGAATTCCACCTGCGGCATCTGGCAGGCGAGGTGGTAGATACCGCTCTTGAAGGGCTGCAGGTCTTCACCCAGATTGCGCGTGCCTTCGGGAAACAGGATCAGCGAGTCGCCGGCGCGCAGCGCCTCGGCCATCTGGTCCACCGGGTTCGGGCCGTCGCGCTCGGGGCGGCGATCGACCAGCACGGCATGAAAGACCTTGTTGATCAACCAGGTCTTGAAGCCGCCATTGAGCCAGTAATCGGCGCCGGCCACCGGTCGTGTACGGCGGCGCAGCTCGGGCGGCAGCGCTGCCCACACGACGACGAAATCGCCATGGCTGCGGTGATTGGCGAAATACACGCGTAGCCGGGGCTCGGGCGCGCAGCCCTGCCACAGTGGGCGCACGCCGGTGAGCAGCTTGGCGAAGTGGCACAACAACAGGGCAAACAGTTTTTCGATCATCAAGTCAGGTCCACAGGGCCAGCACGGTCAGCGCCAGTTGAAGCGCGCCGGAGACCGCCTGCCACTTGAGCAGGCGCAGCGCACCGCATCGCCGATCGGCCAGATCAGCTTCGAGCGACGCGACCGGGCGTGCTTGCCGTCCCACGCGCGCGTCGAAGGCCGCCAGATCGGCCGCGACATCGGCGGCATCTTGCCACCGCGAGGCCCACAGGCGAAAGATGCGCGCGTCGAAGCGCACGCGCAGCGCGAAATAGAGGTGCACGATCGCCGTTGCGGCAACACCCACGAGGGCCAGCGCGCGCACCGGGTGCCCGAGCAGCCAGACGACGAGCGTCGTGAGCAGCGAGGTGCCGCTGATCACGGCGACCACACGGCCGCTGTCGAGCCAGCCGGCGGTGACCGCCGCATCGGCCACCAGACGCGCGTTTCGATCGACCTCAGCGCGCATCGGCGAAGGCCTCCAGCAGGGCGCGGTGCGCATCGGAAAACACCACTTGCGGCCGGGCGGCGCGGACGCGGGCGATGGCGCCCTCGACGTGCACGTAGCGGCCGCTGGCCAGCAGCCAGGCGGCCACCGTGAGCGCGCTGCGCGAATAGCCCAGCGCACAGCACACCAGCACCTGCCCGGCACTGGCCTCGGCCTGGGTCAGCGCCCGCACCGCCTGCTGCAGCGCTGCCAGCGGCGGCACGGCCAGATCCAGCATGGGCACGTTGTAGGACTGGCGGGCGCCGACCGGAGTGTCGAATTCGGCGGTGAGATCCACGATTGCATCGAAGCCGTGGTCGGCCAGTTCGGCTGGCGTGGGCAGCCGCCCCAGCCACACTTTGTCGGTGATCGCATCCGGCGCCGGGCGGTGGCGGGTCCACAGGTGGCGGTTGATCCAGGCGCCCAGCCGGTAGGGCGCCAGCAGCCAGCGCACCGCGGGGCTTTGCCGACCGGCGTGTTTCTGGAATCCGTGGGTGCCCAGCCAGGCATAGTTGACCGCCACCAGCGCCAGCGCCACCGCCGGCCAGATCGCCAGCCAGGCCACGCCGCCCAGCAGCGAGACCAGCACACAGGCCAGCGCGGCCAGACCATAGCGCAGGGCCAACTGCGGGCGGGTGGTGTCGGCGCGGCTGCGCAGCGGCGATTCGCCCCGATCCGGCCACAGCCACAGGCACAGCAGGCCGACCAGCGCGCCGGTGGGCAGATCGAAGAAATGGTGTTGCCAGGTGGTGAGCACCGAGGCCGCCACCAGCAGCGCCCAGGCATGCCACAGCAGCCGTCGGCCGGGCGCGGCGCGGCGCACCAGCACCCACCAGATGATCACCAGCAGACCGATGTGCAGCGAGGGCGCCTGGTTGTAGGGCAGATCGAAGCCGGCGAGCGCGTCGAAGAGGGCGCCGAACACGCCGTCGGCGGGCGGCTTGTCGCCCGAGAAGCGCAGCGGAAAGGCGACGAAGCAGGCCACCGAGACGAGTTGCGCGCTGAGCAGCCGCAGGCCATGGTGATTGACCTCGCGCGGCGTGCGACAGGCGAGGAAGGACAGGCCGTACATCAGGTCGATGGACCAGTAGGGCACGATGGTCCACGGCCAGAAGGGGATCGCCGACTCCCAGCCGAACACGATGGACGTGTTCACCCCGCGGCTGGCCGCCAGTTGATTCGCCCAGCCGTAGCTCAGAAAGAACAGCGGCGCCAGCAGCACCAGCCAGGCGATGCTGTGCTTCCAGCGGATCGGCCCGGGCGGCGCGGCGACGAGGGTGGCGTTCACCGGAGGGCCCTCCTGTCGCTGACGCGACGGAGGGTCGCCTTTGCACAGCCGACCCGTTCCGCAGGCGCCGAGCCGTGCTCGGCGAAACCCCTGCTCCACCCTCCCCGGGGGAGGTTCGCGCGCCCTTCGGGCGGCCGTGCGGGCGCGCTCATGCGGCGATGCGGCGCGCGATCGACACGGTGAAGATGCCCCATTCGTCGATGCGCTGCTCGAGCTTCTCGAAGCCGGCCTCACGCACCAGCTGGTCCATCTCGGCCTGGGTGCGGCGGCGCATCACCCAGGCCTCGCCCTCGCGATGGCTGGTGAGCGCGCGGGCGATCATCTCCAGCTGCGGATGCCAGGGCTGGCCGGTGTAGATGAGGTAGCCGCCGGCCTGCACCGCCTGCGCCATGCCGGCCAGCGAGGCGCGGATCATGTCGTTGGAGGGGAACAGCTCGTACAAGCCGGAGACGATGCCGATGGTGGTGCCCGGCTGCGCGCCCGCGACCGATTCGGTGTCGAAGGCGTCGCCCTTCACGAAGCGGGCGATGTCGGCCAGGCCCTTCTGCTCGATGAGGCGGCCGCCGTCACGCACGTTGATGTCCGAGTAGTCGCGCAGCAGCACGGCGTCGGGCGCGGTGCCGTCGGCGGTGAGCGCATCGAGCACGTAGCGGCCATGGCCGGCGGCGATGTCGAGCACGCGCACCGGCGTGTCGTCGGCGCGCATGCGCGCCATGGCCTCGCGGATGAGTTCTTCCAGATGCAGCTTGCGCTGGCGGATGCCGCGCCAGCCGATGGCGTCGAGATAGTTTCGATCCACCAGGCGGCCGATCCAGCCCGCGCCCTTGGCCTCGTTGCGATACACGTAGTCGAGCGTGCTGCCCGAATCGAAGCCGGTGCGATGCCCCAGCGACACGCCGTCCGACACCATGCCGGCCCAGCGCAGGCCCTTGCGGTAGGTCTTCCAGTACCAGCCCTTGAGGCTGCCCTCGGGCGGCGGCGCAGCCAGCGCCTGCGCTTCATCGAAAGTGACGCCGGCCTTGTCGGCATCGTTCAGGTCCACCGCCGGCGCCGGATCGTCGAACTGGCGCAGGATGAAGTCGTGCACCCGGCCCAACGCCGCTTCCCGGTCGGCCTCGCCGAGGGTGTCGTGGAAGAAGCCTTCGAGCACGTGCTTCTCCTTCACCGTGCTGCCGAGGCGCTCGAAGAAATCGTGCTGGGGTTGGTGATGCACCACCCAGTCCGCCCCCGAGATGAGCAGCTGGGTGGGGAGGGTGATGGCGGCCGCATCGGCCACCACGCGCTCGGCCGCCTCGTACAGGCCGAGCAGGATGTTCACCGAAATCGCCCGCGTGATCAGCGGATCGGCATCGAAGCTCGCCTGCCGTTCCGGGTCGTGGGTGAGGAAGCGCGACTTCACATAGCTGTTTACATAGAAGTTGCCGCGCAGCTTCTGCATCAGGCGCAGGCCGGGCCGCGCGAAGGGCACATACAGCTTCACCTTGAAGGCCGGCGAGGCCAGCACTAACGCACGCACCTGCGGTGCGTAGTCATGCGCCCAGGTGGCCACCGTCACCGCGCCCACGCTCTGCGCCAGCACCGCCATGTCCGCGTGGGCGATGCCGTGCGTGTCGCGAATGTGGTCCACAAAGGTCTGCACATCGCGCACCGAGGTGCCGAAGCTCGGCGAAAAGCCGCGCTCGCCGGGCGAGCGGCCATGGCCACGGGCGTCCCAGGCAAACACATCGAAATCGGGCAAATCCAGTTCATCCACCAGATGCGCCATGCGCCCCGAATGCTCATGGCCGCGATGGAACATCACCACCGCGCCGCGGCGCGCGCCGGTGGCCGGCCAGTGGCGGTAGAACAGTTCGACGCCGTCGTGCGTCTTGAAATGATTTTCGACTACCGGACGTTCGTTCAGTCGGTCCATGGAATTCATCCTTGTTTTTCTTGAGCGTGGATTTCGGCCAGACCGGCGCGCACGCGATTGATGATGTTCAAGACGATCAGCAGTGCCACCAGCGGCATCAGCCAGCTCGACCAGGCCGGCAGGCCGCCGGCCAGCCCCAGCCACAGGCCCAGCGCGCCGAACACGAAGGCCCGGTCGCTCTTGCCCATGGGCCCCTCGTAGCGGCGCGAGGCCCCCACCATCGGCCCCAGCGCGCCGGCCATCTCCGACACCGCCGCCAGCCAGATCACCGCCCCCACGCTCAAGCCGCCAAAGGGCGCCACGAACGCGAACGGCAGGTACAGCGCCGCATCGGAGATCACATCGGTGAGTTCATTCAGGTAGGCGCCCAGCGTCGACTTCTGCCCATGTTCGCGCGCCAACATGCCGTCGATGGCATTGAGCGCCATGCGCAGGAACAGCCAGAGCGGCAGGACCAGATAGGCCGCCGGCCCCGGATTCAGCAGCACCAGTGCCACGCCGATCGCCACGGATATCCCCATGGCGAGCAGGGTGACCGCATTGGCGCTCACGCCGGCGGCAGCGAGGCGAGCGACCAGCGGGCGCAAAACATCCTGAAAGCGAGGCTTGATGTCGTAAATGGAGAGCATGATGTCCAGTCCGGGCAGGAAGGCAGCCGCATCATAGCCAATGCCATACGGCCACGCTATACCGCCTGCATGCGCGTCGCTGATCGATACCCCGAGGCGCGCCAGGCGCCCCCTCGACCACTGCCAAAATCGTTCAAGACGCTGCCCCGGCGTCCATGGCAGGATGACGCACAGATGCCGAGACTCCCTTCATGGCCACCACCGAATACGCCCGCTTCTTCCGTGCCGACGATATCGCCCCGCTCGACTGCCTCGATGCGCGCTATCGCCGCCAGGTGTTCGCCCCGCATTTTCACGAGAGCTTCGTGGTCAACACCCTGCTGGCCGGCGCCCAGCGCTACCGCTACCGCGGCGCCGAGCATGTGGCCGGGCGCGGCGCGCTGGTGATGATCAACCCCGGCGAGATGCACACCGGCCATGCCGAGAGCGCCGGCGGCTGGGCCTACCGCGGCTTTTACCCGTCGACCGCGCTGATCGGCCGGCTGGCCGAGGCGATCAGCGACCGCTCGGGCGTCATGCCGCTGTTTACCGCCACCGTGGTGCCCGACGCCGATCTGGCCCGCCGCCTCGACCGCCTGCATCTGCTGCTGGCCAAATCGACCGATCCGCTGCTGCGCGAGTCCGCCCAGGTCGCGGTGTTCGGCGACGTGATCCGCCGCCACATGCACATCGCCGAGCGGCCCGAGACCCGCTGCGAACGGCTGACCGACACGGTCAAGGCACTACTCGCCGAGCGCCTTGGCGAGAACGTGTCGCTCACCGAACTGGCCGCCCTCACCGGCCGCTCGACCTGGCATGTGTGCCGCCAGTTTCGCGCCGACACCGGCCTGTCGCCGGTGGCCTGGCGCAACCAGTTGCGGGTGCAGCGCGCGCTCGGCGCGCTGGTGCGCGGCGAGGCCATCGGCGAGGTAGCGGCGCGCTTCGGCTTTGCCGACCAGGCGCACCTGACCCGCGCCTTCCGCGCCGCGCTGGGCGTCACGCCCGGCAAGGTGCGCCACGGCCTTCTGACGCATTGAACCGATGACGACTGTCCGCCACGCTCTCTATGCCGGCGCCCGCGATGCGCTGCCGCTGATGATCGGCACCCTGCCCTTCGGCGTCATCTACGGCACCACCGCGGTGGCCGCCGGCCTGTCGCCGCTGGCCGCGCTGGCCATGTCGGTAATCGTCTTCGCCGGCTCGGCGCAGTTCATCGCGGTCAGCCTGATCAGCGGCGGTGCCGCCTTGCCGGTGATCTGGCTGACCACCTTCGTGGTCAACCTGCGCCATGCGCTGTACAGCGCCACGGTGCACCCGGCCGCCCACGGCTGGGGGCTGCGCTGGCGCGCGCTGGTCGCCTTCTGGCTGACCGACGAAGTCTTCGCCGTCATCGAAAAACGCCTGATGGAACGCGGCAACGACGCGCTGCTGCCCTACGCCCTCGGCGCCGGCGGCGGCTTCTACCTCAACTGGCTCACCTGGACGGCCATCGGCGCCTGGCTGGGCCAGCAGTTTCCCGATCTGGCCGGCTGGGGGCTGGATTTCGCCATGATCGCCACCTTCGCCGCCATGATCGCACCGCAACTGCGCGCGCCCACGCCAGTGGTCGTCGCGCTGGCCGCCGGCACCACCGCCTGGCTGGCGCGCGGCCTGCCCTTCAAGCTCGGGCTGATCCTCGCCGCCTTTGCCGGCGTCGCAGCAGGCGTTTGGATGGACCACCGCCGCAAAGCACGAGAAGCTGCCGCATGACCATCGCCGCCCTGCTCGCCGGTATGTTCCTCGCCACCTACCTCACCCGCGCCAGCTTTCTGGTCTTCGGCCACCGCCTGCGTTTTCCGCCCGCGCTCAAGGCGGCGCTCCACCATGTACCGGTCGCCGTGCTCACCGCCATCATCGTGCCCGAGGCGCTGGCTCCGGGCGGCCAACTGGATGTCTCGCTCGGCAACCCGTGGTTGGTCGGCACCGTCGTCGCGGCGGTGGTGGCGCGCCTCAGCGGCCATCTGCTCTTGTCGCTCGCCGTCAGTTTTGCGGCGTTCGGGCTGATGCGCTGGTGGTGAGCGCAGCCGGCTCGTTACACTGGCGGCCATGCCACGCACCACGCCTGTCTTCTTTGCCCTGATCAGCGCGCTGCTGAGTCTGCCCGCCGAGGCACGCCCGCCCGTGGTGGCGGTCGACATCGGCCACACCCTCGTCGCCCCCGGCGCCACCAGCGCGCGCGGGCGCAGCGAGTTCGACTTCAACCGCGATCTCGCCCGTGAAGTGGCCGCCGCGCTCATCAACCGCGGCATCGCAGCCCATCTGGTGAATGACGACGGACAGATCGCCTCGCTGCGCGACCGCCCAAAAGCCGTACCTGAGGCCGACTTCTTTCTATCGATTCATCACGATTCGGTCAGCGAACAGGAGCTCACACCGTGGACCTGGCAAGGCACACCACAGCGCTACAGCGACACTTGGGCCGGCCATTCGCTGTTCGTCTCGCACGACAACCCCGCCCCCGCGGCCAGCCTCACCTGCGCCTCCGCTATCGGCGCACGGCTGCAGCGCATGGGCTTCGTCCCCACCGACAAGAACGCCCGCCGCCGCGCCTGGGCCGATCAGGCCAACACCGTGCATTGGTACGACAATCTGGTGGTGCTCTACCGCACCACGAAACCAGCCGTGCTGTTCGAAGCCGGCGTGATCAAGCACCGGGACGAAGAACTGCTGCTGCGCGACCCCGCGCGCCAGCGCCGCATGGCCGACGGCATCGCCACGGGCGTCGCAGCGTGTTTGCAGGCAATGGACTCAGCCCGCTGAACGTTTACGCAACAAAGGCAACAAGGCAATCACACCAAGCACCGGCCCCGGCAGCAACAACCAGGCCACTTTCGGCCCCCAGTCCGCCACCACCGACGTGCCCCAGGCGATCGACACCATGGTCACCGCAAAGCCCAGCGCGTTCTGCAGCGCCAGTGCGCTACCCACGATCTCGGGCGGGCAGGCCCGCGCCGACATGGCCGAAAAATGCGGCGAGTCGGCCACCACGCTGGCGCCCCAGATCAACATGAAGGCCAGCAGCAACCACGGCCCGGCATCGGCCAGCCACGGGAAGGCCGCGCAACACAGCGCCGAGACGGTCAGCGCCGTCGCGGCCACCGGCGCGCTGCCCACCCGCCGGCTGACAAATCCCCCAGCGATGCAGCCCAGCGCGCCAATGCCAATGATCGCGAAGCTCAGCCCCGACACCGGTGCCAGCGTGGTCAGCGAAGTGCCCGCCACCAGCAGCGGCACCAGCGTCCACATCGCGTACAGCTCCCACTGATGGCCGAAATAGGCCAAGGCCGAGGCACGAAACGTCGGGATGCGGAAGGCCATCAACACCCGGCCGAGGCGCAAGGGCGGCGCATCATCGCGACGCTTGAGATGCGGCCCGTCACCAAGCCGGAAGATCATCACCGCCGCCACCAGCGCCAGCACCGAAGCTGTCAGCAACACCGCCTGCCACGGCCACTGCCCGCCGGCCAGTTTCACGCCATGCGGCAGCGCCGTGCCGAGCGTGAGCATGCCTACCAATTGCGCCAGCGCATGGCCGGCGCGCTCGGGCACCCAGCTCACCACCAGCTTCATCCCCAGGGGGTACACGCCGGCCAGACTCAGCCCGACCAGAAAACGCAGCACCAAACCACTGCCCATGCCCGACGCCATCAACGCAAACCCAGCATTGGCCAGCGCACCGAGCACCGCGCACACCGCAAAAATCCGGCTCGCCGCAAAGCGATCCGCCAGACCGGTCAGCGCAAAACCGAGCGTGCCGACAATGAACCCGAGCTGCACCGCGTTGGTCAGCCGGCCGATATCCGCCGGGCCGACGCCCCAGGCACGGATCAGATCCCCCGCGGCCGCATTGGCGGAGAACCATAACGAAGTGCCGAACAACTGGGCAATGACGATGGTGGGGACAACGGGCAGGCGCATGGCGCGAGTATAGACGGGCAGGCCGAGCGGACAAACGCCGATTCAGCTGCCATAAATGCGTGACCGCGGGGGTAAAAAAAGGTGTCGGATAGTTTTACATCGGCGCAACAAGACCATTTGCTCAGTCAACCGAAAGCAATAGCTATTTGCTAGCAACTCATTGTTTTTATGCGAATATTACCGATTAGCTAATACTTAGGTGGTACGATTTATGCATGATGTCAATTGGACACAATGTCGCATCAACATTTTTAGAAGATGCTGTGGTGAGGTCGACATCCGTGATCTGCTCCACCCACAGCACACGAAGGGGGAACACCATGAAAATCCGCACACTCGCACTCGCCATCGGTCTGGCCCTGCCGGCCGCCGCCATGGCCCACACCACCTCCATCGGCTATGTCGCCGGCGTCAATCCGGGTGAAGTCACTTTCTGGACCGGTTCCTATGCCCACGGTGGCACACCGGTCAACGAGGCCGACCTGACGCTGGTCGGCGCCGCCGGCACGGTGTATGGCCCGGTGACCAAAGCGTTTGACATCACCCCGGTGGGCGTCAAGCCGTCCGGCCTGATCGACGGTACTAACAACTTCTTCTGGGCCCAAAGCACGACCCCGGGCTTCAGCTATGACTTCCCGGTTGCCACCGACCCGAACCTGTTTGGCGGTGTCATCTGGTGGCAGGGTGTCACCTTCACCGGGCTGAATGCCGGCACCTATGACGTCACCTGCGGCGCCACCTGCGGCACCACGCAGCAATGGGCTTCCTTGAGCACGGCGGGCAACATTCAGAACCTGTCCGGCGGTCTCAATCAGGACACCCTGCGCTTCGTCCTGCAAGCCGGCGACATCGGCGGCGGCGGCACCAACAATGTGCCGGAACCCGCTTCGCTGGCCCTGCTGGGCCTCGGCCTGGCCGGTCTGGCGCTGCGTCGCCGCAAGGCCTGAGGCACGCAGTCACACCGCGTCAGACACGGCGACCGCGAGGTCGCCGTTTTTCGTGGACGCCGACACCGCCGGCGAAGCAGCGATCGCGGTAGACTGCGCCGGTCCCGATCGCGAGCGTCTCCGCCATGCCACGCCTGTCACCCCACCCCCGCCATCCCGCGCCGCCCGGCCTGCAACTCACCGCCGACGCGCGCCTCGATGCTGCCGCCGGCTTGCACCTGCGCTATGTCCTCACCGGGCCAACCGACCGCCTCGCCATTCCCGCGCTGCGCCTGGCCTGCCCCGCCGACAACCTCTGGCAGCACACCTGCTTCGAGGCCTTTGTCGCGCTCGGCGGCGCGGCGGCCTACCGCGAGTTCAACTTCTCGCCCTCGCGCCAATGGGCGGTGTACGACTTCGATACCTACCGCCAGCGCACCAACACGCCCACACCGCCGTGGTCGGCCAACATCCGTATCGATCACCACGAGTCCGGCCTGAGCCTGCAGATCGCGCTGCCGCGGCACATGCTCCCCGCCAACGGCCGCGAGCCCCTGCAGATCGCGCTCACCGCCGTGCTCGAAGCCACCGACGGCCACCTCTCCTACTGGGCGCAGCGCCACCCCGCCGCCCAGCCCGACTTCCATCACCGCGAAAGCTTCGCGCTGATGCTTACCCTGGATGCGACCGCATGAAATTCGGCATCGACCGCCTCATCTCCGAGCCCGCCCTGCGCCGCCCGCTCGCCGGCAAACGCGTCGCCCTGCTCGCCCACCCGGCCTCGGTCACCGCCGACCTCACCCACAGCCTCGACGCCCTCGCCGCCCTGCCCGACCTGAATCTCACCGCCGCCTTCGGCCCCCAGCACGGCCTGCGCGGCGACAAGCAGGACAACATGATGGAGTCGCCCGACTTCACCGACCCGGCCCACGGCATCCCCGTCTTCAGCCTCTACGGCGAAGTGCGCCGCCCCACCGACGCCATGATGGCCAGCTTCGACGTGCTGCTGGTCGACCTGCAAGACCTCGGCTGCCGCATCTACACCTTCATCACCACCCTGCGCTACGTGCTCGAAGCCGCCGCCGCGCACGGCAAGGCCGTGTGGGTGCTCGACCGGCCCAACCCCGCCGGCCGACCGGTCGAAGGCCTCACCCTGCGTGAAGACTGGCAGAGCTTCGTCGGCGCCGGCCCCATGCCCATGCGCCACGGCCTCACCATGGGCGAACTGGCGCGCTGGTTTGTCGCCACGCTAGGGCTCGATGTCGACTACCAGGTCATCCCCATGACCGGCTGGCAGCCCGACGCCGCGCCCGGCTACGGCTGGCCCCTCGGCGAGCGCAGCTGGGTCAACCCCAGCCCCAACGCCCCCAACCTCTCCATGGCCCGCGCCTACGCCGGCACCGTCATGCTCGAAGGCACCACCCTCTCCGAAGGGCGCGGCACCACCCGCCCGCTTGAAGTCTTCGGCGCCCCCGACCTCGACGCCGCCGCCCTGCTGCGCGACATGCACACCCTCGCGCCCCAATGGCTGCAAGGCTGCCGCCTGCGCGAATGCTGGTTCGAGCCGACCTTTCACAAGCACGCCGGCACGCAGTGTCACGGGGTGCAGATTCACGTCGACGACGGCGCCTACCAGCACGAGCGCTTCCAGCCATGGCGGCTGCAGGCGCTGGCGTTCAAGGCCGTTCTGCGCCAGCGGGCGGACTATCCGCTATGGCGGGATTTTGCCTACGAGTATGAGTACGACCGGCTGGCGATTGACCTGATCAATGGCTCGCCCTTGTTGCGGGGGTGGGTTGAGGATGCGTCTGCTACGCCAGCAGATCTGGAGGCGATCACCGCGCCGGATGAAGTGGCTTGGCGGGAGGCTCGGTTGCCGTTCTTGTTGTATTGATCTGTTTGTTGGCGACTCGTTACTACATTGCCTTCGGCCGGCTTGGATTGGCCGGGTCTCGCCCCGGCGGGCGACCTACTTTCTTGCTCGTGCAAGAAAGCTAGGCAAAGAAGCACGGCCCGCTTTCGCGCCCCTGCGGGGTCCCCGCCCTACGGACGCACCGGGCGGGGTGCTTCGCAAACTCGCCCTGCGGGCTCAAACAGCGAAGCCCCTCTTTCCGCCCGGCACATCCTCCGGTTGGCGCGGCAGAGGGCGGGAGATTCGTATCCGTTTCGACTTTTTTTGTGGCAGTCTGTGAGGGTTGAAAGCGAGTCCGCGGGGCACCGATCGTCTGGAAGTCTTTATGTCGCATTCCAAGACTTGACCCTCGCCTTCCCACGGGAACCCAGAAAAATCAAGGTGCTGGGCCCCCGCCTGCGCCATTGCGCTTGTCATGATCACGGTATAGTCAATCTCCGCGTCAGACAAAACCGGAATCGCTCAGGAAATTCACCATGGCAATTTTCCGCTGCAACAAATGTAGCCACCTCCAAGAGCAGCTAGACAGTCTGCTTGGCGAAACCATCGCCTGCCCAAAGTGCGGGCAGGCGGCGCCAGTGTACGGCACGATATTCTTCATCGGTCGCCTGCTCGACAAGTATTTCGATGCGCAACGCACAATTGCCCGACTCAAGACCCCACCTGCGGGCGAGCCCAGCCATCCATCGGCTACTGCTGAGGCACTTTTACCGCTCGATGAAATCGATTTTTCCAACACCGACCATTTCGCTTCCGAGTTACAGCACGGGCCAATCTACGACTGGTTCAGACGCAAGCAGATCACGGTTCAAGCCAACATGCGTAGCGTCGACACCACCGGCTTCTTCGATGAGGTGGCGATCAGCATCGGCAGCAATCTGCCGGTGCTGAAAGAGGTGCTCGAACGTATCCGCTGGGCACAGCAAAAGGAATACGCAAGCACGACAATTCATTTCAAGAACAAATCAGCGGCCGAGGTGCGTGACATTTCCGCGTTCTGCCAGCAGCTGTACGACTTCTCGTTCGTCGCCAAGTGCTTCCACAACCGCCACGAAAACAATGTCCGCCTGGTCCTGCAAACGGCGCCGGCCATCTGCGATTTCTTCAACGGCGAGTGGCTGGAGTGGTATGCCCTGATGAGCTGCCTGCAATACACCAAAGAACGCAAAAAACGTTTTTCCTGCGCGCGCAATCTCACGATCACACTACCAAATGAGCAAAGTTACGAACTCGATGTCTTCATGCTGATCGACGGCGACCAACCGATCTGCGTCGAATGCAAGACTGGCGAGTTCCGGCAGAACATTGACAAATATCTGACCCTGCGCAAACGTCTGGGAATCCCCGGCAAGAACTTCATCATGTGCGTCACCGGGCTCAGCGCGGAGCACGCCAAGGGGCTGTCGAGCATGTACGACCTGAGCTTCAGCAATGAGCAAGACCTTCCCGCCGGACTCGCCCGCCTTTTTTGAGCCCTCGTAGGGTGCAATCACCGAAGGGCATTGCACCAATTTAACGGTTGAGCGGTGCAATACGGCTGCGCCTAGTGCACCCTACGAGCCATGTACGGTGATGCCATTGCGGGCAATGGCGAAGCCGAGCCCGCGTGCCATTCCCCTTCTGTACCGCCGAACGGAGAACGCGACCGGCGGGAATTGTCGTGTCGCCTGTTTGAGCCCGAAGGGCGAGTTTGCGACACGACCCGCCGGCCGCGGGCGGAGTGAGGGCACCGGCGAAGCCGGCGGTACAGCGGGGGCGTTTTCTTGGTGACTTCTTTGTCGCTACAAAGAAGTTACTCGCCCGCCGGGGCGAGACCCGGCCAACGAACCGTCGAAAAGCCGATGACAAAACGAGGACCGATGGCCGGTTAAAACCGGCCCCACCACTCGGCTTCGGCCACCATCGATACCGCCCCGCTGTGATCGAGCGACCAAACTTCAGCCGCGCGATCCCAACCAGTGCGCCGTTGAGCAAAAACGGATCGACATCGAAAGTCGGCCGCTCGACCCGGTAGTCGAAGCGCGTGAGCAGAAGTCCGTCGGTATGCCGCGCGGCGGAACCGGCCAGCGGGGTGGCGATGAGCCGGCCGCGCACGACGAGGACGGGGTCGCCCCGTTCTGAAACCTGCGTAAATGACACACGCCAGCGTGACCAAAATCACGACAAGCAAGGCCATATGCGGCCGTGCACCATGGTTTTGTGCGCTGGGTCAAAAACCCTATTCTTGATATGGATTAATTTTGCGCTTTGTTGCAAAACCGCAAGAGAGGGTGTCATGGGCTGGGTCTGGCGTCGCCGGGTGGCGGTAATCATGTTTGGCGTGTGCATGGGGGCGGCGGCGCTGCCGGTTTGGGCCGATGAGGCGGCGGCTTTGCTCACACAACTCAGCGACGATGCGCAAGCCCGCGCCAAGGCGATCGAGCATGGGCGCGGCCTTGCTACCTTCTGTGCCAACTGTCATGGCGCACAGGGGGTGAGTTCCATTCCGGAGGTGCCGAACCTGGCGGCGCAGAACCCGGATTACCTGCTCGCACAGATCAACGCTTTCGTCAGCGGAAAACGCAAGAACGCTTTCATGGAAGGCTTGATGCGCGTGATGGAACCGGCGGACAAGGCGGCCCTGGTGGTATTTTTTTCCTCGCTCGCGGCACCGACGCCTCGCCCGGCCACTGCAAACGACATGGCGGCCGGCAAGGCCGCCTTCAGCAAAATCTGCGCCCGCTGCCATGGTGAAGCCGCGCACGGCAGCGAGACGACGCCCCGACTGGCCGGGCAGCAAGCGGACTACCTTCGCGTGACCCTCCATCGGTATCTGACGATGTCGGGCGAGCGTTTCTACGCGCCGATGACGGCAGCCGTCTATCAATTGGGCGAGAAGAATATCGACCCAGTCATCGCCTATCTGGGGAGCTTGAAGTAACGACCAGCACCGGGCGCAACCTGGCTGCGCCAATGCGGCACTGGCGCGCCCACACATTGGTGGGCCGCGAGGCACTCAGCCGACGGAGTGAGGTGTTTCCGCACAGGCAAGGACAACGCCGACGGTGACAGTACGTGTCCTAGTGTGGCGCATGCCTCGGCACAGCCGATACATCGGCTTACAATGGCGGCTTCTCCCGCCCGCCCGACACGAGCCCCCTCATGAACGACGCCCTGCGCATCTTCGCCGGCAATTCCAATGATCCGCTGGCCCGCGAAATCTGCAGCAAGCTCGGCATTCCGCTCAGCCCGCTGGAAATCGCCCGTTTCTCGAACGACAACCTGCATGTGCAGGTGATGGCCAATGTGCGCGAGCGCGACGTATTTGTGGTGCAGTCCTTCACCGAGCCGGTGAGCGACCACATCATGGAGTTGATGATCACACTCGACGCGCTGCGCAGCGCCTCGGCGCGGCGGGTGACGGCGGTGATTCCGTATTACTCCTACGCCCGTTCCGACAAAAAGGACGCGCCGCGCATCTCGATTACCGGCCGGCTGGTGGCCGACATGCTGCGCACGGCGGGCGCCGACCGGGTGCTGACCATGGATTTGCACGCCGACCAGGTGCATGGCTTTTTCACCATGCCGGTCGACCACCTCACCGCGATCCCTACCATCGCCGAGCATTTCCGCCAGCATTACGACATCTCCAACATGGTGGCGGTGGCGACCGACGCGGGCGGCGCCAAGCGCGCGGGGCGGTTCTCGGAGCGGCTGGGCATCCCGATGGCGATCATCGACAAGCGCCGCATCAGCGACACCCAAGTCAAGCAGGGGCAGGTGATCGGTGAGGTGAAGGGGCGCGACGCGGTGATTTTTGAAGACGAAATCTCCACCGGCGGCACACTCATCACCACCATCGACACCCTGCGCGAAGCGGGCGCCCGCACCATCCACGCCGGCGCAGTGCACGGCGTGCTGTGCGGGCCGGCGATCGAGCGCCTGCGCGAGGCACCGATCGAATCCATCGTGGTGACCAACACGGTGCAGATCCCCGAGCACAAGCATCTGGACAAGCTCACCGTGCTGACCATCGCGCCGCTGCTGGCCTCGGCCATCGAGCGCATTCATAGCGGCGAGAGCGTGGGCGCGCTGTTCGAGTAGGTTGCCGCGCTGGCCGGCACGGCGGGCAACGGCTAGACTCGACGCTTACCTCCCGAGCACACCGTCATGCCGGTCTCACTCGCCTATCTTGGCGTCATCCTTATCTGGTCCACCACGCCGCTGGCCATCCAGTGGAGCACCGAGGGCACGGGCTTTGCCTTTGCGGTGCTCTCGCGCATGGTGATTGGCGTCGTCATTGGCGCGGCCATCCTGATCGCCGGCCGCATCCGCTTTCCGCTGCACAGCAAGGCGCGTCAGTCCTATCTGGTGGGCGGCCTCGGCCTGCTCGCCGGCATGGGCTTTACCTATTGGGCGGCGCGCTATGTGCACTCGGGGCTGATCTCGGTGATGTTCGGCCTCTCGCCGCTGGTCGCGGGCGTGATGGCAGCGCTGTGGCTGGGCGAGCGCTCACTGACCCGGCCACGCGTGATCGGCGCCGCGCTCGGGCTGCTCGGGCTGGCCGTCATTTTTCTGCACGGCGGCACACGCGGTGGCCCCCATGCCATGGCCGGCCTCGGCGCCTTGCTGATTGCGGTGGTGTGCTACACCTCGGCCATGGTGTGGCTCAAACGCATCGGCGACGACAGCCCGCCCATGGCCACCACGGTGGGCACGCTCAGCGTCTCGCTGCCCGGCTTTGCGCTGCTGTGGTGGCTCACCGACGGCACGCTGCCCGAGAGCATTCCGCTGCGCGCCGGCGCGGCCATCGTTTACCTTGGCGTGTTCGGCTCGGTGATCGGCTTTGCGCTCTATTACTACTGCATCCGCCACATGGAGGCCTCGCGCGTGGCGCTCATCACCCTGATGACACCGGTGCTGGCGCTGCTGCTCGGTCAGGCACTCAACGGCGAAGAGACCGGCCCGCGCCTGTGGGCGGGCACGGCGATGATCCTCGCCGGGCTGGCCATCTACCAGTGGGAGAGCCTGCGTGGCTGGCAGCGTGGGCGCCGCGAGCGCCGGCAATCGGCGCCGGGCGTATAATCAGCGTTTCCTGATAAACGGAGTCACTGCCATGCGTACCTGGCTGATCGCGGCCCTCGCCGGCCTGAGTTTTTCCGCCGTGGCTGACACGGTCAACATCGACGACGCCACGCTTGAGCGCCTGCGCGCCGAAGGCGTACCGGTGGTCGACATCCGCACGGCGTCCGAGTGGCAGCAGACCGGCATCGTGCCGGGCAGCCACCTGCTCACCTTTTTCGACAATCGCGGCGAAGCCGAGCCCGAGGCCTGGCTGGCGCGTCTGCAAGCCATCGCCAAACCCGGCCAGCCGGTGGTGCTGATCTGCCGCAGCGGCAACCGCAGCACCGTGGTCAGCCGTTTTCTCACCGAGAACGCCGGCTACGCCAAGGTGTACAACGTCGAGTCCGGCATTCGCGGCTGGGTGAAGGCCGAGCACCCGGTGGTCAAAGCGGTCGAAGCAGCCTCCACCTGCGAGCGCGCCAGCGCCTGCTGATGTAAGCCTCGCCCCGCCTCAACGGTCTGACGTGCACACAAGCGCATTTCAGCGGAGGCGGCACCATGGCGACAGAACCCGAGACAACACCTGACAACGCAGTCAAAGTCATGGTCTACCGCTGGGCGGGTGCCTGGGGGCCGTTCAAAGTCACTATCCCCTGCGGTGAATGCGCACTCACCCGCGACGTCATCGTCGACACCCTGGCGCATGAGCTGGACGGCATCGCGGTCGAGCTGGACGTGCGAGACTGGCTCACCGAATGGTGGAAGCCACTGGTCAAGGGCGGTTGGCATGCGCCCATCGTGATGGTCGAGGGCAAGGTGGTCAGTCAGGGGCAGGCGCTCAATCGCGGCTTGCTCACCCAGGCGGTCATCGACGCCGCAGCGGCGCGCACCGCCGTCACCGGCAACCACATTTTTGGCAAGGCCTCTTGCCCGCACTGCCAGCGCGCCAAAACCTATCTCGACGAAGCCGGCATCGCCTACACCTACCACGACGTGGTACGCGACCCGCGTGCGCTGTACGAGATGCTGGCGCGGGTCAAACCCATCATCGGCCCGAAAACGCCGGTGACGGTGCCGCAGATCTGGCTCGACGGCGACTACATTGGCGGCGCCGACCAGCTCTCCGAGCGGCTGCACTGCGTGGTCGAGCCCAACCCCGAGCGCGGCCGCAACTCGATGTCGCCGGCCACCGCCTGAGGCAGCGCGCCTCAGCGCATTGTCATCGACTGGCTATACTCAGGTGAGCACAGCCACCTGAGCGTCCATTGAACATCTTCCTGTCCTACGCCTCGGACTACCGCGAGATCGCCGACGACATGTGTTGCCGGCTGCAGGCGGCCGGGCACGAGGTGTTTTTTGACCGCGAAGACCTGCCCGCCGGCGCGAGCTTTGACGACCGCATCCGCGAGGCCATCGACGCCTGCGAGCTGTTCATCTTCCTGGTCTCGCCAGCCGCCGTCGCGGACGGCCACTACACCCGCACCGAACTGAAGATCGTCAGCCGCAAATGGCCGACGCCGGGTTGGCATGTGTTGCCGGTGGTGGTCACGCCCACGCCGCTGGACACCATCCCGGCCTACCTGCGCGCGCTCACCCTGATGCAGGCCGAAGGCAACCTGACCGCCGAAGTCGTGCTCGAAGTGCAAGAGCGGGTGCGCCAACACGCCGCGCCCGACGACATCCCGCCCACACCGCCCAAAGTCGATCCCGGCAGCGTGCGCTACCAGTCGGTGCAGCTACGCTTCAGCCTCGACGGCACCGGCAGCTACACCCTGGCCGTGCCGGCCTCCCCGGCCGGCGAGCAGCCCGCCGCCAGCCTGCCGCTCGACACCGCTGCGCTGGAACACGGCCTGTGGCAGGCGGCCCGGCCGATTGCCGGGTCAGCGCGCCGCGCAACCAGCGACGGCACGATCGACGCCTTGCTGCCGGCCGGCGCCAATGCCCGCCAGATCGGTCAGAAACTCTACGCCGCCCTGTTCGACTCACCGCTGCGCGCCTGCCTTGAAGAAAACCTGCGCAGCGTCGACCCGCAGCGCGGCAACGGCCTGCGCTTTGTCATCAATACCACCGACGCGCCCGAGCTCGCCCGCCTGCCCTGGGAGTTCCTGTACAGCCCGGCCAAGGACGATTTTCTGTTCTCCGACCGCATGCTGCCCGTGGTGCGCTGGCTCGATGTCGATGCGGCCGCGCCGACGCTCACCGTCGAACCGCCGCTGCGCCTGCTCATCGCCATCGCCTCGCCGACCGACCGACCCGGCCTCGAAGTGGGCGAGGAGATCGCGCATCTCGACACCGCGCTGGCCGAGCTCACCGACCGCGGAGTCATACAAACCGTGCGCCTCGATCACGCCACGCTCGAACGGCTCGACAACGCCTTGCTCGAACACCGCCCGCATGTGCTGCACTTCATCGGCCACGGCGATTTTGTCGACGACGAAGGCGTGCTGGTGCTCGAGTCGGACACCGCCCCCGGCACCGCCGACGCCATTGCCGGCCGGCAGCTCGCCGTGCTGCTGCGCAACCACCTCACCTCGCTACGGCTGGTCTTCCTCAACAGCTGCATGGGCGCCACCGCTTCGGCCCGCGACCCCTTCGGTGGCATGGCGCAAAGCCTGATCCGGCGCGGTATTCCGGCCGTCATCGCGATGCAGTTTCCGGTGCCCGACGGCGCCGCGGTGGCGATGGCCCGCCACTTTTACCGCTACCTCGCCGCTGGCCAGCCGGTGGACGCGGCACTCACCTCCACCCGCGCCTTTCTGTATGCGCGCGGCTACGCGGTCGAATGGGGTGCCCCGGCGCTGCACATGCGCACGCCGGATGGCCGCCTGTTCGACCTTGCGCCGGCCACGCACGAGCACGCCGATGTCCCGGTCCTACGACACGCGGCACCGGCGTCGGCGCCGCCACCGGTCGCGCCCACCGCTGCCGCACCAGTGGCATCACGCGGCAACGGCGCGCGTATCGGCGTGGTGATCGGTGTACTGGCGCTGCTCGGTGGCGGCGCCTGGTTCGCGCTGCAATCGGGCGAGCACAGCGCGCCGACGCCGGTTGAAGTGGCGCCCGTGCCGGTGCCAACGCCCCCGCCCACCGACCCGATCGTCATCCGCCCAAAACCTGAGCCGCTGCCACCGCCCACGCCGGTCGCACCGACCATCGTCAGTCCCGAGCCACCCACGCCGATCGATGGCGAACCCACCGCCCTTCCCTCGCCCGCCCCGAGCAGCGCCGCGGCGATGGCGCTCATCCGGCTACGCGACGGCGATGCCGTCGGCGGCACGGCCCTGCTGTCGCAGGCGCTCGACACAGACCCCGCCGCGCTATCGCTCGACCGTCTCGGCGCGCAAGCGCATGCCGAACTGGCCGATGCCCTGGCGCGCAGCGCCGAACAGCGTTTTTCGGCAGGCGACTTCGATGCCGGCCAAATGGCCCTGTCAACGCTTGAACGCATGGCCCCCTTCGACCCCGCCGTCGAGGCCGCGCTGATGCAGCGCCTCGCGCCGTGGATGGCCATGGCCGCACCGGGTGTCGGCCTGGAGCCGGCCGCCGGCGCTTCAGACGACGCGCCGGTACGCTACACCGTGCGCCGCGGCGACACGCTGTGGAGCATCGCCCGCCGTGTGACCGGCGACGGCCGCAACTGGCGCGAGATGGTCGCCTACAACAATCGACTGGCCGAGATCGGGCTGGGCGGACAGGTGATTGCCGATCCGCATCGCATCGTGCCCGGACAATTGATCTCGGTGCCCGACATTCTCGAACTACGCGCCGGCCGCACCGCCTACCGCATCACCGGCGACAATCCGCTCCAGCGGCTTCCGCCGCATCTGGACGGCCTCGCGCTCGGCCGGGGGCGCGCCATGGAATACCACGTCTCGCCCGGCGAATCGCTCTCGCGCATCGCCGCCCGCATTTATGGCGACCCGGCCTTGTGGCGCAACATTTTGCACGACAACGCGCGGATGATCCGGGATCCGGATCGCATCTATCCCGGGCAAGTGCTGGTGCTCCCCTTGCTGCCCGCGGCACGATAAGCTCGAGCTGCATCGCACACTCAAGTCGGATGGATTTACGCCGTAGCCATGACATTGCCCTAAAACCGGTACACCCAGGACCGCGCCCTCATGGAAGCCACTGACGACACGCCGACCGACGCCGGCCCGATGCTCGACCCGGTCAAGATCGCCGCCCCGTGGATGGACGAGCGATCCCACACGATGCTGCGCGAGTTCTTCCGCGTCGGCGTCAAATCGCGCTGCGTGCTGGTCGAACCGGAACGCGCACAGGCCATCCTGATCGATCTCGACCGCGGCGACGCCACCCGCCGGCTGCAAGACGCGCACCAGCGCTGGCCGAATGTGCCGATCATCGAGCTGAGTGTGAATCACACCAACGAAGCATTGTTCGTACGCAAGCCGATTCGCGCCAAAGGCATGGCCCGTGCGTTGCTCAGCGTACGACGACGCCTGCGCCTGAGCGACGACCCGGTCGCCGAGTCGGTCTCCGCGCCCGCATCCGAGGCCACCGGTGCACACGACGCGACTGGCGGCGTCGAAGACGACAGCGCCAGTCTGTTGATGGGCACCGCCCACGATGTCGACGCCACCGACCCCGACAGCTGGGCACGCGCCTGCTACGCACCGGAAGACTTCCTGCAAGGCCATCTGCAAGCGGCCGCGGCTCAGGCCGACGCCAGCGGCCGTGCGGTATCGATGCGTGGCGTGTGGGGCACCTGGATCATCCCGCCCGGCAACGGCGCCATCCATGTCAACATGGCGGACCGCCCACTGCGCTCGCTGTGCGTGGTCAGCATGGCGGCGAAGGAAGTGCGCCTCACCCCGGTCGCTGCCGACATCGACATCACCTGCGCACCGGATTTCATCTCCCGCGACGCCTTGCTATGGAAAGTGGCGCTATGGACCGCCCGCGGCCGCGTGCCACACGGCACGCCACTCGATCAGCCGGTGTATCTGAAACACTGGCCCGATCTCAACGCCCTCACCCCGCTACCCCAGGCGCTGCGCATGGCGGCGCTGTGGCTCAACCACCCGCTGCCGCTGCTCGACATGGCCGAGCGGCTGTCGGTGCCACAGCGCAATGTGTTCAGCTTTTACACCGCCTGCGCAGCAATTGGCCTCGCCGGTCCGGCGCGGCGTGCAGCCGACATCCTCATCGACGCCCCCGACCTCACGCCTTCGACAATGCAGCGCTTGGTGGCCCGGCTGACAGGAAGACTCGGCCTGGGGCCGGTGGCCGAATCGGCGACCTAGCGTGTGTACAGTGCGGGTGTTGGCCGACGCGTAGCCGCCACCCGCGCAGCGCGCGCAACGCATTGATGTGGGGCGGCCGCGCATGCCCGCCGGCGGCGGTCGCCCCCCATCGCCACCGCTGCCCCCGCAAAACGGTGACAACGCCTCAGATGGCTGGTTCGCCGCCTGTCACACCATGGACGATGAAGGCCCGCGCCGCAGCCTCGGGCAACGGCCGGCTGAAGTAGTAGCCCTGCATCACGTCGCAGTCGAGGTTGTCCAGATAGCTTGCCTGCGCCGCGGTCTCGACCCCTTCGGCGACCACGCTCAGGCCCAGGGTATGCGCCAGACGAATCGTGGCCGCACAGATGGCGGCGTCGTTCGGGTCGGTCTCGATGTCGATCACGAAGGTGCGGTCGAGCTTGAGACAATCGATGGGCAGCAACTTGAGGTAGGCGAGCGAGGAGTAGCCGGTGCCGAAATCGTCGATCGACAGACCAATGCCGATCGCCTTGAGCGCGCGCAGGATTTCCACCGTACGCGCCGGGTCTTCCATGGCCACGCTCTCGGTGATCTCCATCTCAAGCCGCGCTGGCGGAATGCCACTTTCCTCCAGCGCGCGTTGCACCTGCTGCGGTAAGGCCGGGTTGCGTAGCTGACGGGCCGACAGATTGACCGACATGCTCAGATTGCACAGCCCCTCGTCGCGCCAGCCCCGCAGCGTCTGGCAGGCGGAGTGAAGTGCCCACTCGCCGATCGCGCCGATCAGTCCGGTCTCTTCGGCCAGCGGAATGAACCGCCCCGGCGGAATCAAGGCGCCATCGGGCTGCTGCCAGCGGATCAGGGCTTCAAAGCCGAGCAGGCGCCGGCTGGCCGCTTCGATCTTGGGCTGATAATGGAGCACGAATTCGCCGTTCTGGAGCGCCCGGCGCATATCGGCCTCCATGCGCAGGCGCTCGTCGGCGGCCTCGGTCATGGCCGAATCAAAGAAGCGGTAGCCGTTGCGACCGGCATTCTTGGCCGAGTACATCGCGATGTCGGCATGCTTCATGAGGGTGACCCGGTCTTCGCCGTCATCCGGGAAGACCGCGATGCCGACCGAGGCCGAGGGGGTGACTTGCTGATGCTCCAGCATCAGTGGTTCGGCCAGGGTCTCGAACAGTTCAGTGACCACCCGCACGGCGGCCGACACCGCGTGGATATTCGTGATCGCGAGCACAAACTCATCCCCGCCAGGGCGTGCCACGATATCGCTTTCCCGCGCATTCATACGCAAACGATCGGCGATCGTGACCAGGAAGTCGTCGCCCAGCGCATGGCCCAGCGAGTCGTTGATGGCCTTGAAGTTGTCCATATCGACGAACAGCAGCGCCAACTTGCTGCCATTGCGGCGCGCGTCGGCAATCGACTGGTCGAGACGAGACTCCAGCGTATAGCGGTTGTCCAGACCGGTCAGTGCATCCTGATGGGCAAGCCGCTCGACCGCTTCCATTGCCCGTTTATGCTCGGTGACATCGGTGTAGATGGTGACAAAACCGTTGCCTGGCAGCGGCAAGCCGCGGATCTCCAGCACCGTGCCATCGGGGCGGGCGCGTTCGAACACATGCGGCTCCAGCCGGGCCGCACGCACCATCAGTTCCTTGACCTTGGCCTCCACATCGCAGGGGCCGTATTCTCCTCGCTCCGCATTGAAGCGGAACAGCGATTCGAGCGTGACGGGTGTCCGGGCCAGCAGCGCATCCGGGAAACCGAGCAAGCGCTTGAAGTGGTCGTTGGCGGCGACCAGATGCATGTCGCCATCGAACAGCGACACGCCGCCAGGAATGTTGTCGACCAAAGTGCGGAAGATCGCATTGCGGGTGCGCAGCTCCTGCTCGACCTGCATGTGATCGGTGATGTCGGTGTAGGTCGTGATGAAGCCGACCACCGCACCGTCGATGCTCATCGGCTGGCCTTCAACCAGATGCGTGCGGCCGTTGGGCCGGCTGCGGGTAAAGCGGTGGTGCTCAAAACGCAAGGCCTGCGCCCGGCGTGCCTGCACATAGGTTTCGGGATCGCCGGGCCCGTACTCGCCACGCGCGGCGGGCACCCGGATCAGGTCTTCGAAAGGCACATCGCGATAAACCGCGGCTTGGGGCAATTCCAGTACATCCACGAATTTGTCGTTCCAGTGTTTCAACCGCAAATGCTCGTCAAACACCGAAATACCCTGCGGCAACTGGGCAAGCACGGCCTGCAGGTAAGCGCTGCGGCGCTTGAGCGCCGACTCCATCCGCCGACGCTCGGTGACATCGGTATAGACACTCACAAAGCCGCCGCCGGGCAAGGGCGCACCGCGCACCTCCAGCACCGTGCCATCGGGCCGGGTCCGCTCCATGGCGTGGTAAGTCGGGTGGCGCGCCAGTTCCAGCATTTCAGCCACTTTGGCCTCGACATCCACCTCGCCATACTCGCCATGTTCGGCGTTGTAGCGGATCACCTCTGAGAAATGCGGCTGCTTGATCGCCAACGCCTTGGGGAATCCGACCAGCTTCAGGACTTCGTCGTTGTGCAGCACCATGTCCAGCTTGGCATCGAACACTGTCACGCCACTGGGAATGTTGTCGACCAGAGTCTGCAGCACGTCATGTTTGGCCTGCAACACGCCTTCGGCCTGCTTGCGGTCGGAAATATCGGTGTAGCTGGCGACAAAGCCGACGGTCTCGCCATCGCGCACCATCGGCATGCCTTCGACCAGATGGGTGCGCCCATTCGGGCGGGTACGCTCAAAGCGGTGCGGCCGGAACTGGAGCGCCAACGCCTTGCGTGCCTTGACCAGTTCAACCGGATCGCCGGGCCCATACTCGCCTCTCAGCGCCGGGAACATGATCAGGTCTTCAAACGGCACGCCTTCATACACGGCCGATTCCGGCAGATCGAGGACGTCCAGCACGACCCGGTTCCAGCGACGCAGCCGCAACTGGTCGTCAAACACGGAAATGCCTTGCGGCAAGTGATCGAGAATGGTCTGCAGATCGAAGCTCTCGCGCGCCAACGCCGCTTCGGCTTTGTGGCGCTCGGTCACATCGGTATAGATCGTGACGAAACCACCGTCCGGCAAGGGGGCGCCATGCACCGCCAGCACATTGCCATTCGGCCGCGTCCGTTCATAGCGATAGGGTTCCGGCTGTCGCACACGCGCCATGACCCCTTCGACCGCAGCGTCCAGCGGCCCGTCGCCGTACTCGCCGCGCTCTGCGTTGTAGCGCACAAGCGCTTCGAGCGATATCGAACCGCGCGCCAGCAAATCCGCCGGCAGGTCCATCAAGTCGAGCAGGGCGGCATTGTGCAAGGTGACGTTGAGTGAGGCGTCGACCAGGGTCACCCCGGCCGGCAGGTGATTGAGCACAGCTTCGTACCGAGCGCACTTCGCTCTGAGCGCGTTCAATTCCTGCCGTCGGCACACCGCCCAGCCGAACGCCACCAGCCCCAGCGCAAGGACGACCACCGCGAGCACCAAAACCGTCAAGAACCACCTCCTCAATCACGTCGTCGCAACACCGCCGGATCTCAAGAGCGGACTGAATGCGGCCCTACTACTAACGGCGTCGATTGAAGAATCTTTTGGCTTCGGACTCAATGCCGTCGCACAAGCACCGAGCGCTCTCGCGCACCGCTGCGCGGATCGACCACGGTCGCGTCGATGCGGTTGCCATCGCTGGAGATCGAAAAGCTGGCATGCAGCTCGATACCGTTGAGCCAATACACGGTCTGGCCGCGCAAACCGCTGACCGTACCGCGCCCCTCGACCACGCCGTCGGCCGTCATGCCGCGGACCTGAAACGCACTGCCCTGCTGCGCCACCTGCAACTCACCGCCGTCTTCATCACGCCAGAAGCCGGTCAGATCCACCGCCGTCTCGCGCCGACGGGTATCTGGCACCACGGGGCTCGGCGGGGGCGCCACCTCGGCCGGCACGGTGTAGGTCACATCGGGCGGTGTCGGCACCCCGCCTTGCTCCTCGGCAAACAGCCCGATCAGCCCCAACCCGATCACACCGATCACGGTCCATTTGACCCAGCCGCCCTTGGCCGGCGGCGGGGGCGGGGGTGGCACAGGATCGGGTTCGGGGTCAGGCGTGAGTTCGAGCACCTTGCGCAAGGTGTCGACCAGTTGCGAGACATCGTAGTCCCAGCGCCGGTCGGTGAGCTCGATCGCGTTACGCCGGGCCAGCAGACTCAGATCATCGGGCAAGTCGGCGGACAAGGGCATTGCCGCGCCCTCGACCAGCACCGGAATCACCCGCACACCGGTCCGATTCAAGGCCGTCGCGATCTCGATGCGGGTGTAGTCGTCAGGATTGTCCAGCCGGCGCTGACCATCCGCCCCGGTCGCGCTCAACCAGCGCGGCCCGATCACCGCCACCAGCACGCCGCAACTGGCCAGCGCGCGTTCGATCGCCTCGACAAAGTCGACGCCGGGTTCGATGGTTTCGACATCCCGGAAGATCGGTACGCCCGACAAGTGATCACGCAAATGATCACTCAGACGGCCGGCGGCACTCTGGCTGTCCTGGCGCCGGTAGCTGACGAATATCCCTTTCATGCACGCCCCCTATGCATTCCTGATGTTCCGATTCTGGTTTCACCATAGCCGGATTTCCCCTGACAGGCGAGCGCTGCGGGAGCCGGTATCATGTCGGTCTCTACCGCAGCGCCACGCCCATGACTCAGCCCAATCCGCCCCACCATCTCTACGAAGACGTGCTCGCCATCCTCATCGGCAGTATCCATGTCGCCGTCGGTGTGCTGCTGTTTCGCAGTGCGGACATTCCCATGGGCGGCACGGTCGGCGTCGCCTATCTGGCGCACTATGCCTCGGGGTTCAATTTCGGCACCCTGTTCTTTCTCATCAACCTGCCCTTCTATGTGCTCGCCTGGCGCGGCATGGGGCGCGCGTTCACGATCAAGACCTTTGCCGCGGTCGCCTCCCTCTCCGTCTTGAGCGAGTGGCTGCCGACGCTGATCCATCTCGACCATATCAACGCGGTGTTTGCCGCCATCGTCGGCGGCCTGCTGGTCGGCAACGGACTCCTGGTGCTGATCCGCCATCGCGCCAGCCTGGGCGGGCTCGGGGTGCTGGCAGTGTATTTGCAGGAAACCCGCGGCTGGCGCGCCGGCACCATCCAGATGGCGATGGATCTGGTGATTCTCGGCGCAGCGGCCTGGATCATCGGCCTGCAGGCAGCAGCCTTGTCGGTGCTGGCCTCGGCCGCGCTGAACATGGTGATCGGCGTCAATCATCGCCGAGGACGCTATCTGGGTTGTTGAGTCGGTGCGGCTGACGTGCTACGCTGCGCGCCGGGTTGCGCTGGCGGAGCGCCCCATCTCGCGAAAGCTCACGCATCCGCTGGTATCACCACCTGTTCTTACCGACCCTCCGCGCCAGCCTTGCGAGAAGCCGCGCTCATGGAGACCGGTATGCCCACATCGCCCAACCACCACCTTCACTTTGCCCACATCGCCCGCCGCGAGGCGCGACGCCTGTGCAAGGCCGCCCGTTCGGATGCCCTCACCGACGCCTTGCCCGCCCTTCGGCGCCTGCTCGCGGCGAAGCTGTTCGACAAGCACAGCCTGAACACGCTCTATCGACAGCGGGCATCGGTGCAACTCAAGCATTGCCTGAGCGCCGTCGCCCGCGAAAGCGGTTTTGACGACTGGCCCGCCGTCCTCGCCCACCACAACGCCACGCCACCCGAAGCCGCCTTGCGCTGGCGCCTGCGCGCGGCCGATCTGCCATACCCGAACCGCTGGTTTTCAGACCACACCACCGCCCGCGCCTGGCAGGCGGAAAACGGCGGGCAGCTGATCCCTTACGGTGAGCAGGCGGTCGTTCTGGGCGACTCAGCCGAGTGACACGACATGCGTTGACGCCAGACCAACGGCGTCAGCCGCCGACGATGACCCACGCGCCGCCGGCGGCGAGCACCACAAACAGCACGACCCACACCAGCACGGAGGGCAGCTTGCCCGGCGCGGCGTGGCCAAATGGCGTATCGCTGCGCGCGACATGGCCATCGACCAAGGCCTTGGCTTCTTTCAGGCCCAGCCCGCGTTCGGCACGCACGATCTTGATCGCGTCGATCATGCGCCCACCCGCCAGCGCCGCCTCGGCGGCGGGCGGCAGCTCATGCGCATCGGTGTGTTCGGCGGGATAGTTGGCGGGCGGCGCCGTCGCGCCCGGCGCATCGCGTTCGCGCTCGACCCAGTCCTTGGCCGCGGCCAGATCCAGGCCATGCGTCTGCCGCACGATCTTGATTGCTTCGATCAGTTGCCCGGCCTCGAGTGCCGCGCGCGCGTCGGCCGGAAAGTCTCGCCCGACCGCGCTCACCCGCGCGCCGTCCGGCGGCGTGCGATGCCGGCAACCAGCAGCAACCCGGCCAACAGCATGCCGGCGGCCTGCGGCTCGGGCACCGCGGTGACCACAATCTGGTTGATCAGCGGATCGCCCACCACGGTCACGCCCTGCGGCACATACAAGGCGAGCTGCGCAGTATGCGAAAAGTCGAGCACCCCGGCAGAGGACAACAGATCGCCATGGGTGGCCGTCTGATTGCTGCCCGGCTCGGCGCTGACCAGGCCATTGACGAAGCTGTTGATGTTGTACGCCTGGCCCGGCATGACATCGAAACTGAGGCGCACGATGGCGTCGAGCGAAGCGGCCGATGCGTCCACCGCCACTTGTGTTGCCCCGGCATAGAACGGGGTATCGGTGGTGACCCCGCCCGCGGTCTGGCTTTCATGGCCCAGCGTGAGCACCTGTGGCACATAAGTCGGCGTCACGGCGCTCATCAGGAACGTCAATTGCGATTGATAAAGCGACTGGGTAAAGGGGATCGCGGTGAAACTGGTCGCGGTGATATTGCCGGTCAGGCTGAACGTGGGCAACCCGCGCAGCGCGTCGAAGCTGCCATCGAAGCGCAGTTCGGCTGTGACGGTCTGCGGGCCGGTCCCGCCGAAAAAGGTCAATGGCGAACTCAGCGAACCCTGCACCGCCGAGCCCACCGTCGCGCTCAGCGGCAGGGTCGAATCGGTCGGCAGGTCGAACTCGGCATAGCCCTTGATAATGCCGTTGTCGGTATCGACGCTGATGCTGGTGACCGAATCGTAGCCATGCACCGTGCTGACCGCGCTGCGCGCGGGGTTCAGATCGATGAAGCCTGAATACTGGGTCACCACCTCGGACGCATCGGCCGCCGCGGTGGACGGCCCGCGCACGGCGGTGCCGGCTGCGTGAGCGACAGAGGTCAGGCACAGCGCAATCAGCGCCAGGGGCAAGGTGGCGCGGCGAGCAAAAAACATGAGAACGGCCTCGATAAATGACGGAAATGCCGACGCCATACGCGGGCGTCCTGCGGCTTTCAGTATGGCCACCTGATCGTCGAGGTCAAGGCCGGATTGGTGTCAGCCGGCCTCGCGCAGCCAGAACACCACCGCCGAGGTGGGCTCGGCGTAGCGCTCGGTGTGTTCGGTGCCGGCCGGCACGCAGCACCATTCACCTGGGCGGACGGGGCGTTCGGCGCCGTCCATGCTCAGCCACAGGCAGCCTTCGGTGACCAGCACATGCAAGGTCTCCGTGTGGGTGTGCACCGGCGCCGCCCCGGGTTCGCGCGTGACGACGGTCACGTCGCAGCGCGCGGTATCGAGGCGGCCGAGGGCGATCAGCGCGTCCGGGGCGTGCATGACGGATCTCCGGCTTACAGCAAGGGGGCCAGCCAGCGGCGGGCGGCATCCACGCTCAGGCCAGTGCGTCGCGCCCAGTCGGTCAGCTGGTCTTCGCCAATCTTGCTGACGGCGAAATAGTGGCTCTCGGGGTGCGAGAAGTAGAAACCACTGACCGAGGCGGCCGGCGTCATGGCCATGGATTCGGTGATGCCCATGCCGGCGTTGACCGGCGCATCGAGCAGCTCGAACAGCGCGGCCTTGACGGTGTGATCCGGGCAGGCCGGATAGCCCGGCGCCGGGCGAATGCCGCGGTATTGCTCCTTGATCAGTGCTTCATTGCCCAGCGTCTCGTCGGCGGCGTAGCCCCAGAATTCCTTGCGCACCCGCGCATGCAGCCACTCGGCGGTCGCCTCGGCGAGGCGGTCGGCCAGCGACTTGAGCATGATCGCGCGGTAGTCGTCATGGTTGGCCTCGAACTCGGCCAGCTTGAGCTCGATGCCCAGGCCGGCGGTGACCGCGAAGGCGCCGCACCAGTCCTTGACACCCGAGTCCTTGGGCGCGATGAAGTCGGCCAGACACCAGTGCGGCTTTCCGCTGGGGCGCTCGTGCTGCTGACGCAGACCGTACCAGCTCATCATCGGCGTGGTGCGTGCTTCGTCGGTGTAGAACTCGATGTCGTCGCCCACGCGGGCCGCCGGGAACAGGCCGAACACCGCCTTGGCCTGCACCCATTCCTGGGCGATGATCATCTCGAGCATTTCCTTGGCGTCGGCAAACACGTTGCGCGCCGTCTCGCCGACCACTTCGTCGTCGAGAATCTGCGGGAATTTGCCGGCCAGATCCCAGGTCTGGAAGAACGGCCCCCAGTCGATGTACTCGCGCAGGTCTTCAAGATCCACGTCGATGGCCATCACGCCGGTGGTGTTGGGCTCGGGCGGGGTGTAGGGCTGGTAGCCGGCCTGGTGCGAATTGCTGCAGGCGGCCACCGGCTCGGCCGCCCAGTCGGTGCGGAAGGCGTTGGCCCGCGCTGCTTCCAGGCTCACCAGCGTGACGCCCTTCTTGTTGGCATGCTGGGCACGGATCTTGTCGTAGTCGGCCGCCAGCTGGGTCTTGAAGTCTTCGGCGCCGCCTTCGGACAACAGCGCGGTGACCACGCCGACCGCGCGCGAGGCGTCGGGCACATACACCACCGGTTGCTTGTAGTGCGGGGCGATCTTGATCGCGGTGTGGGCGCGACTGGTGGTGGCGCCGCCGATGAGCAGCGGCACATCAAAGCCCTGGCGCTGCATCTCGCCGGCGACATGGCTCATCTCCTCCAGCGATGGGGTGATCAGCCCGGACAGGCCGATCGCCTGGGCGCCATGCTCCTTGGCGGCATGCAGAATCTTTTCGGTCGACACCATCACGCCGAGGTCGACCACCTCGTAGCCATTACAGCCGAGCACCACGCCCACGATGTTCTTGCCGATGTCGTGCACATCGCCTTTGACTGTGGCCATGATGATCTTGCCCTTGCTGGCCGAGCCGGTACGCAGCTTTTCGGCCTCGATGAAGGGCAGCAGATGGGCCACCGCCTGCTTCATCACCCGCGCCGACTTGACCACCTGCGGCAGGAACATCTTGCCCGCGCCAAACAGATCGCCGACCACGTCCATGCCGGCCATCAGTGGCCCCTCGATCACCGCCAGCGGCGGCTTTCCGGCGGCGGCCAGGGTGGCGCGCACCTCTTCGGTATCGGCCACCACGAAGTCGGTGATGCCCTTGACCAGCGCATGCTTGAGCCGCTCTTCCACGGAGCGCTCGCGCCAGCTCAGGTCCGGCCCGGTGTTCTTGGCCTTGCCTTCTTTCACCGTCACCGCAAAGTCGACCAGCGCCTCGCCTGCGCCGGGGTGGCGATTGAGCACCACATCCTCGGCCTTCTCGCGCAGCACCGGATCGAGATCATCGTACACACCGAGCATGCCGGCATTGACGATGCCCATGCTCATGCCGGCCTTGATGGCGTGGTAGAGGAACACGGTGTGAATCGCCTCGCGCACCGCGTCATTGCCGCGGAAGCTGAAACTCACGTTCGACACGCCGCCGGACGTTTTCGCGTGCGGCAGGTTGGCATGGATCCAGTGCACCGCCTCGATGAAGTCGACCGCGTAGTTGTCGTGCTCGGCGATGCCAGTGGCAATGGCGAAGATGTTGGGGTCGAAGATGATGTCTTCGGGCGGAAAGCCGATACCCAGCAGCAAGTCATAAGCGCGCTTGCAGATCTGCGTCTTGCGCGCGTAGGTGTCGGCCTGACCGGTTTCGTCGAAGGCCATGACGATCACCGCCGCGCCGTATTGCCGGCACAGGCGCGCCTGGCGCAAAAACTCTTCCTCGCCTTCCTTCATCGAGATCGAGTTGACCACGCCCTTGCCCTGGATGCACTTGAGGCCGGCCTCGATCACGCTCCACTTGGAGGAGTCGAGCATGATTGGCACCTTGGAGATGTCCGGCTCGGAGGCGATCAGCTTGAGAAATTTTTCCATGGCGGCGAGCGAATCGAGCATCGCCTCGTCCATGTTGATGTCGATCACCTGCGCGCCGTTCTCGACCTGCTGGCGGGCCACGGCGAGGGCATCGTCGAAGCGGCCTTCGAGAATCATGCGGGCGAAGGCTTTCGAGCCGGTCACGTTGGTGCGCTCGCCGACGTTCACAAACAGCGCGTCGGCACCGACGTTGAACGGCTCCAGGCCCGACAGGCGCAGCTTCTTCTCCAGCGTGGGCAGGGCGCGCGGCGCGGTGGCTTCGACGGCCTGGGCAATCGCCGCAATATGCGCCGGCGTGGTGCCACAGCAGCCGCCGATGATGTTCACCAGGCCCGACTGCGCCCATTCGGCGACCGCGCCGGCCAGCGCCTCGGGGGTCTCGTCGTAACCCGTAGGCGACAGCGGATTGGGCAGGCCGGCGTTGGGGTGGGCCGAGACATAGCAGTCGCAAACGGTCGACAGCTCATCCACGTACTGGCGCAGCTCGGCCGCGCCCAGCGCGCAGTTGAGGCCGAAGCTCAGCGGCTTGGCGTGCGACAGCGAATTCCAGAAGGCCTCGGCGGTCTGGCCCGACAGGGTGCGGCCCGAGGCGTCGGTGATGGTGCCGGAGATCATGACGGGCAGGCGCTGGCCGAGTTCGGCAAACACCTGCTCGACCGCAAACACCGCGGCCTTGGCGTTGAGCGTGTCGAAGATGGTCTCAATCAACAGCAGATCGGCGCCGCCTTCGATCAGGCCGCGCGCGGCCTTGCTGTAGTCGGCCACCAGCGCGTCGAAGCTGATGTTGCGAAAGCCCGGGTCGTTCACGTCCGGCGAGATCGACAAGGTGCGCGAGGTCGGTCCGAGCACGCCGGCACAATAACGCGGCTTGGCGGGATTTTTGGCGGTGTATTCATCGCACAGCTCGCGCACCAGCCGCGCGCCGGCCACGTTGATTTCATAGGCCAGCTCGGCCAGCCCGTATTCGGCCTGCGACACCTCGTTGGCGTTGAAGGTGCTGGTCTCGATGATGTCGGCACCCGCGTCGAGGTACGCACGATGGATGGCGGTGATCACATCCGGCCGGGTCAGCACCAGCAGGTCGTTGTTGCCTTTGAGGTCGCGCGGGTGCTCGGCGAAGCGCTCGCCCCGATAGTCGGCCTCGCCCAGCTTGTATTGCTGAACCATGGTGCCCATGGCGCCATCCAGAATCAGGATGCGCTGGGCCAGCAGGGTCTGGAGTTCGGTCGTGCGGTCGGCTTGCATGGGTCGGTCCTCGGGCGTGCTGTTTCAATCATAGCCGGGACCACCCAAAGAAAAACGGCGCGGCAAACCGGCTAAAGGTTTGCGAGCGCCGTTATTCGTTGCTGAGCCTGGCCCCGGAAACACCCCACGGGTCGCAGCGCTCCTCAGCAAGACGCGGATTTTACGGGCTTTGACGATCGGTGTCGACCACGCGCGACAGCATCAAACCATCCAGAAGCGCTCGAGATTCTCAAACCCCCACTGACTCGCGTTTTCAATCCCCGCAATCTTTTCACGACATCCCGGCGCGGCGAGATCGACGATCTGCGGGGCAATCGGCGCGTTGGACCGCACCGAGAAGAAGACCCTGATCGTCGGCTTCAGCATGGAAAACTCTCCCTGCTCTAGCACCACCGCCAGCTTGTCGGTGTGCGTGCGCACCAGTGCGCCGACCGGGTAAATGCCGACACTGCGCACAAAGGCCTTGAAGACCTCCTCATCGAAATGCCCACGCCAGCTTGCCATGCGCTGAATCGATTCGGCAGGACACCAACCGGATTTGTATGGCCGGTTGGACGTTATAGCGTCATATACGTCACAAACCGCGCCGATACGCGCCATCAGGCTGATCTGCTCGCCCTGGAGCTGATGCGGATAACCGCTGCCATCGAACTTTTCATGGTGATGCAAAACGACATCCAGCACTGCCGCATCCTTCTCACCGGCCTCGACAAGCGCCTTCCACCCCGCCTCGGGGTGAGACTTCATGATCATGAATTCGGCGTCGGTCAGCTTGCCCGGCTTGTTGAGCACCTCCAGCGGCATCATCGCCTTGCCCAGGTCGTGCATCAGACCAGCTGCACCTGCCTGCCTTACCTGCTGCTCGTCCAACCCCATCCGTCGCGCGGTCGCCACCATCAGCGCACACACCGCCACCGAATGCAGGTAGGTGTATTCATCATGTGTCTTGATGCGCGCGACGCTGATCAGCGCACCCGGATTCCGCAACACCGAGGCGGAAATTTCTTCGATCAGTGGCAGAGCCTCCGCCGTGCTGACAACCTTTCCCAGGCGAACGTCGCTGAACATCGAAGCCACCTGCGCCTTGCCAGCCTCGCACAACTTTTTTGCCTGCGCCAGTTCGACGCGCATCGACGTACGCGCAGCACCTCGCGCGGCGGGCCGTGCCGCGGGCGGTGATTCGGTCTCCGAAACTGTCTGCTCGGGCACTGGCGGCGGGGTCTCGGGACGCGACCCCACATCCACGCCCTTGTCAGTGTCGATCCACACCTCCTGAATCCCGGCCGCCATGATGGCAGCGATGTCCTTGGGGTCGTCAATCAGAAAACGGCTGGTCAGAAATGGGTGTTTCAGCCATGACACACCAAGCTTGTGCACGTACATGCCAGCACTCAGTTGCTGCGCTTCGATTTTCCTTATCATGGCTGGATACAAGCTGAGGTTGATGAAAGGGCACGGCGTACCGCGATGGCACCTTGACGGTAAATTGCTATACGACACTTTCTCATGACGCTGAAGATCGCTTGCACGTTGCTGACGCTGAAAAACCCACGGAGACACACATGGCCACAATTACTTTCCATGGCGCCGCTCAGGAAGTCACCGGTTCATGCCACTTGCTTGAATCACCAGCGCTCGGTCGAGTGCTGCTCGACTGCGGCCTGCACCAAGGGGGCGATGCCGTGGAGCGTCTGCATGAAGAAACGCTCCCCTTCGATCCGCACGCGATCGACGCGGTGGTGCTGTCCCACGCCCACCTCGACCACTCGGGCCGCCTGCCGCTGCTGGTCAATCGCGGTTTTGACGGCCCCATCCACTGCACCGAGGCCACGGTCGATCTGCTCGAGTTGATGCTCGAAGACGCCGCCGGCCTGTATCTGCGCGATCTGGAGCGCAGCAACCTGCGCAACCGCCGCCGCGGCAAGCCGCTGCGCAAGGCCGACTACAGCCGCGCCGATGTCCACAAGGCGCTCAAGCAGTGCCAGCCGCATGCCTACGGCGACACCTGGTCGCTCGGGCCGGAGGCCGCGGTGTGCTTCCATGACGCCGGCCATATTCTCGGTTCGGCCATCATCGAACTCACGCTGAGCGAAAAGTCCCAACGCAAGACGCTGGTGTTTTCGGGCGACCTGGGCAAGAGCGATTCGGTGCTGATGAATGATCCGACGCAACTCACGCACGCCGATCTGGTGATGATGGAAGGCACGTATGGCGACCGCAATCACCGCTCGATGGATAACACACTCGCGCAACTCGGCGAGATTTTGACCGACACGTGGACGCGCGGCGGCAATGTGATGATTCCGTCCTTTGCCGTCGGCCGCACGCAGGAGATCCTGTTTCATCTGGGCTGCCTGCATCAGCAGGGCGCACTCGACAACTGGCAGATCTTTCTCGACAGCCCGATGGCGATCAAGGCGACCCGGCTGTACGACCGCTGGTTCAAGCTGCTCGACCGGGATGACATCAAGGCCATCCGCGGCAGCCACCACAGCTCGCTTGAAGACTTCCTGCCCAAGCTCACCTGCACCGTCACCACCGACGAATCGATGGCCATCAACCGGATCAAGGCCGGCGCCATCATCATTGCCGGCAGCGGCATGTGCACCGGCGGGCGCATTCGCCACCACTTCAAACAACGCATCTGGAACGCCCGCAACACCTTGCTGTTCATCGGTTTTCAGGCACGCAACACGCTTGGCCGGCAACTGGTCGATGGCGCCAGACACATCAAGCTGTTTCAGGATGACTACGTGGTGAAGGCGCGCATCGAGACCCTGGGCGGCTTCTCGGCCCATGCAGATCAATCGGAGCTGACGCGCTGGATCACCCATTTTGAGGGCAAGCCACGCGTGGTGCTGGTGCATGGCGAACCCAAGGCGCTGGACGCGCTGTCGCACAAACTATGGAAAGAAAATCAAATGGAATGCGAGATCCCGGCCGACGGGCAGAGCCTCGTTTTCTAGGGTCTCGCGACCAAAAGCTCAGGCGTCGGGGCTGTCGCCTCCGACGGCATCGACTGGCGCCTTGCTGACAATCAGCAGGCGATCAATCGCATCCTGAATACGGCCATTGGACTGACGCTGCATCCAGTCATTGGCAAACACCACCAGCGGTTCGATGGCGGCGCCATCAAGCGGCTCCTTGCCCAGCAGATCAAGCAGTTCAAGCGCGGCCGTGTTCACGTCCGAACCCGCCTCGCTCGCCACCTGGCAGACCATCGACAAGGCCATCAGATCGGTCAGATGCGCCTCGCAAAACCACGGCTGACCAATGGCCTCAAGCGCAATCAGCGCTGGCAGTTCGGTGGTGGTCCGCTTCTTGATCCCGAGCGGCAGGAGCTTGCGTCGCTTTTTCTTCATGGGCCGGACAACGGCAGCGCACGGCAAAGCTTTAGCCCCTGATACACGGCTTTACTCGGCATCGGGCATCTCGCCCCGCAAGCCGCCGGTACGCGCCAGCAAATCGTCGGTCACCGTCATGGTGAAGGCCGGCTTGTTGTCGGGCGGCAACTCGGCAATGGCGTCGACAAATGCGGCCCTCGCGGCCTTGTCGGGATAAACCATGCGCGCATCGAAGGCGCGCTGCCAGGTCGCCTCGTCCGGCCATTCGGCCATGGCCACAAAGCGCCCATCGCGCTCCTGATGCAGGCGCGAACCCAAGCCGCCGTATATCTGCACGATCTGCTGCGTACCCCGCCGCCAGGCCTCCCGGAACTGCGCCTCCTTGCCCGGTTTGACCCGCCACCAGTAAACCACCACGAACATTGGCCCCTCCCCAATTCCCGCCGTCCCGACCACCGGCCAGACGCGCTGAAGCGATTCGAGCCGGTGATAGAGACACCATAGTCGATCACATCACCCGCCGCCGCAACGCCTTCTTGCGAAAGCAGACTGAAAGCCCTTTGCCGTGAAATGCACCGGCCGCTCAAGCACTTGAAGCGCGGCACAAAAGAGCTTTCACACAAGGAGGAGTCAATGAAACTCAACAAGATTGCCGCTATCGTGGCCACCACCGCCCTGGGCCTGCCGACGCTTGCCCACGCTGAGACCAACGTGAGCATCTACGGTCTTATCGACATCAATCTCAGCTATGAAAAGGCGGGCGGCCAGAAGTTCACCGGCGTTGCCGGCAGCGAACTGAACGGCAGCCGGCTCGGCTTCAAGGGCACCGAAGATCTGGGCAACGGACTGAAAGCGCTGTTTGTGCTCGAAACCGGCTTCGACCCCGACACCGGCGCCACCGGACAGGGCGGACGTCAGTTTGGTCGCCAATCATTCGTCGGTCTTGAGGGTAGCTGGGGCAAGGTGATGCTGGGCCGCCAGTATTCGCCCGCTTTCGTCGCGCTCGACCCCTATGAAGCCACGGGTGGCGCTGACCGCACCGCCGGCCTGCTGCACCGCAAGACCGGCTCTGTCGCGCGCGGTTACGAAACCCGCTTCGACAACATGATCAAGTACCGCTCGCCGAGTTTTGGCGGCTTCTCGGCCGATGTGGGCTACTGGACCGGCAAAGAAAACACCGGGCCGAACGACGACGCTCGCAAGGAAGGCCGCGGCTACGGCATCACCGGCATGTACAAGAACGGCCCCTTCGCCATCGCCGTCACCACCCAGAGCGTCTTTACCAACGCCACGGGTGGCAAAGCCAGCACCCACGGCATCGCCGGTGCCTACGACTTTCAGGTGGCCAAGGCCTACCTGTTGTACACCCAGGACCGCGAGAGCGGCAGCCAGGGCAAGGGCAAGGCGCGCAGCTATGCGCTGGGCGCGGAGATCCCGGTCAGCGCCGCCGGCACCGTGGCGGTGAGCTACGGCGCCCGTGACGAGAGCAACGAGGCGAACACCGAAGATGCGCACGGCTGGTCGGTGTACTACATGCACGGCCTGTCCAAGCGCACCACGCTGTACACCGCCTACTCGCACATCAGCAACAAAGGCGACGCCAACTACGGCTGGAACATGACCCCTGCGGCAGGTGACGACCCGAGTGTGGTGATGGCCGGCATCCGTCACCGCTTCTGATCGCTCGGCCAGCAATTTGAGCAGGCCGCACGGAAGCGAAATTCGGACCCCGACCGGGGGGCAGGAGAACAGTCGGGGTCCCTCTTTTTCGCGCCTGCGCCATTGAACGCAGCGCCACACCGGATTGAGTCGTCGCCCGCATCGGGTGGCCTCTTTTCGTCACATATTCCAGTCACCCTCAGGAGAGAGCGATGCAGATCACAGGCATGCTTCACGGTAGCAAACTGCTCGAATTCGTCGGCTTCCCAAGTGCCGAAGTCCTCGGGCCGGACGCCAGCGAAGAGGCCATCAAGGCCATGATCGAGCGCCACGGATCGGTGTTCGTCAAACCCGTTTTCAAAGGCGGCGTCGGCAAGAAGGGCAAGGCCGGTCTGCTCGGTCGCGCCAAGGACCTCAAAACCGCACTGGCCGAGAAGGAGCGTCTCTACTTTGTCGAGCACCACCACGGCAACCAGTCTGCCAAGGCCAACGGCGTCACCTTTGAAGGCGCCGTCCCCGCCGAGCATGAAATCTATTTCTCGCTGTCGGTTTCAACCGAATTTCGCGCGCCAACACTGACCATCACGCACTGCGGCGGCGTGGACATCGAAGAGCTTGACCCGACGCTGATCGCCCGCGTGCCCTTTGATGCGCTGACGGGCATGAAAGCGTTTGTCGTGGCCAATGCGCTGGCCGACATCGGCGCCCCGAGCGAAATCATCTCGCCGCTGGTGCAGCAGCTCCCGAAGCTCTGGGAGCTGTATCACAACTTCGGCATGACCGTGCTCGAGCTCAACCCGATCCGCATGCGTCCCGATCGACGCGGTCGCCTCACACCGGTCGCCTGCGACTTCAAGTGCGGCTTTGATCGCGACGACTCACGCTGGCACCGGCTCAATCTGCCGCCTCATCTGTTCGCCGCCGACTACTCCGATTTCGAACAGGAGATCAACCAGCTACGGACGCACCAGGGTCAAAGCGATGTCTACGTCATCAACGACAAAGGCACCATCCTCGCCCCGACCTTTGGTGGCGGCGCCAACTCATTGGTCACCGAGATGCTTGGCGACGACGCCATCATTTCCTCCGACTTCGGTGGCAATCCCCCTTACGAGAAGATGAAGTCGGTCGCGTCGATCTGCTTCCGGCACTGGCTCGCGCAATCCAATGTGCTGTTCATCATCGGCGGCAAGTCCAACAACACCGACATCTTCGAAACCTTCCGCGCCATGGCCGACGCCTTGCGCGAACACATCAGCGAGCATGGTCCCACCCCGCTGTTCGTGGTCATTGGTCGCGGCGGCCCGAATCTGGTGCGAGGCATGGCCGCCTTCCGCGATACCTGCGAAGCCCTGGGCCTGCCCTACCGCTTCTTTGGCTACGACACCGCGATGAGCGAGGTCGTCGACTACGCCCGCGAAGTCAATGAATGGATGAAGGCCGGCGGCCGCCAAGAGATCGCCGCCAAGCTGGGCGTCGGCACCCAATCCGAGGCTGCTTGAGCCTCCCCGCCTGACGTGGATTGGCACGCGTATCGCGACAACAACACAGACTCCAGGAGAGCAACATGCATCAGCAAGGTGTAGGTGACTTCCAGTACTACGTGGGGATCAGTTCCCTGTCCCAGATCGCCACTGCGCAAGACAAGGTGTGCGTACTGAACATCCTGGGCGGCGAGTCGTCCGAGGTCACCCCGGTCGGCCATGCCTGGTCGGGCGGCAATGTGGTTTTTGGCACATCGCCAGGGCGCCGGGGGCAAACCCTGGACACCCCGTGCGGTCCCATTCCGGTATTCAACAGCGTGCGCGAAGGCCTTGAAGCCGGCCACCGTTTCAACTGCGGCGTGGTGTATCTGCCGCCCACCGCCGCGCGCGACGGCGTTGCCGAGCTGATCCGGGTGAATCCGGAGCTGAAGAAGATCTTCATCATCACCGAGAAGATCGCGGTCCACGACGCACGTGAAATCCGCGCCATGGGCCAGCAAGCCGGCATCGACATCTTCGGTGCCAACTGTCTGGGCGTGGCGGACGCATGGAACCAGGTCCGCATCGGCGGCGCACTCGGCGGCGACAGTCCGGGCGACACACTCAAGCGCGGCTCGATCGCCATTCTCTCCAACTCGGGCGGCTTCACCACCACCATTGCGCAGTATCTGCGCATGGCCGGCTGGGGTACCACCACGCTGGTCTCAAGCGGCAAAGACATCTACATCCACTATGCTGCGCCCGAGTTCGCCTTTGCCCTGGCCAACGATGCACGCAGCAAGGCGGCCGTGCTGTACTGCGAGCCCGGCGGCTATTACGAGCGCGACGCCGATTTCACCAAACCCGTGGTGGCCTGCGTCGTCGGACGCTGGAAAGCCAAGCTGACCCGCGCGGTGGGGCATGCCGGTGCGATGGCGGGCGGCCACGACGACGCGCTCAGCAAGGAGCGCTGGTTCATGGAGAAATTCGACGTCGATGCGCTCTACACCCCCGAGAATCCGGTGTTTTCCGCAAAAGGCGCGGTCGTCACCAATATTGCCCATATTCCCGCCGCGCTCACCGCGGTGATGCGCGCCAATGCCACGTTGCCCGACTTCGCCCCGGAAGGGACGATGGAACTCAAACCGTGGTTTGGCGCCAACCAGGGCATCAAGCTGCCAACCGCGCTGGATTTACCGGTGGTTGAAGCCGTGGCGCCCCACAACTTACACATCGCCGAGCTGGCCCGATCGGTCGGAACCGTATTTGCCCGGCAGAACATGAAAGACGCCTCGGGCGCCTCCCAGATGGACCCCCGCACCCAGCTCTCCAGCCTGCACGGCGTCTCCATGCTGGATGCGGCACAAAAGCCGCTCGAAGCGAATCTTGCGCTCGCCCTTTTGCACGAAGCGGGTGGCCCGAACGACCACGCATTGATCAACCTGTCGGTGATGGCATTGACCGGACTGCATGGCACCGCCATGCTGGCTGCCGCTCAGGCCGCGCGTGAGGCCGGAAACGCCCCCAACTCGGTGCTCGCCGCGGCGGTCAGTATCGTCGGACCGCGCACCGCCGAGCCGGCACAACGTGCCGCCGCACTCCTGATTGACCTGTTTTCGACCGCCGGGCTTGAGGATGCGTGCGATCAGGATGCCGACTGCTCAGGCATCACCCTCACCCCCGCCGCCCGAACGCTGCTGTTCGCCACCGAACCCGACCCGCTCGCCGGCGCAATGATCGACGCGGCGCACACCCGTGGCATCCGTTCGGTGCCGCTCACCTGGCTGATCGCCCAGGCGGGCCATCCGAGCGCCGACGCTGTGCTCGCCGCGTTGACCACCACGCTGGGCTGGGGCCCGCTCCGGCGCAAGCGTGTTTCCCGGCTGAGCGTTGAAGCCCTCCCCTGGTGGATGCGCCTGGTCGGCACACAGCTGGGCGCGTCCGTCGATGCCACGCAGCACACGGCCGACAGCTTTTGCGGCATCGCGCACGCCGAACTCCTGGGTGCCCGCTCCATCACCGACGTGGCCGCCCTGGCACTGACCGGCCGACAGCTTGGCAGCAAGGATCTGTTTGCGTTCCAGACGCTGACCGGGCTGCTGCTCACCAACGGGCCCGGTGCGATTTCGGCACAAGGCGCAAAAGGCGCGGTGTCGGCCGATGGCCCGGAGACCCCCTCGCGCGTTCAACTCAACAAGGCTGTCGTCGGCTTTCTGACCCACACCGGCTTCGCCCATGGCGGCAACGGTTTTGAAGGCGTTGCCTTTTTGCTGGAGCGGTTCGCCGGGCAAGACCTGACGGACCCGGGGAACCCGGACCACGGGCTGGATCTCCCCGCGATGATCAACACCTTCATCAACGACTACGCCGCGGAGCGATCGGCCGGCAAGGAAACCGGCGCCGGCAGTCGCAACCTGCCCTGCATCAATCATCCGGTGTTCAAGGGCAAGCCGGTCAACGTCGACCCACGGGAGAAGTTCGTCCGCGAGCTGTTTGCGGCGCGGGGCGAATACAACATCTTCCATGACTACTACCGTCAACTCGTCCAGGCCTTGTTCGATCGGGGCGTCACCCGCAATGTGTTCTGCGTCAATGTCGATGCATTGATCGCCACCTTGTTGCTGAAAATGATGTGGCAGCCACTCCAGGCGGGCCGCTTGTCCACGGCACAAATGGAGACGGCGGCATTCACCGCCTTCCTCTACGGACGCATGATTGGCTGTGCCGGCGAGATCGATGACCACCTCAATCGCGGCCGCAACATGGATACCCGCACCCCGCAATCGCAAGTGAGGTTTGTCGCCTAAACCCCTCGCAGGCGCCGCGCCTCGCGGCGAAAAACCACGGCCGCACCGCAATCACGGGTGCGGCCGAATTGCATTACCGCTCATGTTGCGCCACTGACAACCGGCGTCGAAGCAGGGATCAACGCGTCATTCGCATGAACAATCGATACAACCCCGGCGCCCCCACGGTCAGCACAATCACCCGCAACACATGACACACCGTTACCAGCGGCACGCCGAGCTGCAAGACCTTGGCGGTAATACACATTTCGGCAACCCCGCCTGGCGCGGCGGCAAGCACCAGCGTGGCCAAAGGCATGCCCGACGCGGCAGACACAAGCAGTGCAAGCCCACAGCCAAGCCCGACGGCGAGCAGTGCCGACATGGCCGCCGCCGCCAGAAAGCGTGGCGCGGCACGAAAGAATTCGGGCGAGAACCGACAACCCAGCGCACAACCAATCAGCAACTGCCCGCTATTGACCACCCACACCGGCAGTGCCGACAGCCCAAGGCCAAATCCGGTCGCCATGCCCACGCCGAGCAAGGGGCCCAGCACCCAGGCATTTCCGACACGCAGAATCAGCAGTACGCCCACGCCGCACAAGCTTGACGCCAGCAGCAACGGGAGCCGGGCCGGCACAACCACGGTCGCAATCGGCTGGTAGACATCGCTGCCATGCGCGCCGAACCAGCTCAACCCGAAGGGCACCACGGCCACCACGATCATGACCCTGAGCGCATGTGCCGCCGCAATCCGGTCGACCGCACCACCAAAACGCTCGGCGATGACCGCCATTTCCGACGCTCCCCCGGGCAAGGACGCAAAGAACGCCGTCGGACCATCAGTGGCCGCCAGGCGCATCGTCAGCAAGGCGCACAGCAAACCGATCAGCAAGGCTGCAACGGCAAGGCCACCCACCAGCAGCGCGTTGGCGCGCAACAGATCCAGCACCTGGGGCGTGAAGTACAGCCCAAGGCTGGCACCAATTGCCCACTGGCCGGCCTGACGTCCGCCCCGAGGAGGCTGCAAAGGCGCACCGAGCGTGCGCAGCGCAGCAACACCAAGCAGCGGGCCCAGCATCCAGGGCAGCGGGCTGTGTACCGCCGAGGCAATCAGCCCGGCGAGGCCGGCCAAGACCAAAGTCAGTGCAATGCGCCCAATGGCCGCGGGGATCTTTTTGAGTGGCATACGGCCAACAGCCTGTCGCCGCGACCGCCCTCAGGGCAGCGGCGCGACCGTGTCATTCCATTGGCGCAAGAAATCCCGACGCTTGAGTTGGTCCAGATACGTCAGCAAGCCGGCGCCGATGGCGATCGGCCGGAATGCCCCACCCAAACGCTGACGCAGCTCCTCGGCCACCTCATCGGCAGGCACATCGGCACGCACCGAATAGAAGCCAGGATTCTTCGATAGCAAGCCTTGCCCGCGTGGCGAGAGCAGGTAATCGAGCCACAGCCGCGCCGCGTTGGGGTGGCGCGCCTGGCGCGCGATGAAGGCCACCCGGCTCATGACCAGGGTGTAGTCGCGCGGCAACACCACACCCAGATTCGGGTCGCTGGCGGCCCGGATCATGGCGTAAGAGCCGAGCATGTTGTAGCCGAGCAGGGCCTTTCCCGAGGCGACATGGTCAAGCATGTCCGAGGTGGCCGGCATGGTCTGAACGCCGATGCGGCCAAAGCCTTCGGCAAGGCGCCAGAAAACCACCGGATTGGCGAGCACGTCCTGACTGTGAAGCAAGTAACCCACCCCCGAGCGCGCCGGATCATAGGTGGTCAGCCGCCCTTTGAATTGCTCCGGCGCGCGCGCCATCAGGCGCAACAATTCGGCATGGCTGCTCGGCACCTCGTCCTCAGGCAACAGTCTGCGGTTGTAGACAAAGACGACGGGCTCGAAACTGGTGCCGAACGCTTCGTCCTTCCACACGGCCCACGCCGGCAGCGCCGCCGTCTCGGGCGAGCGATGCGCCTGGGCGTGGCCGTCGTTCACCAATTTGACCTGCAGATCCATGGCCGAGCTCCAGACCACGTCTGCTCCGCCGCCGCTGGCCGATTCCGCCACGAAGCGCGTGTATAAAACACCCGAGCTCATGTCGTGGTATTCCACCCTCACGCCCGGATAGAGCCGCATGAAGTCCTGTAGCAACTCACGGGCCAGGCTTTCGTCGGTCGCAGCGTAAATCACCACCACGCCCTCTTTCCGGGCCGCGGCATAGCGCTGATCGGGCGCTGTCTGCGCCAGCACCGAAGGCGCGCCAAACAACAGCGCCCAGGTCAGTGCAATCAACACGCAAAACGACCATTGGCGTCGAAACAATGGAGGCCTCCTTATCCAGCCCAAGGCTTTGCGCAAGGGCTTTTTTTGAGTCAGTATGATCGCTCATCAAGCTTTCGAACGACTTTCAAGCCCATGCGCCTGCTCCTAGTGGAAGACCATGCAGAACTGGCCGAATGGGTGTCGAAGGCGCTGACCCAGGCGGGCTACGCGCTTGACATCATGAACCGTGGCGATCATGCCGACCACGCGTTGCTCACCCAACCCTACGATGCGGTGATTCTCGATTTGTCGCTGCCCGGTCTGGACGGGCTGGAGGTGCTCAAACGCTTGCGCAGCCGCGAAAATACGGCGCAAACGCCCGTATTGGTCTTGACCGCACGTGGCAGCACCGAAGACAAGGTCCGCGGGCTCAATCTCGGCGCCGATGATTACCTGGCAAAACCCTTCGATCTGGCCGAACTTGAGGCGCGCATCAAGGCCCTGCTGCGGCGCGCCGGCAACCTGTCGCCCACGGTGCACATTGGCCAGCTCAGCTTCGACACGAACTCACGCCTGGTCAGTGTGGCCGGCACACCGCTGGGCCTGACCCCGCGAGAGCTGGCGGTCTTTGAAGCCCTGATCACCCGTCAGGGACGCCCGGTCCCCCGTGAACTACTTTTCGAGAAAGTCTTCAATTTCGACGATGACGCACGGCCCGAAGCCATCGAGATCTATGTCCATCGCCTGCGCAAGAAGCTCGAAGGCTCAGGCGCAGCCGTGGTCACCATGCGCGGGCTCGGCTATCTGATCCATCCGGTTGATGAGCCCTGAGGCCCGACGGCAGTGACGCATTCCGTCAGTTTGCGGCGCAGGGTTGCCACCTGGCTGCTCCCCTCCCTGCTGCTGCTGCTGGTAATCAACGCCGCGCTGTCCTACCTGGGGGCGCTGGACGCGGTCAATCGCGCGTATGACCGGTCGCTGACCGCATCGATCAAGTCGATTGCCGAACGCGTTCACTCGCTCGAAGGCAACATTACCGTTGACGTCCCCTATTCCGCCTTCGAAGTGTTCGAGGCCGGTGTCCAGGAGCGGATTTTCTATGCCGTGATCGGCCCGGGCGGGGAGCTGGTCACCGGCTACGAAGCCTTGAAACCGCCCGAAGGATTGATCCCGGATGGTCCGCCCCGCATCATCGACAGTCAGTTCCAGAATGAAAATGTCCGCATTGGCGCGATGAAAAAGCGTCTCTACGACCCCGCGCTGAGCGGTGGCGATGCGGCCACTATCGTGTTCGCCGAAACCACCGAATCCCGGCTTGCACTGGCGCGAGAGCTTTTCGCCGACAGCCTGCAGCGTCAGGTCCTTCTGGTGTTGTTCGGTACCGTCGTACTGGCCTTTGCACTCACCACGGCATTCAAGCCCTTGCTCAGACTGCGCGACACCATTCGCCAGCGCGATGCTGCCGACCTGACGCCGATTGCCCACACGAACATCCCCTCCGAGGTACGCCCTCTCATTGACGCCATCAACCACCATACCGACAGGCTCTCGACCATGATGGCCGCGCGACGGCGCTTGCTGGCCGATGCCGCGCATCAGATCCGGACCCCGCTGGCCGTGCTCAGCACACAGATTGAATATGGACAGCGTCAGAGCGAACCGTCCGAGATCCAGCACACCTTCCAGAGCCTCCTGGGCACCATCCACAGCACTCGCCGGATGGCAGACCAGTTGCTGGCGCTATCGCATGCCGAGTCTCTCGAGCAGTCGCCGCAGGACTACACCGTGGTGGACCTGCACCAGCTGGCCAGGGATGTTTGCCTTGAACAAGCGCCGTTGGCGCTGCGAAAACGCATCGAACTGGCGTTCGAAGGCGATGGCGAAGCGCCGGTACGCGGCAATGCGCAAATGCTGCGCGAGTTGATCGCCAACCTGCTCGACAATGCCATCCGTTACAGTCCGCCAGAAACGCAGGTGGTCGTCGCGACGGGCTGCATGGACAATGTCGTTGCGCTGTCGGTCTGCGATGAGGGGCCAGGCATTCCCCCCGCCGAGCGCAACAAGGTGTTCCAGCGCTTCTACCGGATCCTGGGGCAGGGCACCGCCCCCGGCAGCGGGCTGGGGCTGGCCATCGTTTCGGAGATCGTGTCATCCCACGGCGGACAGATCACGCTTGATCAGGCGTCGACCGCGGGCGGACTGATGATCCTGGCCGAATTTCCACGCCACCGCCCGAGCTGAGTACGCGAATCAGCACTGCGGAAAAGCGGAGGGGGGGGGGGGGGGGGGGGGCCCCCCCCCCCCCCCCCCCCCCCCCCGACCCCCCCAAAAAACCCACCCACCCCCCCCACCAGCAACCGCCCCCCGGCCCGCCGCCCCCCCCCCCCCCGCGCCCCCC
>JAPWHF010000016.1 GCA_027214125.1 Zoogloeaceae bacterium G21618-S1
GGGTGGTTGGCGCTGGAGTCGTGGCCGGCGCTGAAGGGCGGGCGTTCTTCGCCGGTAAAGAGTTGGCCGACGATGACCGGGCGGTCGATGTCGCCGCCGATGAATTCGACCAGCACTTCGGTGCCGATGCGCGGCAGGAAGTGGCTGCCCCAGTTGGGGCCGGCCAGCCATTCGGCGACGCGAACCCAGGTGCCGGAGCGCTCATCGCCTGGGGCGTTTAGGGTGCCCCCACGCTCACTGTGTTCGCTGCCCCCCGAGGGGGCCGCGCCCGCGCTTGGGGCGGCCCGGCGCGCGGGCGGGGTTTCCCCAAGCTCGCTGTGTTCGCTGCCCCCCGAGGGGGTTAGGACCGTGCGTGGGGCGGCCTGGCGTTCGGGTGGCTCGGTGGCTGATAGTCCGCCTGGATTCGGTGTGTCGCCGCGTTGCCAGTGGAATTGAACTTTGATGCGATGGTCACGCTCGGTGCTCAGTGGCGCGCCGGCGTGCCCGACGACCCGAGCGCTTTGCGGCGCAATCTTTGGCCTGGGACTGGGGAGCGGGGCGATGGGCCTTGTGTATGCTTGGGCGTCGAACTGGTTGCGGTAGGTGCCGGTTTCGATGTCTGCGCACTTGAGCAGGCGCGCGATGTTTGCGCCCAGGTTGTTGGCCGCCCGGTGGGTGATCGCCAGCGCGGTAAACGTGTTTTGATCTGACGGGTATTGGTCGTGGCCAGTGAGCGCAAAGGTGCTGGCCACGGCCATTGCACGTGCGCTGCCGGCGCCCTTGAAGCGTTGAAACCGGGATTCGTGGGCGTTTAGAAGGATGTCGGATCGTTGTGCCGCGGCGTGGCGATCTTCGAAGGGGTAGGCGGCGGCGCCATCATAGCTTTCCAGCGAGGGCAGCTCGCCGTTGTCCAGTGCACTGGCCGCGTCGTCGCCTGGTGCCGTTAGCTGTTTGTAGTCCCATCCGCTGAGGCTGATCTTGTTGGTGAGTACCTGTCGGGTTTCGTGAAACTGCTGGATGCTGTCGGTCGTTTCGGTCACGTCAGCGCGATGGAAGCGAATGACGGCTTGTGAGCAGTCAGGGCGCTCGGCGTGGCGATCAAAGACAATCCATTTGTGGCGTGCGTGTGTCGCGTTGTCGCCCGCAACGGCGGTTTGGTCGTGCTCGAACCGGTAGGACAGCCCCTCTGCCGAGAGCACTCGCTGGACGAACGCGAGGTCGGACTCCCGGTATTGGGTAAGTCGACTATGGGTGCGCAGGGTTTGGGTGACGTCCATGCGCCAATCGGCCTGCGGGTAGTCAGAGAGAATACGATCAAGCGCTGTACGAATGTCGACGTCTTGAAGCAGGCAGCAGTTGCGTCGATGGTCGAGCAGTGCGAGCCAGGGCGCTACGTCTAGGCGATATCGTGCGAAGCCGCCATCTGAACCGAGTTGACGTGCCTCGGTGACGTAGCCGTGCCAGCGCCGGTGCGCGCCCGTGGCCAGTTGCAGGCGAAGCGTGACTTCTTCGCCGATCAGCGCATTGAGATCGAAGTGCGCATGCGTGGAGAGGCAATCGATCTGGAAATGAAAACTTTCGGAGACGGCTTCACGGCCGACGAAGCGCTCGACCAGCAGTGCGGCATCCGGCAGGGCTGTCGATATTTCGATAAGCCGGTTTTGCTGTGAGATCAGCGCTGCAAACGGGAATGGAGTCATGATTGGCGCAGCCCTTGCAAACGGTGAGTTCAGGGCAGAGTTATCGTTAATGTGGGTGCGCGCGGGGCGAGTTGAACGATGTTCTGGAAAGGCGACAGCGTCTCGTGGGCGCTTCGTTCGGCGTAGCCGTTGAGTGCAAGATAGGCGAGCAGCCCGAACAGGGCGAGCACTGAGCCGATGACCCAGACGGGCACTTCGCGCTTGAGGGCGTGGGTGATCTGGTCTGGCGCCATTGCCCTTGGCGCAAAACTCGCGCCTTTGCCTTTGAGGTGGGCGATTTGCTCGCCGACCTGGCCGGTGAGGTATTTGAGCTTCTCGGGGCCTTCGAGCAGGTACTTGCCCTTGAAGCCCAGGAGCAGGCACATGTGGAAGACTTCGAGCGCGTTGAGCCGGCTCGCACCGCCATTTCTGGCCGTTTCGAGCTTGTCGAAAAAATGTTCGCCAGCGAGTTGGTCGCCAAACAGCGCAAGCTGCAGCGGACGTCGCTCCCAAGTGTCGCGAATTGCGGACCGGGACGAAAGAATGGTTTCGTCGACGGTGGCGCAAAAGGCGTATTTGGCGTCGAAGATATCCTCGGCGTTGAACTGATGCTTTTTGGCGGTGCGTTCAAAGCCTGCGAGAAACTTCTGAACCTGTGTTGTGAAAGTGTCCGCGTCGCTCGGCGCTGTTTGGTTCCGCAGCAAGATCAGCATGTAGAAGCCGTCGTAGAGCAGATCGACCAATGTGCGGGCGCTGGATTCGACGATGGGCGGGCGCGGCGCGGGGGCGGCGTCGCCGAAGAGGGTCGGGGGAGAGTTCATGATGTGACGGCAATCAGTTCGAGTTTGAGATCCTGGTAGCTTTCAGGTGCGTAGATCATGATTGACTGCGCCTTGAGCATGCGTTCGTAGAGGGCGCTGTTGGTGTCCAGCGCGAAATAACTCGCGCCGGGGCGGACGGGGATGGCCGCGGGGACTTGTGCCGCGTGGCTCAGGCGAACGCCGGACATGGCTGAAAGAACGAGTTTTTCGACATCATCCGGAGCGCCGACTTTCAGGCGCATGGGGACTGATTCGATGAGTTCGGATTGCGGGTGTGCTGCGCTGATGGCCAGATAGAACGTGGTGTCGTCGGAGATCTTTTCCGAATCGAGGCGGCCGGCGTGAAAGGCCGGCTTGGGCTGGGTGAGCGCGATGGAGAAGTAGCGTGTCGAAATGACCGTGTCGAGCAAATCGCGCAGTATTTTGTCGAGTTGAGTGAAGCATGCGCCTGGTGCGCCATGGTCGTAGGCGGGCAGATCGTCGAGTGCGTGATGCTTGGAGAAGGTCATCAATCCACCGGCCAGACGGAGGAGTTCCTGAAACAGGCGCTCCGGGTGAATGTCTGGATTGCGAAACAGGTGCGTCAGCGCCGCACAGGCGCTGCTGGCGGTATGCAGCAGCCAGAACGATGCGATATCGCCGGATCGGAATTCGATGATGTTCTGTGAGGGCTCGCGGTGGAAGCCATACAGCGCGTCGACTTTGGCGCGTAAGGCGTCGATTTGGCGGCGCAGCATCAGATACAGAAGTGGTGCGCTGCGCAGGCTGATCGCTGGTGGCAAGAATGCCGGGTCGCGTTCGAAACCATCGCTGCTGGTTCGACGGACGCGAAGCAGCGGGAGCGTGATGTATTGGTCTCTTGGCTCGCTGGCCGCTTTGAGATAGGCCAGTTTGCTGAGGTAGGTGATCTGGGCATCGGCGGCGTCGGTGAAGAGGTCCGCCGTGTCTTTGGGTTCGATCAGAAACCGGACATGGCTACCGTCGCTGGTGCTCTCGACGCAGTTTCCGCCATGGTTGTTGAGTTGATGAACCGCCAGGTAGAAGGTCGTGCCGCCCTGGTCGGTCACTAACGCATCCAGGGCCACCGGCGGCGGGAGCTGGTCGATGTCCGGTGCGGTAAACGGCGTGCCGTCACTCAGGACGACATCGATGCGGTTGAACCGTAATGTGCCCGTTTTCAGGGCCTCGACATCAAGCTCGATATCCTTGATGCCCCATGCGAAGGGCTGCGCGGTCATGAGCGCATGGCGGCTCAGCGCCTCCGCATACGCGTCTTGTTGCTGGAAGTGTTGTGGCCGGAGAAAGAGCCCTTCGCCCCACAGAATTTTTGCATGCTGCATCAATATTCTTCCTATCCCTCACAGTGGACGCCGGAGAGTGTTCGGGATTGCTCGGACGACTGAGTTCCCGACACCACACCGCGCCCAGCCGTCAGCGCGCAGGCATGGGCGCCGATCGTGATGCCTGTTTCTTGTGATGCGACCGCGTCAAATGCGATCTTCCAGCGGCGATGAGCCGGTGACCGGAACAGACCGACAACGCCGATGGTTGTGCTGTCGGTGGCGAGCTTCTGGGGGAGGTCGTAGTTCTTGCCCGGGATGAGCACGACATCTTCCACTGAGATCAAATCCTCCCCGAGCGCGGCTTTTCCGGCGTCGTCGGCACTTGCTGCGCTGTAGGGCAAATCGCCAAAGGCACGGCCACTGCGCAATTGATAAACCCGCACGACGAGAGACAATGATTGCCCGGAATGGGTCGTGTTGAGCTCGTTTCCCGCCGAGATCCTCATCGGGATCTCAACCGCCTTTTTTGCCTCATTTCCCGTCTCCGACTTGATGCCAGAGAGCTGCATGGCGATGTTGACGGCCGTCCCGACGGCTTGTACCGCCGCGGTTGTAGCGCATCCGGTGGTTATTGCCGCTGTTGTTGCTAGCAATGCAAGGAGCGTTTTTGTGCACGTCATCTAGCTGTCAGGAAGTTGGTTGAATATGACAAAGTCACTTTTTTTGAACGCTATGCTAGCATGCGGTCGTCGTATGCAAAACGCGTTGTTTTTGAGAAGGCGAGACTGTACTATCTCGGTCTTTCTAAGGCAAACATTTGTCATATTGTCGGATGTGTTATGTGCTGTGAATGAGGATGGGTATGAGTTCGACGCGTTTCATGTGGTGTTTTTTGGCGCCAGTCGTGTTGCTGGGCGTGCAGGCTTGCGCAAACAAACCCTTGCCGCTGTCGCAGGAGGCGTTTTCGTCTGCGATGGAGGTGTCCGGCGTAAAGGTTGATGCATTGGTTGGTGAGTCCAAGGTGAGTGAGGCGGTTGGGTTGCTGGCAAAGATGGCTGAAGACAATCCCGCTCAGAAAGAGCCGTGGGTGCGCATGGCGCGTATTCACTTCGACGCTGAGAACTATGGCCGAGCCATCGTTGCCGCGGATGAAGCGCTGCAGCGCGATAGCACTGACCTGTCTGCGAAAGGGGTGCGTGCGGTCAGTGGCTTGCGGGTTGCCACGCAGTCCCTGGCCGAACTTCGCGATGACACGAATTTGAAGGGCTCGGCGCGGGCCGATGCAGTGAGTCTGGCAAAAGTTCTGCGCGAGACGCTGGGTGAGGATGTGCTCGTGCCGCCGGTGTCTGCGGAAGCGAAACATCGCGAGGAAGAAGCCGAGGCGCGCGCCAGGCCACGCCGGAAGATCCGACGTGCGCCGGTTGCTTCCGCGCCGGTGTCAGTGCCGCGCCAGGCGGCACCACTTCCGGTCGATGGTGACCCCTTTAGCGTACTCAAGTAGCCAGGAAAGTGACGCCGCTAGCACGCGATTGTTGCGAGCGAGGCTAGGGCGAACCGGTGTTGAACATCTGATTGGAGGCGTGTTGTGGCAAAAAAAGAGAGTGTTCAAAAGCGATTGCAGAAGGTGCGGCCGCCGCGCGTACAGCTGACCTATGACGTTGAGCGCGGTGACGCCATCGAACAAAAGGAACTTCCGTTTGTCGTGGGCGTGCTGGGTGACTATGCGGGGCAGTCCGAGCAGCCTCAGGGCAAGTTGCGTGATCGCAAATTCGTCAATGTCGATCTGGATAACTTCGACGATGTGATGGAAGGTCTCGCGCCGCGCGCTGCGTTCCGCGTCAAGAATCGTCTGACGCCTGAAGGAGGGGAGCTCGCCGTCGACCTGACCTTCAATCGCTTCGAGGACTTCCGGCCCGAGTCGGTGGTTGAGCAGGTTGAACCCTTGCGTCGTTTGCTCGAAGCACGTTCGAAGATTGCTGACTTGCGGAACAAGCTGGCGGGCAACGAGAAGCTTGAAGATCTTCTGGTGGATGTATTGAAGAGCACCGAGCAGCTTCAGCAGCTTGGCAGCGGTGATCAGGAGGTGAGCGAATGAGTACCCAGATGGCGGCACAGGCCGCAGTGTCGGAAGCCCCCGATACGAGCTTGCTGGACCGGATCATTGAAGATAGCCGTGTGGCGCGCTCCGACAACGAGCGGGCGCGGGCAAGGGACATCATCAGCGAGTTTGCCAGTCAGGTGCTCGAGGGTGAAGTGGTCGTATCCGAAAATCTCGCGGCGTCGCTAGATGCTCGGGTCGCGGAACTCGATCGATTGATCTCGGAGCAGCTCAGTGAGGTGATGCACGCGCCAGCGTTTCAGGCGCTCGAAGGCGCCTGGACCGGATTGCATTATCTGTGCAAGCACACCTCTACCGGTGTGCAGCAAAAGATCAAGTTGATGAGCGCGACCAAGAAGGAGCTGGTCAAGGACTTCAAGACGGCGATCGATTTTGATCAAAGCGCGCTGTTCAAGAAGGTTTATGAAGAGGAGTTCGGGACCTTTGGTGGCGCGCCATTTGGCGCCCTGATTGGTCAGTTCGATGTGACGCGTCAGCCCGAAGACATGTACTTCATTGAACAGATGTCGCATGTGGCTGCTGCTGCCCATGCCCCCTTCGTGACCGCCGCCTCTCCTGAGCTGTTTGGTCTTGATTCATTCACTGATCTTGGCAAGCCGCGCGACCTGTCGAAGGTGTTCGATACTGTCGAATACGCGAAATGGAAGTCCTTCCGCGATGCCGAAGATTCGCGCTATGTCGGGCTGGCCATGCCGCGTTTCCTTGGACGCCTACCGTACAACCCGATCGATGGCATCACTACCGAAGGCTTCAATTTTGTCGAAGAGGTCGATGGCGCCGATCACAGCAAATACCTGTGGTGTAACGCTGCCTTTGCTTTTGGTGCGCGGCTCACCAATGCGTTTGAAAACTATGGCTGGTGCGCTGCGATTCGCGGTGTTGAGGGCGGCGGTCTGGTGGAAGATCTGCCGACTCACACGTTCCGCACCGACGAAGGCGAGATCGCCCTCAAGTGTCCGACAGAAATTGCCATTACCGATCGCCGCGAAAAAGAACTCAGCGATCTCGGCTTTATCCCGCTCGTTCACTGCAAGAACACCGATTTCGCGGCGTTCTTTGGCGCACAGTCGGCGCAGAAAGCCAAAAAGTACGACACCGACTCGGCCAACGCCAATGCGTCCTTGTCGGCGCAACTGCAATACATCTTCGCCGTCTCGCGAATCGCGCACTACATGAAAGCCATGATGCGCGACAAGATCGGCAGCTTCGCCTCATCTGCCAATGTTGAGTCCTACATCCAGCGCTGGATTGATCAGTACGTAACGGCCGACGACTCGGCCTCGCAGGAGACCAAGGCGCAGTTTCCGCTTCGCGAGGCATCTATCGAGGTCAGCGAGGTGGCTGGGCGCCCGGGGGTGTATCGCGCGGTCTCGTTCATCCGGCCGCATTTCCAGCTCGATGAGTTGTCGGTGTCCTTGCGATTGGTGGCCGAGTTGCCGCAGTCAAGCAAGGGTTGATTTTTCTCTGCCATAACCCAAAAGGGGATCAAACATGAAGGATATCTACGTCGAATTCAAAGGGAGTGACATCAAGGGCGACTCCCGCGATGCCAAACACAAAGACACGGTTGAAGTGTCGGCGTGGAGCCATACCATTCGCCAACCCAAATCCGCGACGGCATCGGGTTCTGGCGGCCATACTGCCGAGCGTGTCGAGCACGGTGAAATGATCTTCACCAAAGATATCGATGGTTCAAGCCCGAAGTTGTATCAGGCCTGCTCGTCCGGCTTGGTGGTCAATGATGTGGTGATCTATTTCTATCGCGCGTTTGGCGGCAAGAACACGGCCGGCAATCCGTCTGGCACCCAGAATCGTCATCAATACCTCAAGATCGAACTGAAGAACGCGATTATCGCGTCGGTGTCGCCGTCGGTCAGCGACGAGGCGATTCCTCAGGAAACCTTCTCCCTGAAGTACTCCGCGGTGAAGTGGACTTACGACGAGTTGAATATCGACGGTTCCAAGTCCGGAAAAGTGAACATTCAGGGCGCCTGGAACCTGGCAAAAAACACCCCTAATCTGACCTGATTTTTCGGTGTGAGGCACAAGAATGGCGGAGCACAACTCCGCCATTCTTTCGAGGCGCATGATGAAAGGATTTGAACCGTCGATTTTCGACAAACTCTTTGATGAATCGCCCGTGCAAGCATCGCGCCGTCGCCTGAGCATGGATGAAGTCAAAGACGCCGTGGCCCGTGATCTTGAAGCTTTGCTCAATACACGCACCGTCATCGATGAATCGCTGGCGTTGGACTTCCCGCGTGCATTGGGTTCAGTGGCCAGCTTCGGACTGAACGATTTTTCGGGCTTGAGCCTGTCGAGCGTGAATGACCGTCGGCGCATTTGCGCGTCCATTGAACGGACCATTGCTCGCCATGAACCGCGACTGCGTGAGATCGAGGTCGGTCTGGAACTGGATCGCCGATCAATCAACGCCCTGTACTTTTCCATCCGCGCGGTTTTGGTGGTGAGGCCAGCACAAGAGCCAGTGAGTTTCGACGCCATGCTCCAGCCCACCACGCTTCAGTATTCGATCGGGCGCCAACGGTCCAGGATCGGGAACGCCTAAATGGAAGCACTTTTACCCTACTACGAGCGTGAGCTGGCCTTTCTTCGAGGGCATTCGCGCGAATTCGCCGAGCGTTACCCAAAAATTGCCGGGCAATTGTTGTTGTCAGGCGAAGGCTGCGACGATCCGCATGTGGAGCGGATTATCGAGTCCTTGGCGCTGTTGACGGCGCGGGTGACCAAAAAGCTCGAAGACAGCTACCCGAGCTTTACCGAGGCGCTGCTCAACGTCCTTTATCCGCACTATCTCAGGCCATTCCCCAGTTGCTCGATCGCGTTTTTTGATGCCACGGGCGCTGAGCTTCAACTATCGTCACCGGTTGCGATCGATCGGGGTACAGAACTGCTTTCTCGGCCGATCAAGGGCGCGGTATGCCGGTTCAGAACTGCCTGGCATGTCGACCTGCTGCCGGTGAGCGTGAGCAGCTTGTCCTTTGAGCCCGTGGCACGCGCACCGGGAAGCGTGCGACTGCCGGTTGGGAGTAGTGCGACTCTGTCCTTGAGCCTGGAGATCCCGGTCGCCGAAGGTCGCTGGGCTGCAGCGAAGGTGGATCATCTCAGGTTCTATATAGACGCCGAGCCCTCCGTGGCGGCGGCATTGCGGGATGCGCTTTTTCTCAAGCTGGCGACGACCTACGCCGAGGCGGATGACGGCCATTGGCGTCTGGCAGGTGAGGGCGTGCTGCGTGAGGTCGGCTTCGGCGATGCCGAGGCCCTGATCGACATGCCGGCGGCGGGCCACGCCGCCTATCGGCATTTGACCGAGTACTTTGCCTTCCCGGAGAAGTACAACTTCTTTGACCTGATGCTGCCGGCCTTGCCGACGGCATCCAAACAAACCCGGCGCTTGACGCTGCATTTCGTGTTGTCGAACCTGCGCGCTGACGGTGACGCATCGCGTTTGCTGCAGACTTTGACGGCCCAAAACGTACGATTGGGCTGCGTGCCGGTGGTCAATCTGTTCTCGCAGCGCGGTGACCCCATCCGGATAACGCATCGAAGCTCGACCTACCCGGTCGTGGCGGACAGCCGTCGTGCTTTCGCCTACGAGGTGTACTCGATCGACTCGGTGCGGCGTGTCCGCCAGAGCGCAAAAGGAGAGTCGATTCAGGAGTATCGGCCATTCTTTTCTCTGCGCCATGGCGAAACACCTGAACAAGAAGGCAACTACTGGTATGCCCAGCGCAATGCGCTTGTGGCCGAACAGAGCCCCGGATTTGAAACCGAGTTGTCGTTGGTCGATGCCGATTTCGACCCGGTCTCGCCGAAGACCGATGTTCTGAGCCTCACATTGACGTGCTCCAATCGCGATCTCCCAACGCTGATGAGCGTCGGCATGCCGACGGGCGACCTTTTTCAGGAGGGCGGTGCGGCGGCGCGTTCCGTGCGCCTTCTCAGAAAACCCACCCAACCGTGCCGATTTGATCATCGCCACGACGGTCAGTGGCGGCTGGTGTCGCATCTGGCGCTCAACCACCTGTCTTTGACCAATAGTGGCTTGAGCGCTTTCAAGGAGATGTTGGCGCTCTACGATATTCAGCGTACGGCCAGCTCGCGTCAGCAAATCGACGGCATTCAGGCCATCGAGCAGCGCGACGCCACGGTCTGGTTGCCGGGCAAGCCTTTTGCCAGTTTTGTTCGTGGGCTGGAAGTGCGGCTCACGCTGGACGAGTCCAGTTTTGTTGGCAGCGGCCTTGATGTGTTTGCCCGATGCGTCGATCGTTTTCTCGGGCTGTACGTTCATCTCAACAGCTTTGTCCAATTGATTCTGGTGTCCGGACGAACCGAAGAGGAGCTGATCCGATGTGCGCCGCGCACCGGCGAATCGATCCTGCTCTGATCGAGCAGCTCGGCACGGCGCCGGAGCGCTTCGAGTTTTTTCAGGCCGTTCGAATGCTCGAACGCTGGATGTCGTCTTCGGCTGGGCGTCGGCCGGCCGATCCCGTCTCGGAGCAAATCCGCTTTCGGAATTCCTTGTCGCTGGGGTTTGCGCCCAGCGACATTGAACACTTGGAGATGCCGGTCTCGGCTCCCGACGAAGATGCAAGCGCCGCGCCAGCCCGTATCGAGCTGACACCGCGTTTCATCGGCTTGCTTGGTCTGCATGGTGGTTTGCCGATTCATTACTCCGAGCGACTTGCGAGTCTGGACCGGGCGCAGCGAGACGAGGGCGCGCATGCGTTTTTCGATCTACTGTCCAATCGTGCGGTGGGGCACTTCTACCGCGCCTGGAAGAAGTACCGCTTACCGATCCAGTATGAAACCGATCGAAAAAATCGTTTTCTGCCACTGATCCTCAGCCTGACGGGGCTCGGTTTTGATGCACTGCGCGATCGCCTGCACGAAACGCCCGGATCGATTGATGACGAATCGGTTGCCCATTTTGCCGGCCTGTTGCGGCAACGTCCGCTCTCGGCGGCGGCGCTGCAATCGATGTTGTCGGATTACTTTCGCGTCCCGATCCGTATTGAGCAGTTTGTTGGCAAGTGGTACGCGTTGCCGCATGCACAGCGTTCTGTGCTGGGCGGCAAGAACGCTGCCCTGGGAAAATCCTGCCTGGTCGGCGAGCGCGTCTGGCAGCGCAACCTGCGTGTGCGTGTGCATATTGGCCCGCTGACGCATGCGCGCTACCGGCAGTTCCTGCCAGACGGTGAGTTGGCGGCAGTGCTCGACAAACTCCTGACGCTGGCAACAGGCACGCAGTTTGAATACGAGATCCGCCCCGTGTTGCGCGCGGCGGATGTCCAGCCCGTCTGTCTCGGTGGCGCCCCGGGTGCCCGGCTCGGATTCGACAGCTTCATGCTCACGCGTGCGGCCACGGAAGATCGCAGCGACACCGTATTTGAATTGCACGCCACCCATTGAACCTTACGACTCCCCACCGGTAAGCCATGAGTACCTCTCTCAAAACCCTGATCACCAAGCTCAATTCCCCCTGCCGAAAGGCCGCTGAACGCGCCGCCAGCATCTGCATGTCGCGCGGCCACTATGAGGTCGACCTTGAGCATCTTTTCCTCAGCTTGCTGGAGCAAGCCGATTGCGATTTTGTGGTGATTGCGACGCGCTGTGGTGTCAGCCCGAGCGGGCTCGAACGCGATCTGACGAGCGAAATCGGTCGTTTCAAAACCGGCAACAGCCGCACGCCGGTGTTCTCCGCGCATGTGCCGAAGCTTCTCGAGCAGGCCTGGCTGATCGCCTCGCTGGATGCCCGGTTGCCGCGCATCCGTTCGGGCCATCTGTTGCTCGCCTTGCTGACCGACTCTGACCTTGCCCAACTCGCCGCGCGCGCCTCGGCGCTTTTCAAGCGGATCAAGCTTGAGCAGCTCAAACACGATTTCGATGCCCTGACGGCCGGCTCGGCAGAGGCAAAAGAGGCCGCCAGCGCCGGTGCCGGCGCGGATGAGGGCGCAGCGACGGAGGCCGATTCGACACCCGAGACCGCTGTCGTCAGCAAGACCCCCGCACTGGATCAATTCACCACCAATCTGACCCGGCGCGCGGCTGACGGGAAGATCGACCCGGTGATTGGGCGGGACGCAGAGATCCGTCAGTTGATTGACATCCTCATGCGTCGGCGCCAGAACAATCCCATTCTTACCGGCGAGGCCGGGGTCGGCAAAACCGCTGTGGTCGAGGGTTTGGCGCTGCGCATTGCGCTCGGCGACGTCCCGCCGCCACTCAAAAACGTGAGCCTGCATGTGCTCGATCTCGGCTTGCTTCAAGCGGGCGCCAGCGTCAAAGGCGAATTCGAGAACCGTCTCAAGAATGTGATCGACGAGGTCAAGCAGAGTCCGACGCCGGTCATCCTGTTCATCGACGAGGCGCACACCATGATCGGCGCGGGCGGTCAGAGCGGCCAGAACGACGCGGCCAATCTGCTCAAGCCGGCGCTGGCACGTGGCGAATTGCGCACCATTGCCGCCACGACCTGGGCGGAGTACAAAAAATATTTCGAAAAGGACGCGGCGCTTGCCCGGCGCTTTCAGGTGGTGAAGGTTGACGAGCCCACCGAACCGCTGGCTGCCGCCATGTTGCGCGCCATGGTGCCCTTGATGGAGTCGCACTTCGGGGTGCGTGTGCTCGACGACGCGGTGACCGAGGCGGTCCGTCTGTCGCACCGATACATCAGCGCGCGGCAGTTGCCAGACAAGGCGGTGAGCGTGCTCGATACCGCTTGCGCCAAAGTCGCGCTGGGCCAGAGCGCCACGCCGGCGCTGATTGATGACGCGGAGAAGCGATTGCAGCGCGAGCGTGCTGAACTCACGGCGTTGGAACGCGAGGCCGCCACCCACGCCGGCCACCAGTCTCGAATCGCCGAACTCGTGACTTCGATGGCGCAAATCGAAGCCTCGCTGACCGAACTGCGCGCCCGATGCGAGGAGGAGGGCGAGATCGTGTCGCGCTTGCTGGCGTTGCATCAGCAGCTTGAGCGTCGTGGCCAGTCTGATGCACTCGTTGAGGGTGAAGAGCACGACGTGGCATGTGCGGAGCTTGCGTCGCTGACGACCCGCTTGCGCACCCTGCAAGGCGACAGCCCGATGGTGCCGCTTCAAGTCGATGGCGTGGTAGTGGCCGAAATCGTATCTGCCTGGACGGGCATCCCGCTGGGCAAGATGCTCAAGAATGAGATCAATACGGTCCTGAATCTCAAATTGCTGCTCAAGGCGCGGGTGATTGGGCAAGACCATGCGCTCGAAGCGATTGCGCAACGGGTCCGCACGGCGCGCGCAAATCTGGACGATCCCAACAAACCGAAAGGCGTGTTTCTGTTCGTCGGTCCCTCTGGGGTGGGTAAAACCGAAACAGCGCTTGCGCTGGCCGATGTGCTCTACGGCGGCGAGCGCAAGTTGGTCACCATCAACATGAGCGAATACCAGGAGGCGCATTCGGTCTCCGGCCTCAAGGGCTCGCCACCGGGCTACGTCGGCTACGGCGAAGGCGGTGTGCTGACCGAAGCCGTGCGACGCAACCCCTACAGCGTCGTGTTGCTCGACGAAATCGAAAAAGCCCATCCCGACGTCCTCGAGCTCTTCTTTCAGGTGTTCGACAAGGGCGTTCTCGACGATGCCGAGGGGCGCGAGATCGACTTCCGCAACACCCTCATCATTCTCACCAGCAACGTCGGGTCCAGTCAGATCATGCAGGCCTGCCTCAACAAGACGGCGGCCGAACTGCCAAGTGCCGATGCGTTGGCGGAGGCCTTGCGCCCGGCGCTGTATACCGCGTTCAAGCCGGCCTTTTTGGGGCGCATGAAGGTCATTCCCTACTACCCGATTTCCGATGATGTCTTGCTCAGCATCATTCAGCTCAAGCTCGAGCGGATTCGCGATCGTGTCAGCGCCAATCACAAAGCGGTGTTCGGCTGGGACGCGAAGTTGGTGGATACCGTTCTGGCGCGGTGCACCGAAGTGGACTCAGGCGCGCGAAACGTCGATCACATTCTCAACGGGAGTTTGCTCCCCGAGATGGCCGAAGCCGTGCTCACCCGCATGGCCGACGGCGCGGCAATCGCCCGCATCAAGGTCAGCGCGACCAAGAGCGGCGACTTCCGCTACGCCATCAAATAGGGCGGCTTCACTTCGGAGGGCAACTCTCCGGTTCTTACCTGTCCTCAGATGCAGTGGTCATGCTGCAAGGGCCCGCTTTTGCTTCGGGGTGATGCCGCCAAGGCCCGTGCTGGGACGTTTGCGATTGCAGGTCCAGATTCATCGCGTTGCAGGCGCCAGGGCTGTTGGGATGGATTCGAACAGAGAATGACTGAGCCAGTCTTGGCGCACGCTGCGGTTGAATCGTTCGATGCTGGCGTTCTGCTGTGGGTTTCCGGAGCCAGGTCACGCGAGCCGGTCTGTGGCTCATGTGCTTGAGTGCTTTCTCGACAAGTGCGTCGGTCCGCCTCGCCCTGTGCATCTATCGGTTGCGAACAGCAGGGTTCGTGTTGCAAGCGCTAGCTCAGCGCCAGGTTTGGCCGTTCGTGGCGGCAAGCCATCGGAATCCCGACAGTAGATCGGATCTTGCCAAGCCGGTATGATCGGCATTAATGACAAATAACTATTTATCGGCATCTGTCGCATCAGATGCCAGTGCCAACTTTGGCCGAATCGAATGGGTTCTTCAGGGGCTGATCATATTGAGTCTCCTGGCGTTTGCGCTGGAAACGCTGCCTGATCTGTCACCGCTTCAGTTGCAAGCGTTGCATGGCTTTGAAGTGTTTGCGACGGTGGTGTTCACGGTCGAGTATGTTGCGCGTGTCTGGCTGACGCGCCCGTGGCGGCGCTATGTGTTCAGCTTCTACGGTTTGATCGACATGCTCGCGATAGCGCCGTTCTACCTGTCGCTTGGGGTCGGGAGCGAGTCGCTGCGATCGCTCAGGCTGTTGCGTCTGTTTCGCATTCTCAAGCTGGCGCGCTACAACGTGGCCATGCTGCGCTTTTATCGCGCCTTGGTGATTGCGCGGGAGGAGTTGATCCTGTTTGGCGCCATGGCTTTGATTCTGTTGTATCTGGCGGGCGTGGGCGTGTATCAGTTTGAGCATGTCGCTCAGCCGGAGGCGTTTCGCTCGGTGTTTGATGGTTTGTGGTGGGCGCTGTGTACCTTGACGACGGTCGGCTACGGCGATGTGTATCCGGTCACTGCGGGCGGCAAGCTGTTCACTTTTGCGATTCTGGTGGTTGGTCTGGGGGTCATCGCCGTACCGGTGGGGTTGGTCGCATCGGCGCTGACGCTGGCGCGGGAGGAAATTGAACGCGCTACGGGGCAGGGAATGCAGAACCCGTCTACCCGCCCAATGGCTAGGAGTGACGATTGATATCGATGGGTTAGATGCCCAAAAAACAAAAAAGCCCGCATCGGCGGGCTGTCTTGCGAGTGGTGGGCGGTACTGGGATCGAACCAGTGACCCCTGCCGTGTGAAGGCAGTGCTCTACCGCTGAGCTAACCGCCCACTCGAGAAGAGCGCGCATTTTAGGCGGCGTTTGGGCAGACGTCAAGTCGGGGGCGCGCTTTCTGATTTGACGTAGAATACGCGCTCGATTTTCACTGCTTAGATCAGCCCATGGCCACCCCTGTCCGCACCCGTTTCGCGCCGAGCCCGACCGGCTTTCTTCATATTGGTGGTGCGCGCACTGCCTTGTTTTCGTGGGCGTTTGCCCGGCATCACGGCGGTGAGTTCGTGTTGCGGATCGAGGATACCGACGTTGAGCGCTCGACGCCCGAGGCGGTTCAGGCGATTCTCGACGGGATGAATTGGCTGGCGCTGGATTGGGATGAAGGCCCGTTCTACCAGATGCAGCGGATGGATCGTTACCGCGAAGTCGTGGCCGAGTTGCTGGCCAAAGGCCTGGCGTATAAGTGCTATGCGAGCCCGGCTGAGCTGGACGAGATGCGCGAGGCGCAGCGTGAGCGGGGCGAGAAGCCGCGTTATGACGGCCGCTGGCGTCCGGCGCCGGGCAAGACCTTGCCGACGCCCCCTGCAGGTGTCGACCCCGTGATTCGCTTTTGCAACCCGACCGAAGGTGCGGTGGCCTGGGATGACCTCGTCAAAGGCCGTATCGAAATCGCCAACGCCGAGATGGATGACCTGATCATCGCGCGGCCGGATGGCACACCAACCTACAACTTCTGCGTGGTGGTGGATGACTGGGATATGAAGATCACCCACGTCATTCGCGGTGATGATCACGTGAACAACACGCCACGGCAGATCAACATCTTGCGCGCGCTGGGCGCCGAGGTGCCGGCTTACGCACATTTGTCGATGATTCTGGGCGACGATGGCCAGAAGCTGTCGAAGCGGCATGGCGCGGTCAGCGTGATGCAGTATCACGAGGATGGCTACTTGACCGAGGCGGTCATCAACTATCTGGCCCGGCTAGGCTGGAGTCACGGTAACGACGAGGTGTTTTCGCGCGATCAACTGGTCAGTTGGTTCGATCTGGACCACATCACGCCCTCGGCTGCGCAGTTCAATACCGAGAAGCTGAACTGGCTTAATGCGCATTACATCAAGGCCACTAACGACAAGGTGTTGGCGGCTGATACCGCCAGCCGGCTGGCACGGCGTCAGGTTAACCCAGAGAATGGCCCGGCGCTCGATACGCTGGTGGCTTTGTACAAGGAGCGGGTGTCGACGCTGAACGAGTTGGCCGATGCGGTGGAGTCGTTTTATATCGATGTGCGCCCCTCGGAAGAGCTGCTCACGCAGCACCTGACGGATGCGTCGCGTGCCGCGTTGGCCGATCTGGCCGGTGAGTTCGATACGTGTGACTGGCAGCGTGAGGCTATCAGCGCGGCGATCAAGACGACGATGAAAGCCCATGGGCTCAAGATGCCTCAGGTGGCGATTCCTTTGCGGGTGTTATTGGTTGGGCAACCGCAGACGCCGGCGATTGACGCGGTGGTCGAGGCCATGGGACGGGAGACCGTGTTGGCGCGTTTGCGACGCTATCTGTGATTGCGTGCCGCGTCATAAACCCCGCTGCGGCGGGGTTTTTTATTGCTCGTGTTGAGCCTGGCTGAGGTCGGTCTCGACTTCAATCCAATAGCTTTGTTTGTGACCCAGCGCCTCGAAGCGTATGCGTTCGCTGTCGGCTTGCAGGTAGCTGAGATGGCGCAGCATCACGAACCGGTTGCCGTTGTCGTCGAGCCGGCAAAGACGATAGACGGGTAGGGTCTGGCTGCGCTCGATGGCCTCGGGGATGGTGTCGCCACACCGAAATCCGGCGCGCTGGGCGAGCGTGTTGAGATGCGACAGCCGGCCATTGCGCCAGGTGTCCATGGCGTCGCCAATGCAGGCTGTAGTGTGGCCGACGGCGGCGGCGATGACGCCGGTACGTTCGAGTGCTGCCAAGGCCACGATGCCGGCATTCTTTTTGCCGACGCCGGCATCATTGAAGAACACCATGCGCGGCGGATTGCTCCGCGCATAGTCGGCGGCGCTCAGGCCGCCGTGTGAGCCACTGACCACGATCTGGCCCCGGTCATCGGGGCACAACTCGGCAATCGAGTCGAGAATGAGAACGTGGCCGAAGGGGAGGTCGATGCTTTGGCGCATGCCGTCGATTGTGGCGGAATTTTGCGTGCGCGTCTTCGGCCCGTTGCCGCGTTTAGAAGTCGGCCCGGCCGGACTCGGACAGACGGCCACCCTCGACCCGAACCCGATCGCCCGCCATCCAGGACGGCGGCTCATCCTGATCGATGGTGCGCACGCTGCCGTCGTTCATTTCCACCGTAATGCGATAGCGCGTGCTTGGGGTGACATTGCGCTCGACGTTGTGACCGGCGACGCCGCCGATGACTGCGCCGGCGATGGTGGCCAGATCCTTGCCGCTGCCTTTGCCGACCTGGTTGCCAAGCAGACCGCCGACGACGCCGCCGGCGATGGCGCCGATACCGCTGCCTTTGCCCCGACGATCAAGGGTTTCGACCCGGGTGACGACACCGCAGTCGGGGCAGTAGCGCTCGACGGGCTGTACGACGGGCGCTGGTTCGGGCGCTTGCGTGACCATAGGCGCAGGCGCGGGTTTGGTTTTTGCGGCGACCGGCGCCGGCTTGGCGGCGGGTTCGACGATCTTGGCGGGCTCGGTAACCGCGTCCTTGACCGGTGTTGGGTCAGCCTTGGGCGTGGGCGAGACATCAGCGGGCGTCAGCACCGCGACTGCTGGAGCCGGTTTTTCCGTGGCCAGCAGTTCGGGCTTGAGTGCCGCTTCTGAGCCTGGCAGCCAGCCCATGAAGGCGGCGGTGCCGGTCACGCAAAAAGCGGTGATGGCCGCGGCCATCAGCCATTGCATGGGGTGAAGTGTTTTGCGCATGTTCGCATTCCCGTCATTGGAAGTCATGCGCATTTAACGCGACAGCACACTCAGGCGAGGACCGCAGAAAGAAAGCCTTACAAATGTCGTCATCAGCCCTCGCTGGAGACACGATCGTGGCGAGCACGCCGGAGCAGGAAGCGGCCCGGATCGATGGCGTCGACGAGATCGCGCTCAAGCGGCAGTGGGTCGCCATCGAGTTGGCTGGCCAGGGTTTCGGCGACGATCGCGGACCATACAAGGCCGCGGGCGCCAAAGCCGGAGATGGCATACAGGCCGGGCTCGCGCAGCACCTGTTTGAGTGAGGTGTCGGCCGGATAGTTGCCGGACGCGGCGATGGCGCCGACCATGGGCAGACGGTCAGGCGATGCGGGGCGAAATCCAACGCGGCCGGCCATCGTGGCGTTGTCGAGCGTAGCGCTGAAGCCCGGCAGGATGAAGTCGAGCTTGGCCAGGTTGTCAGTGTGCTCGCTTTCGCGCAGCGCGGGATCATCATCGTCGACCAGAAACGTTGCGCCAGCGGAGCGCAAGCCGTCGATGGCGGGGCTGACATAGCCGAGCCGGCAGACCACAACTTTGGGCGCGCTGCCGTCGGTGGCCGGCAAGTGGCTGACCTGGCCGCGGGCGGAGCGTACAGGCAGGGTCCGGGCGACGTCGAGGCGGCGGATATCGGCGCCGTTGGCGAGAATCACGCAGGCGGTTTCAGCGATCAGATCGCCGCGGATGTCATGAAGTTGCCAATAGTCACCGATGCGTGTCAGGTGGGCGACCGACACGCCATAGCGCACATCAAGTGCCGCGCCTGCCGCGGCAATGTTGGCCGCGCACAGACTGGGCGGCTGCACCCAGCCGCTGCCGGGAAACCACCACCCTCCGCTGGCAAGCGGCCAGTCGGCCAGCGCGCTGGCTTCGGCAGGGTCTACATAACGCAGGTAGTCGGCCGGCGGTTGCTGGCGATCGACGACCTCGCGCTGGCGGGCTTCGTGGATCGGGTCGCGCGCCAGATGCAGCACGCCGCTGGGCGCCCAGCGCACGGTATGGCCTGAGGCGGCGAGTGCGTTCAGATGGCCGATGCCGGCGAGCGTGCCGGCGCGGGTGAGGCGGGCCAGACGATTGTCATCGAGGCTCGGCAGTGGGCGCAATACCCCGGCCAGATTGCCCGAGGCGCCCTGGCCGGGGCCGTCGGCGGCGTCGATGAGCTGAACCGACCAGCCGCGTTTGACCAGACGATGCGCCAGCGATGTACCGGCCAGCCCGGCACCCACGATGACCGCTTCGCGGGTGGGGATGGCGTTGCGCTGCTCGGGGGCGCCGGCGATATGGCCGCGCAGCATTTCGCTCTTGCCGGTAAAGCCGCGCACCTTGTCGATACGGAAGCGCGCGTATTCCAGATGTTGACGCACTTCGCGCGAGACCGACCAGGTGGCCAGTGTGGCGACCGGTGCAGCAAGCGCGGCGAGTTGATGGCAGAGCTTGGCCGACCAGAGTTCCGGATTGCGGGCTGGGGAAAAGCCGTCGAGGTAGAAGGCGTCGACGTGCGCGTCGAGCTTGCCGAGTGCCGTGGCGGCGTCGCCAAAAACCAGGGTGAGGGCAACCCGACCGTCGTCGAGCCACAGGCGGTGCATGCCGGGCGTGAGTGCTGGCCATTGCGCGCGCAGGCGTGTCGACAGTGGTGCGAGTTCGGGCCAGCGCTGGTGCAGCGTGGCGAGGTTATCGGCGCTGAAGGGGTGCTTTTCGATGGAGATGAAGTGCAGGCGATCACACCGCTTCGGGTCGTCGCGCCAGGCCGCCCAGGTGGCGAGAAAATTCAGCCCGAGGCCAAACCCGGTTTCGAGAATGACGAAGCGCGACTTGCGCTGCCAGCGGTGCGGCAGCTGGTTGCCTTCAAGAAAGACATGGCGGCTCTGGCCGAGGGCGCCGTGCTGGGTGTGATAGACATCGCCAAACTGGCGCGAGAACGGCGTGCCATCTTCGGCATATTCGAGCGCCGCGGGTTCGATCCGCTCGTACATCAGTGCACGGTGGGTGGAACGTCGCTCGGCGTCGGCGCCGGCGTGGGGGTATCGGGCAGGGGAAGATCGTCGAGCGGAAGATCCCACTCGGCCTTGGCGACGGTGCCGCGAATCATGGCGCACAGCGCCTGCATCAGATTTTGATCGCAGTCGAAACTGACCTGCCGGGCGCGGGTTTCGCCGAGCATGATCCGGCACAGCGGGCCTTCAAGTGGCTCCAGCCGGCTCTCGGCCGCAAGCAGCGGTTCGGTGCCCAACGGGTGACTCAGCTTGCGGTCATCGAAGGGCGTCTGGAAAGTGCCGGCGTCGCTCGCTGGCGACGCCTGCGTGCCGGGTGCGGGCTTGGCGAGATGGCTAGTCAACATGCGCTGCAGACCCGGCCACAGCGCCTTGATGAAGCGCCGGGTGAGCAGCACGCTGATGCCTTCGCGTTGCGCGGTGGCGATGCGCAGGAGCAGGCGATCTGCGCGCGCATCGTAGGCCACCTGAAGTTGCTGGATCTGCATTGTGCGCTGGCTTACTCCGGGCGCATCTGCGGGAACAGGATCACGTCGCGAATCGCGGGGCTGTCGGTCAGCAGCATGACCAGGCGGTCGATGCCGATGCCGCAGCCGCCGGTGGGCGGCAGGCCGAATTCCAGGGCGCGGATGTAATCGGCGTCATAGAACATGGCTTCGTCGTCACCAGCCTCCTTGGCTTCGGCCTGGGCGCGGAAGCGGGCCGCCTGGTCTTCAGGATCGTTCAGCTCCGAGAAGCCGTTGGCAATTTCGCGGCCGACGATGAACAATTCGAAACGCTCGGTGACTTCCGGGTCGCTGTCGGAGGCGCGGGCCAGCGGGCTGACTTCGACCGGGTAGTCGATGATGTAGGTCGGTTCCCACAGTTCGGCTTCGGCGCAGGCTTCGAACAGTTGCAGCTGCAGGCTGCCGAGGCCGCCCGGCTTGACGCTTTCGCCAAAGGCATTGATCTTGGCCTTGAGCCACTCAGCGTCGGCCAGTTGCTCGACGCTAAAGCCCGGGTGATATTTGCGGATGGCTTCGACAATGGTCAGGCGGTGGAAGGGCTTGGAGAGGTCGAGCTCGCGGCCCTGATACTGGAAAACCTCGGTGCCCAGCGCTTCGCGCGCGGCGTGGCGAATGAGGCCTTCGGTGAAGTTCATCAGGCTTTGGTAGTTTGCGTAGGCCTCGTAGAACTCCATCATGGTGAATTCTGGGTTGTGACGCGGGCTGAGGCCCTCGTTGCGGAAGTTGCGATTGACCTCGAAGACCCGCTCGAAACCGCCGACCACCAAGCGCTTGAGGTAGAGCTCGGGCGCGATGCGCAGGAACAACTCCATGTCGAGCGCGTTGTGGTGGGTGGTGAAGGGTTTGGCCGAGGCGCCACCCGGGATGGGGTGCATCATCGGCGTTTCGACTTCAAGGAAGTCGTGCTTCATCATGTAGTTGCGGATCGATTGCACCATGCGGCTGCGTGCCACGAAGGTGAAGCGCGATTGCTCGCTCATGATCAGATCGAGATAGCGTTGGCGGTACTTGGTTTCCTGATCGGTCAGGCCGTGGAACTTCTCGGGCAGCGGTCGCAGGTTTTTGGAGAGCAGGCGGATCTCGGCGCAGTTCACCGTGAGTTCGCCGGTCTTGGTTTTAAACAGCGTGCCCACCGCGCCGACGATATCGCCGATGTCCCAGTGCTTGAAGTCGGCATGCACGTCTTCGCCCACGCCCTGGTTGCTCACATACAGCTGAATGCGGCCCGACAGGTCCTGAATGGTGGCGAAGCTGGCCTTACCCATGACGCGCTTGAGCATCACACGGCCGGCCACGCGGACTTCGACCGGCGTGGCTTCGAGTTCTTCACGGGTCTTTTCGCTGTAAGCCTCGTCGAGCTTGCCGGCGGTGTTCTCGCGCGAGAAGTTGTTCGGGTAGGCGCGCCCGGTTTCGCGCCAGGCACGCAGCTTTTCGCGGCGCTCGGCGATGAGGTGGTTTTCATCCGGGACGGTCGGGGTGTTCTGTTCTGACATGACGGGCTCGTGGCAATTGACGACGGTGTGCTCCGGACCGCTGCGGCCTGAAGCAAAAGCGGGATTTTCGCACAAGCAGCTGGTGAAGTGGCGTCTCCCCCGGTATCGAGTCGTGGTGCAGCGCGGCGTTTGTTGATTCTCGGCAAAGACTTAGAGCAAGCCTTTGTTAGCATGCACCGCATGTCTTTAGCCATAGCCGCCCAAACCTCACACTTTCTTGAAACGCTTGCCACGCTGTGCGCGGAGCGTGATCGTGCATGTTTGCTCGAACAGTTTTGCGCCGGGGCGATGGCGGCGCTGTGCGGGCGCAGTGCGATCTTGTTTCGTGTCGATCAAGGCGGGCCGGTGTGCTTGCTGACGCCGATCGGCTGGTGTGTCAGTGATATGCGCGGTGGTGACTGGGATCGCAACGAGGCGGTCGTGTCGAAGACCGTCGCTGATCCCTTACTCAAACAGGTTGCACAGCCGGGCGTTAGGCGACAGATCGACGCGGAGGGCGACCACTGGCGGATTGCCTGGCCCATCGGCGATGGGCGCGGGCCGCATTGGGTGGTCGAAGTGCGATCGAGCGTGTCGCCCGACGCAGAAGTGTTGGCGGGCATGTCGGGACTGGTGCGCGGCATCGATGCCCTGCTCGGCCAGTGGCGCCATGCCAATCTTGATCCGCTCACCGGCCTGCTCAATCGCCGGACCTTCGACGATCAGTTTGTTGAATTGATCGCCGAGGCGGGGCGCCTCCAGCGAGGCGAACGCGTCGATGATGCCGAAAAAAAAGCGCATCCGTGCTGGCTGGGCATTGTCGACATCGATCACTTCAAATGCATCAACGATCGGGAGGGCCATGCGTTTGGTGACGAGGTTCTGGCGTTTCTGGGCGGATTGATCAAGCGTGCGTTTCGGGCCAACGACAAGGTTTTTCGCTTCGGCGGCGAGGAGTTTGTGGTGATGTTGCGCGACGCGTCGGAAGAAGGTGTGCATGAGATCTTCGACCGTTTCCGCGCCAAAGTGGCCGAGACAGCGTTTCCGCGTGGCGTGTCGGTGACGTGCTCGGTCGGCTACGCACGGGTCGACCCGCTGTGCCGCCCGGTGGAGTTGGTGGCCCGTGCCGACGAGGCGATGTACTGCGCCAAGGCAAAGGGTCGCAATCGTTCCTTGGGATACGAGCAATTGGTGATGTCTGGTGCGCTCAAGGCGCTGGGCAGTGGGGCCCGCCCGCACGGTGAGGCCGAGCTGTTTCTCGGTTGATACCAAGAAAACGGCCCCTGAGGGCCGGGTGCGTCAGTCTCGCTGGCGCTGCAGCACCCCGATCGGGGGTGCCCATTCTTCTGACGGCGGCTTCTTGCGCGTGACCAGCGTAAGCTGTGCGGGCGCAAACACGTTGGCGTTGTGCGTGACCGGTGTGGTGATCAGGTATTGCGCGCGCGTCGCCCGCAGGAAGGCGCCGACGCGGTCGATGTTGGCCACATCCAGATGCGCGAAGGGCTCGTCGATGAACACGAAACCTCCTGGGCGGGTCTCGTCCATCAACAGCGCAATCAGCAAAATCAGCGACTTCATGACTTGCTGGCCGCCTGAGGCTTCGCCGTCGTTCAGCCCCACCGCGCCTTTGCGGTCGAAGTCGAAGCGCACATCGAGGCCGGAGCGGTGCAGGGCGGTGTCGTCGTTGTCCAGATGCGGCACCGGGCAGTCAACCTCGACATGCGCCAACTCGCCCAGCGCCTTGAGGTTGCGGCTGTATTGGCGCACGGTGGCGCGCAGCTTGCCGATGTAGGCGCCACGGGCTTCGTCGGTGTGGCGGCGGGCGGTGGCGCAGTAGCCCTGGCGGGTGGCGTAGTCGCGCTCGCGGCGGCCGAGGTCGTCGAGCAGGCGGTCGCGCAGGGTGAGCACGGCGGCGTCCTGCACCCAATCACCTTGTTCAAGCCGCAGACGCAGGCGCTCGGATTCGGCGCGTGCGCTGCGGGCGTCACCGTAGCGTTCGATCAGCGCTTCGACACCTTCGCCGCGTCGCCAGGTGGCGGGCATGCCGCGACGCAGGCGGCGCAGGCGCTGCACGCGTTGCGCTTGCGACTGGCGGCGCGGTCGGTCTTCGCTGTCGAGCAGGCCGAGTCGCTGCTCATGCGTGGCCAGCTCGCGGCGGCGGCGGTCGAGTTCGATCTGGATGCCGTTGAGGCGTTCGCCGATGCCGTCCAACGTGGCCTGCAATTCGGTGCGTTCGGCGATGGCGTCTGTCAGCGCTTTTTTGGCGACAGGCAGGTCAGCGTCGGCCTCGGCAAAGGCTTGCGCGCGGGCGGCCAGTTGCGGTGCGGCGCTCAGGCCGAGTAGTTGGCTACGCAAGGTGTTGAGCCGGTCGCGCAGGACGTCCATTTGGGGGCGCAGCGGGCTGAGTGCTTTGTCCAGTTCTCGCACCTCAGCTGAGAGCGCATCGATGCGTGCCTGACGCGCCAGTTCGCCAAAGTGAAACTCGCGCGGGCGGCCCAGGTGGCGTGCGCCGCGGCGCTCGCGGTGATAGGCATCGCGGGTGATCCATTCGGTATCGCGCGACAGCGCACTGCCGCCGGCGGCATCTTCGACGCGGGTGATGCGGTTCAGCAAGTCGGCCAGCCAGCGCGGTACCGGGCCGGCAAAGCGCACCACTTCGGCCAGCGTGTCGCGCTGGGCGGGTGGGGCGTTTTCGCAGTCGGCGACGATGAAATGGCGGAAGCGCTCGCGCTCACCCAGCGCCCAGGCCTGGTGACGATCGGCGGCGCGCTCGAGCAGCAGCACATGGCGATACGGCCGCAGCACGGCTTCGATGGCGCCTTGCCAGGCGGCGTCGGTGATTTCGATGGATTCGCTGAGCGCGCTGTGTGCGATCCCGGCCTCGGTGAGCACGGCGCGGAAGGCGCGCACTTCGGGGTCGGAGGGCGGGCTGCTGCGCTCGTGCGCATGGGCGAGCGCGTCCTTGGCGGTCTCGAAGCGGGCGACCAGATCGCGCTCTTGCGCGCGCAGAGCCGTCAGCTCGGCTTCGACCGACTCGTGTTCGGCTTCGATGGCGACGGCGTCCTGACCCTCTTCGCGAGCCAGTAGATCGCGCAGGGCGCTGCGTTCGGCCAGCACACGTTCGAGATCGCGTACGCGGTCGTGGGCGCTCAGATGGCGTTGTTCGGTGGCCAGGAATTCGCTGCGGGCCTTGGCGCGGGCCTTTTCTTCGGCCAGACGCTCGGCGTCGACCTGGGCGATGCGCTGGCGGGCGGCCAGCAGGCCGGACTGGCGCTCGCGGCGCTCGCCGTCCTGGGCGCGCAACTGGCTGCGCTCGGCGCGGATGTCGCGGCGCAGCTCAAAGGCTTCGAGGCGCGGAATGATCTCGGCGTCGAGCGCCGAGCGTTCGTCGGTAATCTGCTTCCATTCCAGATAGCGATCGGCTTCGAGGCGCTTGGCTTCGGCCTGGGCGCGCAGGCGGTCGAGGTCGATGGACAGGCTGTCGAGTTCGCGCTCGGCGTTTTGCTGCTCTTCGCGCGCGACGTCGTAGTTGTCGAGCACTTCCTTGTCGCCGAACACATCGAAGACCAGTTCGAGCAAGGCCTTGGGCGCGTATTCGCACAGCTTGTCGGTGTCGCCTTGCTCCAAGGCCAGCACCTTGGCGATGGCTGGGGTCAGCCCGCCGGCGGCGAGCCGGCTTTGATAGTCGCGCAGGCCGATCCAGTCGTTGCTGGTGTCGAGCGCTTCGATGGCGACATCGTCATCGACAATGGTGTAGTCGCGCGTCCATTCGCCACCGGCGCGGCGGATTCGGCAGGCCAGGGTGACGGTGTCGGCCAGACACGGAAAAAACGGGCGGCGGCCGGTGGCGCCGGGCAGGTTGGCAACGGTGGCGCGAATCCACGCATGGTTGCGGTTGGCGCGGCGCACATAGCGGCGGAAGTCGCGCTTGCCCGAGCAGCGCAGCGCAAACAGCGTGCGCAGGGCGTCGAGCAAGGTGGTCTTGCCCGAGCCGTTGGGGCCGACGATGGTGATGATCTGGGCGTCCAGCGGCAGCGTGAAGCGGCGCCAGAAGTCCCAGTGGACCAGTTCGATCTGTTTGATATGAAACATCGCTTTATGTCAGCTCAGCGCAGGCTGCGGTTGCAACCGCCGTCCTGCACACGTTGTTGGTAGCGTTGCTTGCTCTCGCGGAGGCGTTGAGCCCGATTGCGGTCAGCTTCGCGGGCAATGCGTGCGTCGAGCTTGGCGATGGCGCTTTGGTAGCGCGCGCAGTTGCGGTCGGGCTGTGTCTGCGCTGGCCGGTCGTTGCCGCCGGCGCGGGCACTGCTCAGGGCCAAGGCGGGCGCTGCGCTGAGCGCAGCGATCAGCGCGAGGGAAAGTTGAAAAAAACGGGTCATCAGAATATCTCGGAACCGGGTTCGGGCATGTCGCCGTCAAATTCGTCTTCGTCGTCGGCGCCGGCCAGGGCAAAGGCGTCGGCGGCGGGCGGCGGGTGGCCGGCGTCGGAGAGCACGCCGGCGAGCGTGCCGTGGATGATGCGGTCGGCCATCAGGCGGTAGTCGAGCGCCACGTCGAGCAACGGGCCTTCAAGCAGCATGCCGCCACGGCGCTCGATAAAACCGAGGCGCGCGAGCCGGCCGAGCATGAAGTTGCGCACCTTGGTCTTGCCGCCCAGGCGCGGGCCGAAGTCGGCAATCAGCGAGGCTTCGGATACGCCGGCCGACACCTCGGCACCGTGGGCGACGGGCTGTTCGGCAGCGAAGAGCTCTTCCTGGCCTTCGTTGGCGAGGTTCTGGCGGGTGACCTGGCGTTCGCGCTTGGGCAGGATGATCAGCGACCACAGCACCACCAGTAGGGCGATTTCGTCGCGGGTGAGGCCCATATTGCTGGCCTGATATTCGCGGCCGCTGCCGAAGGTGGGCTCGAGCGCGTCGGGGGTCAGGCCGACGGCCACATGGGCGGCGTAGGGGTTGTCGAGCAGGCGCAGGCCAACGCTGGCCAGTCGCTGGTCGATCTCGTGGCGGAAGGTTTCGTCGATGAGCGCGCGGCGCACCATCGGGTCTTTGCGTGGCAGCCAGCGCTGGGCAATGAGGCGCGCGGTGAGGGCGCGGATGTCGTGTTCCATGAGCGCGTCAGTCCGTGGTTTGGGGTCTCAGGCGGCGGATGCTGCCGGCGCTGATGCGGGCGATTTCGTGGTGGCCGACGTCGACCAGGGTGGCTTCGAAGTCGACTTTGAGCGGCAGGCGCATGAAGGCGCCGATGGGGCCGTCGGCGGGCGCGCTGTCCTGGCTGTCGGCGAGCAGGGCGAGCAGCGACAGGCGATAGGCCGCGTGGCCGAAGCTGCCGCCGGAAACGGCGTCGTGCAAGGTGGCGGGCTCGGTGTCGATGGCACCCAGCCGGTCGGCAAAGTGGGTGAGCAGGCGCAGGTCTTCTTCTTCGGGCGCGAGCGCGGTGGGGGCGTCGTCGGCCTCGGGCAGTGTGGTGTCGTCGGCCTCGCCGCGCAGCAGCTCGCACAGGGCGGTTTCGGCGCGGTCGAGCAATTCGTGGCCACCGGCCAGCAGCGGGATGTGCGGGGTGTCGGTGATGGCGTCAAAAGCCATCGCGGCGAGCGTATCCATGCCTTGTTGCCCGAGCCAGGCAGTGACATCGCTGGACGAGATCCCCGAGCTGCCGAGCGTGACCCGCTGGGTCTCGATCTTGTTGAGTGCGCGCTGGAAGGCGGCATCGACCCGCGCCAAACGGGACTGCGCCAGACCGATGCGCTGGGCAATCCGGGCGATATCGAAGGGCGCGTCGGCGTCTGAGAGGAGTGAGCGCAGGATGTCGGTGCCGCGGTCCAGCCATTTGCCGTTGGCCGATAGCCTGCGGCGCGATTCGACGATGCGAAACTCCGAGCCCGAGGCGATGGCCTCTTCAAAATGCAGCGTGAGGTCGTTGAGCTTGGACAGCAGGTGACCAAGCGCCTCGGCGTTGATGCTGTCGGTGGCTTGCAGGCCGGCGAGCTGGGCCGTGAGAAAGCCGAGCTCGGCGTCTTCGGATTCGCCAAAGCGCAGCAACATGCTGAGTGCGGCGACGGCGTTTCGGCCCGCGTCCGACAGGTGGTAGAGGCCGTCGTCGGCGTAGCTGATCAGGCCCGATTCGCGCAGGCGCTTGAGCGTGGTTTCGAGCTTGACCGCATCGAGGTAGGCGAAGCGGCGGCGCAGCGCGTCGGGCGACCAGCGCGGGTGGTCGACATCATGGCCGACCTCGCGCAGCACGAGCAGGCGCAGCAACACCTCCGCCTCGCTGCCGCGAAACAGGGAGATGAAGGTGTCGATGACCGGCTGCGCAGCGGCGAGTGCCGAAAGTTCGGGCACATCGTCCACAGCGTAGCCGGGCGCGAGATAGTCTGCGAGGTCCTGATCGGTCATGCCGGTGACGCGCTCGGTGTGTGCTGCGCCTTAAACGGCTTGCTTGAGGCTGGCCTCGATGAAGTCGTCCAGGTCGCCGTCGAGCACGGCCTGGGTGTTGCCGACTTCATAGTTGGTACGCAGATCCTTGATGCGCGACTGATCGAGCACGTAGGAGCGGATCTGGTGACCCCAGCCGATGTCGCTCTTGGCGTCTTCGAGTGCTTGCGCCTCGCTCTGGCGCTTGCGCAACTCAAGCTCATAGAGCTTGGCCTTGAGCATCTTCCAGGCTTCGTCCTTGTTGCGGTGCTGAGAGCGGTCGTTCTGGCACTGCACGACGATGCCGGTCGGGTTGTGCGTCAGACGCACGGCCGAGTCGGTCTTGTTGATGTGCTGACCGCCCGCACCCGAGGCGCGGTAAGTGTCGGTGCGCACATCGGCCGGGTTGATGTCGATCTCGATGGAGTCGTCGATTTCCGGGTAGATCGACACCGAGCAAAAGCTGGTGTGGCGGCGCGCGTTGGAGTCGAAGGGCGACTTGCGTACCAGTCGGTGGATGCCGTTTTCGGTGCGCAAAAAGCCGAAGGCATACTCGCCCGTGACCTTGATCGTGGCGCTCTTGATGCCGGCCACTTCGCCATCGGACTCTTCGAGCAGTTCGGTGGTGAAGCCCTTGCGTTCGCAGTAGCGCAGATACATGCGTTCGAGCATGCCCGCCCAGTCCTGCGCTTCGGTGCCGCCAGCGCCGGCCTGGATGTCGATGAAGCAGGCGTTCTCGTCCATGGGGCCAGAGAACATGCGGCGGAATTCGAGCCCGCCGACGACTTCTTCGAGCGCCTTGGCGTCGGTGTCGATGGCTTCGAGCGTGTCGTCGTCACCTTCGGCTTCGGCCATTTCGAACAGATCGAGCAGGTCACCCGACTGTTGGGCGACGTGTTGCAGCGTCACCACCACGCCTTCGAGCAGCTTCTTTTCCTTGCCCAGGGCCTGACCGCGCGCGGCGTCGTTCCAGACGGCGGGGTCTTCGAGGGCGATGTTAACTTCTTCTAGTTTTGAGGCTTTTTCATCGTAGTCAAAGATACCTCCGAAGTTCTTCCCCGCGGCGCTTCAAGTCCGCAAGGGCTTCGGCGATGTCGTTGATGCGTTCTGCGTCCATGGTCGGGTGCTCCGGGTGATCAATGCAAACCGCGCATTATACAGCCAGCACCGGCGTGCACGGCAGATCAGCGGACAGCAACGCCCTTGACGAGTGCCCACACGGCCATGCCGGGCTGCAACGCGAGGCGGCGGCGCGAATGCTGGGTGATGCGTGCCAGCAGCACGGCTTCGCCGACCTGCAAGCGAACCAGACAGTGCGCGGGATTGGGGTCGTCGGCGAGGTCGACGATGATGGCCTGCAGATGATTGATTACGCTGCTGTCGGCCGGTTCGCTGAGCGCAATGGCGATGTCACGCGCGGCGATGCGCAGACGCACCGTTGAATCGACCGGCCGATCGAGTGTGCTGATCAGCAACTGACCGCCGTCGAAGGCGAGGCGACTCAGGTGCTCGTCGGGGGTGTGCGCGACGATGCGGGCCTGCAGCACGGCGCCCGCGTGAGCGCCATGGGCGAGCGGGAGGTCGCAGCGGGTGAGGATCTCGTTGGTCGGACCGGCGGCCAGGATGCGGCCTGCCGACAACAGCAGCAGATGGTCCGCCAGGCGGGCGATTTCTTCGATTGAGTGGCTGACGTAGATGATGGGAATGCCCAGTCGCTCGGGCAGTTGCTCCAGTGTGTCGAGAATGGCGTCGCGGCCATCGGCGTCGACCGCCGACAGCGGCTCGTCCATCAGCAGCAGTCGGGGCTGGGCCAGCAGTGCGCGGGCGATGGCAACACGTTGGCGCTCGCCGCCGGAGAGGTGCGAAGGCGCGCGGTCGAGCAGATGGCCGACGCCCAGCCAGGCCACGGCGTCGTCAAAGCGGATCGTGTGCGCGGTGCTGCGGGCGCGCTTCAGCCCGAAGGCGAGATTGTCGCGGACCGTCAGATGGGCGAACAGACTCGCTTCCTGAAAGACGTAGGCCAGTTCGCGCCGGTGGGTTGGCAGGCGGCGTGTGGTGTGGGTGTCTTGCCATGTGGTGTCGCCGAGTCGGATCTGCCCCCGCCCGCCGGATTCCAGGCCGGCGATCAGGCGCAGGAGCGTGGTCTTGCCGGCGCCGGATGGACCGAACAGCGCGGTGACGCCGCGCGGCGGGAGTGTTGCCGCGGCCTGAATACTGAGCTGGGGCAGGTCGAGCGCGAGATCGAAGTGCAGGGCGCCGTCGTGGCTCATCGTTTCGCCTGCCGGTCATTCAGGGTGTGGAGCGCGAGCAGCACGATGAAGGAGAAGGCCAGTAACCCGCCCGCCAACCAGTGCGCCTGTGTGTATTCCAGCGCTTCGACATGGTCGTAGATCTGGATGGCGACGACCCGCGTTTCGTTGGGGATATTGCCGCCGATCATCAGTACGACGCCGAATTCACCCACCGTGTGGGCAAATCCGAGCACGGTGGCGGTCAGGAAGCCGGGGCGGGCCAGCGGCAGGATGACGGAAAAGAAGGCGTCGATCGGCCGTGCGCCGAGGGTGGCGGCCACTTCGAGGGGCCGCGGGCCAATGGCGATGAAGGCGTCGCGGATGGGCTGGACGACGAAGGGCAGCGAATAGATAAGCGAGCCGATGACCAGCCCGGCGAAGGTGAAGGGCAGGGCGCCAAGGCCGACTTCGGCAGTGAGTCGCCCGAGCGGGCCGTTGGGCCCCATGGCTACCAGCAGGTAAAAACCGAGGACGGTCGGTGGCAAAATCAGCGGCAGGGCGACCAGTGCGTTGATTGCGCCGCGCCATCGTGCCCGCGAGTGCGCCAGCCACCAGGCTAGCGGTGTGCCGAGGATCAGCAGCAAGACGGTGACCGTAAATGCGAGCTTCAGCGTCAGCCAGATGGCATCGATATCGGCGGGGCTGAGGAGAGCGTTCATTCCGTGTCGTAGCCGTGCTGGCGGATGATCTGTCGTGCCGCGTCGCTTTTCAGAAACGCCATGAACGCACGTGCGGCCGAGTTGTCAGCACCGTGTGTCAAGAGGGTGGCGGCCTGGCGAATCGGTGGATGCATGTCGGCTGGTACCAACCAGCCGGACCCCCGGATCAAGGTACCGTTCAGGCTCACTTGAGACCAGGCGACAAAACCGTAGGCGGCATTGCCTGTCGCAACGAACTGGAAGGTTTGCCCGATGTTTTCGCCTTGTACGAGGCGTGGACCGAGCGCTGCTGTCAGCCCCAGTTTTTCGATCGTGGCAGCGGCGGCGGTTCCGTAGGGCGCGGTGACCGGGTTGGCAACGGCCACCCGTCCGCCTTCTGCTACGCGTAAAACGTCGGGTTGGATGTCGTGATGAGCGTCGGCCTGCCACAGCACCAGGCGGCCGATGGCATAGATAAAACGGCTGCCCGACACCGCGAACCCCTCATCCTCCAGACGGGCCGGGCGGGCTTCATCCGCCGACAGAAAGACATCGAAGGGCGCGCCGCGCTGGATCTGCGCGTAGAACTTGCCGGTCGATCCGGTGGATATCCGTACGCGATGTCCCGTGGCCTTGGTAAATACCGGTGCGACGGCTTCGATTGGCTTGATGAAGTTCGATGCCACTGCGACCGTGACCTCGCCGCCGATTGCCATGGGTGCAATCAACAGCAAGAAGGCGGCGTACAGTGAGCGAACGGCTTTATTCACGGCAAGTTTTGAAGAGCGTTATTGTTGGCGAACGATAACGCATTTTGCCAAGCGGCGGATCGAATCCAGATCAAATTGGATGAAAGCCATGCGGGTGATGCCGCGTTATGGATGGTGCATCAATCGGTGTGGTGATCGCCGGTGGGCGTGGGCATCGTGTGTCGGCAATGCCGCTCAGGTCTTGTCCCGCATCAGGCGGCCTTTCTCGCGCTCCCACTCGCGCGCTTTTTCCGTCTCTCGCTTGTCGTGCTGCTTCTTGCCCTTGGCCAGGCCGACGGTCGCTTTGATCCGGCCTTTTGAATAATGCAGATCGAGGGGCACCAACGTAAAGCCGGCGCGCTCGACCTGACCGATGAGGCGGTCAATCTGCGCCGCGTGGAGCAGCAGCTTGCGGGTGCGCACCGGGTCGGCATGGATGTGCGTCGAGGCCGAGGTCAGGGGCGTGATGTGCATGCCGAGAATGAAGATCGCGCCATCGCGGATCAGCACGTAGGCTTCCTTGATGTTGGCGCGGCCTGCACGGATCGCCTTCACTTCCCAGCCCTCAAGTACGAGGCCGGCTTCGATCTTCTCTTCAATGAAGTAATCGTGGAAGGCTTTGCGATTGTCGATGATGCTCATGACGTCCCGGTCGGCCATATCGGCCAGCATGCGGTAAAATCGGGCATTCTAGCAGTTCCGCTATCTTCCGCCCCGAACACATGGCCGCCGTCAAAAAAGTTGTCCTGATTGAATTTACCCCTGCCGAGATGTTCGCGCTCGTCGACCAGGTCGAGGACTATCCCAAGTTCTTGCCGTGGTGTGGCGGGACCGAGCTGATCGAGCGCAGCGACACCTTGACCGCAGCGACGCTGCATATCAACTATCACGGCATCAAGGCGCATTTTTCGACCGAGAACACCAAACTGCCGCCACGGGAGATGCATATCCGTCTCAAGGAGGGGCCGTTCGAGCACCTCGATGGGGGCTGGATCTTCACGCCGCTGGGCGATACCGCGTGCAAGGTCGAGTTCAGCCTCAACTACCAGTTTGCCAGCCGTTTGCTCGAGAAAGTGCTCGGGCCGGTCTTCAATCATATTGCCAACACCTTTGTCGACGCCTTCGTGAAGCGCGCCGGGCAAGTCTATCGGAGCGCCTGACTTCATGGCCGAACAGATTTCCGTCGAAGTGATTTACGCGCTGCGAGAGCGCCAGGACGTGGTGCGGGTCAAGCTGCCCGAAGGCGCAACGGTTCAGAATGCGATCGACGCCTCGGGGCTGTTGCAGAAGTATCCCGAGATTGATTTGAACGGTGCCAACAAGGTGGGGGTCTACGCCAAGCTCACCCCGCTGTCGAGCGTGTTGCGCGAGCGCGATCGCATTGAAATCTACCGACCCTTGATTGCCGACCCGAAAGAGGTCCGCCGCAAGCGCGCCAAAGAGGGCAAAGCCATGACGAAGGGTGGCGGTGACGACAAGGCGTCGGCAGACGAGGGGTAGTAGCCGCTCTGCACCACAAGAAAAGGCCCCGAACGTCGAGGCCTTTTCTTGTGGGATGTTCAGTGCGTTGTTTGCTGGGGAAGCTTATTCGCAGGCCCGCTTCATGACGTCGCGACTGCGCGCCATTTCTTCGGCTCGGCCGGCATCGTCCAGCACTTCGCGCTCGCCGGCACTATTGATGCGTTGCACGCGTCCGCCACTTTCAAGCAGCTTGAGTTGCGCGCTGGCCTGCTCGCAGGCTTCTTTCTTGCGGCGTGCTTGCTCGGCTTCTTCGTTGGCCTTGGCGGTGTTTTCGGCTGCTTCGGCCTTGCGCTTGGCGAAGTCGGCGTTTTTTTCCGCCCAGGTGGTCGGGGCGTCGGCCGTGCTCTGCGCTGCGCCACCGGCCGGCGGTGCGCTGCTGGTGCGTGGGCCGGTGCGGATGCCGGTCGCTTTGGCTTCGACGCCGGCCGGCGGGGTGTCGGAAAAATGGCGTTTTCCGTTGGCGTCAGTCCATTCGTAGACCTGGCCAGCGAAAACGATGCCTGAAGTCAGTGCCAGGAGAAGTAGCGGTGAGTAGCGAAGTCGCATTGAGATCAAGCCTTGCAAGATTGAGCGTTCAATCGGTCAGGGCCGGCGCGAAAAGGCGTTGCGCCGATAGTCAATGTCATTGTAATCGGATCTGTGTCCGTTGGCGGAAACGAAAAGACGCCCTGCGGGACATTATTGCCCGTTTTCTTGCACGGACGGTTGCGCAAGGGCGCTCTGAATTCCAATGCGGGACTCAACAGATTGAAGATCCATCTGTATAATACGGATTTGGTTGAAAGGATTAAAGCCATGCGCGTGATTCAGAAGGCGCTGACGTTCGATGACGTCCTTCTTGTCCCCGCCCATTCCGACGTCCTCCCCAAGGATGTCAGCCTCCAGACGCAGCTGACCCGGAACGTTCGATTGAATATTCCGCTGGTGTCGGCTGCCATGGATACGGTCACCGAAGCCCGGCTCGCGATTGCGCTCGCCCAGGAAGGCGGAATCGGCATTGTTCACAAGAATTTCTCGGCCAAGCAACAGGCGGCCGAGGTTTCCAAGGTCAAGCGGTTTGAGTCCGGCGTCCTGAAGGACCCGATCACCATCCCGTCCGACATGAGCGTCCGCGAGGTTGTCGCATTGACGCGCCTGAACAAGTTCTCGGGCTTGCCGGTGGTCGATGATGGCAAGGTGGTGGGTATTGTCACCAACCGTGACCTGCGTTTCGAGATCAATCTGGATCAGCCGGTGTCGTCCATCATGACGCCGCGCGATCGACTGATTACGGTTCCCGAAGGCGAGAGCCTCGAGGTTGCGCAAAAGCTGATGCACAAGCATCGCCTTGAGCGCGTGCTGGTGATCAATGGCTCTGACGAACTGCGCGGTCTGATCACTGTCAAGGACATGCTGAAGTCGACCGAGCACCCCAATGCTGCCAAGGATGAGCATGGCCGTTTGCGCTGTGGCGCCGCGGTGGGTGTGGGCGAAGGCACCGAAGAGCGTGTCGAGCGTCTGGCAGAAGCGGGCGTTGACGTGATTGTTGTTGATACCGCGCACGGCCACTCGCGTGGCGTGCTCGAGCGTATTCGCTGGGTGAAGAAAAATTTCCCGCACGTCGAGGTGATTGGCGGCAATATCGCCACGGGCGACGCCGCACTGGCGCTGATGGATGCGGGTGTCGACGGCGTCAAGGTCGGCATCGGGCCGGGCTCGATCTGCACCACACGTATCGTGGCGGGTGTGGGTGTGCCGCAGATTACGGCCATTTCCAATGTGTGCAAGGCACTGGCGGGTACTGGCGTGCCGATGATCGCTGACGGCGGCATTCGCTACTCTGGCGATATCGCCAAAGCCATTGCGGCCGGTGGTAATGCGGTGATGCTGGGCGGGCTGTTTGCCGGTACGGAAGAAGCGCCGGGCGAAACGGTGCTGTATCAGGGACGGTCGTACAAGTCCTACCGTGGTATGGGGTCGCTGGGGGCGATGCAGCAGGGTTCGGCTGACCGTTACTTCCAGGATGCTTCGTCCAACACCGACAAGCTCGTGCCCGAGGGCATCGAAGGTCGTGTGCCTTATAAAGGTCCGGTGACCGCGGTGATCCACCAGTTGATCGGTGGTTTGCGTGCGTCGATGGGCTATGTAGGCGCGGCGAGCATTCCCTTGATGTACGAGCGTGCACAGTTTGTCGAGATCACCTCGGCCGGTGTGCGTGAGTCGCATGTCCATGATGTGCAGATCACCAAGGAAGCGCCCAACTATCACGTGGAGTGATCCGCGTCCCGTTTGCACAAGGCGGCCTCGGCCGCCTTTTTTCCATTTCCAGCTGAGCGAAAACCATGGCGCATCAGAAAATTCTCATCCTCGATTTCGGTTCCCAATTTACCCAGTTGATCGCGCGACGGGTTCGCGAACAACAGGTGTATTGCGAAATTCACCCCTGCGACGTGTCCGATGAGTTTCTGCGCAATTTTGGCGCGGACGGCATCATCCTCTCGGGTGGCCCGAATTCGGTCTACAGCGAAGTCATGAACGCACCACAGGCCGTATTCGAGCTCGGTAAACCCGTGTTCGGTATTTGCTACGGCATGCAGACCATGGCCGCGCAACTCGGTGGCAAGGTCGAGAGTTCGGACACCCGCGAGTTCGGCTATGCAGAGGTGCGCGCGCAGGGGCATTCGAAGCTGTTCGAGAACATTCAGGATCGCAGCAACGACAAGGGTCACGGCCTGCTTGACGTATGGATGAGCCATGGCGACAAGGTCACCGAGCTGCCGCCGGGCTTCCGCCTGATCGGCAGCAATGCCTCAACGCCGATTGCGGCGATGGCCGACGAAGAACGCGGTTTTTACGGCGTGCAGTTCCACCCGGAAGTGACGCATACCCTCAAGGGCAAAGATATCATTACCCGCTTCGTGCATGACATCTGCGGGTGCGGGCATGACTGGAACATGCCGGACTATGTCGCCGAAGCCGTCGCGGCCGTCCGTGAGCAGGTGGGTGACGAAGAGGTGATTCTTGGCCTCTCCGGTGGCGTGGATTCGTCCGTGGCCGCGGCGCTGATTCACCGTGCAATCGGCGATCAATTGACCTGCGTATTTGTCGACAACGGCCTGCTGCGCCTGAACGAAGCCGAACAAGTGATGCAGACCTTTGGTCGCAACCTGGGCGTCAAGATCATCCATGTGGATGCGACCGAGCAGTTCCTCGGCCATCTGGTGGGGGTCAGTGATCCGGAACAAAAGCGCAAGATCATTGGCCGCGAGTTTGTCGAGGTCTTCCAGGCTGAAGCCGCCAAGCTCCCTAAGGCGCGCTGGCTGGCGCAAGGCACTATCTACCCCGACGTGATCGAGTCGGCTGGTGGAAAGAACAAGAAAGCGCACACCATCAAGAGCCACCACAACGTTGGCGGGCTGCCCGAGACGCTCAATCTCAAGCTGCTTGAGCCCTTGCGCGAACTGTTCAAGGATGAGGTGCGTGAGCTGGGCATTGCGCTCGGTCTGCCGCACGACATGGTTTACCGCCATCCCTTCCCGGGGCCGGGTTTGGGCGTGCGCATTCTGGGCGAGGTCAAGCAGGAGTTTGCCGATCTGCTACGCCGTGCGGATGCAATCTTCATCGACGAGTTGCGCGCCGCTGACTGGTACGAGAAAACCTCACAGGCGTTCGCGGTGTTTTTGCCGGTCAAGAGTGTTGGCGTGATGGGCGACGGCCGTACCTACGAGTATGTCGTGGCCTTGCGTGCGGTGCAGACGCAAGACTTCATGACCGCGCTGTGGGCCGAATTGCCGCATTCGCTGCTGGCGCGGGTGAGTAACCGCATCATCAACGAAGTGCGCGGCATCAACCGGGTGGTGTACGACATCTCGGGCAAGCCACCGGCGACGATCGAGTGGGAATGAGCGGGAGATCGCCACGCGCGTTTGCGGATCGCTGCTCGTCAATGCGAAGCCCCTGTTGGTCCAGTGCCAACTGGGGTTTTTTCATGATGAATGCAGGATGAATGCTCGCTTCAGTGGCCGTTCATGCGTCAGCTGGCAAAGTACTTCCGTCAATCACTCAACGGGAGTCCGTCATGAATACCTTCGCATTTAAATCGCTTGTCACCATCGGTCTGAGTCTCGGGGTGTCCGCTTCGGTACTTGCTGCGGCGCCGGCCGAGGTGTCTTGCGAGCAGGTCCAGGGGCGGATTCAAGCGCAGGTCGGGATTCGTGACAAGCCGGACACGTCCATGCTGGATACGCTGTCCGAGCACCCGGAGTGTCACTTTACTGCCGCCGAAGTGTTTCGGGCGGCTTTTGGTGATCGACCAATGCCGCGAAATACGCGACGAGACGGCCAGCGCGACATGCGTGACGATGACGATTGATGGTGTGTCTGGTAGGGTCGCTACCTGATTCTGGAAATGGGAACGACCGAGCATGAGGGCACCGCTTATCGACGCGCTGCTGAACCGGGTGGCGCGTTTGCGCTTTCCGCAGATCTTTGTGCTGACGGCGGCGGTGTTCGTGATCGATCTCCTGGTGCCGGACCCTTTGCCGTTTGCCGATGAAATTCTTTTCGGCTTGCTGACGATTCTCTTCGGGGTATGGCGAAAAGGCCGCGGCAGCGACCGTCGACGCTAAGCGAGGGCCTCTGCTTTCCTTTTCTGCGGCTCAGTCGTCGATGTTCCCGAGGGTGAAGTAGAAGCGTGCACCTTTGGCGACTTCGCCTTCGGCCCACACCCGGCCGCCATGACGCTGGATGATGCGCGATACCGTTGCCAGGCCGATACCGGTGCCTTCGAAGTCGCGATCAGTATGCAGGCGCTGGAAGGGGCCAAACAGTTTGTCGGCATAGCGCATGTCGAAGCCGGCGCCGTTGTCTTCCACGCAAAAGACGGTTTCTTTGTTTTCTTTGAAACTGAAGAAACGGATCTCGGCTTCGGCGACTTTGGCAGTAAATTTCCACGCATTGCCGAGCAGATTTTCGACAGCGATATGCAGTAGTTTTGCGTCGGCAAAAAGTTGCATGCCGGGGTCGATAGTGACACTGACCTGCCGCGCTGGCTTGGCTTGCAGCAGGGTTTCTACCACGTGTTCGGCCATGGCGCTCAGGTCGATGGGGTTGCGGTTGAGTGGGCGCCGGGATACGCGTGACAGTTCCAGCAGATCATCGATGAGGTCGCTCATGCGCGCCACGGCGGCGAGCATGCGCTCGAACAGGACGTGCGCTTCCTGCGTGAAGGCTTCTCGGTAGTCGTCGCGAATAATTCGGGCGTAGCCGTCGATGGCGCGTAACGGTGAGCGCAGGTCGTGCGATACGGAGTAGCTAAATGTCTCCAGCTCCTTGACGGCTGCGGCAAGCTGGGCTGTGCGGTCAGCCACGCGGCTTTCCAACTCACGATTGAGGTTGCGCATCTGCTGCTCGGCATTCTTGCGTTCTGAAATGTCGGTGGTGATACACAAGAGTTGGTCGACGTCGTGCAGCATGACGCGTCGGGCCAGAAAGCTGACGGGCAGCCGCCGTCCATCGCGCGATTCAACCTGGGTTTCGGCCCATGCCGCGCCTTCGTCGTAGGCGCGTTCCAGGCGTTGCTGAATCACGGGGCGGTCTTCGGCATTGATCAGATCGGTGATCGCCAGCGAGCCAAGATCGTCTGCGGTATAGCCGGTGATTCGGCACAGATAAGGATTGAGCAGCGTCAGGCTGCCGTCGCGTTGCGCGACGCACAGACCGACCGGCAGGCTGTCGACCAGGGTGCGGGAGAAGGCCAGTTCGTTGGTCAGCTGCATTTCGGCGCGTTTGCGGGCGGTGATGTCGCCCATTGAGCCAACCATGCGGTAGGCATTGCCTTGTTCGTCGCGCTGGGCGATGCCGCGCGAGCGGAACCAGCGGTAGCTTCCGTCATGCGTGGCCATGCGGAATTCCAGCTCGAAGTGCTGGGTTTCGCCTTTGAGGTGGGCCACCATGCGCAGGTAATACACATCCCGGTCGTCCGGGTGCATGCGGGCCAGCCAGGCGTCGCTGGTGGTGCGCAGCGACTCGGCGGCTTCGCCCAGCAGCGCCATGAGCCGGGAAGACAGGAAGAGCTCCATGGTGAGCGGACTCCAGTCCCACAGGCCTTCGTTGGTGCCCCGCATGGCGAGGGCGTATCGGGTTTCGCTTTCGCGCAGTTTGCGCTCGGCGTCGTAGCGGGCGGTGTAGTCCTCGACAATGCCGACGCCGCCGACGATATTGCCCGGGGTGTCGAACACTGGCGCCGTGCGAATGGAGATGCGAATGTCGCGCGCAGTTTCACTGTCGTGGTAGGGGCCTTCGTAGCGGCCTTGATGTCCTTCGAGCGCGGCGCGTACGGCCGGCAGAACGGCTTCATCTGCGAGGGCGTGAAGGTCGAGGCCGATCAGTTGCTCGGCGCTGCGTTCGAGAATGTCAGAGAAGCGCGAGTTGACGAAGGTGATGTGGTGTTCGCGGTCGAAGTGGAAGATCCCGACGGGTGAGCTTTCGACGAGTGTCCGGTAGCGGGCTTCGCTCTCATTGAGTCGGCGCAGCGATTCGCTGCTGGCGCGCTCGTCGTGCAGCACGATCACAACGCCGATGGGCGCTGGATCGCCGGCCATCTGGATGGGCGCTGTGCTGTCCAGCACCGGAATGTGCCGACCGTTTCGGGCGATGAGTATCATCGCTTCCGGGCAGCGCAAGGCGGTACCGGTTTTCAGCACGGAGTCGACAGGCAGTGTCGCGGTGCGGCGGTCGGCAGTGGGGGCGAAGACGAGCACGTCGGCGAGCAGGCGGCCGACCGCTTCATCCTCTTGCCACCCGGTGAGCGCGCTGGCGCCCGGATTGAAGAGCGTGATCCGGCCATCAATGTCGGTCGCCACGACCGCATCGCCGATGGCGCGCAGGGTCACCAGCACGCGTTGCTCGGCGGTTTTGGTCTCTGTGATTTCAATGGCTGCGCCGGTCGTATGGCAAATGCGTCCGCTGTCATCGCGAACCAGGCGCACCGAGTCGCGTAGCCAGCGCGTCTGTCCCTGCGCGTCGCGCAGGCGATATTCAAGTTCAACGTCGCAGGGGCCGGTCGGTGTTTCGCTCAAGGCTGCACGAATGCGCTGGCGGATATGTGCGGCATCGCCCGGCGGTATTCGGGATTGGATGTGTGACCAGCCGCTATCGCTGATCAGTGCGGACGGTGCTTCACCAATCAAACTTTCGATATTCGGTGAAATATAGTCGTAGGCTTTTCGGCGCAGATCGAGCCGGTAGAGGATGTGACCACGGCAGGCGAGCGCCTCGTCGACATCTCTGGCCAGGGTGTCAGCGTGCGTGTGCACCGTGGGCGTCGCTGCCAGATCCGGCGCGGCCTCGGTGATGGCCGTTTGTTGCTGGGCGTTGCGCAGCAGCCAGAGGGAGGCACCCGCCGGCAACACGGTCAGGGCGACTGCTGCCGTGTGAGGCAGCAGAAACTGGGCGAGGAACCACAGTCCCCACACAAGACCGAGCACGACGAATGGATTGGATGGAGCGAAGGTTTTCAATGCCTCGATACCGTGGATACGTGCCAAAGGATTCAGTGTAGCCGCGCAGGTGCAGATGCGTAGGCTGCACTATGGGTAAAATGACGAACTATTCAGGATGAACTTGAGCAATGCACGACGAAGCGTACATGGCGATGGCAATGGATCTGGCCCGACAGGCTGCAGATGCGGGGGAGGTGCCGGTGGGTGCGCTCGTAGTGTGTCAGGGCGAAGTGGTCGGCCGCGGCTTCAATCAGCCGATTGGCCGGCATGACCCCACCGCGCATGCCGAAGTGGTCGCTTTGCGCGATGCCGCCGCGCGCGTGGGCAATTATCGCTTGCCGGGCTGCGAGCTGTTTGTGACGCTTGAGCCGTGCATGATGTGCGCCGGCGCGATGATGCATGCGCGTATCGCCCGTGTTGTTTACGGCGCACGTGACGCGAAAACTGGTGTCGCCGGCAGCGTGCTCAATCTGTTCGACGAGGCCCGCCTCAACCACCATGCGCGTGTTGAAGGCGGTGTACTGGCCGATGAGTGCAGTCGCATGCTGTCCGAGTTTTTTGCGATGCGCCGCGCCCTGGCCCGGCAGAAGGTGTGAAATGAAGCTCCTCGTCGATCTGCCCAGTCAGACCATGACGCTGCGAGATGCCGACGGAACGATCGTGCGCCGCTACCGCGTATCCACTGCGCTCAACGGTCCCGGTGAGTGCAAGGACTCTGGCTGCACGCCACGCGGGCGTCACCGGATCCGGGCACGGATTGGCGGCGGATTGCCGATTCGCTCGGTGTTTGTCGGGCGGCGCCCGACGGGCGAGATCTGGTCGGAGTCCTTGTCGGCGGCCCAGCCGGCGCGGGACTGGATTCTGAGCCGGATTCTGTGGTTGTCGGGGCTCGAGCCGGGGTGCAATCGCCTTGGCGAGGTCGACAGCATGCAGCGCTACATCTATATCCATGGCACGCCCGATTCCGAACCGATGGGCGAGCCGCGCTCGCACGGCTGCATCCGGATGCGCAATCGCGATGTGGTGGAATTGTTTGAATTGGTCGATACGTCGACCGAGGTGGATATTCGATGAAACTCGACGTACTGGACTGGTCGGCCGCACAGGCGCGCGTCATGCCGCTGCGCGAGGCGGTGTTTGTGGTCGAGCAAGGCGTGCCGGCAAGTATTGAGCGGGACGCCTTTGATGCGGTGTCGCGCCATGCCGCTTTGTATGGCGCGGATGATGAGGTGATCGCCACCGGGCGCCTGCTACCGGATGGCCATATCGGGCGCATGGCGGTCGCCGCCGCACATCGGGGCTCGGGTCTGGGGAGCCAGGTGCTCACCGCTTTGATGGCCGAGGCGGCGCGCCTCGGGATGGCCGAGGTGTGCCTGAACGCGCAAACGCATGCCTGCGATTTTTACCGTCGCCATGGTTTCGTCGAAGCCGGCGAGGTGTTCACGGAGGCGGGTTTGCCGCATGTGAGCATGCGGCGGGTCTTGCGCCCGGCGTGAGTTTCTAGGCGATATTGAACTGCTCGTCAGTCCGCCCATCTGGCGAGCCATCGGTGTGCCAGCGCGCTTCGACGAATCGCATCTGCCCGTGATTCGAGCGCATCACGATGCTGGTGCAACGGGTGCCGTAACCGGGGGCGCGAATAAAGCAACTCGACAGCATCCGCTCCCACGCCAGCGGCACGCCGGTGTCTGGCAGTGCGACGTCCGGCGCCGGGCGATCATCGCGCAGGATGTTGATCAATGCATCGATGTCGGGCTCGCTGCGAATAGCCGCTTCCAGCCCCCGGCGGGCGGCCAGGGCCTTTGGCCAGGGCGTGTCGAGCAAATGATTGCTCAGGGTATGAACGCCGGGCGGCAGCGTATGGCTTTGACCGGTGACGCTCTCGACCGCGACCAGGGCGTCGCCGTCGGACACCAGCAGATTGAAGGGGTTGTAGTCTTCGCGCTCGGCGACGACCTGCGCGCCGAAGGCTTTCGCAGGCTGGTCGTTTGTGGCCGCGCGCACCACGAGGTCACCCCGGCTGCGCGCATCCGCACGATTTTGCTTGGGGTCGCGATAGTTGGTCAGCGCGGCGAAGCGCCCATTGCGGCCCACGCCAAGCCAGGTACCGCCGCCGCGCAGGTCGCGGCCGGCGAGGAGACCGGGAGGGTCCGGCCACCAGTGTGCCGGGGCCGCGGGGCGGTCAAAATACTCATCGCGGTTGGCAATGACGATCAGCGGATAGTCGGGGTGTTGCCGCCAGGCGATGGCGATTAGGCACATGGGACGAAGCGCTCCACATGGCGCTCACCGTCGAGGCAGGCCATCAGGCCGGTGGTGTCGACCGCGGCATCCAACGCAGCGATGAACGCATCGGTCTGACCCACGCTCCGATACACCTCCATCCAGGTGAGGGGGTCATCGGCGCGCTGATGCAGCGTTCCGGTGACGCCACCAGTGGCAGCCACCGCATCGAGCAAAGCGGCCGCGGCAACGCGGGCCTCAGCCAGCCGAGGCGCGGCGACCCGGTAGTACACATACAGATCCGTCATGCGTCCCGTTGAGCGACATCGAGTGCATAGGGCAGGGTGGCGAGGCGCAGCTTGGGGCCGTCGACGGCGCCGAGGTGGATTTCACCGCCCTCGGCGGCCTGCATCTGCATCACCGCCAGGGCTTCGAAACCGCCATTGGGCGATGGGACCACCGTGACCAGCTTGCCGACCGACTGACCTTCGAAGGCGGGCGCGTAGAGCTCGTCGCCGATACTCGGTGCGGCGCTGGCGGCGGCGGTCAGGCGGTACATGCGCTTCTTGAGCTTGCCCAGATACTGCGTACGCGCAACGATTTCCTGGCCCGGATAGCAGCCTTTCTGAAAGTTCACGCCACCGATGAGCTCGTAGTTGAGCATTTGCGCGACAAAGTCGTCCTGCGTCAATTCGGTAATCACCGGAATGCCGGCTTGCACGTCGAGCCACTGCCAGGCCTGCGTCGCCGCCGGTACCACGCCGGCAGCGCCGAGTGCGCCCCAGACGTCGCCGAGTCGCTCGACCGGTACATCGATGAGCGCGCGCCGGGTGTCGAGACGAATGACCGTGACGCCGTCACGGCTGGTGGTGCGCATCGGCGCGGCGGGTACGGGCAGTTTGGCGGCGCCGAGTCGCTCGGACAGCATCGCACTGCTCAGGCCGATCAGCGCGCGCTGGGCACGGCCATCAGTCAGCTTGACCTTGCTGCGCAACACATACATCGATAATTTTTTGAGCAGGGCCGGATGCAGGTCGGCCGACAGCGCGAGGCGGTAGCCGGCCTCGCCATGCCACAGCAAGATGCTCGCCAGCATGCGCCCCTTGGGGCTGTTGAAGCTGGTCCAGTGCGCAGCGTCAGCCCCGAGTTTTTTGACGTCATTCGAAAACAGGTTGTGCAGGAACACCGTGGCGTCGTCGCCGACGGCGTCGATCAGCCCCAGGTGCGTCATCGGCACCATGATGTCGCCGTCGCGTGCGCGCACCACGTCAGCCGACGGTTTGGCGCTGCAAACGACAGTGCCGTCGAGATGGAGATCGGTGCTTGCGAGAAGTTGAGTCCAGTGATCCATGATGGTCTGCATACGCTCGGGGCGGGAATGAATGCGATATTATAAGGCGCACTGCGCGTCGGCATCTTTCCGCCGCGCTTTTCCTTTCTGATGTGCTTGAAAAGTCGGGGCTGAAACGCCCGGACAGACGTGAATGAAAAAACGCCTGATCCTGTTGGCCTTGATGCTGCCGGTGCTGGTTATCGCCGCTGCGGCTGCATCACTGGTGTGGTTGATCGATCAACCTCTGTCCGTCGCGGCCGAGCGTGTCGAAGTGCAGATTCCCCGCGGCGCAAGCATGCGTCAGGCGGCCAAGGCGGTGGCCGATGCCGGGGTCTCGGTCAGCCCGTCGACACTGTACTGGTTCGCCCGCATTGGCGGCCACGCCAATCGCATCAAGGCGGGCAGCTACGCCTTCGAGAACGGGGTATCACCCCGCCAGATTGTCGAAAAACTGGTGCGCGGCGATGTCGTGCTGCAAAGCCTGGCGCTGATCGAGGGGTGGTCGTTCCGTCAGGTCAGGGCCTTGCTCGATGGGCATCCCGACCTGACACATGAGACAAAGGGCATGGACGATGGCGAGTTGCTTCGCCAGATTGGCGCGGCGGAGGCCAATCCCGAGGGCTTGTTTTTCCCCGACACTTATCATTTCGAGCGTGGTACCTCCGACCTTGATCTGTTGCGGCAGGCCTACGGCCAGATGCAATCGCGCTTGAATGATCTGTGGTCGAAGCGGGCCGAAGGCCTGCCGCTCAAATCGCCCTACGAAGCGCTGATCCTGGCGTCGATTGTCGAAAAGGAAACCGGGCAGGGCGCCGATCGTCCGTTGATTGCCTCGGTCTTCATCAACCGCTTGCGCGTCGGCATGTTGCTGCAAACCGACCCGACGGTGATTTATGGCCTGGGTGAAAAATTCGATGGCAATTTGCGTCGACGCGATCTTGAAGCCGACACGCCCTACAACACCTACACCCGCGCCGGCTTGCCGCCGACACCGATCGCCATGCCTGGCGAAGCGGCCATTGAGGCGGCGCTCAACCCCGCCCAGTCCGATTTCTATTACTTCGTGGCGCGTGGCGACGGCAGTTCGGAGTTTTCGAAAAATCTGGCTCAGCACAACCGTGCGGTGCGTGAGTTTCAGCTCTCACAGAAAAGGAAGGGCTCATGAGCGGGCACAGCGCGCCAGGGCGTTTTCTTACCTTTGAAGGCATCGACGGGGCGGGCAAGAGCAGCCAAATTGCCGGCGCCTGTGCCTGGCTGGAGGCGCGAGGCGTCTCGCTGGAGCAGACCCGCGAGCCCGGCGGCACACCGCTCGGCGAGCAATTGCGGGGCCTGCTGCTGCACGAGGCCATGCATATCGAGACAGAAGCCATGTTGATGTTCGCTGCGCGTCGCGAGCACCTCGCGCAGCGAATCGCGCCGGCGCTGGCTGCCGGGCGCTGGGTGGTGTCGGATCGCTTCAGCGATGCCACTTATGCGTATCAGGTCGGTGGCCGGGGGCTGGATGCCGACAAATTTACGCGCCTCGAAGCCTGGGTGCATCCCGGTTTTCAACCCGACCTGACCTTCCTGTTCGACCTCGATCCGGCCATTGCGGCCGCCCGAGTGGCCGGTGCCGGCGACGCGCCAGACCGCTTCGAACGCGAGCAGCATGACTTCTTCGAACGCGTACGTGCCGCGTATCTGGCACGCGCCGCGGCGGCACCCGAACGCTTCTGCGTCATCGATGCCAGCCGACCGCCGACCGACATTGCCGCTGACATCGGCGCAACGCTGGCCGAGCGCTTTTTCGCATGATCCATACCTGGCATCGGCAACTGTGGACGCGCCTTGTCGCTACCGATGCGCGCCGGGCGCATGCCATTTTGCTGGCAGGCTTGCCAGGGCAGGGCAAACGCGTGTTTGCCGAGGCTTATGCAGCGCATGTGCTGTGTTCCGCGCCCGGCACCGATGGCTTCGCCTGCGGTGTGTGTACCGGCTGTCGGCTGCGTCTGTCGGGCAACCACCCCGACCTGCGACGCTTGATTCCCGAGGCCGACCAGACGGAGCCAGTCGAGACAACGTCGTCCAGCAAGACCAAACCCTCGACCCAGATCGTGATCGATCAGGTTCGGCAATTGCGCGAACAACTCACCGTCACCGGGCATCAGTCTGGCGAGCGCGTGGTGATCATCGACCCGCCGGAGGCCATGAACGGCAACACTGCCAACGCGCTGCTCAAATTGCTCGAAGAGCCGCCTGAACACACCGTCTTTGTGCTCGTGTCATCGGCGCCGCGCCGTCTGTTGCCCACCATCCGCAGTCGTTGCCAGCAATGGGATTTCGGCCGTCCTGACTCGGCCGCAGCACTGGATTGGCTGAAGGAGACAATGGGCAGTGCCGATACCCAACTGCTCGCCTTGACGGGTGGCATGCCCCTGGCGGCCGCACAACTGGCGGGGAGTGACGGCGCGGCCATGCGCCAGCGCTTCGTTGATGACGTGAGCCGGATCGGGCGCAAAGACCCGATCATGCTGGCCGGTGACTGGGAGGCCTGGCTGCGCAGCAAAGAAGCCGTGGCCGCCGATTTTGACCTGCCGCGGCTGGCCGATTGGATGCTGCGCTGGGTGTGGGATCTGAGCTCGACGGCGCTCGGCGCTCAGGCACGCTACTTTCCCGATTGCCAGGCGCAGTTCGATCGCTGTTCAGCCGGCGCCGATCGTGCCGTTATGCTCGACTGTTACAATGCCATGGTGCAGATTCGGCGGGTCATCAAGCATCCGCTGAACCCCAGGCTTTTGCTTGAAGACATGTTGCTGCGGTACGCCCGTGCCGTCAGCAGGCCCGGAGGCCGTTCATGAACAAACCCGCTGCTGGCGCCCGCCCCGGCGTCCTGTCACTGAACATCAATTCCAAATCGGCGCTGTATGCCGCGTATATGCCGTTCCTGAAAAACGGCGGCATTTTCATCCCGACCACGCGTGACTACAAACTCGGTGACGAGGTGTTCATGCTGCTGCAGTTGATGGAAGACTCGGCCAAGCATGCCGTCGCCGGCAAGGTGGTGTGGATCACACCCCATGGCGTGCAGGGCGGCAAGACGCAGGGCGCGGGTGTGCATTTTTCGGACGATGACGCCAGCAAGTTGCTGCGCGGTCGCATCGAAACCATTCTGGCCGGTCACCTCGGCTCCAATCGCCCCACGCATACGCTCTGACAGATGTTTGTTGATTCTCACTGCCACCTGGATTTCCCCGAACTCATCGAGCGCAAGGACGAGATCCTCGCCCTGATGGCGCAGAACACGGTCGATCAGGCCTTGTGTGTCAGCGTCAAACTCGAAACCTTTCCGCGCGTGCTGGCGCTGGCCGAGGCCTACCCGCACTTGTGGGCGTCGGTGGGTGTGCACCCAGACAACAATGACTGCGAAGAGCCCGATGTCGCCCGTTTGTTGGCGCTCGCGGCGCATCCGCGCGTGGTGGCCATTGGCGAAACCGGGCTGGACTACTACTGGCACAAAGACAAACCCGAGTGGCAGCGCGAGCGCTTCCGGACGCATATCCGGGCGGCCAATGCCTGCAACAAGCCGCTGATCATTCACACCCGCGACTCTGCCGAGGACACCTTGCGCCTGATGCGCGAGGAGAACGCGTCGGCGCCGGGCGGCGTGATGCATTGTTTTACAGAAACCCAGGAAGTGGCCGAAGCCGCCCTCGATCTGGGCTTTTACATCTCCTTCTCCGGTATCGTCACCTTCAAGAACGCCAAGGCTTTGAAGGAAGTCGCGCGCTATGTGCCGCTGGACCGGATGCTGATCGAAACCGACGCGCCCTACCTTGCGCCGGTGCCACATCGCGGAAAGCAGAATGAACCCGGCTTCGTCAAACATGTCGCAGAACACATCGCCGAATTGCGCGATGTGCCGGTCGAAACCATTGCACGCCAGACGACCGACAATTTCAAAACACTGTTCAAGATTGTGTGAGGCGACATGCTCCTTTTTAAACGCGCGGCCCTGGGCCTGACGCTGCTTTTCTCGATAGCCGCTCAGCCGGCGCTGGCCGGTGCCTACGACGATTCCATCAACGCGGCGCGCATGGGGAATACCGGCGAGCTGACCGAGTTGCTGCGTCGCGGGCTAGAGGCCGACACGGTGGACGCGGGCGGCAACACCTTGCTGATGCTCGCGGCCCGCGAAGGCCAGTTGGAGGCGGTCGATCTGCTCTTGAAACGCGGAGCCCAGGCCGGCAAGCGCAATCCGGCCGGCGATAGCGCATTGATGATGGCGGTGCTCAAGGGGTATCAGCCGATTGTCGAGCGACTCCTCGCGGCCGGCGCGCCGCTCAATCACGACGGCTGGACGCCGCTGATTTACGCGGCTTTTCAGGGGCAGACCGATATTGCGCGTTTGCTGATCGAGCGCGGCGCCGACATCAACCAGCGCGCGCCCAACCTGGCGACGCCGCTGATGTTTGCCGCGCGCAACGGCCATATCGATATCGTCAAGTTGCTGCTCGATCGCGGTGCAGACACCAACGTGGTCAACGATCAGAATCGCACCGCGTATAGCTGGGCGCTGGAGAACGGCAATACCGATATCGCCGAGTTGCTTGAGCGTCGCGTGCCGTCCGTTTTGAAAGTCGCCCCCGCCGCCGCGGCGCCGCAAAAATCGGGCGGCACCTTGCGGGTGTTGATCGAGTAAGTAAGTCGCGTTGCCTGTGCGGCGACGACGAATGACTTCAGGCGCTGTCGTCGGGGTGGTCTGGCTGATCGCGCAGTAGCGGGCGCAGTTCATCAAACGGGCCATCCAGCGCTGCGTTGGCGGCCTTTTCCATGGCGCGATATTGGCGCAGCACTTCATAACCGGTGGCCGATACTTCTGCGCCGCCACCGCGCTTGCCTCCCGTCACCGTGTGCACCACTGGCTGCTGAAAGCAGCGATTCATCGCGTCCACCAAGGCCCAGGCGCGCGTGTAAGACATGCCCATTTCGCGTGCCGCGGCCGAGATCGACCCATGCCGGCCGATGGCTTCGAGCAAGGTGGCTTTGCCCGGACCGAGCGCGATCTTGTCGTCGAGCAGGATGCGGACTTGGTGACGGAGGCGGGCGGTCATGGCGGCGGTCCTCAGGCGGGTTCGATGTGCTCGATCATCAGTTGTACCGAGCTGACACCATTGTATTCATTCACTGACAACCGGTAAGCCGCGTGAATCGAGGCCGGCACCGGCTCGGCATAGTTGAAGAAGATGGCTTCGAAGCGGGTGTTGTTCTTGCGCAGCGCCAGTTTGAGGTGGCGATCCTTGAGCAGACGCTGGTTGTCGACCTCGAACACATCGTCAAACACCGGCGCCGGAAAACTCTGCCCCCAGATGGCGTTCTCGATGTGGCGGGCGGTCTCGAGCGTCATGTAGCCGGTTTCGAGTGGGCCATCGGTTTCGATGCGACGGGTCAGGTCGGCCGGGTCGATCATCGCTTTGACCACCGCCTCAAAGGCCGCCGCGAAGCGGTCGAAATCATTGGCGCGAATCGTCAGGCCGGCGGCCATGGCGTGGCCGCCGAATTTGAGGATCAGCTCGGGCATCTGCTTGCTGACCAGATCGAGCGCGTCACGCAGGTGCAGGCCAGCAATCGATCGGCCGGAGCCTTTGATCTGGCCGTCGTCACCCGGCGCAAAAGCCACCACCGGGCGGTGAAATTTCTCTTTGATGCGACCGGCGACGATGCCGATCACGCCTTGATGCCAGCTCGGCTCGAACAAGGCAATGCTGGCGCGCTCGCCCGGATCGAAGCCGTCCAGCGTGAGTATGGCGTCGGATTGCATGTCGGCCTCGATGCTGCGGCGCTCGCGGTTGAGGCGGTCGAGTTCCTGCGCGATGTTCATGGCGCGGGCAATGTCGTCAGTGATGAGGCATTCGATGCCCAGCGACATGTCGGCCAGACGGCCCGCCGCATTCAGGCGTGGGCCGAGGCCGAAGCCTATGTCGAAGGTGCTGGCGCGTGAGGGCTCGCGGCCGGCGGCGCTGAACAGGGCGCGCACACCGGCGCACATCTGGCCGGCGCGCATGCGGGCCAGCCCTTGCGACACCAGAATGCGGTTGTTGCGATCGAGCGGCACCACGTCGGCGACGGTGCCGAGCGCCACCAGATCGAGCACCGTGGCCAGATTCGGCCCCTTGCCGTCTTCAAAGGCCCCGCGGGTGCGCAGCTCGGCGCGCAGCGCCAGCAAGGTGTAGAACATGACGCCCACGCCAGCCAGTGCCTTGCTCGGAAAGCTGCAGCCGGGCTGGTTGGGATTGACGATGACGTCGGCCTGCGGCAAGGCGTCGCCCGGCAGATGGTGGTCGGTGATCAGTGTGGCAATACCGAGCGAGCGGGCCTCTTCAACGCCGTCGATGCTGGCGATGCCGTTGTCGACGGTAATGATCAGGTCCGGCTCGCTTTGCGCGGCGAGCTGAACGATGGCCGGGGTGAGGCCATAGCCGTATTCGAAGCGATTGGGCACCAGATACGCCACGTCGGCGCCCATGGCGCGCAGTCCGCGCACGGCGACCGCACAGGCGGTGGCACCGTCGCAGTCGTAGTCCGCCACGACCAGCATGCGCGCGCCGGCTTCGATAGCGTCGGCGAGCAAAATGGCGGCGTCGGTGACACCCTGCAATTGCGTGGGCGGGATGAGTTTGGCGAGCGCGTCGTCCAACTCGCTGGCGGCGGTAATGCCGCGCGACGCGTACAGCCTCGCCAGCGTCGGATGAAGGCCATCCTCGGCCAGTCGACGGACGGTGGCGGGGTTTGCCTTGCGGGGCACGATGCGCGTCATGAGTAGCTGGCCAGGGTGAGGGTTTCGAGGGATTGTGGCTTGCGCCAGAAGCACCACAGGTGCCGCCGCTTCAGCGTGATCTGGCGGCCGCCGCGCTCGTCCGGCATGGTCAGTGTGAGCGTGCTCAGCGTGCCGGCTTTCAGTGCGGCGAGCGCGGCGGCAAACCAGTCACGTTCGAGATCGAGCAAGGCGGCTTGCCAAGGCTCGAGGTCGAGGTAGAGGCTCGGGTGGTAGACCGCAGACAACTCCACCAGGGCGTCGCCGGCGGGTAAGTCGGCAAAGGTCTGTGGTATCGAGGGCTCAAGGCCGGCGGCGCGGGCCATGCCGCGCACCAGTGGCGAACTCGCCGCAAGATGCGTGGCGGGCGCGCTCAGCGACGGCGGCAGCTCGCCCGGGCCCCAGAACCAGACACTGTTGATGGTGCGCTGGCCGGCCGCTTCGCGGGCGCGATTGATCGGGTGATTGTGCAATACCACCTGAATCTCGTTCATCGTCCGTTGCCAGACGAGCGCGTCGCCGTTGCTTGGCAGGTAGTGCACCACTGGCCGGCCGGTGGCGGCGGACAGGCGCGACAGCTGTGCGGTCGGCGCCTTGGTCGGATGCAGATACCAGCGATCGGGCGTGGGCGCTTCAAAGCGGCCAATGTCGGAAAACTCGGCGTTGATCGCCGCGATCAGCGCGTCGGCCTCTTCGCGCGTGATGGCCAGTTCGCCGGCGTCGGTGAGCAGCAGATAGTTGCCGGCGAAATGCAGGTGGCTCGGGTCGGCGCACAGCAGTGGCGTGTCGACGCGCAGGGCGTCGGCTTCGCCCCAGCGGCGCAGGGGGGCGTCGGCAAGCGTGGCGGTGTTGGCCTTGAACAGGCGGGCCCAGGTTTGCTCGGGCGTTTCGGCGGGTTCCGTGCGGTGGCGGCCGGCGCCAAGCAGACGTGACAAGGCCGGCAGCGTGAGCGTGTTGGCAAAACCGCGGGCGTGAATACTGGGCCAGATCAGGCCGGGAACGAGCAGATGAAGATGCATGTTTGTGACCCGAAAGCAGGCGCCGATTCTAGCATGCGGGCGCACTTCGCCTTGGCGGGCCGCGCTGCTGTGAGCACGCTGCATCGCATCGTTGGCCGACATTGGGCACAATGGCGACCTTGCTGATTCGAGGCCGATTGCCCGATGCGATATGAAACACTCATCGGTTTGCGCTACACCCGTTCGCGTAAGCGGGCGCAGGGACGCAACCGATTCATTTCCTTCATTTCCCTGGTGTCCATGTTTGGCATTGCGCTGGGTGTTGCGGCGCTGATCGTGGTGCTATCGGTGATGAACGGCTTCCAGGAAGAGTTGCGTACCCGGATCCTCGGGGTCGCCTCACATGCGCAGGTCACCGGCGCGGCGGGTGACATGGACGGCTGGCAACAGGCGGCGCAGATCGCGGCCGAACACCCGGATGTTCAAGGGACGGCGCCGTTTGTGCAGGCGCAGGGCATGCTGTCTTTTGACCAGAATGTGCGCGGCGTGATGGTTCGTGGCATTTTGCCAAGCGAAGAAGACCGCGTCGCGGATTTCAGCAAGACCATGCGGGTGGGGTCGCTCGATGGTTTGCAGGCGGGCGGGTTCGGCATCGTGCTCGGTGTGGATCTGGCGCGGGCACTCGGCGCGCGCACTGGCGACAAGGTCACGCTGATCGCGCCGCAAGGCCTGGTGACGCCGGCGGCGGTCTTGCCGCGACTCAAGCAATTCACCGTGGTAGGCATCTTTGAAGCGGGCATGTATGAGTTCGATGCCGGGCTGGCGCTGATTCATCTGAACGACGCGCAGGTGCTGTATCGCATGGGCGACCGGGTCAGTGGCGTGCGCCTGAAGCTCGACGATTTGTTTGCCGCGCCGCGCGTGATCCGTGAGCTGGCCAATCGCTACGACACTACGCTGGTGCTGTCCGACTGGACCAGCAGCCATGCCAATTTCTTCCGTGCAGTGGCGCTGGAGAAGAAGATGATGTCCATCATCCTGTTTCTGATCGTTGCCGTGGCGGCGTTCAATATTGTGTCGACCCTGGTGATGGCAGTGCAGGAGAAAACGGCCGACATCGCCATTTTGCGCACGCTGGGTGCTAGCCCGGGGTCAATCATGAGCATCTTCATCCTGCAAGGCGCGATCATCGGTGTCGTTGGCCTGATCGCCGGCGTTGTCGGCGGCATGGCGCTGGCGACGAATCTGGATGTGGTGATTCCGGCGCTCGAACGTGCGCTCGGCACCACGTTATGGAACAAAGAGATTTACTACGTGACTGAAATGCCATCCAAGGTGCTGCCCTCCGACGTGATCACCATTACCTCGGTGTCTTTCGTGCTGACGTTAATTGCAACCTTGTACCCAAGCTGGCGCGGTTCGCGCGTGAACCCGGCGGAGGCGCTGCGCTATGAATGATTCGACCCCACCGGTGCTCGCCTGCGAAGGCTTGTCGAAGCGTTTCCGCGAAGGCAGTGATGCGGTCGAGGTGCTCAACAGCGTGTCGCTTTCCGTGGCCCGCGGCGAGCGGATTGCGATTGTGGGCGCCTCCGGTTCTGGCAAGAGTACGCTGCTGCATCTGCTCGGCGGCCTGGATGCGCCTACGGCCGGGCGGGTGAGCGTGAACGGCGAAGATGTGTCGCGGCTGTCTGATGCGGCCCGCGGGCGACTGCGCAACCGCGCACTCGGCTTCGTGTATCAGTTTCACCACCTGCTGCCCGAGTTCTCCGCGCTGGAGAACGTGGCCATGCCCCTGTATATCCGCCGTATGCCTCGCGCCGAGGCCGACGCGGAGGCGGCGCAGATGCTTGAGCGGGTGGGCCTGGGGCACCGGGCCAGTCACACCCCGGGGGAGCTCTCGGGGGGCGAACGCCAGCGTGCCGCCATTGCCCGGGCGCTGGTGACTCGCCCGGCCTGTGTGCTGGCGGACGAGCCGACCGGCAACCTCGATAGCAAAACGGCCGGGGCGGTGTTCGATCTGATGCTCGAACTCAATGCCGCCGAAGGCACGAGCTTCGTGATCGTGACCCACGATGTGCAGCTCGCGGCGCGCGCCGAACGGGTTCTGACATTGACCGACGGACGGTTGAACTAACAATTGGTGAGTCTGCAAAAGCGCATCGGTATTGGCTGAAACCGCCGTTGGATGCGGCGCTGAGAACGATTGATGCCACGCGGGCGGATATGTCCTTGGTGTTGGCGGCAATACAGCTTCTTGCATCTACGTAGAAACGCTTATTCAAGTTGTAAAGAACGGTGACGTGAATAGCCCTCGTATACGACCACTGTCCGGAGACAGTCATGCGAGTCTTATTTACCCCCGCGGTGCGTTTGCTCAACCAGTTGCGCTACACCACCAAATTTCTGCTCATTGGTGGCACGGCGGCGCTGGCATCAATGTTCCTGCTGTTCCAGCTGTACACGCAGATCCAGGTGTCGCGGGACATGACATCGCAGGAGCAGTCCGGCCTGGTGGTGCTCGATGCGACCATCAAGACCTTGACCAAAATGCAGCAGCACCGTGGCACAACCTCGGGCTTGCTCGGCGGTGACACCTCGCTCGCGCCAAAGGTAGCCGCGCTGGCGGAAGAGGTCGAGCTGGCGGTGGCCGGGGTGGATGCTGCGCTGAGCGGCCCAGGGGCAGACTTCGGTCTGGCCGGCCCGTGGGGCGAGATCAAGAATCGCTGGGCACCGCTCAAGGGCGGTACGCCGAACGAGCGCGGCGGCAACTTCAAGGCGCACACGCAGATGATCGAAGATGTGCTCGATCTGATTGGCGACATCGGATCGCAGTCGCGTCTGTCTTTTGACCCGGATGCTGATGCCGCCAACCTGATTGGCGCACTGCTGACATCGGTGCCAGAAATGTCCGAGCGACTCGGCCGCTTGCGCGGCATGGGCACGGGCATCATCGCCCGTGGCGTACTGACGCTGGATGACGAAAAATCCATCGTTCGTCAGCTCGGTCAGCTGGAGGTGACGAAAGACGCGTTGATGGACCGTTTCCGTCGCGCTGCGCGTCACAACCCATCGCTCGAAGCCGCCTTGAAGCAGGCTGGTGAGGATATCGCCGCGGCGCACAAGGCCTTGCGCGACGTGACTCAGGCGCAGATCGTTGATCAGAAATTCGACATCAAGCCCGAGGCCTTCTTTGCGGTGGGCACCAAGGCCATTTCGAGTCTCATCGGCCATAGCAACAGCACATTGTTCCCGAATGCAAACGCATTGCTCAAGGTGCGAGCGGATCGCCTGACCCGGTCTCTGATAATTGAGTTGTTAGTATGTGTGGGAGCGATCCTCATCGCCGGCTACTTGCTGGTTGGGATGTATCTGTCCATCGTTGGCTCGGTGCGGGAACTGACCGCGGGCACAACGCAGATGGCGCAGGGCGACTACACCACACGCGTCGCGTTTTCGGCGCGTGACGAGCTGTCTGATGTGGCCCATCAATTCAATGGTATGGCGGAGCGGCTGGCGGCAATCATTGCCCAGGTCAAACGCAGTGCCGAAGACCTCCGGGCTGCGGCGGGCGAAATGGCCATCGGGTCGGGACAGGTTGCAGAGGGCTCCGAGCGGCAAAGCGAGGCCGCGGCAAGCATGGCAGCTGCCGTTGAACAGATGACGGTCAGTATCGACGAGATCAACCGCCATGCGCAGGCGGCATCAACCCAGAGTGCCGACTCGGGTCGGCTCTCGAAAGAAGGCGGTGACGTGGTGCGTCAGTCGGTGGCGGAAATGGAGCGTATTGCCGAATCGGTGCACGAGGTGGCCCGTGTCATTCGTGATCTGGGCGACCAGTCCGGCAAGATCTCGACCATCGTCAATGTCATTCGGGAAATTGCAGAGCAAACCAATCTGCTGGCCCTCAACGCGGCCATCGAGGCGGCGCGGGCTGGCGAAACCGGCCGTGGTTTTGCGGTGGTGGCCGACGAGGTGCGCAAGCTGGCTGAACGCACTGCCAAGGCCACCGGCGAAATTACCGGCATGGTGGAGGCCATTCAGACCGGCACCCAAAAGGCCGTCGGCACCATGGAAAGTGGTGTCGAGCGGGTGCAAGAAGGCGTGGTTCTGACCAAGCGCGCGGGTGAGTCGATGGAGCAGATCAACGCAGGCGCGGCCAATGTGGTGGTGTCGGTCGAGGATATCTCGGCGGCGCTGCGCGAACAGAGTGCGGCGAGCACTGACATCGCGCGCAATGTCGAGGCGATTGCTCAGATGAGCGAGCAGAACAGCACTGCGGTGCGCGATACCGCCCGCACGGCTGAGCGGCTGGAGAGCCTGGCGCGCTCCTTGAGCGACGAGGTGGCGCGCTTCAAAGTGTAAGCGTAGCGACTGCCAAACAGGGCGTGACCGGTCAGGAGCCGGTCGCGCCTTTGCTGCTTTTTGCGCGACGTTTTTTCTGCCGGGCGTGCCAGGCGTGCATCAAGTGCACTCGCCATGCGCCACGCACCAGGAAATAGCCGATGACTGCCAGGCTGTTGGCGAGCACCAACAGCCCGAGCAGGAGGGGGCGGCCAAGCCCCACGACCCAGGCCGACATTGCCGACATCCACTGTGTGATGGCCATGCCGGTGATTTCGGGCGGGGGCACAAAATGACTGCCACCACCGATCAGCCAGTCACCCAGCGTAAAGGCCAGCAGGTAGAGCGGCACGATGGTGAAGGGGTTGGTGTAGAGCGTGGTGACCAGTGCCAGCGGCAGATTGACCCGAAAGACCACGCAGCCGAGCGCGGCGCCCATCATTTGAAAGGGGCCGGGAATCAGCCCGCAAAAAAGGCCCACCGCCACGGCGCCAGCCGCGGAGTGGCGGTTGAGGTGCCACAGGCTGGGATGCAGGAGTGTGCTTCCCAGCGGGCGCAGCCAGCGGTTGTTGCGCACACTGGCGTGATCGGGGAGAACGCGTTTGAGAAGTTTTCGCATAGTGGTTGGCGTGGATTCTAGCGTGGCGAGCGCACAGACTGCATCTGACACGCCGGATCGCGCTAAAGTGCCAGTGTATGCAAATGGCAATTTTTGGTGTGCTCGTGGCATTGCTGATCGTTCAGCAGGGGGCCAGCGTCCTGCCCCTGTCGGGCAGCGTCGGGCTATTGCTTGTGGGTGTCTGCAGTGCCCTGGCGCTTTGGCGCACACGCGGCAGATGGCAACGGCTGGCATTGTGCCTGATGCTGGGCCTGTCGCTGGGTGTGGCTTACGGGAGTATGCGCGCTCAGTTTCGTCTTGCCGATCAACTCGCTGATGCGCTCGATGGCGAGACAGGTTCGCTGACCGGTTCGGTCGTCGGTCTGCCGGATCAAACCGACGCGGGCCTGCGGTTTGAGTTCGCCCCCGACACGACGCTGGGCGGGCTGCCGACGCGTATCTCTCTGAGTTGGTACCCCAAACCGGATGCGGTGATGCCGCAGATCGTGCCCGGTCAGCGACTGAAGATCGAGGCGCGCTTGAAAGTCATCCGCGCTCAGCAAAACCCCAATGGATTCGACTACGCGGGCTGGCAGTTTGCGCGCGGCGTGGGCGGGCTTGGGTATGTCCGAACGCTGGCGGTTGTAGATGCACCCCTCGCCGGGGATATCGGCGCGAGAATCGATCGCTGGCGTGCCGCCATTCGCGCGCACATTCACACGAGCGTGGCGCCCGAGATCGCGGGCGTCCTGACGGCGATGGCCGTGGGCGAGCAGCGCGGCATTTCGGACGCGAGCTGGACGGTTCTGCGTCGCACCGGTACCGCGCATCTGGTCGCGATCTCGGGGCTGCATGTATCGATTGTCGCGATGCTGTTCGGGGGGCTGGTGGGCTGGCTCTGGCGGCGTGTTCCATCCGTCGTGCTGTGGCAGCCCGCCCAGCGGGCCAGTGTGGTCGCGGCAGCGGTGGCGGCACTGGCGTATGGCGCACTGGCCGGATTCGGCGTGCCGGTTACGCGAAGCGTGTTGATGCTGCTCATTGCCTGCGCGGCCTTGCTGTCGTCGCGCCGCCCGCCCGCGAGCCGCATCTGGTTGCTGGCACTATTGGGGGTGATGGTGTTCGACCCATGGTGTGTGATCTCGGCGGGCTTCTGGTTGTCTTTCGGCGCGGTCGGCGCGCTGGTTCTGATGCTGTCCGGGCGCCATGGTGCGACGGGTCGATGGGCCGGTTTTGCGTCGGCCCAGTTGGCGGTCACGGTGTTGACGGCGCCGCTGTTGCTGGTGCTGTTCGGTCAGTTGTCACTCATCTCGCCTCTGGCCAACGCGGTGGCGATTCCGCTCGTGAGCATTGTGGTGGTGCCGCTGGTACTGCTGGGTGCGCTCTTGCCGGGCGATTTCTTTCTGGTGATTGCGGCTTTTGTGATGGGGCATTTGATGGACGCGTTGGCGTGGGCCGCTGCGCTGCCGTTCTCGATCTGGTCATTGGCGACGCCGCCGCTGCCCTTGATGGTGCTTGCCTTGTTTGGCACGACGTGGGGTGTCATGCCGCGTGGCACGCCGTGGCGCGTTTTGGGCTGGATGGCCTGGGCGCCGGCATTTCTGTGGTCGCCGCCGCGCCCGGTATTGGGGACATTCGAGGCTCAGGTGCTGGATGTCGGTCAGGGGCTCGCCGTGCATGTGCGTACCGCATCGCATGAGCTGCTGTACGACACCGGTCCTGCCTACTACCGAGGTGGTGACGCGGGCGAACGCCATGTGGTGCCGTATCTGCAAAGCCTTGGCGTCGACAGGTTGGACGTGCTTGTGGTGTCGCACAACGACAAGGATCACGCCGGCGGGGCGTCCAGCGTGTTGCAAGGTCTACGCGTCAGCCATGTGGTGACTGGGCAGGGGGTGGATTTGCCGGCGGGGTCTGTGCCGCTGCCGTGTCACGCGGATGAAGGCTGGACTTGGGATGGTGTGGTGTTTCGTTGGCTGCATCCCCCTGCGGATGCACAGTTTCGAAATGATAACGACCGCTCATGCGTACTGTATGTCTCCACACCGGCTGCGTCATTGCTGCTCACCGGCGATGTGTCGTCGCGCGCAGAGCGTTCGGTGGCAGCGTCGGGCGGATGGCCGGTGAGCACCGTGGTGGTCGCGCCTCATCACGGCAGTGGCAGCTCATCCAGCGAAGCGTTGGTGGCGGCGGTAGCAGCGCACCATGTGGTGTTTTCCAGCGGCTATGGAAACGCCTTTGGCCACCCGGTGGCGACGGTGATCGACCGATGGCACGATGCCGGCGCGCAGATATGGCGCACCGATTTGCAGGGGGCGGTGTCTATGCGGGCGGACGCGACAGGTGTACAGCTGGGGAGTGAAGGCGCAAAGCGGCCCCGCTATTGGCATCGCGCGCGTGCAGATATGGCGACCGCCGATGCTAGACTGACATCTTCTGCCTCGGTCAAATGAGTGTTTGAACATGGATCTTCTGAAATCCCTGAGCGGCTGGATGGGCTCGCCTCCGTCAGAGATGCGTCATCGCACGGTGCAGTGTGCCGGCACACATGGGCTGCATCGTATGGCCTATACCGAGTGGGGTGACCCGAGGAACCCGCGGGTGTTGGTATGCGTACATGGCTTGACGCGCAATGGCCGGGACTTCGATTTTCTTGCCGCGGCGCTGTCGCAGCACTACCGCGTGGTGTGTCCCGACGTGGTCGGCCGTGGGCGCAGTGAGTGGCTGACCGTCAAGACCGAGTATGGTTTTCCGCAATACGTCGCAGACATGGTGACGCTGATTGCGCGGCTGGATGTGCCCGAGGTGCATTGGGTCGGCACGTCAATGGGCGGCTTGATCGGCATGTGCCTGGCTTCGCTGCCGGGTACGCCCATCAAACGTCTGGTACTCAATGACGTGGGGCCGATGATTACCGTCGAGTCCATCGAGCGCATTGCGGAGTATGTCGGCGCCGCGCCGGTGTTTGCCGATCTCGAGTCGGCGGAGCGCTATATCCGTGACGTGAGCGCGCCTTTCGGTCCCTTGACCGATGCGCAATGGCGTCACCTCACCGAGCACGCGGTAAGCGCTGTCGATGGCGGCGTGGCGATGGTGTACGACCCGGGTATTGCTGAAGCGTTTCGCAAGACGCCCCTGGCGGCCGATGTCGATTTGTGGGGAATGTACGACGCCATTTCGTGCCCGACCCTGGTTATTCGAGGCGCGGAGTCCGACTTGCTGCTGCACGAAACGGCGCAGGAAATGAGCCGTCGGGGACCAAAGGCCTCGCTCGTCGAGTTTGAAGGGATCGGCCACGCCCCGATGTTGCTCGATGGACGACAGATCGAGGCCGTCAGCCAATTTCTTTTGGCCGATTCGGGCAGTTGAACGCCGGCGAGGCGTACATGCCTCGCCAAGCGTCCGACGCGATCAGCGCAACAGACGACCGCTGCGGTCGAGAATCGAGATGTCGGTGTAGTTCGAGCCGTCGTGACTGGCGCCGGAGTAGCGAATGGTGACGCCGCCAGCATCAAAGGTGCCGAGTTCGTTCAGCGCCGCCAAAATACGCGGCCGCGTCGGTTCTCCGGCGCGGCGAATGCCTTCGACCAGCACCTTGGCCATCAAGTAGCCCTCCAGAATGGTGTGGTCCGGCGCTTCTTTCGCGCCGATTCGCTGAAGGTCTTCGCTCAGGTCTCGGCTAATGGCAATGGCCTGAGATTCCGGCTTGGGCACCACCTGCACAATGCCAAGTCCGTGCGCCGTCTTGCTACTGATCTTTTCGGCTACTTGCGGTCCGGCCGTTACCGAGACTGCGATCATCATGGCAAAGCTGCCGGCGTCGCGCATGCCCTTGACGAAGGCGCTGCTGGCGGCCGTATTGGAGACCAGAATGACGCCGTTGGGGTCAGTCGCATGGATGGCTGCAACCGCTTCGGTAACCTCGGTGGTGCCTTTTTTGTAGGTGCCCACGGCGACGAGATCCATGCCCGATGCGGCGAGTGCCTTCTTGGCGGCAACGAGGCCGTCCTCACCGAAGGGGTCATCCTGATGGAGCACTGCGATGCGTTTCAGACCCATGCTCTGCATCTGTCGAACAATAGTGTGGACTTCAGCGGCATAGCTGGCGCGGGTGTGGAAAATATGGCTTGGCACCGGATCGCGCAGCACCATGGCGCCTGAGCGCACACCGACCAGTGCAATGCCCGCTTTCTCGAGCAAACCCTCTTTGAGCACAGCCGCTACGTTGCCGGTGCCGACCAGTCCCACGAGCGCGACGGGGGCTTCCTTGTCGATAAGGTCGCTCGTTTGCGCGAGTGTTTCCTTAACCTTGTAGCCGTCATCGCGGGTGACCAGCTTGAGCTTGCTGCCGCGAATGCCGCCGGCCGCATTGATACGCCCGAAGTAGGCTTGAATGCCGAGGTTGACGCCCTTACCGGTGGGCGCCAGCGTACCGGTGAAAGGCGCGACCTGGCCGATGACGATGTCGGCGGCCAGGGCAGGGAGCGAAATTGCCGAAACGGCAAGACCAAACATGAGGGCGCGAAGCGTGCGGGGTGTTCCAGTCATGATGTTTGCCGTTCCTTCTGATAAGCGTATGCACGTGCATAGTCTTATCGACCGTGCCGGCGCGCACTTGAGCGCGAGAAAGGTCTTGCGCATTTCTCGCCAGTCGGTGAGCTCGTCAGTGCAGGTGGCGCGGCATTTGTTCGTCAGGGGTTTCGGGAAGCTCGGCATGAACCGCTTCGCCCTCGGGTGAGGGGTAAAGTGGCGCGCCGCAGTCGTCACAGTATTCCATCGGGAAATGGTGATCCAGCGACAGAATCTCGGTCACACCGCTTTCGCGCAGCGTGACTTCGATCTGGGCGAGCACGTCGGGCCCGTCGTCTTCCGCACCGAGCAATGGCCAGACAATGCCGTGCACGACCTGGTCCGAATCCTTCAAGGTCAGGCCGATGCGAAACTCTTCCAGTTCGAGGTCGTGGAAAGGGGCAATGATTGCGCGCAGGTTCGACGCCGGTGCCTCAAGCGTGGCGCCGAGGAAGGCGACCGATGCGCGCACTGCGTAGGCGCGGCTTTCGCGGTCGGCGCGACGCGAGGCGGCAAAGTAGGCGTCCGGCAAGACCACTTCGACGGCACAGCCGGGCAGTAGCGGAACCAGGCAGGCGCCGCCCTGGCTGCGCCACTGGGTGAGCGCATGATCGCGATCGCCGGCGTTTTCCTGCCAGCGGAACATCGGCGTGCCACGCGGCACGGCCACGGCAAACAGCAGATAGCGGGTGTCGGACAGAAATTGCGTGGTTTCGGGCAGTGACGCCACGTCGATCGACAAGTCCTGATCCGCTTGTGCCGCAGCGCCGATGTCTTCGGCGAAACGTGCCGTATTGCAATACCCCACCGGTAGCTGGTCCGGGCTGAACAGATAGCTGGCGACCGAGAGTCGAACATTGTCGGCCAGCACATGCGCCTGCAGATGCACGCGCAAATTGGCCAGCACGGCATCGGAAATGGCCATGGCCGGAATACGGTAGCGCGACCACGACAACAGCGGCGCGGCGACGAGTAGCACGTCTTCATCAGCGAGCTTGCGACCGGCGTTTTCGGCGCGGGACTCGACAAAATCGGCGAGCTCGTCATAGGCCGTCAGGCTGCTCGAATAGAGCTGATCGAGCGCACTGTTGATGGTGTCTTCGTCGCCCTCGTCGAGCAACTGGTCAATCAGCTCGGTCAGCTGGTTTTCCCAAAACCGGTCTTCGGCACGGCTACCGGATTCGGCCAGGCCATTGGCCAGCCAGACGAGACGCTCGGCGTCGGGGCCGAGGCCGCTGCGGCGTTTGCTACGGGGACGTTTCATGAAATCTTGCCCTGGGGTTTGGAGGGGCCGGCCCGGCGGCGGGCTGGCCCGAGAGAGCGGGGCGCCATTCTACATGGCCGGATCAATAGCCTCGCTTGTTCAGATGGACGTCCTGCATGATCTTGGTGGCGATCTCTTCAATCGAGCGTGCCGTCGAGTCCAGCCAGGGAATGCGCTCCCGCTCCATCAGGCGCTTGGCCGCGTCGATCTCGTAGTGACAGTTGTCGAGCGAGGCATAGACGCTGTCGGGCCGGCGTTCCTGCCGGATTTGCGACAGGCGCTCGGCGCTGATGGTCAGGCCGAAGAGCTTTCGGCGATGTTTGTGAAGCTCGGTCGGCAGCTTGCTGCGCTCGAAGTCTTCGGGAATCAGCGGATAGTTCGCGGCCTTGACACCAAACTGCATGGCCAGATACAGACTGGTGGGGGTTTTGCCTGAACGGGAAACGCCAACGAGGATCACGTCGGAGACATCCAGCTCGGCATGCGAGACGCCATCGTCGTGCGCCAGCGCGAAGTTGATCGCCTCGATACGGTTCTTGTAGTCGAGACTGTCGGCAATGCCGTGGAATCGGCCCACTGTATGCGTTGAACGCTGGCCAAGCTCTTGTTCGAGCGGTTCGATGAAGCGCTCGAACAGATCAAGAAAGAGCGCATCGGCGTTGCGTAGCCCAGCCACGAGCTCGGGCTCGACCAGCGAATTGAAGACAATCGGACGGGTGCCGTCGCTGCGCCCGGCTTCGCGGATGCGTGTGGCGCAGTCCCGCGCTTTTTCGATCGAATCGACAAAGGGCAGGCGGACCTGCTTGAAGCGCATCTCCGGAAATTGGGCGAGCAAACTGTGTCCGAGCGTTTCGGCCGTGATGCCGGTGCCGTCGGAGATAAAAAATACGGTGCGAATAGAGAGTTCTGTCATGGGTCAAGGTATGGTTAACGTTTCGGGTATACCCGTCTTTGCCGCAAAGCAGCAATTCCTTGTAAACTCCGATTTTGAGTTTTTCTGACTCCTTCTGGAAGAGCCCCATGAGCCGTTACGTTATCCCGTTTGAAGAACTACGCATGTCCGACGTCGAGCAGGTCGGCGGCAAGAACGCTTCACTCGGAGAAATGATCAGCCAACTGCCCGCCAGTGTACGTGTTCCTGGCGGCTTCGCAACGACTGCAGATGCTTATCGTGAATTCCTTGCCCATCAAGGTCTTGTCGACCGGATCAACGCGGCACTCGATGCGTTGGATGTCGACGATGTCGATGCCCTGGTAAAGACCGGCACCGAAATTCGCCAATGGATTGTCGATCTGCCGTTTCCGGCCAAGCTCGAAGAAGAAATCAAGACGGCCTACGCCAAGATTACCGCCGAAGGCGAGGGCAGCTTTGCCGTCCGCTCTTCCGCAACGGCTGAAGACATGCCTGACGCGTCCTTCGCCGGCCAGCAAGAAACCTTCCTGAACATCCACGGCTACGACAATATTCTGCACGCGATCAAGGAAGTCTTCGCGTCGCTGTACAACGATCGTGCCATCGCCTATCGCGTTCACAAGGGCTACGCACACGCCGATGTTGCCTTGTCCGCAGGTGTGCAGCGCATGGTGCGCTCCGATACCGGAACCTCGGGTGTGATGTTCTCGCTGGATACCGAATCCGGCTTCAAGGAGGTGGTGTTCATCACCGCCTCTTACGGGTTGGGCGAGACGGTGGTGCAGGGCGCCGTGAATCCGGATGAATTCTATGTGCACAAGCCCACGCTGGCCCAGGGCCGCCCGGCTGTCGTGCGTCGCAACCTGGGCTCCAAGCTGATCAAGATGGTGTTCACCGACAAGTCGGTGGCCGGTAAATCGGTGCAGACGCTGAATGTCGCCGAGGCCGATCGCAACCGCTTCTCATTGAGCGACACCGATGTGCTCGAACTGGCGCGCTACGCCGTTATCATTGAGGAGCACTACGGTCGCCCGATGGATATCGAGTGGGGCAAGGACGGCGAGGACGGCAAGCTTTACATCCTCCAGGCACGCCCCGAGACGGTGAAAAGCCAGCAGTCGGGCCACGTACTGGAAAAATACCGCCTCAAGCAATACGGCAAGGCGCTGACGCACGGCCGCGCGATTGGTCAACGCATTGGCGTGGGCCCGGTCAAGGTGATCCGTGATGCGGCCGAAATGAATCGTGTGCAGCCCGGTGACGTGCTGGTGACCGACATGACCGATCCCAACTGGGAGCCGGTCATGAAGCGCGCCAGCGCCATCGTTACCAACCGCGGCGGTCGCACCTGCCACGCCGCCATCATTGCCCGCGAACTGGGCATCCCGGCCATCGTCGGTTGCGGCAACGCCACCGAACTGCTGCACGAAGGCGATTCCGTCACCGCGTCCTGCGCCGAAGGCGACACCGGCTATGTGTATCGCGGAAAGCTCGACTTCGAAGTCATCACCACCGATACCGGCAACCTGCCGGAGATTCCGGTCAAGGTCATGATGAACGTTGGCAATCCCGAACTGGCGTTCGAGTTTGCCCAGATTCCGAACGAAGGCGTTGGCCTGGCCCGTCTGGAGTTCGTCATCAACAACATGATCGGCATCCACCCCAAGGCCATCCTGGAGCTCGACCAGGTGCCCGCCGGGCTGCGTCAGGAGATCCTGCGCCGCTCGCGTGGTTACGAAACGCCGCGCGAGTTCTTCGTTGAGAAGCTGGTCGAAGGTGTTGCGGTGATTGCTGCGGCCTTTTACCCGAAGCCAGTCATCGTGCGGTTGTCGGACTTCAAGTCCAACGAATACCGCAAGCTGCTCGGCGGCGAAATCTACGAGCCGGAAGAAGAAAACCCGATGCTCGGTTTCCGTGGCGCCTCGCGTTACATCTCCCACAGTTTCCGCGATTGCTTCGAACTCGAATGCATCGCCATGAAGCGTGTGCGCGATGTACTGGGCCTGACCAACGTCCAGCTCATGGTGCCATTTGTGCGCAACGTTGAAGAGGCGCGCGAAGTCGTCGAACTGTTGGCTGAACACGGTCTCGAGCGTGGCGTGAACGATCTCAAGCTGATCATGATGTGCGAGATACCCTCCAATGCGCTGCTCGCCGAACAGTTTCTCGAAGTGTTCGACGGCTTCTCGATTGGCTCGAATGACCTGACCCAGCTCACGCTCGGTCTGGACCGCGACTCGGGTCTGGTGGCGCATGCCTTCGACGAGCGTGATCCGGCTGTCAAGCAATTGCTGTCGATGGCCATTCAGGCCGCGAACCGGCTTGGCAAGTACGTTGGTATCTGCGGCCAGGGCCCGTCGGATCATGCCGATTTTGCCGAGTGGCTGATGGATGAAGGCATCCAGACCATCTCACTGAATCCGGATACGGTCGTCGACACCTGGCTGAAACTGGCGGCGCATCGCAAAGCCTGAGCCAGTTTGCTGGCTTTACCGACTTGAGGATGCCGAACAGCATCCTCAAGTCGGCTTGCTTCTTGCCGTTACGGTGCTAGACTTCCGCGACTAAGACTCCGACAGGATTTGCGTTAGCGCAATTTTGTCGGATCCGATGTATGGGATGATCGCGCGGCTCGATGGGTTTTTCCATCAGTAGCGAATCCGACAGACTCGACGGAGTGGAAACGAATGGCCTTCGTCATTCTCTCCGCCAAGGCGCTGACCCAGTCCAAAGTTCGCACAGTAACAGGGCGGACTTTCCTGCTGGGCGTCTCGGCAGCTATATTGCTTACGCTTACGGGCGGGATCTGGCTCGGCATGACGATTGTCGAGCCGGCCACCCCCATCGTTGTGGCAGCGGTTGATGAAACCGCGGTCACTGCTGACGCGCCCCCCGAAGACAAATTCGTGATTGATCGCCTCGGCGAGCTTACGGGTCGCCTGTTTCGCCTCGAATCCGACGCCAAGACACTCGCCAATCGTGTGGGCGTGCTCAATGCGTTTGAGCGACGTCTCAAAGGTGGCACCCCGCCCGGCGTGGCCAAAACCGGCCCGGCCGGTGGCCCCATGATTCCGCCGATCGGTGAATCCATTCAGCGCAGTCAGGCTTTCGATCTCAGTTCCGCACAGACGGGTCTCGATCAGCTCGAAGACGAACTTGCCCGACTTGATCAGGTGTTGGCGTCCATCGACGAACGTGCCGCCAAACGCAAGTTGTCCTACATGATTTTTCCGAGTCGCGCGCCGATTAGCGAAGGTCGTCGCAGTTCGGTTTTCGGTAACCGTTACGATCCATTTACGGGGCGCCGAGCCTTCCACAGTGGTCAGGATTTTGCCGCGCCGAGCGGGACGCCGATTCGCGCCAGCGCGGGCGGAACGGTGATTGTGGCCGGGTATCACCATGAATACGGCAACAAGGTCGAAATCGACCACGGCAACGGTCTGGTGACGCGCTATGCGCACGCCTCAAAGCTCTTCGTCAAGGAAGGCGATGTGGTTACCCCCGGCCAGAAAATTGCGGCGGTCGGTTCAACAGGGCGTTCGACCGGACCGCATCTGCATTTCGAAATCCTCGAAAATGGTGAGTTTGTGAACCCGGTGCATTATCTTGCCGGTTCTTGACTCCGACGCCCCGTGACCTTGTTTCGTCGGAAATCTGAAACACGCGACCTGTCGAACGACGCCTTTGTCCTGGCGACAGAGAAACAGCAGCGACGCAACTGGACGCCCTTGTTGCTGATTATTCTGATCTGCAGCGTCGCCTATGCCGGATTGCAACACTTCGAAGCCCAACTCGTTCCCGCTGCTGATCGCGTCGCCGAACTCGAGCGTGAAAACGCAGCGCTTCGCGATGCGCTGGAGTTGCAGCGGATGAACCTGAGTGTCGAACAAGCCACGCGAGCCGAACTTGAAAAAGAACTGAGCGCTCGTTCTGCGGAGCTCAATCGTTTGGGCGATGAGCTGGCACTTTTCAAGAACGCTCAAAAAAAGCCGTAAGCTTTCCATCTGGTTTGAGTGCGTCGTTGTCACGCACCGATATCAACGCGCCCCCGTATCCGAGGAGAATTGCCCATGTTTGGCAAGAAGAAATCAGACAATTCAAAGTCGATTGAAATCAACAAGTTGTCCAGCCTGATCGCAGACAACGTCGAGATTGTCGGCGACGTGATTTTCTCTGAAGGCTTGCGTGTTGATGGCCGTGTCGAAGGCAACGTCATTAACAAGGGAGAGGAGCGCGGACTGTTGGTGCTGAGCGAGCGCGGCTGCATCGAAGGCAGCGTCCGGACACATGATGCGGTCATTAATGGCACAATCATCGGCGATGTGACGGTCTCGCACTTTCTGGAGCTGCAGCCCAAGGCGCGCGTAACCGGCAATATCAGCTATAGCCAGTTGCAGATGGATTGTGGCGCTTCGGTGGATGGCAAGCTTGAAAAGCTCGAGTCGCCGGATGCCGCCACCAAAGTCGTCAAGCTCGGCAGCACTCCGACGGCTGCGCCTGTTGCTGCGGCGTCTGGAAAAAAAGACTAAACAGACCTGTCTTAAAGGATTTTCATGGATTTCGTGCCTGCCTGGTGGCACTGGCTGGTCGTGGGCATCGTATTGATGCTTGCCGAACTAGCCATTCCCGCTTTTTTTGTGATCTGGTTTGGTCTTGGTGCGGTGCTCGTCGGCTTGTTTCTGCTCGTCGCACCTGCGTTGTCGCTGACGCTCCAGTTGTTGCTCTGGACAGTGGCCTCGATGGCGCTGACCCTATTGTGGTTTCGTGTTTTTAGAACCGACCAGCACAAAACCCGGATCGGCCAGGCCGGTGGTACCGTGATTGGGGAGGTGGGACTGCTGACCGCAGCGGTTGCGCCGTTTCAGCCTGGGCAGGTGCGTTTCCAGAAACCGGTGCTCGGCGCCGAACAATGGGAATGTCGTGCCGAAGAGACCATCGGCGCCGGCGAGCGCGTACGCGTTTTGTCAGTCGAAGGTAGTTACGTCAATGTCATCAAACATCACTAAAGGAATAGCATGCCAGACGTTTTGATCGTCATGATCGCGGTGTTGATCTTCGTGGTCATCACCATCGCCAAAGGGGTGCGGATCGTTCCGCAAGGCGAAGAGTGGATCGTCGAGCGCCTTGGCAAGTACCACGGCACCATCATTCCTGGCCTGAACATCATCATTCCGTATCTGGATAACGTCGCCTACAAACTGGTGACCAAAGATCTGATCCTTGATGTTCAGGAACAAGAAGTCATCACCCGCGACAACGCGGTGATCCTTACCAATGCGGTGGCCTTCGTGAAGGTTACCGACCCGGTGAAAGCCGTATACGGCGTGACCGACTTTGGTGAAGCCATCCGCAATCTGATCATGACCACGCTGCGTTCGATCCTTGGCGAAATGGATCTGGACGAGGCGCTGTCGTCGCGTGACAAGATCAAGGCGCGCCTGCGTGAGAGCATCGCCGATGAAGCCGTCGATTGGGGTCTGACCGTCAAGTCGGTCGAGATTCAAGACATCAATCCGTCTGCCTCCATGCAAAAAGCCATGGAAATGCAAGCCGCCGCCGAACGTGAGCGCAAGGCCATGGTGACGCGCTCCGAAGGGGCCAAGCAGTCAGCCGTGCTCGAAGCCGAGGCACGCCTTGAAGCCGCCAAACGCGATGCCAGCGCACAGGTGATGCTGGCCGAAGCCTCGGCCGAGGCTATCCGCCGTGTGGCGAATGCGGTAGGCGACAATCCGGTGCCCCTGCAGTTTGTGCTGGGCGAAAAGTACATTGCCGCCATGAGCGACCTGAGTCAGTCCGAGAACACGAAGACGGTGATATTTCCGGCCGATATTCAGGAAGCCGTCAAAGGCCTGTTCGGAAAAGTCGTTCGCTGACAGCTTCACGGCGCGATCAGACTCGACAAGGCGGCCCGTGGGTCGCCTTGTTTTTTAGGGATAGCCGCGGAACCCGGTCAGCACAAACATGCTGAGACGACGCTCGAAGTTTTTATGGATCGTCACCGAGATCTCCCCAAGCGCAGTAACGCTATCGAAGCGGCCGGCCACGTCGTCTATTTGCGCTGTACGCGACAAAAACAGCACCGGACGGTCGCGGTAGCGGTTGAGATCGGTGGTGAGTTGGTAATGGTCGGCCACGCCGCCATCGGGGTTCCAGCTGGCGTAATGTGGCGGTTCGAGCCGGTAGATGACCTGAGCGAGCAACTCGCGATCTTTGGCGACGACGACTGCGTCCGGATATGCCGCCAGCACCGGCGCGACTTGATCTGCCAACGCCGACCATCCACGCGCCCGCTTGTAGGGGTCGTTCTTGGCGGTGAGTTCAACACCGACAATTCGGGTGATTTCCGGCCAGTGATAGACCACCAGACCGAGTGCGAGATTGAGCATCACGGCACTGATTGCAAAGCGCCAACGGCCGGACTCTGCCAGAAAGGCGATCACCAGCACGCAGCCAGCCACAAAGATGGGGGCCGCCCAGTTGCCATTGGCGCGTCCGGTCAGGGCTTGAAACGAGACGAGCAACAACAAGGGCAGAACGAAGAGCAGCAGTTGGCGATACCGGTCATCACGCCACAGTCGTCGAGTACGCATAAAAGCCCACAGCAGACCGAGCGTCAGCAGCGGGCCGAAGGACAGCCACTGGGCACCGATGAACTCGACAAACTCGCCCGGCGCCCAGCCGCGTGAATCCAGCCGGGTGATTTCGGCAGTGTGACGGAAGGTGGGAAAGTCATTGACCACGTTCCACCACAGGTTCGGCGCGAAGATCAGCAGACCCAACGCAAAGGCCACCCAGGGCTTGATGCTCAACAGCTGGCGGCGTCCACCGGGCTCAGCCAGCAACACGAGCAGCGCCGATCCCGCGAAGGCGATCATGGTGTACTTGGACATCATGCCCAGCCCGAAGGCCAGACCCACCAACAGCCAGTGTCGCCAGGCATGAGATTCACGCGCGGCGACAATGCCGTAAATGCCGAGCGCCCAGAACAGCAGCAAGGGGGCGTCGGTGGAGACAAACAGACCCAGCGTCGACACCAGGGGCAGCGTCAGGAAGGCCAGACCGGACCAAAAGCCGACGCGCGCCGTGAACATGCGTTCGCCCAGCGCATGCAGTACCAGCGCGGTGAGTGGATAGCACAGTAGCCCTGGCAACTTGAGTGCCAGCAAGGTATGGCCGAGCAGGGCTTCGGACGCCGCAATCATGCCGGCAATCATCGGTGGCTTGGAGTAGTAGCCCCAATCAAGCGCTTGCGACCAGCCCCAGTAATAGGCCTCATCTACATACGGATCAATGCCCAGATGCCCGATGATCCAGGCGCGATACCCGGTGAGCACCACCGCCACGAGCAGCAGCAGGCGGAAGGATTGGGCGTTGTTCATTCGGCGTTTTTGCGCAACAGCACGACACCGCCTTCGGCAAACACGGTATCAAAGCCCGACTCGGGCACGCGGTCGATGCGCGTAATGACCAGTTCGCCAGCGGCCGGCGCCCGCGATGGCGTCGGCGATTGTGCATAGACGCTGAAGCTCGGCGCGTCGAAACGCATTCGCACGGCCGATTCGCCCAGCGAATATGCGTGCAGGCCGGCGTCGCGCACCGGGCCTTGCAGCACTTCGCCAAGATAGGGCACGACGGTACTTGTCAGTACGGCAATCTGCAACACCGCAGCCACGGCCATCTTCCGCCAGGTGCCGGTCGCTTTGCTGGTGAGCAGCGTCAGCCAAAGCACCAGTGCGCCGAGCGTGACGGCGTAATAAGGCCATCCGGCCAGATCCATTGCTCGCGAAAGTTGTGCGCGATAAAAAGGATTGCCGGCGTCGGTGCCGGACAGAAAGCCGAGCAGCGATGGTGCCAACACGAACAGGATGAACAGCGCAGTCGGCGCGATGGCATGCGCCCAGGTGCGGCCACGATCAAAGCGGTGTGCGGCGATCAGCAAGAACAACGGTGTTGCGCCATACAGCGCGTAATGCGGCAGCTTGGTACCGGACAGGCTGAAAAAAATCACCACGAACGCGGCCCAGATCCACAGGTAACGGCGCACGCCGGTGGCCATGTCCTTGCGGATCTGGCGGCAGGCGGCAAACAGCGGGCCGGTCCAGGGCAGCAAGAGCAGCGGCACGGCCAGCACGTAGTAGAACATGCTGCCGGCGTGGCCTTCGAGCGTGCCGGTGAAGCGCTTGACGTTGTGCTTGAAGATGAAGCCGTCGATGAACTTCTGGCCGTGGATGCCTAGTGCAGCGGCATACCAGGGCACGACCAGTACAATCAGCAAGCCCCAGCCGATCGGGTCGCTGATGGCCTTGAGCCAGGTGCGCCACTGCTGGCGACTGGCGCAGAACAGGAAGGTGACCGCAATGGGCACGATGATCGCGATCGGGCCTTTGGTGAGCACGCCCAGGCCGATCCACACATAGGTGCGCAGCAGCGGTGCGCGACGGCCGGATTCGAGGTGCCGCCAGGCGTCGAACAGCGCCAGCGCCAGCCACAGGTTGAGCAAGGCGTCTGCGGTGGCGGCGCGGCCAATGGCAAACGGCCCGATTGCGGTGCTGACCACCAGCAAGGCGGCCAGCGCGGTTTGCGCGCCAAAGCGCTCGCGGGCGAACTTCCAGGTCGCGTAGCTCCAGCCGATGGCGGCCAGCGCCGAGGGCAGGCGGAAGGCCCATTCCGTCGGGCCGAGCACCATGTAGGCCAGCGCTTGCAGCCAGTAGATCAGAATGGGTTTGTCGAAGCGATGCTCGCCATCGAGATAGGTCGACAAGAAGTCGCCCCGCTCGAACATCTCGCGCGTGGCTTCGGAGAACGCCCCTTCGTCCACGTCGAACAGCGGGTAGCTGCCGAGAAAGGCCAGGTAGCTGATCAGCGGCAGGAGAAAGACCAGCCAGCCAATGAGCCGGCGTGGGTGGGCGTTCGCTTCGCTCATTCGTGGTGCTCGGGGGATTGCGCCCAGCCGGCGGCGTCCGACAACTCTTTGGTCGGGCGCGCGAGATAGGGCTTGGTGATGCCCGACTCGAAGTACACCCGCGCCAGCAACTCGGCCAGCACACCCGAGGTCACCATCTGGATGCCGGCGATGACCAGGAAGAAACCACCAAACAGCAGCGGCCGGGTACCGATCGACTCACCGAAGAAAACTTTCAGCGCCATCAGGTAGGTCAGGATCAGGCCGCCCAGACCGCCGAGTGCGATACCGATGCCACCAAAGAAATGGCCCGGGCGCGTCCGGTAACGCATGAAGAAGTACACAAACACCAGATCGAGGACGACGCGGAAGGTGCGCGAAATGCCGTATTTGGATTGCCCGAAGACCCGCGCGTGGTGCGCCACCACTTCCTGCGCGATGCGCTTCGGCGTGGTGACGGTGGCCAGCCAGGCCGGGATGAAGCGGTGCATCTCGCCATACAGGCGTACGTTCTTGATCGCGCTGGCGCGGAAGACTTTCAGGCTGCAGCCGTAGTCCTTGAGCTGCACGCCGGTCAGGCGGGCGATCAGGCGGTTGGCGATGCGCGACGGAATCTTGCGCAGCCACAGGCCGTCTTGCCGGTCCTTGCGCCAGCCGGCAACCAGGTCGAGGTCTTCGGTCAGCAGGCGGCCCGCCATGCGCGGGATGTCGATCGGATCGTTCTGCAAATCGCCGTCCATGGTGGCGATGACGGTGCCACGGGCCGCGTCGAGGCCGGCCTGCATGGCAGCGGTCTGCTTGAAGTTGCGCACCAGCACAACCACGCGCACATGCGATCCGTACTTTTTCGCGCAGCGCTCAAGCTCATTCGGCGTGCCGTCCGAGCTGCCGTCGTCGACCAGCACCACTTCCCACGGCCAGGGGTAGGGGCCCAGCGCGAGGTGGATGCGTTCGAGCAGCGGCTCGACGTTTTCTGCCTCGTTGTACATGGGCACCACCACCGACAGACGATGCTTGGGCAGGTTGTCGGGGATGCGCGGTTCAGCGTGCGGCAGCGGAGAAGTGTTCATTGACGGTCAATGCCTTGTTTGGGTGCAGATTGCATGCTCAGGCCGGCCAGCCAGGCGAGGGCGCCGGCGATACTCGAACACGCGATAACAAAGAGATGCAGGGCAAGCGCCACTTGCAGCCCGGTTTCAAAATCAATGCCATTGGGCAACAGCGCTGCCGCTGCCCCGGCTTCATAGGTGCCAAAGCCGGCCACGCCTTGCACCGGCAGGATCGCGGCCAGTTCGGCGCCCAGCGCACCGGCCGCGCCGATCAGGGTGGACGCGCCAAGCAACACCGACAGCAACCATGCCTGGGCCGCCAGTTTGACCGACCAGTTGGCGATCGTCCATAGCCAGCCGAAACGCGCATGGCGCGTGGATTCGGCAAAGGCGTTGCGCAGCTTGCCAAAGCGCGCCTGCCACGGGCCGCCTTCGTGCCAGGCATGCGTGCGCCGTGCCCAGCGCGGCAGCGCAAATGCCATCAAGATGAGCGCCAGGATGCCGCCAACGCGCAGCCAACCTGGTAAGCCCGGCCACACGACCAGGGCCAGCGCCATAACCACAAATGCATCCTGCAGGCGGAACCACACCAGCGACGCGACGGCGCGGCCGAGGGGGGTGCCAAAGTTGCGACCCAACAGAATCGGGAAGGCAGCTTCCCCACCGCGAAACGGAACGATATTCACCATCGCATTATGGATAAGTACGATGCGCAGACAGGTGCCGAAGCGACCGGCCGCATCGTGACGGAATTCATCCCACACCCGCAGGGCGCGCAGCGCGTAGCTCAGGGCAAAGCCGGCGGCGGCGATGACCAGCGCGCTGATCGGGGTATTCTGGATCAGCCCGCCGAGGGCCGACCATTGGCCTTTGGCGATAAACCACGCCACCAGCGCCAGTGTGAGAGCGATCGCCAGGGCGCGCTTCATGCGGGGCTCGCCATCGTGCGTTTAAGCGCCACGCCCGCGGCGACCAGTCCGGCCAGGCCGAGTGCAGTCGACCACGTCTGCGCCTGCGGATAGCCGGTGACAACAATCACGCGCGCCAGACACACCACGATGCCCACGACGCTCAAGGCGATCATCGCCCGGCGTGACTGCCACAGCGGCCAGCGTTGCGACAACACTACGCCGATCACCGCACATAGCCAGCCCGCCGCCGCGCCCGCCAGCACATCGCCCGGCCAGTGTGCGCCAACGGCAAGGCGTGACAGAGCGACCAAGACCCCGGCCAGCAAGAGCAGCAGAGCGGGCAGGGCGCGCCGACACGCTGGCGTGCTCAACAAGAGCGCGGCAATCAAGGTAAAGGCAGTGGCCGTGTGGCCGGACGGAAAGCTGTAGCCCGAGAGCGTGACGCCGATCTGGTGCAGCGCGTCGGCTGGCAAAACGTCATGCGGGCGGGGGGCATCAATCAGCGCCTTGAGGCCGCGGATCATCACGATGCCCACCGGCCAGGCCATTACTGCAACCACCACCGCGCGCGGTGCGCGGCTTAAACACAGCGCCAGCAAGGAACCCACCGAGAGCACACTCGCGGTATCGGTGATCGTCGCCCACAGGCCGTCGGGCAGGGCGCTCGTCCAGTGGTTGATGGCGAGAAACGCCGCGGTGTTCGCGTCGCTGACCATCACCCCGGCGGCAGACAGCGCAAACACCAGCGGCGGAGCGATGCACCAGCCGGGCGAGAGCGGCGCGGGCGCCAGAGGAGAGGTCATGGAGTAGGGCGGTCGGGCTAAAAGGCGAATTCTAGCCTAAGCGGCCCAACGCGAGCCCGCCGGGTGCCTGTCGTCGTGCGGCAGCGCATCGTCGTCCGTTGGCAGCGTGTGGCTCAGGTATAATTCTGCCTTCGTTTTTTCGCCGGCCGCCGCTCGTGGGCGCGACGCAACTCACCTCTGCCTGTCCCCGCCGATCACATGACTGAAATCATCACTCTCCGCGGCGCATCAGCGCTGTCGGCACCCCGCCAGACCCGCCTCGCCGACACTCTCGGCCGCGTCATTTCGCGCTTTCATGGCGTCCATGCCGAGTTCCAGTATTTCATTGAGCTGAACGCTGCGCTGGACGACGTCGCCATGAGCCGATTGGTGGACTTGCTCGGCGCGCATCCGTCTGACGACGCGCCGCCCGAAGGCGAGTTGATTCTGGTCACGCCGCGCCTGGGCACGATTTCGCCGTGGTCGTCCAAGGCCACCGACATCGCCCACCAGTGCGGTTTCGACGCCGTGGTGCGCATCGAGCGCGGCATTGCCTACACCGTGATGGCCAAGGGCGGGCTGGGGGTGCTTCGTGACAAGGTGCTACCGCTCCTGCACGACCGCATGACCGAGTCGGTGCTTGACTCGCTTGCCGCCGCCGAGGCGCTGTTCCACCACTACAGCCCGCAGCCGCTCACCAGTGTCGACATCCTCGGCGCCGGTCGTGGCGCGCTTGAAGTGGCCAACCGCGAACTCGGCCTGGCGCTGTCTGACGACGAAATCGATTACCTCATCGACAACTTCACCCGCATCGGCCGCAACCCGACCGATGTCGAGCTGATGATGTTCGCCCAGGCCAATTCCGAGCACTGCCGCCACAAGATTTTCAACGCCGACTGGGTCATCGACGGCCGGCCCGAAGAAAAAACCCTGTTCGGCATGATCCGCGAGACCCACAAGGCGCAGCCCGAAGGCACCGTGGTGGCCTACTCCGACAACGCCTCGGTGATCGAAGGCGCGACGGTCGATGCGCTCTACCCGAGTGCCGACGGCCAGTGGCAGTTCCGCACCGAAACGCAGCACATTCTCGCCAAGGTCGAAACCCACAACCACCCGACGGCGATTTCGCCCTTCCCGGGCGCGGCCACCGGTGCCGGCGGCGAAATCCGCGACGAAGGCGCCACCGGGCGCGGTTCGCGGCCCAAGGCCGGTCTGGCCGGCTTCTCGGTGTCCAACCTCGCCATCCCCGGTTTCGAGCAGCCGTGGGAAAAACCTTATGGCCGGCCCGACCGCATCGCCTCGGCGCTCGACATCATGATCGAAGGCCCGATCGGCGCCGCCGCCTTCAATAACGAATTCGGCCGTCCCAACCTCGCCGGCTACTTCCGCAGCTTCGAGCAAGAAGTGCAGGGCGAAGTGCGCGGCTATCACAAGCCGATCATGATTGCCGGCGGCCTGGGCAGCATTCAGGCCGAGCAGTCCTTCAAGATCAAGTTCGCCCCCGGCACCCTGATGATTCAACTCGGCGGCCCGGGCATGCTCATCGGCCTCGGCGGCGGCGCAGCCTCCAGCATGGCCACCGGCACCAACGCGGCCGACCTCGACTTTGCCTCGGTGCAACGCGGCAACCCCGAAATCCAGCGTCGCTGTCAGGAAGTCATCGACCGCTGCTGGCAGCGCGGTGAAGCCAACCCCATTCTGTCGATCCACGACGTCGGCGCCGGTGGCATCTCCAACGCCATGCCCGAGCTGGCCGACTCGGCCGATCTCGGCGCCACATTTGAACTGCGCGAGATCCACATCGAAGAGCCGGGCATGAGCCCGCGCGAGATCTGGAGCAACGAGTCGCAAGAGCGCTATGTGCTGGCCATCGCCCCCGAATCGCTGGACGGCTTCCGCGCCATCTGCGAACGCGAGCGCTGCCCGTTTGCCGTGGTGGGTGTGGCCACCGACGACGGCCAGCTCACCGTGACCGACCGCCAGTTTGAAAACAAGCCGGTCGACATGGCGATGTCGGTGCTGCTCGGCAAGCCGCCCAAAATGACGCGCAACGTGTCGCGCCGAGGCGTGTTTTTGCCGCCTTTCGATGTTACCGATGTCGAATTGGCTGACGCCTGCCGCCGCGTGCTGCGCCTGCCGGCCGTCGCCTCCAAGAACTTCCTCATCACCATTGGCGACCGCAGCGTGGGCGGCCTCACCGCGCGCGACCAGATGGTCGGCCCGTGGCAAGTGCCGGTGGCCGATGTGGCCGTCACGGCCATGAGCTTCCACGGCGACAAGGGTGAAGCCTTTGCCATGGGCGAGCGCACCGCGCTGGCCTGTGTCGACGCCGCAGCCAGTGGCCGCATGGCCGTCGGCGAGGCAATCACCAACGTGGCCGCCGCCGACATTGCCGACATCAAGCAGATCAAGCTCTCCGCCAACTGGATGGCCGCCGCCGGCCATCGTGGCGAAGACGCCCACCTGTTCGACACCGTCACCACCGTGTCGCAGTTCTGCCAGCGCGCAGGGCTGTCGATCCCGGTAGGCAAAGACTCGCTGTCGATGAAAACCGCCTGGAAAGAGGGCGGTGAAGACAAACAAGTGGTTTCGCCGCTGTCGCTCATCGTCACCGCCTTTGCGCCGGTGCAGGACGTGCGCCGCACGCTCACCCCGCAGCTTCAGCTGCTTGAGCATGAAGACACCGAGCTCATCCTCATCGACCTGGGCAACAACAAAAACCGCCTCGGCGGCTCCGCGCTGGCTCAGGTTTACGACAGCGTCGGCGAACACGCCCCCGACGTCGACCCCGCCCAGCTCAAGCAATTCTTCGCGCTCATCCAGCGCTTCCGTCAGGACGACCTGCTGCTCGCCTATCACGACCGCAGCGACGGCGGCCTGTGGGCCACCGTGTGCGAAATGGCGTTTGCCTCGCATTGCGGCCTCTCGCTGCTGCTCGACACCGTCTGCTACGACGAGTGGATGAACGATGTCGACGGCCTCGACAAAAAACCCGACACCCTCAAGGGCCGCTTCAACGACAAGGTCTTTGCCGGCCTGTTCGCCGAAGAACTCGGCGCCGTGGTGCAAATCCGCCGCAGCGACCGCGCCCGACTCACCGAACCGCTTCGCGCCGCCGGGCTGTCTTATCACTTCATCGGCGAGCCCAATAACAAGGACGAGATCCGCGTCTGGCGCAACGCCAAGCTGCTCTTCCAGGCCCCGCGTATCGAACTGCAACAGGCCTGGACCGAAACCAGCTACCAGATCGCCCGCCTGCGCGACGACGCCACCTGCGCGCAAGAAGAATTCGACGCACTGGCCGACGCCACCGACCCCGGCCTGAGCGTACGCCTCACGTTTGACGCCAATGAAGACATCGCCGCGCCGATGATCGCCACTGGCGTGCGCCCCAAGATCGCCATCCTGCGCGAGCAGGGCGTCAACTCCCATGTCGAAATGGCCGCCGCCTTTGCCCGCGCCGGTTTCGACCCCTTCGATGTGCACATGTCCGACCTGCAGAATGGTCGCTTCGCTCTGGCCGATTTCAAAGGCGTCGCCGCCTGCGGCGGTTTCTCGTATGGCGACGTGCTGGGCGCGGGGCAGGGCTGGGCCAAGTCCATCCTGTTCAACGCCAAGCTGCGCGACGCCTTCGAAACCTTCTTTGGCCGCGACGACACCTTCGCCCTCGGCGTGTGCAACGGCTGCCAGATGATGTCGCACCTCGCGCCCATCATCCCCGGCGCCCAGCACTGGCCCACTTTCCACCGCAACCGCAGCGAGCAGTTCGAAGCGCGCTTCAGCCAGGTCGAAATCCTCGACAACCCATCCATCTTCTTCGACGGCATGGCCGGCAGCCGCATGCCCATCGTCGTCTCGCACGGCGAAGGGCAGGCCGTGTTCAAGGCCGGCGCCAAAGACAGCGTCATCCGCGCCGTGCGCTTTATCGACCACCACGGCGAAGCCGCCCAACGCTATCCCTTCAACCCCAACGGCTCGCCCGAAGGCATCACCGGCGTCACCACCGACGACGGCCGCTTCACCATCATGATGCCGCACCCCGAGCGCACCCACCGCAGCACGCAAATGTCGTGGTACCCGGCCGGCAGCGGCGAAGATTCCCCATGGATGCGCATGTTCCGCAACGCCCGCCACTGGGTCGGTTGATGGCACGCAGGTAACACAAGCAGCAAACAAAAACGGAGCCGAATCAGGGCTCCGTTTTTCTTGATGCACGTAGGGCGGATAAGCCGAAGGCGCATCCGCCATCGGTGCCTCGTCGGGGCCTTGTTTGGACGGATGCGCTTCGCTTATCCGCCCGACACATGCGTTATCCCGCCTCGTCGGAATTCGCAGGAACTCAACCGGTCACCCCAGCGCGATCACACGACAAGCCCGAAGCAGGGCAGGCAACGCGTTGCCCACCATCGCCACCTCAACCCACACGATCGAGCGGGCTCACCACCCCTCGGCCGCCGCGATTCAAAACGTGGGTATAAATCATTGTCGTTTTCACATCCGAATGCCCCAACAACTCCTGAACCGTACGGATGTCGTACCCTGCTTCGAGCAAGTGAGTAGCAAAGGAGTGGCGGAGTGTATGCGGTGTGGCGGGTTTGTCGATGCCTGCGGCGGCGCACGCGTTCTTGACCGCACGTTGCACCTGCTTTTCGTCAATGTGGTGTCGCCGCGTCGCACCGCCGCGAGGGTCGATAGACAGACGCGCGGCCGGAAACACATATTGCCAGCCGAACGCGGTGGCAGCACCTGGGTATTTTGTCGCTAGCGCATTGGGTAACCACACCTGACCATATCCGGCGTGCAGGTCGGCGTCGTGGATCGACTTGGCGAGCGCGACCTGTGCTCTCAAAGCGTCATTGAGGCGATCCGGCAGCATCGTGATCCTGTCCTTGCCGCCCTTGCCATCGCGCACAAGAAGTTCTCCACGCTCCAACTCGACGTCCTTGACCCGCAGACGAACCGCCTCCATAAGCCTCAATCCCGCGCCATAGAGCAGATCGACAACCAGGCTGATCTGCGGGGCGTGGACCTGCGCCCGTAGCGCGGCGACCTCCTTGTGTGTGAGCACCACCGGCATGCGTGCCGGGCGTTTAGCGCGCACGACATCGTCCAGCCAGGGCAGGGGAAGCTCGAGCACATCGCGATATAGGAACAGCAAAGCCGACAACGCTTGGTTCTGCGTCGCCGCCGCCACATTCCGATCCACCGCGAGTGACGTCAAAAAGGCCTCTATCTCGGTCTTTCCCATGTCACGGGGGTGGCGCATGCCATGAAATCGGATGTATCTTCTTATCCATGCGAGGTAAGATTTTTCAGTTCGGATGCTGTAGTGCTTGAGCCGAAGGTGATCACGCGTCACAGAGAGCAAGCCGGGCCCGGGTGTGATCGGAGGGGAAGGGATGTTATTGGACATTTGGTGGTGTATACAGCGCGATGGTGCATGTCTGTGGCATCCTGGCAGATGGATGGCAGGATATGCACCTGTCGTGTAAACGTTTACGACACCATTTGGTGTCTACTTATAGTTATGCGCCTTAGGTTGCTCCTCTGCTTGTCGCTGTTGCTGCCTGCGCTAGCGGATGCGGAGCATACGTGCGTCGACGGTTACCCGACGGGGACGCCAATCAAATTGGCGAAGCCGCTACCGAATTTATGGTTCAAAGTCGGCGCACGGGACGTAAGGAAGAAAGCGACCCACTCTGCCCTGAAACAAGAACATCTAAGCGTCTACCGTAGTGGCTATGAGGAAGGACCAGTCGGCTCCCTTTGCTTGAAGCTAAACGCGGTTTATGTGGAGGTCACAACGAGTGACTTTGGCTCGGGTGTTCAGTATTCCGAGTCGCTGCCCAAATGCGCCAAATGCAGCTCAAACGTCGGAACGGAAGAACAGTTTGTTTCTGGCACACTGCTACGGCTTGGCCTGACAAAAGCGGAAACCTCCGAACTCCTAAAGGCGAAGATCGTCGCAGACCTTACCGATATAACGCATGAGGAAACAATAGCGGTCGGAGGAACAAGAGTGCTCCATACGGAAGTGCTGTCCCTGGAGTTTAGAAAGAATCGGTTGGTGAGGTTCAGCGTCTATGACTACGAAGAAGGCGCATAACCCATCAGTCGAGCGGACCTGCGCGAAAAGCCGCGCAGGTCGCTCACTTCCACGTTGAGGCTGTAGAAAAACCCCTTCACCCCGCCCCCGCCAGATAATGCTTTTCGTATAATCAAGCATCGCTTTTGCGGAGTCTCGCGATGCCACGCTTCAAGACACCCGACTACGGCCTGAAGATGGTCCCGGTGGATTTTGCGGCGC
>JAPWHF010000017.1 GCA_027214125.1 Zoogloeaceae bacterium G21618-S1
CCGGCCTTGGCCCGACGCGGCTTGCGGTGCAGACCGGGGAAGCGCAGCTCGTCGAGCTTGGCGTCCGCCGCACGCACACGGCCGAACTCGGAACTCAAATCAGAGAGCACCTCGGTGTCGCCACGCTCCTCGATCCAGCCGGCACGCACGGCCGGCAGACCGGAGCGGATATCGATCTTGGCGGCCGGGTCGGAGTAGGGGCCCGAACAGTCATAGACATAGATCGGCGGATTCGGCTCGGCTGGGGCATCGGAGGCGGTGCCGGGCGCAGCAAACATCAGCGGCGTGTCGTCTTGCGAGATCTCGCGCATCGGCACGCGGATGTCGGGGCGCGAGCCTTCGACATAGACTTTGCGCGAGTTGGGCAGCGGCGCGATGGCCGCTTCGTCGACGTGGGCGCTTGAGGCGAGGAATTTTTCGTTGGCGTTCATGAGGCTCTCCGGGTTGAGGCGCTGGGGGAGAGTCGGAACGGACGCGGACCGATGGCCTGCGTGTCGTTTCCCTTCGCCGGCATGACCCGGATCAGGTTCCAAGGGACTCTCTCAGCCGCGTATCGCGACACCCCCAACGAACGTCGCTACGTTAATGCAAAAGTGACGCCCCGGCAATTCCGGTTGTCCGATGAGCCAGCGAGCGACATGTTTTTGTGACGCGTGATCGGGCATAGCGTCCGGCGTGCGGGCCGTATGGCGATACCATTGAGGAACGCTGCGCATACGAGGGACACGCACATGGGGCTGAAGAACGGGGTCCAACTCATCGTCTATCCAGACCGAATCGGTCGCGATCTGGCCGATCTGGAAGCCTTCCTCGACGGGCCGGTCGGCGATGCCATTGCCGGGCTGCACTTGTTGCCACCCTTTCCGTCCAACGCCGATGGCGGCTTTTCGCCCCTGACGCATCAGGAGATCGACCCCCGCTATGGCGACTGGTCGCAGGTGTCGCGGCTCGCGGCGCGTTTCGATCTGTGTCTCGATCTGGTACTCAACCATATTGCCGATGCGTCGGCTGAATTTACCGACTATCTGGCCAGGGGGGCCGGATCGCCGTTTGCGCCCTTGTTCATCGATGTGGCCTCGATGGGCGAGATCTCTCATGACGATCTGTCCAGGATCCACATCCGCAAGGAGAAGGAGCCCTTCCGCGATGTGACCTTTGGCGACGGTTCGACCGGCCGTGTGTGGTGCACCTTCACCGAGCATCAGGTCGATCTGGACTACCGCTCGCCGGAAACCTTCGCTTTCATGGCGGCGAACTTGCGCTACCTCGCCGAGCGCGGGGTCAAGCTCTTCCGGCTCGATGCCTTTGGCTACACCACCAAGCAGATCGGCACCAGCTGCTTTCTGGTCGAGCCCGAGGTGTGGTCGATCCTGGAGTGGTTTCGCGACAAGGCTGCCCAATGCAATGCCGAGGTCTTGCCCGAGGTGCACGACCATCCCAGCTGGCAGCATGCCATCGCCGGGCGAGGCATGTGGTGTTACGGCTTCGCGCTGCCGCCGCTGGTGCTCTATTCGCTGCTCGACGCCGACAGCAAGTCCCTCAAGGCGTGGCTGCGCATGTGCCCCCGGCAGATGGTGACCGTGCTCGACACGCATGACGGCATTTGCATTCCCGATGTGGAAGGCATCCTGCCGCCGGCCGCCATCGAGGCGCTGATTGCCAACGTGTCGGAGCGCAGCGGCGACCCCATCCTGCGCGGCTCGGCGGCCAATGTGCACAGCGTGGGCGCCATCTACCAGCTCACCTGCACCTTTTACGATGCGCTCAAGCGCGATGACGACGCCTATATTGCCGCGCGCGCCATCCAGCTCTTCGCACCGGGCATCCCGCAGGTGTATTACGTGGGGTTGCTGGCCGGGCAGAACGACGAGGCCTTGATGAGCACCACGGGCGAGCTACGCGATATCAACCGCCATTACTACACGCTCGACGCGGCCCGCATTGCCGAGGTGCAGCCCGTGGTGCAGCGGCTGCTGGCGCTGATGCGCCTGCGCACCCATCACCCGGCCTTCGAAGGCGCGTTTGAGCTGCGCTATTCAAACGACACGAGTGTGGATCTGGGCTGGCGCAACGGCGAGCACGTGTGCCATGCGCTGGTCGACCTGCGCTTCCGCACAACGACTGTGACGCACAGTGACCCGGCGGGCGGCGGCGAGATTTCCTTCCGCGCTTGAGCCGCCCTATCGGCCCTGTGGCCACAGGGCATGAAAGTGATGCACTGGCCCATGTCCCTTGCCGACGCCAAGCTGACCCGAGGCGGCAATCGCGCCGAGCAGGTACTGACGCGCATCGCGCACCGCCGCGTCGATCGGCCGGAACTCGCGCGTGCGCTGCGGCAGCAGGGCGGCGATGGCCGATGACAGCGTGCAACCGGTGCCGTGGGTGTTGGGGGTGTCGAGGCGTCGGGCCGGCAGCTCGACCATGCGGTCGCCGTTGAACAGCAGGTCGACCAGCTCGTTGCCGGGCAGATGGCCGCCCTTGAGCAACACCCAGCGCTCGCCGCTGTGCGGCAGCATCTCGCGCAGGCGCTCGGCGGCGCGGGTCATCTCTTTGACCGATTCTGGCGCGCGGATGTCGAGCAGCACGCCGGCCTCGGGCAGGTTGGGCGTCAGCATGAACACCTGCGGCAGCAGCGCCTCCTTGAGCATGGCGACGGCGTCGCGCGCCAACAGGTGGTCGCCGCTCTTGGCCACCATCACCGGGTCGAGCACCACATTGTCGGGCGCGTAGCGGGCCAGGCCTTCGGCCACGGTGCGCACGATGCCGGCGGTGCCGAGCATGCCGATCTTGACGGCGTGAATCGCAACGTCGTCAAACAGGGTGTCGATCTGCAGTTTGAGGAAGTCGGTCGGCGGGGTGTGGATGCCAGTGACGGCGGTGGTGTTCTGTGCAGTGAGTGCCGCCACCACGCCGCAGCCGTAGGCGCCCAGCGCCGAGAAGGTTTTCAGATCGGCGAACACACCGGCGCCGCCCGAGGGGTCGATGCCGGCGATGCTCACTACATTGGGGATACGCGATGTCATGCGGCGTCCTCGGTCGCAGGGTTCAAGAATTCGGCCAATTTGCCGAAAACCGGATTATCCCCTTTATACAAGGGCGAGTTGTTCGGAGATCAGGTCATGAAGCATCGCATCCTACTCACCGTGATGGCGCTGGCAGTTGCACTGCCCGCCGCCGCTGCCGACTGGGCGATGATTGTTAAAGACAAAACGCGTCGGATCGAGATCGATCGCGACAGCGTGTTGCAGTCCGACCCCGGCACCAAGGTGGCGTGGGGGCGCATTGTGCTGTCCGCCCAGGATGCTGAAGAGGCGGGCTATTCGACGGTGAAGGCGCTGAACCGCTACGACTGCAAACGCCGCAATTTTTCGACCATCAAGCGGGTCTATCTGGATGCGGCAAGTCATGTAATTCGCGAGGAGCGGGTGACCGAAGAGCGGGTGATCGAGGTTAATCCGCGCAGCGTGGACGAAGGCTTGTGGCGCGAGGTGTGCAGGCCGCCGGCGGCGATGGATGTGGCTTCGCTGGCTGAGGCGGCCAGCAAGGCCGCCGCCGCGCAGACGGCCGTGCAAGAAAAGAAATCCCCAGACATGGCCTCGGTGCGACATGCCGATCAAACCACTGCACCTGAGCGACAGGGGAAAACAACGGCGGTGGTGGATACGCATGCCGATGCGCCTCAGATGCCGACACCTGCCGTCGAACATGCCGTCCCGACGGCCAAAGCGCCGCATACGACCGCGTTGCCCGCTGACAAGGTCGAGGTGCAAATGCTTGGCAAGGGCCAGTCGCTCCTGCCGCCGATTCCGAGTTTTGGGCCAAAAACACCCGCAGCGCCGGTGGCTGAATCGCATGAGGCCACGCCGACGCCGGCCGCGCCCGAGCATGCAGCGGCACCGGTGCCCAAGCCGGCAACTGTCGTCGCCGCGCCGGTGCTCACGCAACCCCCTCCGGTGGTGCATGCCGCACCGAAACCGGCCCGTAAAGTGGTGCGTGCGCCACGCCCCAGGCCGGCCGTGATCAAGGCGGCGATGATGGAGGAGGCGCACGAACCCGCCACGGTGGACGTGCATAAGTCGATTCACTGGGATTACGACGGCGCGGAGGGGCCGGCGCGCTGGGGGCAGATCAACCCGGCGTGGAAGACCTGCGATACGGGCAAGCGGCAGTCGCCGATCGATATCCGTGATGGCATCCGTGTGGATCTCGAGCCGATCAAGTTCGACTATGTGCCGACCTACTTCCGCATCTTGAACAATGGTCATACGGTGCAAGTCAGCGTCGGGCCGGGCAACACCATGTCGGTGATGGGGCGGACTTTCGATCTGGTCCAGTTTCACTTCCATCGGCCGTCCGAAGAGCGCATCAATGGGCGTGGTTTCGATATGGTGGCGCATCTGGTGCACAAGGATCTGGATGGGCGGCTGGCGGTGGTAGCCGTGCTGATCGAGCGCGGTGAGTCGCACCCGCTGGTGCAGACCCTGTGGAACAATCTGCCGCTGGAAAAGCACCATGACTACGCGCCAGCGGTGTCAATCAATGCCGCCGAGCTGTTGCCGCAAGCGCCCGAGTACTACACCTACATGGGGTCGCTGACCACGCCGCCGTGTTCGGAGGACGTGCTGTGGATGGTGATGAAGCAGCCGATCAAACTGTCGGCCGAGCAGATTGCCATCTTCCAGCGTCTGTACCCGATGAACGCGCGGCCGGTGCAAGCGGACAATGAGCGGCTGATCAAGGCGTCGCGGTAAGGGGGCTGTTTCGGCACCGCGGGGCCGGCTTCTTTGTTGCCTTCGGCGGAGGTTCGTTGGTCGGGTCTCGCCCCGGCGGGCGAGTAATTTCTTTGTCGCGACAAAGAAGTCACCAAGAAAACGCCCCCGCTGTGCCGCCGGCTTCGCCGGTGCCCTCTCCGCGCCCGGCGACGGCGGGTCGTGTCGCAAACTCGCCCTTCGGGCTCAGACAGGCGACACGACAATTCCCGCCGTCCCCGTTCTTCGTTCGGCGGCGCAGAAGGGGAAGGGCGCGCGGGCTCGGCTTCGCCGCCGCCCGCTCGGGCGGCGCTTCTTAGGGCGGGTTTCAACCCGGCTTCGCCGTGTCCAACGCCAATGGCGGGTTGAAACCCGCCCTACGAAACCCTCGATCATTCCTGCTGTTGCAGGCGGGCACCCCATTTTCCTCGGTAGTGCCGAGCGCCTCATGACGGGGAAAAAAGATGACTACCTGACGCTCAAGGTGTAACCCATGTCTCCGAACAAAACTGTTACCCATGTGCTTGACTCGTGCAGGCTGTGCTTCTTTACCTACTTTCTTATCGCCACAAGAAAGCAAGCAGGTCGCCCGCCGGGGCGAGACCCGGACAACGATCCGATCCGGTAGTGACAAGGCGTCGATCGGGTCGTTGCGTTGAAGTCTGCTTCGGTCACCGATCGCAGCCTACATCGCCGAAAACTGCTCCCCCAGAAACCGCTCCAGCCGTGGGTCGTCCGAAAACGCGACGTTGAAGCGTATCCACGGGCTGGCTTGCATCTGCGGGCGGAACACCTTGCCCGGCGCCAGCATGATGCCGACGTTCGCGGCACGGGTGGCCAGCGGTGCAGTGTCTTCCAGCGCCGGTGAGCGCGACCACACGAAGATGCCGCCGCGCGGCTCGTGGTACACCGCCATGTCCAGCCGGTCGAGCATGCGCAGTGTGCGCGCCGTGGCCTGCTGAATGCGGCCTTGCAGGCGTTCGACATACTTCCGGTAGTGCCCGTCGGTGAGCATCTGATACACCAGCTGTTCGTTGAACTCCGAGCTGCTTACGCAGGTGAGCGTTTTTACATCGGTGAACTCGGCGGCCAGATCCGGCCGGGCGGCAATGAAGCCGACCCGCAGGCTCCCCGACAGTGTTTTGCTGAAACTGCCTACGTAAATCACCCGGTCGAGCTGGTCGAGATTGGCCAGGCGCGTGGTCGCGCGCGGGTGCAGGTCGGCGTAGGTGTCGTCTTCGATGACCAGAAAATCGTGCTTGGCCGCCAGTTGCAGCAGGCGGAAGGCGTTGGGGGGCGACAGGTTGGCGCCGGTCGGGTTGTGCAGCACCGAGTGAGTGAAAAACACCCGGGGCTTGTGGTCGACCAGCAGCGCTTCGAGGGCTTCGGTGTCGGGGCCGTCGGCGTTGCGTGGCACGCCCACCAGTTTGGCACCGAGCAGGCGCAGGTTGCCGAAAAAGTTGAAGTAGCCGGGGTCGTCGACAAATACCGTATCGCCGGGTTTGATCAGGTGCCGCGCGACGGTGTCGAGTGCCTGTGTGGCACCGTGGGTCAGCACGATCTGTTCGGGTGGTGCGCCGATGCCGAACTCCGCCAGCCGGATCTGCAATTGCTGGCGCAGCGGCAAATAGCCTTGCGCCGTGCCATAACCGGTGACGCGCGCGTCGGCGCGACGCCCAAGCGCGCGCAGGTGGCGGCGCAGTCCTTCCTGATCGAGCCAGATTGAGGGCAGCCAACCGGCGCTGGCCTTGAGGATGCCGGGGGCGTCATCGAGCGCCTGACGCATCAGCCAGGCGACGTCGACTGCGCGGTCGGGCACCACGGGGCGTTTTTCGCTGGGCGCTGCGGCGCGTGGTGCGACATAAAAACCCGAGCCACGTCGCGAATGCAGATAGCCCATGGCGACCAGTCGGTCGTAGGCCTCGACCACGGTAAAACGGCTGACCTGCTGCATCTGGGCCAGACGGCGAATCGGCGGCAGACGCATGCCGGGGCGCAGGATACGGTCGTCCACTTGCTGGCGGATCGCGTCAACGATCTGCTCAACCAAGGGGGTGGATTGGTCGGGGTCGATACTGAGCTGAAGCATCGGGGCTCTCCTGGGGGCGGCGATTTCTCGTGTCGCGCTGTGTTGGTGTCATCAGGTGTTCTGAAGTATCGATCAATTGTCAGTAATTGTCATGCGCCGCCTCCCGTTTTTTTGGGCCGTGTTGCTGTTCCGGCATCCGGTCGGCCGGGGTCTTCATTTCTCGTGGTCCCTGCCGTTAATCGGGGTGCCGGGGTGTCGCGGCACGGACGGTGATGAAAATAGGGGGGGGCCGGTTTGCGAATAAGGAAATTGCCCGGAGGGTTCTCGTGGCTGGCCGCGAGTGTCCTTGCGTTGTTGACCACGACTGCGCTGGCGGGGACGCAAGCCGATCACGCCGTGGCGGCTGTCAAGCAACTCGTGGCCGAAGGGGCTTTGTCCGCCGGGGCCGCGCTGCGCTTGACCGTCAAGCAGGGGAATCTGGCGTCGTTTTTGGGGGAAGACAACCAGCTGAAGATTGAATGGGAGGCGGCCACGGGCACCGTGATTGATGCCCGAGTCATGCCGCAGCTCGCGTCACGGGCGTTTATCCGCAGGGACGATGCGGTGGATCTGACCATTGCGCGCAGCCACGAGACCCCCGATCTGGTGAGTGAGGGCTTGGTTGCGCCGCTGACGCCGCTGTTTGAGCGTTTCGGTTTTTCGCTTCCCGATGCCCCGCCGGATGGTTATGTGCACGTGCGACAACAGGCGCTTTTCAACGAACAGATTGTGGCAATCCCTGCCGACGGCGATTCGGCATTGCTTTACCTGCGGCGCGATCTGATGGACGACCCGGCCCGGCAAGCGAGCTTTCAGGCGCGCTTCGGGCGAGCGCTCGCCCCGCCGCGCACGTGGGCTGAATATCAGGCGCTGGTTGCGTTTTTTGACCGGTCCGCCGAGGGATTTTTCGGTGCGCTTGAGCCGCGCGACACGCTGACTGGCTGGATGTACTGGATGCCGCGCTTTCTGGCGACTGCGCGACCGGGGCAATATCTGTTTGACGAGTCCATGCGGCCTGCGATCGATTCGCCCGAGGGCATCGCGGCGACCGAGTCTTATCTGGCGACGCTCGCGCATTCACCGGCAGGCGTATTGAAAGAGGGGAGTGACTACAGCTATACGCTCCCCTTGTTTCTGGCGGGGAAGGGTTTTTCGACCATCATTACGGTAGCGGCGGCGAAACTGGCAAACAATCCGGCGTCGCAGGTGTTTGGCAAAGTGATGGTGGTGCCAATGCCGGGACGGGTAGTGGCCGGTCGGGTGGTGCCGCATCCGACGCTGATTTACGGCAACAATCTGGTGATACCGGCGCGCGCGCAGAACAAGGCCTTGGCGTTTTTGTTTGCGATGTGGCTGACTGACCCCGACATTTCGGTACGCTCGGTCGGCGGCGCGGGTGGCTTTACCGATCCCTATCGCTACCATCACTTCGATGATCCGAGGATTCGTGCGGCCTATGGTGGCGCATTTCTGGATGTTGCCAGGGCTCAGTTGCCCTATGTCGCGCCCGCCGGGACCGGTTTGCCTGGCGACGCGGCTTATCTCAAGGCCTTGAGCGAGAACTTGTCGCTCGCCGCACATGGCGAGCAGTCGGCGGCCGAGGCCATGCGCAAGACCGCGATTGAGTGGGAGGCGATTACCGAACGGCTTGGCCGGCAAGCGCAAATCGGCCACTGGCTGCGATTTCGCGCTGCCTTCCCGGTAAGCACATCAACGCCGATGCCGGCGCACTGAGCTGCTCGGGGACCGTCAAACCATGCGCCTGAGCACCTCGCCAACCGGCATAACGCTTCGCACGCGACTGCTGATCAGTCTGGTGATGGTCGGCGGTGTGGTGCTGGCCTTGCTGGGCATGGCGGGGTCGATTTCCTCGCAATCGACCGATCGGGCGCAGGCGGTGCTCGATGCGCAAGTCCAGCCACTGGTGGTGCTGCACGGCTTGAAGACGCGGCTCCATCGCATTCGCGAAAGCGAGGTGAAGCTGGCGCTGACCCAGGATTTCTTCGCGGCCTTTTCTCGTCATGAGAGGCTGATTGCCGAGCGCAAGGCGTTTGCTGAGGCGCTGGCCGAGATGGGGGGCGCTCCGTCGGCCACGCCGGCGCATGTGCTGGAGCGGGTCGAGGCCCTTTGGGTGCAATACGACGATGCGCTTGTGGCGCTGGGCAAGCCGGTGATGGAGATGCGTATGGACGAGGTGGCGCGCATTGCCACCTACGATACCGCCGTACGGTTTGCTGCGCTGTCCTCGGCGCTTGATCGTGTCGCCGAGGAGACCCGCCTGGCGGCGGTCGAATCCGTCGAGCAAGCGTCGCTGGCGCAGCACCGGCAGTGGCGGAACTTGAGGTTGATCGCCGGTGTGGGGTCCCTGGCATTTGTGCTGTGGGTGATATGGCTGTGGCGCGCCTTGTTTGGGCGCTTGCTGGCGCTCAAGGCGGCCGCTGTGACACTGGCGGCGGAGGGGCGCGCCGAACTCGACACCTCAGGCCACGATGAGCTATCGGCCCTGGCGCAGGCCTTTGACGTCATGCAGACCCGGGTCCAGGCGCGCGAATTCGCCTTGCGAGGCGCGCAGGGCGAGCTTGAGGCCCGGGTGCTCTTGCGCACCAGCGAGCTGTTCGATGCCAACACTCGCCTGTTGCGTGAGGCTGATGAGCGCAAGCGCGCAGAGCAGCAGCTGGCATTGCTGTCGAAAGCGGTTGAGCAAAGTCCGGTGGGTATTTTGATCACGGATACCGAAGGGGGGGTGCGTTACGCCAATCCGGCCATGCTCGCCGTATCGGGCGACCCGCAGGGTCTGGTCATTGGTCGGCTGGCCCGTTTGTTTGATCCGGCGGTGACACCGCCGGCATTGGTGTCGGAGATGCTGCGCCGGCTTGAGGCCGGTCACGACTGGGATGAAGAGCTGGAGATGGACCGCCCCGATGGCACGCGTTATTGGGCCCACGTGTCGTTGTCGCCAGTGATGGAAAGTGGCGGGCACACGACGCATTATCTTGTGCTTAGCGAGGATGTCAGTCTGCGCAAGGCGCATGAGGCGCAGATCCTCTATCGGGCGAACCACGACGCCCTGACCGATCTGCCCAATCGCGTGCTGGCGATGGATCGGCTTAATCAGGCGCTGCTGCACGCCGAGCGGTGCGCCGGGCGGGCGGCGCTTCTATTTATCGATATGGATAACTTCAAGCTCGTCAACGACCGGTTCGGGCATGAGCTGGGCGACCGCTTGCTGATCAATGCTGCGCACCGGATTCGCGGGCTTTTGCGCGCGGGCGATACGGTGGCTCGTCACGGCGGCGATGAATTCCTGGTCATTCTCGAGAATGTGGGCAGCAGTGACGCCGCAGCGAACGTGGCGGAGAGTGTGCGCGAAGCCTTTGCTGAGCCCTTCGATGTGTCGGGCAACGAAGTGTTTGTCACGCTCAGCATCGGCGCGGCGCTCTATCCGGATGACGGAAACACGAGCAGTGCGCTGTTGCGAAATGCCGATCTGGCCATGTACCAGGCCAAGGATGCGGGGCGCAATAGCTGGCGTTTCTTCGAGTCCAGGCTGCACGACGCGACGGCGGCGCGCATGGAGATCGAAGCGTGTTTGCGGGGCGCGCTGGAGCGCGGCGAATTCCGCCTCGAGTATCAGCCGGTGGGCGATACGGCCAGCGGACGGATCTTCGGTGCCGAGGCGCTGATTCGTTGGGATTCTCCGGTGCTGGGAGCGGTGGCGCCCGACCGCTTCATCGAGGTTGCAGAGCGCACCGGGCTGATCGTGCCGATCGGTGACTGGGTGATCGAGACCGCGTGTCGACAGGCCGCACAGTGGCAGCGTGACTACGACCCCGGATTTCATATGGCGGTCAACGTATCGCCGCGCCAGTTCCGTTCCAGCGAATTTGCGGCGCGGGTGGCGCAACTGCTGTCGCAACACGGTCTTCCGGCGCACACTTTGATTGTTGAAGTTACCGAGGGTTTGCTGCTGCATGACCCGGCGGAGGTACTCAAGATCTTTGAGACGCTGATTGATGTCGGTGTGCGCTTGGCCATGGACGACTTCGGTACCGGCTATGCATCACTGCGCTACCTCAAGCATTTTCCCTTCCATACCGTGAAGATCGATCGCGAGTTCGTCCGCGACATCGCCACCGACCCCGACGACCGGGTGCTGGTCGATACGGCCATCCGCATGGGCCGAAGTCTTGGTCTGACGGTGGTCGCAGAGGGCGTTGAAACACCGGAGCAGCTTGAGATTCTTCGAGGTTTTGAGTGCGACTTGATTCAAGGCTACTACCTGAGCAAGCCACTGCCCGCCAATGATTTTCAGCCGTTTCTCGACCGTACGCGGGTCCTGAGCGCCTAGGTCGCGGCCGCAAGCGCCGGCCCGAGTCTGAGTGGGCGAACAGCCATCCCGGCGGCGCTACCCGACGGCGCTGCCGTCCGTCTGACTGGTGAGCGCGCGCACGTGCCAAGTGGTGGCGAGGCGCTGATGAGCTCACTGCGCGAAGCGCCGACCGACGCGGTGCCGCGCCCCTAAGGCTTCAATTGCGACGATGCTCGGCTCGTTGCGGCTTCGGTCTTGCGGATTCGGTCGCGTTCTGATAAATAACTGACTGGTTAGTAATTAAATCGCCGTGAGGATGCCATGACCTGACCTGTCTTGTTCTTACCCGGGGCGGGGCGCGGCCGATGTGGCGCTCGCGAGGCGTCGCGGTATGGCACTCGAATAGTTGTTGGTCGCAGCGCGCGTGCTGACGGCTACATGAATGGCACAGGGGATGGGGCATTGACCGATCGAGTAGAGACGAAAGCGCCGGTACGCCGCCGCAAGGAGGCCCGCCCTCAGGAGCTGACGGCGGCGGCCTTGTCGCTGTTTGTTGAAAAGGGCTTTGCCGCAACGCGCCTCGACGAGGTGGCCGCGCGGGCGGGCGTATCGAAGGGCACGCTGTACCTGTATTTCGACAGCAAGGAAGCGCTGTTTCTGGCGGTGATTCGCGAGGGCATCGTCCCGATCATTGAAGAGGGGCGCAAGTTGCTGGAGGCGCATGCCGACGACCCGGAGCGGATGCTGCGCGAATACCTGTTTGGCTGGTGGGCGTTGTTTGGTAGCACCGAGCTCGGTGGCGTGCCGAAGCTGATGACATCGGAGGCGCAGAACTTTCCCGAGGTGGCGCAGTACTACGTGCGCGAGGTGATTTTGCCGGGCAAGGCGCTGATGCGCGAAGTGCTCGATCGCGGTGTGGCCAAAGGGGTGTTTCGCCAGACCAACAGCGAGCTGGTGACCCATATTCTGATGGCACCGCTGCTGCATCTTGCGTTGTGGCGTCACTCGTTTGCAGTGTGCTGCCAGGTGCCGGACATGGATCCGGCGGCCTACCTCGAGAGTTTTTTTGATTTGGTACTGAAAGGCCTGGCAGTGACGCCGGAAGGGGGCAAGTAATGCAGCGTTTCGTGGTGATTCCCTTATTGGCTGCTGCGGCTTTGGCCGGGTGCTCGGCGCCCGAGACCGAGCCGCTGCCGCCACCCACGGTGCTTGTGCAGACGGCAGAGACGGAGGCGGTGCAGACCGGGCGTTACTTCACTGGTGAGGTCGTGCCGCGTCATGCCACCGATCTGGGCTTCCGGGTGGGCGGAAAATTGATTGCGCGCGCCGTGGATGTGGGCAGCGTGGTCAAGAAAGGGCAGGTGCTGGCGCGGCTGGACGCTGAGGACATGCGGCTTGGTGCGAACGCCGCACAGGCGCAGCTTGCAGCCGCGCAGTCAGAGTTGTCGCTCGCGCAGGCCGAGTTGGCGCGGGTAAAGGCCTTGCGTGCTCAGAATTTTGTGAGTGACTCGGCCGTCGATACCCGGCGCACCAGTCAGGCTGCGGCCGCGGCACGGGTAAAGCAGGCCAGCGCTCAGGCGGTGCTGGCCGCGAACCAGAACGAGTACACGAGCTTGGTGGCGGATGTGGACGGTGTGGTGACCGCGGTGCGTGCCGAATTGGGTCAGGTGCTGGCGGCGGGTCAGCCGGTGCTGACGCTGGCACAAGATGGTGCGCGTGAAGTGAAAATTGCGGTGCCGGAGGGGCATGTGGCGCAGATGCCGGTGGGTACGCCAGCGCGAGTGGCTCTATGGGCGGATCAGAAGACCGCCCTGCCGGCCACGGTGCGTGAGGTGTCGCCGGCAGCGGATGCCCAGACCCGTACGTATATGGTGAAGGTGCAAGTGGACACGGCGGTCGACTTGCCTTTGGGCGCGACGGCGACGGTGGCCTTGGCGGCGGATGCAACGCCGGGCGTGGTCTTGCCGCTGCGCGCCGTGGGCGAGCGCGACGGGCAGCCGGTGGTGTGGGTGTTTGATGCGGCGACCGAGTCGGTGTCGCCGGTGGCGGTGAGCGTGGCTCGCTTTGACGAGCGCGGCGCCCATGTGGCGGCGGGCGTGGCGCCGGGGGCGCAGGTAGTGGTGGCCGGAGTGCATCTGCTGCGCCCGGGCCAGACGGTGCGACCCAAAGCGGTGAGCGATGCCGTGACGCTGGATACCAAGCGATGAGGCACTTCAATCTCTCCGAGTGGGGCTTGCGCCATCAGACGATGGTGCTCTATTTCATGTTGATGCTGACCGTGATCGGCCTGCTCGCCTACAAGGGCCTGGGGCAGTCCGAGGACCCGCCCTTCACCTTCAAGGTGATGGTGGTGCGCGCCGAGTGGCCGGGCGCCACTGCCGCGGAGATGGCGGAGCAGGTGACCGATCGCATCGAAAAGAAGCTGCAGGAAGTCACCCAGGTACATTTCATTCGCAGTTATTCCAAGCCCGGCGAAGCATTGATTTTCTTCAGCGCCAAGGATTCAACGTCGCCGGCTGAAATGGATGGCATCTGGTATCAGGTGCGCAAGAAAATCGGCGATATGCGCCATACGCTGCCGAGCGGCGTGATCGGGCCGAGTTTCAATGACGAATTCGGCGACACCTTCGGCAATGTGTTCGCGCTGCATGGCGAGGGCCTCGGCTATGGCGAGCTCAAGCGTTATGCCGAAGCGGTGCGCGCCGAGTTGCTGCAGGTGCCGGACGTGGCCAAGGTGAGCTTCATCGGCGAGCAGTCGGAGCGGGTGTTCATCGAGTTGTCGAACACCAAGCTGGCGACCTTCGGCTTGAGTCTGAACGACGTGACCGGTGCGCTGGCGCAGCAAAATGCGAAAACCAGCGCCGGTTTTTTCGAAACGGATGAAGAGCGGATCTATCTGCGCCCCGACGGGGACTACGCCGATCTGGACGCGATTCGCGCAACGCTGATCCGCGCTGGCGGCCGGAGCTTCCGTCTCGGCGACGTCGCCGAAGTGCGCCGTGGCTTTCAAGATCCGCCGGGCGATCGCATGCGCTTCATGGGCAAGCAGGCCTTCGGCCTCGGGGTGTCGATGCGCGCGGGTGGCGACATCATTGCGCTGGGTCGGCATCTGGACGAGGCGGTGGCGCGCATTGAGTCGCAGCTGCCGGTGGGCGTGGAGCTGGCGCGAGTGGCCGACCAGCCGCGGGCGGTGCAGCGTTCGGTCAATGAATTCGTCAAGGCGCTGACCGAGGCGGTGATCATCGTGCTGGTAGTGAGTCTGGTCAGCCTCGGGTTGCGCACCGGCATCGTGGTGGTGGTGACCATCCCGGTGGTGCTGGCGATCACTTTTCTGTGCATGCGCGAGTTCAATATCGGCCTGCACAAGATCTCGCTCGGCGCGCTGATTCTGTCACTCGGCCTGCTGGTGGACGACGCCATCATCGCCGTCGAAATGATGGCGACCAAGATGGAGCAGGGCTGGGATCGTGTACGCGCAGCCAGCTATGCCTTTACCTCGACTGCCAAGCCGATGCTGTCGGGCACGCTGGTGACGGCGGCGGGGTTTTTACCGATCGCCACGGCGGCGTCGAGTACCGGCGAGTACACTCGCTCGATCTTTCAGGTGACGGTGATTGCGCTGCTGATTTCGTGGGTGGCGGCGGTGGTGTTCGTGCCCTACCTCGGTTTCCATCTGCTGCCTGATTTTTCGAAGAAGAAACAGGCGAAGGAAGGACGTCTGGCGCGCGTCATTGGGCGTGTGTGGCCCGCCGCGGGGCGTCGTCTGGCCGCTCGCGCAACGGTGGCGCCGTCACACCATGACGAATACGCGATCTACCACACCGCTTTCTACAATCGCTTCCGCGCCGTAGTGAATGCCTGTGTAAGGCGGCGCTGGTGGGTGATTGTCGCCACGCTGGCGATCTTTGTCGGCTCGATCGGCGTGTTCCGCCATGTGCCGCAGCAGTTCTTCCCCGACTCCACCCGGCCGGAGCTGCTGGTCGATCTGGAATTGCGCGAGGGCGTGTCGCACGGCGCGACCGATGCCGCGGTGCATGCGCTCGAAGCTTTGCTCGACAAGGCCGATGGTATCGAAAATTATGTGGCGTATGTAGGCGCCGGCAGCCCGCGCTTTTACCTGCCGCTGGACCAGAAACTCGCTCAGACCAATTTTGCGCAGTTCGTGATTTTGACCACCGGCTCAGAGGCGCGGGAAGCCCTGCGCCGCCAGTTGATCGATCATTTTGCGCAAGACCCCTCGGGCATGGTGGCGGTGGTCAAGCGACTGGAGAACGGACCGCCGGTGGGCTTTCCGGTGCAGTACCGGGTGAGCGGGCCGGACTTCGGCAAACTGCGTGAGATCAGCCATCAGGTGGCCGATCGCATGCGCGAGCAGAGCGCCTTGTCGAACGTGCATCTGGACTGGGAGGCGCCGTCCAAGGTTGTGCGCCTGCGGATCGACCAGGAAAAAGCGCGCCTGCTGGGCCTGTCGTCGGCGCAGATCGCCGGTTTTCTGAGCACATCGCTGCATGGCATGACGGTTACCGAGTACCGCGAAGCGACCGAAACCATCCAGGTGCGCCTGCGGGGCGCGGCGGCGGAGCGGACGCATTTGTCGTCCTTGCCCGATCTGGTCATTCCGGTGACTGGTGGGCGCTCGGTGCCGCTGGCGCAGGTGGTGACGCCGGAGTACGGCTTTGAAGATGGCGTGATCTGGCGACGCGACCGGGTGCCTACGGTGACGGTACGTTCTACGCTGTATGGCACGACGCAACCGGCGCAGGTGGTCGGTGCGCTTGCGCCGGGTATCCGCGAGATCGAGGCGACGCTGCCACTGGGCTACCGCATCGCCGTCGGTGGGGCCGTCGAGGAAAGCGCCAAGGGCGGTGCCTCGGTGGCCGCAGGCATGCCTCTGTTCCTCGTGGTGGTGATCACCGTGTTGATGATTCAGCTGCAAAGCTTTTCGCGGGTGGCGATGGTGCTGCTGACCGCGCCGCTGGGGCTGATCGGTGTGACCGCCTCCTTGCTGCTGTTCAACAAGCCCTTCGGCTTCGTGGCCATGCTTGGCACGATCGCGCTGTCGGGCATGATCATGCGCAACTCGGTGATTCTGGTGGACCAGATTCGTCAGGACATGGAAGAGGGCCGCACGCCTTGGGATGCCATCGTCGAATCCACGGTGCGGCGTTTCCGCCCGATCATGCTGACCGCCGCGGCGGCCATTCTGGCCATGATTCCGCTCACCCGCAGCGCCTTCTTCGGGCCGATGGCGGTGGCGATCATGGGGGGGCTGACCGTGGCGACCGCGCTGACGCTGATTTTTCTGCCTGCGCTGTATGCCGCGTGGTACCGCGTCAAGCCGGAGACGGCAGCATGAAGTTTGCCGACTGGAAGCCGCGCGGCAGCGCAGCAACTGCGCTAAAATGCCACCGTTTGCGCCTATCTCATAAATTAGTATGTGCTAATATACGCACAGGGAGCCGATGATGGATTTTGAACGCGCGCGCTTCAATATGGTTGAGCAGCAGGTACGTCCGTGGGATGTGCTGGATCAGGACGTGCTTGAGTCGATGATGACCGTCAAGCGCGAGGAGTTCGTGCCCGCCGCTTACAGAGCGCTGGCGTTTTCGGAAGCCGAGATCCCGATCGGTTGCGGCCAGGTCATGGTGTCGCCGGTGATTGAGGGCAAGGTATTGCAGGCGCTGGCGTTGAAGCCGACCGACACCGTGCTAGAGATCGGCGCCGGGTCGGGCTACTTCGCGGCCTTGCTGGCCTCGCGCGCCGACTGGGTGCGCACCATCGAGATCGAGCCCGAACTTGCCGCGCTGGCGTCGGCCAATCTCAAGGCGGCTGGCGTTGAGAATGTGGTGGTAGAAGAAGGGGACGGGGCCGACGGCTGGCCGGCGCGCGCGCCCTACGACGTGATCGTGGTGTCCGGCGGCATGCCTGAATTGGCCGCGTCACTCAAGTCGCAACTGAAGCTTGGTGGCCGGCTGTTTGCCTTCATCGGTGAAGCGCCCATGATGGTCGGCCGTTTGGTGACCTGTATTGGCGAAGGCCAGTATGAGTCGGTGGATGTGTTTGAAAATGTGGTGCCCGCGTTGCGCAATGCGCGCCGGGCGGATGCTTTCCGCTTTTGAGGATGCCCGATGCGCCAGATGCTCCCGACCGAACTCAAGGACTGGCTCGACGACCCGGCGCGCGAGGCTCCGGTGTTGCTGGACGTGCGCGAGCCCTGGGAGTTCGAGTTGTGTCATCTGGACGGTTCGCGGCTGATGCCGATGTCGTCCGTGCCGGCACGTATCGATGAGCTCGATCCCGCAGTCGACACCGTGGTGATCTGTCATCACGGTGGTCGCAGCATGCAGGTGGCCATGTTCTTGGCGCAACGCGGCTTTGGTCAGGTCATCAACCTCGCCGGCGGTGTTGCCGGCTGGGCGGCGCAGGTCGATCCGGCCATGCCTCAGTACTGAACGCATCAATACGGAGAGTTGCATGAAGCGCACCCTGAGTGTTTTGTTGGTCAGTCTCGCATCCGCCTCCGCCTGGGGCGCGGATCTGATGTCGGTGTATCGCGATGCGCTGGAGCACGATGCCCGCTTTGCCGCAGCCAAGGCTCAGCGCCAAGCCGGTCAGGAGAAGGCGGTGCAGGGTCGCGCGGGGGTGTTGCCGGGTATCGGCATGTCGGCCAGCACGACCTGGAATGACAACACCTACTCGGGCGCCGATCGCAGCTTCAACAGCAATAGCTACGGCGCGGAACTGCGCCAGCCGCTGTTCAACCGTGCCGCCTGGACGCAGTACGAGCAAGGCAAGCTGCAGACAACGTTGGCGGATACGCAGTTCGAGCTGGCGCGTCAGGATTTGATCATTCGCGTCTCTGAGGCCTATTTTGCGGTGCTCAATGCGCAGGACTCGACCGAAGCGTTGCGCGCCTTGCGCACGGCGGCCACGCAACAGCTTGAACTGGCCAAGAAGAGCTTTGAGGTCGGCACCGTTACCGTGACCGATGTGCACGAAGCACAGTCGCGTTTCGATCTGGCCTCGGCGCGTTTGATTGCTGCCGAAAATGCGCTCGAAGTGGCGCGCCAGAGCCTGGCCCAGATTGTTGGCAAAGAGCCCGAAGGTGTGGCGGGCCTGCGTAAAGGCGCCGAGCTGGGTCGGCCCCAGCCGGATGATATGCGCCAGTGGGTGAGCGCGGCGGAGCAGGATAGTTTCGGCGTACAGGTTCAGCAGATCGCCACCCGGATTGCGGATCGGGAAGTGACGCGCAACGAATCGGGGCATTTGCCGACGTTGGACGTGGTTGCACGCTACAACCAGTCGGATGCTGGCGGCAGCAGCTTTGGCAGCGGCCGCAGCGAAAACACGATCCGCACGATTGGCCTTGAGCTGAACGTGCCGATCTACCAGGGCGGTGGTGTGTCGTCGCGCACGCGAGAGGCGGCGGCACTGCTGACCAAGTCCGAAGCCGATTTGGACGATGCACGCCGCAGCGCGGCGCTGGCTGCACGCCAGGCCTACCTCGGTGTGACCAGTGGTCTGGCGCAGGTCAAGGCGCTGGAAGCGGCCGAAGTGTCGTCCCGTTCGGCGCTGGAGGCCAACCGCCTGGGCTATGAAGTGGGTGTGCGGATCAACATCGATGTGCTCAACGCGCAAAGCCAGTTGGCCGACACCCAGCAGCAACTGGCCAAGGCGCGCTACGACACTCTGATCGCCCAGCTGCGTATGTCGGCGGCCGCGGGGACGCTGGGCGAAGAAGAAGTGGCACGTTTGAATGCGTTGCTGACCGGCACGCCCTGAGGCGCGTTTTTTCGAACGTTTTCAGGCCTCGATCAAGGGGCTGAGTAGCGCAACGGTGCGCCCTGTCGCGCCCCCGTGTTGTCGGGCAAAGTCTTTGCCTGCCTGACCCATCGCCAAGCGCCGCGGCCCATCATTGAGCAAATCAAACGCCCCGCGCATGGCCTCAGCCGCAGTTCCAAAACGCAGACCCGCCTGCGCGCTCAGCGCAGCGTCGCTGGCGTCGCTAAAGTTGTAGGTGTGCGGCCCGAGCAGCACCGCCCGGCCGGCGGCGCAACACTCGATCAGGTTCTGCCCGCCAAAGGGCAGCCAGGTGCCGCCCATCAGCACCACATCGGCCACGGTGTAGTACGCCGCCATTTCGCCCATCGAGTCGCCCAGCCAGACCTGGGTATCCGGCGTGGCCGGTGCGGCCTCACTGCGTCGCGTCACGCGAAGTCCGAGCGCGCGCGCCTGGGTGGCGACGACATCAAAGCGCTGCGGATGGCGCGGTACGATGGTCAGCAAGGCGGTGTCGCGGGCCGGGTGCGTGTTGAAGGCATCGAGAATCAGCGCTTCTTCGCCTTCGCGCGTGCTGGCGGCCAGAATGACCGGTCGCGCGCCCATCGCCTCGCGCCACGATGCGCCCAGGGTGAGCGCCGCCGCAGGCAGCGTCATGTCGAACTTGATGTTGCCGGTGACGATCGGATGTGTCGCGCCGATTGTTTTCAGCCGGGCGGCATCGGCCTCACTTTGGGCTGCGACTACCGTAAATCGGCAAAAAGTTTCGCGTGCCAGCGAGATCAGCCGCAGGTAGCGCCGCGCCGACCGCGCTGACAGGCGTGCATTGACCAGTGCGCAGGGCACGTCGAGTGAGTCGCAGGCGGCCATCAGGTTGGGCCATACCTCGGTTTCCATGACGACCCCGAGTTGCGGCTGGAAGTGGCGCAAAAAGCGCCGCTGCAACCAAGGCAGGTCATAGGGCAGATACACCGACAGCACGCGATCACCATAGCGACCAAACACGGCCTGCGCTGTCTCACGCCCGGTGGGCGTCATGTGCGTCAGCACAAAACGGTGCGTCGGAAAGCGCACGGCGAGCGCGTCGATCAGTGGTTGGGCGGCGCGTGTTTCGCCCACCGACACCGCATGCACCCACAGGAACGGTCCTTCAGAATCTTGCGCGTAACGACCAAAGCGCTCCGCGATGCCTGACCGGTAGCCCGGCTGCTGACGGCTACGCCACATCAGCCGGAGCATCACAGCGGGCAGGGCGAGGATCCACAGCAGGGTATAGAGCAGTCGTGGCATTGGCCTTGCCGGACAAACGAAAAATTATACGATGCTACGCACGCGCGGCCGATGCTGAAATGCGTCGGGGCGATGCCCCATGACGCGAGGCTGTGAGACAATACCGGCCTGAATTTCGGATCTGGGACGTGGGCGATGAAGGTTTTGGTAACGGGCGCAGCCGGCTTTATCGGCATGCATGCCTCCGAGCGTTTGCTGGCGCGGGGCGACGAGGTGGTCGGCCTGGACAATCTCAACGATTACTACGATCCGCAGCTCAAGCGCGATCGTCTGGCGCGCATCCAGCCGCATCCCAACTTCCGCTTCGTGAAGATGGATGTCGCTGACCGTCCGGGGATCGAAAAGCTGTTTGCCGATGAAAAATTCGACCGCGTCATCCACCTCGCAGCTCAGGCCGGGGTGCGCTACTCGATCGAAAACCCGCACGCCTACATCGACAGCAACATCGTCGGTTTCATGAACATCCTGGAAGGCTGCCGCCACAACAAGGTGCAGCACCTGGCCTACGCCAGCAGCTCCAGCGTGTATGGCGGCAACACCAAAATGCCGTTCTCCGAGCACGACTCGGTCGACCACCCCATCAGCATGTACGCGGCCACCAAGAAAGCCAACGAGCTGATGGCCCATACCTACAGTCACCTGTTCGGCCTGCCGACCACCGGCTTGCGCTTCTTTACCGTCTATGGCCCTTGGGGCCGCCCGGACATGGCGCTGTTCCTGTTCACCAAAGCCACCCTCGAAGGCCGGCCGATTGACGTGTTCAACCACGGCAAGATGCAGCGCGACTTCACTTACGTCGACGACATCGTCGAAGGCGTGATCCGCGTACTCGACCACACCGCCGAGTCCGACCCCGAATTCAATGCCGATCAGCCTAGCCCCGGCCGCAGCAAAGCCCCGTTCCGAGTCTTCAATATCGGCAACAGCAGCCCGGTGCAGCTCATGGACTATATCGGCGCAGTCGAATCAGCGCTGGGCATGGAAGCGAAGAAGAACTTCCTGCCGATGCAGGATGGAGACGTGCCGGCGACTTACGCAGACACGTCCGAGCTCAATGCCTGGACGGGGTTCCAGCCGGGCACGCCGGTCAAGGACGGGGTGGCGCGGTTTGTGGCGTGGTATCGGGAGTATTTCCGGAATTAAGGTGTTGGCCGGAGAGGAGCGTCCTGGCGGTCAGAAAAGTCGATTCACACAAGGCGGCGCATCAACCGCACGTGCTCGCTGGTCAATCAGACTTTCGTGGCACTCAATGCATATGAGTCAGAGGTGTTGCTGAGCTGTGGCGTATATACAAACGATTTGGCGGCATCTGAATCATCGTCGACGCTGGCAGCTTGGCGGCTTATGCGCATTGATTCTGCTGTCGTCTCTGGCTGAGCTGGTCAGTCTTGGCGCGGTTATGCCATTTCTGGCAGCAATGGCGTCGCCGGCCAAGGTGTTCGAGCACGCTGCAGTCGCGCCATTTCTCGGCTTGTTGAGCATTGAGTCTCCCGATCAGCTGCTTTTGCCTTTTGCCGTTCTTTTTGCGATTGCGGCAATCATTTCCGCCTCAATCAGGATGTTGCTGCTCTGGACGGGTACCCGGCTGGCGTTTGCGATCGGCGCCGATATCAGCATCGGCATCTATCAACGTACCTTGCATCAGCCTTATGCCGTGCACGTTTCTCGCAACAGCAGCGAGGTCATCAGCGGCATCACGGCCAAGTCGCATGCCGTCATCTATGGCGGTTTGATGCCGTCCATTCAGCTGGCCAGCGCGTCCGTCACGCTGGTTGCGATCGTTGCTGGGCTGGTGGCCATCGACCCGCTGGTGGCGCTGACCACCCTCTTCGGATTCGGCGCGGTGTATGGGGGGCTGATATTCGTCGCTCGCAAACGTCTGATCCGCAACGGAAAGAGGATCGCGGAGGAGTCCACCCGCGTGCTCAAGTGTCTGCAGGAGGGCCTGGGCGGGATACGTGACGTCCTGCTCGACGGGAGCCAGGCAACTTATTGCAAGAGTTACCGGGCGGCGGATCTTCCGCTCCGCCGCGCTCAGGGCAACAACCAGTTCATCTCGGCAAGTCCTCGCTATGCGATGGAGGCCATTGGGCTGTCGATGATCGCTGCGCTTGCCTATTATCTCGTTCGTCAGCCCGAAGGCCTCGAGAAGGCCTTGCCCTTGCTCGGCGTGCTGGCGCTCGGTGCGCAGCGCCTGCTGCCTGCGCTGCAGCAGGCGTATGCGGCCTGGGCTGGTATCAAGGGCAATCAGGCGTCGGTGCACGATGCGATTACCTTGCTTGAGCAACCGATGCCGGGGCCGCCGACGAACACCGGGGGTGTGCCGGTCTTTCGCAAGGAGCTTCGTCTGAGCGGTGTCACGTTTGCCTACCAGAGCGACTTGCCTCCGGTGTTGTCCGAGCTTGATCTGACGATACGCAAGGGCGAGCGGGTCGGGATCATTGGGGCAACCGGAAGCGGCAAGAGCACCTTGATGGACCTCTTGATGGGGCTCCTCGAGGCGTCGAGCGGCGTGCTCGAAGTCGACGGCATGAAAATCGACTCATCGACGCGGCGGGCGTGGCAATCGCACATTGCGCATGTGCCGCAAGCCATCTATCTGGCCGATAGCTCCGTCGCGGAGAATATCGCTTTTGGCATTCCCGTGGAGGCGATCGACCATGCGCGCGTGCGGGAGGCGGCCCGACAGGCCCAGATCGCCGAACTGGTCGAGTCGATGCCGAACGGCTATCGGTCCATGGTGGGCGAGCGCGGCGTACGCTTGTCCGGTGGCCAACGACAGCGTATTGGTATTGCCCGGGCGCTTTACAAGCAGGCAGATGTGATCGTGTTTGACGAAGCGACAAGTGCGCTCGACAACGAAACGGAGAAGACAGTCATGGCGTCGATCGACACGCTCAACCCCGATTTGACGGTGATTATCATTGCGCACCGGCTGAGCACGCTGCAAAAATGTGATCGCATCATCGAACTCGGGCACGGCCGGGTGAAGCGGACGGGTAGTTACGATCAGATCGTCTGCGGAAACGCATGATCAACGGTGGATATTCAGTGACCGACAACAGGAATCCGACCTTGGCGAAACCCCGAATACTCATCACTGGCGGCAGCGGGCTTCTGGCGCTGAACTGGTTTGCGGCGGCGCGTGACAGTTACGACGTCGTATTGGCCTTCCACGAGCGAACGCTGGATATCCCCGGAGCGACGGGCTGCAAGCTCGCGCTCGATTCGATGGATCAGCTACTCGCAGCGCTGGACGCCCACGCGCCTGAGTTCGTGGTTCATGCCGCGGGCTGCACCAGCGTCGAAGGCTGCGAAAAGGCGCCCAACCTCGCCCATCACGTCAATGTCGTGCTCGCTGCCAATGTAGCTGCCGCCTGCAAGGCACGCGGTGTGCCGCTGGTCCACATCTCGACGGACCATCTGTTTGCCGGTCACGAGGCGATGGTGAGCGAAGAGGTTCCGGTCGCACCGCTGAATATCTACGGAAAAACAAAAGCCGAGGCGGAGCTGCGTGTGGCCGAGGCCTGCCCGGAGGCGCTGGTGATCCGGACTAACTTCTACGGCTGGGGCACCAGCTATCGCAGGTCGTTCAGCGATGTCATCGTCGATGCCTTACGCCAGAAGCGGCCCATCACCCTTTTCGATGACGTACATTACACGCCAATCCTCGCAGAAAGCCTCGTCGATACCGTACACGGTTTGCTGGCCCGTAAGGCGAGTGGCGTCTTCAATGTTGTCGGCAGCGAGCGGCTGACGAAGCATCGATTCGGCCAGCTCGTGGCAGAGGTCTTCGGACTCGATGCAGCGCCGATCCGGCGCGGTGCCCTCTCTGACCTGCCCGACCTCGTGAAGCGCCCTCGTGACATGAGCCTTTCCAGCCGGAAGGTGAGCGCGTTTCTCGGACGGGATCCGGGCCCCGTAAGCGAGCATCTCTATCGGCTGAGTCTGCAGGCGCAGCGCGGCCTTGCACTGGAACTGGGAAAACTATGATTCCATACGGGAAGCACCACATCGATGAGGACGACATCGCGGCCGTCGTTGACATCCTCCGCAGCGGTCTGCTCACCCAGGGGCCGGCCGTCGAATCCTTTGAACGCGCCGTTGCCGAATACGTCGGCGCCAAGCATGCCGTCGCCGTGTCCAGCGGAACGGCCGCCCTGCACCTGGCGGCGCTTGCCGCCGGCGTGGGGCCGGGCACCACGCTGATCACGACGCCAATCACTTTCGTTGCCTCGGCCAACGCGGGCCTGTATGCCGGAGGCAAGGTTGCTTTTGCCGATATCGATCCGGACACCATCAACATGTCACCCGCGGCGCTAGCGGAAACGCTGGCGGCCAACCCGGACACCAAGGCGATCGTCCCCGTTCATTTCGCCGGCCTGCCGTGCGACATGCCCGCGATCAAGTCGCTCGCCGACAAGGCCGGCGCAGCGGTGATCGAGGATGGCGCACATGCGCTTGGCGCAAGCTATCCCGACGGCCAGCGCGTCGGTTGTTGCGCCCATTCGCTGATGACGATCTTCTCCTTCCACCCCGTCAAGGCGATTGCTGCGGGCGAGGGGGGCATGATCACGACCAACGATGACGCCGTGTACCGGCGCCTGCTGCGCTTGCGCAGCCATGGCATCAACAAGCTCGATGACCCGTTTGTCCTGGAGGATCAGGCCTATACGGAGGGTGTCCAGAATCCGTGGTACTACGAGATGCAGGAGCTCGGCTTCCATTACCGGATCACGGACATTCAATGTGCGCTGGCTAACTCCCAACTCAGGAAGCTGGAGTCGTTCCTGGAGAGACGGCGAGTTATCGTAAAGCGGTACGACGCCGAATTGGCGGGGGTGAGGAACCTAAGCCCTGCCCAGCATTCGGGGCGCGAACGAAGCGGCCACCATCTGTACGTTGTGCGCATTGATTTCGACTCAGCGGGAATCAGCCGCCCCAAGCTGATGACTGCCTTGAGGGAGCGTGGTGTCGGAAATCAGGTTCATTACATTCCGGTACCAATGCAGCCACTCTATCGAGCGCAGGGAAGCGAAATCGCTCTTTATCCCAATGCCCGTTCCTACTACGAACAGGCGCTGAGCATACCGCTCTACTACGACTTGTCAGATAGCGATCAGGCGCATGTCATTGAAGTGTTCAAGGAGTTGCTGGGTTGAAACTCGCGCTCGGCACAGTCCAGTTCGGGCTTAACTATGGTGTGGCAAACGCAGCGGGCATGGTCTCGCAGGCGGAGGCATCCAGAGTTCTGGCGTTGGCTCGGGAAAGCGGAATCGACACTCTGGATACCGCCGCAGCCTACGGCGAAAGCGAGTCAGTTCTGGGGGCCATTAACGTCGATGGTTGGCATGTTGTCTCGAAGATGCCGCCTCAGATTCAAGAGGGCATGTCCGTTGCAGACTGGACGATGGAGTCTGTAAACAACTCACTTGCCAGACTGCGCCAACGGAATCTGTACGGAATTCTTTTGCATCGCCCATCCCAGCTGCTGGGGGCGGGCGGTGATGCAATCTACCGAACTCTGCAGAGACTTAAATGCGATGGGGTTGTCTCCAAGATTGGCATATCGATCTATGATCCGGAGGAGTTGGATAACCTGTCCCGAAACTTCGATTTTGACCTTGTGCAAGCACCGTTGAGCGTTGTGGATCGGCGCCTCGTTACTTCGGGATGGATGAGTCGGTTGGCAGATAGAGGCATCGAACTGCATGTCCGGTCTGCGTTCTTGCAGGGATTGCTATTGATGGGAGAAGCCGACCGCCCACAGAAGTTCGGTCGTTGGCAAAGCTTGTGGCGGGACTGGCATGCTTGGCTGGATGAATCGGGTATCTCCGCAGCCGAAGCATGCGTACGCTATGCCTTATCCCACGTAGAGGTTGGGAGAGTTGTTGTTGGGGTTCAATCCCATTATCAGTTGGCAGAGATTGTTTCTGCTGCATCCCGGGGGGGGGTTGAAGTTCCTCCTCACCTGAGTGCCGATTCAGAAGACCTTCTGAATCCTGCGCGCTGGCCCTCTCTTGAGTGATGCGTTGATGCTCAGCCGGTTCCCATCGTGAATGCACTTTTGCAAAAGCCCGGACTGCTCGTGGACGAAGGCAGGGCCGATCTCCTGCTTATCGTGCGGGGCATTGCTGCGTTGAGCGTCGTTCTCTGGCATGCTGGTGGGTATCTGGGGCCTTACCCTGCTTGGATGAACATTCCCGGCCGCACGGCCGTGTGGCTGTTCTTTGGCATTTCCGGCTACGTGATTGCCTACGGATTCGTTCATGGGCGCTACAAGGTGAATGCGAGTGATTTAGTAGATTTCTACATCAACCGGGCCTTGCGTATCTACCCGATTTTTCTGACATTGACGCTCTTGGGGTGGGTAACCGAAACGATCCGGGCGGGTTCCAGCCCCCTGTCGCTGGGAGGCATCCCTTCTCAGTTTCTTGCGATTCAGTTTGACCAGGATTACATCCTGAACGGTGTTTTCTGGACGTTGGGTATCGAACTGCATTTCTACCTTTTAGCACCATTACTCGTCATACCGTTGCTCAGTGATCGGCGAGCCCAGTACTTCTGGATTCCCGTGGTTTTGTATTCTGCTTCGATTGTCTGGAGTATTTATGCCTTCAAGAAGCTCGGATGGTCGTTTGATGGACGCAATATTGTTGCCTGCCTCCCGCATTTTCTTGCGGGCATGATTGCTTGCAGAATGACGGCGCACACTCGGTCGCACAATTCCCGATTTAGGTGGGCTTTTGCGTCGGCGATTGCGCTGATAGTGACGACGAATCTTCTTTACCACCTTTATCCGAAATATTTCTGGTCGCCCATAGGGGTCGTTCTTACCGATGTTGCCATTGTCTCGCTGGTCATTGCTCATGCCAGCTGGGCTGGAGGGAAATCGACTGCTGTCGCTGTGCTTACGATGCTGGGCACATTGTCATATGGCCTTTATGCTTGGCATGGCTATTGGATGAAAACCTTACCCGACCTGGTGAACCATGTCGTGGTTCTGGCGGGGCTCTCGTTGTTTTCGGCATACGTAACGTATCGATGCGTAGAGATTCCTGCCCTGCGATTTAAGCGGGTGCACATTGCCAGGTACTGACCGGACGTATCAAACATATAGGAGGTTCGTGAGATGAAGGTTCAGATCGTTGCTGAGCTTGCCCAGGGTTTCGAAGGGCGCCCTGAGCAAGCTCGTCTTCTGTTGCGCGCCGCTGCTGCAGCTGGCGCGGACGCGGCGAAATACCAGCTTGTATACGCCGATGAGCTTGCGACTCCCGATTACAAGTACTACGACTTGTTCCGCTCGTTGGAGATGGCGGACGACGTCTGGTCCGGACTCTCGTCATATGCGAGAGAGCAGGACATAGAGCTTCATCTGGATATCTTCGGTTCGCGCAGCCTTGCACTTGCGGAGAAAATTGGCGCTAGGGCCATCAAGCTGCACGGTACTGATATCGCGAATATCGGGCTGCTTGACGAGGTGGCGCAGAGCTCGATGCAGAAAGTATTCTTAGGTGCGGGAGGTGCTCATCTATCGGAAATCGAGGAAGCCGTCTCGCGACTGCCCGGCAAGAAAGTAGTTGTTCTACTGGGGTTTCAGGGGTATCCGACACCGACGGAAACTAACCAGATTGCCCGGGTTGGTTTCTTATGCAATTGGTTTCGTTCTGCTCGCGAAAGTGTTGAGCTAGGCTTCGCTGACCATGCGGCACCGGATAGTCCACTTAAGTATGCACTCGCTGCGGCCGCGCTCGGTGCAGGTGCGACAGTGATTGAAAAGCATTTGACACTCGGCAAGGCAATGATGCTCGAGGATCACGAATCAGCACTGAATCCGGATGAATTCAAGGAATTCAGCCACGTCATGCGAGATTGTGTGGCTGCGCTTGGCGAGGTAGATGACAGCAACGGCTTCGGTATGGCCGAGGCTGAGGATGCTTATCGCAGGACGATTCGCCGTCATGTTGTGGCCGCCAAAGCGATACCGGAAGGCACGGTGCTTTCCCCGGCCGATCTAGTACTGAAACGGACGGCGGCTGAGCAGCCAATCACCAATTTGAACGATGTGTACCAGAAAAGGACGTCCCGGGCCGTAGCGCCTAATCAGGCGCTGCTGGTCGACGATATCAAGTAGGAATAGGAAGGAGATCGTCATGAAACGCCGCCTCGTTGCCGCCATCGCATGTCGTAATCAAGGTTCTCGCCTGTACGGTAAGCCGCTTCAGAACCTCGATGTTTCGGAGTCGATTCGAATCATTGACAACATCATCGCCTGTCTCGAATCTCTCCCCTGTATCGATGAGATCGTGTTGGGCATATCCGAAGGCGTCGACAACGAGGCGTTCAAGGAAGTCGCCCGTTCGAAGGGCGTACGTTATGTGATTGGCGACCAGATCGATGTCCTTTCGAGGTTGGTGGCCTGCGGCCAACTTGCCGGTGCGACGGATGTCTTTCGGGTGACCAGCGAGTCGCCCTTCCTGTATTTTGAGGAGGTCGAGGAGCTTTGGAGGCTGCATCAAAAGCAGTCGTTCGACGCTACGTTCATGGATGAGGTTATTGACGGTTGTGGCTTCGAAATCATCCGGCTGGAGGCGCTTGAGTGCTCGCATACAAATGGCGATCACCGGCATCGATCCGAGTTATGCACCCTTTACATTCGCGAGCATCTGGCCGATTTCAAGGTTCATAAGGCGCCGCCGCCGCCGACGCTCGTGCGAAAGGATCTTCGGCTTACCGTTGACAACCCGGAAGATCTCGCTGTCTGTCGGATCGTCTACGGCGTATTCAAAGATCTTGCCCCACGAATTCCCGTCGCGGAGATTGTTGCCTTTCTCGATGCAAATCCCAAGTTGATAGAGTGGATTGCGCCCTACACCGAGGCAGGTTACTCGACGATGTATCGCTGATTGCTGCCTACTAACAGTTGCAAGCGGTCGCTTGAGATAAATAGAAATGAAATCAAACGAGAGAATTACTAACTTCGTGAAATCGCGGCAGTTTTCCGCCGATATACATGGGCTGATTCCCGGGGGGGCGCATACATACTCGAAGGGGGATGATCAGTTTCCTACCAATGCACCCGCTGCGATATCTCACGGCAAAGGCGCACATGTGTGGGATCTGGATGGCAACGAGTTTATCGATTGCAGCATGGGACTAACCTCGGTTTGTATTGGGCATGGATACGAGCCGGTGGCCGAGGCCGTATGCGAGGCAGCATTTCAGGGAACGAACTTCCAGCGACCGGCCGCAATGGAGTTAGAGGCTGCGCGCCTCTTCCTGGATACCGTTCAATCGGGAGACATGGTCAAGTTCGCCAAGAACGGATCGACGGTGACGACGGCTGCTGTCAAGCTGGCGCGGGCCTTTACCGGACGAAGCCGAGTCGCAATCGCACGGGAACATAACTTCTTTAGCTATGACGATTGGTTTATCGTAACCACGCTTTGCGATCGTGGCATACCATCAAGAATGCGGGAAATGACCGCCGCGTTCAGCTACAACGATTATGAATCGGTGGAAGACCTGTTGAAAGACAACGATCACGATATTGCATGTCTGATCATGGAACCGGTGAAATTCGACCCGCCAAGGGACGACTTTCTCCAGAAGGTTGCCGCCCTGTGCAAGGACCGGGGTGTGCTGCTCATCCTCGATGAGATGATTTCGGGGTTCAAGTGGAGTCTGCAAGGGGCTCAAAACTTCTATGGCGTCAAACCCGACCTGTCGACCTGGGGCAAAGGGATCGCCAATGGGTTTTCCGCCTGTGCCCTGACGGGGCGGGCGGAAATCATGGAATTGGGCGGTATCCGGAGACAGGGGGATGACAAGCTGTTCCTTATCTCGACGACGCATGGCGCTGAAACGACGGGGCTGGCGGCAATGATGGCGACGATTCGCGAGTTCGAGAAGCACGACATGATTTCGGGTAACTGGGAACGTGGCGAGGTGCTCAAGTCGCGGCTTGACGGAGTTATCAATAGCAACGGGCTGGAAAGTAATCTTCAGTTGATCGGTTATTCGTGCCTATTTGCGTTGATTTGCAAGAATCCTGACGGTGCCCCAGACGACAGATTTCGCACTTTGATGATGCAGGAGATGATTTCGAATGGAGCGCTTTTCCAGGGGCTTTTTTATCCAACTTGGTCGCACCAGCAGCCAGAAATAGACATTTTGGTTCGTGCGTTTGAAAACGCATGCTTGGTTTATCGCTCCGCAATTGATAGTGGAGCGACCGACGACTTCCTGATTGGGCCGGCGGCAAAACCGGTTTTCCGGAAAAAAATATAGATATGTCGGATGCCTGCGTCGACTTGATGGCTTTCCAATACTGATTTTTTGATCTGGGTGCTTCTTTAGATGTCGAGTATGCATGTGGTGTTCAGGGTTGACGCATCGGTAGCCATAGGGACTGGCCACTTGATGCGGTGTCTGACATTGGCAGATGCGATGAAACCGCAGAACATTCAGGTTACGTTTGTATGTCGAAAGAGCCCCGGTTCGATAGTGGAGTTGATTGGTTGCAGAGGCTATCAGTGTGTGTGCCTTGACGGACCAATAGGTAGCGTGGAAGCAGATGCAGAGGAAACTACTGCAGCATTACTCAGCAGCGTCGCCGGTGGAGTTTGTTGGCTTGTCGTTGATCACTATGGCCTCGATGCCCGATGGGAAGCCCTCATGCGACCGGTCGCCCGCAAGATCATGGTGATCGATGACCTTGCCAACCGCGCGCATGACTGCGACCTCCTGCTCGATCAGAATTTCTATGCCGGATTCGAGTCGCGTTATGTGGGGCGTGTCGCCGATTCTACGCGGTGTCTGCTCGGGCCTGCGCATGTGTTGCTGCGCCCCGAATTCCTGGAAGCGTGCAGGGGGCTGAGACGTAGGGATGGAACCGTTAGACGGATCCTCGTCTTTTTCGGCGGCTCTGATCCGACCAACCAGACCCTGCGCGTCCTGACGGGCATCGACGCTCTGCAGCGACCCGATATTCGCGTCGACGCCGTCGTCGGAAGCGCCAATCCGCACCGGGAGGATGTTCGGGTGTTCTGCGATTCCCGTCCGTGGGCGAGCTTTCACTGCCAGATCCCGAACATGGCCGAATTGATTGCGGCGGCCGATCTGGGCGTTGGCGCCGGGGGCGCGGCCATGTGGGAGCGCTGTGCATTGGGGCTGCCGACCCTGACCGTGGTGTTTGCCGACAATCAGCTTCAAACGACGCAAGACGTCGCACAGACGGGGGCGATCGACTACCTCGGCTGGGCCAGCAATCTGTCCTCTGCTGACTATGCTGCGGCAATCCGCGGCTTGCTGGATCGGCCGGATGATCTCGTCGCCATGTCCACCGAGGCGTTAAAATTGATCGACGCGTCCAATAACGGGGCCGAGTTGGTCATCCGCGCCATGAATGAAGTCACGAATGCGAGGTTAAGCGGCTGATGGATACGAGGCTTACGCAACATCCGCTCGGTTTCTGGACGCTGGCCGACAAGCCGAGCGCCGAGGCGCTCAGCGATTACTATGCCAACAAGTATTACCAGCAGGCCTGCGGCAGCTACGAGCTCCAGTACAGCGACGAGGAGCGGGCCTATTTCCGGGCGAAGCTTGCGCAGCGTCATGCCGTGCTTCAACGCATCGCCCCTCAAGGGCGCACGATGCTGGATGTGGGGTGTGGCGAAGGTTTTGCCCTGGCCTATTTTCGTGAGCAAGGCTGGTCCGTAAAAGGCTTCGATTTCAGCGCAGCCGGTGTTGAGTCCCAGAATCCCGCTTGCCGGGATGCGCTGGTCGCCGGCGATGTCTTCGCGCTGCTCGATGCGGAGATCGCGGCGGGCCGAAAGTATGACGTCGTCTGGTTGCAGAACGTGCTCGAACATGTCCTTGATCCGGTGGCGCTGCTCGTCTCCCTGAAGTCGCTGCTCTCGCAAGAAGGCGTTGCGGTGATAACCGTGCCCAACGATTTTTCGGCGCTGCAGCGAGAGGCGCTTTCGCAGGGGCATATTGATCAGGAATTCTGGGTCGCGCTGCCGGATCATCTGTCCTACTTTGACCATGTGTCGTTGCCAGCGACGGCCAAAGGCACGGGCTGGGATTGCGTGGAATTGCTCGGCGATTTTCCGATCGACTGGTTTCTGTTTCACAGCGGCTCGAACTATGTGCGAGACAGAACGCTGGGCAAGGCGGCCCATCGGGCGCGTGTTCAACTCGAAAATCTGATTCATCGTCAGCCGACGGACGCCGTGCTCGAGTTCTGGGCCGCTGCCGGTCGGCTGGGGATTGGTCGAGATTTAACATGCTTTCTCAAGCACTCGGCGGAACCATGAATCCCGGATCGGTGCTGGGCGCGGATGCAGGAGCGACCAAGATCTTGCATGATTCCTCACCAGAGCTGCCTCAGGCGAGCGGCTTCAGCGTCGTGCGCGGAGACAGGCGCGCCGAGCTGACGCAATGAAATTGGCCTTGCTCGGCGATATCCACGCCAATTCCCTCGCGCTTGAGGCGGTTCTGGACGCCGCCACTCGCGCGCAAGCGGATGCGCTGCTGCTGACCGGTGATCTGGTCGGGTACTATTTTTCTCCCAAGGCCGTCCTTGAGTTGCTCGAGCCGTGGACAAAATACATGGTGCGCGGTAATCACGAAGAGATGCTGTGCCAGTCCCGCCGCGACCCGGAAGCGCTTGCGGCGGTCGGTCGTCGCTATGGGTCCGGAATCGAAGTGGCGATCGCGCAGCTTACCGCTGCTGAGGTCGACGCGCTGTGCCGCCTGCCGCATCCTCTGCCGCTCGCGTTCGACGGTCGAAAGATTCTCTTGTGTCACGGGGCGCCTCACGACCTCGATTGTTATGTCTATCCTGACGGCGACCTGGCTGCGTTTGATGTGCCTGCGCTGACCGAATTCGATTTGGTGGTGACCGGACACACGCACTACCCGATGCGGCGCGTTCTTGGAGAGAAGACATTGCTCATCAATCCAGGCTCGGTGGGCCAGCCGCGTAATCATCAGCCGGGAGCGCATTGGGCGCTTTACGATACCGGGAGCGGGGAGGTGTCGTTTCACTGCGAGCGTTATGATTACGGCCCGCTTCAGGCTGAGGCACGAAGACGGAATCCGGAGTTGCCTTACTTGGCAGATGTATTGGGACGGACATGAAATCAATTTTGATTACCGGCATCGGGGGCGATATTGCGCAAGGCGTTGCGACCATACTCAGGTCGCAGTGGCCCTCGTGCCGGCTGTATGGAACGGATACACATACGCAGCATGGCGGGCGTCTGTTCGTTGACGCGTTTTTCATCCTGCCGTCGGCAAGCGATCCGGCCTATGTCGGCGCGGTGCGTGACCTGCTCGACGCACACCAGATCGAAGCGTTTCTGCCCATGTCCGAGCCGGAACTGGACGTGCTCGGCGGATTGCTCGAGGAGCTCGGGCCGTCCCGCTGCGTGGCGGCGGGCGCGTCGGTCATTGCGGCAGGGCTCGACAAGTTGGCCACGGTCGAGGCGATGCGGCGCTTTGGGTTGCCCGCGCCGTGGACGGTGGCCGTGAGTGAGGGCGAGCCGCGCGCCTTTCCGTGCATTCTGAAAAGCCGTTTTGGCTCCGGTTCGCGGGCAGTATTCATCGTTCGCGACACGGCAGAAGCGGCATACCTGGCCCAGAGGCATCCCCAGGCGATTTATCAGGAGTTGCTTGAGCCGGCCGACCGAGAGGTGACCTGCGCGGTCTATCGCACTCGCGACGGGCGCACTGCCAGCCTGTTGATGCTCCGGCGGTTGACCGGTGGCTTCACCGGCTGGGCGCAGGTGATCGAGGATGCGGAAACATCGCGCGTGTGCGAGGTGCTCGCAGAAAAGCTGAATCTGCGAGGCAGCATGAATGTGCAGTTGCGCCTGACCGACCAGGGGCCGAGGGTATTTGAGATCAACCCCCGCTTCTCGTCTACGGTGTTGATGCGCCATCGCCTGGGCTTCACCGATGCGGTGTGGGCGTTCGAGGAGCTTCAGGGGAACAGCGTTCGTTTCCCCGAAATTGCGGCGGGTCAGGTGATGGTGCGCATTCAGGAAGCCGCGGTCATCAAGGATTCGGGATTGGGAGCATGAGCATGATCAGTATTGCAGGGCGCAGGATCGGCCAGGGCGAGAGCCCGTTCATCATTGCGGAGATGTCCGGTAATCACAACCAGTCCCTTGACAGGGCGCTGGAGATTGTCGATGCGGCAGCGAAGGCAGGGGCGCATGGGTTGAAGATACAGACCTATACCCCCGATACGATGACGATTGATCTGGACGAGCGCGAGTTTCATATTTCGGACAGCAAGAGTCTGTGGGCGGGTTCGTCCTTGTACAAGCTCTATGGCGAGGCATCTACGCCGTGGGCGTGGCATCAACCGATTTTCGATCGCGCCCGGGCGCTCGGCATGATCCCGTTCAGCTCGCCCTTCGATGAGACGGCGGTCGATTTTCTGGAGTCGCTGAATGTCCCTTGCTACAAGATCGCTTCGTTTGAAAACACCGATGTTCAGCTGATCAGACGCGTCGCCGCAACGGGCAAGCCGCTGATCATCTCGACGGGGATGGCGACAGCGGCCGAACTTGACGAGAGCGTGCGGGCGGCGCGCGAGGCGGGCTGCCGCGATCTGATCCTGCTCAAGTGTACGAGCACGTATCCGGCAACGGCCGAGAACACGAACATCCGGACGATTCCGCACATGCGCGAGTTGTTCGGCTGTGAGGTGGGGCTGTCGGATCATACGATGGGGTCCGGGGTGTCCGTCGCCAGTGTTGCCCTTGGGGCCACGGTGATCGAGAAGCACTTCACCCTGTGTCGCGCCGACGGCGGCGTCGACAGCGCCTTTTCCATCGAGCCGGCCGAGCTGACCGACCTGGTTGAGGCCACGGAGCGCGCCTGGCAGGCGCTTGGCAGCGTGAGCTACGGCGCCACGGAGGCGGAGCGAAAATCGCTTCAGTATCGCCGTTCACTGTATGTCGTTGAAGCCGTGGCGGCCGGGCAGGTGCTGACGCGCGAGAATGTCCGCGCCATTCGCCCCGGGCTTGGGCTGCCCACGAAATATCTCGAAGTGCTACTCGGCAAGCGGGTCGCCCGCGATGTGGCGCGCGGCACGGCGCTGACATGGGATCTGATCGAATGACGCCTGAGGTGAGCTTGCCGATCGATGGCGGATTCCTTCGCCCCCTGGTCGAGGCGGACGTCCATCAAGGCTACGTCGATGGCCTGAACGACCCGCAGGTGAATCGCTATCTGGATGGCGTCAAGGCGAGCGTGCAGACGGTTCAGTCGGTGTGTGATTTTGTCATTGCCGACCAGCGCTCACCCTCATCCGTGTTGTGGGGCATCTGGACGCATGAGAGTGCTCACCATGTGGGGACCGTCAGGCTGCATGGCGTCGAGCATCGGCATGGTACGGCGCATATCGGCATCTGCCTCTTCGACCCGCGCTGCTGGGGGCGGGGCCTGGGCGCTGCTGCCATCGGCGCGGTAACGCGCTGGGCGATTGACGCGCTCGGGCTACGATGGATCGAAGCCGGCGCCTATGAAGCCAATGTGGCATCGCAGCGCGCTTTTCTGTCGGCCGGCTATGCGTGGGTGTTCGACATTCCTGGCAAGTACCTGTTCGAAGGTGCTCCGACAACGGTGAAGGTCTACGCCGCTCGTGCCTGATTCAGGGGCGTGCGCGCGACATCGACTTTCGTGCCGGCCCCGCATGTGAATTCCTCAGTTATGTTCGATTTTCTTTCCCTGATCCCCGGCACCCCCGCGTGGCGCCGCAAGCGCCTGCGGACCACGATGCGCGGTTACCGTGTGCTGAAGGCCTCGTCGCGGCTGGGGGTGATCGGCGAGATCAAGCATGATCTGACTGAAGCGCCGATTCGCGACTGTGCGGGCAAGTTCAGCGTGGCTGTCTTGGGGGCCGCCGCCGGTTCGGCCGATCTGGCGCTGCGACAGTATCTGCTGATCCAGCTTGGTGGCGTGAATCTGAATCGCACGCTGCTGATGGCTGCCGCGAATCCCCGAAAAAGCATTGCCTATCCCATGCCGCGCGATTGGCGACGGATTGTCGAGCAGCATGGGTTCCGGGTGTCCGAATGGCGGTGCGCGCTCTACTGGAGCGCTTATGTTTTCGGAATGTGGGGTTACGGCACGATCCGAACATTCCGGATCATGCTCGAAGGGCTCCGGTTCGGCGCGACGCGCAAGCGTGATGGATCGCGCTATGCCTACTTCCTTGATCTGTCGGCGGCCAACTTGCCGTCGAGCGCTGAGCGGCCAAGTCATGATGTCGTGTCCTGGTACGCGCAGTGGTCCGGCCGGAATCCGGCGATATCCGCCGTCAGGCATGGTGTGCTCAGTGCGCCCCGGATCGAGGTGGCGGGTCTGGATGTCTCGCCGCAGAAAAGCCCGCTGCCCCCCTTGGCGGGCAGCCGGGAAATCAGCGCCTATCTGCGCTGGAGTCTTGCCGCCATTGTGCGGTCGGCGTTTGACGCACTGCGTGGGCGGTGGTGGCATGCGGTGATGCTGAGCCATGCCGCGGTTGCGGCCCAGGCGCGCCATGTGCCCGACGACATCCTCGCGACGACATATTTGTTCCACAACAGCGGCTGGATCTACCGCCCCCTGTGGACGTATGAGGCAGAGCGCAAGGGCAGCGAGATCGTGATGTATTTCTACTCGACCAACAGCGAGCCGTTCAAGCGTGCAGACGGTTATCCGCCGATGTACTACGGCTACCGCGCGATGAACTGGCCGCGCTATCTGGTGTGGGACGATTATCAGGCCGATTTCGTTTGCCGGGCGACGGCGGGGGCCGCGCAGCATGACGTGGTCGGCCCGATCTGGTTTCAGGGGCATGCCGAGGATGTGCCTGAGGCACCCGGCTTTTCGGTTGCGGTCTTCGACGTCACGCCGACCCGGTCGTCGTGGTATCGCATCCTTGGGCTCGATACCGAATTCTATGTTTCAGAAACCGTGAACGCGTTCCTGGAGCATGTCTGGCAAGCGGCATCGCAGCATCAGGGGCGAATGCTGTGGAAACGAAAGCGGAACATCGGGCGCACCGCGCATCCGCGATACCGCGCCTGCGCCGAGCGCCTCGGTACTGCGGACAACGTCGTGCTGGTCGATCCGGCCGTGTCGGCGATGAAGGTGATCGAGGCGGCGACCGTCACGATATCGCTGCCGTTTACCTCGACGGCATTGCTGGCACGACAGATGGGAAAGCCGTCCGCCTTTTACGATCCGACGGGTTCGGTGCAAGCCGATGACCGCGCAGCCCATGGCATTCCGGTCCTGTCGGGGCCGGCTGAGCTGGATGCCTGGTTGCGGGCCCAGCGTCAGGGCGATCGCCCCTCACAAAGGTGAGCACCGGGATGCATGTGATTCAGTTCAGTCCGAAAGAATGGGCGCTACGGTCTGCCCGGTTGATTCAGGGTGCCGTTAGGGCTGTTTGCCGCCAGGGGGGCGACTGCGCGGTCATGCTGACCGGTGGCCGGAGCGCAGAGCGCCTGTACCGAGCCTGGCAGGAGCTGCCGGATTTCGACCAGTTGCGCGGCATAAGCTTCTTTTTCGGCGACGAACGTTGCGTGCAGCCCGACGATCCAGACAGCAACTACGGGCTGGCCATGCGCACGCTGTTCGCCCGGGGTGTGCCGTCTGGCTGCTCGGTGATCCGCATGGCGGCGGAAGACCCGGACCGTGAGGGCGCGTGTTTGCACTATGAGGGCCGCTTGCCGAGTAAAATCGACGTTTTGTTGCTGGGCGTGGGTGAGGACGGACATATCGCCTCGCTGTTTCCGGGGGGAGAAGCCCTCGACGAACACACGCGGAAGGTCGTCGCCGTTATCGGCACCAAGGCGCCCAGAGTGCGGCTGACCGTGACGCCACGGGTGATCGCGCATGCCTCGTCAGTCTTTGTGCTTGCCAACGGCGAGGCGAAAGCCGCTGTGCTGCGGCGGGTCGTTGACGAGGCAGACAATTCGCATGTGTTGCCGGCATGCCTGGTGAGTCATGCCACCTGGCTGCTGGACACGCCTTTTTGATGAGAAATCCGATGTTGATTGACAGGAAGTGCAGATGGCAAGAGTCCTGATCACCACCGTTCCGTTCGGGGACAAGAACGATCTGCCTATCCGGCAACTTGAGGCGAACGGAATCGAGTATCTGATCAATCCGCTTGGCCGCAAGCTCAAGGAAGACGAACTCGCCGGGATGGTGAGCGACGTCGAGGTATTGATTGCCGGCACGGAGCCAATCACCGCGAAGGTGATGGCAAATGCGCCGCGATTGAAGCTGATTTCCCGTGTGGGCATAGGGCTGGACAGCGTGGACCTGATGGCTGCCGAGCAGCGCGGCATCAAGGTGAGCTATACCCCCGATGCCCCGGCGCCGGCAGTGGCCGAGCTGACGATTGGTCTGATGTTTTCGCTGATGCGATCGATCCATGTCGCCAATGCCCGGATGCATCAGGGCGAGTGGCAGCGCTTCTTCGGCCGGCGCCTGGCTGATCTCACGATCGGCATTGTCGGTGCGGGGCGGATCGGCGGGCGCGTGCTGCAGCAACTTGCGGCGCTGGGGGCCGGCCGCCTGCTCGTGAACGACATCAATCCCACCGCCTGCGGGCTCGATGGCATCGCGGCTGTCGAGCAGGTGGATAAGGACGTCATTTACCAGGCGTCGGATATTGTCAGCCTGCATGTTCCGCTGACCGCGCAGACGAAAAACATGGTTCGCCGTGAGCATCTTTTATCGATGAAGCCGGATGCGATGATCATCAACACGGCACGCGGTGGTGTCATCAATGAAGACGAGCTCGCCGACGTACTTGCGTCGGGTCATCTGGCTGGTGCCGCCGTGGACGTGTTCTGTGAGGAGCCCTACCAGGGCCGCCTGGCGTCGATCGAGCGGTGTTTGCTGACGTCGCACATGGGGTCGATGTCGATCGATTGCCGCACGCGCATGGAGATCGAGGCGACCGAGGAAGCGATACGGTATTTGACCGGACAAGCACTTGAAGGCCTGGTGCCCGAGGGGGAATTCCAGGTTCAGCGGGAGGGGCTCTGAGATGGCGCGGGTATGTGTGATTGGGGGTTCCGGATTTCTTGGCAGCCACGTGGCCGATGCGCTCTGCGCGGCGGGGCATTGTGTCTCGATCTATGATCGCCGGCCTTCGCCGTGGTTGCGGCCTGGCCAGGAAATGGTGGTCGGCGACCTGCTCGATGCGGAAAAACTGTCGGCGGCAATCGCCGGCTGTGAGTATGTCTATAACTTTGCGGCCCTGGCGGACCTGAACGAGGCCCTGGGCAAGCCGCTCGACACCATTCGCATCAACGTGCTTGGCAATGCGAATGTGCTCGAGGCGTGCCGGCAGAGCGGCGTCCGGCGGTTCATGTACGCCAGCACGGTGTACGTCTATAGCCGTGAGGGCAGCTTCTATCGTTGCAGCAAGCAGTCGGCTGAGCACTACGTCGAGGAGTATCAGGCGGCCTATGGGCTCGACTACACGGTGTTGCGCTACGGTTCGCTGTACGGCCCGAGGTCGGATGAGCAGAACGGTCTGTGGCGCATCGTCAATGAGGCGCTGACGACGGGCCGGATCCGCTATGCGGGCAGTGCCGAAGCGATGCGCGAATACATTCATGTAGAGGATGCGGCCCGCGCCAGTGTCGCAGCGCTCGGCGAAGAATTCAGGAACCAGCATGTCGTCCTGACCGGGCAGGAACCGATGCGGGTGATGGACCTGCTGAAGATGCTGGCCGAGATTCTTGGCATGCCCCAGGCGGTGGAGTTCGAGGAAACCGAATACGCCGGGCATTACGTCAGGACGCCCTACGCCTATCAGCCCAAGCTTGGCCGTAAGTATGTGCCGCCCATGCATGTCGATCTGGGGCAGGGGCTGTTGCAGCTGATCGGCGAAGTGCAGAACGGCATTTCGAATGAGGGGAACAAAGCGTGAAAGCCCAGTTGAAGCAGGCCCTGAAAGGGGCCATACGATATTCGCTCGCTACCGGCGGACGAACCCAGGTTGGCCGATATGTCTTCAAGCAGATTCTGGACACGTCGATGGAGGAGGTCCGCGAGCTTGTGCACGAGGGCGTTCAACTCCGCTTTGCCACCCCCAATGCGCTGTGTGACTGGCGTGCGCAGACGTTCTCCACGAAGGAGCCGGAAACTCTCGCATGGATCGATGCGATTCCCGAGGGGGCGGTTGTCTGGGATGTGGGCGCCAATATCGGTTTGTATGCCGTCTATGCGGCGGCGCGGCGCAAGTGCCGGGTGTGGGCGTTCGAGCCGTCGGTGTTCAATCTTGAGTTGTTGGCGAGAAACGTGCACCTGAACGGGCTCGTCTCCCAGGTGTGCATCGTTCCATTTGCCTTGAGCAATGCCGTCGGATCCAACACGCTGCGGATGACAACCACGGAGTGGGGCGGTGCGCTGTCTACGTTCGGCGAGGCGTATGGCTGGGATGGTGAGGCGATCAAGCGCGTGTTCGAGTTCCAGACGATGGGGCTGCCGATGGATGCGGCGCGCGATCTGCTGGGAATTCCACAACCCGATTTCGTCAAAATGGACGTCGACGGTATCGAGCATCTGATCCTGTCGGGAGGCGCCTCCGTACTTCAGGCGGTCAAGGAAGTCCTGATTGAGGTGAATGACGACTTCAGGGAGCAGGCGGAGGGCTGTGAGCGACTGCTCAAGGCCGCCGGTTTGACGATGAAGCACAAGCTCCATTCAGAGATGATCGATAACTCGACGACCGGTTTCCAGAATACCTATAACCAGATCTGGGTGCGAGAGCCGTCTTGATTGATGCGTTGATCCGGGCGCGGCTGGTGTTTTGGGATTTCGATGGCGTCATCAAGGAATCCGTGGTGGTCAAGACGGAAGCCTTTGTGCAGTTGTTCTCGCCCTTCGGCGCCGAGGTGGCGGCGCGCGTGCGGGCGCACCATCTGGCGAATGGCGGCATGTCGCGTTTCGAGAAGATCCCGCGCTATCTGGAGTGGGCTGGCCAGAGCGTGACCGACGCGAGCGTAGATGACTACTGCCAGCGGTTTTCGCAGGCAGTGCTCGGCTGCGTGGTGGCGGCGCCCTGGGTGCCGGGGGTCGAGTCGTATCTGCGTACCAACCGTCATGGGCAGGAATTTGTGCTGGTCACCGCGACGCCGCAGGGAGAGATCGAGGCGATTTTGCAGGCGATGGATCTGCACGGCTGCTTCTCGGCCGTTTTTGGCGCACCGACCCGAAAGGGCGATGCGATCCGGCAGGTGCTCACCCATCGCGGTGTGCGCGCGTCGGAAGCGCTGATGGTCGGAGACGCGACGGCAGACCTTGAGGCCGCGAGGCAGAACGAAGTGCCCTTTTTGCTGCGCCGGCATGTCGATAATCAGCAGGTATTTCGCGACTACGGTGGCGCATTTGTAGAGGATTTTTCCGGATGATGAACCGCAGGGAAAAAATAGGGGCCATTCGCAAGGCACTGCGCGACGGCAAGGCAAGCATCGGTAGCTGGATGCAGATCCCCCATCCGTCGATTGCTGAAATTCTGGGGCGCTCGGGCTACGACTGGGTCGCCGTCGACATGGAGCACGGTGCGATCGGCGCCCATCAGCTTCCGGATATCTATCGGGCGCTGGAACTGGGCGGCACCTTGCCGATGGCGCGACTGGCGCAGGGCGAAACCAAGGACTGCAAGCAGGCACTTGATGCAGGCGCAGGGGGCGTCATCATTCCGATGGTGGAGTCCGCGCAGCAGCTGACGCGGGTGAGGGATGCGTGTCGCTGGCCGCCGGCGGGGTTGAGAGGTGTGGGCTTTTCGCGAGCGAACCTGTTCGGCGCCGATTTTGACACCTATGCCGAGGAGGCCCAGGCGCCTTTGTTGATCGCGATGATCGAGCATGTCCGTGCGGTGGAGAACCTTGAGGCCATTCTGGCGGTCGATGGCTTGGATGCGATACTGATCGGTCCGTACGATCTTTCGGCATCAATGGGCTTGACCGGTAAGTTCACGGAGCCGGCGTTTGTCGCGGTCATGGAGCGCATTCGCGACGCCTGCCGCACATCGCGCACTCCGTGCGGCATCCACGTCGTTCAGCCCGATCCTGAGCAGCTTGCGCAGCGCGTTGTGGAGGGGTACCAGTTTCTGGCCTATTCGATCGATGCGGTGTTTCTGAGAGCGTCGGCGACAAACCCGCAGAGCATGTCCTGATGGGCATCCGCGGCAGGCTCAGGCTGTGGTTCTATCAGAGCAGGCGTTTTGGCGGGCGGTATCGTCAGGGAGCGCATTCGAGCGCGATCCTGTCGAAGATCCTGATCGGCAAGGACGCCGCGGGGCAGATCGTTCTCGGCGACTACGTCATCTGTGCGGGCGAACTCTACAGTTTCTTCAGCAAGGGCGTCATCTCCGTCGGCGATTGCAGCTACGTGGGGCAGGGAACGCGGATCTGGGCGCTGTCGCGGGTAGAGATCGGTCGTCGGGTGCTGATCTCGCATGACTGTTTCATCTGCGACAACCTCACCCATCCGCTGAATGCACAGACACGTCATCAGCAGTACATGGCAAAGCACGGCTTTCCCTTCCCCGAGCAGATTGAGCTCGAGGAGCGCCCGATACTTATCGGCGACGATGTCTGGGTTGCGGCCGGGGTGACGATTCTTCGGGGTGTGAGCATAGGGCAAGGCGCGGTGATTGCCGCAGGGTCCGTGATCACCACGGACGTGCCTGCTGGCGTAGTCGTGGCAGGAAACCCCGCGAGGGTGGTCAAGCAGCTCGGTACGGAGCAAACGATTGAAAGAGGAGTTGTCAATGGCATTGCCTGATCGGTGTCCGCTATGTGCGGCCGGGCGAGAATCGCAGTCGGTCGTCACGCGCCATGTGTATGGCGATGCGTCTGCATCGCGTGCTTTCTTTCACTGTGCGGCGTGCGATGTTCGCTATCAGTTCCCGGGCCTGACGCCGGATGAAGAGGCGCGATTCTATGCCGCCGAGTTCGAGGGCTTCATGGCGAGCCGGTCGGGTGAGTCTGGCGGCTGGCTGAAAACCGAGCAGCATCTCGTTGCCAACGAGCCGACGCGCATGCGCCGGATGAAGTATCTGGCGCCCTATCTGAAGGCGTCTGTCGATATCCTCGAGGTCGGCTGCTCGTCCGGCTTCATGCTCTATCCGCTGGCAGGCGCCGGCCACCGCTGCACGGGTATCGAGCCGTCCGGTGTCTTCAGCGAGTTTGTGCGGGGGCGGGGTCTTCCGGTCTATCAGTCCGTCGCGGAGCTTCAGCGCGACGTACCGGATGCGCGCTTCGATCTGATCCTCCATTTCTTTGTTCTCGAACACATCGCAGACCCCGGCGCTTTCCTGAAGGCGCAGCTGGCCATGCTCAAGCCTGGCGGTCGAATCGTTTTCGAGATACCCAACGCAGCCGATCCGCTGTACTCGGTCTATGACATCCCGGCATTCGAGCGTTTTTACTGGTCGGTGGCCCATCCTTGGTATTTCAGCGAGCCGTCCTTGCAGTTTTTGCTGACGCGGCTGGGTGAGAGCAGTGAGGTGCTTCGCGACCAGCGATACGACCTGTCCAACCACATGATCTGGGCGCGAGACGGGCGGCCCGGGGGCATGGGGCGCTTCACCCCTGAGCTTGGCGCCGATGTCGAGGAGTCCTACAAGCAGTCGCTGATCCGCAGCGGCAAGTGCGATACGCTGGTCGGCATCATCAGGAAGGATGGGGGGGCTTGAGATGCAGCGGGTTCTGATCACGGGCGTCGGGGGGTTTATCGGGTCCCATGTCGCGCGCCGCTTCCTGCAGGAGGGATTTGCAGTCGTCGGGGTCGACGATTTCTCGAACGGCAAAGCCGAGAACGTTCCGCCGGGCGTTGATTTCATCGAAGGCGATCTGGCGCGCCGGTCGACGATTGAACGCATTCCGACCGATTGTCGAAGGATTCTGCATCTGGCGGGGCAGTCGTCGGGGGAGATCAGCTTCGATGATCCGGTCGCGGATCTCGAAAAGAATACGGTGTCGACGCTGAATCTGATCCGCTACGGTATCGAGCATTCCGTCGAGCGGTTTCTCTACGCGAGCTCGATGTCCGTGTATGGCGCGGTCGACGACGCCCCGATCAGTGAATCCCGGACCTGCCGGCCCTTGTCCTGCTACGGGGTAGGAAAATACGCCTCCGAAGACTACTTGCGCGTCTATCTGCGCAAGTTGCCCGCTGTGATTCTCCGGATGTTCAATGTCTACGGGCCTGGCCAGGATTTGAGCAATCTGCGCCAGGGCATGGTGAGCATCTTTCTGGCGCAGGCATTGAAGACAGGGCGCATCGAGGTCAAGGGGAGCGTCGAGCGCTTCCGCGACATCATTTATATCGACGATGTGGTCGAGGCCTGGTTCCGCGCCGCTACCCTCGAAAGCGCCAAGGGCCAGACGCTGAATATCGGAACGGGCGTCAAGACGACCGTCGGTGCGCTTCTTGAGCGCATCTGCAGCCTGGTGCCCGGTGCCTCCTATTATGTCGACGGCGGAACGCCGGGGGATCAGAGCGGTATCTATGCAGACGTGTCGGTACTGAAGGATGTGCTCGGGATCGATACGTTTACAATGCTCGATGCCGGGCTGACGCAGTTCGCCGAGTGGGCTCGGAAGCAATCGGCGAGCTGATTTTCTGACAACGATCCATTCTTTATGGCACTCACAAAACCATGAATATTCTCGCCTTGATTCCCGCACGGATGGGTAGCAGCCGTTTCCCTGGAAAACCGATGGCGCCGATCCTCGGAAAGCCGATGATCGGGCATGTGTACGAGCGCGTTGCAAAATCGCCGATGCTCGCCCTGACCGCCGTGGCAACCTGCGACAAGGAAATCTTCGACTATGTCGAATCGATCGGCGGCGTGGCGGTCATGACGGGGAACGAGCACGAGCGTGCGTCGGATCGCTGCGCGGAAGCCCTCGTCGCGCTCGAGCGCGCCAACAACACGACATACGACATTGTCGTGATGGTTCAGGGCGACGAGCCCATGACCCATCACGACATGATTGCCGAGGCCGTGCAGCCATTGATCGACCACCCCGATGTTCAGGTCACCAATTTGCTGGGCAAGATCAAGGATGCGGCCGAGTTCGAGGACAGGAACTGCATCAAGGTCGTCTGCGATCTTCAGTTGAATGCCATGTATTTCTCCCGGGAGCCGATCCCGACCCGTTGCAAGGTCGATCAGATTCCGATGGGCAAGCAGGTCTGCGTCATTCCGTTTCGTCGGCAATTTCTGCTCGATTACACCAAGCTTGCGCCCACGCCGCTGGAGATCGCGGAGTCGGTGGACATGATGCGTGTGCTTGAGCATGGAATGCGTGTTCGAATGGCGCCCACCCGGCACGACACCCAGGCGGTCGATACGCCGGCGGATCTGAAGAAGGTCCAGGGCTTGATGCAGGGACTTGATGCCTGACAGTGATTGCCGGCCAAGCGAAAGCACGGCGGGGCGTGTTCTGGTCTGGGACGCGGAGGGTGTGCCAGACGCCGGCTTTGAGCTGACGGTCCTCTGGCAAGGTTTCGAGCAAGGCTCGTCGCAGGGCGGGCGGATGGTCTCCATTGCACGTCTCGTCGAGGACGGTGCCGATGCGCTGAGGGCGCGCTATCTCGCGTGGCTGTATGCCCTTGGCCAAGCACCGGTTCACGACAGGACGGTTGCCGAGCATCTGATGATTCGGCCGGCGCTCAGCTATTGGTGGATGGCCGCTCCGGCGCAGAAGTTCAGCATCTCGGCGACATCCTTCGTGCCCGATGCGATGAAACTGCTCGCGCTGGAGACTTTGCTGGCCAACGAGAAGGGGCGGGCGGTCGTGCTGTATTCGGCCAATGCACGGCTGGCTGAATGCCTGGCGTCGTATTGCGCAGACATGCAGTGCCGCTTCGAATGGCGTCAACCCGAGCCGTCCGGGCCGGCGGTGCAGTCACGACGAAGTGCCTACGGCCGGCTTTCACCCCGGCTGCGTGCCGTGATCTCGTTCGGGTGGTATTGCGCGTCCAGGTTGCCTGCAGTTTTTCGTCAATCGCGCGCGCGCGCGCGGGCCGGGACGCTGTCCTTCTTTGACGTGCTGGTGCATCTGGACCGGCGGGCGATTGATTCCGGTCGATTCATGTCGAACTACTGGGGCCCTCTTGTCGATCGGCTTGCCGATGACGGGGTCCGGACCAACTGGTTTCACTTCTTTCATCCGCACGCTGCCGTCCCGACGTTTGCCGCGGCGCTTCGCCTTGTCGGGCGCTTTCAGGAAAACGCAGCCGGCCGGCAGTTTCACGGCTTGATCGACATGTTTCCGCCGCTCACGAAGGCCGTCCGGGCGTGGCGTGACTACCGGCGCCTTCAGCGGGCGGTCCGTTCGATTGAGGGTTTCCACGCCGAGGTGCGCCCGGAGGGATCGGTCCTCCAGCTTTGGCCGCTGCATCAGGACGAGTGGACGGAGTCGGTGTCGGGACCCAATGCCCTGATGGAATGCCTTCGGCTCGGCTTGTTTGAAGTGGCCCTGGCCCGCCTTCCCCGGCAGCAGGCCGGCGTGTATATCTGCGAGAACCAACCTTGGGAGATGTCGCTGATTTATGCGTGGCGAAACAGCGGCCATGGCAAACTCATCGCGGCGCCCCATTCGACGATTCGCTATTGGGATTTGCGGTATTTTTATGACCGGCGCAGCTATTCTTCCGCCAGACCGAGTGACCTGCCCATGCCCGATCACTACGCCGTGAATGGTCCCGTCGCCAAGGCGGCGGCGCTGGCCGGCGCGTATCCGGCAGACAAGATCGTCGACGTCGAGGCGCTGCGATTCATGCATCTCGGTCGCCCAAGCACGCACCGCAAGCCCGGGCGTGAGCGCACAGGTATGCTGATCTGCGGCGATTTTCTGTCGACGACCAACGACAGGATTTTCGACTGGCTGCAACGGGCCGAGGCGGATCTGCCAGCCGGCGCGAGCTTTGTCTTCAAGCCGCACCCGGCCTTCCCTTACCAAGCGGCCCCTGATTTTGCAGCGCGCATCGGCTTGCGCGTCGACGAGCGGGCGCTTGAGGAATTGCTGCCGGACTGCGACATCGTCGTCACAAGTGCGATCACCTCTGCGGCCGTCGATGCCTATTGTGCGGGCAAGCAGGTCATACAGATTCCCGATGGGCATGGGGTGAACGCCAATGCGTTGCGCGGGCTGGCCGGCGCTCGATTGGTAAGCTCGCCCAGCGATCTGGCTGGCGCGCTTCAAGCGGCTTTGGCCGGCGACGCGGTCGCGGTGGCAGAGCCTTACTTCAATCTGGACCCGTCCCTGCGGGCATGGCGGGAAGCGCTGGGGGCGGGGCAGGACGTGCAGACCATTCAAACCAAGTCAGGATCGGGAGACCGCTGATGCCTCAGCAACCGACGCATCCGAGCGCCGAGGCCTTGCCAGCGTTATCCGTGGTCATGGCCACGCTGGGTGGGGCGCAGATTGCGCGAACGATTGCAGAAATGAACCGAGGCTCGGTTCGGCCGACGGAGATTCTCATCTGCATCCCGGAAGAGGACGCGCACCGCGTGGCGACCTTGTCAGTCGATAACGTGCGCATCGTGCCCACCAAGGTGCGCGGGCAGGTCGCGCAACGGGCAGAAGGGTTCCGGCAGGCGTTGTGCCCGATCGTAATGCAGCTGGACGACGACATTCTGCTCGCCAGAGATGCCATCGAGGCCTTGATGGCGTCGCTGGTGGCGTTGGGGCGAGGGCATGTCGTTGGCGCCGTTTTCTACAATTCGGTGACCGCCGAACCCTTGTCGAAGATCGACACCGGGCTGCGCGGATTCATCATCAATCTCTATGAGAGTGCCGTGCGTGGGCTGCCATGGGGAAAGCGCCGCATGGGCGCGCTGAGCAAGATCGGCGGCTGCGGCAGCGTAGACCCCCGGTGCTGCGACGAAGACCTGGTGACGACCGCCTGGCTGCCGGGCGGGTGCTCCCTGTCCTTTCGCGAAGACCTGGTCCTGGACGCCTTCTTTCCCTTCCGCGGAAAGGCCTACTCTGAAGACATTATTCATTCCTGTCTGAGGGCGCGGAAGGGCATGACGCACCACGTTGCGGTGACCGCCAAGGCGACGATCCTTCCGCCGGAGCGCGGGGTGACGCGCGACAGTGCCATGGCCGAAATCAGGGCGCGACGATACGCTGCGCAAATGCTGGGCGGTAACATGGCTCGGGCCACCTTCGCCGCCATTCTCGACATCGTCCGGCGCCAGGTGGCTGCCTTGCTCGCGCGATAGGGGGTTTGATGACGGCCTCCAATATCGTTCTGACCGGTGGGACCGGTTTCATAGGGCGGCACTTCGTGCAAGCGGCGCAGGGTCGTGCGATCAGCGCTTTGACGCGTGGGCTGAAGGATCGCTCCGGCTCACCCGACAGCGTCAGGTGGGTTACCGGCGATCTCGTCTCGCCCCGGATCTGGGCCTCGCTCTTGACGCCAGGATGTACCGTCATCAATCTGGCCTATCCGGAAAGCCTGCCGTCCGAGCAGTCGCTTGGGGCAGCGCAAACGATGGTCAGGGCATGCGCCGAGGCGAATGCGGCGAGGCTGATCCACTGCAGTACGGTATCGGTCTATGGGCGCACATCGGGCGGGATGATTGATGAGACGACGTCCTGCAACCCGCTGGATGAATATGGGGGCAGAAAGCTGGCCATCGAGGAGGCGATTCGCGCGTCGGATTCGGGCGCCTGCGAGGTTGCAGTGCTTCGCCCGGCTGCCGTTTTCGGTGCCGGTGGACAGAATCTCGTCGCTTTGGCGAACAGCCTCTGCGGCGGCGCGGCCCCGGCCAACTACCTGCGGGCATCGCTGTTTGGTCGGCGGAGGATGCATCTTGTACCGGTGCAGACGGTGGTTGCTGCCTTGTTGTTTCTGGCCGATTGCGAGCGCCCCATTGGCGGCGAGGTGTTCAATGTGTCCGACGATGACGAGGCGCTGAACAATTTCCGGGATGTTGAGAGGATTCTTGCCGAGGCGCTGGAGATTCCAGCGCGCAAGCTCCCCGTTCTGCCCATGCCGTCCGTCGTGCTGAAAGCGCTGTTGCACTTGCGTGGGCGAAGCGAGCGAGATCCGCATTGCGTGTATCGCGCCGACAAGATTCGGCAATTGGGGTTCGTGTCCCCCATCGATTTCGAAGCCGCGCTTCGATCATTTGCGATGCTTTGCCGATCGGACCGAGTCGTGCGAGGACGGCCTTGAAAATGCTTTTGGTCAATCACTTGCTGGACCCCGTGTCGGGCGGGGGGACGGCGGAGCGTACGCTCCAGATGGCGCGTTTTCTCGCGACGGAAGGTGCCGAATGCACCTTGCTGACGCTGGATATCGGCGGCATTGGCGCAGGGGCGCGCCCGTCGCTGTTCAGCGGCGTCAAGGTCGTGGCCGTCCCGTGCCTGAACCAGCGCTTCTTCCTGCCTTACCTGCGTTACGCCAAGCTCAAGGCGCTTGTGGAGGACGCCGATGTCGTCTATCTGTCGGGGCACTGGACACTCCTCAACGCATGGGTTTTTCATGTCTGCAAGCGGCTCGGAAAGCCTTATCTCTTTTGCCCGGCCGGTGCGCTCAAGCCTTTTGGGCGCTCTCGTGTCTTGAAATGGTTTTACGCCAAGCTCGTCGGCGGCAGCCTGGCGCGATCGGCAGCCGCCTGTGTGGCGGTCACCGAGGGAGAGAAATCGGATTTTGCCGAGTGCGGGGTCCCGGCTGAGCGTGTGGTCGTGGTGCCAAACGGGATTGATCCCGGCGAATATGTGCTAGCCAACCCGACAGAGGAGGTGGCCAGTTTCCGCCGCAAGCTCGGGCTCGATGAGTCGCGCTTCATTCTTTTCCTTGGTCGTTTGAACCCGATCAAGGGGCCGGATCTCTTGCTGGAGGCGTTTTCACGCTTGCCGCCATCGGTTCGGGATGTCCACCTGGTGCTGGCCGGGCCGGATGGCGGCATGAGAGGGCTTCTTGAGCAGAGCGTCGCCGCGCTCGGTCTCGACGGACGGGTTCACTTTGCCGGTTACGTCGGTGGCTCAGAGAAGGTCGCCGCGCTGCATGCGGCCACGGTGCTGGCCATACCCTCGCGCCGCGAGGCAATGTCCATTGTCGTTCTGGAGGGTGGTATTTGCGGCTGCCCCGTAGTATTTACGGATACTTGCGGTCTCGACGAAATTGCACACGACGATGCGGGCGTCATGGTTCCGGTTTCGGCCGTTGCGCTCGCAGAGGCCATAGAGAATCTGCTTGCGAGTCCTGAAGAGCTGCGTCGCTCCGGCGAGCAGTTGCAGCGTATAATCCGTCAGCATTATTTGTGGCAATCACAGGCGCGGCGCCTTCTGGCCTTGGCGGAGCATGTCGCCTCGAATCCAGGCCAGCTAAAAACGGGTAGTCGTGTCGGGCAATGATTCGTGTTGTTCTCTTTCTTTTTCTTGCGTCCGTTATTGGGTTGTCGTTTGTCGCGGGTTTGCGCTATTCCGGGCTTTGGGCGGTGTATCTCTCTTTTGCCATCGCCGCGAACGCGCTTCTGCTTGCGGGGTTTCGCCGGGGTGCGCTGTACTTTGACACCTTCATCGGCATTTTCCTGTGGCTCGGCTTCTGGCTGAAGCTCTCCATTCGCGTGGCCTTCCTGGGGGGTGAGTTCAGCGAACCCGTGGGCGCATTCGATGCTTCGCCGCAGTCCTTCGATGCCGTTCTGCTTGTGGCCACTGCCAGCTTTTCAGCATTGCTGCTCGCAACCTTCGTGCGGGAGCGTTACTTCAGCTATCCGGCGCAGGCTCCTGGTTGCGCGGACTCCGGACTGTTCCTGTTCTACCGGAAGTATCGCAGCCTTGTCGTGACGGTCTTCCTCGTCACGATTGTGCTTGCGGCGCTGAGCAATGTCTGGCTCGGGATCTATCAGCGCGGGATGGTCACGGGGACAGTGCTGCCCTTCGGCCTGAATGGTGTCTACAAATGGGCACTGCAGTTTGGGCTTGCTTCGATCTCGGCGCTGATCGTGCGCTTCGAGATCGAGCTTGGACGGCGCTTGACGCCGCTTGCCATCATCGTTCCTGTGTTTGAAGGTTTCATGTCGAATACGGCAATGCTCAGCCGGGGGATGGTGTTGAACGCATCCGCCATCGGCGTTGGTGGATTGCGAACAATGCTGTCCCGGACAATGAAAATTGGCTCATTGCGCCTTGGTGCGGCAGCGGCCTTGTTCTGCCTTTTGTTCGTGATATCGGTTCTTGCTGTCAATTATCTTCGTATCGCGGCTTTCAACATGGGTGAAGAGGGTGTTCAGTCACAGACCGCAGCGGTCACCGGGAGTATGACCACGCCCTTGTTCATTGATCGATGGGTGGGTATCGAGGGTCTGATGGCAGTCGCCTCCTCCGATATAAAGGGGTGGGATCTGTGGCGGGCGGCTTGGCAAGAGCGCTTTCAGGAGGGGACGCCAAGTCTTTACGATCAGCGACTCATCGCCTCTCCGTATTTGACCCCGGGGGTCGATCGCTCGCGGAATCATTTTGTCTCCTTGCCAGGGATGGTTGCTTTTCTTTACTACCCCGGGTCGATGCTGTTCCTGTGTGCATCGTTGCTCGTTGTAGCTTGGTCCGCCGCTTTTCTTGAATACCTGACCTACCGATTCTGCGGCGGGAACTGGATTCTCTGTGCGCTGTTTGCACAGGTAATTGCTTTCCGCTACGCAAGCTTTGGCTACGTCCCCGGGCAGTCATATCTTCTTTTCGGGTCTCTGGTCCTCAACGGTGCTCTGATCCTGCTTGCCGATCGACTGCTGCGGCGTGTTCAGCAAAATGGTGTGGCATGAGGCTTTGCGGCAAAGGAACGGCTGGACGGCTCGTCGACAGCAGGAGATGACCGGATGAAGCGATCGGCCTACCTGCTGTTCCCCTTGGCAGCCTTGTTCAATTCGTTCTCGATGACCGCCTTGCTGCTCGTCTTCGGGCTTTCCGGCCGGGCCGAAATCGCCGCAGACATTGCGCTCATTCAGGGCGCTTCCCTGGCGCTTTTTTTTGCGTTCTCTGCCAATGCGCGCAATGTCGTGCTGGCCTCGAGCGACGACACCGTTCAACAGGCGGCTTCCGCTCTGATGGTGACGCGTCTCGCGCTACTGGTGCCGCTGGCGCTTGTCACCTATTTCCTGAGCGTTAGTGTCGGCGGTGCGATTGCCAGCCTCGCCATCACTCTGATTGTCCGGCGGGCGTGTGAGTGGCTGGGCGAAATAGCCTTGGCCAGTCACGAGGTTCGTGGCGATACGGCCGCTGCGTCGCGTGTACTCGTTGCCGAGGGTTTGGCGCTGGCCGCATGTGTTGTCGCGTCATTGATCATGGGCTTTGATCTGGCCTTGAGCGCGATGCCTTGGGCGATTGTTCCACTGTTGTCGCTGCGTGGCGCAAAGCTATCGCTGCGATCGCAGCATTTCGGCCTCGGCACGCTGTTGCCGCATTTCGGTTCGTCAGGGATTATTGGCGCAAGCGTCTTCGTGTTCCGGCTGTCTGTGACCTTGCTTGCTGGAAAAGCGCTGGCGGGTACGTTGTTTACGGCATTTGCGGTCGGCAGCCTTGTTCCGACGGTGTTCGGGCAGGCGCTTGCGCCAACGCTTATTCGTCGATTTGGCCAAAGAAAATTGCCCTATCAGTTCGCGGTCGCGCCCCTTGGCATGATCCTCGCCGGGAGCCTGCTCGCCATTGTAGCGGCCTGGTTTCCGCATGTACTGCCAGAGGGCGGGCTGCCGCCTGTATTCTGGCTGGCGACGGGGCTCTCGGTTGCTGGCGGCGCTGTCATGACTGTTGCGATGCTACTGCGTACCCGACTGCTTCACGAGGGCGGCGGGCGGGACGCTTTTGGTCCTGATCTCCTTGCTAATGTGCTTATTGCGACGTGCGTCCCCTTTGTCTTTTACGTGTTTGGAGCGGCATCGCTGGCCGGGCTCTATCTTCTGAGTGCAGTTATCAACCTTGGCTTCATTCTGAGTGCCAGGCGCTGGTTTTTGGTTGAAGGCGAGCGTCGAAAATGGTTTCTGATCGGCCTTCCGGTATTGCTGGTTTTTCCCGTCTTCTTCCAGCTGGATGGCGGTTTGTTCAGGGATATAGCGTTTGTTTTTGATGCTCAGGGGGCAATCAAGAAGCTCCCTTTGCCGGCATCCGTCATCGTCATGTTCCTGGGGATTGCTGTGCTGGGGAATTATTGGCAGGCATCGAGAGCGCTGACGACTTTGTTTTTCTCGTCACTCCTGTTTGTCCTCACCTCGTTGGTTGCCGCAGATGGGAGTGCTTATCAAGAAGGGGCCAAACTGATCCTCCTTGCCCAGTTTCTGCTGCCGATGTTCGGGCTGGTTCTTGGTGAGATGTATGGAATGACCGACAATAACGGCCGGTCCCTGCAGTGGGCCGCGTGCGGGATGCTGCTTGTGGTGCTGCCAGCGCAGTTGGTATCGACCTGGAGTGATGGCTATACGGTTTTGAGCCCGCATGTATTCCTGTTTAGTATCTATCAACACCTTCAGTATTTTCCAATGGTGGTGTCGGCGTTGGCCATTGCGACCGCAATTGCGCTTTGGGACAAGACAACTCTTGAAAAGCGGGCAGTTTTCGTCCTGATGCCAGTGGCAGCCATTTATCTGTTTTCGACACATTCGATGGCGGCGGTACTCGGTCTTGTCCTGGCGCTAGCCGGGTTCGGTTATTACCACCTGCGAAAAGAGGCTGGCCGCGCCCAGACCGCGCTCTTGCTGATTGTGGTTTTGTCATCGCTTGCGACGTTCAGTGTCGCCAGGGAATCGGGATGGCTGGCGAGTCAGCTAGTACCGGATGGGCAGGTCGTTGAACAGGAAACATGGCAGACAAAACTCTCGACATCCTCTGAATCTAGCGCCGCCGCCGTGCTGCAAGGCGTCGTCGAACGCTTCGAGCATTGGCGCTTTTTCTATCATGGTGTGCTGGAGTCGCCACACAGCTTTCTTGCTGGACATGCGACGCCTCCCGATCGGGAAAAGCATCCGAGTGCGCACAATTACTGGCTCGATACCGCATACAATTTTGGAACGATATCGCTTATTCCTCTGGCCGGAATGTTGATTTGGACGCTGCGTGCGCTATGGGTCGGGCGCGATGAATTGTCCAAGGATTCGATACTTTTCGGGTTGGCGCTTGCGGTTCTCTATTTGCTGTTTTTCGAGAACATGCTCAAGGTCGGCATGCGGCAGCCCTATCCCGGGATCATCACATTTTTCCTGTGGGGCTTGCTCATCGCCCGTTTGCGCCTACACGGTAGCCGTATTGATTTGACGGAGCCGAGAACCGTATGAAGGTCCTGATCGTGACGCAGTATTTCTGGCCGGAGAGCTTCGGCATTACGGCGCTCGCGCGCTCGATGCAAGAGCGCGGCGTGACCGTCACCGTCTTGACCGGGCAACCGAATTATCCCGGCGGCGTGGTCTTCCCGGGCTATGCGGCGTGGCGCACCGCTCGGGAGACGTTTAGCGGCGTTGAGATCATGCGGGTGCCGCTCGCGCCACGTGGTATCAAGTCCGGACTGCGGTTGGCGGTGAACTACCTGTCCTTCCTGGTCAGTGCTTCACTCCTGGGGCCGTGGATGCTGCGGGGTCGTCAGTTCGACGCGGTTTTCGTGTATGCCCCGTCGCCTCTCCTGCAGGCATTGCCGGCGGTGCTTCTTTCCTGGTGGAAGCGTGCGCCGTTGGTCGTCTGGGTGCAGGATTTGTGGCCTGAAAGCCTGTCTGCGACGGGCTTCGTGCGAAACAAGCGGATACTCGGTCTGGTCGGTTCGGTGGTGCGGTACATTTATCGGCGTACCGACCTGATACTCATTCCATCGGAGGCGTTCCGGGAGCCCGTCCAACGCCTGACGTCCTCGAAGGGGCGCATCACCTACTATCCGAACGCATTTGTCGAAGAACCTGTTGAGGCGAGCACGCCCTCGCCGGCCTTGAGCGCCCTGCTTGCGGAGATTGCCGCGTCGTCGTCGGTCGTCTTTGCCGGAAATCTGGGCACAGCGCAGTCGTTGGAGACGATGCTGGACGCGGCAGAGCGTGTTGCGGAGCGAGGGCATCCCGTTCGCTTCTTCATCGTGGGGAGCGGCAGTCTGTCGGGGTGGCTTGCCGAAGAGGTGGCGCGAAGGGGGCTGACGAACGTCTTGCTGCCGGGGCGTTTTCCGTCCTCGGCGATGATGTCGATCTACGCGTCGGCAACGGCGCTTCTGGTGAGTCTGCGCGATGAGCCGATTTTCGCGCAGACGATCCCGAGCAAGGTTCAGGGCTATCTGGCAGCAGGAAAGCCGATCATTGCCTCGCTCAATGGTGAAGGGGCGCGCGTCGTCGTCGAGGCGAAGGCGGGCGTGGCGTGTCCTGCGGGCGACAGCGAGGCGCTTGCCGAGGCCGTTGTTCATATCTGCAGGCTGGATGACGACGCAAGGCGTGAAATGGGCGAAAATGGGCGCCGCTATGCAGAAAAGCATTTTGCACTTGCCGGGCTGACGGATGATCTGATCGCCCGGTTCGAGGCACTATCGGCACAACGGAGGGAATCGTCGCGATGAGAATTCTGGTGCTTGGCGTCTCGGGCATGCTGGGTAACGCCATGTATAGGACGCTTTCGGAGAACGCGGACCTTGAGGTCTGGGGTTCGGTCCGCTCCTCTGGCGCAAAGCGCTATTTTGCCGAGAGCTTGAGGGATCGGATTCTGGCCGGCGTCGATGTGGAGAACATGGACTCGCTCTCGGCGCTGTTCGAGCGCGTGCGTCCGCAGGTGGTCGTCAACTGCGTGGGGCTTGTCAAGCAACTCGTAGAGTCGAATGACCCTTTGGTTGCGCTTCCGATCAATGCCATGCTGCCACACCGTCTGTCACGATATTGCGCCCTTGTCGGCGCCCGTCTCGTACATTTCAGCACGGACTGCGTCTTCAGTGGCAAGCGCGGTGGCTACCGCGAATCGGACGTTTCCGATGCACAAGACCTGTATGGAAAATCGAAGTTTATTGGCGAGGTGTCGGACGACGCGCATGCGCTGACGCTCCGGACCTCGATCATCGGGCACGAGCTCGCAAGTCACCATGGTTTGGTCGAGTGGTTTCTGCATCAGGAAGGAAGCGTTCGCGGGTATCGCCGAGTCGTTTTTTCAGGGCTTCCGACGGTCGAGCTTTCGCGGGTCGTTCGCGATGTCGTGATTCCGCAGGCGGGGCTGTCGGGCGTCCATCATGTCGCCTCGGCTCCGATCACGAAGCATGATCTGCTTGAGCTGGTGGCGAAGGCGTATGGCAAGGCGACTCGCATTGAGCCCGATGATTCGGTGGTCATTGATCGCACGCTGGTGGCGGATCAATTCAGGGATTTGACGGGTTATGTCGCACCAGACTGGCCCGAACTCGTGCGGCGCATGAAGAATTTCAGCTAAGAGGTAGTTTATGTTTTCTGGCAAGACACTCATGATTACCGGCGGGACGGGGTCCTTCGGTAACGCCGTGCTTACCCGCTTTCTTGACACCGCAGTGAAGGAAATACGGATCTTCAGTCGGGACGAGAAGAAGCAGGAGGACATGCGGATCGCGCTGGCGAACGACAAGGTCAAGTTCTACATCGGCGACGTGCGTGACAGCGACAGCCTCGCGCAGGCCATGACCGGGGTCGACTATGTGTTCCATGCCGCGGCGCTCAAGCAGGTGCCGTCCTGCGAGTTCTATCCGATGGAGGCGGTCCGCACCAACGTGCTGGGTACCGAGAATGTGCTGAATGCGGCGATTGCGCGTGGGGTGAGCCGGGTGGTGGTGCTCAGCACCGACAAGGCGGTCTACCCGATCAACGCCATGGGCATTTCCAAGGCGATGGCCGAGAAGCTGATGGTGGCCAAGTCGCGCACCATTCCTGCCGGTGGCACGGTGGTCTGCGCGACCCGTTATGGCAACGTGATGGCCTCGCGGGGTTCGGTGATACCGCTCTTTGTCGATCAGCTTCGGGCGGGAGAGCCGCTGACGCTAACCGATCCGAACATGACGCGTTTCTTGATGTCGCTGGAGGATTCGGTGGATCTGGTGCTGCATGCGTTTGAGCATGCGGAGCAGGGTGACATCTTCATTCAGAAAGCGCCGGCCTCAACCGTAGGCGATCTGGCGCAGGCCTTGAAAGAGCTGCTGGGAAGTGCGAATCCGGTGAAGATCATCGGTACGCGTCACGGCGAAAAGCTCTACGAATCGCTAGTGTCTCGTGAGGAAATGGCCAAGGCCGAGGACATGGGCCGCTACTATCGCATCCCGGCCGATAACCGCGATCTGAACTACAAGAAGTATTTTGTCGAGGGCGAGCAGCGTATTTCGGAACTGGACGACTATACCTCCCACAATACCGAGCGGCTGGATATCGCCGGGGTCAAGACTGTGCTGCAGTCACTTGACTACATTCGCGAGGTGTTGCGTGCTTAAAGTCATGACGCTCGTCGGCACCCGGCCCGAATTGATCAAGATGAGCCGGGTGATCGCCGAGCTCGACCGCCAGGTCGAGCATGTGTTGGTGCACTCTGGTCAGAACTACGATTTCGAGTTGAATCAGGTGTTCTTCGACGATCTGGATATCCGCAAGCCAGACCACTTTCTCGGTGCCGCTGGTGAGAATGCCGCCCAGACCATCGCCGAGGTGATCGCCAAGGCAGATGCGGTGTTCGAGCGCGAGAAGCCCGATGCTCTCATGCTCTATGGCGACACCAATACTTGCCTCGCGGTGATTCCCGCAAAGCGTCGAAAAATTCCGGTTTTTCACATGGAGGCGGGCAACCGTTGCTTTGATCAACGGGTGCCTGAAGAGCTCAACCGCAAGGTGTTGGACCATCTTTCCGACATCAACATGGTACTGACCGAGCACGCCCGCCGGTATCTGATTGCCGAGGGCATTCGACCCGAGACGATCATCAAGACCGGTTCGCACATGGAGGAGGTGCTCAACTACTACATGCCGCGCATCGAGGCGTCGGATGTGTTGGCGCGCGAAGGTCTGGACAGCGGAAAGTTTTTCATTGTCAGCGCGCATCGTGAAGAGAACGTCGATACCCCGGAGAATTTGCGCGACTTGCTTGAGTCCTTGCGTGGACTCGTCGATACCTACGGTTTTCCGGTGATCGTTTCGACTCATCCGCGCACCCGAAAGCGTCTGGAGGCGCTTGGGGAATCGCTTGAGCATCCCTTGATCCGGTTCTCGAAGCCTTTCGGCTTGCTCGATTACATCAAGCTGCAGATGTCAGCTTTTTGCGTGTTGTCGGATAGCGGCACGATTACCGAGGAGGCATCCCTGCTCAATTTGCCGGCGGTGACCCTGCGTAATGCGCATGAGCGTCCGGAGGGTATGGATGAAGGTACGCTGATCATGAGCGGCCTCAAGCGTGCTGCGGTTCTGGAAGCAGTGAAGGTCATCACATCGCAGCACGACCGGGCGCGACGCGTGATTCCGGTGGTGCCTGACTATCAGGCGGGGCCGGTGTCAAAGCAGGTTGTGCGCGTTGTTCTCAGCTACACCGACTACGTCAACCGTACGGTGTGGCGCAAGACCTGACTGCCATGCGGGTTCTGGTGACTGGGGCGAGTGGTTTCGTCGGGCGGGCGGTGCTCAGCCGTTTGCTGCGCGAGGACGGTGTGGTGGTGCGGGGTGCTTACCGAACGTTGCCGGCGTCGGTAGATGACCGGATTGAACCATGCCTGGTGGGCGACCTTGGCCCTGATACCGATTGGCTGCCGGCGTTGGTCGATGTTGATGTGGTGATCCATTGCGCGGCGCGGGTGCATGTCATGCATGACACCGAGTCCGACCCGCTGGCGGCGTATCGCCGAAGCAATGTCGACGGCACGCTGCACCTGGCGCGTTCGGCGGCGCGGGCGGGGTGTCGTCGTCTGGTTTTCGTCAGTTCGATCAAGGTTAACGGTGAGGCCACCGAACCGGGGCATCCGTTTGCTGAAGCGACGCCGCCGATGCCATGCGATCCCTATGGTGTGTCGAAGCTTAAAGCCGAGCAGGGCCTGCTCGATCTGGCGCGTGAGACCACGTTGGAGGTCGCGGTAGTGCGCCCGCCGCTAGTTTATGGCCCGGGTGTTAAAGCCAATTTCCGTTCGATGATGAGTTGGCTGTGCCGAGGCATACCGCTACCTTTCGGTGCGATCGACAATCGTCGCAGCCTGGTTGGCGTGGATAATCTGGCCGATCTGGTGGTCTGCTGTGCCGGTCACCCGGCCGCGGCGAATCAGGTGTTTCTGGCGGGCGATGGCGAGGATTTATCGACCACGGCCTTGTTGACGCGTGTGGCCGACGCACTGGGGCGGCGTGCGCGCTTGCTGCCGGTGCCGCCGAGCTGGATTTCGACCGTTGCCCGCTTGCTGGGGCGCCAGGCGCTGGCGACCCGCTTGTGTGGGTCGCTTCAGGTTGATATCAGCAAGGCACGGACTATGCTCGGCTGGATGCCGCCGGATTCGGTGGACGTTGGCTTGAAGAAAGTCGCGGCCGATTATCTGGCCCACCGCCAATGATGTTCTCCCTCTTTCAAGCGATTGCGATCCGCCCATGAGTGCCTGGTTCTTGCCCCTGATCGTGCTCGGCGCGTTCTTTTTGACCGGACGACTGCGTCGCTACGCGCTGGCGCGCAGTCTGATGGACGTGCCGAACGCGCGCAGCTCTCATGTCACACCGACGCCGCGTGGCGGTGGCGTGGCGATCGTGCTGTGTTTTCTGGGTGTGTTGCCGCTGTTGGTGGTGCTGGGCGCGCTGGAGGCTTCCGGTGCCTGGGCGATGGCCGGGGCCGGGGGATTGGTGGCGCTGATCGGCTTTCTGGACGACCACGGCCATATCGCGGCGCGTTGGCGCTTGTTGGCGCACTTCGGCGCGGCGGTCTGGGCGCTGGTTTGGTTGCAGCCGGCTGGGGTGATGCCTGCCGGTGTGCCTGGCAGCGCCAGCGGTGTGAGCATGGTGCTGGCCGCGTTGTATCTGGTGTGGATGCTCAATCTGTACAACTTCATGGATGGCATCGATGGCATTGCCAGTGTCGAGGCCATCTGCGTTTGCGGAGGCGGTGCGCTGCTCTACTGGCTCCAGGGTGCGAATGCCGATGCCTTGGTGCCCTTGTCGCTGGGCGGAGCGGTGTTGGGGTTTCTGGTGTGGAATTTTCCGCCGGCCAAGATTTTCATGGGCGACGCCGGCAGTGGTTTTCTGGGCATCACGCTGGGCGTACTGTCCTTTCAGGCGGCGGCGACTTCGCCGCCGCTGTTCTGGAGTTGGACGATCCTGCTCGGGGTGTTCATCGTCGATGCGACCTACACCTTGATCCGGCGCCTGCTGCGCGGTGACCGCGTGTACGAAGCCCATCGCAGTCATGCCTATCAGCATGCGTCTCGTCGGGCGGGCCGGCACTTGCCGGTGACTCTGGCCGTGGCGGGAATCAATCTGCTCTGGTTGTTGCCGTTGGCGGTGGGGGTTGCGCGTGGGGTGCTTACGCCCTGGATGGGACTGGCCGTCGCCTATTTACCCTTGGTGGTTTTGGCGGTTCGATTGCGGGCCGGCATGCCGGAAGACGCGTCCGCCGCCTGAGTGTGGTGCTGACTGAGACTGCCGGCATTTTAGCGGTTTGAGGCGGCTGCCTGCCGACATGCCGATATAATGCGGAAACCCTCCGTCACTGTGATGTCGTGCCAGGTCCGGCGCGGCGAGCGCTCCGCCAGGATTTGAGATTCGATCATGCCTTTTCGCACCGCACTCATTGTTCTGTTTGACCTGGTGACCGCGGCCGTGGCGTGGTCGCTCGGCTTCATGTTGCGTTTCAATTTCGAATGGCCGGCAGGCTATGAGTGGAAGTTTTCGGTCAGTTTGCTGGTGTTGCTCGTGGTGCATGCGGCGGCCTGCCGCTGGGCGGGCCTGTATCGCGGCATGTGGGTGTTTGCCAGCTTGCCGGATCTGAAGCGGGTGCTGAAGGCAGTTGGGGTCTCAGCGGTGGCCTTGCTGGTGATGCTGGCGGTCGACCGCACGCTGCCGGGCATCCCCCGGTCGATGGTGATTCTCTACCCTTTGTTGCTGATCACCATCATGGGCGGTGGGCGCGCCACCTGGCGGATGTGGAAAGAGCATCGGTTGTATGGTGATTTGCGTGCGGCCGGCAAGCCCGTCGTGGTGGTTGGCGCCGGCACCGGTGGCGCGATGCTGGTGCGTGAACTGGAGCGCAGCCCGGACTGGCGGGTCGTGGCGCTGGTTGACGACAATACCGCCAAGCAGGGGCTGGAACTCTATGGATGTCTCGTGGCTGGAGGGATCGATGCTTTGCCGCAGGTGCTGCAGGACTTCAAGGCGCAGCATGTGATTCTGGCCATGCCGTCGGCAGCGGGCGATGCCTTGCGACGTGCGGCCGATCTGGCGGTGCGCGCGGGTGCGCACACCTTTACGGTGCCGGGTCTGGAAGATCTGATGAGTGGCAAGGTGGCGATCAATGCCATGCGCCCGGTCGAGATCGAAGACTTGCTTGGCCGCGAGGCGGTGTCGATTGACTCCGCGCATGTGTACACCATGGTGGGTGGCAAGACGGTGCTGGTGACAGGCGCGGGCGGTTCGATCGGTAGCGAGCTGTGCCGGCAACTGGCCAAGTTTGCGCCAGCGCGGCTGGTGCTGGTCGAAGCCAGCGAGTTTGTGCTCTACACCATCGAGCAATGGTTCGCAAATCATCAGCCCGACATCGCCATCGTCCCGCTGGCCGGTGATGTCAAGGATGCGCAGCGTCTCGATGAGATTTTTGCCCAGTGGCAACCGGCCCTGGTTTTCCATGCGGCGGCCTACAAGCATGTGCCGCTGATGGAGGTGGGCAATGCCTGGCAGGCGGTGCGCAATAATGTGTTTGGCACCTTGCAGGTGGCGCAATGCGCCCAGCGTCACGGCGCTGAGCGCTTCGTGCTGGTGTCCACCGACAAGGCGGTGAATCCGACCAATGTGATGGGCGCGACCAAGCGGCTGGCCGAGATGGTGTGCGAGGCGCTGCACTCGCAGGGCGGCACGACACAGTTCGGGATGGTGCGTTTTGGCAATGTGCTGGGCAGCACGGGCAGCGTGATTCCGAAGTTTCAGGAGCAGATTGCGCGGGGCGGGCCGGTGACGGTCACCCACCCGGAAATCACCCGCTACTTCATGTCGATTCCCGAAGCCGCGCAGCTGGTCTTGCAGGCGGCGAGCATGGGGCGGGGGGGCGAAATTTTTGTGCTCGACATGGGCGACCCGGTGCGTATCGTCGATCTGGCGCGCAACATGATCCGCCTGTCGGGCTATGCCGAAGACGAGATCCGTATCGAATTCAGTGGTTTGCGTCCAGGCGAAAAGCTCTACGAAGAGTTGCTGACCGACGCCGAACAAACCCGCGAAACCCCGCATCCCAAACTGCGCATTGCGCGGTCACGGCCGGTGGCACCGGACTTCCTGAGCGTGCTTGGCGCCTGGCTGGACACCCGTGGGCCGGTGGCGGACGAGGCGGTGCGTCAGGGCTTGCTGCGATGGGTGCCGGAGTATGTGCCAATGCAAGGGCGACCGGCCTTGAAAGTGGTGGCAGGCGCGCTGACCGATAGCGACGTCCGCCGGGCCTGACACCGGTGGGCACCTATGTGATTGGCGACGTTCAGGGTTGCCATGATTCGCTTCTCGCGCTGGTTCAGAAAATCGGATTCAGGCCCCGTCGTGATCGGCTGTGGTTCGTTGGCGACATCGTCAATCGCGGGCCGAAATCGCTCGAAACCTTGCGCGCCATTCGAGGGCTGGGCGAGGCAGCGACGGTGGTGCTCGGCAATCACGATTTGTATCTGCTGATGGTCGCCGCAGGTTGGCCCAAGCGTGGCAAGGACGACACCATTCAGCCCATCCTTGATGCGCCGGATGCGGACCAACTGCTCGACTGGCTGGCGAGCCGCCCCTTGATGCATGTGGAGGGTCGCTTTGCGATGGTACATGCGGGGCTGCTGGCGCAATGGACCATCCCGCAGGCGCGCGAACTGGCCGCGGAGGTCGAGTCGGTACTGCAGGGGCCGTCGCGGCAGGCTTTTCTGGCCGATCTTGCTGGCAATGCGCCAGCGAAATGGTCGGACAAGCTCAAGGGGCAGGACCGTCTGCGCTGCATTGTGAATGCCATGACGCGGATGCGCTTCTGCTCGCCCGAGGGGCTCATGGAGTTCAAGCACAAGGGGCCGCCGTCAAACGCCCCCGACGGCGCGGTGCCGTGGTTCAGCGTGCCCAAGCGGCGGCACGCGGGCTACACCATTCTGGCCGGTCATTGGTCGGCGCTGGGCTTGTGTATCGAGCCGGGCTTTGTCGGCCTCGATACCGGTTGCCTGTGGGGTGGCAAGCTCACCGCCTATCGGCTGGAGGACGGCGAGGTCTTTCAGGTCAACGCGGCGGAATCCACCAAGTAGTCTCAGGCCGCTTCGCGCACTGGTGCGATATCGGCAGCGTCCGGTGGATTGACGACGGCGGAAATGGCGGCGTGAGCCTGGGCGGCGATGTCGCGGCGATTGGCATCCGTCGTGGCAATGGCCGGCAGCACCGTCAGATGCACCTCGATACGCGGTGTGGCGATGATGGCTTTCAGGCTGTCGAGCACCGACAGGTCGCCATCGTAGGCTGCGGCCCGGGTGAATTCGCCGCCCGGGGTGCGATAGCACACTGCCAGCGCCTGCACCGGTTGGCCGGCGGCGATGGCGGGCTGGAGCAGGGCGGCGTGAAAGTGCTGCACATGCGAGCCGTCGGTCGTGGTGCCTTCCGGAAACACTGCCACATGGCGCCCCGCCGCCATGCGCGCGGCGATCTCCGCATTGATGATGCGCGCGTGCCCGCGGCTGCCGCGTTGCAAAAACACCGTTTCGTTCATGGCGGCCAGCCAGCCGATGATCGGCCATTGGCGCACGTCGGCTTTTGACACGAAAGCGCTCGGACTCAGCGTGTTGATGGCGAAAATATCCACCCACGACACATGATTGGCGATCAGCAGCGCCGGCCGGGCCAGCTTGGCCCCGCTGATGCGCGGCACGATGCCCAGCAGCGCCAGCAGGCCTTTCGACCAACGCTGGCGCAGACGGCCCCGGCGATCAAGCGACACCCAGGGGAAAACCAGCGCCGTGGTCAGTATGCCTCGCAGCAGGTGCAGGACAAGACGTGTATAGCGCCAGCCTTGTTGCAGGGAAGAGGTGGTGGGTTTCAGTCTTCGCGTCCCATGAAGTGTTTTGCGTATTTGGCATCCAGCCGGCCCATCGGCATCAGGATGGGCAGATCGGCCACGTTGAAGTCCGGATCCCAGGCCGGATCGCCGCAGACCCACGCGCCGGCGCGCAGATAGCCCTTGATCAGCGGCGGCGCTTCGGTTTCCAGATCGCCGCGCAGTTTGTCGAGAGGTAGCGCGGCACGCGGGAAAACACGGTATTCCAGCGGCGCCATGTGCTTGTCGCGCAGCTGATTATACAAACTTGCCGCATGGTGGCCGCCGTCGGCCATGCTCACCGAGGCGCAACCGATCAGGTAGTCGTAGCCGTTCTCTTGCATGTAACGCGCCAGACCTGACCACAGCAGCGCAATGACCGCGCCCGAGCGGTAGTCGGCGTCGATGCAGGAGCGGCCGATCTCGACCATGCGATCACGCAGATGGAGCAGGCGGGTGATGTCGAATTCGTTTTCAGAGTAGTAGCCGCCCACACGGCGCGCGGCGTCGGGCGGCAGGATGCGGTAGGTGCCCACGATCTTGCCCTGGTCTTCATCGCGGACGATGAGGTGCTCGCAGAAGGGGTCGTAGATATCGCGGTCGACACCCGGTGTGCGGGTGTTCAGGCGGGCGCCCATTTCATCGGCGAAGACGCGGTAGCGAAGCTTCTGGGCCTCGACCACTTCAGTGTCGCAGGTGGCCAGACCGACATGGAGATTACGGCGGCGGCGTTGGGATGATTCCTGGCGTTTATCGAGCATGGTGTGCTCCGCAGTGACAATGGTCGCCACTTTAGAAAGGGCAGGTTGCGCTCGCGTGACATGTGTTTTACCGCGGTGTGACAGGTGCGCCGCTCCGGTGGCATGGGCACCGTGTCATGTCAATGTCACGAAATCGTCATTCGTATGTCGCCCGATCGCGCGACAGTCGCCGCCATGGATGCGAGCTTACTTTCCTATGTCGAACTGCCCGCCGACGCTGGCCGGCTGCGTGTGGCGGTGGTGACGGAAACCTATCCGCCGGAGATCAACGGCGTGTCGCTGACCACCGCGCGGGTGGTCGACGGCCTCGTCAGGCACGGTCATAGCGTCATGCTGGTGCGACCTCGGCAAAGCGCCGGCGACGTAGCGGCGCAAGAGGCGCAGTACGAAGAGGTGCTCTCGCGGGGGTTGCCGATACCGCGTTATCCGCACCTGAAAATGGGTTTGCCGGCACGTAGCGCGCTGATCCGGCTGTGGTCGGTCAAGCGGCCCGATGTGGTGCTGGTGGTCACCGAAGGGCCGCTGGGTTGGTCTGCGCTGGCGGCGGCGCGCAAGTTGCGATTGCCCACGATCACCGAATTTCACACCAACTTCCATAGCTACAGCACCTATTACGGAGTCGGTTGGCTCAAGACGCCGGTCAAGGCGTATCTGCGACGGTTTCATAACAAGGGCGATGTGTGCCTGGTGCCGACGCGTGCGTTGGCGGCGTCCTTGCGGCACGAAGGTGTGCGCCAGATCGAGGTGGTGCCGCGTGGGGTCGATACTGATTTGTTCACGCCTGCGCGGCGTGATGAGGCTTTGCGCGCGAGCTGGGGGGTGGAGCCTCACACGCTGGTGGTGGCCGTCATTGGTCGCCTGGCCCCGGAGAAGAACCTGGCGCTGGCGATCCGCGCTTTCGAGGCGATTGCACAGCGGGTGCCCGAAGCACGGCTTCTGTTTGTCGGCGACGGGCCATCGCGCGAGTCGCTGGCCCGACGCTACCCGGAGCACCGCTATGCCGGCATGCGCACCGGCGAAGATCTCTCCGCCCACTACGCCTCGGCCGACATGTTCCTCTTCCCCAGCCTGACTGAAACCTTTGGCAATGTGACCACCGAAGCGCTGGCCAGTGGTTTGCCGGTGGTGTGCTTCGATTACGCCGCCGGCGCGGAGCGCGTGCGTGAGGGGCACAACGGCGCGCTGGCGCCGGTGGCAGACGAAGACGCCTTTGTCGACGCGGCGCTGCGTGTCGCTGGCGACCGCTGCAGACGGCTGATGATGGCAAAAGCAGCCCGGCAGAGTGTTCAGAATCTCGGTTGGTCCGCGGTGGCCGGGCAGATGGTGCAAGTGATGAGCGGCATTATCAAGCAACATGAAGTGCGCAACGGGGTGTGGGTGCCGGGCTGAAGCGGTTGGCTGGGGCGCCGGCGGGCGCGCCATGTGCCGGGCAGACTATAATCACGGTTTGCCCCTGGAGCGGAAGCGCCCATGTCTATCCTTGTTTGCGGTTCGGTAGCCTACGACACCATCATGGTGTTTCATGACCGGTTCAAGAATCACATCCTGCCGGACCAGATTCACATCCTGAACGTCGCCTTCCTGGTGCCTGACATGCGGCGCGAGTTCGGTGGCTGCGCCGGCAATATTGCCTACAACCTCAAGCTGCTCGGTGGCGATCCGTTGATCATGGCCACCGTTGGTGATGACGCGGCACCGTATCAGGCACGACTCGACCAGCTCGGGCTGCGCGCCGACCACGTTCGCCAGGTGCCCGGCACCTTTACCGCCCAGGCCTTCATTACCACCGATGTGGACGACAACCAGATCACCGCCTTCCACCCGGGCGCGATGAACCATTCGCACCAGAATCGGGTCTCAGATGCCAAAGGTGTCGAACTCGGCATCGTGGCGCCGGACGGCCGCGATGGCATGCTGGGGCATGCGCAGCAGTTTGCCGAGGCCGGCATTCCCTTCGTGTTCGATCCGGGCCAGGGGCTGCCGATGTTCTCGGGGACGGAACTCGAAGCCTGCCTGGAAATGGCCAGCTATTGCGCGCTCAATGATTACGAAGCGCGCATGTTGAGTGACAAGACGGGCCGCTCGATCGAAGATCTGGCCAACGATGTGGATGCGTTGGTGGTGACGCGCGGCGCTGAGGGGTCGCAGTTTTACGTTGAAGGACAACGAATCGACATCCCGTGCGTTAAAGCAGAAGCACTGGTTGATCCGACCGGGTGTGGCGATGCCTTCCGTAGCGGCTTGTTGTATGGCATCGCCAACGGGATGGATTGGGAAACGACCGGGCGGCTGGCGTCGGTGATGGGCAGTCTCAAGATTGCGCAGCGGGGCGGTCAGAACCATCGCCCGAGCCGGAATGAAATCGCCGAACGTTATGCGGCAGCTTTTGGAGAGAAACCATGGTGATGGATTGGGTTCAACGCAACGGACGGGCGCTGCTACTGGCCTCGGTGGCGCTGATTGGCGTATCGGGCTGCGCGGGCAGTTTGACGGGTGACACTTATTCGCGCGGCGAAGCGCGCCGGGCGATGGTGGTCAAATTCGGCACAGTGCAGTCAGTCCGCTTCGTCAAGCTCGAAGGCACCAAGAGCCCGGTCGGGACGATCGCAGGCGGTGCCATTGGTGGCATTGCCGGCAGCAGCATTGGCCGGGGCAAGGGCGCTGCGGTAGGTGCCGTGCTGGGGGCCGTGGCCGGAGGCCTGGCAGGGTCCGCCGTTGAAGAGGGCGTGACACGTTCGCAAGGCGTGGAAGTGACCGTGCGCATGGATGACGGTCGTTACATGGCGGTGGTGCAGGAAGACGCGGGCGAGGGTTTTCGCTCGGGTGAGCGGGTGCGCATCGTCCAGGACGGCGGCACCATGCGCGTGACGCGCTGAGCGGCTGAGGCGCCAGGTTCTGCTCAGCCGAGCAGGACCAGCACCCAGACCGCGACCAGATTGACCAGCGCCACCAGCACGGCGGCGCTGCCGATATCCTTGGCACGCTTGGCCAGCGGGTGCCGCGCCAGCGACACTCGATCCACTTCCGCTTCAATCGCGGAATTGATCAGCTCCATCAACAAGACCAGCGCAACGCTGCCCACCAGCAGCGCCTTGCCGACGCCGCTCGCTGCGCTCAGAAGCGCCACCGGAATCAATACGGCCGCCAGCGCGCATTCTTGTCGAAAAGCCGCCTCGTGCCGGAAGGCGGCGGACAAGCCCGAACACGAATAACGGAAGGCATTGACCAGGCGAGTGAGGCCGGCGGCACCTTTTTGGGGTGAGGCGTCGGACTGCGGCGAACGATCTTCTGGCTGCATGCCTACGGATAGAAGGCGTACAGGCGGTAGCCTGACGCGTTCACGTTGTCGGCCGAAAAGGCGACCCGCGCCATGCGGTCGCTTTGTCCCGCGAAGCCGGCGGTGTCGTCCGCGGCGGCGCCCAGCCATTCTTTGGGCGAGAAAACGCGCCGTACCAAGGCCTTGTCACGCATGTCAGTCAGCGTCAGTTCCAGATGCGGGAAGGCCATGGCGTTGGTTGCACGGTTGCGAATCGTGGCGGTCAGCTCAAACAAGGCGTCGGCATCCGGAAGTCGGTTCAGATCCGAGGCTTCAATGCCGATTTGGGTCGCGTCATGCGGCAAAGCCATGTCGCAACCGACGTTGGCGCACAGGGCTTCAATGAACGGGCGGGTCGCGGGCAGGACGTCGATCAGCTGCTGACGGTAGATCAGCGCGATCTGAGCCACCAAGGCCGCCAGCAGCACACCGACCAACAAGCTCATCAGCCACGGGTTCCGCTTGCGGGCGGTCGGCAGCGCGGCAAGCGCCGGCGGTTCCGGCTCCGGTTCGGGCGCTGGCGGGGGCGTGGTGTCGTCAGAGAGGGGCGTGTCGGCAGTGTCCTGCGCAGGCTCCGCTTGCGGTTCAGTGGACGAAGCCTCGCGTGGCTCCGGGCCATCGAAACCGTTGTCGGGTTCGAGGGGCTCGAAGGTGATGACATCCTCTTGTTCGGCTTCGGTCGTGGATTCCGCCGTGTTGCCGGCGCGCCAGTGTCCGGGGGCCGGGGCGCTCGGGAGATCGTCAAAATCCCAGATCGTTTCGGGGCCAGAGTCAAAGTCTTTGACAGTCTCTGTTGCAATGGCGGTCTCAAGTCCGGATTCGCGATTGGACTCAAGCGTGGATTTCGCGTCCGCTTCGAGGTCCGACTCGAGGTCCGATTCGAGGTCCGATTCGAGGTCCGCTTCCACTGCCGAATCGACGTCAGCTTGGAGGACGG
>JAPWHF010000018.1 GCA_027214125.1 Zoogloeaceae bacterium G21618-S1
AGGCTGCTCGAACCGATCGGGTATATCCCGCCTGCAGAGGCTGAGGCAAACTACTACAGGCAACTCGCCAGTGAGGCTGCCATCCCGGCCTGACTTAAACCAAACGGCCTCCACCAAACCCGGGGCGATTCAGATTACCATCCCATTGATTCAGTATCTCTCTCTTAACTGCTTGGCTTCAACCAAGTCCGGGGCGATTTGGTTTGAGATCAATAGATGTTTCGTTTTCGTAGATCAGCGAAAATTCGGATTCAGGAACGACGGTGACGGAAATGTCGAGAGTGTGGCTGCCTGCGCCGAGGATGACGCCCCGGACGGGGGAGACGTCAGCGAAGTCGCGGCCCCAGCCGACAGTTATATGCTCGAGTCGTGGTGTGGTGTTGTTGGTGGGGTCAAAATCGAACCAACCTGCGCCCGGGCAAAAGACTGATACCCATGCGTGGGTGGCATCTGCCCCGATTAAGCGCGGTTTGCCGGGGGGTGGTAGCGTGAGCAAGTAGCCGCTAACGTACCGGGCAGCCAGACCAATCGAGCGTAGGCACGAGATCATGATATGGCTGAGGTCTTGGCAGACGCCGCGGCGTTTTGCGAATACTTCCGTGACGGGAGTGGCGACGTCGGTGGCTTCGGGATCGAAGGTGAATTCGTTGAAAATGCGTGCCATTAGATCCTGAACGCCGGCCAATAACGGCCGGCCAGGGGTGAAGACTTTTAGCGCGTAGGCGGCAAACTCACGCTTGAGCCGAATGTGGGGCGATTCGAAACAGAAAGGGCTAGCGGCCAAAATCTCCGGCGCGAGCGCACGTCCAGCGCGATAGGCCAGTGAGTCGCGGACGTGTTCCCATGCGGGGCTTGTCTCAAATTCGGTCTGTTCTGGTGGGGTCAGCTCGACCCAGGATTCGGCGCGGATGAGCAGGTGTTCGTGACTGCTTTCGAGGTCGATTGTGCGGACAAGGTTGCCGAAGCTGTCAGCCCAATCTTCGGAGCGTGAGGGGACTGGGTCGATTTGCAGGCGGTGCGAGAGGCAGCGCTGGCCGTCGAGGAGCCGAGGCGATAGTCGGATCATCTGGCGCGATTCGCTGACCGGGTGGGTGTAGCGATAAATGGTGTCGTGCAGCAGGTGATATCGGATGGGGCTCATGCTCAGTGTTTCCGGACGTCTGGCGCGGTATGGGTGAAATACCGTTCGTGCAGGTTTTCCGATAGCGCGGAGGTGTCGCCAGCAATCTTTGCGAGTACCGCGGCGAGTGCATGACAGGCTTCACGCGTGTCGTCGGCTTCAAAGCGGGTGAGATCAAAGTGGTTCAGCTCTGTTCGCATGACGCTCAATGCGTCGACGCGGGGATGGCCGACATCTCGACTGATGCGGTCGAGTTCGATATCGAGCTGATTGATCTGAAACACCACCGCATGCGGGTTGGTGTCGTCAAAAATGAGAAGGTGAAGCACCGGCAGCACTTCCGGCGATCGGCGGTAGCGAGCGCGGTAAGTGACGATGGCGTTGGTGGTTTCCAGCAGCCATTCGAGGCTGCGTTCGCGAGCGTCATCCTCATAGCCGAGGACAACTTCGATCAGGGCTGAGAGCCGGTACAGGCGTTCGATACGACGACCAAGAATAAGAAAACGCCATCCTTCGTCGCGCGTCATGTCATCGAGCGCAAAGCCAGCGAGGGAGATGCAGTCAAGCATGGTGCGGTCGACGGCGGCGAGAGCCTGGCCGACAGACTGGAGTGGTTGATCGAAAAGGCGAGACATCCGGTTGAGGGCGTGCCAGTTGTCGGAAGACATGCGCTCTCGCACTTGGCCAGCACTGTAAACGAGTTGCTGGGACATATTGGCCAAGGATCCGATTTGCATGGGGTCGCACACTGCGGCGATGACGTCCTTTTCAATCGCATCGTCGGTCGCGTCAGGTTCTGGCGCCTGCGCAAGAATATCCATATGGTGGCAGGCGGCGAGCAAGTCGGGCAGGGACGATTCGTCGTCATTGTCGCCGGTCGACAGCCTGCTGAGCGTGGCGCGTAGCAGGCGGGCCGTTGCTTCGCTGCGTTCGGTGTAGCGGCCCAGCCAGAACAGATTGTCGCCAACGCGAGAGGGTACGTCCGATCCGCCGCAGACCAGATCGATGACGCCAAGCCGCCGTTTCAGCAGGCTGACGCGTCGTACGGGGCCGCTGGCTCGAACCCAGACATCTTTTGAGACGCCGCCGCGTGGCATCGACAACACTTCCTGGTGAGGGCTTGCGGCGACGCGTCCGAGCGCTCCGGGCATTACGGTGTAGCCATTGCCGCTTGCGACGGCAAACAGGCGCAGACCTACCGTTCGCGCCTGCAGCCCGGTTCCGCCCCAAACGGGCGCCTGAGACATGGGGATCCACTCTTGTGCGACGTAGGCGTGGGGTTGGGCGCGAAGCTTGGCGATCATTTCGTCGCGTTCCGCGCTATTGAGGTTGTGGCCGAAGACGGCAGGTTGGCCCATATCTGAAAACGCGGGTTTGATCACCAACTCATCAAGGTGTTCGATGACGTGGTCGAGAGCGGCTGCCTCACCACACCACCAGCTCGCGACAGAGGGCATGGCCAGGGGTTCGCCCTGCAGGCGTTCGGCAATGCCTGGGAGAAAGCCGAAGATCGCCCCGGATTCGAGGACGCCGCTGCCCAGCGCATTGCTGATCAGGACCCGTCCGGCGCGCGCTGCGGCGAGTAGCCCGGGGATGCCAACCGCCGAGTCAGCCCGCAATTCAAGCGGGTCGCACAGATCACTTTGGAGGCGGCGAAAGATGCCGTGGACCCGCCGCAAGCCGCGCAGCGTTTTGAGATAGACCGTGTCGTCGCGCACGGTGAGATCACGCCCCTCCACCAGCGGGTAGCCCAAATATCGAGCGAGAAAGGCATGCTCGAAATAGCTCTCGTGGCCGGGCCCCGGCGTGAGCAGGACGATGAGCGGTGGTTCACCGTCGGTCGGCGCCAGACGCGAAAAGCCGTCAAGTAGGGTGCGAAAGAAGTCCGCCAAGGGTTGAACCTGGAGTTGGCGAAAGGCGTCCGGAAACGTTTTGGACAGGATGATTCGATTTTGAAGGCTATAGCCCGCGCCTGCCGGGCTTTGGGTGTGGTCGGCGATTGCCCACCACTTGCCGTTTGGTCCGCGGGCAACGTCGACGGCGTAGGTGTTCAAGAAGACATCGCCGGGGGGGCGGATGCCGACACATGGCCATTTGAAACTGGGTTGACCGAACACGAGCGCGGAGGGCAGCAGGCCTTCGGCGAGCAGATTTTGCGCGCCATAGAGGTCGCCGAGCATGGCATTGAGCACCGATGCGCGCTGAGCCACTGCTGAGGCGAGGTATTTCCACTCCTCCGGTGCGATGACCAAGGGAAGGGGGTCGAGCTCCCATGCATGGGGGGCTTCGTGGTCTTCGGCGTGGACGTTGTACGAAATGCCGTCGGCGAAGATGGAGTCCGAGACCAACTGGGCGCGGGCGCTGACTCCGTCGAAGCCAAGCGCTTCGAGCCGGGCAAGCAGCGGGCGCCACTGAGGGCGAACCGTGCCGCTGTCATCAAGCAGTTCGTCGTGGCGGCCCGCCGGTGATGAGTAAGTGTCGAGAAGTGTTGGCATGGCGAGTGTCAGCGTTGGGGGCACATGATCGCATGCGACGCCCCTGAATGGTGCGCTTGAGGCTCGACGAGTGGTCGCGTTTCGGAGGCTCTATTCGCTCTCGCGCAAATGGCGGCGTACGGACAGCGCGGTGCCTAGCCAGCCGAGCGCAATGGCAACCACAAGCAGGCCGGCAACTTGTGTCGGGTTTGGACCGTTGAGCGCAAATACCGCGCCATAGGCTTGCGCCAGCGCTTCGACCGAGCCGCGCAATAGCGAGATGCTCGCCGTGACGATGGTCCAGGCCACCAGGCCACCGAGCAGGCCCTGCAGACAGCCCAGCCAGTAGAAGGGACGGCGGATGAAGGCGTCGGTGGCACCGAGCAGACGGGTGACATCGATCTCGGCCCGTTGGGTGAGAATCTGCAGGCGAATGGTGTTGAAGGTGATGATCACCAGCGCAGCGCCAAGCAACACCGCCAGCAAGCTGACGCCGAGCTCGACCAGCGCCAGCAGGCTGTGCATGCGCTGCACCCAGGCCGCGTCGAGCTGCACATGCTCGACCTTGGGCCACGCGGCGAAGGTTTGGTGAAGCTGCTCGAACAGCGCCGGGTCTTCCTGGCGTGGGGTGACGATGAACGCGTGCGGGAGCGGATTACGCTCCAGTCCTTCGAGCACGTCCGCCAGACCATTGTCGGCCAGTTGTTTGAGTGCGATGTCACGCGGGACGAACTGCACGCCCGACAGATCGTCTTGCTTGCGCAGGCGCGACTCCACCTCCGCGACGTCGGCGTCGGTGGCGTCGAGCGATAAATACAGGCTGATTTCCGGGCTGCCGGTGACGCCACGCGCCAGCGAGGCGACGTTGTCGACCAGCACGAATCCGCCGGCCGGCAGTGCCAGTGCAATGCCAACCACCAGCGCCGACAGCAGCGTGCCCAGCGGTTGGTGCAGCAGGCGGCCGACGGCGTGGGTGATGGCTTTGCGATGTTGGTATGACCAGGCGCCCATCATTCGGCCCCCTCGATCAGGTGCCCTTGACGCAGCACCAGGCGGCGCGGGCGGGTCTCGGCGAACAGGGCCGGGTCATGGGTGCAGACGATCACGGTGACGCCCACCGACTTGAAGGACTGGAACAATTCGGCGATCTCGTGCGCATAGGCGGCGTCGAGGTGGGCGGTGGGTTCGTCGGCGATCAGGATGGATGGCCGTTTGACGATGGCCCGGGCAATGGCGACGCGCTGTTGCTCTCCGCCAGACAGGCCGATCGGCATTTCCTGATCGCGCCCCCCAAGGCCGACGCGCTCGAGGGCGGCATGCACCCGGCGCGCCGCGTCTTTGGGCGCCATGCCGCCGATGACCAGTGGCAGCACGATGTTGTCGAACACGTTGCGGTCGTAGAGCAAACGGTTGTCTTGCAGCATCAGGCCCAGGCTGCGTCGCAGATAGGGAATCCCGGCGCGCGGCAGATGGCTGACGTCCTGATTGTTGATCAGCACGCGGCCCGATGTGGGTCGTTCGAGCACCGGAATCATCTTGAGCAGCGTGCTCTTGCCGGCGCCTGAGTGGCCCGACAGCACCACGAGCTCGCCATGGCGCAGCTCGAAACTGACTTCGGACAGCGCCTCGTGCCCGCCCGGGTAGCGCTTGGATACCTGCTCGAAGACGATCATTCGGTGCGGGACTTGATGGATTCAGACTTGGCGAACAGTGCGTCGACAAACTCGCGCGCCTTGAAGGGGCGCAGATCGTCGATGCCTTCGCCAACGCCGATGAAACGCAAGGGCTTCGGGCACTGCCGGGCGATGGCCGCCAGAATGCCACCCTTGGCAGTGCCGTCGAGCTTGGTGATGACCAGCCCGGTGACACCCACCGCGGCGTCGAAGGCCTTGACTTGTGCCAGCGCGTTCTGACCGATGTTGGCATCGAGGACCAGCAGTACCTCATGTGGCGCAGTGCCGTCGGCCTTCGCGATGACGCGGCGAACCTTGGCGATCTCTTCCATAAGATGCATTTGTGTCGGCAGACGGCCGGCGGTGTCGGCCAGTAGCACGTCGATGCCGCGGGCGCGGGCGGCGGTGACGGCGTCGAAGGCGACGGCAGCCGGGTCGCCACCGGTCTGCGAAATGACGTCGACGCCGTTGCGCTCGCCCCAGGTGACCAGTTGTTCGCGCGCAGCGGCACGGAAGGTGTCGCCCGCAGCGAGCAGCACCTTTTTGCCCTGACTTTGATACCAGTGCGCCAGTTTGCCAATGGAGGTGGTTTTGCCCGACCCATTGACGCCGGCCACCATGATGATGAACGGCGTGTGCGTGTCGGCGGAAAGCGGGGCTTCGAGGGGGGTGAGCAGGGCAGTGAGCTCGTCGACCAGCACCGCCTGGAGTTGATCGGCGGTTTCAAGTTTGTCGCGCTTCCAGCGTTTGCGCAGGGCATCGATCAGGTGGGTGGTGGCCTCAATGCCGCAATCGGCCATCAGCAAAGTGCTTTCGATGTCTTCGAGCAGCGCCTCGTCGATCTTGCGCAAGCCGAACATGTGCGCCAGGCCACCGCCCAATTGCTTGCGCGTGCGGGCCAGGCCGGCCTTGAGGCGATCGCTCCAGGAACTCTTCCCAGGGCGCTGGGCGGGCACCGGCTCAGTGGTCACGATGGCTTCTGGCGTCGCAGGCGGGGGCGCGACAGGCTCGGGCCCGACTTCGGTTGGGACGTCATTGTCGACGACCGCATCGGCATTTGCCGGGGTGTCCGGAGGGGCGTCGCTTTTGGCGGGCGATTTTTTGAAGAAACCAAACATGGCGGTTCAGGTCACAGAAGTTGTTTGCCGGGGCCGCTGGCAGCGCATGCTGCGAGCGGCTAAGATGGCCCGCCGGTTCGGAACCGGGCGAAGGCCGAATTTTATCAGATGCAGGATGCGTGCATGAGATTGTGGAAACGGTGGTGTGATCGCGCGGCCTTTGGGCGTGACGAGACAATCGCGGCCCGTCGTGTCGGGTGCCTCTGGCCGCAGATCGGCGCCTTGGCGCTGGTGGTTGCCGTCAGTGCGCCCGCAGCGCAGGCCAATCCCTTCGAAACACGGCTGGACAACGGGATGCGAGTGGTCGTCAAGGAGGATCGGCGTGCGCCTTCGGTCGTGCACATGGTCTGGTATGACGCTGGTGCGATGGACGAGGTGGCCGGCACCTCCGGCGTGGCGCATGTGCTCGAACACATGATGTTCAAGGGCACCGACACGGTCGGGCCGGGCGAATTCAACAAGATCGTGGCCGGCGTCGGCGGTCGCGACAACGCCTTCACCAGCTATGACTACACCGCTTACTTTCAGCAAGTGCCGGCGGATCAGCTCGGACGGATGATGACGCTCGAAGCGGATCGCATGCACAAGCTTCAGCTCACCGATGAGGCCTTTGCCAAAGAGATCGAGGTCGTCAAGGAAGAGCGCCGGCTGCGCACCGAGGACAAGGCGCGTGCGCTGGTGCACGAAGAATTGATGGCCTCGGCGTTTCATGCGCACCCGTATCAGCGGCCGGTCATTGGCTGGATGACCGACCTCGACCGGATGACGCCGGAAGATGCGCGGCGGTGGTATCGCGACTGGTATGCGCCGAACAACGCGACGCTGGTGGTGGTCGGCGATGTCGATCACGAGGCCGTCTTCCGACAAGCGGCCAGCACCTATGGTCAGGTGCCGGCGGTGCAGTTGCCGCAACGCCCGGTGGTCGAAGAGCCGCCGCAGCGCGGTGTTCGGCGGAGTGTGGTGCGCGCGCCGGCCGAGTTGCCCTATGTGGCGATCGCCTGGCCGACGCCGACCCTGCGCGATCCTGCCAAGGATGCCGACGTGTACGCCTTGCAGGTGCTCGCTGCGGTGCTCGATGGCTACGATGGCGCGCGCTTGTCCCGCACGCTGGTGCGCGACAAGCAGGTCGCTCAGACGGCGGGGGCGGGCTATGACGGTATTGCGCGCGGCCCCTCCCTGTTTTATCTGGACGGCGCACCGGCGCCGGGCAAGACGCTGGCTGAGGTCGAGGCGGCGCTGATCGGTGAGCTGTCGCGCATTCAAACCGAAGGTGTGGCCGAGCATGAACTTGCCCGTGTCAAGACGCAGGCTGTCGCGAGCCGCGTGTATCAGCGCGACTCCTTGATGGGGCAGGCGATGGAAATCGGCGGTCTGGCTGCAGTCGGCTTGTCATGGAAGGACGAGGCCACCTTGCTTGAAGGCATCCGCAAGGTCAGCGCCGAGGATGTGAAATCGGTCGCACAACGGTATTTCGCTAAAGATCAGATGACGGTGGTGGCGCTTGAGCCCTTGCCGATTGCGACGGAGATGGCGCGTCGCCCCTCCGTCAAGACGCGTCATTGAGGGCCCTGGACATGCGCGCGATGACTCGTACTTTACTGGCCGCCTGCCTGGCGCTCTCCGCGAGCGCTGTATCGGCCGGCGTTGATATTCAGCAATGGGTGGCGTCGACGGGCGCTCGGGTGGCGTTTGTGGAAACCCATGCGCTGCCGATTGTCGACATTCAGGTCGACTTTGCCGCCGGCAGCGCTTACGCCCCCGCCGCCAAGAGCGGCCTGGCCGGACTCACCGCCAGCCTTCTCGACGCGGGCACCCGACAGCGCGATGAAAACGCACTGGCCGATCGTTTCGCCGACCTGGGCGCGCGCTTTGGCGCGGGCGCCGAGACCGATCGCGCCAGTGTGACACTGCGGACCTTGTCGAACCCGGCCGAGCGTGTGGCTGCGGTCGATCTGCTGGCCGAGGTGATGCAGCAACCGGCGTATCCGCAGGCGGTGTTTGAACGCGAGCGGGCACGGGCCATTGCCGGGCTGAAAGAGGCCGAGACGCAGCCGGGCTATCTGGTGGAGCGTGCGTTTGGTGAGGCGGTGTACGGCGACCACCCCTATGGTCGCGCCACTAGCGAAGCCAGTCTGAATGCCCTCACCCGAGACGATGTGGTGGCGTTTCACCGACAGCACTACACGGCCGCCGCGGCGCATGTGAGCATCGTGGGCGATCTGAGTCGTGCCGAGGCCGAGGCGATTGCCGTGCGGCTGACCGAGGGGCTCGCCAAGGGCGAAGCGCCGGCAGACTTGCCGGTGCCGGCGTTGCGCGACAGCACGGTGTTGCGGGTGCCGCATCCGGCCGCGCAGTCGCATGTGTTGATCGGCATGCCAGGCCTGACCCGGGACGACCCGGACTACTACGCGCTGGTCGCTGGCAACTACGTGCTCGGGGGCGGTGGGTTTGTCTCGCGGCTGATGAAAGAGGTTCGCGAAAAGCGTGGCTACGCGTACAGCGTGTACAGCTATTTCGAGCCGCAGCGTGTGGCCGGGCCGTTCCGGATTGGTCTGCAAACCCGTGGCCAGCAGGCCGACGATGCGATCGCCGTGGTGCGCGACACGCTTAAGCAGTTCATCGCCGAGGGCCCGACCCAGGAAGAGTTGGACGCCGCCAAGGGCAATATCGTCAATGGCTTTGGCCTGCGCCTGGACTCCAACGCAAAGCTGCTCGGTTATGTCGGCGTGATCGGCTTTTACGGTTTGCCGGCCGATTGGCTGGAGCAGTACCCGCGTGCGGTGTCTGAATTGACCGTCGAGCAAGTGCGCGATGCGTTTCAGCGACGCGTGTTGCCCGAGCATCTCGTCACCGTGATTGTTGGTGGCGAGGGCGATACGACCGCGGCGGTGCCCGTCCGGTGAGCCGCTTGCGGATTGTCGGCGGGCAGTGGCGGTCTCGTCAGTTGTCGGTCGCGCAGGTGCCCGGATTGCGCCCCACGCCCGACCGTGTGCGCGAAACCGTGTTCAACTGGCTGGGTCAGGATCTGACCGGGTGGCGCTGTCTGGATCTGTTTTCCGGTACCGGCGCCATGGGGCTGGAAGCGGCGTCGCGCGGGGCAGTGCAGGTGGATCTGGTGGAGCTCGATCCGCGCGCTTTTGCGGTATTGCAGCAACATGTGAAGGCGCTCGGTGCAACCCAAGTAGGTGTGTTTCGCGGCGATGCGGTAAAATTTGCGGCGTCCGTACGTCAAGCCTACGATCTGGTGTTTCTGGATCCGCCCTATCACAAGGGTTGGCTGACGCGTGTCGAGCCGATGATTTCCCATCTGCTGCGACCGGATGGCTGGATTTATGTCGAGGCAGAGAGGCCGGTTGAGTCGCTGGCCGATTGCGATGTCGAACGATCAGGAAAGGTCGGGCAAGTGTGCTACCAGTTGATGCGGAGACGAGCGGAATGATAGATGGGACGGTGATCTACCCGGGGACCTTCGATCCGCTCACGCGCGGGCATGAAGATCTGGTTCGACGTGCGTCGCTGTTGTTTCGCAAGGTGGTGGTGGCAGTGGCCGCCAGCGCGGGAAAGGGGCCGATCTTTTCGCTCGAAGAGCGGGTCGGGCTCGCTCAAGACGTGCTGGGTCGCTACGACAATGTCGAGGTCGTTGGTTTTGATGGTTTGTTGATGGATTTCGTGCGGGCACGTGACGCACGCGTTATTCTTCGCGGCCTGCGGGCGGTCTCGGACTTCGAGTACGAATTTCAGATGGCGGGCATGAACCGCAAGCTCTTTCCGGATGTCGAAACCGTGTTCATGACACCGGATGAAGAGCACATGTTTATTTCCGCCACCATGGTGCGCGAGATCGCGCGCCTTGGGGGCGATGTCAGTCAGTTTGTTCAGCCGAGCGTCTTGAAGCAGCTTCGGTTGAAGCTTGAACGGAAGCCATAAGGAGAGGATTGAGTCATGGCCCTGATTATTACCGACGAATGCATCAACTGCGACGTATGTGAGCCGGAGTGCCCGAATAACGCGATTTATCAAGGGGATGAGATCTATGAGATCGACCCCGACAAGTGCACCGAGTGCGTGGGCCACTTTGATGAGCCGCAGTGTCAGCAGGTGTGTCCGGTCGACTGTATCCCGCTGGATCCGGACCGCCCGGAGACCCAGGAGCAGTTGATGGAGAAATTCGTCAAGCTCACCAGCAAGAGCTGATCGCGCCGGCGCGTCCGGCCCAGAAAAAAGCGAGGCGGCGTGCCTCGCTTTTTTCCGTTCACCCGGTGCGGCGTGATCAGGCCGCTTTTGCGTTCGCGTCGAGTGTTGGGGCGCCGCTGCCCAGTGCCTTGTGAACCTCGGTAGCAACCGCATCCAGGTCGGTGCGCAGCTTGATCAGAACGTCTTCCTGTTGCTGCAGTTCGACGATGCGGTCTTCGAGTGTGTCGGTGGCCTGGTGGATGCGCTTGACGCTTTCGAGGCGGCGCTTGAGCTGGAGCTGGTATTCGCGCACCTGGGTTTCAAGCGGTGACATGACGGCGCGCAGCCAGTGTTCGACATCGCGGTTGGCCAGCTCGAAGGTGCGTCGTGCCTGAACGGCGATGGTCTCGAAAAACTTCTGCGTCAGGGTGTGCTTTTCGGTCGTGAGCAGTGTCAGCGGCGTGTTGAGCTGATGATTGAAGGCTTGTTCGAGGCGGTCGATTTCGCGCTCGTAGCGCGAGGTCGAGAAGGCCGACGGTGGCGCGAGCTTGAGCCCGTGTTCGACCGAGAAACGCTTGTACATCGCGTTGAGCATGCCGGAGATTTCTTCGACTTCGTCAGACGACTTGCGCAGGTTGCCGCGCAGGTGCGTGAAGAAATCGACCATCGAGTCGCGCAGTCCACGCGAGAAGCTTGAGTCGAGCATGGCTTCGCGGGTGCGGCGGGTTTCGTCGCGCAAGGCGTCGAGGCCGAGGTGGCCGAGCAGGTTGTTGGTCAGGTTGGTGAAAACGCTGCGCACGGCGTAGTACTTTTTGAGGCCATCTTCGAATTCGGCCTTTTCCGAGCGGATCTTGCGCATCATGTATTCGATAACGCTCTGATTCTTGCCGCGTAGTTCGGTCAGTTCGTTGAGCTGCTCACGCACACCGGTCAGGCGCGAGGCCATCAGGCTGTCGGCGTGCGAGACCAGATCATCCGTTTCGGCGAGGGTGGCGTTGCGGACAATGTGCTGCTTGGCGGGCAAAAGCTGGTCGGTCAGCGCGTCTTCCAGTTGCGTGATCTGGCTGCGCTCCAGCAATGCCCTGTCGCCCTGGATGCGCGCCAGCAGGGCCTTTTGTGCCGACATGGGGAAGATGTGTTCTGGCTTGAGCGACAGGTTGCGCGCCACGGCCTGGACCTGACGGTCGAGTTCTTCCTTGATGCGCTTTTCGTCACGCAGTCCGTCCCAGAGGCTGTCGATCTTGTTAAGAACGACCAGTCGCCCATCGCGACGCTGCCCCGCGTTGACGTATTCGCGCCAGACAGACAGGTCGCTCTGGGTGACGCCGGTGTCGGCCGCCAGGATGAAGAGCACGGCGTGTGCGTTGGGCAGCAGTGACAGCGTCAGCTCGGGTTCGGCGCCGATGGCATTCAGACCCGGGGTGTCGAGAATGACCAGGCCTTGCTCAAGCAGCGGATGTTGGAAGTGGATGATGGCGTGACGCCAGGACGGGATTTCGACCTGCCCGGTGTCGTCCGGCTGCAAGCCGGCCTCGCCTTGCGGGTCGATGGCAAAGCCCAGGGCCTCCGCTTCTTCGGGGCTGACCAGACGGGTTTCTCCAACGCGCGCCATGGCTGACTGGAGGGCGTGGGCGGAGCTGGTATCGAGCGGGTGCTGCGTCCACATCTCGGGGAAGCGCTTGAGCTCGCCTACCGTGGTGTGCTCTCGGCGGGACTCGATCGGCAGCAGGCGGATTTGCGGCGTGTCGCCCTCGGACCACTGCAGTTCGGTCGGGCACATGGTGGTGCGCCCGGCGCTGGAGGGCAGGACCCGGTCGCCGTAGTCAGAGAAAAACAGCGCGTTGATCAACTCGGACTTGCCGCGCGAGAACTCCGCAACAAATGCGACGGTGAGTTTGTCCTCACCGAGGCGATCCAGAACGTATTGCAGCCGCAGATCGCCCTGCGCGTCGCCGATTTCATTTTGACTGAGCCAGTGGCGAAGCTGTCCGACGGTGCGTGCGGCGTCGGTACGCCACTGACTGTACTGAGAAAACTGATCGATAAGTGCCATGTGGGGCCCTGTCTGTCTCGCCGGAATCGGCACGTTGGCCAAGCCTATTGCAAGCTATCAGCATAGCGCCCGCTCAAGCGCAGGCCAAACCCGAAATGAGTGTGGTGTGCGGGTGGTCGCCGGCGTGCGACGAACGGTTGTCAGCGGCGCTGGCAGTGGGCGCAGAAAAAGCTTGAGCGCTGTGCCTGACTGATCTTGACGATCGGTTTGGCGCAGATGCGGCATGGCGCGCCATCGCGACCATAGACAAAATACTGCTGTTGAAAGTAGCCGGGTTTGCCGTCGCCACCCACAAAGTCGCGCAAGCTGCTGCCGCCGGCGGCGATGGCAGCGGTGAGCGTGTCGCGAACACATGCGGCAAGCCGGGTGCAGCGCGCTGGCCCAAGGCGCCCGGCTGGCGTGAGTGGGTGGATGCGGGCACGAAACAGGCTCTCTGACGCGTAGATGTTGCCGATGCCGACCACATTGTGATTGTTCATCAGCCAGGTTTTGATCGGGGTTGAGCGCTCGCGGGTTGCGCGATGCAGCCACGGACCGTCAAACGTGTCGTCCAGCGGTTCGACGCCCAGGTGACGCAGTGGGTTGTCGGCGGCGGTGTCGTCCAGCCAAAGGAGCATGCCGAAGCGCCGCGGATCGCGGTAACGCAGGCACAGATGGCCGAAGTTCAGGTCAATATGGTCGTGTTTCTCCGGTGCCGCGTCGGGCGCGACAAGCCGCAGGCTGCCCGACATGCCGAGGTGCGCGAGGAGCGCGCCCGTATCGAAGTGGAACAGGAGGTACTTCGCGCGGCGCGTGATGTCGCGCAGCGTCTGCCCGGTGAGCCGGCCTGCCAGGGCTGGTGGAACGGGTCGGCGCAGCGTCGGGCATCGCACCACCACGCTGCGAACCGTATGACCAAGCAGATGGGGAGCCAGGCCGCGGCGGGTGGTTTCGACTTCGGGGAGTTCCGGCATCGTCGTGTCCTGATGGCGATATCGCATTGTATGCGCTCGCCGCCGCTTGCCCAGACGCCCGAAGCTGCTAACATCCCGCGAACCAGCCGTAAAAAGCGCGCTCCAAGCCTGTGTGCGCAGCCTTTGGACGGGAGTGCGCTTCAATTATTGATTCTCAGGACCCACCATGTCTTTGACTTCGACGCTTCGTCGGCCCTTGCTTCGCCTGGCCATGCTCATGGCTGCCGGCCTGGCGCCCTGTGCGGCGTCGGCGCAAGCCGTAGCAACCGAGCCGCTGCCTGAGCCAGCGGCGGCGGACGTGCTGCCGCAGGTGGGAATGCCTGGGCAGGTTCTGCTGCCGCAGGTGCTGTATGGCGTTCTGTTGGCCGAGATTGCGGGCGCGCGTGGCCGTGTTGATGTGGCGGTGCCGGTCTACCTGGAGCTGGTGCAACTTACGCGCGATGTGCGTATCGCGCAGCGCGCAACCGAGATGGCTTTGTATGCACGCCGTCTCGACGCGGCCCAACAAGCTGCGGCTGTGTGGGTGGAGCTCGACCCCGAGTCGACCGAAGCCAAGCGGGTGTTGGCCGGCACGATGGGGGGCGGCAATGTATCCAGCGAGCAAATTGCCATGCGCCTGGCCGAGGCGCTGGCCACCTCCGGTGCGCGTTTGCCGGGCGATTTGCTCAGTCTGAATCGGGTGTTGGCGCGCATGCCCGACAAAAAAATGGTGCGCGAGATTGTTGAGCGTGTCACTGAGCCCTATCTGGACTACGCCGAAGCCCATTTTGCCCGTGCGCACTCGGCCTTTGCGGCGCGTGACGAGGCGGGCAGTCTGGTGGCACTCGACGAAGCGATTCGTCTGCGGCCGGAGTGGGATCAGCCCTTGCTGCTCAAGGCGCAGATCCAGCACGGCACCGATCCGGCGCTCGCAGCGAAAACGCTGGCAACCTATCTTGACCAGAATCCGGACAGCCTCACCGCGCGTCGCGCTTATGGCCGGGCGCTGGTCAGCGTTAAGGACTACACGCAGGCGCGCCAAGCCTTTGAGGCGGTTCTGGTTCAGGAGCCCGAGGATCAGTCCTCGCGCTATGCGGCGGCCATGATTGCCCTTGAAATGCAGGATCTGGCGGCGGCCGAACAGCATCTCGAACGCTTGCAAAGCGACGGTTACCCGGACAAAGACGCGATTCAGATGGCGCTGGGGCAGGTGTTGGAGGCGCGGGATGATCAAGCCGGCGCGCTGGCGCACTACGACGCAGTGGCCCAGTCGCCGCGGCGGGAGCGTGCGCAGCTTCAGATTGCGCGCATGTTGTCGCAGGGCGGCGCGATCGACGAGGCACGGGCGCGATTGCAATCGCTCGGCAGCAACCCCGATGAGCGATTGAACTACGTCTTGCTTGAAGCGCAGATGTTGCGCGATGCCGGCCAGCTGGATACCGCGCTGCAGGTTGCCGATGGCGGCTTGCAGGGGGCGCCCGACAATGCCGACCTGCTGTACGAGTCGGCCATGCTGCTCGAACGGATGGGGCGAATTGAGGCCATGGAGGGGCGCTTGCGCAAGCTGATCGCGCTCAAACCCGATTATGCGCACGCCTACAACGCGCTGGGGTACTCGCTCGCTGACCGCAGCCTGCGGCTGGATGAGGCTGAGCAATTGATTCGCAAGGCAGTTGAGTTGTCGCCGGGGGATCCTTTCATTCTGGATAGCCTGGGCTGGGTGCGCTTCCGTCAGGGACATCTCGCCGATGCCCGGTCTATCCTCGAGAAAGCCTACACGCTCCGGGCAGATCCGGAAATTGCCGCCCATCTGGGTGAGGTGATCTGGGCGCTTGGCGACCAGAACGCGGCCAGGGAGACCTGGCAGGCGGCCGTTGCCAAGCACCCGGAGAACAGTTCGCTGAAGGCGGTCATGCGCCGATTCGGCTTGTGATTCGCTTCATTCTGGGGTGCGTTGCGGCGTCGCTGATCGCCGGATGCGCCACAATCGCCGAACCGGTTGTGCCGCCGCCGGCCACCATGCTGGCGCGGCCCGTGTTGGTGGCATTCCATGTCACTGGTCGTCTCGCCGCTCAGCGCGGTGAAGAGGCGGTGCATGGTCGTTTCTCGTGGCGGCACGCGGCAGGGCAGGATCACTGGCAGTTCTTTTCGCCCCTGGGGCAGATGGTCGCCGAACTCGAGTCTTCGGGTGGCGTAGCGGTGCTGCAAATGGCGGACGGCGGGCGGCATGTTGCGCCGCTGGATGAGCTGCTCGCCCGCATGCTGGGTGCCGATGTGCCGGTGGCGATTTTGCCACGTTGGTTGCAGGCGGGTGTCGCGCATCTGGATGATGTGCGGGAGCGCGATCTCCTGGGGCGGCCGCAGCGGGTTGTCGAGCAGGGCTGGGAAGTGCGCTATCGCACCTATGCTGCTGAAGATTTCAACGCCTTGCCGCGGCTGGTGGAAGTGTCCCGTGGCGATGTGAGCTTGAAACTGTTGGTCGAGCAGTGGCAATGAGTGACACCCTGAGCTGTCTGGCCCCCGCCAAACTCAACCTGTTCTTGCATGTCGTCGGCCGCCGGCCGGATGGCTATCATTTGTTGCAAACCGCGTTCCGGCTGCTTGACTGGGGCGATCAACTCCAGTTCAGCCGCCGCCATGACGGGCAGATTCTTCGGATGACCGATGTGCCCGGCGTGCCCGCCGAGGAGGACCTGGTGGTTCGCGCGGCGCGACGATTGCAGGCTGCGGCGGGTGTGTCGGCCGGCGTCGAGATTCATGTCGACAAGGTGCTGCCGATGGGCGGTGGCCTGGGCGGCGGAAGCTCCGACGCGGCGACAACGCTGCTGGCGCTCAACCATTTGTGGCAGCTCGGTTGGCCGCGCGCGCGCCTGCAGGCACTGGGGCTTGAACTGGGCGCCGATGTGCCGTTTTTTATCTTTGGGCGCGACGCGTTTGCCGAAGGCGTTGGCGAGGCCCTGGCCCCCATGGATGTGCCACCGTCATGGTATGTCGTGCTCGCACCCGGGGTGTCGGTGTCGACGGCTGAAATATTTTCGGCGAAGGAGTTGACGCGTTCGACGGAACTCATCAAAATGCCGGACTTCGCGATACACACCACTCGCAATGACTTGCAGCCGGTTGTGTGTTTTCGGTACCCGCAGGTCGCTGATGCGATCGACTGGTTGAATCGCCACGCAGTAGCGCGGATGACCGGTTCGGGCGCCTGTGTTTTTGCCTCCATGGAGAGCGAAGCGCAGGCCCGACAGGTTGTTGCGCAGTGCCCCGAACGGTGGCAGGCGTGGGCGGTGAGTAGCCTTGAACGGCACCCACTGTATGACTGGGCGGTGTGATCGGTGCGAAACGATTAATTGGGGAGTCGCCAAGTTGGTTAAGGCACCGGATTTTGATTCCGGCATTCGAGGGTTCGAATCCTTCCTCCCCAGCCAGCATTGACGTCGGGCAGGCTTGATGCCTGCCCGACGTGTTTTTGCGACCACGATCTGAATCTGATTGTCATCGGAGAAGCAGTATGGCTCACGGCAGCCTGATGGTCTTTACCGGCAACGCCAACCCGAAACTTGCCTCGGATGTGGTTCGTCGATTGGGCATGGCGCTCGGCTCGGCGACGGTAGGCCGGTTTTCCGACGGCGAGGTCAACGTCGAGCTGTTGGAAAACGTGCGAGGCAAGGATGTATTTGTCCTGCAGCCGACCTGCGTGCCGACCAACGACAATCTGATGGAGATGGTGATCCTGGTCGATGCGCTCAAGCGCGCTTCGGCGGGTCGTATCACCGCTGCCATTCCCTATTTCGGCTATGCCCGTCAGGATCGCCGCCCCCGTTCGGCCCGCGTCCCCATCACCGCCAAGGTGGTGGCCAACATGCTGCAGGCCGTGGGTGTGCAGCGCTTGCTGACGATGGACTTGCACGCCGACCAGATTCAGGGATTTTTCGATATCGCGGTGGACAATATCTACGCCGCGCCGGTACTGCTGGCCGATCTGGACAAGCAAAAGTATTCCGACCTGATGGTGGTGTCGCCCGACGTTGGCGGCGTGGTGCGTGCGCGTGCCTTTGCCAAGCGCATGGAATGCGACCTGGCCATCATCGACAAGCGTCGCCCGAAAGCCAATGTGTCGGAAGTGATGAACATCATCGGGGAGGTCAAGGATCGCACCTGTGTGATCATGGACGACATCGTCGATACCGCCGGCACCCTGTGCAAGGCCGCCGGTGCGCTCAAGGAAAATGGCGCCAAGCGTGTGCTGGCCTACTGTACCCATGCGGTGCTGTCGGGCGCCGCGATTTCGCGCATCAACGATTCCGAGCTCGACGAGTTGGTGGTGACCGATACCATCCCGCTGCGCGATGATGCGCGCGCCTGTAGCCGCATTCGTCAGGTGTCGGTGGCCTCGCTGCTGGCCGATACCATGCTGCGCATCAGCAATGAGGAGTCTGTGAGCTCCTTGTTCATGGATTGATTTTTTCCTGACGGCCTTGTCGTCAGGCTTTTTGGCCCGTCTGGTCGCGGATGGGCCTGTCTTTAAGTGGAGTTGTCATGGATATCGTTATCAAAGCCGCCAAGCGCGTCGAGCAGGGATCGAGTGCGAGCCGCCGCCTGCGTCGTGCTGGTCAGGTGCCGGCCATTCTTTTTGGTGCTGATCAGGAAGCCACCAGCGTCACCCTGGATCACAACCAGATGTATCACCTGCTGCACAAAGAAGCCTTTCACGCATCGATCCTGAATATCGATGTGGATGGCACGGTTGAGCGCGTCGTTCTGCGTGATGCCCAGTGGCACCCGTACAAGCAACTCGTGCTGCACATGGACTTCATGCGCGTCAAGACGGGTGTGGCCATCACCATGAAAGTGCCGCTGCACTTTACCAACGAAGAAGCTTCGCCGGGTCTGAAGGTTCAGCACGGTATCGCTTCGCACATCCTGACTGATGTCGAAGTGTCCACGCTGCCGCGCAATCTGCCGGAATTTATCGAAGTCGATCTGACCGGTATGAATCTTGGTGATTCGATTACCATCGCTCAGTTGAAGCTTCCCGAAGGTGTGGAGGTGCTGGATCACGGCCACCCGGATCAGGTTGTTGTCACCATCCTGTCGCCGCAGGTCAAGGACGCTGATACCGCCGAAGATGAAGAAGGCGCGGTGGCAGTGGGCGGCGAGGGTGCAGCTGAAGAGTGAAGCCCTCGGGCGTGACAGGATTGGATTGACGTATGAGTTCAAAGCCTCCTCGCCTGATTGTCGGCCTCGGGAATCCCGGGGCTGAATATACCGAAACCCGGCACAACGCCGGGTTTTGGTTTTGTGAGCGTCTGGCAGATTCGATGGGCGTCCGCTTCACGCGGGAAAGCCGGTTCCACGGCCAGGTGGGGAAGGGGCCTGATGGCGTGTGGCTACTGATGCCCGACACTTTCATGAACCGCTCCGGCCAATCGGTCGGCGCCTTGGCCCGTTTCTATCGGATCGAGCCGGCCGACATACTGGTCGTGCACGACGAACTCGATATCCCTCCCGGGCAGGCGCGGCTCAAATTTGGCGGCGGCCTGGGCGGGCACAACGGGCTCAAGGACATTACCAGCCACTGCGGGACGCAGGACTTTTGGCGTTTGCGCCTCGGAATCGGACATCCGGGCGATCGCAATGCCGTGATCAGCTATGTGCTGAAGCCCCCGCGCAAGGAAGAACACGAGGCCATTGACGCCGCCATGGAGCGTGCATTGTCGGCCTGGCCGGATATTGCACGTGGCGCCTTTGAAGTGGCCACACAGAAGATCAATGCGCGCCCCGCGCGCGGCAAGGAAGCGACACCATGAGTTTGAAGTGCGGCATTGTCGGACTGCCCAATGTGGGCAAGTCCACCCTCTTCAACGCGCTGACCAAATCGGGCATCGCTGCTGAAAACTACCCCTTCTGCACCATCGAGCCGAACGTCGGTATCGTCGAGGTGCCCGATCCGCGCCTGGACGCCTTGTCGGGCATCGTCAAGCCGCAGCGGGTGCAGCCGGCGATTGTCGAATTCGTGGACATCGCGGGCCTTGTGGCCGGCGCATCGAAGGGCGAGGGCCTGGGCAACCAGTTTCTGGCCAATATTCGCGAGACCGACGCGATCGTAAACGTGGTCCGCTGCTTCGATGACGAGAACGTGGTACACGTGTCCGGCCGGGTAGACCCGATTGCCGACATGGAGACCATCGTTACCGAGTTGGCCTTGGCCGACATGTCAGCAGTCGAGAAAGCGCTGCATCGCGAGAACAAGAAAGCGCGCGCTGGCGACAAGGACGCCAAGAAGTTGGTCGAGGTGCTCGAACGCCTGCTGCCGCACCTGAACGAGGGGCGCACCGTGCGCACCATGGGTTTGTCGGCTGACGAAATCGACATGATTCGCCCGTTGTGCCTGCTGACGATCAAGCCGGCGATGTATGTTGCGAACGTGCTCGAGGATGGTTTCGAGAACAACGCCCACCTCGATCGCTTGAAAGCACTCGCGGAAGGCGAGGGCGCGCCGGTGGTGGCCGTTTGCGCCAAGATCGAGCAGGAGTTGGCCGATCTGGACGACGAGGATCGTTTGGCCTTTCTCGAAGACCTCGGCCTCGAAGAGCCGGGGCTGAACCGTCTGATCCGTGCCGGCTACCGCTTGCTTGGTTTGCAAACCTACTTCACCGCCGGGGTGAAAGAGGTTCGGGCTTGGACTATCCATGTCGGTGATACCGCGCCCCAGGCGGCCGGCGTCATTCACACTGACTTTGAGCGCGGCTTCATTCGCGCCCAGACCATTGCCTTCGATGACTTCATCGCATGCGGTGGCGAGCAGGGCGCCAAGGAAGCGGGCAAGATGCGCGCCGAGGGCAAGGATTACGTCGTGCAGGATGGCGACGTACTGAATTTCCTGTTCAACGTCTGAGCGTCGGCGCGCCGCTCCGGTGCCACTCAACAAAAAGCCCCGATTGTCGGGGCTTTTTGTTGTCTGCTCCGCGGCAGATGCCGGCGCCGGTCTTGACGCCTAATTTGCGGCTTTGGCAGTGCGTGCTGCGGGCCGTGTGCTTGCGCCAACACGCTGTGTGGATGCGGCTGGGTGGTGAACCACGTGGCGACTGCCGCCCTGACGTTTGGCCTCATACATGGCTCCGTCAGCTCGCGCCAGCAAGGTCCGCGAATTGGTGCCGTCATCCGGGTAGATCGCCACCCCGACGCTGCCGCCGAGCAAATACTGCCGATCACCGGCTTCGATCGGCTGCGCCAGTGCTTCGGTGATTTTCTCGGCCACCATGCGGGCGGCGGCAATGTCTTCAATGTCGGGGAGGATGGCAACAAATTCGTCGCCGCCTAGCCGCGCGACCGTGTCGCTGGCACGAATGGCCCCCTGGAGGCGTCGGGCGACCGCGACCAGCACCACGTCGCCGACGGCATGGCCGGCGGTGTCGTTGATGATCTTGAAGTTGTCGAGGTCGACAACCATCACCGCCAGGTGCTGGTCGCGGCGTGATGCCTGGGCGATGGCCAGATGCAGGCGGTCGTCGAGCAGGCGACGGTTGGGCAGTCCGGTGAGCGTGTCGTGATAGGCAAGGTGCCGGAATTGTTCCGAGCCACGCATCTGTTCGGTGACTTCGGAGCCAATGCCGTGGTAGCCGGCGAAATTGCCCTGGGTGTCGAAGGTGGGGTTGCCACTCATCGAGAACCAGCGTACGTCTTGTGTATCTTGACTGCCATGCCAGATGAAGTCGCGAAACGGCTCGTGGCGCTCGATCTGTTGCTGGAGTGCGGACCAGCGTTCTGCACTGATGCCGGAAATATGATGCAACGCGCCCAGGGTTCGGCCGTAGGCGGCGGGCCCCAGGTGAGCCCGCTCCAGGCCGGGGCCGCTGACATGGGTGAAGCGCAGCTTGTCATCCCATTCCCAGTACCAGTCGGAGGTCAGGGTGATCAGTTGCCGGTAGCGTGCTTCGGACTCATGGAGTGTGGCTTCGGAGCGCATCCGGGAGGTCAGGTCCTGGCCGAGCCAGACAACGCCCTTGTCGAGGTGGTGGGTGTCGACCGCTTCAGCGGTGAACTCGACCCACAGCAATTCGCCGTTGGATCGGCGCAGGCGAATTTTGGTGCGAAAGGTCAGGCCACTGGCCAGTGCATTGCGTGCCCGGTCGGCATTGCGATGCCATTCCGCGGGGTCGGCCAGCCATTGCCACAGGGGGCGGCCACAGAGTCGGTCTTCAGATTCTCCAACCATGTCGGCGAAGCGGCGATTGCATTTGATCAGGCGTTCGCCGCGGGTGAACAGGATGGCCTCGCTGGCGCTGTCGAGAATGACGCGCTGCTCTTCGGCGAGGGTGTCGCTGCTGAGCCGCTGCGCGACGGTTGAGGTGAGTGTCAGGTGAAACAGCTCGTGAAGCGCGCCGAGCATGGCGGCGAAGACGCCAGTGGCGATGGCCGCTTGAGGCAGTGCCGCGGGCGGGTCGGCGGCGAGTGTGGCAATGAGCGGACCGATCTCGGGGATGATGAAGGCGAAAAACACGAGTCGGCTGGGGGCGCAGATGCCCGCACCGCCCAGCGCGACGATGCCCAGCAGCATGATGATGAGGGTTTGCGCACCGCTATTGGGCGTGTAAGCGCTCAACAACGGGAGGGCGCCCCACAGTGCGCCGACGAAGAAGGCATTGGCCGCAAAACACCATTCGAGCCGGCGCAGGGATTCGCCAAGCTGGGGCCAGTTGGCGCTGGCGCGTACCAGACGGACCGAGGTGAAGATGCCGATGACCATGGCGGCACCCCAGGCAAGCAGCATCAGGGGGTCGGTGGCGGGCCACAGCCACACCAGGGCGCCAAAGGTGCCGGCGAGCAGGGCCACGATGCCGGCCCGGACGTTGACCGCCAGCAGGCGCAGGGATTCGGCGTGCGCGCGACGCGCCAAATCGCGGGCGCGTGCGTGTTTGTGTCTGTGCTGGCGAAGTGATGCTTCCATGCAGACCACCCGAGTCCAAAGGGAGTGCAGTAGTGGATTATCAACGTATCGGACTCGACTGTGTATTGACCATAGGTGATAGGTTTTCCGCGAGGTGCCCGGTCCGCTGCCTTGGTTTAGGATGTCGGCCATGATGAATCCCCTGTTACCGCAGCCGGTCGGCCGGTTTGCGCCCTCTCCGAGTGGGCCGTTGCATTTCGGATCGGTGGTGGCTGCGGTCGGCAGTTATTTGTCGGCACGCGCGGCGGGGGGGCGATGGTTATTGCGTATTGAAGACGTGGATGCGCCGCGCTCGGTGCCCGATGCGGCCGAGGGCATTATCCATACCCTGGCGCGACTCGGTTTTGAGTGGGATGGACCCATCGTTTGGCAGCACGCGCGACTCGATGCGTATGCCGAGGCCTTGCAGCTTTTGCGCGACCGGGGCTGGGTGTATGGCTGTGCCTGTACGCGCAAGATGCTGGCCGACGCGCCGCGGGCGGCGGATGGCTCGGCGCGCTACCCCGGTACCTGTCGCGCGGGTCTGGCGCCGGGGCTGGCGGCACGGGCATGGCGTTTTCGGGTGTCGTCGGGGGTGGTGCATTTTGTCGATGCGGTGCAGGGACCGGTGGCTGAAGACGTATTGGCCGACGTGGGTGATTTCGTTCTGCTGCGCGCCGATGGTCTGTTTGCCTACCAGTTGGCGGTGGTACTCGATGATGCGGCGGCGGGCGTGACGGAGGTTGTGCGCGGCATTGATCTGCTGCCCTCCACCGCACGGCAGATCGCGCTCCAGCAGGCGCTTGAGTTGCCAACGCCGGCTTATGCGCATTTGCCGGTGGTGGTGGATGCGGCAGGGCAGAAGTTGTCGAAGCAGTCCCTGGCCCGCGCGGTGGATGAACTGCCGGACGAGCAGGTGCTGTTTGATGCGCTGGTGTGTCTTGGGCAGGCGCCGCCCGCGGATTTACGTGGCGATCCGCTTGCGCAAATCTGGGCCTGGGCGCAGGCTCACTGGTCATTGGATGCCGTGCCGCGCAGCGTCGCGGTGCCTGCAAGGAGAGACTATGATCGATGACATCGATGGCTTGCGTCGTGTGCTGGCGCAAACGCGGACGATTGCGGTGGTCGGCTTGTCGGCCAAATGGAATCGCCCCAGTTTTTTTGCCGCGCAGTACATGCAGCAGCGTGGCTACACCATCATTCCGGTCAACCCGGCGTACGACACCGTGCTGGGGCAGACCTGTTATCCGAGCCTGCGCGACATCCCGGGCCGGGTGGATATGGTCGATTGCTTCCGCAAGCCCGAAGATCTGCTTCCGATCGTAGACGACGCGATCGCCATCGGCGCGCGCAGTCTGTGGCTGCAACTGGGGGTGATCAATCACGAGGCCGTTGCGCGGGCTGAGGCGGCGGGTCTTGAAGTGGTGATGGATCGCTGCGTGAAGATCGAGTACGCCCGCCTGTTTGGCGGTCTGGGCTGGTTCGGCGTCAATACCGGGGTGATTTCCAGCAAGCGCCCGGTGCCACTGCCGCGCGGCGACGTGAACACGCGCGGCGCGTAGTTCGCCTGCCGGGTGTGCGTCAGCGCGGTGTGGTGTAGCGGTCGCCGCCGTAGCCCGATAGCCCCACCGCAAAGCGCACCAGGCCGTAGGCGATCCAGTGAAGGCTGCGCCTGAGCAGCGATTTGTGGCGCCACAGGCTGGGCTCGAGCTCGGTCGCGCCGTGACTCATCGTGTGTTCAAGGCGTTCGCGAAGCTGTTGGGCAAAGCCGGTGTCCCGTACGATGACGTTGCCTTCGCGTGCCAGCAGCAGACTGAACGGGTCAAAGTTGCTGGAGCCGACGGTTGCCCAGTGATTGTCGATGACCGCCACCTTGGCGTGCAGAAAGCTGCGGTGATATTCAAAAATCCGGACCCCGTGGCGCAGCATGGCAGGGTAGAGCGCTTTGGTGGCGTAGTGCTGCAGGGCGTATTCAACCCGCCCCTGCAGCACGATGATGACGCGCACGCCCCGGTCGGCTGCGCCGGTCAAGGCCTTGCGTACGCGTCGACCGGGCAAAAAATAGGCATTGGCGATCACGATCTCGTCGGTGGCGCGGGCAATCGCGTCGAGATAGGCGGTCTCGATGTCGCGCCGGTGGCGCAGGTTGTCGCGAATGACAAAGGCCGCGGTGATGTTTCCTACCACGTCGGTGCGCGGTGTTGTCGTGTCCGTCAGGCGCAGCCGCTGGCGAAAGCTGGCCCAGGCGACGAGTTCCCACAGGCGACGGGTGCTGTCGTGAATCGGCTGCAGCAAGGGGCCTTCGATGCGGATGGCGTAGTCGTGGCGCGGATGCTCGGGCGCGGCGGTGTTGTGGTCGTCGATGATGTTGATGCCGCCCACAAACGCCACCCGCCCATCGATGCTTGCCAGCTTGCGGTGCAGGCGTCGCAAGCGGTGGCGACGCAGCAGCAGGCGCCCCACCTCGCGTCGATAAACCAGCATACGCACGCCTTTGTCGAGCAGGATGTTCATGTGGCTGGCGACAAAGTCGCGGCTGCCGAAACCGTCGACCAGCAGGCTGACCACCACGCCGCGCTCGGCGGCACGTACCAGAGCGTTGGCGATCATCTCGCCGATCCGATCGTGGCGGAAGATGTAGGTCTCCAGAAACACTTCCTTGCGCGCATGGTCGATGGCCGAGGCCAGGGCCGGGAAAAACTCGGCGCCGGTTTCGAGCAGCGTGATGGCGTTGCCCTCGCTGAAGTGCGGCCACAGTTCGCGGGAAATCATGCCGGCCAGGCCAGGTCGGCGGTGAGTGCCGCGTGATCGGAGATGCGCGACCAGGGCTGACCGAAGTGCACCTGGCTGGCGCCGACGTCGAACCCGCGCACATAGATGCGGTCCAGCCGGAACAGCGGCAGGCGGCTCGGAAAACTGCGCGCCGGTGTGCCGCCCGCGCCGGCGAAGGCTTCGCGCACGCCGAGCCGCTCGGTCAGTAGCGCCTCGGCGTGGTTGCGCCAGTCGTTGAAGTCGCCGGCAATGAGCAGCGGTGCGTCCTGACCCGCGAGTGTCTCCATGCGTCGGGCGAGGGCGTCCATCTGCCGGCGCCGACTGCCGGCCATCAGGCCCAGGTGCACGCACACGCAGTGGATGGTGGGCAGGTCGGGGCCGGGCGAGATTTCACAGTGGAGCAGGCCGCGGCGCTCGAAGCGATGGTCCGACACATCCTGATTATGCGTGCTCAGAATCGGGAAGCGGCTGAGAATCGCATTGCCATGGTGGCCGTGGTCATAGATGGCGTTGCCGCCGTAAGCGCTGGCCGGCCAGATGTCGCGGGCGAGGAATTCGTGCTGCGGCTCGACCGGCCAATCGGCGTGGCGCGTGGCATGGCGAAAGTGCAGGCCCTGCACTTCTTGCAGGAAGACGATGTCCACTTCCAGCTGACGCAGCCGGTCGCGCAACTCGTGAATCACCATGCGGCGATTGAACTGCGAGAAGCCCTTGTGAATGTTGTAGGTACAAATGCGCAAGCTCATGGCAGACGGAGGCTCCCGGCCAAAGACGGCATAATTCGGGGGGCGACCGGTGCGTGCACCGATTGAAGACCCCGAATGAAAAGGTATACCAGACTCCGATGAAATGGATGCATGTCACTTACCGGATTGCGGCTTTGGCCGAGGACATTGATGCCCGTGCCGAGGCGCTGGCCCGCGAGCAAAGCGTCGAGTGCCCGGCCGCTGCGGTGCGCGATCCGCGGGTGCGCGAGGCGGTGATGGGCAAGGTGGTGGCGATCGGCCCCGACGGCCCGGCGCACTTTCGGGTGTGCATTGCGTTGGCGCTCGAAACGGTCGGCGATGATGCCGGTCAGTTGCTCAATATGTTGTTCGGCAATGCCTCCTTGCAGCCTGATGTGAGCTTGCTCGACGTGGCCTGGCCCGACGGCTTGCCCGATTTGCCCGGTCCGCGCTTTGGTGTGGCCGGCGTGCGTGAGCGCCTCGGTGTGCCGAGCGGGGCGATCACCTGCACCGCGCTCAAACCGGTCGGCAGCTCGGTGGCGTCGCTGGCCGCACTGGCCGGCCAACAGGCGCGCGCCGGCTTTCATCTGATCAAGGATGACCACGGGCTGGCCGATCCGGTCAGTGCGCCTTTTGCCGAGCGCGTGCCGGCGATTCAGGCGGCCGTCGACGCGGCCAATCGCGACACCGGCGGGCGCTGCGTGTATGCGCCGAATCTATCCGGCGGGCCGCGTGCGGTGCAGCGGCAGCTCGCGGCATGTCGGTCGGCGGGGGTGGGCGCGGTGATGCTGTGCCCGCTGGTGCTGGGCGTGTCGCAGGTGGTGGAGCTGGTGCGAGATGAGCTCGACGTGCCGGTGCTGGCGCATCCCGCGCTGGCCGGTGCTTTGCGCATTGATCCGGCCTTGCTGTTTGGTACGCTGTTCCGTCTGGTGGGTGCCGATATGATCATCTTCCCCAACCACGGTGGGCGTTTCAGCTATGACGTGGCGATCTGTCAGCGCATTGCCGCCGCCCTGGCCGCGCCGCTGGGCGGGTATCGACCTGCACTGCCGGTGCCGGCCGGCGGCATGACGCCCGAGCGGGTCGGTGAGATGTGCGCGAGCTATGGCGAGGATGTGGTCTTGTTGGTCGGTGGCGCCTTGCTGGCGGCCGAGGATCCGGCGCGGGCGATGCGGGGCTTTGTCGAGGCCGTGGCGGCGGAAGGAGTGCGACATGGATGAATCATCGATTCGGCGGGCCTTGCCTGGCTATCGCTGGGAGGCGGTCGAGATGCTGGCCTACAAGGCCGAGGGCGCCGCGCCTTTCAAGGACGTGACCCGTCAGCGCTTGTTTCAGGCTGACGATCTGGGTTGTGAGCTGCGCTATTTCGAGGTGGCGCCCGACGGCCATTCCACGCTGGAGCGGCATGCGCATGCGCACGCGGTGATGGTGCTGCGTGGGCGGGGCGCCTGCCTGGTGGGCGAGCGCATTCAGGCCATCGGCCCGCACGATCTGGTCCACATCGCCGCCTGGACCTGGCACCAGTTCCGCGCCAACGGCGCCGAACCGCTCGGTTTTCTATGCATGGTCAATGCCGAGCGGGACCGACCACAACTGCCCACGGCGGACGATCTGATGGCGCTGAAACACGACCCGAAGGTTGCGGCATTCATCCGCAGTTGATTGCTGTCAACTTTAAGGCATAAAGTCGGCCCGAATAGGGTGCGCGCCATCAAGTCGACAGTCCTGTCGCCGTAGGAAAGCCATCGTTCTTAATGCCCGGTTCTGGGCACAAGGTGGCGTCATGCAGTGGTTTAATCGAATGGGCCTGGCTCGCCAGTTTCTGCTCCCGGTGGTGATCAGTGGTTTGGTGGTGATGGCGGCGGTCATGCTGTTGCTCAACCAGATGCGCAGTGACACCGCGACGGCGGCCGGCATCAACACCGCCTCGGCGGTAGCCGATCAGATCATTTCCTTGCGTGCTTTCTATACCAAGGAAATCGTGCCGCGTGCTCGCACGGCGGGCGCCAAGCTGAACTACGATTTCATGGACCACGACAATGTGTTGCCGCTGCCGGCGACCCTGGTGAAGACACTGGGCGAGAGCATCGCGCGGGATCATGAGGGCATGCAGGTTCGGCTCTACAGCCGCTTCCCGTTTCCGCATCGGGCCAAGACCGAACGCTACGACGACTTCGAGCAGGCGGCGCTGAACGCGCTGGACAAGAATCCCAAAATGCCGTTCAGCCGTGTTGAAACCATCAACGGCCGGCTGTCGCTGCGCTATGCCGTGGGCGACTTGATGGCAGAGGGCTGTGTGGGCTGCCACAACAGTCATCCGGAAACGCCGAAAAACGATTGGAAGGTCGGTGATTTGCGTGGCGTGATCGGCGTGACGGTGCCTATCGATGGCATTGCCAACGAAATCAACGGTGGCGTGAATATGGTGGTGGCGCTGGTTCTCGGTGGCGGTTTGCTGGTGGCGGCGCTTGCCTGGGTGGTGGCGCGACGGGTATCGAAGAGCGCTGCGGCGCTGAGCAATGCGGCGCATCAGGTGCAGGTCAATTACGACCTGCGCGTGCGGGCGCCGGAAGGCACGGGCGAGTTGGCGCGCATTTCCGACAGCTTTAATCATTTGCTCGATTCCTTGAACGAGATCATCCGCGGTGTGCGCAGCAATGCGGAGGCGGTGGACGCCTCGGCGCAGCGTTTGAGTACGGCGGCTGAACAGGTTCACACGGCGTCCGCCGCCCAGGCCGACGCCGCGGCTGAAACTGCGGCGGCGATGGAGGAAATGTCAGTCAGCGTCAGCACCGTGGCCGACCATGCCAGTGATGTGACTGCGCTGGCGGGCGACAACCTGTCCCAGGCCAGACAGGGGGAGAAGACGTTGGCGGAGTTGTCGTCGGAACTGGTGCGTACCGAAGCGGCAGTGCACGCGATTGCCGAATCGGTGACCGAGTTCGTGGCCCGAACGCGCAGCATCGAGAGCATGACCGGACAGGTTACCGAGATTGCCGAACAGACCAATTTGCTGGCGCTCAACGCCGCGATCGAAGCCGCGCGGGCTGGCGAGCAAGGGCGCGGTTTTGCGGTGGTGGCCGATGAAGTGCGCAAGCTGGCGGAGAAATCTGCCAAGGCGGCGCATGAAATCGACCGGGTGACGGCCTCGCTGGCCGATCAGTCCAAGTCGGTGGAGAGCGCCGTGGCACAGGGTACGGCGGCGCTGGATGCCGGCAAGACCCATCTGGACGGCATGAATGTCATCATGGCGGCGGCAGGCGATGCTGCCACCCGTGCGGCGCAGGGCATGAGCGAGATCTCGGGTTCGGTGCAAGAGCAAACCAGCGTGAGCCATTCCATCGCTCAGCATGTGGAGCAGATCGCACGAGCGACCGACGAGAACGCGGCGGCTGTCGCGCATACGGCCGAGGCGGCGGAGTCCTTGCGCCAGCTATCGACTGACTTGAAAGCCTCGGTGGATCGCTTCCAGGTCTGAGCGTGGCCCACAATAAAAACGGCGCCTGAACCGGCGCCGTTTTTATGTGTGCGAAGTGGAGGCTCAGGACACGGAGAGCATGCGCTCCAACGCGACCTTGGCCATCTCGGCCTCGTGCGGCGGCACCGAGATGCGATTGACCACCTTGCCTGCGACCAGGTTTTCCAGCGTCCAGGCCAGGTGCTGCGGGTCGATGCGCTGCATGGTCGAGCACATGCACACGGTGGGGGCCATGAACTCGACGATGGTGCCGCGCACCTTTTCTTCCTCGGCCAGGCGATTGACCAGGTTCAGCTCGGTGCCCACCAGCCAGCGCGAGCCGTCCGGGCCGGCCTTGATGGTCTTGATGATGTATTCGGTCGAGCCAACATAGTCGGAGTTCTTGCACACCTCGAGGTTGCTCTCCGGGTGGGAGATCACGAAGCCGTCCGGATGCTGCATGCGCCAGCGGCGGATGTGGCTCTCCTGGAACATCTGGTGCACCGAGCAGTGGCCTTTCCACAGCAGGATGCGCGCCTTCTTGATTTGTTCGGGCGTCAGGCCGCCGTATTCCTGATCCGGGTCCCAGACCACCATTTCGTCGAGCGGGATGTCTTGTTTGTAGCCCGTCCAGCGGCCGAGGTGCTGGTCGGGGAAGAACAGCACCTTTTCGCGCTGGCGGAAGGACCAGTCGAGAATCGTTGGCGCGTTGGTGGATGTGCACACGATGCCGCCGTGCTCACCGCAGAAGGCTTTCAGGTCGGCGGCCGAGTTGATGTAGGTGACCGGGGTGATGTGCTCATCGGGGTTGCCCAGCACTTCGGTCAGCTCGCGCCAGCAGCGCTCGACCTTGGCCAGGTTGGCCATGTCGGCCATCGAACAGCCGGCGGCCAGGTCGGGCAGGATCGCGATCTGCGTGTCGCTGGACAGAATGTCGGCTACCTCTGCCATGAAGTGCACACCGCAGAACACGATGTACTCGGCGCTGGTGTCGGAAGCCAGCTTGGCCAGCTTGAGCGAGTCACCGGTGAGGTCGGCGTACTGATAGACGTCGGCGCGCTGGTAGTGATGGCACAGCAACACGGCCTTGTCGCCCAGCTTGGCGCGGGCGGCGCGGATGCGTGCGTGGGCATCCTCATCCTTGAGGGCGTTGAAGCGGTCAAAATTGATGGTGGCGACTTCCATGTCCTTCCTTGTGATCAGTACGCGTGTCAGACAGTTGGTGGGGAAATCGGTTCTCAGCCCTGCTGCCAGGGGAGGCCGGCCTTGCGCCAGCCGCCGATCGCATTGCGGCGGCCGCGGGCATCCTTGTCGCCCTCGAAGCCTTCGAGCACGTTGTAGCTGTTCGAGTAACCCGCTTCGGTGGCGACGGTCGCCGCCTTGCTGGAGCGCTGGCCACTGCGGCAAATGAACAACACCACGGCTTCCGGGTCGATCTGGCGTTTGAGTTCGGTGAGGAAGTGCGGGTTGGGCTGGTTGCCGGGGTAGCTCATCCACTCGATTTCGGCCGCGCCGGGAATGCGCCCGACCCAGTCCCACTCGGCGCGGGTGCGCACATCGACCAAGCGTGCGCCCGGGGCCGCTTGCCAGAGTTCATGTGCTTCGGTCGGGGTCAGTGCGCCGGCGTAGGGGAGGTTCAGGTCGCGCGCGCGCTGTTGCGCCAGCGAAAGAATGTCAGTGAGTGTGCCCATGGCGGCGATCCGGCTAGAATGGCGGACTCGCAAGTATACCCGTTCAGCCATGACTGGCGAAGCCAAGCCCACCCCCATGCAGATTGACGACGCCCAGCGCTCGCGCCAGACCCAGCAGGTCACGCTCGTCGCGATGGCCACCAACCTGACGCTGACCGTGTTGCAGCTGATTGTCGGCCTGTTCGCCAACGCCTTCAGTCTGGTGGCCGATGCCATGCACACGCTGTCGGATCTGCTGACCGACGGCCTGGTGTTGCTGGCCGCGCGCAAAGGGGCGGACCCGGCCGACGCCAATCATCCCTACGGGCACGATCGCATCGAAACCGTGGTGTCGATGTTTCTCGGGCTGGTGTTGGTGGTGGTAGGGGCGGGGTTTCTGTGGAGTGCCGGGGTGCGAATCCAGGACGCCTCCGCCTTGCCCCCACTGCATCCCATTGCGCTTTGGATGGCGCTGGGCACATTGGCTGCCAAGGAAATCCTGTTTCGCTACACCTTGGCGGCCAGTGTCCGCTTGAATTCGCGCATGCTCGAGGCCAACGCCTGGCATGCCCGCACCGATGCAGCCTCCTCGCTGGTGGTGGCGGTCGGCATTGGCGGCGGTCTGCTCGGCTACCGCTTTGTCGAGCCGCTGGCGGCCGCGCTGGTTGGCTTCATGATCCTGCGCATGGGCGTCATGCTGGCGGCGGCGGCGATCCGGGAGCTTGTGGATACCGCGGTCTCGGAAGAGGTCGTGAACAAGATTCGCGACACCATCGCCGCAACGCCAGGCGCCCGCGGCGTGCATGATTTGCGTACCCGGCGCATGGCGCATCGCATTTTGTGCGACGCGCATGTACTGGTGGATCCGCGCATCAGCGTGTCCGAAGGCCACGCCATTGCCGAGGCGGTGCGTCTGCGGGTGTGCCGACAGCATGCCAATGTGCAGGATGTGCTCGTGCATATCGATGCCGAAGACGACCTCGATGTTCCGATGATCCCTGTCGGGCCGATACCCGATCGGCAGACATTGGCCGATTGGCTGCCCGGTCTGCTGGGTGACGAGGTTCCGGTGCCGAAGCGCATTCTGGTCCACCATCTCGGTGGCCGGATTGAGCTTGAGCTGTTTTTTCCGCTGCCCTGGCTTTCCGTCGATGGGCGGGTCGAACAACTCACCGCTCGGCTGAATGAGCGTTTGCCCGATCACCCGGAGATTCGGGCCGTTCGTTTGCACGGACGGGCTGCACCTTGATGGTGCATTGCAAGAATTGACGCACTGTTGCGGTGCGCTGACGTTCCGGCTTGGCCCCGAATTGGGGCAAAAAGGGTCGTCGTTTCGTGGGGCAAGTCGTGGCATGATATCTGCTACGAAAAACCCCGTTGATTTGCCAGTGATGGCAGGTTTTGTCTAATTCGTCTCACCACGCTAGGAGTGACCATGAGTCCTGAGAATGTCATGAAGATGATCGAAGACAACGAAGCGCGCTTCGTTGACTTCCGTTTCACCGATACCCGCGGTAAGGAGCAGCACGTTACCGTGCCGGTATCCGCCTTTGAGCTCGACCACTTCGAGCATGGTCACCCCTTCGACGGTTCGTCCATCGCCGGCTGGAAAGGCATCCAGGCCTCCGACATGATCCTCATGCCGGAAGCGTCCTCCGCCTACATCGACCCGTTCTACGACGAAACCACGTTGGTGCTGGCCTGCGACGTGATCGAGCCGTCCGACGGCAAGGGCTACGACCGCGACCCGCGTTCGATCGCCAAGCGCGCCGAGGCCTATCTGAAGAGCTCCGGCATTGGTGACACCGCTTACTTCGGTCCGGAACCCGAGTTCTTCATCTTTGACGCAGTGGAATGGTCGGTCGACATGTCCGGCGTCTACAGCAAGATCATCTCCGAAGAAGCTGCCTGGTCGACCGCCGACAAATTCGAAGGTGGCAATACCGGTCACCGTCCGCGCGTCAAGGGCGGTTACTTCCCCGTGCCGCCGGTCGATAGCCTGAACGACATCCGTGCCGCCATGTGCCTGGCGCTGGAAGCCTGCGGCGTGCCGGTTGAAGTGCATCACCACGAAGTGGCCAACGCAGGTCAGTGCGAAATCGGCACCAAGTTCAGCACCCTGACCCAGCGCGCTGACTGGACCCAGCTGCTCAAGTACATCGTGCACAACGTGGCCCATCAGTACGGCAAGACAGCCACCTTCATGCCCAAGCCCATCGTTGGCGACAACGGTTCCGGTATGCATGTGCACCAGTCGATCTGGAAAGACGGCCAGAACCTGTTCGCCGGCAACGGCTACGCTGGTCTGTCCGACATGGCGCTGTACTACATCGGCGGCATCATCAAGCATGCTCGCGCGCTGAACGCCATCACCAACCCGGCGACCAACTCGTACAAGCGTCTCGTGCCGCACTACGAAGCGCCGACCAAACTGGCCTACTCGGCCCGCAACCGTTCTGCGTCGATCCGCATTCCGTACGTCGCCAACCCGAAGGGCCGCCGTATCGAGGCGCGCTTCCCGGATCCCATGGCCAACCCCTATCTGTGCTTCGCCGCGCTGCTGATGGCTGGTCTCGACGGTATCCAGAACAAGATCCACCCGGGTGATGCTGCCGACAAGAACCTGTACGACCTGCCGCCGGAAGAGGATGCACTGATCCCGACCGTGTGTACCAGCCTCGATCAGGCGCTGGAATACCTCGACAAGGACCGCGAGTTCCTGACCCGTGGTGGTGTGTTCTCCAATGACTTCATCGATGCCTACATCGCACTGAAGTCGGAAGAAGTCGATCGTCTGCGTATCACCACGCACCCGGTCGAATTCGATCTGTACTACAGCCTGTAAGCCGATTTTCGGTTGATGCGTTGTAAAAGGACGGGGCATGCCCCGTCCTTTTTTCTTTTTGGGGGCCGGAGGCGAAGCAAACCGCCGCGCGGGTTGCTACACTGGGCCATCCAACAAATCGTATGGACATGCCAATGAAATGTGTTCTTGTGCTTGCCGCTGCGCTGATCAGCCCGCTGGCGCTGGCTGATGTCTATAAATGCGTCGAGACCGATCCGGCCACCGGTCAGAAGCGGGTGACTTACACCAACGCGCGCGACGCCAAAGACTGTGAGCGCTTGAGTCGGGATCTGCCGGTGTCCTCGGTGCCTGGTACATCGACCACCAAGGCGCCGGCTACCTCGCCATCGAACGGGAGCTTTCCCAAGGTGTCGTCCGATGACCAGCGCGCCCGCGACGGCGAGCGCCGCAAGTTGCTCGAAACCGAGCTGGCAACCGAAGAGGCTGCGCTCGAGGCGGCCCGCAAGGCGCTGGAAGAAGCCGATGCGGTGCGCTACGGCAACGAGCGCAATTATCAGAAAAAGCTCGACCGGATGCAGCCTTTTCAGGACGCGGTGGCGCAGCATGAGCGCAACATTGAAGCCCTGCGCAAAGAGCTTTCCAATTTGCGTTGAACGCCGGTCGGGAAGTGGCGCGTTAATTGCTCTATCTTCCCGCATATGACCCAAGACACCACCCGAAACAACCAGTTTGCCGGTCTCGACCTGTTGTCGACGGCCGTGGTGCTGGTCGACGAACACCTCATCGTTCATTACCTCAACGCAGGCTCCGAGAATCTGTTCGGCGTCAGCGCGCGTCGTCATGCCGGCCGCTCGCTCAGCGCCTTGCTCGGCGAGCCCCCCGGTCTGGCGCCGGCGCTCTATAACGCGCTCAACAACAACTGGAGCTACACCGGCAAGGATCTGCGCATCGTGCCGCCCGGTCGCGAGTGCCCGATCGAGGTCGACTGCACCGTCAGCCCGGTCGAAGCACCAGGGGTGCGTTTGCTGCTGGAGTTCCGGCCGATTGAAGCGCAGTTGCGTGTCACGCGCGAAGAGGTGCTGCTGCAGCAGCAGCAGGCCAACCGCGAGCTGATCCGCAATCTGGCGCATGAAATCAAGAATCCGCTGGGCGGTATTCGCGGCTCCGCGCAGTTGCTCGAAGGCGAGCTGGACGACCCGCAGCTCAAGGAATACACCCAGGTCATCATCGCCGAGGCCGACCGGCTGCAGGCGCTGATGAAGCGGCTGCTCGGCACGCACGCGGTCATGCGTCCGGCGCCGCTCAATTTTCACGATGTTCTCGAACGCGTCCGGCGGCTGATCCTGGCCGAGTTTCCCGGCGTGACCGTGCGGCGCGATTACGACACCAGCCTGCCGGATCTGACCGGCGATCGCGAGCAACTCATTCAAGCCGTCCTCAACATCGTGCGCAATGCCGCGCAAGCCGTGGACGGCGAGGGCGAGATCGTTTTACGCACGCGCGCAGCCCGCCAAGTCACGCTGGCCAAGCGTCGGCACAAACTGGCACTCGAATTGCAAGTGATCGATAACGGCCCGGGGATTCCTGAAGAGATTCGTGACCAGATCTTCTATCCACTGGTATCGGGCCGGGACGGAGGGAGCGGACTGGGGTTGTCGTTGGCGCAAGGCTTTGTCGAGCAGCACCACGGCATGATTGAAGTCGATAGCGTCCCTGGGCGTACTTGTTTCACCTTGCTGTTGCCGATTGCGGACCGTCACTGAACCGCTATCGTGCAGCTTGCACCAAAATAGTGCATACACTTATGGAAACCGTCTGGATCGTTGATGATGATCGCTCCATCCGCTGGGTGCTTGAAAAAGCCCTGGCGCGGGAGAACATCACCCACCGTAGTTTTGAATCCGCGGTTGAGGCGGGCGAAGCGCTCGAAGCGCTCAGCCGTCCGCCGAAGGTACTGATCTCCGATATACGCATGCCGGGCGAGTCCGGCCTGAGTTTGCTGGAGAAAGCCAAGGCCCGCTTCCCGGATCTTCCGGTCATCATCATGACCGCCTACTCTGACCTCGACAGTGCCGTGTCGGCTTTTCAGGGTGGCGCTTTCGAGTATCTGCCCAAACCTTTCGATCTCGAACAGGCCCTGAGTCTGGTGCGCCGTGCGGTCGAGCAGGGCGAAGAGAGAGTGGCCGATACCGACGAGTCGGTGCTGACGCCCGAGATCCTCGGCCAGGCGCCGTCGATGCAGGAAGTGTTTCGGGCTATCGGCCGGCTGGCGCAGTCGCATGCCACGGTGCTTATCAACGGCGAATCGGGCTCCGGCAAGGAGCTGGTGGCGCGCGCCTTGCACCGGCATAGCCCGCGACGCGACGCGCCCTTTATCGCCATCAACACTGCGGCGATCCCGCGCGATCTGCTTGAGTCCGAACTCTTCGGCCACGAGCGTGGTGCCTTCACCGGCGCCGCCGCCCAGCGTCGCGGCCGCTTCGAGCAGGCCGACGGTGGCACGCTGTTTCTCGACGAAATCGGCGATATGCCGGCCGAGCTGCAAACCCGGCTGCTGCGTGTGCTCTCCGATGGCAACTTCTACCGCGTCGGCGGCCACCAGCCGATCCGTGCCAATGTGCGGGTCATCGCCGCAACGCATCAGGATCTGGACGAACGGGTCAAGGACGGCCTGTTCCGCGAAGATCTCTACCACCGCCTCAACGTCATCCGTCTGCGCCTGCCCCCGCTGCGCGAGCGTCGCGAAGACATTCCCTTGCTGGTGCAGCACTTCCTCAAGAAGAGCGCGCGCGAGCTCGATGTCGAAGCCAAGCGCATCTCCAGCGCCGCACTCCAGCATCTGCAAACCCAGCTCTTTCCCGGCAACGTTCGCCAGCTCGAAAATCTGTGTCATTGGCTGACGGTGATGGCGCCCGGCCAGTTGGTTGAAGTGGCCGATCTGCCGGTCGAGTTCCGCGAAGCGGCGGCCCATGAAGTGGGCGGGGGCGACTGGTGCAGTGCGCTCGGGCGTGAAGCGGATCGCTTGCTGGCGGCCGTGCCGGGCGAAGTCTTCGAGCAGCTTACCCGGGCTTTCGAGCGCACATTGATCGAGCGTGCGCTGGAGACCACCGGCGGGCGCCGGATCGAAGCCGCGCAGCTGCTCGGCATCGGTCGCAACACCATCACCCGGAAGATTCAGGAGCTCGGCCTCGACGGTCCACGCGACGACGCACCCGCCGCATCACCCGCTGACTGAGTCGGGCAGCGCATCGTGCGCGAACAGCTCGACGCGCCCGGTGGGCTGTTTGCGGCCGGCGATTGGGACATAATGCAGTTTTACGACTGCCGCCTCCCGACCTGTGCCTGCTACCGCGCCACCGCCGCTCGACATCGACGCCCTGCGTACCCATCTGGGGCCAGACGCCGCCGCCTTTTCGCTCGACCTGCGTGGCGAATGCGATTCCACCAACTCGGTTCTGATCAATGCAGCGCCGGCCGATGACGGCCGCGTGCCGGTGGTCGCCTGCGAACTGCAAACCGCCGGCCGCGGTCGCCGGGGCCGCCAGTGGCAGGCCTGGCCAGGCGCGAGCCTGACCTTTTCGGCGCTGTGGCGCTTCCCTGCGGGCGCGCCGGTGCCGGCCGGGCTCTCGCTGGTGGCCGGGATTGCCGTGGCCACGGTGCTCGAAAACACGGGTGTCGCCGGTGTCGAGCTCAAGTGGCCCAACGATATTCAGGTGCACGGGCGCAAGCTTGGCGGCATTCTGGTCGAGCTGGCTTCGGCGCGGCAGGTGGCAGCGGTGGTCGGGATCGGGCTGAACCTGTCCGTACCCGCCAATGCCAGCATCCCTGGGCGCAACGACGTGACCGCGCTGGATCAGGTGATCGATGATCTGCCCGGTCGCGAAGCCCTGCTGGCCGAGTTGCTGCGGGTGCAGCGCAGTCTGTTCGAGACTTACGCCAACAGCGGCTTCGGCGCGTTTCAGGGCGCATGGAACCAGCGCAACGCCTATGCCGATTTGCCGGTACGCCTGATCGGCGAAACCGACAGCCTCGAAGGCATCTGCCTCGGCGTGGACACCGACGGCGCCCTGCGCCTGCAGACCGACACCGGCGTGCGTCGCGTGCTGGCCGGTGACGTGAGCCTGCGAGCGGCCGGATGATTCTGCTGCTCGATGTGGGCAACACCCGCCTCAAATGGGGGCTGCGCGATGCCGATCAATGGCTCGCGCAGGGCGCCTTCGCGCATGACGAAGTCTGGGCCTTCGATGCCGTGCTGCCGTCACCGGGCCGGATCGATGGGGTGTTTGGGGCCTCGGTGGTGTCGCCCGAATTGCGCCGCCGGGTGGCCGAATCGCTTGCACCATGGGGCCATGCGCCCCTGTGGCTGACGCCTGTGCTCGAGGCCTGCGGCGTGCGCAACAGTTATGTGAATCCTGCGCAGCTGGGTGCCGACCGATGGGCCGCGCTGATTGGCGCAAACGCGCATGGCGCTGCGCCGTGTCTGGTGGTCACGGCGGGCACCGCGACCACCATCGATGTGCTCGACGCCGAGGGCGTGTTTCGCGGCGGGCTGATCGCCCCCGGCGTCGACCTCATGCGCCGCGCACTGGCCGGCAACACCGCGCAATTGCCCCTCGCCGACGGCCGCGTGATTGATCTGCCAACCTGCACGGCCGACGCCATTACCATGGGCTGCCTGCATGCCCAGGCCGGCGCCATCGAGCGCATGTATCGGCACGTGGGCGATCTGCCCGGTGCATCCTGCCTGCTCAACGGGGGGGCGGCGTCGCAGATTGCGCCCCTGCTGGACGTGCCCCTGCGGATCATCGACAACCTGGTACTCGATGGCGTCGCGGTGGCGCAGCGCCACGGGTGCTTTCGATGAGGCACCAGACGGGCTAAGATGCCCGCCGGATACGGAAGACGTCGGGCCTGCCCGGCGCCACAAAAACAAGACCAGAAAGGAGAACCGCCGATGAGCGAGCCGACACGCATTCTGATGACCGAAGAGGACATCCCGACCCACTGGTACAACATCGCGGCCGATATGCCGAACGCGCCGCTGCCGCCGCTGGGGCCGGACGGCTCTCCCGCCACGCCTGAGCAGATGAGCGCGATCTTTCCCGATGCGATCATCGAGCAGGAGATGACCTCGCAGCGCTGGATCGAGATCCCCGACGAAGTGCGCGAGATCTACAAGATCTGGCGTCCGACGCCGCTGGTGCGCGCGGTACGCCTCGAAAAGGCGTTGGGCACGCCGGCCAAGATCTTCTTCAAATACGAAGGCGTGTCGCCGGCCGGCTCACACAAGCCCAACTCCGCCGTGCCGCAGGCCTATTACAACAAGCAGGCTGGCATCACGCGCCTGACCACCGAAACCGGCGCCGGGCAGTGGGGCTCATCCATCGCCTTTGCCGGTGGCATGTTCGGTATCGACGTGCGGGTGTTCATGGTGAACGTGAGTTACCAGCAAAAGCCCTTCCGCCGCTCGATGATGCAGACCTGGGGCGCCGAGGTGTTTTCCAGCCCCTCGAACGAAACCCAGACCGGTCGTGCGATTCTTGAAAAAGACCCGGACAACCAGGGCTCGCTCGGCATCGCCATTTCCGAAGCGGTGGAAGAGGCTGCCGGCCGTGCCGACACCAAATACACGCTCGGTTCGGTGCTCAACCATGTGCTGCTGCACCAGACCGTGATCGGCCAGGAGTCCAAGAAGCAGCTGGAAAAAATCGGCCTTTACCCCGATGTGGTGATCGGCCCCTGCGGCGGCGGCTCCAGCTTTGGCGGCATTGCATTCCCCTTTCTGTGCGACCAGATCGCCGGCGAGAAGCGCGCCGAAAAGCTGCGCTGTGTGGCCGTTGAACCCGCCTCGTGCCCGACGCTCACCAAGGGCGCCTACGCCTACGACTACGGCGACGCCTCGGGTTTTACGCCGCTGATGAAGATGTACACCCTCGGTCATGACTTCATGCCGCCGGGCATCCACGCCGGTGGCCTGCGCTACCATGGCGACTCGCCACTGGTCTCGCAGCTCTACCACGAGAAACTGGTCGAAGCGGTGGCCGTGCCCCAGCTGGCCACCTTTGAAGCCGGCGTGCTGTTTGCGCGCCATGAAGGCATCATCCCGGCGCCCGAGTCCTGCCACGGCATCCGTGCCGCCATCGACGAAGCGCTGGTGTGCAAGCAGACGGGCGAACCCAAGGTGATATTGTTCAACCTGACCGGCCATGGGCATTTTGACATGGCTTCGTATGACCGCTACTTCTCCGGCCAGCTCGAGAACTACGAGTATCCGGCCGAGGCGGTGGCGGCGTCTTTGGCGCACCTGCCCAAAGTCGACTGAGGAGCGAAGCGTGCCGATCCTGCGTTTTCTGATCATCTTGCTGGTGCTGGTCAATGCCATCGCGCTGGCTGCCTGGCACGGCTGGTTCGGTCAGGACGGCACGCGCAGCGAGCCCGAGCGGGTGACCAACCAGCTCAAGCCCGAGCAGATCAAAGTGCTTGATGATGCGGCGGTCGCAGCCTTGCAGGCCGAGACTCGGGCTGCAGCCGCGCCGGCGCCTATCGTGGTGCCCCCGCCGGCGCCCGTTCCGGCGCCCGTCGTCGAGGCACCGCCGCCAGTGGTCAGCGTGCCGAAGGCCTGCGCGGCCTTTGGTGGCCTGGACGACGAAGCGGCGGATCGTCTCACGCGGCAGGCCCTGCGCGAACCGGACTTTAGCGTGCGTGACAAGGCCACCACCGACGTCACCTCCTGGTGGGTGCACATCCCCGCGCATCCGACCAAAGAGGCGGCCGAGCGCCGCGCGAACGAGATTCGCGCCAAGGGCTGGAACGATCTGTTCGTGGTGGGCGAGAACGGTTCCCGACCACTGACCATCTCGCTGGGTTTGTTCAAGTCGGAGGCCTCGGCCAAAGAGCAGGTGCGGCGCATTCAGGCCAAGGGCGTGAGCGGCGTGGCCATTGAAGAGCGGGGCGATACCACCCACCGCATTGAAATCCGCGGGCCGGCCGACGCGCTGGTCGAACGCGCCAGTGAATGGAGCGGCGATTTTTCCAGCGCAACTCGCGCGGCGTGTTCGCCGTGAGCACGACGCGCTGGATCGTCGGGCTGACCGGCGGCATTGGCAGTGGCAAGAGTGCGGCGTCCGACCGTTTTGGTGAGTGCGGCGCGGCGATTGTCGACACCGACCTCATCGCCCGCCAGCTCACCGCCTCTGGCGGCGCAGCGTTGCCTGCCATTCGTACCGCCTTCGGCGATGCGCTCATTGCCGCCGATGGCGCGCTCGATCGCGATGCCATGCGCGCGCTGGTGTTTGCCAAGCCTGACGAGCGTCAGCGCCTCGAGGCGATTCTTCACCCCATGATCCGTGCCGAGTCCGATCGCCAATGCATCGAGGCCGATGCGCCCTATGTGGTGCTGGTGGTGCCGCTGCTGATCGAGTCCGGCACCTATCGCCAGCGTTGTCAGCGCATCGCCGTGGTCGATTGCGAGGAGACGGTGCAGGTAGCGCGCGTCATGAATCGTTCGGGCCTGCCCACCGCGCAGGTCGAAGCCATCATGGCGGCGCAACTGCCGCGCGCCGATCGGCTCGCTGCCGCCGATGACGTGATCGACAACAGTGGCGATCTCGACCACCTCCATCGGCAGGTCGACGCCTTGCATCAGCGCTATCTCGGGCTCGCTGGCGCCTGAGCCCCGCACAAGCCGTGTGCTATCATCGCGCGGATTATCAGGAGGTTGGCAAACCCATCAGGCGCATGCGGTGATTACTTTCGAATACCCACTCAACGAACGCATCCGCACCCTGCTCCGGCTGGAAGATCTGTTTGGCCGTATCGCGCACACGTTGCGCGGTGAATCGTCTATTGACCACCATGTCACGCTGACCTCGATCTTCGAAATGCTCGAAGTGGCCAGCCGCTCCGAGTTCAAGGTGGATCTGCTGCAGGAACTCGAGCGCCAGCGCCAATCGTTGCTCGCCTTCCGTGACAACCCCGATATTTCCGAAGAGGCGCTCAGCGGCGCCCTGTACGAAATCGAGCAGGCCACGGCCGGCCTGTTGTCGGTGTCTGGCAAGATCGGCCACTACCTGCGCGAAAACGACTGGCTCATGGGCATCCGCAGCCGCGCTGCGATCCCCGGTGGCGCCTGCCAGTTCGACCTGCCCGCGTATTACCACTGGCAAAACCGCGACGTCGAAGCGCGCCGGCGTGACCTCGAAGGCTGGATTCGCCCGATGCTGCCGATCCGCGACGGTCTGGCGATTGTGCTACGCCTGCTGCGCGCCAGCGGCCGGCCCGAAATGCAGACCGCCAGCCGCGGCAACTACCAGTTGACCATGGGCGGTCGCCCGATCCAGATGGTGCGCGTCCGCGTCCAGCTGGGCGCCCAGGCCGTGCCCGAAATCAGCGCCAATAAATACGTGCTCAACGTGCGCTTCATGCGCCCCGACACCATCAGCCGACCCCGCCAGTGCGAGAACGACGTCGAGTTCGAACTCACGCTGTGCAATCTCTGAGTCCGATGACCCGCGATACCGCCCCCCGCATCGTCAAGTGCCCTCACTGCGCCAAGCCTGTCGAATGGCGCACCGACAACAAATTCCGCCCCTTCTGCTCCGAGCGCTGCCGCCAGATCGACATGGGCGCCTGGGCCTCCGAGAGCTACCGCATTCCGGCCGCCAAGCCGCCGGATGGCATGTCGGAAGATCTTGACGACGCGTAACGCGGGCGCCGTTTCAAGCGGAGCCATGGTGTCATATGAGTGTCGGATAAATTTACAATCAGCAACATTTTGCGCTTGGGCTTCGCCTGAAATCTGGCGCAAGTGATTGTTGTTAAATCAAATTGTTCTGTTGGCGTAGATGTTGCGTGTGATCGTCCATGCTTAGGTTTGCTAAGCGCTCAATATCGGGGCAATCGTAAATGACAACATTCAAAACAAAAGCGCTGGTCGCCATGCTGGCCTTGACCGGTTCGGCCGTCGCGCAGGCCGCAGTGATCAGCTTTTCCGATACCGATCTGGGTTCCGGCAATCCGGTGACCGTGGGGGGCACGACGCTGACGACCACCAATACGGGCGGCAGTATCGGGTTTATCACCAGCGGAACCTTCGCTGGACTGTATCTTGGTGGGAACAATACCTCCGGCAGCTACGTGCTCAGCTTCTCGACAATGATCAACTCCATTGAAATCGAGTTTGATGCACTGAGCAGTGTTGGTTCTTTGCCGGTGGAGACGCTTTTTGGGTTTGTGACCAGCAATGGTCCCGTGTCGATTGGCTATACCAATCAGGGTGGTACAACCTTTGATGGCACGACGATTACTTCGACGGCAAATGATGGGCAAGGCACCATCAGCTTCTCTGGTACTCCTTTCAACAGCTTTTCCTTCAACCACAACCAAGGCGCGCAAAGCGGCTTTGTGATTGAGCGCGTGTTAATCAATACCGGCGACACGCCACCGACAAGCGTGCCCGAGCCCGTGAGCTTGGGGTTGCTTGGCATCGGTCTGCTGGGCCTTGGCCTGGTGCGAGGCAAGCGCAAGGCGTAATGTCTCGGTCGAAAAAAACCGCCTTCGAGGCGGTTTTTTTTGGCCATCAACGCACGATGGACGCTTTAAGAAAAAGCGTGGGGTGACCAGGTGGGGGGCGCCGATGGTATGTTCGAGCGCCGTGTCGGCGCATACTTATGTGGGTGTGGCACTGTGTCATGTCGAAAGGAGACCTACTCATGGAAACCCCAGTCCATCCTCTGTCTGCCTTGTTTGCCCAGCTTGGCTTACCCAACGACGCCGCCAGCATCGACACCTTCGTCGCGCGGCATGCCCCCCTGGCGGGGCACATTCCGCTTGCCGCGGCACCGTTCTGGAGTCCGTCCCAGGCGGCTTTTCTACGTGAGGAGATCGCCGAAGACGCCGACTGGGCCGAGGTTGTCGACACGCTGAATGCGCGTCTGCGGCAAGGCGCCTGGGATAGCTGACACTGCTGAGCGGGCGGACAGCGCCCGCTCAAGCCTGGGATCAGCGTGTCAGTCGAGCCGGCGGGTAATGCCCGCCAGTTCGGTGCGCGAGAACGCGCGTAGGGTTTGTACGCGCACATTGCCGCCCGAGGCCGTGGCCAGGGAAAATGCCGTGGCCGACTCATCGTCTGGTGCGTCGATGGTGGCGATCAGGTCGTACTGACCCATCGTCCAGTACAGCTGTGTCATCGTCGCGCCAAACTTCGCGGCCAACTCCTTGACGGCGTCAGCCCGTTCCGCCGAGTTCTTGATGGCGCGGATCCCTTGATCGGTGAAAGTGCATAGTGCGATATAGGTCGCCATGGCGCGTGCCCTCCAATGTCGCCCAGCGCGTGCTCGTCACCCGGTGTGGCCGTGTGGGGCCGGGCGGCGCGTCAGGGGCGCAAGGCGAACAGCGTGAATGCCGACGCCATGTAACCACCATAGATGCGAATGGCAGCAGGTGCCGGTTTATCTTGGCCGCTGGCGGGTATGGCCGGGCAGTCGCTGGTGTTGGCGGTCAAGCCGGGTGGCGGGTTCTGCCGTGCGAGGGCGCGGATCTGTTGAAGCTCAGGCGAGTCTGCCGCTTAGGCCCAGCTCCCCCGAATCCCCGCCACACCATGCGCGCCAGCCGCACGCGCTGCGCCCATGTGTTCGAGGCTGACGCCGCCAATGGCGAACACCGGCATAGGCAGCAACCGAGTGAGGGCACTGAAGCCGGCCCAGCCCAGCGAGGGGCTGTTGGGATGGCTGGGGGTGGCGTTGACATGGCCGAGGACGGCGTAGTCGAGGCCGAGTCTGGCGCAGTGCTCGAGCTCGGCGCGGGTGTGACAGGAGGCGCCGACCCATTCGAAATCGGGGCGGCTGCCGCAGGCCATGAGCTGACGGGCGGGCAGGTGCAGGCCGTGGGCGTCGGTGCGTCGGGCGAGGTCGGCGTCGCCATTGACCAGGGCCAGCGCGCCGGCGGTATGGCAGCGCTGGACGATGCTGTGGGCGAGGCGTTCGCGCGGGCGGGTATCGAGGGAGGAGTCGCGGATCTGTACCAGCTTGAGGCCACGCGCCAGGGCGTGGTCGAGCGCGTCGAGCTGGGCTTCAACGCCCATGTGGGCGGCATCGGTGATGCCCATCTCGCGCGGCAGGCGCAACGCCTTGAGGATGGGGCCGTTGGCCGGCAGCATGGGCGCGACGCTGAAGCGCTCGGGGTGCTCCCAGGCGAGCGCGGCGTGAACATGGTCGTTGATGTCGCCAGTCCACTCGGGCACTTCAAAGAAGTGCAGGCGAACGTTGGCGTGTTCGTAGTCGTGCTCGCGCATCAGCCAGGGCCAGCAGGTGTCGACGGTGATGCCGAGTTCTTCGTCGAGCTCGCGGATAAGCGCGGCGCGCGGGTCTTCGCCGGGCTCGACCTTGCCGCCGGGAAACTCCCAGTAGCCGGGGTAGAAGGTGCCTGGCGCGCGCTGACCGAGCAGCACGCTGCCATTGGGCTGGGTGATGACGGCGGCGGCGACGTCGACGCGTTTTTTGGGCGAGGCTGTGTCGGTCATGCGAGTCTCACTTGGCGTGCCGGCCGGCGTAGTCGCGGGCAAACTGCCAGGCCACCCGACCACTGCGCGAGCCGCGCATCAGCGCCCACTGCAGGGCCTCGGTGCGGGCTTTGTCGATCTTGGCCTTGGTCACGCCGAATTCGCTCAGCCAGTGGCACACGATATCGAGGTAGGCGTCCTGATTAAAAGGGTAGAAAGACAACCACAGCCCGAAACGCTCGGACAGCGAGATTTTCTCTTCGACCGCTTCGCCGGGGTGGATCTCGCCGTCGATGTTGTGTGCTTCGCGATTTTCGGCGTGGTACTCAGGCATCAGGTGTCGGCGGTTGGAGGTGGCGTAGATGATGATGTTGTCGGGCACCGCGGCGAGCGACCCGTCGAGTACGCTCTTGAGTGCCTTGTAGGCGGGCTCGGCGTCTTCGAAGGAGAGATCGTCGCAGAACAGCACGAAGCGCTCGGGCCGGGTGCGCACCAGTTCGACGATCTCGGGCAGGTCCATCAGGTCTTGCTTGTCGACTTCAATCAGGCGCAGGCCCTTGTCGGCGTAGCGCGCCAGCATGGCTTTGACCAGCGAGGACTTGCCGGTGCCGCGCGCGCCGGTGAGCAGTGCATTGTTGGCACGGCGGCCTTTGACAAACTGGCGGGTGTTGGCGTCGAGGCGCTCGATCTGGTCGGCGACATCCTGCAGGTCTTCGACGCGGATCAGGTGCGGATGCGCAATGGCTTCCAGTCGCGCCTGCGCGCCGCGGCGCAGCCAGCGGAAGGCGATGGCGCTGTCCCAGTCCGGTGCCGCCGGCGGGGCGGGCAGCCAGGCGTCGAGCCGGTCCAGGGTTTTTTCGAGGCGCGCAAAAAAGGCGGCCAGTTCAGGAGATGTCGGAGTCATCAGATGTGTTCTTCTTTCGTGGCCAGGTGGCCCAGACAATGACAAGCAACAATGCCAGCGCAACGCCGGCTTCCAGCAGGATCACCCACATGGCAGGCTCCGGTGGCAGGTTGGGGAAGGGCGGTCACGGCTATACTGCCGGCTTCGCTCGACCGAGTGTAACTGATCTGTCCGCCATGTTCCTTCGTCTGTCCGTCTGGCCGCGTGTGGTCGGGCTCTGTGTGTTGTTGTCCGCCTGCGCCACCGAGCGCGTGCCTGACTGTCCGCCGTGCGCGCAGGTGCCACCGGTGACGCAAAGCCTCCCCGTGCCGGCACCCGCACCCGTGCCGGTGCTGCCCAAGCCGCAAGCCGTGACGCCGCCGTCCGCACCGGTGGCGACCCCCGCGGTTGCCGCTGGCCGTCTGGTCGCCGCACGCTGGTCCGATTTGCCGGGCTGGAATGTGGATGCCATGGAAGCGGCCTGGCCGGCCTGGCAGCGCTCGTGCCGCGTGTTGCGCAAGGAAGCGGCCTGGGCGGGGGTGTGTGCGCAAGCCGATGCGCTTGGCGACGCGCCGCCGCGGGCGATGGTGCGGCAGTTTTTCGATAGCAATTTCCGCCCCTGGCAGGTGCGCAATGCCGACAGCAGCGCCAACGGCCTGGTCACCGGCTATTACGAACCGTTGATTCGCGGCAGCCTCGATCGCAACGCCCAGCACGCCTGGCCGATTCATGGCGTGCCGCAGGACATGGTCTCGGTCGAGCTGGCCGGCATCTACCCCGAGCTCAAGCCCCTGCGCCTGCGCGGACGGGTGGAGGGCAACCGGCTGGTGCCTTACTGGACGCGGCGTGAAGTGAGCGCGCAGGGCGAGGCTTTTCCGGCGCCGGTGCTGGCCTGGGCGGATGACCCGATTGCACTGTTCTTCCTGCAAGTGCAGGGCTCGGGCCGGGTTGAACTGCCCGACGGCAGCTATCTGCGCATCGGCTATGCGGACCAGAACGGCCACCCTTACAAGTCGATTGGCAAGTGGCTGGTCGAGCAAGGGGAGCTCAAACTGTCGGACGCGTCCATGCAGGGCATCCAGCGTTGGGCGCGGGCCAACCCGGCGCGCCTGCGTGAGCTGCTTGATCAAAACCCCAGCTATGTGTTCTTCCGACCGCTGCCAGACAATAACGACGGCCCGATCGGTGCGCTGGGTGTTCCGCTGGTGGCCGAACGCAGCATTGCGGTTGACCGCCAGACCGTGCCGCTTGGCGCACCGGTGTTTCTCGATACCACCCGGCCCAACACCAACCAGCCGCTGCGGCATCTGGTGATGGCGCAAGACACCGGCAGCGCCATTCGTGGCGGTGTGCGGGCCGACTTCTTCTGGGGTTTTGGCGATGCCGCCGGCGCCGAGGCCGGCCGTATGAAACAAAACGGCGCCATGTGGGTGTTGTTGCCGAAAAATATCGCACCGAGATGACGCATGCGCTCGCGCGGATGCACGCTGATGGGGCCTGGGTGTCTGCTAAATGCACCGAATTGGTGCTGTTGGAATGCGCTGTCTTGGGGCGCAGTTTCGTAAGTGCTTGATTTGTTGTAATAGCTGCGCTGGCACGTGATCTGCTAAATGCTCCCCTATTGTGCAAAAGGAGTATTTCCATGGAGCAGTTCAAGACATCCAGTGACGTCCTGTTCGTGTTGTTGGGCGCCATCATGGTGCTTGCCATGCACGCGGGCTTTGCGTTTCTTGAAGTCGGCACGGTACGGCGCAAGAACCAGGTCAACGCGCTGGTCAAGATTCTGGTCGATTTCAGCGTCTCGACCATTGCCTATTTCTTTGTGGGCTACGCCGTGGCCTATGGCGTCAGCTTCTTCCAGGGCGCCGACGTGCTGGCTGCGCGCAGCGGCTACGATCTGGTGAAGTTCTTCTTTTTGCTGACCTTCGCCGCCGCCATACCGGCCATCATTTCGGGCGGCATTGCCGAGCGGGCACGCTTTTATCCGCAGCTGGCGGCCACCGCGCTGCTGGTCGGCCTGGTCTATCCCTTTTTCGAAGGCCTGATCTGGAACAGCAACTTCGGCTTTCAGGCCTGGTTGGCGTCCAGCTTTGGCGCGACTTTCCACGACTTTGCCGGCAGCGTCGTGGTGCATGCTGTTGGCGGCTGGATCGCGCTGGCGGCGGTGCTGCTGCTCGGCGCGCGTCATGGTCGCTACAATAAATCGGGCGCCATCGCCGCGCACCCGCCTTCGAGCATTCCCTTTCTGGCGCTGGGCGCTTGGATTCTCACCGTCGGCTGGTTCGGCTTCAACGTGATGAGCGCACAGACGGTGGAGGGTATCAGCGGGCTGGTGGCGGTCAACTCGCTCATGGCCATGGTCGGTGGCACGCTGGCCGCGCTGGTGATGGGCAAGAACGACCCGGGCTTCGTGCACAACGGTCCACTGGCGGGCCTGGTGGCGGTGTGTGCCGGCTCCGACCTGATGCACCCGATTGGTGCGTTGGCGGTCGGTGTGATTGCCGGCGTGCTGTTCGTGCAGATGTTCACCCTCACCCAGAATCGCTGGAAGATCGACGATGTGCTCGGTGTCTGGCCCCTGCACGGCCTGTGCGGTGCGTGGGGCGGTATCGCCGCCGGCATCTTCGGCTCGTCGGCGCTGGGCGGCATGGGCGGCGTCAGCTTCATGAGCCAGCTCGTTGGCACGCTGGCCGGCGTGGTCTTCGCCTTCGCCGGTGGCTATCTGGTGTATGCCACGATCAAGGCCGTCAGCGGCCTGCGTCTGGATGCCGAAGAGGAATACGAAGGCGCCGACCTCACCATCCACAAGATATCGGCCACGCCGGATCGGGACGCGAGCTGGTAAGCCGGTCGCGCGGTTGAGCAGGAAACGGCCTCATCGAGGCCGTTTTTCTTTGGTCGCTCATGCGTCACCACATGCCGGCGCGCCAATCGGTTGTAATCATCCGAGGCGCTGCGCCGTCTCTTGAGCGTAGCGCGCGTTCACTCGGCGTATTGACCGGCTGGCGTGGCGCGCTGCCATCGACCGGAGCCCCCCTCATGCAAAGCCAGAAAATCACCTTCCCGGGTGCCTTTGGCACCGAGCTTGCCGCTCGGCTGGATCTGCCCGACGCGCCACCGCGTGCTTACGCGCTGTTTGCCCACTGCTTTACGTGCACCAAGGACATCTTCGCCGCCGCGCGCATTGCCGAGGGGCTCACCGCCCAAGGCATTGCCGTGTTGCGTTTTGACTTCACCGGACTGGGTGCCAGCGATGGCGATTTTGCCAACACCAACTTCTCGTCCAACGTCCAAGACCTGGTCGCCGCGGCCGCCTACATGAAGCAGTCGCTGGCCGAGCCCGCCATCGTGATCGGCCATTCGCTCGGCGGCGCGGCGGTGCTCGCGGCGGCCGCGCAAATTGACGGCGCGCGGGCGATTTGCACCATTGGCGCGCCCGCCGATCCCGCCCATGTGGCGCATCACTTTGAAAGCGCACGGGATGAAATCGAGCGCGAAGGCGAGGCGGTCGTGCGGTTGGTCGGCCGGCCCTTTCGCATTCGCCGGCAGTTTCTCGACGACATCGAGTCGGCCAAACTCGAACGCGCCGTGGCCGGGCTGCGTAAAGCCTTGCTGGTGTTTCACTCGCCGCAAGACGCCACCGTCAGCATCGACAACGCCGCCCGTATCTACGGCTGGGCCAGGCATCCCAAGAGTTTCGTCAGCCTGGACAGTGCCGACCACCTGCTCAGCCAGCGCGCCGACGCCATCTACGTGGCCGAGGTGATCGCGGCCTGGGCGCAGCGGTATCTGGCCAGTGGTGATTAAGCCGTGGGCTATTCGGCCACTGCCGCTTCATCCCACTTTGCCTGAACGCCCATCCAGTCGAGCACCATCGCGGTGTTGCCGTCGGCGTCCAGATATTGCAGCGGGCCGTGGTGGATGAACAGGTATTCGCAGGGCTCCGGAAAACAGGTTTTCTCGTGGATGATGCCGTTCGGCTCGTAGCCGTAGTCGCCGGCACTTGCCGTGATGCCGCCTCGTTCGGCGCCGCCCCGGATCTCGATCTTTCCCTTTAAGACAAAGTACTCGGCCGCGCCGATGTGTTTGTGCGATGGCACGGACGCCCCCGCCACGGTGCGAAACAGCGCGACCCAGGTGCCGGTGACCGGGCAGGTTCGCAGGAGCTTGAAGTGATAGCCCTCGCGCAGGACCTTCCATGGCAGATCGGTTGGTGCGACATGGAAGTCGCCAATCGGTGTCGCGGTCATGGGGGGCTCCTTGTGAATTTTGGGCGGGCGGTGAAGGCGAGGTGCCAGATTGGCGACTGTCCTGAGCCTCGATCTGTCACTTCAGGGTAGGCCAGTCTGAGCGGTCTGCCGCCAGAGAATAAATATTGAAGTAAACGCTACATAGTTGTAGTGTTTGTTTCATGAACCAATGGCTCGTACTCATCCTCAGTCTGCCCACCGAAAACGCCACCGTCCGGATGCGCGCTTGGCGTGGCTTGAAACAGTCTGGCGCGGCGGTGTTACGCGATGGCGTCTACCTCATGCCCAACCGCGATGCCTGTGCTGCCACGCTCGACGCCATCGCCACCGAGGTGCGAGAGGGCGGCGGAGTGGCCTACGTGTTGCGAGTGGAAGAGGTGGCGGGTGCCGAGTTTGCCCACCTGTTTGATCGGCGAGACGATTACGCCGCCTTGCTGGGAGAGGTGGCGGCGGTGCGCGAGGGTTTGTCGGCCGACACGGTGGCGGCGGCGATCAAGCAGGTGCGCAAGCTGCGCAAGGCGTTTGTTGCGCTTGCGGCGATCGACTTCTTTGCTGGCGAAGCGCAGCGGCAAGTGGACGCCGCCTTGCAATCGCTTGAGCTGGACATCGCGCGTGTGCTGTCGCCCGACGAGCCTCGCGCCATCACCGGTCAGATCGAGTCGATGGACATCGCCGATTTTCAGGGCCGGCGCTGGGCGACGCGTCGACGGCCGTGGGTCGACCGCCTCGCCTGTGCGTGGTTGATCCGCCGTTTTATCGACCCGTCGGCCACGATGCTGTGGCTTGCCGCGCCTGGCGACTGCCCGGACGATGCGCTCGGCTTCGACTTTGACGGTGCGCGTTTCAGTCACTTGGGGGGGCTGGTGAGCTTCGAGGTGATGATCGCCAGCTTCGGCCTTGCGCAGCCCGCGCTGGCGCGACTCGCGCTGCTGGTGCACTACCTCGACGTGGGCGGTGTGCAGCCGCCCGAGGCGGTTGGGGTGGAGAGTGTGCTGGCTGGCCTGCGCGATGCCGTTGCCGATGACGATGCCTTGCTCACCGCAGCCAGTGGCGTGTTCGATGCGCTGTTGACCCGTTTCGATACCGGCGCGTCCGTCGCATGAGCCAAACCACGCCCCCAATCGCGATGAATACCATCGACGCCCCCGCCGCGGTGCGCTTTCGCGACGCTGTGCTGTTCTGGCTCAAGCTTGGCTTTATCAGCTTTGGCGGGCCGGCGGGGCAGATTTCGATCATGCATCAGGAGTTGGTCGAGCGCCGCCGCTGGCTGTCGGAGCGGCGCTTTTTACACGCGCTGAACTACTGCATGGTGTTGCCCGGCCCCGAGGCGCAGCAGCTCGCCACCTACATTGGCTGGCTCATGCACCGCACCTGGGGCGGCGTAGTGGCCGGTGCGCTGTTCGTGCTGCCCTCGCTGCTGATTCTTATCGGGCTGTCGTGGGTGTACATCGCTTTTGGTGACGTACCGCTGGTGGCCGGGTTGTTTTATGGCATCAAGCCGGCGGTGACGGCCATCGTGTTGCAGGCGGCGCATCGTATCGGCTCGCGGGCGCTCAAGAACAATGTGCTGTGGGCGATTGCCGGTGCGTCCTTTGCGGCTATCTTTGAACTCAACGTGCCGTTTCCGGCCATTGTGCTGGGCGCGGCGGTGGTCGGCTACATCGGCGGCCGTGTCGCGCCGCACGTCTTTGCCGCAGGCGGTGGGCACGGCAAGGCGAGTGCCGATTTTGGCCGAGCCATCATCGACGACGACACGCCGTCGCCGGCGCACGCCCGCTTCAGTTGGTCGCGTCTGGCGGGTGTCTTGGCGACCGGTGCGGTGCTGTGGCTGGTGCCCATGGGCCTGCTGACTGCCGTCCTGGGGTGGGGCCACACGCTTACCCAGATGGCCTGGTTCTTCACCAAGGCCGCGCTGCTTACCTTTGGCGGCGCCTATGCCGTGTTGCCCTATGTGTATCAGGGCGCGGTCGGCCACTATGGTTGGCTCACCCCCACCCAGATGATCGACGGCCTCGCGCTGGGTGAAACCACGCCCGGCCCGCTGATCATGGTGGTGGCCTTCGCCGGCTTTGTCGGCGGCTACGTTAAAGCCGTGTTCGGGCCCGACTCGCTCTTTCTGGCTGGCGCGGTCGCTGCATGCCTGGTGACCTGGTTCACTTTCTTGCCATCCTTCCTGTTCATCCTCGCCGGTGGGCCGCTGGTGGAATCTACCCATGGCGAGATTCGCCTTACCGCGCCGCTCACCGCCATTACCGCGGCCGTCGTCGGGGTGGTGCTGAATCTGGCCCTGTTTTTCGGCTACCACGTGCTGTGGCCCGAGGGGCTGGCGGGTGGTTTCGATGCCGTCGCCGCGCTCATCGCGCTTGGCGCGGCGACGGCCTTGCTGCGCTTCAAGCGCGGCGTGATCGAAGTGATCGCCGCTTGCGCCGTGATCGGCCTGGTCTTGTCATTGTTTTGAAAGGCGTCGCTCCATGAGCCACATCACCCCGGCAGAACTGGCCCTCTGGCAGCGCGGCGGCCTTGCGCACACGCTCATTGATGTGCGTCGAGCTGCGGCACGGCAAGGCGATGGCGGCCAGATTGCGGGTGGCCAATGGCATGACCCGGCCCGTTGGCTGGACTGGAAAGACAGCATCCCCATCGACGGCTTGGTCGTGCTGTATTGCGTTCACGGGCGCGAAGTCAGTCAGGGCTTGGTCGCGGCATTGCGCGTGATGGGTGTGGATGCGCGCTATTTGGCGGGTGGGATCGAGGCGTGGAAAGTGGCGGGGGAGGCGGTGCAGGCGCTTGGTGCGTGAGGTGTTGAGTGCGTCCTGCGCGCTAGCTTGGCGTCTGCGACGGTGTTGACGCCTTGGCCTTGCCGAAGCGGGCGGTCATCCAGAACAGGCTCCCCTTGCCGGGGTTGCTGCTCGCGCCCACGGCGCCGCCCATCAGCTCGGCCAGGTGCCGACAGATGGCCAGTCCCAGGCCGGTGCCGCCGTAGCGGCGTGTGGTGGAGCTGTCTGCCTGTTCGAAGTTCCGGAACAGTCGGCTCATTTGCTCGGTGGTGATGCCGATGCCGGTGTCTTGTACTTCGAAGCGCAGCAATACGTCGTTTGAGTGCTCTTCGAGGAGCAGGCAACGCAGGATGATTTCTCCGCGCTGGGTGAATTTGATGGCGTTGCTCAGATAATTGAGCAACACCTGGGTGAGGCGGGTGACATCGCCGTTGAGCATGTGCGGAACCTTGTCAGCGCTGCTCGTAAAGCGTAGTTGTTTGCCATCGATCTGGTCAATGACCAGGTGTTCGACCGAGCGCAACACATCGCCAAGGGAAAAGTCGTGCAAGTCGAGGTGAAACTTTCCCGCCTCGATTTTCGACAGATCGAGCACATCGCTGATGATGGCCAGGAGGTGGGTTGCGGCCTTGTTGATGGTATCGAGACGCGCCAGTTGCTTGGGCGTCGGGTTGTCGTGCTTGAGCAGATGGGTCATGCCAAGAATGGCATTCATCGGGGTACGAATTTCGTGGCTCATATTGGCCAGAAATGCACTTTTTGCGTGGCTGGCCTGTTGTGCTTGCTCAAGGGCCTCTGCCAGTTCGCTGTTGCGCAGGGCCACCAGATCTTCCAGGTGGAGCCGGTAGCGTTCAAGCTCTTCGTGCTGCATTTCCAGTTCGACCTGGTGCACTTGAAGCTCATGCAGCATGCGTTGGGCGTCGGCTTCGGTGGCGGGGTGGTTCGGCTGTTGTTGCGCCAGGCGTCGCTCCGCCCGATGGCGCAGGTCGTCCTGGTCTGTATCGCTCATTTTGCGTCTCCGGCGGTGCTGCTCGGGGAGCTGTGTTGAGTGCGCAATTTGGCCTCCAGTGACTTGATCGCGGTGATGTCCATGAGGGTGATGACCACCCCGTCAATCATGTTGGCCTGGGTGCGGTAGGGCATGATGCGAACCCGATACCAGCGGCCGTCGTGCGTTGTCACCTCCCGTTCGGAGAACTTCAGGCTGCGCAGCACTTCCGCCGCATCGGCCAGCAGGCCGGCGTCATCAAGGTCGCAGCTCACGTCCGACAGCGGCCGGCCAATGTCGCTCGGAATCAGCTTGAAGATGTGCGTGGCATGCGTGGTGAAGCGGCGCAGCTTCATGTGGCTGTCGAGGAAGATGGTCGCGAGTTCAGTGGCGTTGAGCAGGTTGGTCATGTCGTTGCGTTCCCAGGTCAGGTCGTCCACCTTGGCCTGCAGCTCGGCATTGACGGTCTGCAACTCTTCATTGAGCGACTGCATCTCCTCCTTGGAGGTGGTCAGCTCTTCATTGGTCGACTGCAATTCCTCGTTGGTCGATTGCAGTTCTTCGTTGGCTGATTTTTGGGCCTCGACCGAGGCCTGCATGTCTTCATGGGCGACGCGCAGGGTCTCGCGTGCCTGTGTCAGCTCCGCCATCAGCGCATCCTGAGAGCCCGTCGCCGGGGGCGTGCGTGTTTTTCGGCCGCCGGGTGCCCGGATTACATCCTTGAATACGATCAGCACGCGTCCGCGCAGCAGTTCGGGTGCGTCGAGGCCCTTGACGGTGATGTCGACCGCTTGGCGGGCGCTGCCGCTGCCGATCTGGATCCCGTTCAGCACAATGGGCTCAGTCTGCCGCAGCGCCTTGTGAATGACGCCGGGTAAGGCCTCGCGCAGGCCGTCGCGCGCCATGGCGTGGATGTTGATGTTGACCCGGCCCGCCGCCGGCTCCAGGTATTTGCCGGTGCGTCCGCTGATGTAGATGATGTCGCCGTCCGCGCTTACCAGCACGGCGGCCGGGGCGTAGGTTTGCTGAATCAGCTGGTCAACCTGGTGTTCGAGATTGTGGCTCGGGGGCACAGTGGTGGCCTCGTCGGGGTGTCGGGTGCCTGTCGGAGCGCTCGCGGGAAACGCCATCTCGGCGAATGGCCGGCTTTTTTCAAGGCGGTCGAAGACGCGTGCGTTGCCGTGCTGTGGCGCAAACAGATGGCTGGCGGTGCCGACCGTTTCGGCGCTGCCCAGTAGCAGCACGCCGCCGGGGTTGAGCGCGTAGTGAAAGAGTTGCAGGACCCGGCTTTGTAGTTCGGGCCGCAGATAAATCAGAAGGTTCCGGCACGTGAGCAGATCGAGCCGGGTAAAGGGCGGATCTGCGATAAGGTTTTGCGGCGCAAAGATCACCATGTCGCGGATCTCTTTGGCGATACGGAACCCCCCATCTTCGGCCACAAAATACCGGGCCAGACGCGTCGGAGATACATCGGCCGCGATGTTTTTGGGATAGATGCCCCGGCGCGCCCGGCTGATGGCGTCGGCGTCGAGGTCGGTGGCGTAAATCTGCAAGCTGAAGCGTCCGTCGGGCTGGGCCGCCTCAAGTGCCTCGCGAAACACGATCGCCAGCGAATAGGCTTCCTCGCCGCTCGAACAGGCGACCGTCCAGGCGCGCATCGCCCTGCCGGCCGGGTATCGCGCCAACAGGGCGGGAATCACATGGGTGCGCAGGAGCTCCCACACCGGCGGGTCGCGAAAGAAATTGGTCACCCCGATCAGCAGTTCCTTGAACAGCAGATCGAGCTCCTGCGGATTATCGCGCAGGTAACTCACATATTCTGCAATGCCTTTTTTCTGATGCAGCGCACAGCGGCGCTCGATGCGCCGATACAGTGTGTTGCTCTTGTACAGCGAAAAATCGGTGCCGCAGCGGTCGCGTAGCAAAATCACCACCTTGTCGAGCGCGCTGAGCGTATTTGGCGGCGGGGTCGCGTCCCCCGGGCTGGCGTAGGCGTCGTGACCGACGTAGGCGGCGATGCGCTGTGGCAGTTGCGACGGTGGCGCAACGATGTCGGCCAGGCCCGCGTCGATTGCGCTGCTCGGCATGCTGGCTGCTTTCGCCGTATCCGGCGTTTGCGCCAGCGTCAGCCCGGACTTCTCTTTGATGGCGCGCAATCCGAGTACCCCGTCGGAGCCCATCCCCGACAAGATCACGCCAATGGCCTTGTCGCCCCGGTCCTCGGCCAGTGAGCGCAGAAAAAAATCGACCGGCAGGCGCAGCCCGCGCGGCGCCGACGGCTCCAGCAGATAGAGCCAGCCGTGGAGCAGGGACAGATCCCGGTTGGGCGGGATGACGTAAACCCGGTTCGGCACGACCTGCATGTGATCGACCGCTTCGACCACGGTCATCTCCGTGACCCGCTGCAGCAGCTCTGGCAGCGCACTGGTATGCACGGGATCGAGATGCTGAATAATCACAAAGGCCATGCCGCAGCGGGCTGGCACACTCGCCAGAAAGCTCTCCAATGCTTCGAGACCACCTGCCGAGCACCCGATGCCCACAATGGGGAAGTCGGGCGAGGCAGGCGGCGCGGAGGTCGGTGAAGTCGTCATCTAGGTTCCGTCGGGTTGCAACTGATGTGGCCGGTAGCTGGTGGCGTGCGTCCAAGGGGGGCCGGCGCGCATGTGTGCGGGATCGCACAATGGAAAAACTGCGGAGGTCAGCCCCAGCCTACTCGCAAAGAGGTGTTTTGAGGGGGGTGGGGGGGGGCCTAAAGCATGTTTTTTGGAGGCTGCCAGCCGTCGACCTGACAACCATGGTGCGAGCCTCTACCGCCGCTCAGCGCGGCGTGTTGTTCTTGACGTGTTTGGCAACACGCATTGGCGCCCAAAGCCGATACCGCTGAAATTCTGCGCCGGCAATGTGTACCACGCCGTCCGCCTCAAACCCCAAACGGCGCAAACCGTTTGCACGGCGTCTGCTCGGCGGAAGAAGCGCCGTGATGGACGCAAGGCCCATGTCCTCGAACGCCATCTTGATGAACACCTGATAGATGGCCCGCCCGTGCCCCCAATGCCGCGGAGACAGCACCAACGCGAAATCCGCATCGCCGCGCTCGTCCTGGAACCCGCCCCATCCCGCGAACTCGCCGTCGATCTGCAGACCCCACGGTCCATAGCCGTTGAGCACCCACTGGCGTTCTTTGCCCTCGACCCACAGTCGACATGCGACTTCATCGAACACCGCACCCGCGAGCGGCATGTGACGCAGGACGTCGGGGTCGTTGTGCAACGCTACGATGTCGGAAAGCCTGACGTCGCTCAGGCGGATCAATATCAGATTCATTGGGCTGGGGTACTTCGGATTGCCGAAAAAGGGGAGGGCCTGGATAGTCTGCCAAATGTCTAATTAAATACTTGGTACGGTCGCTCATCGAGTAAGGCAAGGCGCACTACCCCTTGCGTGGGTTGGCCGCCAGACGCCCACCCGCGTGTCGACCTGCCTCAACCGGGTTGCTGGCGTGGTACGCACCGCAGCGTATCCGTTCAAGCAACCATACTCGCTTCCGTCCGCTCAATGCCACCGTCCTGCGCGCCGTCGGCATGGATCAAATCATCTTTGAGCCGGCGGCAAGCGTCCCGAAATCCCTGCGGCGAAATCCGGGCGTTTGCGACTACAGAACCGGGTCGTCGATGTCGCTAGTCCAGCGGCTCCAGCGCCCGGAGGATCGCTTCCCGGGTTTCGTCGCTCAGTGCGTCAAGCTCGGACGCCGTCAGCAGATCCAGCCGGGCCAGGCTGATCAGCGTCATGATCGCGGTCGAGCGGCGCGGGTTATCGAAGGCCATCCCCAGCGTCTTGTCGCGCGCTTGCACCAAACGGTAGAGCGCCAGATAACGCGCGTGGGCCGATCCAGCGCCAGCGGATGCAAGCGGCGCAGCACCTTCCAGTCGGATTCGCGAATGTCTCTCATGTCCGTGTTCGATCGTGCGCGGAGGTCTCGTAGGCTGGGGGGGGGGCGAACGAAATCGTGAGTCCATTCTAGTGGTGCGCCACCAATTGTTGAAGCGCCGCAGCCCTGCCGAGCTGCCACCACCAGAAGACAGTCGCTACGCGTGCGTCACGGGCGAATCTCCGCGGCGCTCGGACGGGCACCGAACAGGCCGGCCACCTCGACCGATGGGCGCTCGCCAACATGGTGGCCCGATTCTGCGTGCCACTGCTGAGCACGCTCGCGGCCCAGATCGCGCAGCAGCTCGAGAAATGACCCGCTCGCCGACAGCTTGGATTCCGACGACAACTGGCTCATCACCTCCGAAGCTTCAATCAGATGGAAATTGGTCGACAGCAGGCGACGCTCCAGCCGGCCGCGCGACCACCACGGCTGCTGTTCGGCAAACTCGCGGGCATGCGCAAACATGCGCATCTCGCGCAGAAAGTTCGCACTGAAGCCAAGCTCCATGCTGCGCGTGCGGATCTCATCGGCGCTGCGCGGCGTCTTGCTGTGGCGCATGGGGTTGATCAGCACCAGCAGGATGTCGCGGCTCTTGCCCGTGTAGAACAACGGGAACACCGCTGGATTGGCCGCGAAACCGCCGTCCCAGTAGTGCTCGCCATCGATCTCGATGCTGTGATGCACCGACGGCAGGCAGGCCGAGGCGAGCAGGGCGTCAGCGGTCAGTTCCCGCTCACGAAACAGCCGCAGACGGCCCGTGTTAGCCTCGGTGGCAGCAATGAACAAGCGCAGAGGGCTCTCGCGCCGCAGGCGTTCGAAGTCAATCTGCTTCGTCACCACGTCGCGCAAGGGGTTGTGGTCAAACGGGTTGAGTTCGTAGGGCGAAAAGAAACTCGCCCACATCATCATCATTTTCATCGCCGGCGCCAGGGTGCCGCTGTCGCCATCGAGCGTGCGCACCGTGACATCAAAAGGCACGCTGCTGGCCACCGCCTTCCAGAAAGCCGCCAGCGCCTCACGCGCCCCGTCGGGCCCGCCCGCCATCAGCCCCTGCGCCAGCACCGCCGCGTTCATCGCGCCCGCGCTGGTTCCGCTCACCGCGTCGAAATCGAGCTGGCCGGCTTCGAGTAGGTAATCGAGCACGCCCCAGGTAAACGCCCCGTGCGCGCCACCGCCCTGCAAGGCCAGGCTGATGGTCTTTCTTTTAGAGAAGGGTTTGATCCGCATATCGACCTCCTTTCCGTCAGCTCCGCTGGCACGGATGCGTGCGCAGGCATCAGGAAGTGGGTGAATGAACGGTACACACACTACAGGCAAAAGATGTTGCGATGCAGCATTAATGCGATTGGTTTTGTATCAGGGTGCGACGAAGGCGGCGGGGGATGGTGTGCCGGCGACTGGAGGAGGCTTCGCGCGTAGGGCGGAAAAGCAAAGCGCCTTCCGCCATTCCAGGCCACCGCAATCATTCACCCCTTTCCCCATGCCCAACAACAACCGCATCACCACCACCCCAATCGTCCGGATAAACACCCCGCGCGACACAGCGATGAAACGATGAGTGCGGCCAATCGCCTACCGCGCCGACCAGTCCGTGTTTGAGCGGATTGATATGGACGTAGTCCACATGCGCCGCGTAATCGGCATCATCCCGGATCGTATGCTCCCAGAACCGACGCTGCCAGATACCTCGCTCGCCCTTCACAATGCGCCTCGGTGACCGCCATTCCGTTTTCGGAAGCGCCTTGGCGAAGGCAATCTTGATCGCCCGCCAGCGGCCAGAGTAATCGCTATCGCCCAGCGGTAGCGTCCACACCGCGTGCATGTGATCAGGCAGCACCACCCACGCGTCGATATGAAACGGATGGCGCGAGCGAACCTTTCGAACGGCATCGCGAAGCATGTCGATGTGCACCACAAGCGCATCGCTGTCGCGGTCGAGCAGGTTGACCGTGAAGAAATAGCAGCCGCCCGGGATGCGGTTTCGGCGGTATTCCGGCATTCAAGGCGTAGTTCGTGGTGTTTGCCGCGGTGGCGGTGGATACGGAGAACGTTTGGCGGAAGGCGCTTCGCTTTTCCGCCCTACGCGGGCTGAACAGGTTAGCGAAGCCTTGAGCCATTTGGATTTACTGCCTCTTCGTCTTTTCGGGTTGGGTAATACACCTTCTTTTCTTCGAGTTCGTAAAAGAGTAAGCCATGAATGCCATTGGCTTCGCTCTTGGGGATGCGGCGTAACCAAATGGCTTTGAATGCAGCATCAAGGGCTTTGGGATCGCCACGACCATAGACCTCATCAATGAACGCAACATCTTGCCCTTCCGGGAAGATCAACGAAAACTCTTCGTTCGTGGCCGCAAAAATGTCGTAAACGGAATTCACCGCACCGTCGATGACCTGGATGTTTTTCATAGTGCTAACGTGAAAGCTCAGCCGAGGGCAAAATGCGCAGCGTTTTGACGGTCGGATGCAGCGAAATGTTAGGTAGCATCGCGGCTCTCTTTGACGGAATTGAGGAACTCAAAAGCCATTGGTATTTCCTCAGAGCAATACTCGGACCAATGTGGATGCTCTTTGCACCACTCGATAAAGTGGACTAAGCAGTCCAATTGTTCCAGAGACAGCTTGGACAACCGTTGCTCGGACTCAGCCTTATGCTTTTCACTGGGAGCGAGGTTGTAAATAAGGAACTCGGTTTCAATTGGATCGTGCAAGTCCTGTGTGATGCAGCGCTTCAGACAGGACGGAAGCGCCCAACGCCATCCCGCCGCAGACAAGCATGACATGTCATTGTGCAGATAACGTATTGCCTCATCAGGCAGGCTTGGCTCGGTGAAGTGCTCTAGGTCGCTTCGAACGTCCTCACATTGGAGACAGCCAGATTCGTGAAACATGACTGATCTGCCTGGAGGTTTTTGCACCATTGGCATGACTCGATCGATCTCCTCCAGTAGTGTGGCGGTTTCCATGCGAACTAACGACGCTGTAGAAAAACCCGTTTCCGGGCCGAGTCGATCTTCCCGGCGTTGGCCGGTGCGGTTGAATTCGTCA
>JAPWHF010000019.1 GCA_027214125.1 Zoogloeaceae bacterium G21618-S1
AGCTGGGCGATCCGTTCCGTCGTGATGCACTGTCCAAGCCGGTGCGTTTCCTTGATAAGTACAAAGACTACGTTTGAGAGTCGCTCTGACCGTATTTCTCCTCCCGCCTCGCCCCACCCTCGCATAACGGGGTAGAGGCTTTGCCGGAACGTCAGCATCTTTCCCCCGATGCATCGTTCCGGCATATTTTTTTCCGTTGGCTGACGGGCTCACCCGCCACCCGACACTGGAGCTGATGATCATGAAAGCACTGAATCGCATCATCGAGCAGGCCCGCAAAGCGCCGGGCCGCATCGCCCTTTCGGAAGGCGACGACCTGCGCGTCCTCACCGCGGCAGTCCGTGCCACCCAGCAAGGCATCGCCCGCATCATTCTGGTGGGCAGTCGCAGCAACACCGAAGCACTCGCCGAAAAAGAAGGTTTGCCGCTGGACGACATCAGCTTTGTTGACCCGAGCGACTCCCCACTCATGCCCGAGCTGACCGACGCCCTGTTCGAGCTGCGCCGCCACAAAGGCATGACCCGCGAACAAGCCGCTGAGCAAGCCGCCCAACCGCTGATCTGCGCCAACTTGCTGGTCAAGGCAGGCCACGCCGATGGCACGGTGTCGGGCGCGGTGCATACCACGGGTGACGTGGTGCGCGCGGCCATCCAGATCCTGGGCGTGAAGCCCGGTTTCAAGCTGATCTCCAGCTTCTTCCTGATGATGATGTGCGAGCCGTTTCACTCGCTCAAGGGCGGGCTGATCTTTTCGGACTGCGGGCTAGTGGTTGATCCGAATGCGGAAGAGTTGTCGGAAATCGCCATGGCCGCCGCCGACAGCGCGCGCGACCTGCTGATGGAAGAGCCGCGCGTGGCAATGCTATCGTTCTCCACACGCGGCAGCGCCCGACATGCGTCCGTAGACAAGGTGGTCGACGCCGCGCGCCGCGTCAAAGCACAGCGCCCGAACATGGCCATTGACGAAGACGTGCAACTCGACGCCGCCATCGTCGCCGAAATCGCCAACCGCAAGCTGCCGGACTCGCAAGTCAAGGGCAACGCCAACGTGCTGATTTTCCCCAATCTCGAAGCCGGCAACATCGGCTACAAGCTGGCCGAACGGGTCGGCGGCGCGGTGGCCATCGGCCCGCTCATGCAAGGCCTGAGCCTGCCCGCCAACGACCTGTCGCGCGGCTGCAGTGCGGAGGACGTGTTCCATGTGATCGCCGTGACCGTGGTGCAAGGCCACAGCGCCGCCGCGGCCAAGGCCTGACCGGCATGCCCGATCCCGCCCTCATCGCCCTGCTGGCCTTCTTCGCGATCGGTACCTATTTCCAGACCGTCACCGGTTTTGGACTGGGCATGATCGTGATGGGGGCGGCGAGCGGCTTTGATCTGGCGCCGCTGCCGGTGGTGGCGGCGGTGGTCAGCCTGATGGCGCTGATCAACAGCGCCATCGCGCTGCGCGGGAATCTGCATCTCATCGACTGGCCGGCGGCCCGCGCGGTGCTGATCGGCGTGGTGCCGGCGATTGTCGCCGGCGTGCTGCTGCTCGACTATCTCAGCGTGGTCGCGGCCACCGCACTCAAGCTGCTGCTCGGCGTCGTGATCACCTACAGCGGCATCGTCTTTGCGCTACGCCCCACCCAGCTGGCCGAACGCTCGCCCAACCGCAGTTTCTTCGTCAGTGGCGTGCTCGCGGGTCTGTTTGGCGGCCTGTTCGGTATGGCCGGCCCCCCGGTGATCTTCCATTTCTATCGGCAACCGATGGAACTGCCCGCGGTGCGCAACATGCTGCTGCTGGTGTTCACCTTCACCTCGGCCAGCCGCACCGTGTTCGTCGGCGCCCAGGGTGGGCTCACCACCGAGGTCTGGCTACTCACCGGTTTTGCCTTCGTGCTGGTTGCTGGGGCTGCCTTTGCCGGACGACGCTACCCGCCCCCGGTCGCACCGACCACGCTCAGGCGCATCGCCTTCAGCGTGCTGATCCTGATAGGTCTGAGCCTGATCGCCTCCGCAGTCAGCGCCCTTCAGTAAACCGCAGCATGCCCGATAACACCGGAAACCAGACGTCGATCTGGGCTTAACCCGAGTTGCGCTCAAGGCGCAGCCCAACGGAGACATGCATTGTGAAGATTTCCCATAAAGTCGGCATCGCCGCCGCGGCCGTCCTCTTCCTGACCGTCGGCATTCTCTCGCTGATCCAGGTCATGCAGTTGCGCAGCAGCCTGCAAAGCCAGGCCGAGTCGAGCATTTCGCAATCGGGTAGCGCGCTGGCGCGGCAGATCGAGAACTGGCTCAACGGCAAGCTGCAACTGATCGACATGATGTCGCAAAGCGTGGACGCCGAATTCACGCCAGAGCACATCCAGCAAGTCTTCGACCAGCCGATTCTCAAAGAGCAATTCCTGCTGATCTTTGGTGGCCTGGAAGCCGACGGCGTACGCATCACCAACACCCAGAGCTGGAACCCGACCGGCTGGGACGCCCGCAAGCGGCCCTGGTATCCCGTGGCCAAGGACAGCCCCCGCGCCGCGCTCACCGAGCCCTATGCCGACGCGGCCACCGGTGAGATCCTGATCTCGGCCGTGGCCAAGCTGACCGACAAAGGCCAGTTCATGGGCGCCTTCGGCGGCGATCTGAGCCTCAAGACCATATCGGAGGCGGTGAACGCGCTGGACCTCAATGGCGCGGGCCAGGCCTTCCTGATGGCGGGCAACGGCAAAATCATTTCGCACCCGGACGCCAGCCGCAATGGCAAACCCTATGAGGAATTGTTCGACAACCAGCGCCCGGCGCTCCAGGCCACGCTGGCCACAGTGCAAAGCGGCGGCAAGGAGTTGATGGTGTCCTTTACCCCGCTCACCCATCTGAAAGGCATGGAATGGTATCTCGGCATTGCGCTGGATAAAGCCGTGCTGATGCAGGAGGCGCAAGCGGCCACCGTGCGCGCGATCATCGGCACGGTCATCGGCGTGGTCCTCAGCATCATCGTGCTGGCCGCGCTGATGGGCCGCATGCTCACCCCGCTGCAGCGCCTGCATCAGGCCCTGCAGGAGATCAACGGTGGCGCGGGCGACCTGACCCGCCGCCTGCCGGCCGATGGCAAGGACGAGGTCGCGCAGCTGTCGCAGGAGTTCAACCGCTTTGTTGAGTCACTGCAGTCGCTGATCGGCAACGTCATGGGCAAGGCCAGTCAGGTTAGCGAAGCCAGCTCGGAAACCTCCAGCCAGGTACAAACCGCGGCCGGCCGGCTCCACCGCCAGCTCGAAGAGCTCGATCAGCTCGCCGCTGAAATGGATGGCATGAACAGCACAGCGATCTCCGTGGCCGATCAGGCGGCCGCTGCCGCCCATGCCGCCCAGGCCGCCAACACCCAAACCGAGCAGGGCGTGAAAGTGGTCTCGCAGTCCTCGGACGCGATCGGCCGCCTGGCCAATGACCTGAGCGACACGGGCCAGTCGATCAACAAGCTGGTGCAGCTGAGCAAGAACATCGACAGCATTCTGGCCAAGATCACCGGCATTGCCGATCAGACCAACCTGCTGGCACTCAACGCGGCCATTGAAGCGGCGCGCGCAGGCGAGTCGGGGCGGGGTTTTGCGGTGGTGGCCGACGAGGTGCGCACCCTGGCCTCGCTCACGCAGGAGTCCACCGGCGAAATCCGCAACATCATCGAGCAGTTGCAAAGCGGCGTGACGCTTGCCGAGAACAACATGCGCCAATGCAGCAAAACCGCCGTCCAGACCGTCGAAGACGCCAGCACGGCGAACACCATTCTTGGCGAAGTCAGAACGGCGATTACCCGAATCAACGACTTGAATCTGCAGATCGCCGATAGCGCCAAGGCGCAAAGCACACGGGCCGGCGAGTTGAATCAGCGCACCGGCAGCATCCGCGACATCAGTCAGGAGGTTGCTGGCGGGGCGAAGACGCGGGTTGGTCTATGCGCCTCCATGGTCGAGCACATCGGCCAGCAAAACGCGCTGCTGGCGCGATTTAAAGTCTGAGCACGCCGGGGGCCCGCCCCCGCGTCACGCCTCGCGCGGCAGCAACACATCACGCATGAGTTCGGCAGCGGTGCGCATCTGCGGCACGTTGCCGAGCAAGTCCTCGAGCGACACGCGTGCGCTCGGCCCGTGGCAGGCGATGGCCGCCACCAGTTTGCCTTCGTGGTCGCGCACCGGCACGGCGACCGCGATCATGCCGCGCACGAACTCCTCGTTGTCGATGCCGACGCCGCGCTTGGCAATGCGGTCCAGCTCGACCTCCAGCGCGGCCCGGTCAGTGATGGTGCGCGGCGACGAGCGCGGCAGCGGCATGTGCGCGAGCACCGCCTGCCGCTCAAGCAATGACATCGAGGCCAGAAACAGTTTGCCGCTGGCGGTGCAATGCATGGGCACCCAGGTGCCCGGCTGCACATGCATGCGCAGTGGCTCGGCCGTGTCGACCCGCTCGACGTAGAGCACCCGCCCGGCGTCGGGCACGGTGAGGTTGCAGGTCTCGCCCAGGCGCCGCACCAACGCGCGCAGCACCGCCCGACACTCCCGGCGCATGTTCGACCCGCGCAAGGTGTTGAGCGCCAGCGACACCGAGCGCGTGCCGGTCACATAGCCGCGATCAGCCGGCATGTGCAACACATAACCCTGTGCCTCCATCGAATGGAGCAGACGCATCAATGTGCTCTTGGGCACCTGCATCTGAAGCGCCAGTTGCGCCAGCGTCAGCGGTTGCGGTGAGTGGGTCAGCAACTCCAGCACGGTGAGCGGGCGCAAGCGCCGGATGTCCTCATTGGACCCCGAGCTCGCCGCATCGTCCACATCGTCAAAAACAGGTTCGATAGATGCTGCAGTGCGATTCTGGTTCGTCTCGTCCGGGTTTCGTTTCATTTCAGGCCTCTTGTGCGAATAGCGCTTGGCTTTTCATCTCACTGCCACAATAGTGCATCCAAGGATTTATTGGAACGATACGTTTCATTTATAACTAGATTTTCGGTAAGACACACCGTGTCATCGACCGAACCCCAGGAGACGAGATTCATGTCCATCGACGTTGACTACATTGTGGTCGGTGCTGGCTCTGCCGGTTGCGTACTGGCCAATCGCCTGTCGGCCGATCCAGCCAACCGCGTATTGCTCCTCGAAGCGGGCGGTCCGGACAACAACCCGTGGATTCACATCCCGGTTGGTTACTTCAAGACCATGCACGACCCGAAGTACGATTGGTGCTACAAGACCGAGGCCGATGCCGGCATCGCCGGGCGCCAGCTGCAGTGGCCGCGCGGCAAGGTATTGGGCGGCTCCAGCTCGCTCAACGGCCTGCTGTATGTACGCGGTCAGCACGAAGATTACGACCGCTGGGCTGCGCTGGGCAACGAAGGCTGGAGCTTTGCCGAGGTATTGCCCTACTTCAAGAAGTCCGAAGATCAGGAGCGCGGCGCGAGCGAGTACCACGGCGTCGGTGGCCCACTCAAGGTCTCTGACCTGCGCCTGCGCCGGCCGATCGCCGACCATTTCATCGCGGCCGCCAAGGATATCGGCATCCCCTACAACGACGACTACAACGGCGCCACGCAGGAAGGCGTCGGCTATTTCCAGCAGACCGCCCACAAGGGCTTCCGCTGGAGTACGGCCAAGGGCTTCCTCAAGCCGGCGCGTAGCCGCGACAACCTGATCGTAGAAACCCGCGCGCAGACCACCCGCGTGCTGTTCGAAGGCAAGGTCGCCGTCGGCGTGGAGTACATGAAGGGCGGCAAGCTGCAGCAAGCCCGCGCCAAGGCCGAAGTCATTCTGGCCTCGGGCGCCATCGGCTCGCCGCAGATTTTGCAGAACTCGGGCGTCGGCCCGGCCGAGGTCTTGCGCAAGGCCGGTGTCGCGGTACATCACGATCTGCCCGGCGTCGGCGAAAACCTGCAAGACCACCTGCAGGTCCGTCTGGTCCTCAAGACGCGCGAGCGCACGCTCAATGACGAGGTCAACAATCCGATCAACAAGCTGTGGATCGGCATGCAATACATGCTCAACCGCACCGGCCCGCTGACCCTCGCCGCCAGCCAGGTGGCGATCTTCACCCGCTCGGGCCCGAACGTGGATCGTCCGGACATCCAGTTCCACATGCAACCGCTCAGCGCCGACAAGCCGGGCGAAGGCGCGCATCCCTTCTCGGCCTTCACCGCCTCGGTGTGCCAGCTGCGCCCATTCAGCCGCGGTCATGTGCGCATCACCAGCGCCGATCCGTTCAAGTATCCGGCGATCCAGCCCAACTATCTGTCAGACGAGCGCGATCACCCGGTGGTGGTGGGTGGCATCAAGGTGGCCCGCGCCATTGCCGAGGCGCCCTCGCTCAAGAAACACATCATCGACGAGTTCGTGCCCGGCCGGCAGTTCCAGACCGACGACGAACTGCTCGACGCGGCCCGCCGATACAGCCAGTCCATTTACCACCCGGCCGGCACCTGCAAGATGGGGAATGACCCGATGGCGGTCGTCGACGCGCGCCTCAAGGTGCACGGACTGGGCAACCTGCGCGTGGTCGATGCCTCGATCATGCCGGAGCTGGTCTCGGGCAACACCAACGCGCCGACGATCATGATCGCCGAGAAAGCGGCGGACATGATCCTGGCCGACAACAAGCGCTGAACAGCGCGATACCTATAGCAGTTTTACAAGGGCAATCATGCCCGCCCTGCCACCCAGAGGAGACACTCAAATGGCTAACGACAACACTCTTGATCGTCGTGGATTCCTGCGCATTGCGAGTCGCTACGGTCTGACGTCAACCGCCTTTGCTGCGGCGACCGTCGCCGGCCCGCTAACACTCAGCAGCGTCGCCCACGCAGCCTCCAAAAACGCCGATGCACGTGCCGCCAGCACCCCGCTGGTGACGCTCAAGTTTGGCGCATCGGGTTTCAACGAAACCAACCTGAAGATTCAGGAGTCGGGGCAGCTGTGGTTCGCCCAGCAACTGGAGCAGCGCAGCAACGGCGCGATGAAGATCGAATTCATCGGCAGCAACGCCATCTGCAACCAGCTCGACTGCGTCAAGAAAACGCAGCAAGGCATCGTCGACCTGTACTCCGCCAGCACACAGAACTCGGCCGGCTCTGCACCGTATTACAACGTGCTCGACTTCGCATACATGTTCCCGTCGCGCGCGGCCCAGCACCACTTCTTCTATCACCCGAAGAGCGAGAAGCTGCTGCGCGAACCCTTGCGCAAGCTGCACAACATCCAGTTCCTCTACACCCACTGCGAGCTGCGCGGCATCATGCTGGGCAAGAAGTTCGCCGACAAGCCACTGGTCACCAGCGTCGATGACCTCGCCGGCACCAAGAACCGTGTCACCGGCACCCAGCTGGGCCGCATCGCCATGCAGTTGATGAATCTCAACCCGATCCCGCTCGCCTGGGAGGAAACCCTCGACGGCCTCAAGCAAGGCCTGATCGACGGCGCAGAAACCTGGATGGGCGCAGCCGCCTACGCCAACATGTCGCCGGTGCTGTCACAAGCGGTGGATCTGAAGTTCTTCTGCGGTACCGAACACACCGCCATGAACAACAAGACCTTCGAAAAACTGCCCTCCACGCTGCGCGACATCGTGATGGAAACGGCCTACGACGCGCAGCAATACACCCAGCGCGAACAGGAACGAGCGCTGATCGAAGTCGTCGGCGCGGTGCCCAATCCGGGTCCGAACACCGAATTCGGCAAGAACGGCGTGCGCGTTGCGACGCTGTCCGACGCCGAAATTCTCAAGGCCGAAAAGATGTGTTCGCCCGAGTACCAACCGAAGCCGTGGGAAGAGTGGCGCGAGCGTCTCAACAAGATGTCGGGCGGTCAGGATGTGTACAAGGAGATCTTCACCATCGCGCGCGAGATCCCCAAGGACCTGCCGGTTGCCGACGTGAAGCCGCGCCGCTGGTGGCAGAGCGCCTGATCGGCGCCTGACACCCCGCGCATCCCATCGCCCAGCCCCGGCGCAGACCGGGGCGGGCACTCCCCCCTGACTTCGGAGGCCACCTCATGTCTTTCCTGATGGCAATACTTCGGTGGCTGGACCGCCACGCCGAGCGCACGCTCATACTGATCGCCTACACCAGCATGGCCTTGATCATTGTGTACGCGGTCTTCGAGCGTTACGTGTTCAGCACCCAGATTCCCTGGAGCTCCTCGATCCCGATCTACCTGTTTTTGTGGGTCACCTGGGTCGGCTGCGCCTACAACGTCAACCAACGCACCCACCTCGTGTTCAACGAGTTTCGCCTGCGCATGTCCTACGGATGGCAGTTCGCCATGATGTGGCTGGACGCCATCCTGTGGATCAGCTTCGGCTCCATGGTGGCCTGGTTCACCATCGAGCAGACCCAGTTGGCATACATGAACTTCGCCATCGTGCAGGGCACCGACAACATCATGCAGTGGTGGTTCTATCTCGCTACGCCGATCGGTTGGGGCCTGCTGATGTTCCGCGCGCTGCAGAACCTGATCGAAGACATCGGCCGTTATCGCCGCGGCGATCCCTTCCTGGTCGACATCCAGACCATCGGCGGAGACTGAGACCATGGACCAAACACTGCTCATCACACTCGTAACGATTGGCGTCGGCATCGTGTTCCTGGTCGGCGTACCGATCTTCCTGGTCATCGGCTTCTGGGTGACCGGGGTATCGATCGTCATCGACTTCACACTGGCCAACATCGGCGTCACGCTGTTCGAAGGCCTCAACTTCTTCGGCCTGCTGTCGCTGCCGCTGTTCATCCTCACCGGTGACCTGATCGCCGCCGCCGGCATCGCCACCCGCCTGGCCAACTTTGCCCACGCCTGCCTGAGCTGGATGCGTGGCGGCCTCGGCCTGGCAACGATTGGCTCCTGCGGCCTGTTCGCCGCCATCTCGGGCTCCAACTCGGCCACCACCGCGACCATCGGCGGCATCATGCATCCGCTGCTGGTCAAGGATGGTTACGACACCCGCTTCGCCGCGGCCACGGCTGCCGCCGGCGGCACGGTCGGCATCATCATCCCGCCATCGATCATCTTCATCGTCTATGGCTTCCTGATGAATTTGTCGATTTCCGACCTGTTCGTCGCCGGCATCCTGCCTGGCTTCTTGATGGTGATCGCCATGCAGCTGGTGTGCTGGTGGATGTGCCGCAAGCACGGCTGGGGCTCGGTCACGCCGCTCGACATGGGCCGTGTGCTGCGCACCGCGCGCAGCGCCTACCTCGGCTTCTTCGCCATCTTCATTGTCATCTTCGGCATCTACTCGGGCATCTTCTCGCCCACCGAGGCAGCCGCGATCACCGTCGGCTTCTGCCTCATCGCCGGCTTGCTGATCACGCGCGAAATCAAGTGGAAGGCCCTGCCCGACATCCTGCTGCGCTCCGGCCAGCTCACCGGCATGCTGGCGCCGATGATCGCCATCTCCATCGTCATGCAGCAGGTCTTTGCACTGCTCGGCGCAGCCGAGACGGTGCAAGCCTTCGTGGCCTGGTTCGGTGACGGCGAGATCGTGGTGCTGCTGGTGTGCATGGCCATCGTGCTGGCCGCCGGCTGCATTCTGGAGAGCCTGCCGGTCACCGTCATCTTCGCCCCCATCCTGGCGCCCATCGCGGTCGCCACGGGGGTGGATCCGGTGCATTTCTCGGTGATCTTCCTGGTCGGCGCGGCCATCGGCTTCATCACCCCGCCCTTCGGCCTCAACCTGTTCGTGGCCAGCGGCGTCACCGGCATCCCCTACGCCAAACTGGTGAAGTTCGCGGTGATGTACATGATCGGCCTGATCATCTCCTGGCTGATCATCGCCTTCGTGCCCTGGCTGTCGCTCGGCTTGATACCGGCGCCGGGCTGACCACCACCCATCCCGCGACACCGCCCCGGCAGCCTCTTGGACGCCGGGGCGGTGTCTTAGACGTCCTCGGCGAGATCACGATTGGCCAGCACGAAGGCGCCCGGCGTCGCATCAAACTGTTGCTTGAACGCCGCAATGAAGGCCGACAACGAGTCATAACCGCAAGCCAGCGCCACGTTGGTGACCCGCTCGCCCCGCGCCAGTGCCGGCAGCGCGCCGAGCAGACGCACACGCTGGCGCCAAACCCGGAAGCTCAGGCCGGTCTCGCGCAAAAACACCCGGCTCAAAGTCTTCTCCGACACGCCCACACGCGCACTCCAATCGGCCAGCGTCACACGTCGGTCAGGATGGGCCTGCACCCGGTCGCACAAGGTTCGCAGGCGCGGGTCGGTCGGGAGCGGCAACATCAGCGCCACTTCGGGCGCGGCCGCGATCTGGTCGAACAGCACCGCCGCCAGCCGACCGTCGGGGCCTGCCTCGTCATAGGCTTCCGGCACCAGACTGAAGGCGCGGATCAACTCGCGCAGCAAAGCGCTGACCGTCAACACCCGACAGCGATCGGTGGCCCAGCCGGGGATCTCGGGCGCCACGTACAGGCTGCGGATACGGGTCTGCGCGCTACACACCACCCGATGCATCACGCCCGCGGGAATCCACACCGCGCGTTGCGGCGGCGCCACGAAGCGCCCGGCGCTGCTGCGCACTTCGAGCACGCCCTGCTCGGCGTAGGCGAACTGCCCCCAGGGGTGGCGGTGGCGATAACCGAGCACGAGGTTGGGCAAGGCCTCGACATGGCCGTAGAGCGGCCGTGGCAACTGCACCAGTTCGCTCAACCGGCGGGTAACTGCGCCCGGCGTTTGTCCGTTCATCGACACTTGATGACCTTTGTGCGTTAGCCGGAAATTTACGGCCACGCTACCGTGTGTCACATCTCAACGCAAGCCGAGCTTCGCCATGACCTTCCTGCGCCGCCTGTTCGACCCGTTCTCCATCGCGGTCATCGTCGCCGTGCTGATCGCCACGCTGTTGCCGGCGGTGGGCCGCGGCGCTACCGTGTTCGGTGGGCTCACCCACCTGGCCATTGCCTTGCTGTTCTTCCTGCATGGCGCCCGCCTGTCGCGCGCGGCGATCATCGCCGGCGCCGGCCACTGGCGCCTTCACGCGCTGGTGTTTGCCTGCACCTTCGTGCTGTTTCCGCTGCTGGTGCTGGCGCTCAAGCCGCTGATTCTGCCGCTGGTGGGCGAAACGCTATACCGCGGCATGATCTACCTGTCGGTGCTGCCGGCCACGGTGCAATCGGCCATCGCCTTCACCTCGATGGCGCGCGGCAATGTGCCCGCCGCCATCTGCAGCGCCGCGGCGTCCAGCCTGCTGGGCATCGTCCTCACGCCGCTGCTGGTGATGGTGCTGATGGATGCCGGCGACGGCAGCGGCTCGGGGCTCGACGCGGTGGGCAAGATCGTGCTGCAACTGCTGGTGCCCTTCCTCGCCGGCCACGCCGCGCGCCACTGGATCGGCGCCTGGGTGGCGCGCCACCAGCGCTGGCTGAAGTTCATCGACCAGGGCTCAATCCTGCTGGTGGTGTACACCGCCTTCAGCGACGCCGTGACCGGTGGCCTATGGCAACTGGTGCCGGCAGCCGATCTGCTCGCGCTGGCGCTGGTGTGCTGTCTGCTACTGGCGATGGTGCTGTGGATCACCCAACTACTGGCGCTGCGCCTGGGCTTCAGTACCGAAGACTGCATCACCATCGTCTTCGCCGGCTCGAAAAAGAGCATGGCCACCGGCGTGCCGATGGCGCAGATTCTCTTCGCCGGCGGCGCGGTGGGCCCGCTGATCCTGCCGCTGATGATCTTCCACCAGATCCAGTTGATGGTCTGTGCCGCACTGGCGCAACACTATGCGCAGCGTGACGAGACGCCGACAGGCGCGGCCGACGCCGCATAGCAGCCAATCAGTCAGCGGAGCGCCTGGCGGTCATGATATCGACCGCCGCGGCACAGCCGACACAAAACGTCACCGTCATGACGCAGGATTTAACGCCAACCGCATTGCCGGCCGCCAGCGTCGGCTTCTAGAGTGCGCGATCCAATCCTGTTGAGAGATCGATGATGAAAAACTATGGCGCAGAATTTCTGGGCACCTTCTGGCTGGTGCTGGGCGGTTGCGGCAGTGCCGTGCTGGCGGCGGCTTTCCCCGAAGTCGGCATCGGCCTGCATGGCGTGGCACTGGCCTTCGGCCTGACGGTGCTGACCATGGCCTTTGCCATCGGCCACATCTCCGGCTGCCACCTCAACCCGGCAGTATCGATCGGACTGTGGGCCGGCGGGCGGTTTTCCGCCAGCCAACTCGTGCCCTACATCATCTCGCAGGTGCTCGGCGCCATCGCCGCCGCCGGCGTGCTGTATGTCATCGCCAGTGGTGCGCCCGGCTTCGACGTGTCAGCCGGCTTCGCCTCCAACGGCTATGGCGAGCACTCACCCGGCGGCTACTCGCTGATGGCCGCACTGGTCACCGAAGTGGTGATGACCATGTTCTTCCTGCTGGTGATTCTCGGCGCCACCGACAAACGCGCCCCGGCCGGCTTCGCGCCAATCGCCATCGGCCTCGCGCTGACCTTGATCCACCTCATCAGCATTCCGGTCACCAACACCTCGGTCAACCCGGCGCGCAGCACCGGTGTGGCGCTGTTCGTGGGCGACTGGGCGGTCGGCCAACTCTGGCTGTTCTGGATCGCCCCCATCGTCGGTGCCGTGTTGGGTGCCGTGGCTTACCGTGCCATCGGCGGCGAAACTGACTGACGCTGCAACATTATTCACAGAAAATGCCCCTCCCCCTGAATTCCAGATAGATACAGGAGGCGGGGCGCCATGAGGCCAAAACACAGCACCTCTCTACCCGCGCCTCGCCAGACATCCACGCGAATCTGCTATCTTCCTTCTCGAACTCGCCAGGTTCGGCATCACTTGAAGAGGCGCCCATGCAGCAGATCAAAGCCCTGATATTTGACGTCTTCGGCACGCTGGTCGACTGGCGGACCGCCATTGCGCGCGAAGCCGAACAGGCGCTGGCGCCACTCGGCATCACCTTCGACGCCCTCGCCTTCGCCGATGCCTGGCGCGATCAATACCAGCCCGCCATGGAAGAGGTCCGCGCCGGGCGCATCCCGTTCTGCAAGCTCGACCGCCTGCACCGCCGCAACCTCGACGTGGTGCTCGCTGACTTCGGCCTCGACCGCGTTGATGAAACCACCCGCCAGCACCTCAACCTCGCCTGGCACCGGCTCGACGCCTGGCCCGATGTCAGCGCCGGCCTGCACACGCTGAAGCCACACTGCCGGCTCGCACCCTGCTCCAACGGCAACATCTCGCTGATGGTCGACCTCGCCCGCCGCAACGACTTCCCGTGGGACGCCGTCCTCGGCGCCGAGGTGGCGCGCGACTACAAACCCAAACCGACGGTGTACTTATCGGCCGCCGACGCCTTCGACCTGCGGCCCGACGAAGTCATGATGGTCGCCGCCCATTCATCCGATCTGGCGGCCGCCGCCGAGGCCGGATTGCGAACCGCCTTCATTGCACGGCCGGACGAGTTCGGCCCGGGGCTGGGCGAGTCGGCGGCGACGGTGGCGGTGGATGTGTCGGCGGGGAGTCTTGCTGACCTGGCACAGCAGCTTGGAACAGCATGCGTCTAGCAACATCCTCTCTCCCACTCCTGCAGCTGGATGTCGCCCTCCGACACCGCTCGAATTCTAGGCTAAGCAGAACTTCCCACGAACCACTTCAGGGCCACCATACCCTTAATGACTGAGCCAAGGTATACTCTGCGCCGACCACTCAGCCCCCTATACGGCCACAAAATTGACTCGAAAAGCATGCGGCTGGTCAGTCCAGATATTCTCGTTAGATCGGAAATAAAATGATTGTTATTGCTCGCATATTGATTGTGGCGTTTGCCCTCACGGTGACAGGTTGCGCGACCATCCGTGAAAGTGTTCCTCCCGAGACGACAATAGGTTCAATGAAGTCACTTTCGATCTCCGAGGATCTTCCCTCATCGGACTTCTTTCCCGGACACTCGGCGGTAGCGCAAGGAACGCGCTACGTTGTCGTTCAGGCCGACGGGGGAAACATTCTTCTCGGGCCAATTTTTGGCGCAATCAACATTTCAGCCAACACGCGAAAAATGGCGGAAAAATACCGAGGATCGTTGCTGAGTATCGATCCTATGCCTATCGCACGTGAAGCGATGGCGAGCGGGGGTGTTCTCCCCTCCGAGACAAGAGCATCGTTTGTCGCAAAACCTTTTGTGTTTGTTCAGCATTGCTACGACGACAGATTCCGTTTGTCTCTCATTTTCCATGTTGAGAATACTGATCAATCGCCGAGCTGGATTGGTAGATATACCTACCACCTGCCGACTACGTATGCAGCATCTCAATTCGCACAGCTGTCGGAAGGTCAGATCCAGAACTACCGAGCAGAACTCACTCGGGGGGCCGCGATACTAACGCGTTTGATGCTACGAGATCTTTCAGGAGAACTTCCCGCAACAGGGAAGTTGGTCGACTTCGGGAGTTTGCATCTCTTGGGTCACAAAATGGGTGGGCTCGGTATCTACACCATGCCGGAAGAGCTGTATTTCGCCAAATCTCAGCTTATTGAGGAAACCGACAGTCATGTAACCATGCGCGTCAAGGGCGTCATGAACACGGCTGCAGTATTCGGGGGAATGGGCTTCGGGGTGCACTACATTGACAGGAAGCTGGTCCATACTCTGAAGCCAGTCGAGACTGAGTGAGCGACTACAGATAATATCTTCCGCATCTTTGACTATCGCATTTAATTCAGAAACATAACAACAACGGGCCGCAAGGTCCGTTGTTGTTATGTTTGGCATGCCTCCCCTACCGCTTCAACATCCGATGCACCGCGTCCAGATGTTCCGGCTCGTTGTGGCACATGCCCTGGAAGGTGGCGCACAGGTCGAGGAAGTCTTTCAACTCCATGCGCTGGGCCATCTTCATCAGGCGCTTGGTCAGGCGGGTGGCCTTGGGCGGCTGGGTGGCGATGCGGGCGGCAATCTCCTGCGCCCGCGCCATCAGCTGTTCCGGCGCCACCACGTCCAGGACGATGCCCAGCGTCTTGGCTTCATCGGCACCAACAATGCGGCCCGAGAGCGTCAGCTCGAAGGCCTGCTGGTAGCCGATCAGGCGTTGCATGAACCACGCGCCGCCATCGCCCGGAATGATGCCGAGGTTGAGAAAGGTCTCGCCAAACTTGGCTTTGCTGGACGCGATACGAATGTCAGCCATATTGGCCAGATCGAAGCCCGCGCCGATGGCCGGGCCGTTGACCGCGGCGATGACCGGGATCTCGACATTGTGCAGCGCCAGCGGAATGCGCTGGATACCGCGACGGTAGCGGTCGGCGCATTCGGCCACGTCGCCAGCAAAGTCGCCGCCGCGTTCGGCCATGTCCTTGACGTTGCCGCCGGCCGAGAAGGCGCTGCCGGCGCCAGTCATGACCAGCACCGAGACGTCGTCGCAACCGTTCACCCACTCGGCGACATTGACGATGTCGTCGATCAGGCCGGTGCCGGTAAGGGCGTTGCGCACATCGTCGCGGTTGAAAGTCAGCGTGGCGACGCGGTTCTCTACGGTCAGCAAGGCGTCTTTAAGTAGCGGGGGCGTCATCAGGCAGCATCCTCACGGTTAACAATGATTCGGGCATCGACAATGGCGTAGCCGTCGTCGTAGGCCAGCACGGGGTTGAGGTCGAGTTCGGCCAGTTGCGGATAGGCCGAGACGATGCTCGACACCTTGAGCAGCAGGTCGACCAACGCGGCCTTGTCGACCGGTGGCTCGCCGCGCGCACCGTCGAGAATCTTGCGCGCCTTGATCTGGTTCACCATGGACTCGGCCGCATGCCGCGACAGCGGAATGGCGCGGAAGGCCACATCTTCGAGAATCTCGACAAAGATGCCGCCGAGGCCGAACATCAGCACCGGGCCAAAGATGGGATCGCGGCTCACACCAATGATGATCTCGGTGCCCTTCCTGGCCATCGGGGTGACCAGCACGCCCTTGATCTCGGCGGTCGGCAGATAGGCCTTGCACGAACGCATGATCTGATCATGGGCGTCTTTCAGCGCCACTTCGCCGCGCAGGAAGAGCTTCACACCCCCGGCGTCGGACTTGTGCAGGATGTCTTTCGACACCACCTTCATGACCAGCGCCTGTTCGCCAAAGTGGGCGGCCACGTTGCCCAGCTCGTCGGCGCTTTCAACCAGAATCTCTTCGGCCACGCTGATGCCGTGCGAGCGCAGCAGCGCCTTGGCCTCGACCTCGAACAGATCGCGCCCCTCGGCTTGCGCCTTGGCAAACACCGCCAGTTGATCGGCATGTGGCACGACCGGCGCCACCGGCACCTGCTCGGCCGCGCCCTTGAGGTAGATGCCTCGCTCACCCAGCGCTGCCAGCACGCGCACCGCATGTTCGAGCGAGCTGTACACCGGCAGACCGGCTTCATGCAGACGACGCAGCGGTGGTGGCTTGACCGGTGCGTACAGACTGTAGACCACCAGCGGTTTGTCGATGCGGTGGGCGAGTTCAATCATCGCCTCCGAACCGCGCATTTCCTCGCCCAGCAGGTGCTCGGCAAAACGGATGCTGTAGCCGCCGAACATGCCGACGAGGAAGATCGCGTCCACGCCCGTGTCTTCGGCCACGATTTCCATACAGGTGGCGAGCAAGGCGGGGTCGGCATCGGTACTACCGGCCACGTCGACCGGGTTGATGACCGAGGCCTGCGCAAACAGCACCTCACGCAGCTTGGCCTTGGTGGTGTCCGACAGCTCAGCCAGCTCCAACCCCGCCTCGGACAGCCGATCAGAGGCGATCGTGGCCTGACCGCCGCCGTCAGCGATCACTGCAATACGCTTGCCCGGCGCCTTCTGCAACTGCGCCAGGCCTTCGGCCACGGGCAGGATCTCGTCCGAATTCTGCACCACGCTCACGCCCACCTGACGCAGCAGATCGACCGTCATCGCGTAGCTGCCGGCCAGCGCACCAGTGTGCGAGCTGGCGGCCTTGGCGCCCATTTCGGTCGAACCGGATTTGTACACCACCACCGGCTTGACCGCGGTGACATCGCGCGCCACTTCGAGGAAGCGTTCACCATCGCGAAAGCCCTCAACGTACAGTGTCGCCACATGAGTATTTTCATCCTCGCCCAGGTAGCGCAGATAGTCATTGAAGCCGATGTCCACCTGGTTGCCCGGCCCGACATAGGTCGAGAAGCCGACGTGGCGGTTGTGCTCGGCTTCGAGCACCAACGACAGCAACATGTTGCCGGACTGGGAGATGAAGCCCACATGCCCCGGCTTGACGTTGGCCAGCGCCAGCAGGTTGACCTGCTTGTGCAGATTGAACATACCCGAGGTATTCGGGCCGATGATGCGCACCCCGCCTTCACGCGCGGCGGCCATCATCGCCTCTTCGAGCGCTGCGCCTTCCGGGCCGACTTCCTTGAAGCCGCTTGCCAGCACCACCGCGCCCTTGACGCCCTTCTTGCCACACTCGGTGAGAATACCGGGCAGCGTCGAGGCCGGCGTGCAGATCAGCGCCAAATCAATCTGGCCGGGAATCGCGTCCAGCGACGGGTAGGCCTTGACGCCCAGCACCCGGTCCGCCTTGGGATTGATCGGATATATCTGCCCGGCATAGCCATCCTTGATCAGACCGACCATGGCCTTGTAACCGCGCTTGGTCGGGTCGGCCGACGCGCCCACGATGGCGATCGCGTCGGGGGCGAGAAACTCATGCAGCGGACTGCGGCCGCTCAGTGATTGATGTTTTGCAATAGCCATGTTCAAACCCCCTTGAAAACCGGTGTGCGCTTCTCGGCAAAGGCGTCGATGCCTTCCTGCCAGTCTTTGGTGGTGCCAACAAACATCATGCCTTCGAGCTCGGCCGTGAGCGCCGCGTCGAGCGTGCGCTCGGCGGCCATGTTGAGCTGCTCCTTGGCCAGTTGCATCGAGAACGGCGCCTTGCTGGCAATGCGCTGCGCAAACTCGCGCGCCCCGTCCAGAAAGCCATCATCTGGCAACACGCGATTGGCCAGGCCGATGCGCACCGCCTCCTCGCCCTTGATCCGCTCACCCAGAAACACCAGCTCGCGCGCCTTGGCCAGCCCGACCAGGCGCGGCAGCAGATAGGTGACGCCGCCGCCCAAGTAGTTGCCGATACTCACTTCGGGCAGCCCGATCTGCGCGCTCTCGGCCATCAGAATGAAATCCGAGGCCATCGCCACTTCGGCACCTGCGCCCAAGGCATAGCCATTGACCGCCGCAATCACCGGCTTCGATAGCAACATCAGCCGCTTGCAGACAATCTGCTCGCCCTGCAGATACTGGCGTCGGTCAAACGCCGTGCGGCCGGTCTTGTGTTCTTTCAGGTCGGCACCCACGCAGAACGCCCGTCCCTCGCCGGTGAGCAACACCACGCGTACGTCTTTATCCGCCTCTGCCACACCCAGCGCGTCGTTCAGCTCGTCGTACAGCGTCTGCGTGACGGCATTCATGCGATGCGGCCGGTTGAGCCGGATCTCGGCAATGCCGTTTTTCATCTCGTACAGAATCGTTTCGTAAGCCATGGTCACTCCTCTGAATTGCGCATTCGGTTCTGCGGCCGCACCGCACAAAATCGTTCAAACACTTCATCGCATCTCGATGCCCAACGCATCGAGAAACTGCTCCTGCCGCTCCAGCGCCCGTAGCGCCTTGCCGCCCAACTCTTTGGCCACCAGATTGGTCAGCCCCTCGCAAAACACCACATAGGCGCCGATGCTGTTGCTGATGAAACTGCTCTGGTGCGGAATGAAAAACGCATGCCCGGCCCGCGCAGCCAGGGGTGAGGCGCGAGAGTCGGTCAGCGCAATCACCGAAATACCCGCCTCACTGGCCACCCGCGCCACCTCGGCCACCCGGCGGCTATACGGCTTGACGCTGGACACCACCAGCACATCGCCCTTGCCCATCTGCGCCAGCGCTTCGGCAATGCCCTGCCCCGGCGCATCCAGTAGCGACACATCCGGGCGCACCAGACTCAAGCCATACGACAGCAGGCTGGTCACCGCATGGATCTGGCGAACGCCAAAGAGCCGCACCCGACGCGCACGCGCCAGCAGCCGCGCCGCCTGGCGCAATTCGGTGGCATCCAGTTGAGAGAGAAAGCCGTCGACATTCGCCGTCGACTCGCGCGCGAGCTGAACGACCACGCCCACGTAATCGTCGGTGTCGCCATCCGCATCGAGCAGGCGGTGTGCCTGACGGCTATAGAAATTGCCATGCGCCCCGGCAATGCGGTCGCGAAACACGCTCTGAAAATCGGAAAAGCCCGAGTAGCCAAGGCTGCGCACCATGCGCGAGAGCGTCGACGCATTCACACTCAAACAGCCCGCCAACTCGGTGATCGAGCGCACCGCCACTTCTTCGGGGCGATCCACCAGCCGCGCCACCACATCCAGCGCCTTCTTGCCCAAAGACACTTCCGCCTCGCCCCGCCGGATACGCACCACCAACTCGCGCAAAGCCTCCACACTGCGCGGCGGCAGTGGCGGCTCAACACATTGCGCCGAAGCAAGCGGGGAATTCACGAGGGTATCGGACTCCTGATCAGGTCGGGGCGTGGCGCCCCATCTGTGCGCAATAAAATTTGCGTTCCGGCCACGCTCAGCAAGAATAGTTGCATTTCGTGCCGCATGGCAAGTCCGCGAACACCGACCAACTTGAACACGCAAACCCACATGACATCGCCGCAGCGCAATGCATCGATAGCCACTCGGCGCGCAGCCCGGCGAACTCTGAAACACCCATAAAGAATCAAATCGTCCCCATTGGCATATACTTTGGCGCTCGACAATTGCCCATGGATTCACCCCCCGCAGATGGCCAGACGACAACGGAAATCCAAAGAATCTCCACTCGACATCGCACTCGCTTCCGACTGGCGCCTCTCCGCCATCATGACGGCCGCATGCTTCTTTGGCCCCAGAATCCTGAGCGCCATACTCGACACATCCCCCCTACTCAAAGGCCTCGGCATTGCCTTCACGATGATTGGCACCCTGTTGGCAGCGGTGTTCGGCGCGATCGCAGTGATCAAGCTCGGAAAGCAGCTTCTCAAGCCCCGCCCCCTGCCTGAATGGCCCAACCTCTCCCCTGCGGACCGCCGCACACTCAAAGGCACGCCGCGCAACGAACCCTCCATTCATGTCGCGCCGGCCGGATCACTGCCAGGCCCGACCGCCGCACCCGAGACGTGGTCCATCGATGTGCTGCATCGCATTGAATGGAAGCGTTTCGAAGACCTGTGCTGTGCGTTCTATGTCGAGAAAGGCATTCGCGCACGCACCACCGCGCTCGGCCCCGACGGCGGCGTCGACGTCCATCTGTATCAGGACGACGCGGCGCCCGCGCAGGCCACCGCCATCGTGCAATGCAAGGCACACAACAGCCGCATCGGCGTCAAACCGATCCGTGAGCTGCGCGGCGTGATGGCGCACGAAAAGGTCGACAAGGCTTTTTTCATGGCGCCCGGTGGCTTCACCGACGAGGCGCGTGCCTTCGCTACCGGGCATCGCATCACCTTGCTCGATGCCAAACTGTTCTACGCCATGATCGTCCGCCTGCCGGCCGAATCGCAGCGGCGTCTGCTGGCCCTCGCCACCGAAGGCGACTGGACGACGCCCACCTGCCCGAATTGCGGCAAGAAACTTGTCGCCCGCAACAGCAAGCGTGGCCCGCTCTGGGGCTGCCGAAGCTACCCGCGCTGCCGCGGAATGATTCCGAGGCGACAGACCGACGCCGCAACACGCATGCCCACCACGGAAGTGTTTTGATGACAAAAGCGCTACTCACCAGCCTGATGGCCTTCTTGTGCACACATGCTGCGGCAGAGTCGATCCTGCACGCTGCCGGCAAGGCACTGGGGCAGATCAGCGCCGGCGTGGCCGAAGGCATCACCCAGCCGATGCGGGATGCACAGCCCGAGTGGATCACCATCGCACCAAGGTCAAAGCAGGAATGCATCGCCGAATCGAGCGGTGAGCTCAACACGATCTATATGCGCTGCCGCAATGGCCGACAGGAATTTGTCCGCCACGATGCCAATGGTCGCAAGCGGGTGCTGTCAGAGCGCCCGATTCCGCAACACTAAAAAAAACGGCCCCGACACAAGGTCGGGACCGACAATCACGCAAGCGGGGGAGCCTGCGTGGTTTCGACGCCATCCGGGGAACACTGAGGGAGGTCCGGATAGCGCCTTGGGAGCGTTATCCCGGCAGCGCGACGCGCCGGGACAGGTTTTGCAGAATCAGCCGCGCCGACCCGCAAAGTAGTCTTGCGTGAGCTTGGCAACAATGGGCGACAAGAGCAGCAGCGACACCAGGTTGGGCAGCGCCATGAAAGCGTTGAGGGTGTCGGCGACCAGCCAGACGAAGTCCAGCTGGGACACCGCGCCGATCAGTACAAAGATCGTCCACAGTGCGCGATACGGCTTTTCCACCGAGGTGCCAAACAGGTATTCCCAGCACTTTTCGCCGTAGTAGGCCCAGCCGAGAATGGTGGTGTAGGCGAACACCGCCAGCGAGATCGCCAGGAAACCCGCGCCCACGCCGGGGAAGGCCGTGGCAAACGCGCTGGAGCTCAGCGCCGCGCCGCTCAGGCCGCTGCTCCAGGCGCCGGTGACGATCAACACGAGACCGGTCATGGTGCACACGATGAGCGTGTCGATGAAGGTGCCCATCATGCCGACCAGACCGGACTCCACCGCGTTCTTCGACTGGCCGGCCGCCTGGGCGATACCTGCCGTGCCGAGGCCTGCCTCGTTCGAAAAAATGCCGCGGGCGACACCGTAACGAATCGCCATCATGATCGCTGCGCCGGCAAAACCGCCGGTGGCCGCGGCCGGGCTGAACGCATGGCTGAAGATCAGCGCCATCGCATCGGGGATGCGATCCGCGTAGAGGCCAAGCACCACCAGCGAGGCGGCAATGTAGGCGATACACATGAAGGGCACGAGCTTTTCGGCCACCGCGCCGATGCGCTTGACGCCGCCGAGCAGCACGAAGCCGGTCAGCGCGGCAAGGATAACGCCGGTCACCCACGGGTTGATGCCAAAACTCGCCTGCATGGCTTCGGCGATGCTGTTGGACTGCACCATGTTGCCAATGCCAAAGCCGGCCAGACCGCCAAACAGCGCGAAGGCCGCCCCCAGCCAGCGCCACTTGGCACCCAAACCATTCTTGACAGCGTACATCGGACCACCGATCTGCTCACCATTGGCGTCGGTTTCGCGGTAGTGCACCGCCAGCACCACTTCGGCGTACTTGGTGGCCATGCCGACCAGGGCCGTCATCCACATCCAGAACAAGGCGCCCGGGCCACCCAGCGCAATGGCCGTGGCCACGCCAGCAATGTTGCCGGTACCCACCGTGGCAGCCAGCGCGGTCATCAGTGCAGCAAACGGCGTAATTTCACCGGGGGCATCAGCCGCCGGCTTGCGCCCCTGCCAAACCATGGCAAAGCCGGCGCCGATCTTGGCGATCGGCATCAGCTTGAGACGAACTTGCAAGAACAGGCCGGTGCCAAGAATCAGCACCAGCATTGGCGGGCCCCAGACAATGCCGTTGATGGCCGAAACGAATTGCGTCAAAGCTTCCATGAAATCGATTCCTGATAGTGATGCGATTAGCGCGCGAGACGGGCGATGGCTTCGATCTCGACGCGAGCGCCGGTCGGCAGGGCAACCACTTGCACGGTCGAGCGCGCCGGACGGTGCTCGCCAAAGCGCTTGGCAAAAACTGCATTCATGGCTGCAAACTCGCCCAGGTCAGTCATGAAAACCGTCACCTTGATAACGTCGGCCAGGGTGGCGCCGGCGCTGGTCAGAATCCCTTCCAGGTTGTTGAACACCTGCTCTGTCTGCACGGCGATGTCACCTTCGACTTTGCTGCCATCTGTTGCCAGCGGGATCTGGCCGGAGGTAAACAACAGGCCGTCGAGTGCGATGGCTTGCGAATAGGGGCCGATAGCCTGCGGGGCATTGGGCGTGGAAACAACATTCATCGGGCGTTCTCCTTTGGTTTGGTGGTTTTGTTTTGGGTGCGGCTCAGCTGTAGCGGGCGACGGTCAGCCCTTCCATGCTGATCTCGGGCGCGCGGCCACTGATCAGGTCGGCCAAGACGCGGCCGGTGCCGGCTGCCATGGTCCAGCCCAATGTGCCGTGGCCGGTGCTGAGGTAGAGATTGCGGTAGCGGGTTTCGCCCAGAATCGGGGTGCCGTCCGGCGTCATCGGGCGCAGCCCGGTCCAGAACTCGGCCTTGGACACATCGCCGCCCTTCGGGAACAGATCGGTCACCACATAATTGAGCGTCTTCTGGCGCGAGGCATCGAGCGCCAGATCGTAGCCCGACAACTGCGCCGTACCACCAACCCGAATGCGATCGCCCAGACGGGTCACCGCCACCTTGTGCGTCTCGTCCATGATGGTCGACTCCGGCGCCATCGCCGCGTCGGTAATCGGCACCGTGATCGAGAAGCCCTTGACCGGATAGACCGGGATGTTGATGCCGATCGGCTTGAGCAGCAGCGGCGAATAGCTGCCCAGCGCGAGGATGATCTTGTCGGCAGTGAGCACGCCGGCGTCGGTGCGCACGCCGGTCACACGGTCGCCCTCGCAGTCGATGCCCTGGATATTCACGCCAAAGCGGAATTTCACGCCCAGCGCCTCGGCCATCTTGGCCAGGTTCTGGGTGAACTTGAAGCAGTCGCCGGTTTCGTCGGCCGGCAGGCGCAGCGCGCCCACAAACTTGTGCTTTACCTGCGCGAGCGCCGGTTCGTATTGCAGATAGGCATCGCCTGCCAGCACCTGGTAAGGCACGCCGTATTGCTTGAGGATGTCCACATCCTTGCCCACGCTGTCGAGCTGCTTCTGGGTGCGGAACAACTGCAAGGTGCCCTGGGTGCGGTCGTCGTACTGAATGCCGGTGTCGGCGCGCAGTTGCTTGAGGCAATCGCGGCTGTATTCCGCCAGACGCACCATTCGGCCCTTGTTGATGCCGTAGCGCTCGGTCGTGCAGTTGCGCAGCATGGCCAGGCCCCAACGCCACATCGCCGGATCGAGCATGGGCTTGATCACCAGCGGGCTGTGATGCATCAGCATCCACTTGATCGCCTTGATCGGCACCCCGGGGCCGGCCCACGGCGCCGAGTAGCCCGGCGACACCTCGCCCGCGTTGGCGTAGCTCGTCTCCAGCGCCGGGCCGGGCTGCCGATCCACCACCGTCACCTCATGCCCGGCCTTCGCCAGGTAGTAGGCCATGGTGGTGCCAATCACGCCGCTACCAAGAATAAGAACTTGCATGAGGCCGCTCCGTTGCTGTCGATGGGCAGCGCCGGGGAGGCGCCGCAATGCCAAGTCAATTAGCAACCCCCATGCCAGAAGCAAAAAAAGCAAGGAAACCAATCACTTGCAAGACATTAGCGTAAGCGCAGGCAAGGGTATCTGTATTGATATCCATACAGATCGATTGAACGGCATGTTAGCAACAGACATTGATCGTTAATAATCAATTAGTTGCAAAGCATGTATTGATCTAAATACACTGTACGTAAATCAACACGGAAGCCACCATGCGCATCGCCATTCTCTTTGCCGACCGCGTCGGCATCGCGCAGGAAATCCTCGCCGTCCTCGCCCAGCGCGCGCTCAGCGTGACTGCCGTCGAAGTCGAGCCGCCCTATATCTATATTGAAGCGCCGGCATTGGCCCAGGCCGATTTCGTCAAACTGCGCGGGCAGTTGCAACAGGTGCGCGACGTGCAGTCGGTCGACGTGGTCGACATGCTCCCCGGTGCCCAGCGACGGCTCTACCTCTCCGCCCTGCTCGCCTCGCAGGCCGACCCCGTGTTCGCCATCGACACCCAGGGCCGCATCGTCATCGCCAACGGCGCGGCCGTTACCGCCTGCGGCATGCCCGAGGCCGCCCTGCTCGCCACCTCCATCCAGGCCCTCATCGGCGACCCGAGCCTGCTCGACGTGCTGGTCGAGGGCGGCTTTCACCTGCCGGTGCGCGAGATCGAAATCCACGGCGAACCCTACATGCTCGAAACCCTGCCGCTGCACGAAACCAGCGGCCGTGCCGCCGGCGCCGTGCTCACCCTGCACGCCCCCAGCCGCATGGGCGAACGCCTCAGCGCCCTGCAAAACTACAACGCTGGCGGCTTCGAAGCCATCCTCGGCAAGTCCGCCGAAATAGAGCAGCTCAAACAACGCGCCGCGCGCATGGCGCAAGTCGACGCCCCGCTACTCATCACCGGCGAAACCGGCACCGGCAAAGAACTGCTCGCCCACGCCTGCCACGCCGGCAGCAGCCGCCGCGCCGAACCCTTCTTCGCGCTCAACTGCGCTGCCCTGCCCGAGAGCCTCGCCGAGAGCGAGCTCTTCGGCTACTCCCCCGGCGCCTTCACCGGCGCCCTGCGCGGCGGCAAACCCGGCCTGCTCGAAATGGCCGACGGCGGCACCGTCTTTCTGGATGAGATCGGCGAAATGTCGCCCTATCTCCAAGCCAAGCTGCTGCGCTTTCTCAACGACGGCAGCTTCCGCCGCGTCGGCGGCGACCGCGAAGCCAAAGTCGACGTGCGCATCATCAGCGCCACCCACCGCCCGCTCGAAGCCATGGTCGAAGCCGGCCACTTCCGGCAAGACCTGCTCTTCCGCCTCAACGTGCTCAACCTGCACATGCCCGCCCTGCGCGACCGCCCCGGCGACATCCTCCCCCTCGCCGACACCTTCCTCGCCCGCGCCTGCGCCCAGGCCGCCCGCCCCGCCATGCGCCTGTCCCCCGCCGCCAAATCCGCCCTGCTCGCCAACGACTGGGTCGGCAACGTGCGCCAACTCCAGAACACCATCTTCCGCGCCGTCACCATGGCCGAACGCCTCGTCATCGACGCCAGCGACCTCGAACTCGCCGACGCCGCCGCCCCCAACGAAACCACCACCGACGGCGACATCACTACCCTCGACGCCGCCATCGCCGACTTCGAAAAATCCCTCCTCCAACGCCTCTACCGCGACTACCCCTCGAGCCGGCGGCTGGCAAAACGATTGGCAGCGTCGCACTCGGCGATTGCTGTGCGGTTACGGCGGCATGGGATCGGGTGAGTGCGCTGCGCGGATAGTGATCTGGGGTACTTGTCACGGGGTGGAAAGCCGCGTTTAATCCTTGGTTCATAGAACTTCCCAATGAGCATGATGCTGAAGCCAGTATGAACGCACGCCGGCCCACACCAAGCAATTGAGACGGCGACGTATTTGCATCCATTTTTTAGGATGGTCTACACAGCGAACAACCATTGAATTCAAAAGAATTTTTTTGAAAAATCGACATGCCTACATCATCGTGACGCAATGTGTTGCGTCAATTAGGTTGTCCACTTAACGTTAGGGGCTTACCTTGGACTGGTTATCGCGGAAATTTGAGTTATCACGCGGAGGCGGCGCGTCAAACGTCCGCCCGATGGAAGGCTTGCGAGGCTTTGCTGTCTTCCTTGTTTTCTTGGTTCATTTCGTAACTTTGATAAAGCCTTGGATATCCGGGAGTCCTGATTTCCTCGTGTTCGCAACGGCACTTCACACCATTGGCAATACTGGTGTTGACCTTTTTTTTGTTCTTAGCGGCTATCTCATCTACGGGTCATTGATTTCTCGTCGCCAGCAATTTCTGCGGTTTATGTCAAGGCGTGTTGTGCGCATCTATCCAGCCTTCGTTGCGGTCTTCACCGCATACGTCTTCCTATCCTTTCTGTTTCCAGCAGAGAACAAGATTCCCGCAACCGCGACAGAAGGTCTTTTTTACCTAATTCAAAACTTTCTGCTCCTGCCTGGGCTCTTTCCAATCGAGCCCATGATTACCGTAGCGTGGTCATTGAGCTACGAAATGTTTTACTACTTACTGATTCCGCTAGTGATCACTCTGTTCCGGTTGCGTGGCCGCACTGCTATTTGGCGAACAACATTTTTTTTGAGCGTGGCATCTGCGACAGCAATCTACTGCGCCATAAATGGTGGGCATGTCAGGCTCATCATGTTCATTTCGGGGATCGTCCTTTACGAAGCAATGAACAGCCCTCGTATTCCATCTCCGCATAGCTTTTTCGGCCTTTCCGCCCTGTGTGTCGGCCTACTATGCACGCTGCTTCCAATGGAAGGATCTGGAGCGTTTGCGTTTAAGGTCTGCATTCTTTTTGTTTCGTTCTTCGTCCTTTGCTTGGTCTGCTTTCGTGATTCCTCGGCGTGGCTACCTCGCGTTTTCTCTTGGACACCGCTACGTTGGTTGGGAAACATGAGCTACTCTTATTACTTGCTTCATGGGTTGGCGCTTAAGGCAGGATTTCTTGCACTCTCAATTATGCTGCCTATCGCAGACTATGGCTCTTGGTTGTTCTGGGTCTTGCTACCACCAATGTTTGCTTTAACGCTCATTCCAACGTCGGCACTTTTCCTATTGGTCGAGCGACCCCTCTCACTGTCACCTCGAAAGTTAAAGGAAGAGCCGTCTGGTCTTCGTCTCGAAAACGCCCCTAACACTGCGCTCCAAGGGACGCTGCGCGATAAAGCCGCGCAGCGTCCCTGAGCTTGAACGTTGGGCATAACGCGAATCAGCGATGAATCGTTATCAAAACCACCGCGCATATCGTGTTCCGTCCGTCGCTGGCGGCGGTGGTGTTTCCTCGTCCGTGCGTACTTCGCGCGGCAGGGCTTGCGCAGCCCGCGTAGGGCGCAATAACCGAAGGGCATTGCGCCGTATGTCTCGCCCAATCCGCAAAACACATCCGAAGCGGCACCCCCGGCCAACCCTCTAAGACATTGGCGCGCCTACGAAGCTTCGGCGCTGACTGATCAGCAATCGTGTCTCTTCGAAAGGCATCGCAGCGGCAAGCGTTGAATGGTGCAATGCCCTTCGGTTATTGCACCCTACGAAGGCGCGTTCTCCTCGGCATGTCACTCCATACCATCCAACCCGTCTGCGTCGGCGCTGCCCGCCCAATCCTGCGGATAGACACCGGCCGCGACCAGCCGATGGAAGGTTGAATACGGCCAGTCGGCCACGCGCGACACATGACCGTGCTTGACCGGGTTGAAGTGCAGGTAGTCCATGTGCGCTGCGAAATCGCGCTCATCGCGAATCAGGTGTTCCCAATAACGCCGTTGCCACACGCCGCGTTCTCCGCGTGCCTGCCGCACGCTTGAACGGCGTTCGGTGGAGGGGAGTTGTTTTGAAAAGCCCGCCTTGATCAAACGCCAGCGGGTGGCAAAGTTGGCGTCGCCCGGCGGGAGTTCGATCACGCAATACAGGTGCTCTGGCAACACCACCCATCCATGAATCGCAAACGGATGCCGGCGGCGGACTTCGCTGACCGCGTTGCGAAGCAGATCGATGTGGCGAGTGAAGATGTCATTGCCGCACCGCTGCAAGGCATTGACGGTGAAGAAATACGTTCCGCCCGGATACCAGGCGCGTCGATAGTCGGGCATGCCGGGATGATGACAATGGCAATTTCTGATGGCAATACTTTGCCGGAATTTTCTCTCGACTTTTCCGGGCGTCGCTATGAACAACCGTTTAGTGGTGCAATGCCCTTCGGTTGTTGCACCCTACGGGAGGGGCCGCACGCAGTGTCCTCTGTGCGACCCAGAGCGCTTCACCCGGCCGGATGAAAATCACTCTGCCGCTCAACGCAAAACCGGCGCATCGACCAGCCGTGATCTCACGATGGTGCCCGCAGCCAGTGCCGGTTGGCCACCGGCGGACATGGCCGGCGCTTGCTCCAGCGGCAGCACGGCGCCACGCATATCATTTTCGACGCCCATCTGGATGGCGTCGCGGCCGTTGGCAAAGTGGAGTGCCCGCCAGTGCCCGTCTACGTCCTGGACGCGATCGAGCGCAATGCGCAGCTTGCCACCACCTGCGAAACCCGCCGCACGAGCAGACACGACCCGGCCGGTGGCGGGTGCGCCGCGCGCGATGACACGTTCGCCCTTGATGAACACATCTTGCTTGACGCGGTAGTGGATCGACTGCCCCGCACGTGCCGTGCGCGATGACAGCACCCGCATGCTCAACAGTTCGACGATGGGCTTGCCCGTCGCCGTTGTGCCGTCGAACGGCGCGGGGCGCAGCGGGTTGTCCGGGTCATGGTCGAGCAGACGGTTCAGACACATCATGTAGCGCACAATCCCGCCGGCGTGCGATGAGTCGCGTGACTTCATGACAAGTTCAAGGGAGTCGGTATTGATATACACCTCAGTGCCCGCCGGGCGCTCGGAGAAGCGCGCGAACAAGTGCCCTTCCGGGCGGTGGTTCAAGATCGCGGCACGATCCACCGTGCGGGTCAGCGCCACGACTTCGTCGGACAGGTGCGCATCAAAGCGGAAGCCGAGCGGCGTCGCGGCATCAACGAGCAAGTCTTTGGCCCGGGCTTTTGAGACCGGCAAGATCGCCGCGTAGGCGCCATTCACCGTATCGCGCTGCTGCAAATGAGCGATGCAACCGTAGCCAGTCCATATTTCCGTGCCCGCCCATGCTTTCCGGCCATCCACCGAAACCACCGTCCAGCCTTCCACCTCAACCGTCGTCCAGCCGGTCGCAGAGAACTGCAATCGGATCGGCTCGGCTGATGTAATGCGGGTGGCCGGCGCCGATTTATCGAGGCCGGCGCAGCCACTCAGCGCCAGTATTGCCGCGATCCATACCATTCCGCTCCGCATTGACCTTCCCCTTCGGCCCATCGACGGGCCCGCCTGTTAACCATAGCGGATGAGGCCGCAAACGGGGCTTCGGGGTCGGCGGGGCGCTGCCGGCAACACGGCTCGCCCTGTGGGCACGGGACGCGCCTCGGGCACAACGGGCGAAAAAAGCCGCCCATCGGGGCGGCGGTAAAACTGTAAGAAGCGCTCAGCAGTTGCCTTTCTTGGCCTGCCCCGGCGGGCAGTGCCTGCTCTTCTTGCCTTTGTAGCGATGGTCGTCGTCGTAGTCGTGGGGGTGGTGCTTTTTCCAGTACACCGGATCACGCCACACGCCGCCGTCCCAGTAGTAGCCCCGGCGGTCGCGTTCACCAACACTGATGCTTACGCCGCCGGCCTGAATCCGCACGCGATCGATATCGATGTTTACATCAGACGCATGCGTGAGCGCAGACGCGCCGGCCAGCAGCATGGCCGCAAGCAAAACCTTTTTCATACACATCTCCGGGTAGATCTTGGCACGTTGTCTGCAGGCGCTTGTGGTCGATGCGACCTCGCCTGACACTACGAACGACATAGACGGTGCGAACTGTACACCGGACCCGCGCCCCGGCGGCAGACGTTTCATCTCACGATGTATCGCGCGCTCAGGCAAGGCTGCTGGCGATGTAGTCCGACAGGCGCTCGGCCGCTTCGCTGGGTGCGGCGGGCGTAGAGGATGCAGCGGCGGTGTGCAGGCGTACCTCCAGACTGCCCATTTCAGGGAAGCCGTCTCGCTCGCCCAAGCGGCGCACACCGTCCGGAACGGTGCTATCAGCCAGCACCGTGACACCCAGGCCAGCGCGCACCGCGGCCGTGATGCCGCTGTAGCTTGAACTGGTGTAGGCAATCTGCCAGGGCAGGCCCTGGCGATTGAGGTTGAGCAGGACCCGGTTGCGATAGATGCACGGCGGCGGCGCGACCACCAGTGACAGCGGGCGCTCTTCATGACGTACATGATCCTGACTGGTGACCCACACCAACGGCTCGGTGAGCACCTTGATGCCGCCGCCATCGCCCGGCCCGTCGTGCAAGGCCACCACCAGATCGAACTCGCCCTCGTCCATGCGCTTGAGCAGGTTCTTGGAGAGGTCGCAGGTCACCTCAAGCATCACATTGGGATGCGACTGGGCGAACTTGCCGAGAATCACCGGCAGCAAGGAGGCGGTGTACTCATGCGGCGCGCCGAGCCGCACGCTGCCGGCCACCTTGGGGCGAAACAGACTACCGACCGCCTCGTCGTTGAGCGCCAGCATGCGCCGACCGTATTCGAGCAGCATCGTGCCCTGCTCGGTCAGGCGCACTTTATGCGAGCCGCGCACAAACAGCTGCGCGTCGAGCAAATCTTCAAGCCGGCGAATCTGCAGGCTGACGGCCGACTGGGTGCGCCCGACCGCTTCGGCGGCACGCGTAAAGCTGCCGGTATCCACCGTTTTGACAAAGGTGCGGAGGAGCTCCGTCGGGATGTTGATCATCGAATCATCACATTTGCGTCACTAATGATTTCATTTCAACTATTAACCCAGCAAATGTCAATGTGCCCTTACGATGCCCCACACTCACAGACATTTCACGCCAGACACCGAAGCGAGGAGACCTCAAATGACCACACTCAAGTACACCGAAGACCACGAATGGCTGCGACTCGAAGGCAATGGCGAGGTCAGCATCGGCATTACCGACCACGCCCAGAACGCGCTTGGGGACATCGTTTTCGTGCAGCTGCCCGATGTCGGCGCCAGCTTTGCTGCGGGCGATGAAGCCGCCGTGATCGAGTCGGTCAAAGCCGCGGGCGACCTGAAGATGCCGCTGAGCGGCACCGTCGTCGCGGTCAACGAAGCGCTCGCCGACACCCCCGCCACGGTCAACGAAGATCCGCTCGGCGACGGCTGGTTCATCCGCATCAAGCTGGACGACTCTGCCGCCCTCGACGGCCTGCTCGACGAGGCTGCCTACAACGCGCTGATCGACTGATCGGCCACGCACGGGATCGCCCACGCCATGAATCTGAACGACACGTCCCTCGCCGCGACGCTCACCCAGCTCGAGCAGCGCGACGACTTCATCGGCCGCCACATCGGCCCCGATTCGCCCGAAATCTCGGCCATGTTGCGCGCTCTCGAACTCGACAGCCTCGACCAACTGGTCGATCAGGTGGTGCCGGCATCGATTCGCGCACAGTCGCCGCTGGCACTGCCGCCGGCGCGCACCGAGCCCGAAACCCTGGCCCGTCTGCGCGAGATCGCCGACGGCAACCAGGTGTTCAAATCCTTCATTGGCATGGGCTATCACGACACCCACACGCCGACGGTGATCCTGCGCAACGTGATGGAAAACCCGGCCTGGTACACCGCCTACACGCCCTACCAGCCCGAGATTTCGCAGGGCCGGCTGGAGGCGCTGCTCAACTTCCAGACCATGGTGTCGGAGCTCACCGGCCTCGGCATTGCCAACGCATCTTTGCTCGACGAAGCCACCGCTGCCGCCGAAGCGATGAGCTTTTGCCAGCGTCTGTCCAAGAGCAAATCGACCGTCTTCTTTGTCTCGAAAGACTGCCACCCACAAACCATCGAAGTCGTCCGCACCCGCGCCGAGCCGCTGGGCATCGAGGTCGTCGTCGGTGATGTCGCGGCCGACATCGCCACGCAAGAGTGCTTCGGCGTGCTGCTGCAATACCCGGCCAGCCGCGGCGAAATCATCGATTACGCCGAACTCACCGCCGCCGCGCATGCCAAGAACGCGCTGGTTGTCGTGGCCGCCGACCTGCTCAGCCTGACGCTGCTCAAGCCGCCGGGCGAGTTCGGCGCCGACGTGGCCATCGGCACCACCCAGCGCTTTGGTGTGCCGCTCGGCTTCGGTGGCCCGCACGCCGCCTACTTTGCCACCAATGACGCCAACAAACGCGTCATGCCCGGCCGTGTGGCGGGCGTGTCCATCGACAGCCACGGCGAGCCGGCTTACCGCCTGGCGATGCAAACACGCGAGCAACACATTCGCCGCGAAAAGGCGACCAGCAACATCTGCACCGCGCAGGCGCTGCTCGCCATCATGGCCAGCCTCTACGCCTGCTACCACGGCCCGGCCGGCCTCAGCACCATCGCCCGCCGCGTGCATCGCCTCACCGCGATTCTCGCCAACGGCCTGCGTCAGCTCGACGCCGATGTGCTGAACACCGCCTTTTTCGACACGGTGACCATCGCCGTGGCCGACGCCCCGGCGGTGCATGCCGCCGCCCACGCCCGCCGCATGAACCTGCGCGACATCGACGCACGCACGGTCGGCATCTCGCTCGACGAGACCACCACACGTGCCGACATCGAAGCCCTGTGGGCGGTCTTTGCCGGCGGCCGTGCGCTGCCCGATTTCGACGCCACCGATGCCCGCAGCGCCGATGCGCTGCCGGCCGGGTTGCTGCGCGAATCGCGCTTCCTGACGCATCCGGTGTTCAACAGCCACCACTCCGAAACGCAGATGCTGCGCTACATGCGCCGCCTGGCCGACAAGGACCTGGCGCTGGATCGCACCATGATCCCGCTCGGCTCCTGCACCATGAAGCTCAACGCCACCACCGAGATGATTCCGGTGACCTGGCGCGAGTTCGGTGGCCTGCACCCCTTCGCCCCGGCCGCGCAAACCCTGGGCTACAAAACGCTCACCGACGAGCTGGAGCAGATGCTATGCGTGTGCACCGGCTACGACGCCGTGTCACTACAGCCCAACGCCGGCTCGCAGGGCGAGTACGCCGGCCTGCTCGCCATCCGCGCTTACCACGCCAGCCGTGGCGAAGCGCATCGCGATGTGTGTTTGATCCCCAGCTCCGCCCACGGCACCAACCCGGCCACCTCGCAAATGGCCGGCCTGCGTGTGGTGGTGGTGGCCTGCGACGACAAAGGCAACGTCGACGTCGCCGATCTGCGCGCCAAGGCCGAGCAGCACAGCGCCAAGCTGGCGGCGATCATGATCACCTACCCTTCCACCCACGGCGTGTTTGAAACCGCGGTGGGCGAGATCTGCGAGATCGTTCATGGCCACGGCGGCCAGGTGTACATCGACGGCGCCAACATGAATGCCATGGTCGGCCTGTGCGCGCCGGGCAAGTTCGGCGGCGACGTCTCGCACCTGAACCTGCACAAGACCTTCTGCATTCCGCACGGCGGCGGCGGCCCCGGCGTGGGCCCGATCGGCGTCAAGTCGCACCTCGCCCCCTTCCTGCCCGGCCACGCCGGCACCGGCCTCAAAGGCATCGGCGCAGTCGCCGCGGCGCCCTATGGCAGCGCCAGCATTTTGCCCATCACCTGGGCTTACATCACCTTGATGGGCCGCGAAGGTCTGCGTCAGGCGAGCGTGATGGCAATCCTCAACGCCAACTACATCGCCCGCCGCCTCGCCCCGCACTACCCGGTGCTATATCAGGGCGAAAACGGCCTGGTCGCGCACGAGTGCATTCTCGATCTGCGCCCGCTCAAGGAGCGCACCGGCATCACCGTCGATGACGTCGCCAAGCGGCTGATCGACTTCGGCTTCCATGCCCCGACCATGTCCTTCCCGGTCGCCGGCACGCTGATGATCGAACCGACCGAGAGCGAGTCGAAAGACGAACTCGACCGCTTCTGCGACGCCATGATCGCCATCCGCGAGGAGATCGAGCAGGTCGGCGAGGGCCGTCTCGATGCCAAAGACAACCCACTGGTCAACGCGCCGCACACCGCGACTGCGCTGGTGGGCGAATGGACCCATCCGTACAGCCGTGAGCAGGCCGTGTTCCCGCTCGCCAGCCTGCGTGCCAACAAGTACTGGCCGCCGGTCGGCCGGGTGGACAACGTGTATGGCGACCGCAACCTGGTCTGCTCATGCCCGCCCATGTCTGCTTACGAAACGCCTTGAGGAGTGCCCCGATGAATGTCTCGTTCGTGATTACCGTACTCGGCCCGGACCGCCCCGGTCTGGTCAGCGCGCTGGCCACACGTGCCGGCAACTGCGGCGCCAACTGGCTCGAAAGCAACATGGCGCAACTGGCCGGGCAGTTTGCCGGCATCGTGCGCCTGGACATTGAAGAGCACCGCGCCGACGCACTCGAAACCGCCCTGCGCGGCCTCGAAACCGAAGGCCTGCGCCTGACAATCGAGCGCAGCACCGCACCGGCCAGCACCGACACGCCCCGCCCCACCACGCTGGAAGTCATCGGCCATGACCGCCCCGGCATCGTGCGCGACATCTCGGCCGTGCTCGCCCGCCACGGTGCCAGCATCGACCGGCTCGACTCCTTCTGCGAGAGCGCCTCCTTCAGTGGCGAGCCGCTGTTCCGCGCGCGCATTGCGCTCCACCTGCCGGCCGCGCTGTCACTGGCCAGCCTGCAGACCGACCTCGAAGCGCTGGCGGATGAGCTGATGGTCGACATCAGCCTGGCGGGCGACACCGCCGGCTGAATCCAAACACATACGGCGCCGGCACGACCACCGGGCAACATCGCCGCAGGCGCCGCCCGCTTGACCCACCGACTTCATCAGGAACGACCATGTTCGACAAAACCATGCAAATCGCCGGCTACGACCCCGAGTTGTGGGGCGCCATCGAAGCCGAGCGCCAGCGTCAGGAAGACCACATCGAGCTCATCGCCTCGGAAAACTACGCCAGCCCGCGCGTCATGCAGGCGCAAGGCACCGTGCTCACCAACAAGTACGCCGAAGGCTATCCGCGCAAGCGCTACTACGGCGGCTGCGAGCATGTGGATGTGGTCGAGCAGCTGGCCATCGACCGCGTCAAGCAGCTGTTCAGCGCCGACTGGGCCAACGTGCAGCCGCACTCCGGCTCGCAGGCCAACGCGGCGGTGTATCTGGCGCTGATCAAGCCGGGCGACACCATCCTCGGCATGAGCCTGGCTCACGGCGGCCACCTCACCCACGGCGCCAAGGTGAACTTCTCGGGCAAGATCTTCAACGCCGTGCAGTACGGCGTGACCGATGAGGGCGTGATCGACTACGACGCGCTCGAAGCGCAAGCCGTCGAGTGCCAGCCCAAGATGATCGTCGCCGGCTTTTCGGCCTACGCCCGCCATCTGGACTTCCCGCGCTTCCGTGCCATTGCCGACAAGGTCGGCGCGCTGCTGTTTGTCGACATGGCCCACGTCGCCGGTCTGGTCGCCACGGGGCTCTACCCCAACCCGGTGCCCTTTGCCGACATCGTCACCAGCACCACGCACAAAACCCTGCGCGGCCCGCGCGGCGGCATCATCATTGGCAGGGCGAATGCCGAGATCGAAAAGAAGATCGCCTCCATGGTCTTCCCCGGCACGCAAGGCGGCCCGCTGATGCATGTCATCGCCGCCAAGGCCGTGGCCTTCAAGGAAGCGCTGGAGCCGGCCTTTGCCGACTACCAGAAAGATGTGATCGCCAACGCCCGCGCCATGGCGGCGGTGTTCATCGAACGCGGCTACAAGATCGTCTCCGGCGGCACCGACGACCACCTCTTCCTGGTCGACCTGATCGCCAAGGGCATGACCGGCAAAGCCGCTGACGCAGCCCTCGGCGCCGCACACATCACCGTCAACATGAACACCGTGCCCAACGATCCGCAGTCGCCCTTCGTCACCAGCGGCATCCGCATCGGCGCGCCGGCCGTCACCACGCGCGGCTTCGGCATTACCGAGGTGAGTGCACTGGCCGGCTGGATCTGTGACATCCTCGACGATATCGAGAACCCGGCCGTGATCGACGCGGTGCGCGCCAAGGTCGCCGAGGTGTGCGCGCGCTTCCCCGTCTACGGCCGCTAAACCGGAGCGAACCGCCATGGCCATCAGCGTATTCGACCTGTTCAAGATCGGCATCGGTCCGTCGTCCTCCCACACCGTGGGGCCGATGCGGGCGGCAATGCTCTTCGCGACCGCCCTTAAAGAAAGTGGCACGCTGGGCAATGTCGCCAGCGTCAAGGCCGAGCTGTACGGTTCGCTCGGCGCCACGGGTAAAGGCCATGGCAGTGACAAGGCCGTGCTGCTCGGCCTCGAAGGTGAGGCGCCCGACGTGGTCGATGTCGAGCAGATCGAAGGCAAGCTCGCCCGCATCCGCGGCGAACACCGCCTACTGCTCGCCGGCGAGCACGCCGTCGACTTCATCGAGCGCGAGCACTTGATCATGCACCGGCGCACCTCCTTGCCCTACCACCCCAACGGCATGCGCATCAGCGCCTTCGACGCCGCCGGCGAGGTAATCAAGGAGAAGGTGTATTACTCGGTCGGCGGCGGCTTCGTGGTCGACGAGGCCGCCGCCGGTGCCGACCGCATCGTGGCCGACACCACCCGCGTCACCCATCCCTTCAAGAGCGGCGACGAATTGCTCGCCCATTGCCGCGACAAGCGCATTCCAGTCAGCCAGGTGATTCTCGAAAACGAGCGTGCCTGGCGCACCGACGCCGAGACCCGCGCCGGCCTGCTGAACATCTGGGACGTGATGCAAAAATGCGTGCGCCGCGGCTGCGAGCAAGAAGGCATCATGCCCGGCGGCCTGAAGGTCAAGCGGCGCGCAGCGGGTCTGTACCGCAAGCTGTCGAGCGCGCCCGAAGCCGGCATGCGCGACCCGCTCACCACGCTCGACTGGGTCAATCTCTACGCACTGGCCGTCAATGAAGAAAACGCCGTCGGCGGTCGCGTGGTCACCGCGCCCACCAACGGCGCGGCCGGCATCGTGCCCGCGGTGCTGCACTACTACACCCGCTTCGTGCCCAACGCCACCGAAGACGGCGTGGTGCGCTTCCTGCTCACCGCCGCCGCGATCGGCATCCTCTATAAAGAAAATGCCTCCATCTCAGGCGCCGAAGTCGGTTGCCAGGGCGAAGTCGGCGTGGCCTGCTCGATGGCTGCCGGTGCGCTGGCCGAAGTGCTGGGCGGCACGCCCGAGCAGGTCGAGAACGCCGCCGAAATCGGCATGGAGCACAACCTCGGCCTCACCTGTGACCCCATCGGCGGGCTGGTGCAGGTGCCCTGCATCGAGCGCAACGCAATGGGCTCGATCAAGGCCATCAACGCGGCGCGCATGGCTTTGCGCGGCGACGGCACGCACTTCGTGTCGCTCGACAAGGTGATCCGCACCATGCGCCAGACCGGCGCCGACATGAAAACCAAATACAAGGAAACCGCGCGCGGTGGCCTTGCCGTGAACATTATCGAGTGCTGAAACAGACACCGTCCGACAACGAGGAATCACGATGAGCGATACCACTCACGACACCCCCACGCTGCGCACCCCGCTGTACGACCTGCATGTGTCGCTCGGCGCCAAGATGGTGCCCTTCGCCGGCTACGCCATGCCGGTTCAGTACCCGACCGGGATCATCAAGGAGCATACCCACACCCGCACCGAGGCCGGCCTGTTCGACGTCTCGCACATGGGCCAGGTGCGGCTCACCGGCCCCGACGCGGCCGCCGCACTTGAGTCGCTGGTGCCGGTCGACATCATCGACCTGCCCGTCGGCATGCAGCGCTACGCCGTGTTCACCAACGAGGCCGGCGGGGTGATGGACGACCTGATGGTCGCCAATGCCGGCAATGACAGTCTGTTCGTGGTGGTCAATGCCGGCTGCAAGGCGCAGGACATCGCCCACATGCAAAAGCATCTGTCCGGCCGCTGCTCCGTCGAGGTGCTCGACGATCGCGCCCTGCTCGCACTGCAAGGCCCGGCCGCCGCCACCGTGATGGCACGCCTCGCCCCGGCCACCGCCGAGATGATCTTCATGAACTTCACCTCGGTCACGCTGGTCGGCGTCGAGTGCTACATCAGCCGCTCGGGCTACACCGGTGAAGATGGCTACGAGATTTCGGTGCCCGCCGACAAGGCCGAGGCGCTCGCCCGCGAACTGCTGGCCCAGCCCGAAGTGCTGCCAATCGGCCTGGGTGCGCGCGACTCGCTACGCCTCGAAGCCGGCCTGTGCCTGTACGGCCATGATCTGGATGTGAATACCTCGCCGGTCGAGAGCAGCCTGCTGTGGGCGCTGTCCAAGCCGCGCCGTGCCGATGGCGCACGCCCTGGCGGCTACCCCGGCGCCGAGATCATCTTCGGCCAGATCGCCAATGGCGTGTCGCGCAAGCGCGTCGGCCTGCTGCCGCAAGCGCGCGTGCCGGTGCGCGAAGGCGCCGAAGTCGTCGATGAAACCGGCCGTCAGGTCGGTGTGGTCACCAGCGGCGGCTTCGGCCCCACCTTGGGCGCGCCCGTCGCCATGGGCTATGTTGAAACCGCGCTGGCCAAGCCGGGCACCGCGCTGACCGCCATCGTGCGCGGCAAGCCGGTGCCCATCGAAGTGGCCAAAGCGCCCTTCGTGCCGCAACGCTACTACCGCGGCTGAACCGCCCCGCCGGGCGCCCCCCGCCCGGCGCGCCCGGACCATTGAGCACCACGCCATGACCTCTGCCAACCTCGCCCCCGAATTCATCCTCGCTGTCGCCTGCCCCAGCGCCAAGGGACAGATCGCTGCCATCTCCGGCTTTGTCGACACACACGGCGGCTACATCAAGGAATTCGCAGTCTTTGATGACGAGATCGAAGACCGCATTTATGTGCGCGCGGTGTTTCGCGTCGACTCGAACCGCACGCCAGCGCTGGCCGATTTGCGCGACGCCTTCGCCCCGCTGGCCGAGCGCTTCGGCATGGACTGGCGGCTGACCGACGCCGCCGCCCTGCCCAAAGTGCTGCTGATGGTGTCGCGCTTTGACCACTGCCTCAACGACCTGCTCTACCGCTGGCGCATGGGCGAGCTGCGCATGGCGATTCCGGCGATTGTCTCCAACCACCCGGACCTCGCCCCGCAGGCCGAAGCGGCCGGCGTGCCCTTCCACCACCTGCCGGTCAGCGCCGCCAACCGTGCGGAGCAAGAAGCGCAACTGCTCGCGCTGATCGACAGCACGGGCACCGATCTGGTGGTGCTCGCCCGCTACATGCAAATTCTCTCGCCGGCGCTGTGCACCGCGCTGGCCGGCCGGGCGATCAACATCCACCACTCCTTCCTGCCCGGCTTCAAGGGCGCCAAGCCTTATCACCAGGCCCATGCCCGCGGCGTCAAACTGATCGGCGCCACCGCCCATTACGTGACCACCGATCTGGACGAAGGCCCGATCATCGAACAAGTGGTCGAGCGGGTAAATCACAGCCACCGCCCCGACGATCTGCTCGCCGTCGGCCGCGACATGGAGTCGCTCGCCCTGGCCCGCGCGGTGCGCCTCCACATCGAGCAGCGCGTCTTCCTCAACGGCGACAAGACCGTCGTCCTGAGCTGAACGAACCATGAACCAGATCTTCATCGAGAACATTCGCGCGCAGGCCCAGGTCGGCATCTACCCCGAAGAGCTCGCCGTCAGCCAGCCGGTTGTCCTCTCGCTGCGCCTCGGCATCCACGGACGCGCCGCGCACAGCGACCGGATCGAAGACACCATCGACTACGCCGTGCTGGTCGCGCGCGTGCGCAGCGCGCTGGCGCAGCGCCGCTTCGGCCTGCTCGAGCATCTGGCCGAGCACCTCACCGGCCTGATCTTCGACGAGTTCCGTCCGCTGTCGGTCGAGCTGTCGGTGCATAAGCCCGATGTGCTGCCCGAGGTCGGCCGGGTCGGCGTGATGATCGCGCGCGAGCTTGAGCAACACATCAGCGTCGCCAGCCCGGCGCGTTACGAAACGGCCTGAACCCGCGCGCAACGCAGGCCACGCCGCGATGAACGATAATCGCGCATGGCCCGTCGCTCCCCCTCCGCTCCCAACCGTCCAGTCGGTTCCCGCAAAGTCTCCACCCTTCGGGGTCTGTGGCCGTTTCTGCGGCCCTACCGCGCCCGCATCGCGCTCGCCTTTGTGCTGCTGTGCCTGGCCTCGGCCACGCTGCTGCTGGTGCCGCTGGCCTTTCGCGATCTCATCGACGCCGGCTTCGGCAAGACCGCACAACCGCCGACCGGCCTGCTCGGCGGGCTCAGCCTGAACGACCACTTTCTGGCCTTGTTTGCGCTGGCCAGCGTGTGGGCACTGGCCGTGGCCGGGCGCTACTACACGGTGTCATGGATTGGTGAGCGCGCCACGGCCGACCTGCGCAGTGCGGTGTATGCGCGGGTGCTCCGGCAGTCGCCCCAGTTCTTCGAAACCACCCAGACCGGCGAAGTGCTCTCGCGCCTGACCGGCGACACCACCTTGATCCAGACCATGGTCGGCAGCTCGATCTCGATGGGCCTGCGCAGCCTGTTTCAGTTTATCGGCGGCATGATCATGCTGGCGGTGACCAGCTTCCACCTGTTTTCGCTCAACCTCGGTCTGATGGCCGTGCTCGCCCTGCCGATCTTCGTCATTGGCCGCAAGGTGCGAACCCTCTCGCGCGAGTCGCAAGACCGCATCGCCGACGCCTCGGCGCTGGCCGGCGAAATCCTCAACGCCATGCCGACCGTGCAGGCCTACACCCAGGAGCCGGCCGAAGCGCAGCGCTTTGCCGCACGCACCGAAACCAGCTTCCTCACCGCCATCCGCCGCACGCGGGTACGCGCCGCGCTCACCGCGCTGATCATTACCGCGATCATGGGCACCATCATCTTCGTGCTGTGGATTGGCGCACGCCAGGTCGCCGCCGGCACCATGACCGAAGGCCAGCTCTTCTCCTTCGTGCTCTATGCCGCGCTGGTTGCCGGCGGCGTGGGCACGCTGGCCGAAGTGTGGGGCGACGCCATGCGCGCCGCCGGTGCCACCGAGCGCCTACTTGACCTGCTGCACGCCGAGCCGGCCATTCGCGAAGCCGCCACGCCCATCGCGCCCGCCGCATCGGCACAGGCCGCCATCCGCTTCGACCATGTGCGCTTTGCCTACCCCGCCCGCCCACAACTGAACGCGTTGGACGACATCTGCCTCGACATCGCGCCGGGCGAATCCGTCGCGCTGGTCGGCCCCTCGGGCGCCGGCAAAACCACCTTGTTCCAGCTGCTGCTGCGCTATTACGAGGTGTCGGACGGCAGCATCGCCATCAATGGCCAGGACATCCGCCAGCTCAGCCTGCGCGACCTGCGCAAGGACATCGCCATCGTCCCGCAAGACCCGGTGATTTTCTCGGCCAGCGCGATGGACAACATCCGTTATGGCCGCAGCGACGCCAGCGACGAAGAAGTAATACAAGCCGCCCGCGCCGCGCGGGTCGATGAATTCATCGACCGTCTGCCGGAGGGTTATCAGACCTTTCTGGGGGAGCGCGGCACCCGCCTGTCGGGTGGTCAGCGCCAGCGCGTCGCCATTGCCCGCGCCATGCTCAAGGGCGCCCGCCTGCTGATGCTGGATGAGGCCACCAGCGCGCTCGACGCCGAGTCGGAAATACTCGTTCAGCAAGGCCTCGCCGCCGCCATGGCCGGGCGCACCACGCTGATCATCGCCCATCGTCTGGCGACGGTTCAGCAAGTCGATCGGATTGTGGTGATGGACGCCGGGCGCATCGTCGAAATCGGCACGCCGGACGACTTGCGCCGCCAGGGCGGGCTGTACGCCCGGCTGGCCTCGCTACAGCTGGATTTGTAAGCCGCGCGCCCTCAGGCCGCCAGCATCACCCGATTCCGTCCGCCCGTCTTGGCTTCGTAAAGCGCCTTGTCGGCGCGCTGAAACAGGCTTTCCATATCGTCGCGCAGGCCGCGCTTGGCGACACCGATCGAAATCGTGAACTGGGAAATGGCCATTTTGTCGTGGCGACGGACCAGGCGCAGCTTTTCGACGGTATCGCGGATCGTTTCCGCAATGCCCCTGGCCTGCTCGGTCGAGCACTGCGGCAAGAGCACGGCAAACTCTTCACCGCCGTAGCGCACCGGCACGGCGCTGCCGGGGATCAGGCGCTTCACCGTTTGCGCAACCTTGCGAATCACCACATCGCCCACCGCATGGCCGTAGGTGTCGTTGATCCGTTTGAAGTGGTCGATATCGAGCACCATCATGGACGCCCCACCCTCGGCGTCTTCGCTCAATACCCGCGCCATTTCCACCTCCATGCCGCGGCGATTGAGCAGTCCGGTCAAGGGGTCGGTCATGGTTTCACGACGATGCCGCTCCAGCTCGCCGCGCAACTGCCGAGCTTCCTGATCAGCCGTCTCAAGGTTCTTCTTGAGTACCGCATTGGTCTCGCTCGCCTTGAGCGCCGACTCAAGCAGGCTTTTCGCAACCTGTTTGATATGCAGCGCATCGTTGGAGCGTCCGATACTGCCGATATTTTCCTGCAAGGACGCCTGGTATTCCGATGAGCCCTGATCAGCCGTACGCAGGCTCTCCATCAGACCGTCGAGCAAACGCTCTACATCGGTACCCACACCGCGATAGCGACGAATCGCCTCCGCCGCCAGATGTTCTTCGTAGAGTTCGGCAACAAAGAAGGCGTCCAGCGGTTTACCCGCCGCAAGCTGTCCGTCAATCGCGGCGCTGATCTCTTGATGCTTGCCATCGAAATAGGCATGTACAACGGCATAATGTACCGGTGTCGTGCTCAAACAATGCGCAAACAGAAAATCAATCACCCGAAAGGCGACGTCATCGCCCCGCACGGCGGCATTCATCGGAGTGGCTGAAGATTCCATTTCAGACGTCGTCATGCTGACCTCATCGAATATCGCATTTTCCTACTACACACTCGGCATCCAGCGCCTGCACGCTCATCCATTGGTGATAGCGCAAAAAAAACTGCGGCATTATGACAGACATACTGCTGTCATCACCATTCCCATCATGTGGCTAATGCTACTGCAGTGCACTACGCCCCACGCTGGATTATGCTGTCGAACTCATCCATTTGGCCGAACCCAGCCATGGCCCAGCACACCCCCTACCTCGATACCCCACTTACCCGCCAGACGGTCGACGCGCTCGATCAGCCAACCGTGCTCGACTTCGGCGCCAACTGGTGCGGTTACTGTCGCGGCGCCAGCGCCATGGTGCAAACCGCGCTGGCGCGACACCCGAACGTGCAGCATATGCGCGTGGAAGACGGCCCGGGCCGGCGCCTTGGGCGCAGCTTTGGCGTCAAACTGTGGCCCACGCTGGTTTTTCTTGAAAACGGCCAGGAGGTCGCTCGCCTGGTCCGCCCGGACGACGATGCCGCCCTTGAGCAGGCGCTGACCCTGATTGACCCGACGCCATGAGCACCGATTTCGGCGCTCTTGACCGGGTCGGCCTCAACTTGCAGGCAGTGTTCGATCTCAATGCCTTGCCCACCCAGGCACGAGATCGGCTGGCACGCGCCTTCGACGGCGCGCACCGCTATCGCCAGCTCATCCTCATCGGCAATGCCGGGCCGACCCTATGGCGATCGGTCTGCGCGGACGGCCTCGCCGCAGACCACCCCATCGACGACTTCAGCATCCGCACGGTCGAACGCTGGTTTGCACAGCACAGCCCCGGCCACCGAATGCACCGGCTCTACCCGGGCAACGCGCCGGTCGACCTGCAAGCGCTCGGCCAACTCGCTGGCTGGCACCACCCCAGCCCGTTCAAGATCGGCATCCACGCCGAGCGGGGCACCTGGTTTGCCTACCGCGTCGCGCTGCTGGCCGACACCGACCTGCCACCCACCACCGCGCCGGCCACCCCCTCGCCCTGCACCCGTTGCGCCGACACCCCCTGCATCGCCGCCTGCCCCGCCGGCGCCATGGCCGACGGTAACTTCGCCCTCGACGCCTGCATCGGCTACCGCCGCCAGAGCGGCTCGCGCTGCGCCAACACCTGCCTCGCCCGCCTCGCCTGCCCGGCCGGCAGCGTGCACCGCTATGACGCGGCGCAGATCCACCACGGTTATACCCATTCGCTACGCATGATCGAATGGTTCGCCACCAACGGCGCCCGGCGCACCGGATGAGGTCGGGCAATTTGCCCGGCGCACGGCCCACACCGCACCCCGCGCCTCACGGCGCAGTACACTGAGCGCCATCGCCCGCATGCAGCCCCCCCATGCCCCCAGCCCCTGCTCATCCGCCGGGTTTTGATCTCAAGCGACACCTGGCGCTACGGGTCACCCTGTTCGCCTGCCTCATTGGCCTGGGCGCATCGGCCTTCGTCGTCGACCACGCGGCGCGACGCATCCACGACCATGTGCGGCTCAGCGGCCCCACCGTCGAGCAGCTCATCGGCCGCGAGCTGGACGCCCCGCGCGACGGTTTCGACCGCAGCGCCGACAGCCTGGACCTCGCCCTGCCCGACGCCCTGGGCCGGCTGCTCAGGCTGTGCATCGAGGTGCACACCTTCTACGCCAACCAGTCGCGCCAGCGCTGCTACCCGGACGCATCCGACGCGGCACCCGCGGCGGTGCGCGCGCTCCTGGCCTGGCAACTGGGCGACGCGGCGCGCCATGCCGGGCCGATCCGCCAGTACCCCGGCATCACCGTCGGCCATGTCACCGTCACCCCCGACCTCGACAGCGAAGCGGCCGCCCTGTGGCAACAGCTGCGCCTGGTGCTGGCCATCAGCGCCGGCGTGCTGCTGCTCAACCTGCTGATCTACCTGCCAGTGCGCCGCGCGCTGCGCCCGACCGATCGGGTGCTCGACACCCTCCGCCGCCTCGAACGCGGAGACCTCACCGCCCGCATGCCGCGCCCGGCGCTGGTCGAGCTGCGCCGCATCGCCGAAGGCTTCGACCACCTCGCCGAACGCCTGCAGCGCACCGACCGCCGCCAGCGCCAGCTCGCCCAGCGCCTGCTCACCGTGCGCGAGCAGGAGCGCCGCCGGCTGGCGCGCGAGCTGCACGACGAGTTCGGCCAGTCGCTGGCCTCGATCCGCGCCGAAGCCGCCTGCGCCATCGACGCCCCGCCGGCCGAACGCAACGCCGCCATTGACGCCATCGCCCGCAGCACTGCCACGATGATGGACAACCTGCAGCGCATCCTCCACCAGTTACGACCGGTCGGGCTGGAAGAATTCGGCCTGCGCGCCAGCCTGACCCAACTGGCCGACACCGCCCGGCGCCACCACCCGGCCTGCCGCATCGACCTGCACCTGGCCGACGACATCGACCGCCTCCCCGACGCGCTCACCGTCAGCCTCTACCGCATTGCCCAGGAAGGGCTGAGCAACGCCTTGCGCCACGGTGCGCCGCGCCAGATCCGCCTCGCGCTCGAACGCGACGCCCACGGCATGGCGCTCACCGTTGAAGACGACGGCACCAGCGGCGCGCAGGACACCCGCGGCAGCGGCCTCGGCGTGCTTGGCATGACCGAACGCGTCGAGGCCCTCGGCGGCCACTTTTCGCTCACCCCGCGCCAGCCCTGTGGCATGACGCTGCACGCCGGGTTCCCGCCCTCGGCACTGACCCATGGAGACCTCGCCGATGAGCATCCGCCTGCTGCTGGTCGATGACCACGCCGTGGTCCGCGAGGGCTACCGCCGCCTGCTCGAACGGCGCGGCGACCTGCGCATCGTGGCCGAAGCCGGCACCGCCGCCAGCGCGCTGAGCGCCGTGCGCGAACACGCCCCCGACCTCGTCGTGCTCGACCTCGCCCTGCCCGACATGGGCGGCATCGAGCTGATCGGGCGACTGCGCCAGCGCGACCCGGCGCTGCGCATCCTCGCCTTCAGCATGCACCGCGACCCCTTGTTTGCCGCTCAGGCGCTCAAGGCCGGCGCGCTCGGCTATGTCACCAAGAGCAGTGAGCCATCGGTGCTGGTGCAGGGGGTGTATCGCGTCGCCGGCGGCGAGCGGACGCTGAGCCCCGACATCGCCCCGGAGCTGGCAATGAGCCTGCTCGACGACACGCCCGGCCCGCTGCACGCCCTGTCGCCACGCGAGTTCGAGGTCCTGCGCCTGCTGCTCGACGGTGACGATCACGCACGCATTGGCGAACGCCTGCACATCAGCCCCAAAACCGTGCAGAACACCCACTACCAGATCAAGCGCAAGCTCGGCGCCCGAAGCGATATCGAGCTCGCCCGCCTGGCCACCGAACACGGTCTCGGACGCGGCTGAACCCCGCGCCCGCGTCGCCGGGCGGGTGAAGCACCCGACACCCCCCGGGCAATCTGCCCGCCCCCCGGTTTGCCCCTTTTTCTCGCGGGCCGCGACGCTCACGATGGCCACACTGCCATCCCCGGAGCGCCCCATGCCGCCCCGCAACGCCGTCCTCCTCGTCATCGCACTCGTCCTCGCCACACCTGCTGCGGCGGTCGTCCCGCCCACCAGCTGCGGCGGCCCGCCCGACGCGCCCGACGCCGCACAAAGTGACCTGTCGATCGCCTACTGGTCGCAGCAAGAAGCCAGCTCGACCATGTGCGCCTACGGCTACTGGGCAGAGAAATGCGGCAACCACGCCATCGCCCACACCATCTTCGACCGCTGCATCGCCGCCGGCTACGCCGGCGCGATGATCTGGAAAGCCCTGCTGCTCGAAGACGGCAGCGGCATCGCGCAGGACAGCGCCGCCGCCACCGAGCTGATGCGCCGCGCCGCCCACAGCGACGACCGCGAATACGCCACGCTCGGCAAGCTGCACTACGCCACCGCGCTCTACCTCGGGCGCGGCGTCGAACGCGACGAGGCCGCGGCCGAGCGCTGGTTTCGCGAGGCGGCCGCCGAAGGCGACGCCGACGCCCAGGCCTTTCTCGACAGCGGCACCCACACCGCCGACCGCGACCAGCGCGGCCGCTCCGTCGCCGCCCAGCGCGCCGCCCGCGACAGCGTCGGGCCACGGCTGGCCCCCGTTGCCCCGGCCTCCGCGCCCGTCCCCACGCCGGCCCTCGGCCTGATCGCCGTTCTGGCGGCGCTGCTCGCCGCGGGTGCCGCGGCCCGCGCCCGCGACGGACAACAGGGCGCCCACTGACATGATCGCCACCCTCGACACCGCCATGTACAGCCTCGGCCAGTTGTTCCTGGCGCCGGTGCTGATCGCCATCGCCGCGCTGTTCGCCTACGCCTTTGTCGCCCTCGGCGCCCTCGCCTGGCAAGCCCGTCAGCGCCGCGGCGGCCACCCCGCAGGCTTCGAGTTGCTGGCGCTGGCCCGGGCCCGCCCCGAGCTGGACGCCACCGCGCTCGAACGCATCGCCCACGAGCGCCTGGAGCTGGCCCGCCTCGCCACCCGCATCGCCCCCATGCTCGGCCTGGTCGCCACCATGATTCCGATGGGGCCGGCGCTGCGCGCGCTCGGCGACGGGCAACTGGCCGACGTCTCGCAGGCGCTGGCGGTGGCCTTCTCGGCGGTCATCCTGGCGCTGATCGCCGCCGCGATCACCTACACCGTGCTCACCTGGCGGCGGCGCTGGTATGTGCGTGACCTGGACGCCGTGGCCGCGCAGCGCGCGAAGGTGGCCTGATGCGCCCGCCGCTGCGCGACGACGCGCATGACGAAGACCCGATCCTGTCGGTGGTCAATCTGATCGACGTGTTCCTGGTGCTCATCGCTGCGCTGCTGCTGTCCATCGCCAACAGCCCGCTGTCGCCCTACGGCGCCGAGGCGCTGACCCTGATCCGCAATCCCGGCACCGCCGACATGGAGCTGGTGGTCAAGGACGGCGAGCGCATCGAACGCTACCGCGCCGACGGCACCGCCGGCATCGGCCAGGGCGTGCGCGCCGGCATCGCCTACCGCCTGCCCGACGGCGCGATGGTGTACGTCCCCGAAACCACTTCCCCCCCAAACGAGGCTCCCCGATGACACATCTCCCTGCCCTGCTGCTGGCGGCCCTGCTGGCCGCCCCTGCCGCCGCCGACACCTTGCCGATCGCCGTCGCCCCCGAACGTGCCTGGCGCGCCCTGCTCGGCCAGCTCGACAACGACCAGCTGCGCGAGCGCGCGCAGCTCGACCTCAACCGCTTCGAAGGCCGGCTCCACCTGCCCGAGGCGGGCGTAGTCGACGTCAGCGTGGATTGGGACGCAGCCACCGGCGGCACCCACCTGAGCTGGCGCGTGCCGAACGCACAAAATACTCACCGCGCCGCAGCCGGCCGCTGGATGCAGCGCGTCGCCGACGCCGCCCCGCGCCTGCCGCGGCCCAACCACCTGTGCCAGGGGCCGGAGCCTGCCGCCAACGGCCCGGACGCCGACACCTACACCGGCAAGGCCAGTTGCAGCTTCGGCACCGGCCACTTCTCGTCGGCGCTGTTCGAACTCGAAAAATGCGGCGACTACGAGTCGGCGCTGGTAATCCTCGCCGCCTGCGTGCGCGAAGGGCATGCCGGCGGCCTGGTGCGGCTGGCGCAGTTCTTCGAAAGCGGCCTCGGCGTGCCGCGCCGCCCCGAACGCATGACCGACTACCTGCGCCAGGCCGTCGCCAGTCACACCCCCGGCTACAGCGACGGCGCCCGCGTCCAGTACGCCACCGCGCTGTATTTCGGCGTGGGCACCGCGCCCGATCGCGACGCCGCCCTGCGCCTGTTCAACACCGCCGCCGCAGCCGGCGACCGCGACGCGCGCAACTTCCTCGCCCATGGCGTGCACTACGCCTGGCGTCGCGAAGACGGCAGCGTTTATGCCGACCCCGCGTGGATTCCCACCCCGTCCAACCACCCCTGACCGGAGACCGTCATGACCACCCCCAGCCCCCTGGACGCCGCCTTCGTGTGGCACCGCCTCGGCGATTTTCCGCACTTCCACTACACCATCCTGGCCGTTGACGAAGCGCGCCAGATCACCGACTTCATCATCCGCTACGACTCCGACGCGCCCATTTTCCTGCACCGCCACCGTTCCGAAACCCATACCCTGGTGCTGCAGGGTGAGCACCGCCTCTACGCCCCCGACGGCGCCCTGATCGACACCCGCCCGACCGGCCGGCACAGCATCACCGCCGCCGATGCCGACCCGCACAGCGAAGGCGGCGGCCCCGGCGGCGCACTGGTGCTCTACAGCACCCGCGGCAGTACCGACGGCGTGCTCTTCGATGTACTCGATGCGGATGGCCACACCGTCGCCACGCTCAGCGTGGCCGATGTCGCCGGACTGCTCGCCCAGCAAGGCCACCCGGCCAGCCAGTAAGCCCTGGCGCCGGGGGCTGCACATCGCGCACCCGGCGTCACCTCACTGGCACTTTCCCGGCGCCGGCGCGGTGATGCGCTGATAGCCCGAGCCGTCCATCCCGTAGGCCTGGATCCACGGCGAACCGCGGCCGATCAGGCAGCCCGCCACCTCGGCGCGACAATCGCCGCCGGCGCTGCACTGGGCGTAGCAGGTCTTGCTGCTGATGCCGCACACCTGGCCCGCCAGCCGGCACTGGTTGCCGGAATTGATCTGGTACTGGCGTCCCGTGCCACGCGCCTTCCAGGTAATCACGTACTTATAGGTCGCCTTTCCGTCACACATCGACTGGCTCTGCGCCATGCCCAGATCCACCCGCGGCACCGCCGCCACTGCCACCTCGCCCCCAAACACCAGGCCCAGGCACAGCGCACCGAGGCCCCATCGCCAACGCTTCATGTCGCTCTCCTCATGTCATCCGGCCACGGACAGGGCGTCCGCCACCGCTGTCGAGGGCACGGCCAGGGGCCGCAGAGGTCGATGGTCATGGGCTCGATCAGGCCGGCGCCCGCGCGCGCCGGGCGCCTGCTTCTACTACTAGATCACCGGTGTGGTAGATGCCAGTACGACATGCGCCGTCAGGGCGGATCGCATGTCTCAGCCCGGCCGCTTCATGCGGAACAGCTGCGCCGGCCCGACAGTGAAGTAGTCCCCCGCCCCCCCGCCACGCAGAATGTGGCCCGCATTCGCAGTATCGTAGATGCCGTCTTTGAGCAGCGCGCGGTCGATGTGCACCGCCACCACCTCGCCCAGCACCAGCCAGGTCGGCACCGTCTCGCCGGCGGCACTCTGCAGCTGGAGGATCTGCGTGCGGCGACACTCGAAGCTCACCGGGCTCTGCGCCACACGCGGCACGTCGATCAGGCGCGAGGCCACCGACGTGAGCCCGGCCAGCGCAAACTCGTCCACCTCGGGCGGCACCGCGGCGCAGCTGCGGTTCATCGCCTCGGCCAGCTCGCGCGTGGCCAGGTTCCAGGCGAACTCGCCGGTCTGCTCAATGTTGCGCACCGTGTCCTTGTAGCCGGTGGAGGCGAAGCCAATGATCGGCGGCGTGTAGTTGAAGGCGTTGAAGAAGCTGTAGGGCGCCAGGTTGAGCACGCCGTCGGCGCTGCGCGACGAGATCCAGCCAATAGGACGCGGGCCGACGATGGCGTTGAAGGGGTCGTGCGGCAGGCCATGGCCGTGGCGCGGTTCGTAGAAGTGTTCGGTGTCGGACATGGGGGGGCTCGCTACGGGGTCAGCACGGCACGTTAGCAGTTCGGTGGGCGGCAGGCCATGCGGCGGCAGCGGCGAAGACCGCGCGGGGACCCACACACCTCACCCCGGCAAGCCGGCGCGGCACAGGCCTTCTCGCAAGGTAGCGACGTTCTCCGGCCGACGCAGCGGCAGCCATTCCGTGAGCGTGGACTGGCGCAGCGCGGGGTCGAGCCGGCGCACCGTTTCCAGCGCACGCCGCGCCTCGTCGATTCGCCCGGCCAGTGCATGGCTGGCCGCCAGGATGGCCGCCGCCAGCAACAGGCTGGGCAGTTCGCGCTGCGCCTTCTCCGCCCACGCCGCCGCTGTGTCGAAGTGCCCCAGGAACAGATGCGCGGCCGCGGTGCCGGCCTGCATCCGGTATAACTCCGGATCGAGGGGGCTCAGGCGCATCGCATGGGTGAAGGACGCAAGGGCTTCTTCCGTCTCGCCTTGCCAGAGCCGGAGGAAGGCGCCGAGAAACCATGCCGCGGCGAGGTTGGGGTTGAGCATCAGCGCCCGGTCCACCAGGGAAATGCCGCCGGCGACGTCGCCGGCCAGGTGGCCCAGCGCATGCCCGCATCGGGTAAGCGCGACCGCATCGTCCCGGCCCAGCTCGACCGCCCGACGCGCCAGCCGGATACCTTCGGCCACCTCCCGCGGGCGATCGCTCATCCAGCCGTTGATCTTGCGCCAGCAATGGCACCAGGCGGCCATCGCACAGGCCGAGGCGAACTCCGGGTCGGACGCCATCGCCTGGTGGAAAGGCGGCAGCGCCTGGTCGATGGCCTCGCGGGCGCCCTGATGCAGCCGGGCCATGCCGCGCAGATAGTAGTCATAGGCGTCGAGGCTGCCGGTCGGCTTGTGCCTTGCGCGCTCGATCTCCGCACGCTCGAGCTGCGGGGCGATCGCCCCGACCACGGCCTCGGTGATCTCGTCCTGCAGCGCGAAGATGTCGCCCAGCACGCCCTCGAAGCGGCCGGCCCAGTGATTCGCCCCGGTCGTGGCGTCGATCAGCTGGCAGGTGATGCGCACGCGGGTATCCGCCGTGCGCCAGCTGCCCTCCAGCAGGTAGCGAACGCCCAGTTCGCGGCCGGCCTGCTTGATGTCGACGGCCCGGCCCTTGTAGGTGAAGCTCGAATTGCGCGCGACGACGAACAGCCAGCGGTATTGCGACAGGGCGGCGATGATGTCCTCGACCACGCCATCGGCCAGGTAGTCCTGCTCGGCGTCACCGCTCAGGTTCACAAACGGCAGGACGGCAATCGACGGCTTGGCCGGCAGAGCTGGTGCGAGCGCAGGGGCGTCGTCGGATCGGCCGGCGTCGGTCGGGCCACCCTCCGCCAGCGCGTCGGTTTTGCGCACCTCGGCCACGAAACGGAAGCCTCGACGTGCAACGGTGCGAATCACGCGCTGCTGGCGACCATCGTCGCCGACCGCCTTGCGCACCGCATTGACGTGGCTGGCCAGGGTGGACTCCGAGACGATCCGGCCCGCCCAGACGGTATCGATCAAGTCGTCCCGGCTGACGACGCGCTCGCCGTGCTCGGCCAGATAGACCAGCAGGTCGAAGACCTTGGGCGCCATCGCCACGCTTTGCGACGCGCGGGACAGTTCCCGCCGGTCCAGGTCGAGCACGCAGTCGTCAAACACGAGAAACATTCGGGACTCATTCACTCAGTGCCGGCCCGGACAGACCGGCAAGCCAAATCCAAGGAAAACTCAAGGTGTCGACAAAGTCCAGGTCCGGCACGCCGCGCACACTACAGCCATCGATCACCGCAGTGGCGTGATCGACCCCAACCAAGGAGAAGACCATGAAAATCGTCGTGATCGGCGGCACCGGCCTTATCGGCTCCAACATTGTAAGCAGACTGCGTCAGCAGGGGCATGAAACCGTGGCGGCCTCCCCCGACACGGGCGTCAACACCCTCACCGGTCAGGGGCTGGCCGAAGCACTGACCGGCGCCCAGGTGGTGGTCGACGTGAGCAACTCGCCCTCGTTCGAAGACCGGGCGGTGCTGAGCTTCTTCGAAACCTCGACCCGCAACCTGCTGGCAGCCGAAGCGGCCGCTGGCGTCAAACACCATGTGGCACTGTCCATCGTCGGCACCGACCGCCTGCCCGACAACGGCTACTTCCGCGCCAAGGTCGCCCAGGAGAAGCTGATCCGCGCCTCGCGCAGGCCCTACACCCTGCTGCGCGCGACGCAATTCTTCGAGTTCATCGGCGGCATTGCCGACGCGGGTGCCGACGCCGACGGCACGATCCGCCTCTCGCCGGCCCTGATCCAGCCCATCGCCGCGGACGACGTGTCGGCGGTACTGGCCGAGCTTGCGGTCGGCGCGCCGGTCAATGGCATCGTCGAAGTGGGCGGCCCGGAGCGCTTCCCGCTCGACGCACTGGCGCGCGAGGTGCTCGCCACGCGCGGAGACACCCGCGAGGTCGTCGCCGACGTTCATGCGCGCTATTTCGGCAGCGAACTGGACGACCGCTCGCTGGTGGCTGCCCCCGGCGCACGCACCGGCCCGACCCGCCTCCACCACTGGCTCGGCCGCTCACTGGCGAACGCCTGAGCCCGCCCCCCCGACCCCATCCCCCCAACAGAAAGGAATCATCATGACCCAGCGCATCGACTACCAGAAGCAGTCCCCCGAGCTCTTCAAGAAACTGCTCGCCTTCAGCATGGCGCTCAACGAGACCACCATCGAGCCGTCCATCCGCCATCTGGTGGATATCCGGGCCTCACAGCTCAACGGTTGCGCGTTCTGCGTCGACATGCATGTCAAGGAAGCGACGATGCATGGCGAGCGTCCGCTGCGGCTGCACCACCTCGCCGTCTGGCGCGAATCGCCGCTGTTCAGCGCGCGCGAACGCGCCGCCCTGGCGTGGGCCGAAAGCCTGACCCGGCTCCCCGCCGAGGGCGTGCCCGACGACATCTATGCGCGCGTGCGCGAGCAGCTGTCCGAAAAGGAAGTGTCCGACCTGAGCTTCCTGGTGATGTCGATCAACGCCTGGAACCGCGCCAGCGTTGGCTTCCAGGTCGTCCCCGGCTCGTCCGACAAGGCCTTCGGCCTCGACCGGTCCGGTCTGTCCTGAACCGCCACAAGGAGCACGTCATGTCCAGATTCAAGATCCTCGCCACGCTGTTGCTGCTGGCCGCCGGTGCCACCAGCGCACAACCGACGCCGCCACCGGCGCAGGTGACCCCCCTGATGACCCAGGCGCTGCCCGACTACCCCGGCAAGAACGGCGTGGTCATCACGGTCGAGTACCCCCCGGGCGGAGAAAGCCCCGTGCATCGCCACAACGCGCACGCCTTCGTGTATGTACTCGAAGGCTCGATCGTGATGGGTGTGCGCGGCGGCAAAACCGTCACGCTCGGCCCGGGCCAGACCTTCCACGAAGGCCCGGACGATATCCACACCGTCTCGCGCAACGCCAGCCGCACCGAGCCGGCGCGGTTCCTGGTCGTCCTGCTGAAGAACGCCGGCGAACCGATCTCGATGCCGGCCCACTGACGCCGGCGGCCCGGCGGATTCATCAAAGGCGGCGAATGGGCCCTGCGTCGGCCCGTCAGCCGTCAGCCGTCAGCCGCCGGCCGCCGCGCCAGCACGAGCAAGCAGGCCAGCGCGCTGAACACCCCGCCGGTGAAGAACGGGCTGGCGGCGCCAAGACGATCCCACAGCAACCCGGCCAGCGCACTGCCGGCGAGCATCATCACCCCGCTGGCCAGGTTGAACATGCCGTAGGCCGTGCCGCGCAGATCGGCCGGCGCCGCATCGGCCACCATCGCCGCCAGCAGGCCCTGCGTCATGGCCATGTGCAGGCCCCACAGCATCACGCCCAACCAGGCGACCGCCGCATGCCCGTCCCACGCCAGCGCGGCATCGGCCGCCACCAGCACCAGCAACCCCCACGCCAGCAACAGGCCGTGGGGCATGCGATCAGACAACCGGCCGAAGGGAAAAGCGGTGGCCGCATACACCACATTCATCACGATCAACACCATCGGCGCAAAAGCCAGTGGCAAGCCGCCTTGCTGCACACGCAACACCAGAAAGGCCTCGGAGAAGCGGGCCAGCGCCACGATGGCGCCGATCCCGACCACCCACCAATAATCGCCGGACAGCGGCCGCAGGCGCTCACGCGAGATCGGGTTGCTCCGCCACGGCGCCGCTGGCCGCGCCGGCTCCCTGACGCCAACCACGAGGAGCGCCACAGCCAGAAAGGCCGGAATCGACGCCACCCAGAACACCGCACGAAAGTCATCCGCCCACGCCAGCATCAGCCCCATCGCCGCCAGCGGGCCGAGAAAAGCACCGACGGTGTCGAGCGCCTGGCGCAGCCCGAAGGCCGCGCCGCGAATCTCCGCCGGCGTGATATCGGCCACCAGCGCATCGCGCGGCGCCCCGCGAATGCCCTTGCCCACCCGGTCGATCAACCGCGCCGCCACCACCAGCCCCAGGCCACCCGCCATCGCGAACAGCGGCTTGGACGCCGCCCCCAGCCCGTAGCCCAGCACCGCCAGCGGCTTGCGCCTGCCCCACCAGTCCGACAGCGCGCCCGAAAACACCTTGACGATCAAGGCCGTCGCCTCGGCCGCGCCTTCGAGCAAACCGATGGCAAAGGCGCTCACCCCGAGCGAGGTAAACAGGAACACCGGCAGCAGGCTATGGATCAGCTCGGAGGACACATCCATCAGCAAGCTGACGAAACCCAGCGCCCAGATGGCGCGGGGAATGCGCTCGCGCTGAGGTTGGGAATCCGTACTCACGCACATCTCCTGGCCAACACAGCGTCATGCCACCGAACGTCGGCGACGCAATTGCAGCCACCGCGGATGGGCGCCGCATCCAGAACGCCATTGTGCGCCAAAGCGCTCTGCGGCGCCGCGCGCCGCCACCAGCGACCGGGGGAGTCGGCAAGCGGCCGTTGTCGGCCATCACCAGCCGTTCGTACCGTCTCGGCGCCGATTGTTTGAACGGCTGCTCTAACCTGCTTTCCACCAACCACGCCAGCCGAGGCCTATGCACGTGCATTTGCCGCCGGGAACCGTGCCGTCCGATTATTTGGGCTTGCCTGCTCGTTTTCCCGTCGACCGTGGCTCGCTGCCGTCCAGGTTGTTGACCCAACGGTAGCGCGCCGGGTCCTCGCGCAGCAGGAATGCCTTGATTTCCTCGCGTCTTGCCGATTCCGCACGAAGGAAGATGCCGCGTAGATCGTAGTCAATCGAGCGCTCGGTTGCGCCGCGCTCGATAGCTTTGGCATACCAGTCTCGAGCAATATCGTAGTGCCCTAGCTCGAAGTTAACCGCACCGAGTAGGGTGCAGGGGCGAAAGTCTTTCGGCGAAAGCGCGTGGGCTTGATTGCCGAGCCTCAAGGCATCATCGAGGCGCTTCAGATCGCGCATAACTCCACCGTGGGTGGTAGCAATGGCCGACCTCAACTTGGGTGCTTTCTGTCGTTCTGAAGGAATCGACGTTAGTAAGTCGTGAGCCTTTCTGGCCTGCTCGCACTTGCGGAAGTGCCCGCTGGCGTTGACCGCGTTCCACGGGTCAGATGTCCGCCGATATTCGTTGGTGTAGAACTCGGCCTCACGTTCGTGGAAGGCCGTCTGGAGAATCTCGGAGTAATAACCCTTCCCCTCGGTCGTCATCCATAGTACGTCGTCGTCTGAGAGGCGGCTGCCATCATCGAAGCGACGAAGGATATTCATCAGCCGGGGAAAGTGTTCCTGCTCGACGAAGACCTCGATTCCGTAGCGGACTCGGAGCGCCCGGTTCTTCATCCTTGCAATGTATTTGGGATCGCTCTCCCGTGCTAGGCGCGCTGCCTCCTGCTGCGCCCAATACTCCGCCTCACGCGCCTTCTGTTCGGCCTCCCTGGCCAGCATGGCTGCGTGTTTGGCCTGCCTCTCGGCTTCGACGACCTGCTCACGTTTGGTCTGTTCAGCCGCTGCAGTTTCGCGGAACGCCGCATACGTGATCTCGCCACGGGCGAGTTGCCCAAGCGCCGTGAGGCCTAGCTGCCGCAGGTAGTTGAACCCATGAGTTGTGAGCGGACGACCTGCTTGAAGTTTGTCCAAGATCTCGCGCAAACGGCTGGCGGGGATAGTGCTACCGGGGAGGTCACTTACAAAGTAGTGGTCGGCAAGATCGACCAGATTCAGCTCGGCCATGTTGTATCTTATGTACCTTCTTTTCGTCTATTTCACGCCGAAAGCATACAGCAAGGTAACCCAACGAATCTCGTCAGCAATATGTGTTGGGAACGCGTTTACGTCGGGCTGCTTCGTGCTCGATTGCGGCCGTGCCCGACGCGAGCGCATGAATGGCTCGTGTGGGTCGATAGCCGACAAACACCGCAATCGCAGATTGCCCGAACAGGACGGCTCCCTTGGGCCATCACCCCTCCTCGCTCAACCGCCACGCCCCCTCAGCCAAGGGCACAAACGCCTCGACCGCCGCTGTGGCGATGACATGCGTGGTGCCCTGCTCGGGGTCGTGCACGTTCAGCCCGCCTTTCACCGCCTTCACCTCGGCGTAGCCGCGTGGCAGGGTGTCGGCGACGATGTCGGTGTCGACTTTGCCGGGGTCTTGCACGCCGATGGTGACTTGCACGCGCATGTCACGGTGGTCGATGTCGAGGCTGCGGAAGAGCAGGATGGATGAGTGGTGCAATGCGTCCTGCACGGCGCGGCAGGCGGCTTTGGTGTAGTCCTCACCATAGAGGTCGTTGCCGGTGCCCATTTCGAGAATGACGCGTTTTTCAGTCATGGGTGGCCTCCATGTCGAAGGAGACGGTAATGGCGGCGTTGGCGATGACGCTGATGCTGTCGCCGCTGGGCTTGGGTACGTCGAGCCCGCCTTCGACCACACGGACGGTCACTTGTCCGTAGGGGAAGACCTTGATCAGCTCGGCTTGGTCGACCAGGTCGGGCCGCTGCACGGCGACGACGGCGTCGATGACCATCGCGGTGCGGGGGAAGCCGAAAGCGTCGGCGACGTTGAGCGAGTGGTGCCAGAGCGCGTCGCGGATCGCGCGTGCGCCGGCCTGGGTGTAGTTGCGGCTGCGGATCGAGGTCCCCATGCCGAACTGCACCACCATTTTTTTCAGAGCCATGTGTGTGTCCTTTGTTGTGTGGCGCGTCAGCGCCGGTGTCGTCCGCCAATCAGCTGCACGATGTCCTGAAACAGCGCGTTGTCGAGCGCCTGGCTCATGTCGGTGGCGAGGCAACGGCGGTAGAAGGGGCTCAGGTCGAGGCCGACGCCAAGGCCGAGAATCTCGACCGCGCCCTGCGCCTCGCGCCGCGCCACCACATCCTTGAGGTGGTTGTCGAGGTAGAAGTCGTCGTTGGCGCGGCCGGTGGCGCTGTCGGCGGGGCAGCCATCGGAGATCACGATCAGGATCCGCCGTTCTTCGCTGCGCGCCAGCAGGCGGTTGCAGGCCCAGTCCACCGCTTCGCCGTCGATGCCTTCGCGAAACAGGTCGGGCTTGAGCAAGGCCATCATGTCGATGCGGGCGCGGCGCCAGTTGCGGTCGGCCTCTTTGAACACCATGTGAGTGACTTCGTTGAGCCGCCCCGGATGCGCCGGCTTGCCATGCGCCATCCATTCCTTGACCGCCCGGCCGCCGTTCCAGCCGCCGGTGGTGAAGCCGAGCATCTCGGTGGTGACACCGACCATCTCAAGCGCGCGGATGAGCAGGTCGACCATCATCGCCACCGGCTCAGCATGCGTCTTCATCGAGCCGGAGCAATCGACCAGGAAGGTGACCACGCAATCGGCTTGCGGCTTGTACTGGTCTTGCCGGAACAGGCGGCGTTCGGCCGGCGAGCTGATGAGCTGCGACAGGCGGGCGCCGTCAATACGCCCCTCCTCCTGACCAAACAGCCAGCCATCGCGCTGCGGCTGAGCCAGGATGGCGCCGAGCATGCGCGCCAGGCGCGGCAGGTTGATGCCCTGCTCGGTGATGCGCTTGTCGACCCGCTCGCGGTACTCGCGCAGCAGCGCCTTGCGCACCAGCGTGCCGGCCGACACCTCGGTGTCGAAGCGCGTGGTGTAGACGCGATAGGCCTGCTTGGCGTCTTCAAAGACTTTGCTGTCGCCGGTGGTGGCGGCGGCGATGGTGTTGCCGTCGCCCTCGTCCTGGTCGAAGTCGAGCAGCAGCGCGAAGCGGCTCTTGGCTTCGTCTTCTTCCTCGGGGTCGCGCTCGGCGTCGTCGCCACCGGCGTCGGCCCTGTCGGAGCGCATGGTCTCATCGACCACCCGCGCCACTTCCAGCGCATGCTTGGCGAACTCCGCCTGATTCTCGCGGTGCCGGCGCATGCCGGCCAGCGGCGTGCCAAGCACGCCGACCAGCGACACGCGCGTGCCTTCGATGTAGTCCTCGGTCTCTTCGAGCACCTGTCGCGCCATCAGGCGCGACCAGCTCATCTGCGCCACGGTGTAGAGCAAGATGCCGAAGCGCCCTTCGGTCAGCCCCTCGCGGTAGAAGGTGCGCGACCAGTTTTCAAACCGGTGGTGCAGGTTGTCGGCCATGCCGGGCATGTCGATCGGCACATGGGTTTCAACGCGCAACTGCTCCAGCCACTCGAACACCAGCCGCTGCACCCCACCCGTCGGGCAGAGGCTGCGGTGCAATTCGGGGTCGGAATGCAACAGCCGCAAGGCCATGCCGTCGGCCGCGGCGCGGCAGTCTTCAAACGCGTCCTGGTCCGAATCGATGCGCAGATGCGGCGCATGCATGGGCAGCGGCCGCGCGCCCTGGTGCAGGCGCCGCCCCCGGTAATGCAGCTGGGCGTCGCCGGTCAGCGCGCGCAAGGTGGCGGCGCAGAGCTCTTCGACCTTCTGCTGCCGCTTGGCCCGCTGCTGCGCGGTCGCTTGCATTACGACTGCGCCTCGCGCATCCACGACTCGTCCAGCTCTTCGCCAAAGCAGCGCTGGTAATACTCGGCCACGATCGGGCGCTCGGCTTCATCGCACTTGTTGAGGAAGGACAGGCGGAAGGCCAGCGGCGGATTGCGGAATATCTCGCAATTTTCAGCCCAGGTAATCACCGTGCGCGGCGACATCAGCGTGGACAGATCGCCGGCGGCGAACCCCTTGCGAGTGAGGTCGGCCACCTGCACCATCTGCGCGATCAGCTTGCGGCCCTTGTCGTAGTTCTTGGCCGGCACGCGGGCCAGCACGATGGCGACCTCTTCGTCATGCGGCAGGTAGTTGAGCGTGGCGACGATGTTCCAGCGGTCGATCTGCGCATGGTTGAGCACTTGCGTGCCGTGGTACATGCCCGACAGATTGCCCAGGCCAACCGTGTTGGAAGTGGCGAACAGACGGAAGTACGGGTGCGGGCGAATCACGCGGTTCTGGTCGAGCAGAGTGAACTTGCCGTCGCGCTCAAGAATGCGCTGGATGACGAACATCACGTCCGGGCGACCGGCATCGTATTCGTCAAAGATCATCGCCACCGGGCGCTGCAGCGCCCAGGGCACGATGCCTTCCTGGAACTCGGTCACCTGCAGACCGTCGCGCACGACGATGGTGTCCTTGCCAACCAGATCGAGCCGGCTGATGTGGCCGTCGAGGTTCACGCGCACGCAAGGCCAGTTGAGCCGCGCGGCGACCTGCTCGATATGCGTGGATTTGCCGGTGCCGTGCAGGCCTTGCACCATCACCCGGCGATCGCGGGTGAAGCCGGCCAGGATCGCCAGCGTCACATCGGGGTTGAAACGGTAGGCGTCGTCGACTTCCGGCACATGGTCGTCGCGCTCGCTGAACGCCGGCACCATCAGGTCGGAATCGATACCAAACACGCTGCGCACGGACACTTGCTTGTCCGGCGCGGTGATCACATTGTCTGTCACGGGCTTCTCCATGTCGGGTTGCGCGCCGCGGGTCATTGCCCACGGCGTCGGTTTTCACCCAAACAGGAGACCTCCCCCCGCTCAGGCGCTGTGCTGCAGTTCGTTCTCTGCCTGGGTCTCGATGTCGGCCAGGGCCTTGGCGGCTTTCTTGAGCGCGGGCAAGAGCGTGAGCACCTTGTCGTGGTTCAAGCGCATGATCGGCGCCTGAATGGCGATGCCCATGTTCGAGCGCCCGTTCTTGCGCGGCACCAGCACCGCGGCGCAGATCAGGCCGGGCAGGAATTCTTCGTCATCCAGCGCATAGCCCTGCCGCTTGACCGTCTCGATCTCCTCTTCGAGCGCCTCGAGCGTGGTCAGCGTTTTTGAGGTGAAGCGCTCGAGCGGCACATGCGCGAGCAGGCGGCGGCGTTGGGCCGGGCTCATCTGGGCGAGGAAGAGCTTGC